>CAVULJ010000005.1:0-551314 GCA_963742215.1 uncultured Alphaproteobacteria bacterium
GTCTATAAAGCTTTGAAAATCGAGTAGCTCGGGTTAGCATGGTCTGTCCAGATGCGAGTCGCCAATAATAATCTCCGGTGAATGCATGGCCATCTTGTCGGGTCTATAAAAAGGAACCAAGCCCGCCAATTGACCTAATCCGATGTGTCCGAGCGGGCGCTCATCCTAATCCTTGAACGCCGTTCCGACGGCTGTGGGACGGCATATCACGGTTCGGGGCGACGCTCATGCGCCCAATGCCCTGCCGTTGTGCGTGGGCCGCTTAGCAGCAGAATAACTTCATCCGTTAATGTCACTTGTCGGGCTCTTTCTCGCGGTTGCCGCTATCGAACAAAGTGTTGAACATCCTTGTTGTTGTCCTGGCACATGTACTCGATCATCTCTGTGTCCACCATGGGCTTCATGTGCAGTTCCACCGTCCAAGTCTTCGTAAACACTTTGGGGTCATCGATGGTGACGCCAATGTCCAGGCTTCCGAAGTTGGGGCGACGGATGCGTTCGGTGACGTGCGCCTGGCTAGAGAAGAAGTTGCCCGCAGTGTCCAGCCACGAATCGTCGCGATAGCCCGCCGATTCCACGACGAGCGTGTCGCCTTCCCAGTGGGCCACGGAGTAGCCGTTCCAGGCCGGGGTCATGTCTTCTGGAAGCTTGCGTCCGTCGAAAAAGATCTGGCGGTAGCTCGCGTTGAATTCGTGCAAGAGGACGAGTTGGGTGGGCATTTGGAAAATCTTCTGAGTTTCCGGGTAGGCCCAGGCCCGCGGATAATTGATGGGCATACAAAACGTGTGGGGATCGATGTACCCGGCCTCCTTGGCACGGTTCTTGACCAGCTCCGCCGCCCATGGCTGATAGGGAATGCCGCCTTTCAGATTGATCGCAAAATTCCCGAGTTGCGGAGTAATGGGCAGTTCCGAGCATTGAAAAAGGCCGATCTTGGGATCGCACGGGCGCTCGTCGCGCGGAACCCACATCCCCGAGAAATCCGGCTTGCCGCCGGAAGTTTTGGGCGCGGGTGCGCGGAGATCCGGTTTGCCATCAGGCGTGCGGGGGATTCCCGGTGTGGGTAGGTTGATCCATTGAGCGGTGGCAGGCAGAGCCAGAAAAAGAGCAACCTTCAGAGCGTTCATGGCTGCCGATTGTATCGATCGGGAAGAATGAAGTCAAAACGCTACCCACGTGGCCTATCGTTCACCTGGACGTAAGACGGCCAACTCGCGGATGTGACTTAGGTCCTCAAGCGCAACATAGTTCAGAGGCAAGCTTTCGATAATGTCCGATAAAGCTCCCATGTCCTGTGCCGGTGTTGGCCGACCGGTCAGCACAGGTTAATTAGCCACGGGGTCGAGAACACGGGTTGGCGGAGTCCGGCGGCTCCAAATGCGGATGGTTCCGAATCTTCTGGCCAAGGCTTCCAGATAAAGATAAACCACCGGCGTTATGTAGAGCGTGATGAACTGGGAGAACAGCAGACCGCCCACCACCGCCAGTCCCAGCGGCTGCCGCGCGTCGGCGCCCTCGCCGATTCCGAGCGCAATCGGAAACGTGCCGAATAGCGCCGCTATGGTGGTCATCATGATGGGCCGGAAACGCAGGATGCAGCCTTTGAGGATCGCGTCAAAAGGCGGGAGGCCTTCCACGCGCTGCGCTTCGATGGCGAAGTCGATCATCATGATCGCGTTCTTCTTCACCACGCCGAACAGCATGATGAGGCCGACGAAGGCGTACAGATCCAATTCACGATGAAAGATCTTGAGCGTCAGCAACGCGCCGAACAATGGCCGAAGGCAGTCCCGAAAGAATGGTGATGGGATGGATGAAGCTCTCGTACAGCATCCCGAGCACCATATAGATCACCAGAACGGCTACTACGAGCAAAATCGACATCCCACGGAATGACTGCTGGAACGCTTGCACCTGCCCCTGGTACAGCGGCGCGATGCTGGGTGGAATGCGCAGCTCCTGGATTACGCCGTCGATGGCCGAAGCAGCATCGCCCAGCGCAAAACCGGGCACCAGGTTAAAGGAAATCGTAGCGGCCGGCAGCTGGCCGAAATGGTTCACCGAAAGCGGGCCCACGGTGCGGCGCACATCGACAACGGTATCGAGGGGAACCAGCGTTCCTTTGGAGGACCGTATGTAGAGCTTGGAAAGCGCGTCGGGGTTGCGCTGGTATTGCGGCTCTACCTCGGCGATCACCTGATACTCGTTGGAGGGTGTATAAATCGTGGAGACTTGGCGCGTTCCATAAGCGGTGAAAAGCGCATCCTGGATCTGACCCGCCGTGACGCCCAATGTCTGCGCGCGATCGCGATTGATATCCAGCGTCACTTCCGGACTCGCAATCTGCAGATCGCTCGTGACGTTCATGAAGCCGCGGATGGTCCGAATCCGGTCCACCAGAATCGGCACCCAATGGTAGATCTCTTGCTGGTCGGTGCCCTGCAGCGTCAATTGATAAGGACTCTGCGTATTGTTGCTGCCGATGCTAATCGGCGGTGGGTTCTGGAGAAATACCTGAATGCCCGGTACGGCAAGAACCTTGGGCTGCAATTCCTGGATGGTCTGATCGACCGAGAGAGCGCGTTCGGCGCGCGGCTTCAGCATCGCAAAGACGTTGGCCGAATTTCCGCCGTTGATGAACGCAAAGACGCTCTGCACGTTGGGATCGTGCTCTACAATGTTCTTCACCGTCCAGACGTGATCCACCATCACAGGGAACGATACATCCTGTCCTCCCAAGGCGATCCCGTTCATGAATCCCTGGTCCGTGCTCGGCAGGAAGCCCTTGGGCATGTCCAAAAACAGCCAGGCAGTGCCGCCTAAAAGGCCAAAAAGCAGCAAAAGCGTGGCGAAACGGTGGCGCAGAACGGCCAGTAAGGAGCGCTCGTACACGTGCGTCAAACCCTGGAAGAAGCGCTCCAAGCCGTTGTAAAGGAAGTTATGCTTGCGGTCGTGATGCAAACTCAAGAAACGGCTGGCAAGCATCGGCGTCAGCGTA
Source organism: uncultured Alphaproteobacteria bacterium (assembly GCA_963742215.1). Lineage (GTDB taxonomy): Bacteria > Pseudomonadota > Alphaproteobacteria > Rhizobiales > Xanthobacteraceae > BOG-931. The sequence continues at coordinate 2,999 of CAVULJ010000005.1, forward strand.
AGCGATACAAACCCCGACACTAAAATTGCCACCGCGATCGTGACTGCGAATTCGTGCAGCAGCCGCCCGATGATCCCGCCCATGAACAGCACCGGAATGAACACGCTCACCAGCGAAATGGTCATGGAAACAATGGTGAATCCGATCTCGCGCGATCCGCGAAACGCGGCTTCCATGCGGCCTTCGCCCAATTCAATGTGGCGCACGATATTTTCCAGCATCACAATGGCGTCGTCCACCACGAAGCCCACCGAAAGCGTGAGCGCCATCAGCGATAGGTTGTCCAGGCTGTAGCCGAGCAGATACATGATGGCGAACGTGCCGACGATGGAAAGCGGCACGGCTACGCCGGGAATCACGGTGGCCGAGATGTTTCGCAGGAAAAGGAAAATCACCATCACCACCAGGCAAATGGTAAGAATCAGCGTGAACTTCACGTCGCGGATGGAGTTGCGGATGGTCGTGGAATTGTCGTGAATGACTCTCCAGATTGATGGAGGGCGGGATTTCGGCGCGAAAGATGGGCAGCAGGCGCCGCACGCTGTCCACCACTTCCACCGTGTTGGTGCCCGGCTGGCGTTGAACCGCCAGAATGATGGTTCGACTGTCGTTCACCCAGGCCCGAACCTTGTCGTTTTCCACGTCGTCCAGCACGCGGCCAAGTTCTTCCAGCCGCACCGGATTGCCGTTGCGGTAGGTGACGATCATGCGCCGGTATTCGGCGGCGTTGGTCAACTGGCCGGAAGATTGGATGGTAAAAGCCTGCTTGTTCCCATACAGTTTTCCGGTCGGAAGATTGCTGTTGTTGGTCACGATGGCGGCTTGGACTTCATCGATCCCGATGCCGCGCGTCGCCAGCGCGTCCGGATCGAGCTGAATGCGCACCGCGTATTTCTGCCCTCCGAAAACATTGCACCTGCGATACGCCGGTAATGGTGGAGATGCGCTGCGCCATCACTGTCTCGGCGTACTCATCCACCGTGTAAACCGGCAGGGTATCCGAGCTCAGACCCAGGAAAATCACGCCCTGATCGGAAGGATTCACTTTATTGAAAGTCGGCGGCCGCGGCATGGTGGGCGGAAGCAGACCGCCGGCCTTGGCGATGGCGGACTCGACGTCCTCGGCGGCGGCGTCGATGTTCCGGTCCAGACTGAATTGCATGGTGATGTTGGTGCTGCCGAGCGAGCTCGACGAATTCATGGAATCGATTCCAGCAATCGTCGAAAACTGGCGCTCCAAAGGCGTGGCGACCGAGGCGGCCATGGTGTCGGGACTCGCTCCCGGCAGCGCCGCTTGCACCTGAATGGTCGGATAGTCGACGCTGGGCAGCGCCGCCACGGGCAATGCGCGATAGCCCACGATGCCAAACAGCAGAATGCCAAACGCGGTCAGCGTGGTGAAAATCGGCCGTTGAATGAAAAAATGCGAAAGATTCATCAGGCTCCCGCGTCAGCCTTGGCGGCTGGGGCGATGCGAATGTGCGCGCCGGGGAACAGCCGCAGTTGGCCGTCCGTGACTACCGTTTCACCCGGCGAGATTCCGCTTTCGACCACTATCTGATTATCGATCGTCTGGCCCACCGTAACTTGGCGCGTTTCCACCGTTTGGTCCGGTTTGACGACGAAAGCGAATTGCCCCTTTTGTCCGGATTGAATCGCTTCCGAGGGGACTACCGTCGCGTGATTCAGGGTACGCAAAGTCATTACGACGTTGATGAACTGTCCCGGCCAGAGTGCGTGGTCGTTGTTGGGAAACGTCGCTTTCAGCTTGATTGTTCCGGTGGTGCTATCGACGCCGTTGTCGATGAAAGTGAGTTGGCCGGTGGCGCTGACGCCCCTCTTTGCGCCATCCGCAACACCGGTCCCAGTGACCGAGAGCGCATTCGCCGCGTTGTAGCGCCGAATTTCCGGCAGGAGCTGCTCGGGCGCGCTGAACGTAACGTAGACCGGCTGCAGTTGATTGAGGTTTACCAATGCCGTGGTGTCGTTCGCTTTTATGAGGTTGCCCGCCTGGATCAAAAGACTACCGGCGCGGCCGTCGATGGGTGAGCGGATGTAGCAATACGAGAGATTGAGCTTCGCGGTTTCAATGGCGGAGTTGTCGGAGACTACGGATGCTTTGGCGCTCGCGAGCGCGGCCTCATCGGCCCGGACGGATTCAATTTGCACCTGGGACGCCGTCTGATAGGACTCGTTCTGATCCTTGGAAATCACGCCCTCCGCGGCTAATCCTGCGTAGCGCTGGGCTTGCTGCTTGGCGTTGGCGGCTTGCGCCCCGTCACGCGCGAGATTGGCTTCGGCCTGCCTCACCAGGGCGATATCCTTTTGGAGAGCAGCTTGAGCCTGTTCCAGAGCTTGTTGGTAGGGCCGGGGGTCGATCTCGAAGAGCTCCTCGCCTTTCTTTACATCCTGGCCTTCCTTAAAGAACACCTGCTTGAGCTCACCGCTGATCTGCGCCTTTACGGCGATCGTCGCGACCGGCTCAACAGACCCGATCTGGCGTACTTGGATAGGGATGTCCCTCGCCTCCGCCGTCGCGATGGTGACCGGCGTCGGAGGGATAACGCCCTTCGCTTTGTTGGTCTTATCGCCCCGCTCGGTGCAGCCCAGGAGGCACACCATAAGTGCGGACGCAATACCGGCCCTCGTGAAAAACGACACTGGTGAGAACTGCTCCTAATGCTAGAGTATCGAAGAACGCCATGAAGGTTACTTTCGATCGATCATGACTCTCGCGGAGCACTCAATGTTTTAGCACATCTGTTCTGAAAGGATCGGCGTATGAGCAGGACCCACAGCTACCGATAATGGTGGTTAACGTGCCGTGTACACCAAATCGCTAAGTTCACGCAACGAAACCTCGGGGCGGAAACGGGTCAGATTTCACGACGTGGGGCGCAAGTAACGAGGCGAAAAGGGAGTGGGTGGACAATCTCGCGATTAAGCGGATAAGAGCGCCCGGTCCGTGCGTCGAGACTCGATGCCGACTCCAGTATCGAGGTTCCGGCTAGAAACGAGCCCCACCATCCTCCATAATTGAAGCCAATGCGCGCATCCGGTCCGCGTCCGCCGGCGTTTTTGCTGCGGCCGCGTCTTTATCCAGGCTCGCCGCCGCGGCCTTGAGCCGGGCAACCTGCTTCGTGCTGTGAGGTGACGCTTCCACTTGAGCGAGAAGGGAACTCAACTCGGCGAATCGTTCTGCGACAAGAGCATGGCTGCGGTTGAGTTGGTCTAAGTAAGCCCGAGCAACTACGAAAGTGGCCGGCCAGGTGACTTTCGGCTGATTCTGAACGTTCAGCGCTTCATAATGGACAAGGTTGGAAGCATCGATTTCGTTTTGGGTGACAAACTTGCTTGGCACAAGCCTGAATACGTCCACGCCTCGGGCAATCTCCGAGCCATAGATATAGCCGTTGTACCAGTAGGCGGACCAATATCCACCCAAGCCGCTCTTCGTTCCATCCAACGGTCCACGGTCGAAATAAGCGATCTCGACAGGATGCGCGGCGTCCGTGAAATCCATCACGGAGACGCCGCCCTGATACCAAGCCTGCACGAAGATGTCACGGCCCGGAATGGGGATGAGGGATCCATTATGGGCGACACAATTCTCGAAGTCTGTTTGCACCGCGGGCATCTTATAGTAAGAAGCCAGCTTCAGCTTTCCCTTTGAGATCTCGAAGATCGCGTCGGCGCCCCAGTTCATCGGGTCTTTTTCCCGACATCTAGGTTGCGCGCCACCGCCCCATTCGTCGGTGAATAAGACCTTCGTCCCGGCATTGTTGAAGGTGGCCGAGTGCCAGAAGGAGTAATTTGGATCGCTCACAGCGTCGATCCGGACGGGATGCGCCGGATCGTGGATGTCCAATAGGATTCCGTTTCCTGAACACGCGCCGGCGGCCAACCCGATCGACGAGTAGACCGTGATGTCGTGACACTTATCCGTGCCTTCCGTAGTCTGGGTGCCTTCGCCATGGTTGCCCCGTTTCGCCAGCCCATTGATAGCTCCGCTCTGCGCGTCAGTAAAGATGCGAGGGCTGGAAACGATCTTTGCCAACTCCGGATGGGCGAGGGGTACCCGGATGATATCTATGCTGAACAGCGAAGTGCTGGGAGTCGGATTTTCCTTGTCGCCCGACGCGCACCCCGCCAATTCCTCGGCTTGGCGAACACTGCCCGTGCCTGAGACATAGATGTACACGTTATCCTTGTCGTTTGGATCCACCACGAGCGTATGCGTGTGGGACCCTCGGCAGGTCTGTACTGCGGCCACCTGCCGTGGATTGGTGAGATTGCTTATATCGAAGATGCGTACGCCACGGAACCGGTCCGGGTTGGGAGGCGGAAGCGGACGACGTTTATGTTCCGGTTCGACGCCCGGTACGACGGGCGCGGGAGGCTCAGGCGGAGGCGGAACATAGCCGGCCGGAAGTGGTATACCTTGTGTGCCACAATCGAGGCGCGCGTTCACGGCTTCCGCCGACATGAACAACAGATGGCCGTATACAGAGACATCTCCCTGACCGCCGGGACAGACCAGGGAAGCCGTCAGTTTGACCTTCGCCGGGTTGTCGATGTCGTAAAAGTTAATGCCATTGTAGTTGCCGACAAACACGTGATTACCGCTGAACGCCAGATCCGAGTTGGTCGAGCCATATGTACCAGCGGGCGCGTGCGCAGGTTCGCCTGGTTTTAACGGCTCATCCGGCGGCGGTGGCGGCTGCAAGTTTGGAAAGAAGTTGCCAGGAGTAAAGCCGGGCGGCTTGGGTAAGGAAGCCAGCTTCTCGAGTCCGAAAATTGCTTGGCCGGCGTCATACAATCCCGCCTTCAGCCCGACCCGCGGATCATCGGATGACGCGCGCGGATTAGAGTAAACAGTTGCTGGAGCGGCGCCTTTGGTTTGTGCCAGGCAAAGTATCGGGAACAAGGCCGATATCGCAAGGGAGGTGAAGGTACGGATCATTTTTTCTCCTTGAGCAGCAGACGCCGCATAATGTCGATTTCGGCGCGTTGGGTGTTGTCAACATCAGTGGCGAAATCAAAAAGAACCGCATCTTGGCCTGCTCCGGGCGTGTCGAAGAGTTCTTTTACCATGACGAGCGCTCCGGTATGATGCTGAATCATGCCCGTCAGAAACAGGTGATCAAAGGCCGCACCATGGGCCTGTTCCAGCGCCATCATCTGCTGTGGAGTCAGCATGCCGGGCATGAGCGGCATGGATCCCATATTCATGTGGGCCATACCTTGCATCCCGCTCATGTTATGCTCCATCGACACCGGCGCGCCGCGGTCTTGAAGCCACTGCCGCATGTATTTCATCTCGTCGGTCTGAGAGATACTGATGCGCTTGCCCAGTTCCAGAAGTTCTTTGCTGTGGGTTCGGACGCGAAGCAGGTCCGTCATCTTCACTGCCTGCGAATGGTGCATGATCATTCCTTGCATGAAGCTGACGTCAGCGGCTGACGGCGCCCGGACTGGGGGCGCGGCTTCGGCCGCCGTGATTCTCTTGCTGCTTTGCCCAGGCGCACCCGGTTGCACAATCGGAGCGCTCTCGGGCGCCGGGGATGACGATTGACCTGACGCCGTTGCGGCGCGCCACAGAAGGGCGGAGGCAATTAGTCGAACGTAAAGTCCCATAACGTGATCCCTACTATCTCTCCGTCCGAGAACGATATACCTGGCCGACGATGATCTCGGGTACGTAGGAGAGTCGCAGGCTGCTGGTCGTAACCACGCGGTTACGAGATATCGGTTACAGATTCAATGCCAGAGGAGCAGCAGCTTCTTAGCAGCCTGATGGGGAAGTCTAGCAGGAGGGTACACGAAGATGCAAGCTGAGTCAGGACTACCGACAGCAGGTTTGCGGCCACCGATGAAGGGGCGCATTGTTCTTTCTTTGGTGGACTTTCATTCTCGACACGTTGATTTCGGTCCTGTCTAACAGCTACCGATAATGTTGCTTATCGGGCTGTTTTCTTCCATTGGCGTTTCTGGACTACCGATGACAGGAAGGATAGCTAAACACTAGCCGACTAGGGAGGACCTAATCGATAACCTCGCCCAGGGAAGCCAACTTGGTCCGAGCGGAAGGAGTATTCTCCGGGTATGTCGCAGCAACTCCTTTTGATGGCCCGCGAACAGGCGGAGCGTTCTGAACCGGCTGTCCGCGCCGCGGCCCTGATGCATATCGCGAGAGTTCTGGTTCGTTCCGATCAGGCCGCCGCAGAGCAACTACTGGAACAGGGAATCGCTCTGGCTAAAGAGGTCGGCGGCGATGCATCATCGCTACTGCTGAGTAACGCCATCTCTCTCGCTGCCGCGGTGTCGGCGAAGCATGCGCTGCCGCTCTACGCGGAGCACCGGAGCATCGATGCGTTCGGAGGATCGGTCGTCAGTTTGGTCAACGTGATGGCGCAGCATGGCCACATCGACGACGCTATTACATACCTCCGCAATCCGTTGCCGGGAGACCATTTTCCATTACATTTTATCAATAACCTCGAGCAGGAATGCCGCGATGATGAGACCCGACGGAAACTTCTGGACTTGGCCCTCCGCGAGTGGAGAAACCCCGCTCCCCGCGACGCAGGCCCTGAAGAACGATTTGCCGGACCGTCGTTCACGGCACTCTTCGGGCGCTATTGGAACCTTTTGCCATGTGACGTGGCCACGCCCGTCCTAAGAGAGCTAGTCGATCGGGTTCTCGACATGGAGTCCGAGCCATGCGATTACACACTCACGGAAAATCCAGAGGACCCGAAGTTGGCCTCCGTGCAGGAGTACCAACTCTTCAGATTAGTTCCGGCGCTGCAGCACCTCGAACCAGATCTTGCGCGCTCTGTCCTGGAAGGTCGTCCCCAACTCGGGGAGGCGGTGAAGCGGTTTCCGCTGGGGGTGCAGTCCCTGCGGGACGCGCAGCGCAAATACGATCCCGCCCGCGACGACCTTGTCGTGATCGGCGATTCGGAGCTGATGCCGATCGCCGAAGCTCTGGCGACCGATTTCAAAGCGGCGTTTCGTCACGCTTATGAGAGCTTCAAGAGGGACACCGATCCGGAACGACCGAACAGCGCGCACAAGGAGTGCTGGCCGTCCGCGAGAGAATTCCGGCATATCGTTTTCAAAGCAGGCCAGCACCAGGGAGTAGCGGCGGCAAAACATCTCGAGCGCATCCCTGACCCGGATCTTCGTCTCTTAGCACAAATCGAACTCTGCGCAGCCATCGCGGGCCTGCCACAACTCGGCGGTCTGTCCACTCAGTACCCCGCGCAACGGAGAAGGGCACTCTCTCCCGGCGAACTGGATGAATTATTCGGCGCGGCCGTGCCTGACATCCGTTGCCCCAAATGCAAATGGACGCTGCGCACAAAGAACCTCTGGACCTCCGGGTGTGGGCATCATTGGAATTCATTCGACACTCGTGGACTCTGCCCGGGATGTGGGTATCAGTGGGAAATCGCTCAATGTCTCCAATGTGGGGCAACGTCTCCGCACGCGGAGTGGTACACCCATAAAAGGTAACGCGCATCTTATTCAAAAAGATCCTCCCTAACGGTGAAGGATAGTTCTATCCTTGCCGACTACTGTCCGTTAGAGTTCTCCACGGCCCCAACCTATGATGGGTTCATGGATGCAACTTTTCTGGAAGAGTCACTAGCGATACTGACCCGCACTCCCGCGACTCTGGACAGTCTGCTGCGCGATTTACCCGACGCGTGGACCTCAGCCGACGAGGGACCCGGTACGTGGAGCCCTTACGTCGTAATTGGCCATCTGATCCACGCAGAGAGAGCCGATTGGATCCCGCGCCTGCTCATTATCCTGGAGCACGGCGACAAGCGGCCCTTTGATCCCTTCGATCGCGAGGCGCAACTCCGCCACACTGACAAGAAATCGCTCCCCGCCTTGCTGGACGAATTCAGAGATTCCCGCAATGACAGTGTCGACCGCTTGCGGGCGGCGCACTTGACGTCGGCGCAACTGGAATTGAGCGGGAGGCACCCGGCGTTGGGCCCGGTAACCGTTCGACAACTTGTGGCGACGTGGACCGCGCACGATCTGGCGCACATTTTGCAGATCAGTCGTGTAATGGCGAAGCGCTACAAGCAGGAGGTTGGCCCGTGGGCACAATATCTGTCGGTAATGAAATGATTCGCAACAGAGTGCGATCATGCTGCTCTCCTTGCGGAGCTCCCGCCTGGCTGGATTTAGGGAGTTCCGTTGGATTACTCTCGATTAAAGGCGAAGGATAGATCTACGCAAGCCGACGTCCCGGTACTGATCGGCACCATGCTTGCTCGAACGCCGTTTCCGGACCGCGAGTGGCACAGATCACCATCGCCGACTATACGTCCAGAGACCGGCTAACTAAATCCTTCGTGCCGGGCGGGCGTTGATCGATACGCAGCCCAGCCACGCCGCGAATAGGAACGTGGAAAACGACAAAACCACCTGCGCGATACCGGGTATTATAAGGAACCCATGATATGGATCACCCGGCACAGGACGCACTAACCACGGGAGAAAATCGATCGAATAGTGGCTTAGCGTAATCAGTGTTAGGTTGATCAATGCAGCCCGAAACAAGCTGACCCAACGAAACGATCGCTCGATCGCGAGGCCAGCTGCCAAGATGGGTAATGCTGCCAAAGCAAGTTGAGCGGGTACGCCCATTTCGAAAGCAAGTTGGCTCCACGGCCAAGATAAGTCTCGCCGACGTAGCCACGCTGGTACGCGTCCTAGCGCGCTGCCGTTCCAGACTCACCAACTCATTACAGTTCCGACAATCGCGTACAAGACATGTGGCCAATGCCGCCGGATCTCGCCTGGAACACTAACGAAAAAGGCGATCAGCACTTGCCTCCGGAACCAGCGGCGCGTCTGCCCTTCGCGAAACCTCTCGATGAGATCGCCCGCCAAAGCCTCATTGTCGCCTGGACACGCATGCCGCAAGAACCAAATGGCTCGCTTGGGCGGGTATTTTTCCAGTTGTTCATGTGCCACTCCCTTCCAGTAGAGGAATGCCGTTCCACAAATTGATGAGCGCTGTGCGAGTCATTCTCAAGGCTCGAAGGCCAGCCGGCGTGGCACGAAAATAGCGCTTGGCCCTACCGCCTCGCTCGGGCGTTGGATCTCCCAGCGACGAGGTCACAAAAGCTTTTCGTTCCAGCCTATCCAAAGCCGCGTAAATGCTGCCTAGGGCGACTTCTCTCCTCGCCAGGATGAGGAGCTCTTTGGAAATCGGGACTCCGTACGCATCCTCAGGGAGTCGCACGACTGCGAGCAAGACCATCAGCTCCATTTCGCCAAGATAAGTGCGTTTTGGAATTTGTTCGCGTATAGCGAATAAATGATGGATAGAGCAAGCGGTGGACTAAGGAGCGATTGGCTGGTAATTCTATCAGGACGGTCCGGCGTCAGGCGGGGTAAACCACCTTGACGGAAAACTGCCTAGTCGCTGATCTAACCTTTATGGTTGCCGATAATACGTGATAACGGGCTGGACCCTCGTTTCCGGTCAACTGCCCAGAACCGGACGGCGTGGCCCTGGCCGTTCCATTTCCTTCATCACGATTCATCGAGGCACCTTCATGAGCCACACGCTGGGATTCAGGGACTCCTCGTGGGAAAACACCAATCCTTGCGCCCGAACCATCATCGCATCACGCTGGCTTAAGGTTGTCCGGGATCCTGTGGGGACCACCACCTCGTGAGGCTCGCTGAATGCGCGCTTCTTAGGATCAAAGCGGACAGCCATGAGTCTTGTCCCTTCGAAGCCATAGAAGAAATCGCCCTGGGGCGATGCACGCCAAGCGACGTCACTATTCTCGTCCGCTAGCGGCATTGCAATCCATTCCGATCGCGGAACCGCTTTCTCTTTCCAGGGGACAAGATATGCTCGTTTTGGACCCGAACTGTTCGCTTGTGCCGTCAACACCACCCACCCGGAGCTTACGCCGGTTTCTCTTGCAACGCGGAGCGAATCTGATGGGTCTTCGATCCACGGTTCGTCTTTACCGGAAGCCACATCCAGAAGATGGACTGCGCGGTTCTTCTTGGGATCGTTATTGAGCTGAACGCCCGGAGCGTACAAAAGGAAGCGGCCGTCGGGGGAAAATTGGTAAGGGATGCCGCACTCCTTGCAGAGAACGCGCGCCTGCGACAGATCCGCATTCGCGCCGGCTACGCGGATCGACCACGAATTTCCTTCTGGCATCGAATATGCGATTTGCCGGCCGTCAGCGGAAATCGTCTCGTACCTGGCTTCGAAAGGAATGCCATCAAATGCCACCGCCTGTTTGCCAGTACTGAGATTTATCGTGCACCAACGCCACTTAGCGTGGCGGTTCTCAGTGACAAGCAGCTCGAAGTAAGCGTTCAAGGGGTCACCGGAGACGAAGTCTAACATCTGCTTCTCTCGCTGGTCGTGGGTGAGCCGCCGAACAGCGCCAGTCGGCTGACCGGTATCGAACGAGAGGGGAAGAAGAAAAAGGTCCGCTTCAGCGTCGGCTACTTCGACCGCCAATGTGCCACTCGCCGTAGCGCTATAGGGTTCAACCTCCTGCGTACCCGACGTGAGCTGGCGCGGATTTCCTTGCACTCGCCACTTGCCCGGCGACACGCCTACTTCCCAAAGCCCGGTTTCCGGCTGGTCTGGTTGGAAGAGAGCGCGATTCCCAGCCATGACCATCGGAGAGCTGCCCACTGACATTCCTAGCTCATGAAACGCATCTGCCGCTCCCATCGACTGCGCCTCTGAGCCGTCCAGTGGGACTACAAACCAGTCGAGCTCCTGGGATGTTTGCGACTTGGTTACCCCAAGAGAAATCACGTGTCGATTGTCCGATGTCCATGCGGCCCGGCCGTAAACAGGCGCACGCATGCGCCCCCAGGCTTGCACCTCTTGCGGCTGCCCACCCGTCGAAGACATTGTCATCAGGCGAACATGGCCGCCCGCTTCCGGCACCTCCAAGTATGCGAGCTGCTTTCCGTCCGGCGAGAGCATGGGAGACCAATTCACTAAATGGCCACCTTCGACCAACACCTGTGAATCTCCGCCTAGCGTAGAGATGACTTCAATCTTGCTCCGCGGCTTATCAGGGGAGTTAGTTACATAAACGATACGCTTGCCATCGGGAGAGAACGCGGGAAAGTCGATGTTGCCGTCGGCATGAGTTAACTGAATGGGTGCGCCCCTCCCACTTGCTGCAGCCATAATTGATCTCGCCCCGAGCGATTGGCGATATTGGCCACGAATTCTCCATTGGGCGAAATCGCCGGTTTCTGGTACGAATACCCATCGTCCGGTGAGACGCGCGCCATGGCGGGCAATCTCGATCCGCTATCGCGAGTGTCGACGTAGATCCAACCCGAAACGACTGCGGCACTTAAGCCCGCGACGGCGAGAAGAGGCCACACCCAGCGGCGACCTCGGGATTTCGATGCTAAGCCAGGCCCAGACAGTTTTCCCGATTCAGAATCCGCGCGAATTTCCTCAAGCGCCAGCTTGATATCAGCCATGCTCTGGCTGCGGCGAAGAACATCCTTGCGAAGGCAGCGCGTGATCAGCCGCTCTACGTCCAGGGGCGTGCTAGCATTGAGTGCGCTGACCGACGGTGGATCGCTTTCCACCACCGCCGCCAGCGTGGATAACATCGATCCACCACGGAAGGCGCGTTGGCCGGTCACCATTTCGTAGAGCACGGTGCCAAACGAAAATATGTCACTGCGGGAATCCACAGGCCTGCCTTCAGCCTGTTCTGGCGACATGTAAGGTACGCTCCCGACAATGGCGCCGTCATCGCTCAATACTTGGGAAGCGATAGTGCGGGTCGGTTGATTTTCGTTGGAAGAAATTGACGCCGGAGCAGCAGGCGATAGTTTAGCCAATCCAAAGTCCAGCACCTTCACGCGCCCATTCGCGTCCACCATGATGTTTGCCGGCTTCAAGTCCCGATGCACGATGCCCGCACCGTGAGCAGCGCTGAGCGCGTCAGCCATCTGCTCGGCAATGCTCAGGGCCTGGGTCAGCCGCATACCTTTTGTCGGGATTAGATCGTTGAGGGGTTTGCCGTTCAACAGTTCCATCACGATGAAGGTTTGGCCGTCAGCCTCGCCGATTTCGTGGATTGTGATAATGTTTGGGTGATTCAGCGCGGAAGCAGCTCTAGCCTCTTGTATAAACCGGGCGTGGCTGTCGGGGTCGGAAGTGCGCGCCTCCGACACAAGCTTTATGGCGACATAGCGATTCAAGCGCGAGTCGCGGGCTTTGTACACACGGCCCATGCCACCCTCGCCCACTTTCTCGATCAGGGTGAAATGCCCGAGATCGCGAACTTCCATATCGATCTATTTTAGTCCGTAATCATTTTCGCGGGTCGTTTAAACCAAGTGCGCCAAGCGCGTGAGCGCGATGAAACGGAGTTACAACGGGCATGAATCGAACAGTCGCCCGGCGCCTTAGCAAGCTCGAAAGGACGCGATCTCTCGGCATAGACACGGATGAATTGCGAGTGTCTATAGCGAAAGGTCAAATCGGCTGCGCTCTGCTGGAGAGGCTTGGCAGGCTCAAATACCTTCCGATAATACGAATTAACGGGTTTCTTCCTGGAACGGGGGTGGCACTCCTACGCATAGAAGACTACACGTCCAAGTGGATGGCTCCGGAAAAACTAATTTCCCAGTGGACAATCCAGGAACTATCCAGCCATCCAAGTCAGAAGGCTTGAGTTGTTGAGCTAAGTAACTACAAGCTGGGAAACCTCTGGCGGCGCTGGCGCTGTCGAAGAAGATCGAGAACTGGCCACTGACGATCTCCCGGCAGCGGCTGTTGGTGAAACATGCGCGGTGCTGCTCGAGAATGCGCGTAAGCTATATGGCTTGAAGTAGGATCTTAGCGATTCGCAGGCTGAGCCCGCGGCAGTCGAAGGTCCCACACGCGCGACCCGCCGATACTCATTTCGATCACTCGGCCGCCCGAATCACGGATGAACCGGACGCTTCCCAGTGAACAACTGAATCCGTCACGATAGGTTGGCGTGAGTGGGATCGTTCTGTCGGGCCGCTGATGAATTACCAACCCGTTCTGTTCGAGGGCGACCTTCAGAGTCGTCTCGGCTTCGTCGCTCGTATACTCGCCGATCATTGCTTCGAGATCCGCGCGGCTCGGATTCGCCCGCTCAACTTTTTCGTACGAGTCGATGCCCAATTCGGAGACGATTCGCATCCCGCCCGTCTTTTCCGATCCGTCGGGTTTGAATTCCATGACACTGTTTTCCGCCACGACGAATGAATTCGGCGAAGAAGCTTTCAGCACGGCGCCCCCTGTGGTAACCAGATCTCCGTCCCTAAAGTCGATAGAACGCGTCGTGTGATCTCGAACGCTGCGATAGAGTCCAGCGTCTTGCTGCAGGACTGCCGGATCAACACGAACGGAATCGTTGGGATGTTTCGGCAGGACGCTCGCGAGATAAACGTCCGCTACGGCATACGGGAGATCGCCTTTCAACGCCGTAGTATTGCAAAGCACCGCGACGGAAAGCCCCTGGTCCGGAAAGCGGCCCAGCCAAGCGCGATATCCGGCGGTGGCTCCGCTATGGCTCACTTCGTGAAGGCCCTTGTGCGACGTCACAAACAAGCCGGAGGCGTAGGAGACCGTCGTGCCGTCGTTCAGGCGTCCCTGCTGAATCTGCGCCTGGACAAATGCCGGTCCGCCGACCTTCATCTCCGTGAAGTTGCGATTCCAGCGGAGCAGATCGCCGACCGTGGTCAGCAAACCTCCGTTGCCGTGCGCGTTCTCAAACGGCATCTCCAGGCGCACGGACCCGCCCGACTGCGCATAAGCGATTGCGCGATTGTGGACGATGCGCTGATAATCATCGCGCCATTCCGTGGACGTCATGCCGAGCGGCTGGAAGATTCTCCCCCTGGTAAATTCGGCCAGCGACTTTCCAGACACGCGTCCCACCAGCATCGCCAGCAGATTGTATCCCGTGTTCGTATATGACCACTCCGCGCCGGGCGAAGAATTGAGTGCCTTCTGCCGGATTGTGATGTCCAGCACATTCGCGTTCGAATTGGCGCGATGCCGCGCGGCCACCCCCCAATAGAGGCGACCTCACCCCAATCGCGCAGTCCGCTGGTGTGATTCAGCAGATGACGAATAGTGATCGTGGTTGCATAGTCCGGAAGCTCGGGAAAATATTTCCGCGCCGGGTCGTCCAGCGAAAGCTTCCCGTCTTGCGCCAACAACAGCACGGCCGCGGCCGTGAACTGCTTCGTCACCGAGCCGGGCTCGAACACTGAATCCGGGCTGAGCGCGATGTTGTGTTCCAGGTCCGCCATGCCGTAAGCTGCGTTGAGCACGGTCACGCCGTCGATCGATGCGCCCACTGCGCATCCCGGACTGTCAGTGTGATTGAAACGCGCGAAGATTTTCTGCACCTGGCTTGCAGCATCCGGAGGCGGCGCAATTTTCTGCGCGAACCCGACCGCCGCGAGAACGAGAACAACCAACAGGTTTCTAGACTGGCGCATCTCGATTTCTCCTTCGATCAGACATACTCGATGGGGAAGTATCATTTAGTCTATCCGATCATAGAACCGATAGATCCTGGATGACCGCGCACTCGGAAGTTATCCACTTGGTCGTATCAAGGCCTAGTCGCGGGGGTGCCATTGGGGTTCCTCAAAACCGGACGCTAGCTACTCCTCCGCAACGGCCTCCGCGCCTGCACGAGTTCCTGAATCAACCGTGGCGACGGCAATCGCAGGACGTACCTGCACGCGTTGTGCGTGGCGTTGTAAAAACGTCTCCATGTCGTGCCGCGCCATGGTTTGATACCTCAGCACTCGCTCGACCAGATTCCTTATGCTAGACTCAGCCGTATGAAAATTCGCGCTAGCGCCGCTCTGCTTCTGGTCTCCTTCTCCCTCGCTGCCACTGAGCCCAACGACGCAACTCGCCGTTGGTGGCACTACGTCACGGCGCTCGCAAATGACAGCATGGAAGGCCGCGATACCGGATCGGCCGCTTATCAACGTGCTGCACACTACGTCGCGACGGAGTTCGAGCGAGCCGGCGTACAACCTGCGGGAGAGCAAGGCTATTTACAGTCCGTTCCCATGCGGCGGTTGCAACTGAACACCGTCGACTCTCAGGTGGCGCTCGAATACAAGGCCGGTGAACGCAAATTGGCTTGGCTCCGGGAAATCACCATGGCCGTCACGACAGGCCTTCCGGCGCAGATCGCAGCCCCCCTGGTATTCCGTGGCTCAGCACCTGAGCCCCCAGCGGGGCTCGACATGAACGGGAAAATAATCGTTCGTCTCAGCCCCCCGGTTGGAACGGCCGCCGCCAATCTCCGGCCCCACCGGTTCCGTCGGGCGCCATCGGCACACTCGGCATCGACAACCTCGACGGCCCCGAACGCCGCCGCTGGCCTGCCGCCTACGCAGTAAACGTCACACTGGCGGGAACGACCCCGGCTCCCAGCCCGGTTGCCGCTCTGTTCCTCAATCCCGCCGTCGCCGAAGAACTGTTCCAGGGCTCAGGCCATACTTACGCGGAACTCAAGAGACTATACGATGCCAATCAGCCGCTTCCCTGGTTCGAGATCCCCGCAACGCTCCACGCCATACTGCGCGTTGATTCCTCAGACATCGCCTCCGACAACATCCTGGGTGTTCTCCCGGGCTCCGATCCTGCGCTCAAGAACGAATACGTCGTAGTCTCTGCCCATCTTGACGGCTATGGCATCGGCGAACCCATTCATGGGGACGGCCTCTACAACGGTGCTTTCGATGACGCTGCCTACGTGGCTACTTTGCTCGATGCCGCCACCAGTGGAAATCTTCATCAATCAAAACTCCGCCGATCGATCTTATTCGCCGTGGTTACTGGAGAAGAAAAAGGCCTGCTGGGATCGCGTTACTTTGCCGCCCATCCCACCGTTCCCAAAGAGCGAATGGTTGCCGACATCAATCTCGATCAATTGCGCCCATTGTTCCCGCTAAAGCTTCTCACAATGCTCGCGCTTGACGATTCTTCTCTCGGCGACACTGCTCGTGCCGTCGCAGAGCCCATGGGCATCGGTATCCAATCCGATCCGGAGCCCGACCGCAATTTGCTGCGCCGCTCCGATCACTTCAATTTCATCCAGATCGGTGTGCCCGCAACCGGTTTCATCTTCGGTTATGACAAAGGATCGCCGGAGGAGGTCATCTATCGGCGCTGGTATGCTGACCGCTATCACAGCCCCTCCGATGATTTGAAACAACCTTGGAATCCCGAGGCCGCGGCAAAATTCAACCTGTTCTTTCGCCGTTTGGTGGAAGCCGTTGCTAACGCCGATGCGCGTCCAGAATGGAGACCGGGCAGTAAACTGGCCCCGCACTAGTAAGCTATTTTCGCGGTGCTTGAGATTGTCGGGAGGGGTTCCGTATCCGCCTTATCTAGAATCCGTGCCCTCCCGCTCCTGCCGGGTCTCGTTCACCGATTCTGAAGGCATCGAGCACTCCGTTCGAGTTCCAGCCGAGAGCCTCTACGAAGCCGCCATCGAAGCCATCGCCGCTTTCCGCCGGAGTGTACTCGCGGAAATGCCGCTCGGGCCAGCGACGCGACTGACGATTCGCGTGAACGCGCCCGAGGAAGAACGCACGGTCACAATCGGCAAAGTGCTCTCCTGGCTCGACGGTGTGACGACGAGTCCAAGCGAGAAGATGAAGAAGAATCGTCTGAAAGAGCGGCTGAGGTTATGAGGTGGCTCGCCGGCGACCCGCCTGAGCAGGCTACACCGGAAACGAGCCACGAGGGTCTAGCGGAAGCGATCGGCACGCGCTCGACATCCTCAGAGGCGACGATGACGCTTCTGACGTATGACGCAGGCGACGACCTGTCGGACTGAACCGAGTCCGTCAGTGCGTTCAACGTCGGCCAAGGAAGCCGGTCGAATCTGACCGTGTAATGCGGTAACCGCGCCAAGGCCGACCCGCCGGGCGTGTTCCCGCACGGGCCCGACCGGACATAGAGAATACCCAGTGCCGTTCTGATGACAGAATCCCTCAACCGTCCATGGCATGACCCGCGCATTACCCACCTTGCTTTCAGGACCGTCTGGCAGGAAGCAGTGCCAGACGGCTTCTGCGCTTAGAAGTGCCACCAATGGTGTTTACGTTGCTGATGCTTGTCTTGGTGATGCGACGTCGCCGTTGTCTCGGCTTTTTTGTCGGCCGGGAATGCGGCACCCGCTATCACTCCACTCAATAACAAAGCAAAGATTATTTTGCGCATCTGTTCAGTACTCCATTCTGTAGTTTATTCACCCTCTAGCACTTCCGTGCCACCTGTTAACGTCGACGCCAAAGACTCCTGACAGGACGCAGATTCTTTGGATGCAGCGATGTGTGATTCATCCCGGTTCGAGAACGGCTGACGCTTGTTCTCGCCGGTCCCGAGGGCGCTCTGCGCTAATGTCTCGCCTCTTAACGTGTAGAGCCCGAGCACCTTGACGACGACATCGCGATTCAGCCGCGGATCGCGCGCCCGATACACTTCGCCCATATCGCTTTCCTACGAGGCGGAGCTTGCTTCAATTCGCCCGTGCATTTGCGGAGCAGTATACTGACGATGGAAACCTAAATCATGACTTCTGAAACGCCTCGCCAACGTCCAAATGGTTACCGGGCCGAATCGATTGACACCTTTCTGGAGGTGCTTCAGGGGCGCCGCAGTATTCGCACTGGATTTCTGAGAGGACAAGCCGGTCCCGGATGAACTGATTGAAAAGATCCTGGAAGCGGCGCGATGGGCTCCTTCGGCTGGAAACTCGCAGCCCTGGGAATTCCTTGTCATAC
This sequence comes from uncultured Alphaproteobacteria bacterium, assembly GCA_963742215.1. Classification (GTDB taxonomy): domain Bacteria; phylum Pseudomonadota; class Alphaproteobacteria; order Rhizobiales; family Xanthobacteraceae; genus BOG-931. The sequence goes on from CAVULJ010000005.1 coordinate 20,852, forward strand.
GAGACTCGGAGATTCGGGAAAAGATCGTGGAGATCTTCAAGACTCAAATGCGCGACAAGATCGAAATCGAGGAGGCGACGCGCGGCCAGCGCCGCCGCGTGAATGCCGGTGTGGACTTCCGCCATGCGCCCGTGCATGTACTCGTGCTCGGCGATCCGCGCACGAACGACGCCTATCCCATGCGCACAAAGCTGGACAAGTGGGAAGCGCACTATTTACAGCAGCCTGGCGAACTGCGTCTTGCAGATGCTGCTGGCCGCCGAGGTGTTGGGGCTCAGCTCCATGTACATCAGCGATGTAGCCTCGCCCTATTTCAGCGTCATGCTCAAGTCCCTCCTCGGCATTCCGGAGCCGTTGCAGATTTATCATCTGCTTCCTATAGGGTTTGCGAAGCGAAGTCCTACGATTCACCATCCGCGCCGGGCGCTCGAAGAAATGGTTCACCATGAGCGATACGACCGTTCCAAGTTCCGCGGCGAAGGCGGAGCTTCAGGACTTTATGAGGACGATGTCCATCCGGGGCGCAGAGTATCGCTTCTAACCCGTCTAGCCGGCAGCAGCGTGGCCGCAAAAAGTCGCGAAAATGACCCAGGCCGAGATCCTTCAAGCAGTTAGCTCCCGAGACTGCGTCTCTCGATCGGGGGTTTCTCTGCGCGGCTCATTGTCGAAGGATTGACCGACCTCATTATTGCGCTGTCCGACCAGCAAAGGAATATGCTCGAGTCGAGAAACGCATTCTGCGGGCCGGCATCTCGTACTGGGACTTCCACCCAAATGAGCAGGTGGCGAAATCGAGGCTGAGAGAGATCTGGGGGAAGTAGACCGACCGTGCTGCCCTGGATCACGATCGTTTGGTTCGACCCATGGCGCGCTCCAGTGCCGCGACGAACTGTTTCAGGCTGATGCCGAACGCCCGGCAGAAGGCATCCAGCTCGATCACATCGATCCTTCGCTCCCCGCGCTCGCACTTGCTCACAAACGTCTAGGTCTCGCCGATTCGCTCGGCCACTTGTTCTTGGCTGAGGCCGGCGCGGCGCCGCGACTCGCGCAGCACTTTCAGGAATACGCGGTAACGGCCGAATGAATGGACTTTTCCATTGCGTTCCGTTGAACGCAACGAATTCAGACTACAAGCCTAAAATGGAATAGTTCAAAAACGACTATACTGGACATCGATCATTGATTAAATGAGCACTGGCTTAAAGCCGATTCTGAATTGCGCCATCGAACTTCCCCCCTGAATGCTTCGGCCCTCTTCTTGGAAAGGGAAGGAGAGCGGATGATATATGAAGGTGCTTCTGCTGGCCTTGCTGGCTCTCTGCGCGACGGTACTCCGCGCTCAGGACGTGAGTTTGAAGGAGGTCACTCAGGTTCAGGTGGACCTCGCCTTTATTGACGGACAAGGTTCAGGGCCCTGCGCTGAACGAGTTCTCGCTAGGTCGTTTGGGCTTCTTGAGGACCCTACACACACTGAGACAGAACTCCGGCTCCGCCAAGCCGGCTTGCGCATCAACAGGTCAGGTCCTTCGCATCACAAACACTGCATGTTCATCCATGATCACTATCGAAATTGTCCTTAAGGAATAGGCTACCTTGGGCAGAGGAAAACGCGGAGTTGTCGTTAGCTTGGGAGGATTCAACTCTAATATTCGATGCAAGTGGATCTGATAGCATCCGCTCCCAGATCCGGGATTCAGTATCCAACTTCGTCAACCAATGGCTCGCCGACAATGGCAAATAGACGATGCATGAACTCGCGACAGAGCTTATCATGATCCCTCGACGTGCTTTGGCTGCGTTCGCGTTGGTTGCCGTGGGCTCGCCAGCTTCGGACAATCAGTGCCCACGGAGGTCGTAGTAAACGCTTCGAAATAACGAGTATTGTTCGTTCGCTCATCACACATCTCCTACGAATCAAGTGTCAGGGCTTGCAGAACTGGGACTGAATCCAGGAAACCATTCAAACCCTTCACCCCGCGTGACGGTCGCAATGTGTACGTGCCCCCCGATCGTGTAGCAAAACTCGTCCAACTCGAGCGCTACTGGATCAGAGCAGCCCAAGATGTAAGCGACCGATTGCTCTACTGCGTTCCGTCACCGTCATCTGGGGACCGAAAATCCACCGTCCGCGATAGCGCGAAAATCGAGGGTCTTCTGTCCTAAACAGAAGCCACGCTACCACGTCTGATCCATAAATCGAATGGCCTCCCAGAGACAACTGCGGCTCCCTTATCTCAAGTTCTTGCAATTCGCCGGACTCATGAAACAGTCGGATACTGACGCTGCCCGGACGTTGATTAATCTCTACCCGTCCCAGGAATACCCTAATTACCGTGACGCCGGGTTCGTAGTCGGTCCGTCGCTTTCTGAGCCTCCCAATTCAAAACGAGAACCACCTTGCTGGGACAGACGTTTCATAACTGGCTCTGACAGCTTTACCGCATATGCGCGCAGATCAGCAATTCTCTCGGAGAACCAGCAGCTCTGCTGATTTCAGAAACTCCTAACCAGATTGATGGAACCGCGATCCGGAATATCGACCTCGCGGCGCCACACGTGGAAAGGGCGAACGACCCGCCGAAGGATGCGCCTGAAAGATCTTCTGTGTGCAATCGGTGAGCGACTTGCCGTTGTCGGCGCCAGTTGTCCGTCCGTCAGCTGACGATCACAAAACCTCTAGCGGTAAACGTTCGTATGATGGCTGTCATTGTTCGGTATATCGCGGTGTCTGGAATCGCAATAAATCTGGCTTGCATTGCGCGCACCCCCACGTTACGATCTAGATGCGCGCACAAATCAATGGTTCTGAAAGGCCCGCCGCAAACGGGCCTTTTCCGTTGTTCAGTTTATCCCCTAATTGTACGGCGGACACAGCGGAAACATACCGATATTGTGGCCTTCTCTTCCGCATCGCTTCGATGCACCTGCCGTGCTCTTTTTGACAAGCTAGAAGATAGTCGGGTATCGGTGAAGCGTGGCGAACCGCGCCCTTAAGTCGCCACAAACTGGCCTCGACATGGGAAAAGCAATTCAGAAAGCAGTGATCCAAAAGCACGTCGGCGTGCAGCTTCGAACGGCAGACGAACTCCTGGACGCCTTCCTCGCCGCGCTCGATCCTCGCGGGGAGCCAGAACGCTCCAACGCCGTCCGGTAAGCCCTGGCATGCTCGCGCGGTCCTTGTTTCCGCAAGTTCCTCAACGTCTTTACCAGCGGCGCTACCAGCGCCATTCGCTCGCGCCGATTTGCCACGTCAACCCGGTCTTTTTCGCTCCCGCCGACCCTCCCTCAGCTATTGCACTACTCCTAAAGTTAGTTTTTGAATCTTTCCCGGCATGATGAGCATCTTCCCTGCGTTAAATCCATCCCTCTAGTCAATTGGCGCGTGGCTTTCGGCGGTGCAATATGGACAGAAGGATCATCAGACCTGAATCAAGCGTCGAGGCGTATCGCGAGGCGAGGCCTGTAGTTCGGCGCTCTTTTGGACCAGGTGCCGTGCTGAATCGGCTCCAAGAAACGCAGCGAGATATTTCACGCTTCACGATTGAGGGCGAAGGGGCGGAAATTTGGTGTTGTCCTCAAACTTCCTTCGAGAACTCCACCACCCACAGAGTGCGCGAACGATCTGCGGACGCATCAGCGTAATTGATTTTTATCCGGAGGACGTCCAATGCGGTGTCTGACATCATTGTTTCTGGCTTTGGCGTGTTGCGTTACTCAGGCCAACGCAACAGCCTCCGCCTTCGTTTGGACCGGCGACTCGGTCACCGAGTTGGTTTCTGTCGTGGATGAGGGCGGCGCCTCTGGCAGCGACACAGATACCGGCATGTTGGTTTTAGGATCATGTTTTGCAAACACTGCAAAATGCGTCCTGGACGTGGATGTGTACCGTGATTTCACCGTGACTTCGCCGGGCGCATTCCGGCTGATAAGCTCGACGGCGAACGATGTGCAGACGAATGACTGTTTTCCCAGCGGATGTACCTCGCCATCGGCATCGGTATCGGCGACTTTTAGCTCCAGCATCGAGATAACAGGGCCCAAAGGCGGAAGCATTCCATTCTTGGGGTCCAAGTCCGCTACTGGTCCACCCGACTACCTCACCCCAGTGTCGCTTGACTTCAGCGGCAATTCGCAGTCGGTGTTGCTGTTGAACGTCGGAAATTATGTCCTTAGCGAAAACTTTGCTGGCACCGCCCATTGCCGACGGCAATACCACCATGTTTTTCGACGGGAACTTTAGTCTTGTTACCGCATCCACACCGGAGCCCAGGGGGAGTATTGCTTTCCTAGTTGCCGCTTTTGCGATTGCGCTGTTGCTGATAACCCGGCGGCGAGCTGGGTTGAACTCTCGCTCACGCTCAAATTGAGCCACTACCGATTTTTGCGTCTACTTGACAGGCTTCTTCGATCTCTCCGATGCGGCCACAATGACTGTGACTTACACCGTGACGCCAGTGCTTGAACCGAGGGACGATATCGCTTTCTTGGCCCTCGCTTTGGTGCAGGGCTTTGGATGAAAAAATACCGCCGTGCTCGCCGGCTGGCTGGTTCCACCAAGTTCCTCGAACGCCTGAGCGCTACCAGCGCCATTCGCTTCGCCGCGGTCGCCGAACTAAAGCCGCCGCGACAACTCAAGATGCCCGGCTCTTCTTCAACTATTGCGTTTTCCCTAGAAATACCGCACGCCGATAGAACGAGCGATCTCGAAGACCGGCTCGGCGTCATTGAAGAAAAGCTTGACGCGTGCCTTATTCTGCTCAAGAAGGCGACCACGCACGACTCGTTCATGTACTCTTTGGACGACAAAACCTCTGAGTGGATCAAAGCAATGAGGAAGGCTGACCATCTAGCTTCTGCGTAGCATTGTCCAGCAGGGCCATATTCAACAAAGTGGTTAATGCCTCCTTGAAGTAATCGGAACTTTCGATGGGTTTTCAGGTTGCCAATACACCTCCAATTGATACGGATCTATGAAGGCAACACCAACTCCCATTGGTCGTTAATCTCTCCCCGGTCGAGACTGGGATCAAAAAGCCGGTTATGGCGTTCCATATAGACCAGCCTGATTCGAAAGGTGTGGTCCAGCGACGTGGTATTCACCCGCACGGTCAGGACAATCTTGGTTCCAACCTGCTGGTGCTCGGGAATGCAATCCACGCCGCGGGCGGACGCCTCTTTCATTAAGAGTGCGATTATGCTGTTCGCGAGCTCCTCGGGACTTGATTCGGAAAGCTGAAGGGCATCGGCCATCGGCACGGATGTTAACACTTTGTGGTGACAAGCCTTAGCTTCCCGATTCGGGTAAGGCTACGTCGTTTCGCGGCGCGACAAGTTTTGGCGGTCTTAGTTCTCCTGTGTTAATCGCTCGCGTAATGAAATTCGGCGTTACTTCGGGACCGGCTGCCCCTGCCACGCGCTTTGTCCAAGTCTGGCGGTAGCGGGATCGTATTTCGCGCGGAAGCTGCTCGAATTTCTTGATGGCGCGCTGAGCGCGTCGGAGCTTCTCCTGGCGCTCTTCCGACCGACGCCTTTGCGTGGTATGTGTAGCAGAGTCACGGCTAGCACACCTCTTGCCGCAGTATTCCTTGTCCGAATGGCCCCACTGGTTCCAATAGAATTTTCGGCATCGCTTGCACCGTCCAACCTCACTCTGTAGCGGTCCGGTGATGAACCGCAAGAACAGAGCCACGGCCCGTGGACACTGGCGTATCTTGCGGGGCACCGCGACATGAACATCACCAAGCGCTACATTCACCCACAGACGCAGACGATTCGGGAAGCGATGGAACGGGCTGGAGTTGCAAGGGGTGGGCATACTTCTGGGCATACCGTAGCTCCAAGAGCGAATTTGCCCAAGCGCAACCTGCTGTATTGAATTGATTCGGTGGAATTTGTGTGGTGCGCCCGGAGTGATTCGAACACCCGACCTTCTGGTTCGTAGCCAGACGCTCTATCCAACTGAGCTACGGGCGCGCGACCTCCATTATAGCAAGCGCTTTTTCGAAATTGATCTTCCTTCGCCATCCAGCGCGCAAGCGTCTGATCGCGCCACACTATGTGCTGCCAAACAAGTCCGGCGGCCCACACCGCCACGCCCCACAGATCGCGCAGTGGAATCGCATAGCAATATTTCCAGACGTCGTCGCTGCCGAGCAGGAACCAGCCGCAAACGATCGCCATCGCAAGCGGAGCGCGAGTAGCGGAATCGCGAGCCACCAGAGTCCAAAAACCGCTGCGACCACGAACCCACAAGCTGGCGAACGTAATCGGCAGGCCAGCGTACCCGGCAGCCGCCCGACAGCCGAATGGTCCTCGCCCAGCGTACTTGATGCCGCCACGCGCCCAGCCACGATTCCGCCGAAAGCCGGGTGCTCACCACGACTTCCGAGATCACGTTGCGCATGCCGAGGGAGTGCAGTTTATGGCCGAGCTGATAATCGTCGGCGAGGTAATCGGCGATCGCCTCGAAACCCGCCGATGCGATCGAGATCGGCGCTTGCGGAATGCCAGCGTCGAGCCGAGCCCAAAATCCGACACGCCGAACATTCGCGCTACCAGCGTGCTGGGCGCGAAGTCGGTTGCGATGGCAAGTGCTTCAAAACGGCTCGGCCAGTCGTCGACTTCGGCGCGATAAAGACACGTGACCAGTCCGATGTCTGGTCAATCAGCGGGGCCGTCACATCGCGGATGTATTCCGGAGGCACGCTGATATCGCTGTCATTGACGATCAGGATCGGGTACTGCGCTTCGCGGGCGAGATCGATCAGCGATCCAACTTTCAAATTTGGCGCGGCCGAGGTGCATAACACCAGTCGAATCGCCACGTCCGGGAACTCACGCATCAACCGCTCCACGTCGGCGACGGCCGGATCATCGCGCCGCCGAACTCCGAATAAAATCTCGAACTCGGGATATTGCTGCGACGCGTGGGTGCGAATGGCTTCGTAGAAGCCGGTGTCCTGCCCATAGACGGGTTTAAAAATAGAGACTGAAAGGACGGCTCGTAGCCGGCGTGTCTTCCGGCGGCGTTGCAGCAGCGCGGCGTTCAGCGCGAAAAATTGATAAATGCCGGCTGCTCCAGCCAGCACCGTTATGGCGATCTGCGAGGGCGCTCACATCGCCAGCAGCGCGACGCCGCAAGCCACCGAGAGTGCGCCGGCCCATCGCAAAGCCGTCACCTTTTCCTTGAGGACCAGTTTCGCTAGAACCGTCTCGAGCGCAACGCTAGCCGCGGTCACTGGAACCGCAAAGCTTAGATCGGCCACCGACAGCAGCTTCATGAACGCAAAAAAGGAGATCGCCATGAAGAAGACAGCCACCACCAGAGGTACGCGACGCGCGAGCCCAGCCAGCATTCCCGCCACGCGTCCGGGCCTCAAGTCCTCTACCGCGACGGTGTGCCGCTTCATTTCGAAGCTTTGCAGCAAGTCGGCCAGCACGGTGGACGCGACAATGATCGCCACCATCAGCCACTTCATCGCGCGGACTCCTGTTTGCTGCTGTTGTCTAAGGTGGTGTTGGCGGCCGTCAAGCCGACGAAAATGATGCCGACCACGATAAACGCAGTTCCGAGCCAGCGCTGCCATGTCACCAGCTCGCCGAAAAACACCTTTCCCAAGACCGTGCTCAGCACGTATCCGATGGAGGTCATGGGCAGCACGTAGCTCAAATCCGCCCAGCCCAGCAGCGTCATGCGCGAGAGCAGCCACAAAATCAGAAGGGTTGTTCCCAGCAAAACCCAGGGAGTGAAAATCAAGCGGATGTATGCTAGCGGCGAGAGCCCGAGATCGGTGGCCTGGTGCTTCATACCCCAGGACATGGAGAAATTCCCGAGTACGTTGGTAATCACGACGAATGCGGTCAAAAGCTTGGTCTTGAGGTCGACTCGACGTGCGCCCGCGGTGCTGATTTGAGCTTCTTCGACCACGGCTTACGAAGCGCCGCCCTCGGCCCCCCGAAGCGCCGCGGTGGCTTTCTGTTCCTTGATAAACTTCTTGCGCCCCTTGCTGACGAAGAGATATTCGCGCGCTTCCTTGTACAGCCGCGGGACGTCGTTGTGGCGGATGGCGCTCGACACCACGCGCCATACGGCCTTGGGGCGGAAATAGTATTCCGAGTAGAAGCGGTCCACCCACTCGACCAACTCGCCGCGATCGAATCCCGGATAAACGGCGTTGGGAAGCTGGTGGCCGCCCGCGTCAGTCATGCCCTCGATCGACACCAGGCCGTTGGCCTTGGCGTGCTCATAGAACTCGGTGCCGGGGAAGGCGTGGCCGAGCGACACCTGGATGGTTTCCACATCCAGTTTCTTGGCGAACTCGATGGTCTTGCGCAGCGACTGGCGGCTCTCGCCCGGCAAACCCACGATGAAATCGCCGTGAATCGTCAAGCCCAGCTTGTGGCAGTTTTCGGTAAAGCGGTGCGCCATGTCGATGGTCGCGCCCTTCTTGATGTTCTTCAGAATTTGCTCGTCGCCGGATTCGTAGCCCACGATGAGCAGCCGGCAGCCGGCGTCCTTCATGGCCTTCAGCGTGTCGTAATCGGTGGTGACGCGCGAGGTGCAACTCCAGGTGAAGTTCAGGGGTCCGAGTTTCTGCGAAAGCTCGATGGCGCGCGCCTTGCGGTAGTTGAACGTGTCGTCGTCGAAGAAGATTTCCTTGAGGCCGGGGAAGTTTTCGAGCGTATACTTGCACTCGGCCGCCACGTCATCGGACGATCGCAAGCGCCAGCGGTGCCCGGAATGCGTTTGCGGCCACAGACAGAACGTACACATCGCCGGACAGCCGCGCGTGGTGTAAAACGAAACGTACGGGTGCAGCAGAAACGGAACGTTGTATTTGCGGAAATCCAGATCGCGCTTGTAGACTTTCGTCACCCACGGCAGCTCATCCAGATTCTCGATGACGCCGCCTTCCGGGTTGTTCACGATGTCGCCGTCTTTCCAGTAACTGACGCCGGGAAGTTCAGAAAGCGGAGTGCCCTTGGCGTATTGCGCGATCTGATGATCGAACTCGCGGCGCACCACGAAGTCGATGGCTTTGGATGCCCGCAGCGACTTTTCCGGCTCAATGGTCACCGGAGGCCCAACGAACCCCACCTTCATCTTGGGGTTGACGTCCTTCATCATCTCGGCGATCCTCACATCGACACTGAAGCCGGGGCTGGAGGTGAACAGCACCAGCAGCTCGAAATCGCTCGCCATGGCCACGGTTTGCTCGATGCTGAACTTGTGCGGCGGCCCATCCACCACCTTGCTGTCTTCCAGCATCCCAGCCGGATAAGCCAGCCATACGGGATACCAATACGACTCGATTTCGCGCGAAGCCGGCCAGCGCGAACCAGCGCCTCCGTCGAAGCCTTCAAAAGAAGGGGGATTGAGGAACAAAGTTCTCATGGTTTTAACGCTCTCTCCGCATAAGCTTCAGCTTACGTTGTTCGACGCCTAAGAGCAACAAACAGAAACCCTTGGGCAGATTATTCGGGTTCAGATGCCAGTTTATCAGGTTAAGACGTTAGTTACCGCTGGTCGATGGCGGCGGTATCGGCCACTGCCTCCGCGTCGTCCACGCCAAAGCTTGCCTGGGAGGCGTCCTTGGAAAAGGCCCCGTAGTTGATATTCAGCTGCACCTGCCCAAAGAAACGAGTCTCCACCTGGCTTTCGGTACGCTGAGGAACGGACACGCCGTTCTGGAGTTCGTAATCACGCACGAACTGCATTTTCTTCAACATGAAAGAAGGCGACTTCACGAATGAGCCTTGCTCACGGACCGGCATATAGGTCTCAGCGTCCAGCCACAATTCACCCTTGAACAATCCGACTTTCTTCTCGCGCGGATTCAGGTGCAGAACGTACACTTGCCGGCCGTTGAGCTCCTGCATGCCTTTGTACTTGAATTTGTAGTTCTGCGGGCGTGATCGACAGATTGGATTGGCCCTGGGCGGCTTCCACTTCCGCTTTCAGATAGTTGGCGATTACTTCGGTCTTCACAATGCCATCACCGCTGAAACCAAGGGCGTGGTAAGTGATTTTCCCGACCTTGGAGATGTTCCTCAGCGCATGAAGCTTGCCTTGTTTCTTGAACTTGGGAACGGCAGCGTCAATATCTACCTCCTCGGTCCCCCCTCGCAGTGCCGTTTGCTGGGTCTGGGTGGCTTGGACGTACCGGTTTACCAACTCCTGTTCCGGCATCGGGGGCGGCTTGGGCTCACCGAGAGCGCCCGAACAACCCATAACTGCGGTGAGGCGCGCCGACACATCCGGCGGTCCGCCGGGACCAAACGGCACGATCAGCTTAATCGGATGATCGGGGAAGTTTTCCGCCGCAAAAGTGGATACCAGACCAATTGTAGCAATGCCGGCAATTACGCCCGTTAATATCGCGCGCAGTCCAGATTCCGCGCGTTACACTTGAGCTTGATGCCATTCCTCCCGGCGCACACTGTCATGTGATAGTAGCATTGCGTCAGCTCGCACCGCTAACGCACAGGCCGCCTTGCACCTTTTTGTGCACTGCGCTAAGGGTCGCAGAGTTCCGCTTTCAGCGCGAATCCGCTGAAATTTTGGGGCAAATCAGCGCGGTGCTCGTCGCTTCGCGGAACCGCGCCGCGACGGACATGTTCCGCGATCGGGAAGCGTGTCCGATGATGGCCGATCAGAAGGGCTCCCGATGAGCCAATCGACTGAGTCAATTGCTGCTTGCCTATTTGCCGCTGGTCGTTTTCATCGGCGTCGCGGCGCGTGATCGGCCTTGTGCTGCTGGCCGTGGCGTTCGTCGTTGCCTACAAGCAGCCCGATCCGGAAAAGCTCTCGGCCTATGAATGCGGCTTCAACGCCTTCGACGACGCGCGGATGAAGTTCGACATGCGCTTCTATCTGGTCGCGATCCTGTTCATCATCTTCGATCTCGAAGTCAGCTTCCTGTTTCCGTGGGCGGCGGCCTTCGGCAAGCTCGGCGTGTACGGCTTCTGGTCGATGATGGTGTTCCTCGGCGTGCTGACCATCGGCTTCATCTATGAATGGAAGAAGGGAGCGCTCGAATGGGATTGAGCGAACCCGCGATCGCCACCCGCGAACCGCGGCATTATCGACCCGCGCACCGGCAAGCCGGCCGGCGCGAGCGATCCGTTTTTCTCCGACCTCAACAGCGAGCTTGCCGACAAGGGATTCCTGGTCGCCGCCGCCGAAGATCTGATCGCCTGGGCGCGCACCGGCTCGCTGATGTGGATGACGTTCGGGCTTGCCTGCTGCGCCGTCGAGATGATGCAGATGTCGATGCCGCGCTACGACGCCGAGCGCTTCGGCTTCGCGCCGCGCGCTTCGCCGCGCCAGTCCGACGTCATGATCGTCGCCGGCACGCTCACCAACAAAATGGCGCCGGCGCTGCGCAAGGTCTACGACCAGATGCCGGAGCCGCGTTACGTGATCTCGATGGGCTCGTGCGCCAATGGCGGCGGCTACTACCATTATTCCTATTCGGTGGTGCGCGGCTGCGACCGCATCGTGCCGGTCGACATCTATGTGCCCGGGCTGCCCGCCGACCGCGGAAGCGCTGCTCTACGGCGTGCTGCTGCTGCAAAAGAAAATCCGCCGCACCGCGACGATCGAACGCTGACCATGGATGAGACGCTCGATACGCTCGGCAAGACGATCACTGGTGCGCTTGCCGCGTCGGTGACCGGCTATGCGGTCGCCTATCATGAACTGACCGTGACGGCGAAGGCAGCCGACATCGTCGCGGTGATGCGCTTCCTGCGCGACGACCCGCGCTGCCAGTTCTGGAATCTGATCGACATCACCGCGGTCGACTGGCCGAGCCGCGAGCGGCGCTTCGACGTCGTCTATCATCTGCTGTCGCCGAAGCAGAATCCGCGCATCCGCGTCAAGGCCGAGACCGACGAAGCGACGCCGGTGCCGTCGATCATCGACGTGTTTCCCGGCGCCGACTGGTTCGAGCGCGAGACCTACGATCTCTACGGCATCGTGTTCACCGGCCATCCCGACATGCGGCGCATCCTGACCGATTACGGCTTCGAGGGTCATCCGCTGCGCAAGGATTTCCCGCTCACCGGCTTCGTCGAGGTGCGCTACGACGACGAGCTCAAGCGCGTGGTTTACGAGCCGGTGCGGCTCGTCCAGGAATTCCGCAACTTCGATTTTCTCTCGCCCTGGGAAGGCACCGACTACGTGCTGCCCGGCGACGAGAAGGCGAAGCCGGACGGGAAGGGGTCTTGACGATGAAGCCCACCCTCAAGCCCGGCATGACGCACCGCTTCACCTACAAGGTGCCGGAGAACAAGACGGTGCCCTACACCTATCCGGAAGCGCCCGAGATCGCGTCGATGCCGAAGGTGTTCGCCACCGGCAACATGATCGTGCTGATGGAATGGGTGTGCACGCAGCTTCTGGCGCCGCATCTCGACCGGGCGAGGGCAGTCTCGGCGTGCATGTCGATGTCAGCCATCTCGCGGCGACGCTTGCCCGGCATGACGGTGACGGTCGACGTCGAATGCGCGCGGTCACCGGCCAGCGCGTCAGCTTCAAGGTGAAGGCGCATGACGGCATCGATCTGATCGGCGAAGGCCGGCACGACCGCTTTGTCGTGCTGTGGGACAAATTCAACGCGCGGCTTGCGGCGAAAGCCGCAAAGCTGGCGCAGGTGGCGTGATGGCCGAAACCGCACCCGCACAGCGCAACTTCACCATCAATTTCGGGCCGCAGCATCCGGCGGCGCACGGCGTGCTGCGTCTGGTGCTCGAGCTCGACGGCGAGGTGGTCGAGCGCGTCGATCCGCATATCGGTCTTCTGCATCGCGGCACCGAGAAGCTGATCGAGCAGAAGACCTATCTGCAGGCGATCCCGTATTTCGACCGGCTCGATTATGTCGCGCCGATCAATCAGGAGCACGCGTTCTGTCTCGCCGCGGAAAAGCTGCTCGGCATCGAAGTGCCGCGGCGCGGGCAGATCATCCGCGTGCTCTATTGCGAGATCGGCCGGCTGCTGTCGCATCATGCTCAATGTCACGACGCAGGCGATGGATGTCGGCGCGCTCACGCCGCCGCTGTGGGGTTTCGAGGAGCGCGAGAAGCTGATGGGCTTCTACGAGCGCGCCTCGGGCTCGCGCATGCACGCGGCCTATTTCCGCGTCGGCGGCGTGCATCAGGATCTGCCGCCGAAACTGATCGACGACATCGCGGCGTTCTGCGATCCGTTCCTGAAAGTCTGCGACGATCTCGAGGAACTGCTCACCGAGAACCGCATCTTCAAGCAGCGCAACGTCGATATCGGCGTCGTGACGCTCGATGACGCCTGGGCGCGCGGCTTTTCCGGCGTCATGGTGCGCGGCTCCGGCGCGGCGTGGGATTTGCGCAAGTCGCAGCCCTACGAATGCTACGCCGAGATGGATTTCGACATTCCGATCGGCAAGAACGGCGACAATTACGACCGCTACTGCATCCGCATGGAAGAGATGCGCCAGTCGATCCGCATCATGAAGCAGTGCATCGAAAAGCTGCACGCCGCCGGACGGGCAGGGCCGGTCGTCGGTCGACGACCACAAGATCGTCGCCGCCGCGGCGCGAGAGAGATGAAGCGCTCGATGGAAGTCGCTGATCCATCACTTCAAGCTCTACACCGAAGGCTTCAAGGTGCCGGCCGGCGAAGTCTATGCCGCGGTCGAAGCGCCCAAGGGCGAGTTCGGCGTCTATCTGGTCGCCGACGGCAGCAACAAGCCGTACAAGTGCAAGATCCGCGCGCCGGGCTTCGCCCATCTGCAGGCGATGGATTTCCTGTGCCGCGGCCACATGCTGGCCGACATATCGGCGATCCTGGGCTCGATCGACATCGTGTTCGGCGAGGTCGACCGATGAGCGTGCGCCGTCTCGCCGAAAAGCAGCCGCCGAGCTTTGCGTTCACGCCGGAAAATCTGGCCTGGGCGAAAGCGCAAGATCGCGCAATATCCGGAAGGCCGTCAGCAATCGGCGGTGATCCCGATCCTGTGGCGGGCGCAGGAGCAATGCGGCGGCTGGCTGCCGCAGAAGGCGATCGAGGCGACCGCGGAACTGCTCGGCATGGCGAAAATCCGCGTGCTCGAAGTCGCGACCTTCTACACGATGTTCAATCTGTCGCCGGTCGGGCAGATTCCACGTGCAGCTCTGCGGCACGACGCCGTGCATGCTGCGCGGCGCGGAAGAGCTGAAAAAAGTCTGCCACCGCATGATCGGTCGAGGAGGACGACGTCACCGCCGACGGCACGTTTTCCTGGATCGAGGTCGAATGCCTCGGCGCCTGCGTCAACGCGCCGATGGTGCAGATCAATGCCGATTACTACGAGGACCTGACGCCGCGAGAGCGTTCACGCGGATCATCAACGATCTGTCCGCCGGCAGGACGCCGAAGCCCGGGCCGCAGATCGACCGCATGAATTCCGCGCCGATCGGCGGGCCAGACACGCTGACCGATCCGTCGATCTACGACAAACCTCCACGCCACCGGATCCGACAGGACGCGGCATGCTCGCCGACAAGGACCGCATCTTCAAAAATCTCTACGGCCATCACGACTGGGGCCTCGAGGGCGCGCGGGCGCGCGGCGCCTGGGACGGCACCAAGGCGATCCTGGAAAAGGGCCGCGACGGCATCGTCAACGAGATGAAGGCGTCAGGCCAGCGCGGCCGCGGCGGCGCCGGATTTCCGACCGGGCTGAAATGGTCGTTCATGCCCAAGCAGTCCGGCGACCGGCCGCATTATCTCGTCATCAATGCCGACGAATCCGAGCCCGGCACCTGCAAGGACCGCGAGGTGATGCGGCACGATCCGCATCTTCTCATCGAAGGCTGCCTGATCGCCGGCTGCGCCATGGGCGCGCAACCATTGCTACATCTACATCCGCGGCGAATTCATCCGCGAGCGCGAGCGGCTCGAAGCCGCCGTGCAGCAGGCCTACGACGCAAAGCTGATCGGCAAGAACAATATCCACGGCTGGGATTTCGATCATCGTCGTGCATCACGGCGCCGGCGCCTACATCTGCGGCGAGGAGACGGCGCTGCTCGAAAGCCTCGAAGGCAAGAAGGGCCAGCCGCGGCTCAAGCCGCCGTTCCCGGCCAATATGGGCCTCTACGGCTGCCCGACCACCGTCAACAATGTCGAGACCATCGCGCAGGTGCCCGACATCATGCGGCGCGGCGCGGCGTGGTTCGCCGGCATCGGCCGGCCGAACAATACCGGCACCAAGCTCTATTGCATTTCCGGCCACGTCGAGCGGCCGTGCAATGTCGAAGAGAACATGGGCATTCCGCTGCGCGAACTGATCGAACGGCATGCCGGCGGCGTGCGCGGCGGCTGGGACAATCTGCTCGCGGTCATTCCCGGCGGCTCGTCGATGCCGCTCGTGCCGGCCGGCCCCGATCAGGCCGACACGCTGCTGATGGATTTCGACGGCTGCCGCGACAAGAAATCGGCGCTCGGCACCGCCGCCGTGATCGTGATGGACAAGTCCGCCGACATCGTCAAAGCGATGGCGCGCATTTCCTATTTCTACAAGCACGAGAGCTGCGGCCAGTGCACGCCGTGCCGCGAGGGCATGGGCTGGATGTGGCGCGTGCTCAACCGCATGGCGGAAGGCCGCGCGCAGAAGCGCGAGATCGACATGCTGATGGAGGTCACGACCCAGATCGAAGGCCACACCATCTGCGCCTTCGGCGACGGCGCGGCGTGGCCGGTGCAGGGGCTGCTGCGGCATTTCCGGCCGGAGATCGAGAGGCGCATCGACCAATACACCGCGAATCCGCATCCCGAGCCGGTCTCGGTGGCGGCGGAGTGAGACGACCCGCCGTAACGAACGGCGGAGTGAGACGCGAGATGACCAAGCTCATCGTCGACGGCCAAGAGAGTCGACGTTCCGCCGGAGTACACGCTGCTCCAGGCCTGCGAGGCCGCGCGGCGCGGAAATTCCGCGCTTCTGCTTCCACGAGCGGCTGTCGATCGCCGGCAATTGCCGCATGTGCCTGATCGAAGTCGCCGGCGTGCCGAAGCCGCAGGCGTCCTGCGCCATGGCGGTGAAGGATCTGATGCCGAACAAGGACGGCTCGCCGAAAGTGCTGATCACGCGCTCGCCGATGGTGCGCAAGGCGCGCGAAGGCGTGATGGAGTTCCTGCTGATCAACCATCCGCTCGATTGCCCGATCTGCGATCAGGGCGGCGAATGCGATCTGCAGGACCAGTCGATGGCCTATGGCATCGACTCCAGCCGCTTCCACGAGAACAAGCGCGCGGTCGAGGACAAATATCTCGGCGCGCTGGTCAAGACCTCGATGAACCGCTGCATCCAGTGCACCCGCTGCGTGCGCTTTGCCACCGAGGTCGCCGGCGTGCCGGAGCTCGGCGCCATCGGCCGCGGCGAGGACATGGAGATCACGACCTATCTCGAAGACGGCGATGACGTCCGAGCTGCAGGGCAATGTCGTCGATATCTGCCCGGTCGGCGCGCTGACCTCGAAGCCTTATGCGTTCGCGGCGCGGCCGTGGGAGCTCAACAAGACGGAATCGATCGACGTGATGGACGCGCTCGGCTGCGCCATCCGCATCGATACCCGCGGCCGCGAGGTGATGCGCATCCTGCCGCGCACCAATGACGACATCAACGAAGAGTGGATTTCCGACAAGACCCGCCACGTCGTCGACGGTTTGCGCACGCAGCGGCTCGATCAGCCCTATATCCGCGAGAACGGCCAGCTTGCGTCCGGCGACCTGGAGCGAGGCGTTCAAGGCGATCGCCGCGAAGGTGGCGCGCGGCCAATCCCAAGCGCATGGGCGCGATCGTCGGCGATCTCGCCGCGGTCGAAGAGATTTTCGCGCTCAAGGATCTGATGACGCGGCTTGGCGTCACCAATCTCGACTGCCGGCAGGACGGTTCGGCGCTCGATCCGGCCTGGGGCCGGGCGAGCTATCTGTTCAATGCGACCATCGCCGGCATCGATGCCGCCGACGCGCTGCTGATCGTCGGCTCCAATCCGCGCAAGGAAGCGGCCATTCTCAATGCGCGCATCCGCAAGCGCTGGCGCGCCGGCAAATTCCCGATCGGCCTGATCGGGCCGAAGGCGGACCTGACTTACACTTACGATTATCTCGGCGCCGGCGCCGAGACGCTCGCCGATATCGCACGGCATTCCTTCGCCGACGTGATGCGCAAGGCCGAGCGTCCGTTGGTGCTGGTCGGCGCCGGCAGCGTTCGCGCGCGCCGACGGCGCCGCGATCGCGTCGCTCGCCGCGAAGGCCGCGGTCGATCTCGGCGCGGTCAAGGATGGCTGGAACGGCTATTGCGTGCTGCATAGCGCGGCGTCGCGGGTCGGTGCGCTCGATCTCGGCTTCGTGCCGGGCGCAGGGCGGTCTTGACGACGCGGCAGATGGCGGCGTCCGGCACGCTCGATCGTTCTGTTCCTGCTCGGCGCCGACGAGATCGACATCGCGCCGGGCGCCTTCGTCGTCTACATCGGCACGCACGGCGACCGCGGCGCGATGCGCGCCGACGTGGTGCTGCCCGGCGCGGCCTATCCGGAAAAGTCCGGCATTTACGTCAACACCGAAGGCCGCGTGCAGATGGCGACGCGCGCTGCGTTCCCGCCGGGCGATGCCCGCGAGGATTGGGCGATCCTGCGCGCGCTGTCCGACGTGCTCGGCAAGAAGCTGCCCTATGACTCGCTGCGGCCGTTGCGGCAGGCGATGTTCAAGGCGCATCCGCATCTGATGCGCGTCGGCCAGATCGCGCCGGGCGATGCCGCCGATCTGCAGAAGCTCGCCAGCCTCGGCGGCACGACCGACAAGGCGCCGTTCGTGTCGAGCGTCGATGATTTCTATTTCACCAATCCGATTGCGCGCTGTTCGGCGGTCATGGCGGAATGTTCGGCCATCGCGCGTCGGGCGTCCGACCATGACGGCGGCGGAATAGAGGACGGCATGACCTGGCCGAGTTTTGGTCCGACTAATCTGGCCGCTGGTGATCATGGTGGCGGAGAGCGTGCTGCTCCTCGTCGTCCTGCTGATCGCCGTCGCCTATGTGCTGCTGGCCGACCGCAAGATCTGGGCGGCGGTGCAGATCCGGCGCGGCCCGAACGTGGTCGGGCCGTGGGGCCTGTTCCAATCGTTCGCCGATCTGCTCAAATTCATTCTCAAGGAGCCGGTCATTCCGGCCGGCGCCAACAAGGGCGTGTTCCTGCTGGCGCCGCTGGTCACCTGCGTGCTGGCGCTTGCCGCCTGGGCGGTGATTCCGGTCAATGCCGGCTGGGTGATCTCCAACATCAATGTCGGCATCCTCTATATCTTCGCCATCTCGTCGCTCGGCGTGTACGGCGTGATCATGGCCGGCTGGGCGTCGAATTCGAAATATCCGTTCCTCGCCGCGCTGCGTTCGGCGGCGCAGATGGTGTCCTACGAAGTCTCGATCGGCTTCGTCATCATCACCGTGCTGCTCTGCGTCGGCTCGCTCAATCTCACTGCCATTGTCGAGGCGCAGCAGGATCGCGGCCTCGCAACGTCGCTCGGCGTGCCGTGGCTCAGGATCCTGAACTGGTATTGGCTGCCGCTGTTTCCGATGCTGGTGATCTTCTTCGTCTCGGCGCTGGCCGAGACCAACCGGCCGCCGTTCGATCTGGTCGAAGCGGAATCCGAACTCGTCGCCGGCTTCATGGTCGAATACGGCTCGACGCCCTACATGATGTTCATGCTCGGCGAATACGTCGCCGTCTGCACCATGTGCGCCATGGCGACGATCCTGTTCCTCGGCGGCTGGCTGCCGCCGCTCGCGGTCCCGCCGTTCACCTGGGTGCCCGGCATCATCTGGTTCGTGCTCAAGGCGTTCTTCGTGTTCTTCATGTTCGCGATGGTGAAGGCGTTCGTGCCGCGCTATCGCTACGACCAGCTGATGCGGCTCGGCTGGAAGGTGTTTCTGCCGATTTCGCTGGCCATGGTCGCGATCGTGGCCGCCGTGCTGCAGATCACCGGATGGGCGCCGAAGTGAGGGGAGCAGGGCATGGAATATCTCTTTGCCGGCCTGGCTCGGCGCGACTGATCGGAACCATGATCGCGGTTGCGATCTACATGCCGGCCATCCGCGTGATCGAAGCGGCGGCTGCGCGCGCAGAACGGCCCGATGACGCTGGAACAGCGCCGAGCATTCGAGGACAAAATGTCGATTGCGCGCCGCGTGCTCCTCGGGATCGCCGTCGCGTTGCTTGCCGCCATCGGCTACAGGATCGGCAACAAGATTTTTCCGACATATTAGGCGGCAGGAGAGACTGACATGAGACTCGATCAAGCCGCCCGCTCGCTGTTCCTGAAGGAATTCGTGCAGGCCTTCTTCCTGTCGATGCGCTACTTCTTCAAGCCGAAGGCGACGCTGAATTATCCGTTCGAGAAGGGCCCGCTGTCGCCGCGCTTTCGCGGCGAGCATGCGCTGCGCCGCTATCCGAACGGCGAGGAGCGCTGCATCGCCTGCAAGCTCTGCGAGGCGATCTGTCCGGCGCAGGCCATCACCATCGAAGCCGGTCCGCGCCGCAACGACGGCACGCGCCGCACCACCCGTTACGACATCGACATGGTCAAATGCATCTATTGCGGGCTGTGCCAGGAGGCCTGCCCGGTGGACGCCATCGTCGAAGGACCGAATTTCGAATTCGCCACCGAAACGCGCGAGGAGCTCTACTACGACAAGGAGCGCCTGCTCGCGAACGGCGACCGCTGGGAACGCGAGATCGCCAAAAGCATCGCGCTCGACGCGCCCTATCGCTGAGCCGCGCCGCCGATGATCATCCACGCCATTTTCTTTTATCTGTTCGCCGCGATCTGCGTGGCGTCGGCCGTCATGGTCATCACCTCGAAGAATCCGGTGCATTCGGTGCTGTTTCTCATCCTCGCCTTCGTCAATGCGGCGGGCCTGTTCGTGCTGTTGGGCGCCGAGTTCCTGGCGATGATCCTGATCGTCGTCTATGTCGGCGCGGTCGCGGTGCTGTTCCTGTTCGTCGTGATGATGCTCGACGTCGATTTCGCCGAGCTACGTCAGGGCTTTCTCAACTACCTGCCGGTCGGCGCGCTGATCGGCGCGATCCTGCTGGCCGAGCTTTTGATCGTCGTCGGCGCCTGGGTGATCGGGCCGAGCGTTGCGGCCACAGCGCCGATCCCGCCGCCGGGCGATATCAACAACACCCAGGCGCTCGGGCTCGTGCTCTATACCCGCTACGTCTACTACTTCCAGGCCGCCGGCATCATTCTTCTGGTCGCGATGGTCGGCGCCATCGTGCTTGACCTTGCAGCACAAGCCGAACGTGCGCCGGCAGGTCATCGCCGATCAGGTCGCGCGCACCCGCGCGAGCGCCATCGACATCGTTCAGGTCAAATCGGGGCAGGGGCTGTCATGATTATCGGGCTCGGCCACTACCTCTCTGTTGCCGCGATCCTGTTCACGCTCGGCGTGCTCGGTATCTTTCTCAACCGCAAGAACGTCATCGTCATCCTGATGTCGATCGAGCTCATCCTGCTCGCGGTCAACGTCAACCTCGTCGCGTTCTCGACCTTCCTCGGCGACATCGTCGGTCAGGTCTACGCGCTGATCGTGCTGACGGTCGCCGCGGCGGAAGCCGCGATCGGTCTTGCGATCCTCGTGGCCTATTACCGCAACCGCGGCTCGATCGCGGTTGAAGACATCAACTTGATGAAAGGCTAACGGCAAGATGTATGAAGCTATCGTCGTCCTGCCGCTGATTGGCGCTATCGTTGCCGGCGCGATCGCGCTGTTCGGCGCGCGCAACCGTTTTCCGGGGCAGAATCCGCCGCCGCCCGGGACGACCATGCTGCGCCGCATGTCGATGAGTCCTGACGCGCACGCGGCGCCGTCGCCTGATGCGCCGCACGCGGTCGTGCATGAAACCCACCACGAGGACACACCGACCGAACCATCGGCCGCGGGCTCAGGCCTTGCCGAACTGGTGACCTGCACGCTGCTGGTGATCTCCTGCGTGCTGTCCTGGTACGCGTTCTACGATGTCGGCTTCGCCGGGCATGACGCACGCATATCGCTGTTCACCTTCATCAACTTCGGCGATCTGCATTCCGAATGGGCGCTGCGCATCGACTCGCTCACCGCGGTAATGCTGGTCGTGGTGACGACGGTCTCGTCGCTCGTTCACATCTATTCAGTCGGCTACATGGAGGAGGAACCGTACAAGCCGCGGTTCTTCAGCTACCTGTCGTTCTTCACGTTCGCCATGCTGATGCTGGTGACAGCGGACAACCTTCTTCAGCTTTTCTTCGGCTGGGAGGGCGTCGGTCTCGCGAGCTATCTCCTGATCGGCTTCTGGTATTACAAGCCGGAAGCGAATGCGGCGGCCATCAAAGCCTTCGTCGTCAATCGCGTCGGCGACTTCGGCTTCTCGCTCGGCATCTTCTCGGTTTTCTATCTGACCGGGGCCATCGACTTCGACACCATCTTTGCGCAGGCGCCAGGCCTGGTCGGCAAGAGCTTCCATTTCCTGAGTTGGGGTTTCGATGCGCTCACGGTCGCCTGCCTGTTGCTGTTCATGGGCGCGATGGGCAAGTCGGCGCAGTTTCTGCTGCACACCTGGTTGCCGGATGCGATGGAAGGCCCGACGCCGGTCTCGGCCTTGATCCATGCCGCGACCATGGTGACTGCCGGCGTGTTCATGGTGGCGCGGCTGTCGCCATTGTTCGAACTTGCGCCGGTCGCTTCGGCCTTCGTCACTTTCATCGGCGCGACCACGGCGATATTCGCGGCCACCATCGGGCTCGTTCAGAACGACATCAAACGCATCGTCGCTTATTCGACCTGCTCGCAGCTCGGTTACATGTTCGTCGCCATGGGCGTCGGCGCTTACTCGGTCGGCATGTTCCACCTGTTCACCCACGCCTTCTTCAAAGCGCTGCTGTTCCTCGGCTCGGGCTCGGTGATCCTTGCGATGCATCACGAGCAGGACATCCGGAACATGGGCGGCCTGTGGCGGAAAATTCCATTCACCTACAGCGTCATGATCATCGGTACTTTGGCGCTGACCGGCTTTCCGCTGACGGCCGGTTATTTTTCCAAGGACAAGATCATCGAAGCCGCGGCGGTCGGCACCAATCCGATGGCAATCTACGGCTTCATCATGACGGTCGCAGCTGCGGCGCTGACGTCATTCTATTCGTGGCGGCTGATCTTCAAGACCTTCCACGGCACGCCGCACGACCAGCATCATTACGAGGCGGCACATGAAAGCCCGAAAGTGATGCTGATCCCGCTGGCGCTGCTCGCGTTCGGCTCGTTCGCTGCGGGTTGGCCGTTCCTGTCGATGTTCACCGGCGACGGGGTCGAAACGTTCTTCCGCGAAGCGCTGAAATTCGGCCCAAATAACCACGTGCTTGAGAACATGGAGAGCCTCCCGCTGGCGGTTTCGCTGACGCCGACGGTGATGATGATCCTGGGGTTCCTGGTCGCCTATCAGTTCTATATCCGCCGGCCAGACATTCCGGTGCAGTTGGCGCGCGACCAAAAGGTGCTCTACGAGTTCCTTCTCAACAAGTGGTACTTCGACGAGATTTACGACTTTCTGTTCGTTCGTCCTGCAATTTGGCTTGGCCGCCTGTTCTGGAAGGGCGGCGACGGCTTTGTCATCGACGGCTTCGGACCTGACGGGGTGTCTGCGCGTGTGCTTGACGTAACGCGCAACGTGGTCCGCCTGCAAACCGGTTATCTCTATCACTACGCGTTTGCGATGCTGATCGGCGTCGCGGCGTTTATTACGTGGTTCATGTTCTCCGGGGGGCCGCACGGATGACGAGCTGGCCGATCTTATCCGTCATCACGTTCCTGCCGCTCCTCGGCGCGCTGTTCATTGCGTTGCAGAACGACGATGAAGCGGGCGTGCGGACCACGCGTTGGGCGGCGCTATGGACGACACTCCTCACGTTCGCGATCTCGCTGATCGTGTTGTGGCGCTTCGATTCCGGATCGGCGGATTTCCAGTTCCTGGAAAAGCGGCCGTGGCTCGGCGGCGCCATCAACTATTCCATGGGTGTCGACGGCATTTCGCTGCCGTTTGTGATCCTGACCACGGCACTGTTGCCGATTTGCATTGTCGCAAGCTGGTCGGCGATCCAGCGCCGGGTTCGCGAGTACATGATCGCGTTCCTGGTGCTCGAAACGCTGATGATCGGCACGTTCTGCGCGCTTGATCTCGTGCTGTTCTATATGTTCTTCGAAGGCGGCCTGATCCCGATGTTCCTGATCATCGGCGTGTGGGGCGGACCGCGCCGGGTCTATGCGAGCTTCAAGTTCTTCCTCTACACATTGCTTGGCTCGGTGCTGATGCTGCTCGCGATCATGGCGATGTATTGGGATGCCGGTACCACCGACATTCCGACGCTCCTGCATCACGCGTTCCCGCGCTCGCTGCAGACCTGGGCCTGGTTCGCCTTCCTCGCCTCGTTCGCCGTGAAAATGCCGATGTGGCCGGTCCACACCTGGCTTCCTGATGCGCACGTCGAAGCGCCTACCGCGGGCTCGGTGATCCTGGCTGCGATCCTGTTGAAGATGGGTGGCTACGGTTTCCTGCGCTTCTCGCTGCCGATGTTCCCGCAAGCTTCGGCAGATCTCGCGCCGCTGATTTACGCGCTATCGGTGATTGCCATCGTCTACACCTCGCTGGTCGCGCTAGTGCAGGAGGATGTGAAGAAGCTCATCGCCTATTCGTCGGTCGCGCACATGGGCTTCGTCACCATGGGTATTTTCGCAGTGACAGCGCAGGGCATCGCCGGCGGCATCTTCCAGATGATCTCCCACGGCATTGTGTCGGCTGCGCTGTTCCTCTGCGTCGGTGTTGTCTACGACCGCATGCATACCCGCGAAATCGCCGCCTATGGCGGTCTGGTCTACCGCATGCCGGTCTATGCGTTCGTGTTCATGGTGTTTACGCTGGCGAACGTTGGCCTGCCGGGCACGTCGGGATTTGTCGGCGAATTCCTGAGCCTGATCGGCACGTTTCGTGTCAACACCTGGGTGGCGACGATTGCCACGCTCGGCACCATCCTGTCGGCGTGTTATGCGCTCTGGCTCTACCGTAAGATGATTTTCGGCAAGCTGGAAAAACCCTCGCTGCTCAATATCCGTGATATCGGCTGGCGCGAGGCCATCGTGTTTGCGCCGCTGGTGATCCTGACCATCCTGTTCGGCGTCTATCCGAAGCCCGTGCTCGATCTCTCGGCGGCTTCGGTGACGCAGCTTATGGACAGCTACCAGCACGCGCTGGCCCCCGTGCAAGCGGCGGAGGCGAGGTAAGGCATGAACGCCGCTCCGAACATCGCTTCATTCCTACCGCTGCTGCCTGAGATTGTGCTCGGTATCGGCGCGATGCTGCTGTTGATGCTGGGGGCTTATCGCGATGAGCGGATAGTGCCTGTGATCGATGCCGGCGCGATTGTGCTGCTGATAGCCGCGGGCGTGATCCTGTTGCTGCTGCCGGAAGGCAAGCTTGTCAGCTTTAACGGCAGCTTCGTCGTCGACGGCTTTGCGCGGTTTCTGAAAATTCTCGCTTTGATCGGTTCCGCAGCCGCGATCCTGCTATCGATCGATTACGCCAAGCGCGAAAAGCAGCAGCGTTTTGAATATTCGGTTCTGATCGTGCTCTCGACGCTCGGCATGCTGATGTTGATTTCGGCGGCCGACCTGATCGCGCTTTATCTCGGCCTCGAACTGATGAGCCTGCCGCTCTACGTCGTCGCCGCGAGCCATCGCGATAACTTGCGCTCGACCGAAGCAGGCCTGAAGTACTTCGTGCTCGGTGCGTTGTCGTCCGGCATGCTGCTCTACGGCGCCTCGCTGGTTTACGGCTTTACCGGCACCGTCACGTTCACCGGTATCGCCCATGCAGCCGGGCAGGGCGGCGTCGGGTTAATTTTTGGCCTCGTGTTTCTGTTCGCCGGCTTCTGCTTCAAGGTTTCGGCGGTGCCGTTCCATATGTGGACGCCGGACGTCTATGAGGGCGCGCCAACTCCGGTCACAGCATTCTTTGCCTCTGCGCCCAAAGTCGCCGGCATGGCGATTTTCGTGCGTGCTTCGGTGGTTGCCTTTCCCGGCATAACCTTTCAGTGGCAACAGATCGTGGTGTTCGTTTCGATCGCGTCGATGGCGCTCGGCTCATTCGCGGCGATTGGTCAGCGCAACATCAAACGGCTGATGGCCTACTCATCGATCGGTCATATGGGTTTCGCGCTGATTGGGCTCGCCGCCGGAACGCCGGAAGGCGTGCAAGGCGTGCTGATCTATGTCGCGATCTACGTCAGCATGACGCTTGGCACCTTCGCCGTCATCCTGTCGATGCGTCGCTCGACCGGCATGGTGGAATCAATCGACCAGTTTGCAGGCCTGTCGCGCACCAATCCGACCGCGGCGTTTTTCCTGGCCATGTTGCTATTCTCAATGGCCGGCATTCCACCGCTCGCAGGTTTTTTCGCCAAGTTTTACGTCTTTGTCGCCGCGATCAAGGCTGGGCTCTATATCCTTGCCGTAATCGGCGTCATCACCAGCGTGGTAGGCGCTTACTATTATCTCGCGATCATCAAGACCATGTATTTCGACGATGCCGTCGAGGGCTATTACGCGATGCCGATCGAGCTGAAAGTGGTGCTTGCAGTCTGCGGTTTGTTCAACGTCCTGTTCTTCCTCTATCCGGGCCCGCTGGTCGGCGCGGCAAGCGCCGCGGCGCATTCCCTGTTCTGATGCAGCTTGATCCCGCGGCGTCGGACTTTCGACTGTCAGCTCATGACACATTGCCTTCGACCAACACCGAAGCGCTGACGCGCGCCCGCTCCGGCGAAAGCGGTCCGCTCTGGATTACGGCACAGGTACAGACCGCGGGGCGGGGTCGCCGCGGCAACGCATGGGTTTCGACCTGCGGCAATCTCTACGCGACCCTGCTGTTGCGCGATCCGGCGCCTGCCGACAATGCGCCGGAGCTGTCGTTCGTTACGGCGCTCGCAGTCCACGATGCGCTCGCCGAGCGGGCGCCAGCGCTTCGCGAGCAGCTTGCGCTGAAATGGCCGAATGACGTTATCTGTGGCGGGAAGAAGCTTGCCGGTATTCTCATTGAAAGCGAAGCGATTGGCGCATCTCTCACGGTTGCGATCGGAATCGGTGTGAATTGCCTGCATCACCCGGTTGGAACGGCGTACCCGGCGACGGATCTGGCCAGTGCGGGTGCAATGGTCTCCGCCGAGGACGTCTTCACCGGTTTATCCGGCGCGATGGCGCGCCGCCTGACCCAGTGGGGGCGCGGCGAAGGCTTTGCCTCTGTCCGCGCCGAGTGGCTGGCGCGGGTGCATGGTCTCGGCAATGAAATCAGAGTGCGGCTTCCAGGGCGCGAATTTGGTGGCCGCTTTGAGGCTCTCGACGAGCGAGGCCGTCTGCTGCTTCGCCTTGCCGATGGCACGATGCAGACAATTACGGCCGGCGATGTATTTCCTGTCGGCGCAGCACGAGGCGCGTCCTGATGGCGCAAAACGAACTGGTCTTCGCAGCCTCTTGGCGGTATCGGCGAGATCGGGATGAATCTCTCGGTCTACGGTTTCGGCGACGAGCGCCGCCGGCAATGGCTGATCGTCGATTGCGGCGTGTCGTTTGCGTCCGAGGAGCAGTTGCCCGGCGTCGATCTTATCTTGCCCGACATCCGGTTCCTGATTGAGGAGCGCAAGAACATCCTTGGCCTCGTGATTACCCACGGCCATGAGGATCATATCGGCGCGCTGATCGATCTATGGCCGCGTCTCAACGTGCCGCTTTATATGACGCCATTCACCGCGGCGCTGTTCGAAGCCAAGCGGCTTTCGGAGCCTGGCGCGCCGCAAATTCCGGTGAAAATCGTGCCGGTCGGCGGACGCTTGACACTTGGGCCTTTCACGATCGACTTCATCAATGTTGCGCACTCGATCCCGGAATCTAATGCGCTGGCTATTCGCACGCCGGCTGGCATCGTGCTTCATACCGGCGACTGGAAGATCGATCCGACGCCGGTGATCGGCGCGCCGACCGATCAGGCGAAGCTGACGGCGCTCGGCGACGAGGGCGTGCTGGCGCTGATCGGCGATTCCACCAATGCGGTCCGCGAGGGCCGCTCGCCGTCGGAATCCGATGTCGCGCGCACGCTCGCCGAGCTTATCCGCACCGCGCCGGGCCGGGTCGCGGTCACGACCTTTGCCTCCCATGTCGGCCGCCTCCGCGCGGTTGCCGATGCCGCGCGTGCCGCTGATCGTGAAGTCGTCATCGTCGGTCGCGCCATGGAGCGGGTCACCCAGGTGGCGCGCGAGACCGGCTATCTCGACGGCGTGCAGGATTTCCGCAGCGCCGAGAGCTTACGGCTATCTGCCGCCCGACAAGGTGTTGGCGCTCTGCACCGGCAGCCAGGGTGAGCCGCGCGCGGCGCTGCCCGCATCGCCACAGGATGATCACCCGGAAGTCACGCTCGCGCAAAGGCGACCGGGTGATCTTTTCCTCGCGGGCCATTCCCGGCAACGAGAAGGCGGTCGGCCGGGTCATCAACGGCCTGGTGTCACAGGGCGTCGAGGTCATCACCGATCGCACGCATCTGGTTCACGTCTCGGGCCATCCGCGCCGCGCCGAACTGCTCGACATGATCGCATGGGTGCGGCCGAAAATTCTGATCCCGGCCCATGGCGAGGCACTGCACCTCGCCGAACATGCGGCGCTCGCGCGCGGCGCCGGCGTGCCAAACGTCCTGATCTGCCGTAACGGCGATCTGGTCAGCCTCGGCAACGATGGCGCGTCGCATCATCGACGAAGTGCCGTCGGGACGGCTCTACAAGGACGGCTCGCTGCTGGTCAATGCCCAGTCCCGCAGTTTCGCCGCGCGGCGGCGGTTGAGCTTTGCAGGGATCGTCACCGTGGCGCTGGCCTGGAGCGAGAAGGGCGCACTGGTCGCGGACCCAGAGATCGAACTGATCGGCATCCCGGAAACCGATAAGGCTGGAGAATCGATGACTGAAATCGCCCTGGATGCCGTTGAGGAAGCCTTCGAAGTCCCTGCCGAAGCCGCGCCGGCGCGATCCGGAAAGCGTTACGGAAGCGGTACGGCGCGCGGTGCGCGGGGCCATCGCCGAGCGCTGGAACAAAAAACCGATCTGCCACGTCCACCTTTTGCGGGTTTAGGCTACCGATTTGAGATTCCCGGCACTTTGGAGCCAAAATCGCGATACTGGCGGTGCGCAGCGGCGATGCTTACTTGCTGTGGCGGTTGATACTTTCCTGAAATCAGGGATTTAAGCCCCGGTGTTCAAGTGGTTTGCGCCGCTTTTGCTGTTTGCCGGTAAGCCGGATGTGCTGTTTCGCATCCTCGTCGCCGTGCTGGCAGGGGCCATTTTGTTCTTCGGGGTCTGGCTGATCTCCAATATCGCCCTGACCTTCAATTCGCTGAAAAATCCCTACATCGTCGCAATCTATGGCGTCGTTCTGCTGTGCTTTTTCACGTTGGTCGGGGTGGTGTCATGGCTGCGGCTTCGCCGCCTGTCGTCGCCGGCCAAGATCAGTCTGCCGGCTGGCGCTCCTGAAATACCCCTACCGAACGAAATCATAACCAAGCGCGCCGACAAGATTTCGCGGCAATGGGATCGTCACGACCACCGGCCTGAGCCTGCGGCCAAAGCGCGAGTCATTCCGCCGCCGTCAGTCGCTCCACCTTTGGTTCCTAAATCTCCGGTGCGCGCCGTGCTGGTCGTTACCGGTCCGGCGTATGCCGGCAAAACCACCTTGGTCGCCGGGCTCGTGCAGGCGACAAGCTCTATCGCTGCGGACGCAGGCGAGAGCGTCCGTCTGGCGGACGCTGGAGCAATTGACGCCGACGAACGCCATTTGGACGATGCCGTCGCCGCCGCCGAGACGTCCGATGGTGTGTTGTTTGTCGTCGATCAGGATTTGCGCGCTCCGGAAGTCGCCGCGATCAAACGGCTGACGGCAACCGGCAAGCCGCTCTACCTTGTTCTCAACAAGTCGGACCAGTTCAATGGGTCTGATCGCGACGCGATCCTGGTTTCGATCCGGGCCAAACTGCCCGCCGGATTTTCCGCCGCCAATGTGGTTTCGGTTGCGGCGGCGCCAAGCCCGGTCGAGCGTGAAATCGAGGACGCGCGGGGCAGGGTGCGGACCGAATTGCGTCGGCCGGCCGCTGATTTGCGCGCCTTGTTGAACTTGCTGTCGCGGATTCTTTCGTCTTCTCCGGACCGGCCGCTGCGCTTCGAAGCCGACGTTTGATTGAAGGATTTTCAGGTTCGATGAACGACCAGTCCATCCTGCCCGATACGGTCGAAGCGCTGCGGCGGCTTTCCGCAGACGACCGGCTGCGACCGCAGGAGCGCGCAGCGGTCGAGAAGGAAATGCACGACATCGAGGAATTCACGTCGAAGCTCGAGAACGGCCGTCTTGAGATCACGGCATTCGGCGAAGTCGGCTCGGGGAAGAGCGCGCTGTTGAATGCGCTTGCCGGCGAGAAAATCTTTACGGTGTCTGCAGAGCACGGTTCGACCGACAAGGTTTCGAAGAGCGGCTTCAAGAACACCAAGCTGGTGCTGGTCGATACTCCCGGCATCAACGAAGCCGCCGGCGAATTGCGCGGCAAGCTCGCTGAAGAAACTGTCCGCTACACCGATCTTGTGCTGTTCGTCGCCGACGGCGATCTCAACCGGGTCGAGGTAGATGCGTTCAAGCAGCTCAGCGATCTGCACAAGCCGATGTTGCTGGTGGTCAACAAGGCCGATCTCTATGGCCCTGGCCAAATCCGGGAAATCTCGAAATCGATCCTGCGCAAGGTCGGCAACAGGCTGGGCGCTGCCGATATCGTGTTCGCCGCAGCGGCTCCGAAGGAAGCCGAACGGGAAATTCACAAGGCGGACGGCACCATCGAGGTCGTGACCTTCCAGCCGAAGCCAAAGATCGAGGCGCTGGAAGCGCGGATGCTGGAAATCCTCGACCGCGAAGGACAAGGCGATCATTGCGCTCAATGCGAGCCTGTTCGCCTCCGACGTCAGCGACCGTATCAAGGAGCTCAAGCAATACGTGCGCGGCAAGGAGGTCGCGCGCCTGATCAATTACTTCATGCTGGGCAAGGCGCTGGTGGTCGGTGTCACGCCGGTGCCGGTATTCGACATTCTCGGCGGCATGGCGATCGACGCCGTGATGGTCCAGCGTATCGGCGCCATCTACGGCACCGAATTCTCGCTCAAGAACGCGCAAAGCATGGTGCTTGAAATCTTGCGGGCCTGGGGGCTGACAGCCGCCGCGGAATACGGCCTGCACGTCGCTGCCGACCTTTTGCGCACGGTGACGTTCGGCACTAGCACCGTTATTACCGCGGTGCCTCAGGGGCTCGCCGCCGCCTGGAGCACTTATGTCGTCGGCAACGCCGCCAACATCTATTTCCGCGACGCCGGCTGGAGCGGGCGCTCGCCTAAGGACATCGTGCAGGACATACTGGCGGGCGCGGAAAAGCAGAAGACCAGCATTCTTGGACCGATCCGGGATCAGCTAAAGTCGAAGTTCGGGCGATAAGCATCTTTTACTGCTAGTGGTTCAATTCAAACATTCGCATCCCTTTTCGGAGCCGCCGTGTGCGAATGTTGGATCAAAGAGCCACTAGAAAATTTAAAGTGCTAGTGGAGCTTTGGATTTGACATTCGCTTCGCGAGCGAGCGGCATTGGGATAGCGAATGTCAAATCCGCTCCACTAGGCAGCAGGAGAGGGTGAGGCATGATCGGCAAGCTCAATCACGTTGCAATTGCGGTAAAGGATCTCGGCAAGGCATCGGCAGTCTACCGCGACACTTTGGGTGCGGTGGTTTCGGCCGCCGTGCCGCAGCCGGACCACGGTGTCACCACAGTTTTCATTACGCTCCCAAACACCAAGATCGAACTGCTTGAGCCACTCGGCGACAGTTCGCCGATCGCCAAGTTCCTTGAGCGCAATCCGGACGGCGGGATGCACCACATCTGCTACGAAGTCGACGATATCCGCGCTGCGCGCGATGCCCTGAAGGCAGCCGGCGCGCGGGTTCTTGGCGATGGCGAGCCGAAGACCGGGGCGCACGGCAAGCCGGTGCTGTTTCTGCACCCGAAGGATTTCTCCGGCACGCTCGTGGAACTGGAGCAGGCCTGATGCCGGTCACCACCGCGATCGCGATTTTCTTCTTGATCTGGTGGATCGTGCTGTTTGCCGTGTTGCCTTGGGGCGTACACCGCCAGGACGAGGAAGGTGAGGTTGCCCGCGGCACCGATCCGGGCGCGCCAGCGCTGCCTGACCTACGGCGCAAGCTGGTGTGGACGACGCTGGTGTCGGCGGTGGTCTTCGCCGGCTGCTACGTCGTCTATGTCGAGCGGCTGGTCACATTGGAAGGATTGTTGGCGCCGTTCGGATTGCACATGACGACTTCTGGTGAAGACTATAGCGTCAACAAATAAAGCGATTTCAACGAGTTGGCGACGTGGATTAAAGCTTTGGGCGTGCCCGCCGCAGTAAGTTGGCGTTATCGACCCTTACAAAGGCAAAAGAAAAAGCAGGGCAAGTGCCCTGCTTGAAAATCTTCGTCCGAACCCTGATCGACGCGGGACTCTGAGATGGTCCTCGCTTCCATCCGCTTTCGCGGAGCGCTTGCGCGTTCGGGGCATCCTCCCAAGACTTGGACCGCTATCCCGATCTTCCCGCGGTTAAAAACGCGTGGCCTCGAGAGTGCGCGGCATTGTTAGTTGATCTTCACTGCGATGTCACGACAATACGGGCGCCGGGAGCAAATAAATACCGTTTCAGCTCCCAATTTTAGCTCCCAATATTTGCTGCATTGCGAAAGAAAATCCGGAGCTTGTTTTTCGGGCGCCGTTGCGGCTTCACTGCGCCCGCCTCAACACGAATCCTCAAGAGAATTCATGCGCCTTTCCCGGTTCTTCCTGCCCAACCTGCGCGAGACCCCCAAGGAAGCTGAAATCGCTTCCCACCGGCTGATGCTGCGCGCCGGAATGATCCGCCAGGAAGCGGCGGGGATTTATGCCTTCCTGCCGCTCGGTTTGCGGGTCCTTCACAAGGTCTGCCAGATCGTCCGCGAGGAACAGAATCGAGCCGGCGCGATCGAACTTTTGATGCCGACCATCCAGTCGGCCGAGCTTTGGCGCGAAAGCGGCCGCTACGAGGCCTATGGCAAGGAGATGCTGCGCATCAAGGATCGCCATGATCGCGAGATGCTCTACGGCCCGACCAACGAGGAAATGATCACGGCGATCTTTCGCAGCTACGTGCGCTCATACAAGGATCTGCCGCTTAATCTCTATCACATCCAATGGAAGTTCCGGGACGAGGTGCGGCCCCGTTTCGGCCTGATGCGCGGGCGCGAGTTCCTGATGAAGGACGCCTATTCGTTCGACGTCGATTTTGCGGGGGCCAAGCACGCCTATAACCGGATGTTCGTCGCCTATCTGCGCACTTTTGCGCGAATGGGGCTCCGTTCGATCCCGATGGTGGCGGAGAGCGGACCGATCGGCGGCAACCTGTCCCATGAATTCATCATCCTTGCGGACACCGGCGAAAGCGAGGTGTTCTGCCATAAGGACTATCTCGACTTCGAAGTTCCCGGAGCGGATGTGGATTTCACCCACGTCGGCCGCTTGCAATCGATCGTGGACAAGTGGACTTCGCTCTATGCTGCTACGTCGGAAAAGCACGATGCGGGCGCATTCAACGCGTTGCCGGCGGACAAACAGGTCTCGGCCCGCGGCATCGAGGTCGGCCACATCTTCTACTTCGGCACCAAATATTCCGAGCCTATGAAGGCGGTTGTGACACTCTCCGACGGTACCGAGCAGGCGGTCCACATGGGTTCCTACGGTATCGGCCCGAGCCGGCTGGTCGCGGCCATTATCGAGGCCTTCCATGACGACGCCGGCATCAAATGGCCGGAACCGGTGGCCCCATTCAAAGCCATGATCCTCAACCTGAAGCAGGGTGGCGCCGATACCGATCCTGCTTGCGAGAAGCTCTACGCCGAGCTTGAGGCCAAAGGTGTCGACACGCTGTACCACGACCTCGACGAGCGGCCGGGCTCGAAATTCGCCAGCGCCGACCTGATTGGCGTGCCCTGGCAGATCCTGGTCGGCCCTCGCGGTCTCGCTGAGGGCAAAGTCGAGGTCAAACGCCGTTCCGACGGTTCCCGGGAGTTGATGTCGCCTGCCGATGCGGTGGTCCGCCTGACCACATGAGCCTGTGCGCTACAGCGTCCGCTGCGGTTTCTAGGCTTGAAAGCGCCAGAATCGTGTGAAACTCCGGGTAATCGCGGGGACCAGACCTGAATGGCCAATTCGACCGGCACCCATCCGTTTGCACCTTTCGAATGGATGCTTTCGCTGCGCTATCTGCGGGCGCGGCGAAAGGAGGGATTCATTTCGGTTATCGCCGGCTTCTCCTTCCTCGGCATTGTGCTCGGTGTCGCGACCTTAATCATCGTCATGGCGGTGATGAACGGCTTTCGTCAGGAGTTGCTGACCAAGATTTTGGGGCTGAACGGCCACCTTTTGATCCAGCCGCTGGAATCGCCGCTGACGGATTGGGAAGCAGTCGCCGACCGTGTCTCAAAGATCCCCGGGGTTCGTTTGGCTGCACCGATTGTGGAAGGTCAGGCGCTGGCCTCTTCGCCGTTTAATGCTTCAGGCGTGCTGGTGCGCGGTATCCGCGCCGAAGATCTGGCCAAGCTCACGTCGATTGCCAAAAACATCAAGCAGGGCACGCTCGACGGCTTCGATCAGGCGCAAGGGCTCGCCATCGGCTCGCGGCTTGCGGAACAGCTTTCGGTGCGGGCAGGGGACAACCTGACGCTGGTTGCGCCGCGGGGCGCGGTCACGCCCATGGGTACGACGCCGCGGATCAAGTCCTACAAGATCGCCGCGGTATTCGAGATCGGCATGTCGGAATACGACGCCGCCTTCGTGTTCATGCCGCTGCCCGAGGCACAGGCCTATTTCAATCGCAACAACGACGTTACCGCGATCGAGGTCTATACCGACAATCCGGATCACATTGACGACTTCCGCAAGCTCGTCACCAACGCTGCCGCGCGCCCGATCTACATGATCGACTGGCGCCAGCGTAACGCGACGTTCTTCAACGCGCTTGAAGTCGAGCGCAACGTGATGTTCCTGATCCTGACATTGATCGTGCTGGTTGCCGCGCTCAACATCGTTTCCGGTCTCATCATGCTGGTAAAGGACAAGGGCAGTGACATTGCCATCCTGCGCACCATGGGGGCATCGCAAGGCTCGATCATGCGCGTCTTTCTCATCACCGGCGCATCGATCGGCGTGGTTGGCACGCTGGTCGGTTTCATGCTCGGCATGCTGATCTGCCTCAACATCGAGTCGATCCGGCATTTCCTGTCCTGGCTCACCAACACGGAGCTGTTTTCGCCCGAGCTTTATTTCCTGTCGAAGCTGCCGGCCGATATGGATCCGCGCGAAACGACGGCCGTTGTCGTGATGGCGCTGGGGCTTTCGCTGCTCGCGACGCTCTACCCGTCCTGGCGGGCGGCGCGGCTCGATCCCGTTGAAGCGCTTCGCTACGAGTGACCGGCGCGATGGACGACACCACCACCATAAGCGAGGCCACAACGTCCACCGCCGACGCAGAAGAGCATCCGCTGATTTTCTTGCGCGGTATCAGCCGGCATTTCCGCCAGGGTGAGTTAACGCTCGATATTCTCAAAGGCGCCGAACTGGCGGTGTGGAGCGGGGAATCGGTGGCGCTGGTTGCGCCATCCGGATCGGGCAAATCGACGCTTCTGCACATTGCCGGCCTGCTCGAACATCCCAACTCCGGCGAGGTTTATATCGATGGAGCGCCGACCTCGAATTTGAGCGATGCCGCCCGCACCCGGATCCGACGCAACGATATCGGTTTCGTCTACCAGTTTCACCATCTGCTGCCGGAGTTCTCGGCACTCGAGAACGTTATGTTGCCGCAAATGGTGCGTGGCCTGTCGCGACGGGAAGCAAGCGCCCGCGCCGCCGAATTGCTCAGTTATCTTGGGCTGAAGGATCGGCTCACGCACCGCCCGGCGGAACTGTCCGGCGGCGAACAACAGCGCGTCGCCATCGCGCGCGCGGTCGCTAATGCACCGCGCATCCTGATGGCTGACGAACCGACCGGTAATCTCGACGTGCATACCGCCGAACATGTGTTCGCGGCGCTTCGTCAGTTGGCACGGGCGTCTGGCCTCGCCGCCGTCATTGCCACCCACAATCTCGACATTGCCGCACAAATGGATCGACGCGTCACGATCCGCGACGGTTTGGTTGTCGAACTGCCCTGAGGAGCGATCAGGACTTTGAAGAGGACTTGGGCTTGCGCACTACATGAGGGTGCGGGCCGGGCGGCGGGGTATATTGAGTGTTCACCCGGCAATCACCGCCGTTGCCGCGCGCACTTTCCAAGCATTGTTCAACGCTGACGAAGCCGCAATTGCGAGCGCCACCGGTGCCGCCGATATATTCACACCACGGATAATTTTGCGCGTGCGCTGGCGCACCGAAGAATGGGGCCGCAGCGAGCAATCCCAAACCGATCAGAAAATACTTCATGGCGGTCTCTCCCGGACCAGTGTTCCACGACAACACTAACGCCGAAACCGGCGTCATATTCATCTGGCCTGGGAACACGTGCCCGTGAAGAGATTTGAGGCCGCCCGCAGGCGGCCTCAACGTTCATTCCCGCTCAGTAGCAGGGGCGGCACCAGCAATGATACGGGCCGCAAACCCGGGTGTATCCGGGCCCGCAATAGGGACCAAAGCCCCGACAGGCCGCCTGGGTAACGACCGGCGTTGCGTTTTTTAACGCGTGAACGCTGGCTGCGCCCGTGCTCTGTGTCTGCGCGCTCGCCGATAGCGCCATCGATCCCAGCACCAAAAGGGTTGCCGACATCGTCAATGCAAGCTTTCTCATAGACCCTCCTCCGTGATTGAACTTGGGGCTCATCTGCCCGGCGCCTCTATTTACGGCGAGTTGATGGGTTTGGTTCACTGAGCGCTGGTTGTAGGAAGTGGAAAACCGCGTGGAAATAGTGCTTGCGGCGCAGAGTTGCCGCCGGATATTCGAGCCGATGCCCGACTCTGGTAAAATCATTCGCTACAGCCTGGAAATCCTGGCCATAGCCGTTCCGCTGGCTGGCATGACTTACTTTCTGTTCGATCCGGACGCTTTCAACGCGTTCCTGAACTGGCTTTTGAAGACTCTCTGAGCCGCCCTGCAATCAGGCCCGAATAGGGCTTGCACCCAGGCCGGGCGCGTCTTATTCGGGGTCATGGCCAAAGCCCCGCGCATCCGAGTCATATTCAAACCGAAGCGAATAGCCGAAGGCGATTGGCAGATTGAGGCCCACTGTCCCGGGGAGGAAATTCGCTACATTAAGGGACTTACGAGCAAAGCTGACTTTGACGAATGGATGCAGGGAAGTCGCCGCATCGACTGGCTTAGATCGCAAGGCTACGCGAAATAACCAGGACCCCCAACGCCTGAGGGACTTCAGCCAAGGCATTGCTAAAGGGAAGGCGGCTCGCGGGATTGCAAACGGATTCGGTCCGTGGCTTGACGCGCTGCGTCGAAGGCAAAGAGGCCGCAAATTGCGCCCCCGGTCATGACCGCAGGCATTCGACTACCCGCCGATATAGAACGCCAACAATAATTATACCCATCGCGACCGGCATCCAATTCTGAAAATGGATGCCCCAAAGCGAACACTCTGTGGCTAGCCATTGATCCATTGAGCGCGATCCCGGGCAGGAAAATCACTGTTTCATTTTGTGAGTTTATGAGTACTGTGCCCGGGAAATAGTTTTTTTATATCTTTCGGGGACCACATGGGCCAATGGCTCGTAGGGGAATTTACTCCATTTGGGGTCCACTCGCATTTACAAAATTGGATGCTGATTGCCGCGGTTATCGTCGCGATCGGTGCCTTAAATGCCTGGTGGAGGACGCTGCGGTAGGCTGAAAAGGCGCCGCCACTATCCATCGGCAATAACCTCGGCCGCCACGATTGAAAGAGATGCACGGCCCTTGCTTGGGTCGTGAGGGCTCCTTTGGATAAGGCAAAGGCGACGGGGCTTGCGGGCCCCTTAAAAGGAGACATATTCGCCTCCATGGATGAGAAGCAGAATTTCGCTCTGAGAGCGTCAACCACCGGATATTCTTTCCGAATCGAGCGTAATGGTGTGGCCGAGATTTGGGATGTTGCGATTGATAACCGCAAGGATGCCGAAGCAAAGCTTCGCAAAGAGTTTGATTCGGACATTCAAATACTGTCTGCCGGTGAATTGACTAAGGCCCACGTCGCCCAACGCGGCTTGGAGCCCGGGCAAGCCAAGAAATCATGAAGCCTCCTAAGCGCGGCGTTTAGGGACTTAGGACAGTCGCTTAGGACGCCGCATTAACTTTGATTATTATTCCGGACACACCCCCACTGGCTTTAGCTTGGGTAATGAGTCCCTTTGAATAAGGCAGCCCGGAATAGGACTTGCGGGCTGGCTGTGGCGGGGCATATTCGGCCTCATGGACGATCTCCCTAATGAGAGCTGCGAACTCCGAATAATTGAGGGCTGGGAGCCGATTTCTCTCGCCGACGCACTTCTATTGGCACCCAGTCGAGTAAAGCGCTGTCCGGTCTGCCATGGGCGTCTTCGTGCGCATCAGGCCGATAGCGACGGAATGGCTGCTCATTTCGAGCATTTCGAGCTTCACCTCGGCTGCTATTTAGTAGACGCCTTCGACGGCAACCCAAGACCGCATCGCAAGGCGCTCAAATGACCAAGCCCCCCAAAACGCCCTAGGGACTTCAGCCAAGCCGCTAAGCTAGTTGATGCGGATGCACATGCGCCGCTTCACGCGGCTGACAAACGCCCGCCGCGCCTTCCGTTGTGAAGCCTTCATGCTTGGCTGATCCGAGACCGCTCTCCGATTAACCCTGAACGCCACAATTCAAACTGACCCACTACCCTAGCTTGACACTAGAACAGAACACGAACTATGTTCTCTTTATGTTCACGGACTAGAAGGGGAGAATAGTCATGGTGAAGTCAGTCGTTGAAGAGGCTGTGGCGCTGGCGTCGATTACGCTCTTTTTGGCCATGGTGGCCGTCTGGACGCAGGTGCTCGGCGTATTGTGAGTCCATTGCCGTCCGCGGGCTGGAACCTCTAAGTTTCCGTGCGCGGCAAAGTTTCCTGTGTGGCTCCTGTGGGCCGCGCACTGCGGCGGTGGACAGCGCCGCTCGCCATCGCTCATCCTCACCGCCCAAAGAATCGTTGAATGCGGTCGTTGACCGCATTTGTTGACCGCGAGCGCTGAGCCCTATGGCAGCCAAGCTTGGCCGATCTGAACTCGGCTTCGTTCACTCTGCATGTCCACTCGTCTTACTCGCTGCTCGAAGGCGCGTTGACGATTGCGCGCGCTTGCGGAACTTGCCAAAAAAGACCGCCAGCCGGCTTTGGCGCTTACCGACACCGACAACATGTTCGGGGCGCTGGAATTCTCCGAGAAGATCGCCGGTTACGGCATCCAGCCGATCGTCGGTTGTGCGCTTGGCATCGATTTTGGCGATCAGGAGGTGCGTCCGGGCGCGATGGCCGATGCGTGGCCGCGCATCGTGCTGCTGGCCTGCCGCGAAGACGGCTACCGCAGCCTTATGCGGCTTTGCTCGCGCGCCTATCTCGAGACGGCGCAACAGGAGCGGCCGCGCATCAGGCTGGATTGGCTCAACGGCGAGACCGGCGGTCTGATTGCGCTGAGCGGCGGCATCGGCGGACCGCTCGATGTTGCGATCGCGGGCGGGCAGAACGCGCTTGCGTTGTCGCGTTGTGACGAATTGCAAAAACTGTTCGGTGACCGGCTCTATATCGAATTGCAGCGCCACGGCATGCCGGGCGAGCGCGATGTCGAGCCGGCTTTGATCGAGCTCGGCTATAGCCGATCAATTCCGCTGGTTGCGACCAACGAGCCGTTCTTTGCGACGCGCGAAGATTACGAGGCCCACGACGCGCTGCTCTGTATCGCCGAAGGGCGATTGATCGCCGATGGCGAGCGGCGGCAGCTCACGCCGGAATATCGTTTCAAGACCCGCGCCGAAATGGCGGAATTGTTCGCCGATCTGCCGGAAGCTCTTGCCGCGACAATCGAGATTGCCCAGCGTTGCACCTTCCGTCCGAAAACCAAAGGCCCGATCCTGCCGCGGTTCACCGTTGGCGACACGACCGAGCCGGTGGACGAGGCCGCCGAATTGCGGCGTCAGGCGCGCGCCGGGCTGGAGCGCCGGGTCGCCGTCCACGGCGTCGCGCCGGGGCAGACCGTGGAGGATTATCAGCAACGGCTCGACTATGAGCTCGGCGTCATCGAACGGATGAAATATCCGGGCTACTTCCTGATCGTCGCCGACTTCATCCAGTGGGCCAAGGCGCAAGGTATTCCGGTCGGGCCGGGCCGCGGCTCCGGCGCCGGTTCGCTTGTGGCCTATGCGCTGACCATCACCGACCTTGATCCGATCCGCTTCGGGTTGATCTTCGAGCGCTTCCTCAATCCCGAACGCATCTCGATGCCGGACTTCGACGTCGACTTCTGTCAGGAGCGCCGCGACGAAGTGATCCGCTATGTGCAGCAGCGTTACGGTCACGACCGGGTCGCGCAGATCATCACTTTCGGCACCTTGCAGGCGCGCGGCGTGTTGCGCGATGTCGGCCGCGTATTGCAGATGCCGTACGGCCAGGTGGACAAGCTCTGCAAACTTGTGCCGCAGAACCCGGCGGCGCCGATTTCGTTGAAAAACGCGATCGATAGCGAGCCCCGGCTGCAAGCCGAGCGCGATCGC
The DNA here is from genome assembly GCA_963742215.1 of uncultured Alphaproteobacteria bacterium. Taxonomy (GTDB): domain Bacteria; phylum Pseudomonadota; class Alphaproteobacteria; order Rhizobiales; family Xanthobacteraceae; genus BOG-931. The sequence goes on from CAVULJ010000005.1 coordinate 60,775, forward strand.
GACGTCGTCGTCGGGCGTGCGTTCGATATCGCGCAGAAGCTCGAAGGCCTGACCCGTCACGCGTCGACGCACGCGGCGGGCATCGTGATCAGCGACAGGCCGCTAGTCGAACTCGTGCCGCTCTATCGCGATCCGAAATCGGATATGCCGGTCACCCAGTTCAATATGAAATGGGTCGAGCCGGCGGGCCTGGTGAAGTTCGACTTCCTCGGTCTCAAGACGCTGACCGTGCTTGATACCGCTGTGCGGCTGCTGCGCCGGCGCGACATCAATGTCGATCTGCTGCGCATCCCGCTTGATGATGCCAAGACCTACGAGATGCTGGCCCGCGGCGAAACGGTAGGCATCTTCCAGGTGGAAAGTCAGGGCATGCGCCGCGCGCTGGTCGACATGCGCCCGGACCGCTTCGAGGACCTGATCGTGCTGGTCGCGCTGTATCGGCCGGGGCCGATGGCGAACATTCCGACCTATTGCGCCCGCAAGCTCGGCCGCGAGAAGACGGATTATCTGCATCCGAAGCTTGAGCCGATTCTAGAACCGACCTTCGGGATCATCACCTACCAGGAGCAGGTGCAGCAGATCGCCCGTGACCTCGCCGGTTACAGCCTCGGCAAGGCCGACATTCTGCGCCGCGCCATGGGCAAGAAAGACAAAAAGGAAATGGCGTCGCAGCGCGGCGATTTCATCTCGGGCGCGGTCGAGCGCGGCATTGGGCAGGGCGATGCCGAAGTGATTTTCGAAGCGTGCGCAAAATTCGCCGAATACGGGTTCAACAAATCGCACTCGGCCCCGTATGCACTGCTGACCTATCAGACCGCGTATTTGAAAGCGAATTATCCGGTCGAGTTCCTGGCGGCGTCGATGACGCTGGAAATGGGCAACACTGACAAGCTGGCTGAATTTCGCGCCGAGGCCGAACGGCTTTCGATCAAGGTCGAGGCGCCTTCGGTCAACCGGTCCTGCGTCGAGTTCGATGTCGACGGGCAATACGATCTATTACGCGCTTGCCGCGCTGCGCGGGGTCTGGCCGTCAGGCGGTCGAAAGCATTATTACCGCGCGCGGCGACAAGCCGTTCACCGATCTCGCGGACTTTGCGCGCCGCATCAATCCGCGCGCCGTCAACAAGCGGGTACTGGAAAGCCTCGCCGCCTCGGGCGCGTTCGAGGCGCTCGAGCCGAACCGGGCGCGCGCCTATGCGGGCGTCGATACCGTGCTGGGCGCGGCGCAGCGTGCGCACGAGAATGAGAGCGTGGGCCAGAACGAGCTGTTCGCAGGTCCGGCGACAACCGAACGGTTGATGCTGCCGGTTGTCGAGACGTGGTTGCCGGCCGACCGCCTGCAAAAGGAATACGACGCTATCGGCTTCTTCCTGACCGGCCATCCGCTCGACGATTATACGGCGGCGCTGAAACGCCTTCGCGTGCTGTCGTGGGTGGAATTCTCCAAGGCGGTTAAGGCAGGCACTGGCGGCGGACGTGTTGCCGGGACCGTGGTGTCGCGCACCGAGCGGCGCACCAAAAGCGGCAGCAAGATGGGCATCATCGGCTTGTCCGATCCGAGCGGGCACTATGAGGCGGTGCTGTTCGCCGAAGGGCTCGCGCAATACCGCGACTTGCTGGAGCCCGGCACCGCAGTGCTGATGTTCCTTACCGGCGAAGTTCAGGCCGAAGAGGTAAGGGCGCGCATCCAATCGGTCGAGCCGCTCGATGACGCCGCGGCCAAAACCCAGAAGGGCCTGCGGGTGTTCTTGCGCGACCAAGCGCCGATCGACGGTCTGGTCCGCCGGCTGGAACGCGGCGGCGCGGCGCGCAACGGTTCCGATCAGGGCGACGGCGAGGTCAGCATGGTTCTGCTGCTCGGCAATGGCAGCGAGGTCGAGGTCAAACTGCCGGGACGCTTCAAGGTCTCGCCGCAGATCGCAGGAGCGATGAAAGCCGTGCCCGGCGTAGTGACGGTGGAAGCGCTTTAGGTTTTGTCATTGGACTTCGTCAATGCGAGCGTAAGCGAGGCAATCCGGCGCGCAATGCAAGCCGCCCCTGGATTGCTTCGTCGCTAGCGCTCCTCGCAATGACGATCACATCGCGTTATTACTGGTGAATGACCGAACGTTCCACCCACCGGCCGCTCAAAATTGTGATTATCGGCGCCGGTATCGGCGGCCTTGCAGCCGCCATTGCGCTGCGCCAGCGCGGCATTGAAGTCGAAATCTTCGAGCGATCCGCCAAGCTGGAAGAAGCCGGCGCCGGACTACAAATCGGTCCGAATAGTGTGAAGGTGTTGCGCGCGCTCGGCCTCGAAGACGAGTTGATGCGCAATGCGTTTGAGCCGTTCAGCATCATGTCGGTCACCTGGGATGAAGGCCGGCTGCGTTTCCGCCAACCGCTCAAAGCGGTGGCGCGGGAAAAATACGGCGCGCCGTATTTGTCGGCCCATCGCATCGACCTGCACAATATGCTTCGCCGGGCGATCGGCGACACGCCGCTCACCCTCGGTGCCAATTGCGTCGGTGCAGACACTGTCGGCGGCGCGGCGGTGGCGCGCTTTGCCGGCGGCGCAACGGCGGAAGGCGATATCGTGATCGGCGCCGACGGCATACGCTCGGCGATCCGCGCGCAATATTTCGGTGACGGCCATCCGCTCTTCACCGAAATGATGGCGTGGCGAGCGATCGTGCCGATGGACTGCGTTCCGACCCGGATCGGGCCGGGCGGCGAAGTGGCGGTCCCGCACGGCGAATATTTCGGCTGGATCGGGCCGAACGGCCACGTCATCTGCTACCCGATCGGCGCCAAGGGCGACAAACTCAACATTTTCGGCGGCCACGTCACCGACCAATGGGTCGAGGAATCGTGGTCGGTGCCGTCGAGCCGCGAGGAACTGATGGCGGCGAAGAAGGGATGGAATGAGGCGCTGCTGGAAATGTTCCGCCACGTCGAGCATGTCTACAAATGGGGAATCTACGACCGCGATCCGCTGCCGCAATGGACACGCGGGCGCGTCACGCTGCTCGGCGATGCCGCACATCCGACCATGCCCACGCTGGCGCAGGGCGCCAATATGGCGATCGAGGACGGTTACGTGCTGGCGCGGCTCCTTGCGCGCCACACCGGCGACGTCGAGACAGCTTTGCTGGCCTACCCCGTCGAGCGCAAACCACGCACCGACTGGGTGACGTTGAAATCGCGTGAGCAATTCGCGAATAACCGAAAGGACTCGCCGCCGCCGTTCGTCGACCGCACCTGGCTGTTCGTCAACGACGTGGTGAACGGGCAGGAAGCATTGCAGCCGGTGTGACGACGGCGACCGAGCGCTAATCCACCTTCATGTCGGCGAACCTGACTACCTTTGCCCATTTCTCCGTTTCATCGGCAATGAACGCGCCGAACTCCGGTGTGGTCATCGACTTCGGTACGACACCGATAGCAAGCAATTTCGATGTCACATCGGCCTCGTTGGTGCAGGTGACGATCGCATCGGCCAGTTTGGCGATAATGTCTTTGCTCGTCCCGGTCGGCGCGCAGATGCCGTACCAGCCGGCGGCTTCGTAGCCGGGAACGAATTCGGCGACGGTGGGAACATCGGGCAGCGCACCAGAACGCACGGCGGTCGTGACAGCGATGCAGCGCAGCCTGCCGTCTTTGACAAATTCCATCTCGCTCGCGATCGACGCGAAGGAAAGCGGTATCTGGCCGCCGAGCAGGTCCGCATTGAAATTGCCCTTGTATGGCACATGCACAAGATCAGCGCCGGTCATCATCTTGAATAATTCGGCGGCTGCGTGGGGCCCGGTGCCAACGCCTTGGGTGGCGAAATTGACCTGACCCGGATGGGCTTTGGAATAGGCAATGAGTTCGGGAACCGTCTTGGGCGGAAAAGACGGATTAGAGACGATGACGAATGGTGTGGCGCCGATACGGGCAACGGGCGCGAAGTCTTTGGTGAAATCGAAATTGAGCCTGGTGTAGAGCGTGGCGTTGATCGCGTTGGTCGACACCGCCATCAGCAGCGTATAGCCGTCCGGTGCCGCATGGGCGACCACTTCAGTGCCGATGTTGCTGCCGGCGCCGGGCCGGTCGTCGACGATAAATTGCTGGCCGATGCGTCTCGACAGGGCATCGGCGATAAGCCGCGCGATGATATCCGGCGACGCTCCGGCAGGATAACCGGTGACGATGTGGACTGGCCGATCGGGGTAGGATTCGGCCCAGGATCGGCCGGCAAATGCAGGTAAAGCGATGCCCAGAGCCGCAAGATTAAGGAAGTCCCGGCGCGCGACGGGCATGGTGCCTCCCCAAAACGTCTGTTTTTATCGGGATGAGGCTACACAGCGCCGCGAGCCGGCGGAAGTGGCGAAATCTCAAGTTCAGGTTGCCTCAAGCCGCCCGATGCCTATATAAGGCGCGCAATCTCACACGCGGACCTTGGCCTTACAGCCGTCCGGTGTCCGGCCAATAAGGGTCGGGCTCTCGGTCCGCGGCGGATCAACCGGAGAATACATAATGGCGTTGCCAGACTTCAGCATGCGCCAGCTTTTGGAAGCTGGCGTGCACTTCGGCCATCAGGCCCATCGTTGGAATCCGAAGATGTCCGAGTACATCTTCGGCACCCGTAACAACATCCACATTGTCGATCTGACGCAGTCGGTGCCGATGATGCATCGCGCGCTGCAAGCGGTCAGCGATACTGTCGCGAATGGCGGACGCATTCTGTTCGTCGGCACCAAGCGGCAGGCCCAGGACGCGATCGCGGACGCGGCCAAGCGCTGTGCGCAGTACTACGTCAACTCGCGCTGGCTCGGCGGCACGCTGACCAACTGGAAAACCGTTTCCAATTCGATCAAACGGCTGCGCAAGCTCGAGGAGATGCTCTCCTCGAACGAGGCGCAAGGCTACACCAAGAAAGAACGGCTGACGTTGCAGCGCGAGCGCGACAAGCTCGACCGCGCGCTCGGCGGTATCAAGGAGATGGGCGGCCTGCCCGACTTGCTGTTCGTGATCGACACCAACAAGGAAGATATCGCGATCAAGGAAGCGCGCCGGCTCAACGTGCCGGTTGCCGCCGTGGTCGACACCAATTGCGATCCGGACGGCATCACCTTTGTTGTGCCGGGCAATGACGACGCCAGCCGCGCCATCACGCTTTATTGCGATCTGATCGCCAAAGCGGCGATCGACGGCATCTCCCGCGCGCAAGGCTCGCACGGAATCGACGCCGGCGCGCAAGCCGAGCCGGTGATCGCCGAGGAGCTTCCGCCAGAGAACAAGCTCGGCTTCGAGCAATTGTCCGGTCCGCGTGGGGTCGCCGACGACCTCAAGAAGCTGACGGGCGTGTCCGGCGCGATCGAGAAGCAGCTCAACGATCTCGGCATCTTCCACTATTCGCAGATCGCCGAACTGTCACCGACCGCTGCGCATAATATCGGCGAAGAAGTGGGCCTGCCGGGCCGCGTCGATAGCTGGATTGCCAAGGCGAAGGAACTGACGGCCGAAGCCGAATAAGTCCGGCCGGCGTTAGGAACGCAGCGAGGCAATCCCTGGTTTTGCAAGGGTCGCGTCGCCGTTTCACTTTACCGGCCGTTTCGCTTTACCGAATGACGACTGACAAGGACTCACTGCAATGGCGAACATCAGCGCAAGCATGGTGAAAGAGCTCCGGGATTCCACCGGGGCCGGCATGATGGACTGCAAAGCGGCGCTCAATGAAACCGACGGCAACGTCGAAGCCGCGGTTGATTTGCTGCGCAAGAAGGGCCTGTCGAAGGCCGCGAAGAAGGCCGGCCGCGTCGCCGCCGAAGGTCTTGTCGGTATCGCGATCCGCGGCACCGAAGGCGTGCTCGTCGAAGTCAATTCGGAAACCGACTTTGTCGCGCGTAACGACCTGTTTCAGGGCTTGGTGAAAATGATCGCCGATGTGGCGCTGGATGCCGGCACCGACGTCCAGAAGATCCTTGCGGCCAAAGCCGGCAGCATCACTGTTGCCGATTCCATTGCCGATACGATCGCCAAGATCGGCGAGAACATGACGTTGCGCCGAGCCGCAGAAATCTCGGTCAACAAAGGCGCGGTCGGCAGTTACGTGCATAGTTCGGTCGCTGACGGTTTGGGCAAGATTGGCGTATTGGTCGCATTGGAGTCGAGCTGGAAATGCGGACGAGTTGAAGGCCCTCGGTCGTTTGCTCGCAATGCATGTGGCTGCAGCTAACCCGCAGGCAATCGACCCATCTGGCCTGGATGCGGCAACCGTTGAGCGCGAAAAGGGCGTTATCGCCGCGAAGGCGGTGGGTAAGCCGGCCAATGTCGTCGAAAAAATCATCGAGTTGGGTCTTAAGACCTTCTACAAGGAAGTCTGTCTGCTCGATCAGGGCTACGCCATTGAAGAGGGCAAGAAGCCCGTGTCGCAGGCTCTGAAAGAGGCTGAAGGAAGGGTCGGCGCTCCGATCAAAATCACCGGCTTTGTCCGTTTCGCGCTTGGCGAAGGCATCGACAAGCCGTCAGGCGATTTTGGCGGCGAGGTAGCGGCTCTGGCCGGTACCCACTGAAAACGCGTCGTTGCGGTTGGGTTTCGCGCGCAAATGCGATAGCCCTACCGCACCTGCCACGGAATTGGCAGTGCGTGGCGGCAGTTTGGGCAAGTCATCCTCATGGATAAGGCCAGCTACCAGCGCGTGATCGTCAAGCTCTCCGGCGAAGCTTTGAGCGGTCCGGAAAAGTTCGGGATTCATCAGCCGACCATCGACCGCTTTGCCGCCGATCTGATCGCGGCCCACGAGCTCGGTATAGCGCTCGGCGTCGTGGTCGGGGGCGGCAATGTGCTCCGCGGCGCGCAGATTTCCGAGCGCGGCCTGTCGCGGCCGACCGCCGATGCCATGGGCATGCTGGCCACTGTCATGAACGCGCTGGTGCTTGAGGCTGCCATCGAACGGGCGGGTGTCAGCGCCCGGACCATGTCGGCGCTTTCGATGCCGCAGGTCTGCGAGACTTACGAGCGGCAGCGCGCACTGCGGCACCTCGACGACAAGCGCATCATTGTCTTCGCCGGCGGCACCGGCAATCCGTACTTCACCACCGACACAACGGCGATCTTGCGTGCCGCCGAGATGGGCTGCGACTCCGTGTTCAAAGCCACCGACGTCGACGGGGTCTACAGCGCCGATCCGAAGAAAGACCCAAGTGCTATCCGGTTTGACCGGATCAGTCATCAGGAAGCGCTGGAAAAGAACCTGAAGATCATGGATGCGACGGCGTTCGCGCTTGCTCGGGAAAACCATATGCCTATCATCGTGTTCTCGATCCGGGAGCAGGGCGCGATAGAGACCGTACTGCGCGGAAAGGGACACTTCACCACCGTCGGCTAGTCCCGTCTGGGCTCGATCAACGACCGAGGGAAGCGGCCGAAAAGGCCAATTGCGGAGGACGCCATGGCAACGGCTGCATTCGACATGAACGATCTTAAGCGCCGCATGCAGGGCGCGGTCGCCTCACTGAAGCAGGAGCTTTCCGGCCTGCGCACGGGGCGGGCGTCGACCGCGCTGCTCGATCATGTGCAGGTCGAGGCTTACGGCAATAATATGCCGCTCAATCAGCTTGGTACGATTAGCGTACCGGAGCCCCGACTGCTTCACGTTCAGGTCTGGGATCGCTCAATGGTGCATGCAGTCGAGAAAGCAATCTCGGCCGCCAATCTCGGATTGACGCCATCGACCGAAGGACAGGTGCTCAAGCTGCGCATTCCGGAGCTCAACGAGGAACGTCGCAAGGAGATCGTCAAGGTCGCTCACAAATACGCGGAGACGGCGAAGGTGGCGGTGCGCCATGTGCGCCGCGACGGTCTCGAGCTTCTCAAGAAGATGGAGAAGGATCACCAGATCAGCGAAGACGATCACACCCGCCAATCCGGCGACGTGCAGAAAGCTACCGACGCGACCATTGCGGAAGTCGAGAAAATGCTGGCCGCGAAGGAAAAGGAGATCATGACGGTTTGAGCGCGAACGGCGAGGTCAAGCAGACGCTGCAGGCAAGGGGCGGCTTCGAGATTCCCCGACACGTCGCTATCATTATGGATGGTAACGGGCGCTGGGCGGCTGCGCGCGGTCTGCCGCGGGTCGAAGGCCATCGTCGCGGTGTCGAGGCGTTGCGGAAAACCGTGCGGGCTGCGGGCGAACTTGGCATTTCAATCCTGACGATTTTTTCCTTCAGCTCGGAAAACTGGTCGCGGCCGGTGTCTGAAATCCAGGATCTGCTGTCGCTGTTGCGCCGCTTCATCCGCAACGATCTTGCCGAACTGCACAAAAGCAACATCAAGGTCCGTATCATCGGCGAGCGTGGCGACCTTTCCCGGGACATCCGCTCTCTGCTGGAGGAAGCGGAAGATCTGACGCGCGGCAATGACGGGCTTTTGCTGGTGGTGGCGTTCAATTACGGCGGACGCCAAGAGATCGCGCGCGCCGCAAAGCGCGCGGCGGAAGAAGTGGCAAGCGGCCGGATGAAAGCGCAGGACATTACGCCTGAGCTGCTGGCTCAGCATCTTGATGCGCCGGACGTGCCCGATCCCGACGTCATCATCCGCACCAGCGGCGAGCAACGGCTGTCAAATTTTCTGTTGTGGCAATCCGCCTATAGCGAACTGGTGTTCGTGCCGACTTATTGGCCGGATTTTGATCGCGCGGCGCTGGAGGGCGCTTTGGCCGAATATGGCCGGCGTGAACGCCGCTTCGGCGGCTTGATCGCCCAGACCGGATCGTGACCACGCCCGACCAACGGACCGGCGCCAGCGCAGGTGGCAATCCTTCCTGGTTTGGAACTGGGCTGAACAATTTCACGCTACGTATCGTCTCGGCGGCGGTGTTGGCGCCGGTTGTACTGCTGTGCGCTTATTTCGGCGGTTGGGTGTTTTTCGTTTTATGCGCTGCCGCGGCGGCCGGCGTCATGTGGGAATGGACACGCCTCGTGGTCACAAGCGCCGATCCCAGGGTGCTGTTTCCGGGGCTCGCCGCGTTGTTCGTGCGCTGCTGCTGCTCACGGGATTTGATCGGCCCAGCGCGGCAATTGCGACCGTCGTGATCGGCGCAGTGTTCGCGGGTGGGCTGGTATCCGTTTGGCCGCGCCGCTTTCCCGCGCGCAATCCGCCGTTTTGGGCGGCGGGTGGTGTAGTCTATTCAGGCACTCTCTTTCTCGCTCCCGCCCTGATCCGGCGCGATCCCAACTTAGGTCTCACAGCGGTTCTATTCATCGCCGCAACTGTCTGGGCCACCGATATTTTCGCTTATCTCGCCGGTCGGAGCATCGGCGGTCCGCTGCTCTGGCCGAGCGTCAGTCCGAACAAGACCTGGTCAGGAGCGATTGGAGGGCTGATAGGGGGGGTTGCCGCCGCAACCTTGGTCGCTTATGCGAGCGGCATAACGAAGCTTGCAGCGGTAGGCCTTGTCGCCGTGGTGCTCTCGGTCCTGACGCAAGCCGGTGATCTGCTCGAATCCGCAGTGAAGCGCCGGTTTGGCGCCAAGGATACGAGCAAATTGATACCCGGCCACGGAGGGCTGATGGACCGTCTCGACGGCTTTCTGGTTGCTGCGCTGGCCGCGGTTTTGATTGGGATCGTGCGGCAAGGGACGGAAGCGCCAGCCCAAGGCTTGCTGGTATGGTAGTGCCGATGAAGCCAGCACAGCAAAAGCGGTCGCGAACCAAAGTGCAGCTCGCGCCGATGCCGCGGTCGGTGACGCTGCTTGGCGCCACCGGGTCTATCGGTTCAAGCACCATCGACTTGTTGCGCCGCGAACCGGAGCTTTATCGCGTCGAAGCCGTGACTGCGAACCGCAGCGCCGCCGCGCTGGCAAGGCTCGCGCGTGAACTCAGCGCCCGCTTCGCTGCGGTTGGCGATCCCGAGGCTTACAACGAATTGAAATCTGAACTATCCGGGTCCGGGATTGAAGCTGCTGCAGGCCCTGAATCCCTCGTCGAGGCGGCGCAGCGGCCCGCGGACTGGGTCATGGCTGCGATTACCGGTGCCGCTAGTCTGAAGCCTACACTCGCTGCCGCCGAAAGAGGCGCGTGGGTCGCGATTGCGAACAAGGAATGTCTGGTTTGTGCCGGTGCACTGTTCATGCGTCGCGCGGCAGCGGCCGGGGCGACCGTGCTGCCGGTCGATTCCGAACACAATGCGATATTTCAGGCGCTCGCCTCCGGCCGGCGCGAAGAAGTACGCCGAGTCATCCTCACCGCATCAGGCGGGCCATTTCGCACGTCATCGCTCGAGCAAATTCGCAAAGTGACTGTGGAGCAGGCACTCAAGCACCCAACATGGGAGATGGGTCCGAAGGTCACGATCAATTCCGCGACACTCATGAACAAAGGCCTCGAATTGATCGAAGCACATCATCTGTTTGCGCTGCGGCCGGAGGAGATCGATGTCGTCGTTCATCCGCAATCGGTGGTGCATGGCCTTGTCGAATTCCGCGATGGTTCGGTGATCGCCCAGCTCGGCTCGCCGGATATGCGCATCCCGATCTCACATTGCCTGGGGTGGCCACTGCGTATTACGACGCCGGCGCCGCGGCTTGACCTTGCCAAGGTCGGAAGCTTGACGTTCCAGGAACCCGACCCGGTGCGCTTTCCGGCGCTCGCGCTCGCACGCCGCGCGCTTGCAGCCGGGGGCGGTGCACCGACGGTTTTGAACGCTGCAAATGAGATCGCCGTACGCGAGTTTGTCGATCGCCGGCTTGGATTTACCGGTATTCCGGCCTTGGTCGAAGCGACGCTTAATGCCGCAGACCGGCGCGGCGTTATGAAAGAGCCGCAATCCGTCGAGGAAGCGGTCGAAATTGACCATAATTCGAGAAGGTTGGCCGCCGACCTGCTGCCTGAAATTGCCGCAATGGCTTCCTAGCGTTAATAAACGGTATCGGGGCGACGCAAAGGGGACGGCAGCCGTCATGGGTTCATATTTTCTGGCGCATCTACACGCTCTTGGCGGCGGGCTGGTCGGCTATCTTGTGCCGTTCCTGTTTGTGCTCAGCCTTGTCGTGTTTTTTCACGAACTTGGCCATTTTCTGATCGCCCGCTGGTGTGGCGTTCGGATTTTAGCGTTTTCGATCGGTTTTGGACCCGAACTGGTCGGGTTCAACGATCGCCATGGGACCCGCTGGAAGATCGCCGCCATTCCGCTTGGCGGCTACGTCAAGTTCTTCGGCGACGACAGTCCCGCTAGTACTCCGGACAGCGCCCGCATTGCCACGATGACGACATCTGAAAGGTCGGAAAGCTTCGTCGGGCAGTCGGTAGCAAGCCGCGCGGCCATAGTTGTGGCGGGCCCGATGGCGAATTTCCTACTGGCTATCGTGATTTTCGGTGGCGTGTTCATGTTTTATGGCAAACAAACCATGAGTGCGCGGGTCGACTCTATTCAACCCGACAGTGCGGCTGCAACCGCTGGCTTCCAGCCAGGCGATCTGGTCACAGCCATCAACGGCAGCCCGATCACTGATTTTTCCGACATGCAGCGCATCGTCAGCGAAAGCGCGGGCGAAACGCTGACCATCGCGGTCAAGCGCGATGGAACCGACAAAGTCCTGACCGCCACCCCGATTCTGAGCGAGGAAAAGGACATTTTCGGCAATGTCCATCGCATCGGATTGCTGGGTATCCGCCGTTCGACTGCACCGGAGGATCTCAAATACCAGCCGGTTTCTCCGCCGGAAGCAGTGTGGATGGGGGCCCAGGAAACCTGGTTCGTGATCGACCGGACGCTCAGCTATATCGGGGGCGTAGTCGTCGGCCGGGAGGCGGCTAATCAGCTCGGAGGCCCGATCCGCATAGCCGAAATGTCGGGGCAGGTTGCGACGCTGGGGTTTGGCGCTTTGCTCCACCTCGCGGCGATTTTGTCCGTTTCGATTGGGCTTTTGAACCTTTTCCCTATTCCGCTTTTGGATGGCGGACACCTTTTGTTCTACTCTGTCGAGGCGGTTCGCGGACGGCCGCTATCGGAACGCGCTCAAGAGGTAGGTTTTCGGATTGGTCTCGCTATTGTCTTGATGTTGATGATATTTGCAACGTTCAATGACATAGTTCATTTGGCTACGTCCTAGATTGGCCATTTTGCAGTCGCACTTGTGCTTCGGGGAAAGCCAAGGGGTAAAGCGTGCGGGCGTGGGGGTTCGGGGAAAATACCAGCAATATCAGCGCCATAATTCTATTAAGGGGGGATAGACTCAGCTGCCTGCCATCGGGGGCGGCCGTAAGGGGAATAAAGGCGCGTTGCGGATGAGAATGAGTGGGTGGGTAAAACGGGGGCTGGTCATGGTCGGCTTGCTCCTCGCAGTGGGGAGCGTTGGCCTTAATGCCGGCGTGGCGTATGCCGCGCCGCCGGCAGAGAGCAGCGCAAGCTCCGATACTATCGTCGTCGAAGGCAACCGCCGGATCGAGGCGGACACCGTCCGCTCTTATTTCAAGCTTGGACCTGGCGAGCATCTCGACGAAGCCAAGATCAATGCCGGTTTGAAGGCACTTTACAGTTCCGGGCTGTTCGAGGACGTGCACATTTCGCACGTGGGAGGCCACGTCGTCGTCACGGTGGTCGAAGCAGCGGTGATCGACCGGCTCAGTTTCGAGGGCAATCACCGTGTCAAAGACGAGCAGCTGAAGGAAGAAATTCAATCCAAGGAACGCGACTCGCTATCGAAGGCCAAAGTGCAGGCCGATACGCAGCGCATCATTGAAGTATACCAGCGCAGCGGCCGCTTCGACGTCACGGTTGTGCCGCAGATCATCGAGCGTCCGAACAATCGCGTCGATCTGATTTTCGTCATCAACGAGGGCGAAAAGACCGGCGTTAAGTCGATCATTTTTGTGGGCAATAAATCTTATTCGGCGTGGCGCTTGAAAGAGGTTATCAAGACCGCCGAATCTAATTTCTTGACCTTTCTGCAGACGGCTGACGTTTATGATCCCGATCGTATCGAAGCCGATCGTGATCTGATCCGGCGGTTTTATCTCAAGCATGGATTTGCCGACGTGCAGGTGGTTTCGGCGAACGCCGAATATGATCCCGCCAAGAAGGGTTTCATCATCACCTTCTCGATCGAGGAAGGTCCGGTCTATCACTTCGGCAATGTGGAAATACAGTCCAACGTCCGTGCCGTCAACTCGCAGTCACTAAAGCCAATTCTGCTGACGCATCCGGGAGACGTCTACAACGGCGAAGCGGTCGAAAAATCCGTTGAGGACATCACGGTCGAAGTTGCGCGGCGAGGCTATCCGTTCGCCACCGTGCGGCCGCGCGGCGATCGCAATCCGCAAACGCGGACTATCGCCCTTTCCTACGTCGTCGACGAAGGCACACGCGCCTATATCGAGCGGATCAATGTTCGCGGAAATATCCGCACCCGCGATTACGTAATCCGGCGTGAACTCGATATCGCCGAAGGCGATCCGTACAACCGCGCCTTGGTGGACCGCGCCGAGCGACGCATCAAAAACCTCGGCTTCTTCAAGAACGTCAAGATCACAAACGAGCCGGGATCGGCGCCAGATCGTGTGGTGCTCAATATTGTCGTCGAGGAACAATCGACCGGCGACTTCTCTATTATGGGCGGTTATTCGACCGCGGAAGGCTGGTTGGCGACCGTGTCGGTGTCGGAACGAAACCTGCTCGGCACCGGGCGCTTCGCCAAAGCCTCGGCGACATACGGTGAGTATACTCGCGGTGTCGAGCTCAACTTTGTCGAACCGTATTTCCTTGACGAAAGGATTGGCGCAGGCATCGACCTGTTCGCCAAGGAGACATTGGCCAACAGCTATCTGTCTTACGGTACGGAGTCGTACGGCGGCACGTTGAAATTTGGCATCCCAATCCGCGAAGACTTCAGCGTCCAACTGCGCTATTCGCTTTACGTGCAAGAGATCTCGCTGCCGTCCTATCTGAACGACTGTAACAACATCAATCCTGATTTCGTGAATACGTTTGCGTCGCCTAACGCTATTGCGGCTGCAACCGCTGGCCAATACCCGGGTTATATCCTAGGGACAAGCAGTCCATCGGGCTGCTTCCAATACGGCCAGGCATCGCTCCCGGTTCGCGTCGAACTCGCGCAAGGCGCAACTTTGACCTCCTCCGTCGGGTATGGCCTGACCTATAACACTCTCGACAACAACAAGACCCCGACCAACGGCCTGCTGGTCACCTTCGGCCAGGACTTCGCGGGTCTTGGCGGCGACGTCGACTACATCCGGTCCACAGTGGACTTGCATAGTTACTATGAGGTCGTTCCGGACCTGATCGGCATCCTGCACCTTCAGGCCGGCAATATAGTTGGCACGGACGGCTCGGAAGTAAGATTGCTCGACGACTTTAAGATGGGTCCCAATCTGGTCCGCGGATTTGCTCCGGCCGGCATCGGTCCGCGCGACATTACGACTGGTACGTCAAATGACGCGCTCGGGGGCACCGACTACTGGGGAGCGAGCCTGGAATTCCAGTATCCGTTCTACTTCCTGCCAAAGGACGCGGGCTTCCGTGGAGCAGTATTCATGGATGCTGGCTCGGTGTGGGGATACAAGGGCGAAACGACGAGCCCAGCCACTGGTGAAATCAACGGCCAGATTCCGACTTTCAGCGGAGGTGTACCGACAGGCACAATCAACTGTCAGTGCGGCATGCAATACGTGGACGATACCGCGGTACGGATGTCGATTGGCGCCAGTGTCATTTGGGATTCTCCGTTCGGCCCGATCCGGTTCGACTTCGCCTATCCACTTATGAAACAGTGGTACGACCGTACTCAGTTCTTCGCCTTCGGCGGCGGAACGCATTTCTGATCGCGGCCAGGCTATCGTCATGGACGGGCGCAAACCGAGCACGCTCCGCGCCGAGCGCGGACTGACGATCGAGGAGATCGCGGCTCTCACCTCGGCCAAGCCGCGACCGGGCAATCCGCTCGATCTGCGGATCGCAAATGTTGCGCCGCTTGATACCGCGACCGCCTCGGATGTCAGCTTCCTCGATAATTCCAAATATGCCGCGGCAATAGCGACGACACGTGCTGGCGCCTGCTTTGTGTCGCCCAAGTTCGAAACGCTGGTGCCGCAGCCAATTGTGGCGCTGGTGACCGACCAGCCTTACCGGGCGTTCGTGGCTGTCGCCCGGGCATTGTTTCCTGACGCCTTGCGTCCGACGTCGATGTTTGGCGAGCGCGGCCGCAGCGCCGAGGCGCACGTGCATCCGTCGGCGCGACTTGAGGCCGGCGTCATCGTTGATCCGCTTGCCGTCGTCGGTCCGCAGGCTGAGATCGGCAGCGGTACCGTAATCGCCGCGAGCGCCGTGATCGGGCCGGGTGTTTGCATTGGACGCAATTGCGCAATTGGCGCCAACGCAACAATTCTTCAAGCCCTGATAGGTGATCGGGTCATCATTCATCCCGGAGCCCGCATCGGCCAGGACGGGTTCGGCTATTTGCCGGGTCCGCAAGGCCATCAAAAAATCCCGCAAATCGCCGGGTCATCATTCAGGACGACGTCGAAATCGGAGCAAACACCACGATCGATCGCGGCTCCAACCGCGATACCATCATCGGTGAGGGCACCAAAATCGACAACCTCGTTCAGATTGGCCACAACTGCTTGATCGGCCGGCATTGCCTGATCGTCTCGCAGGTAGGTATCTCCGGCAGCGTCAAGGTCGGTGACTTTGCTGTGCTGGCCGGGCAGGTGGGCGTACGGGATCATGTTACGATCGGCGCCGGCGCCGTCATCGGAGGGCAGGGCGGAGTGATTTCAGATGTGCCGCCCAAGGCACGCTGGATTGGATTTCCGGCGCAGCCGCAACGCGAGTGGTGGCGCAGCATGGCGGCGCTGCGACGGCTTGGTCGCGGCAATCGCGCCGGCGACCGGGAGAACGAAGAATGAGCGGCGAAAGCATCGAAGTCGCGGACATTCGCGAGATATTAAAGCTCCTACCGCACAGCTATCCGTTTGTGATGATCGATCGGGTTAAGAACATTCACGGCGACGAGCAGGGCATTGGCATCAAAAATGTCACTGTGAATGAGCCGCAGTTCATGGGCCATTTTCCCGACAACCCGGTGATGCCCGGCGTGTTGCTGATCGAGGGTATGGCGCAAACCGCGGGCGTCCTGTGTTTGCGCCGGATGGCCGAAGCAGCAAGGGCCAAATCGCTGTTTTATTTCCTCACCATCGACAAGGCGAAATTTCGCAAGCCCGCGGTGCCGGGCGACACCATCGAATATCATGTCAAAAAGATCGCTCGCCGCCGCAACATGTGGTGGTACCGGGCCGAAGCCAGGGTCGACGGAAATCTGATCGCCGAGGCTGAAGTCGGCGCGGTGATCGCCGAGGCATAAATGGCTATTGATCTGACAGCGCGCATCGCCGATGGCGCACGCATTGGCGAAGACGTGGAGGTTGGGCCTTATTGCCTGATCGGTCCGCAGGTTGAGCTAAAAAACGGCGTGCGGCTGGTTTCGCATGTTACGGTCGCCGGCGTGACAACGATCGGTGAGGGCACCGTCGTTTATCCCTTTACGTCCCTCGGTACGCCGCCGCAATCGGTGCATTATCGAGGCGGCGCGACCAAGCTGGTGATCGGCGCGAATTGTCAGCTTCGCGAGAGCGTCACCATGAATACCGGGACCGAGGACGCCGGGGGCATCACGAGCGTCGGCGACCGTTGCTTCTTCATGGTGGGTTCGCATGTCGGCCACGATTGCCACGTTGGCAACAATGTCTTGCTCGCCAATAACACGGTGCTCGGCGGCCATGTCTCGGTTGGAGATTTTACCTTCCTTGGTGGTCACGTTGCGATCCATCAGTACGTGCGTATCGGCGAAGGAGTGATGATGGCGGGTATGTCAGCCGCGCGCGACGACATTATTCCGTTCGGCTTCGCGCTCGGTCAGACCGGTGCGCTGGTCGGGCTCAATGTTGTCGGCCTGACGCGGCGCGGTACAAGCCGCGCTGAATTGCACTCATTACGCCGCGCCTATCGCTCACTGTTTTTTACCGAAGGCCGGATCGCTGAACGCATCGACGCGGTCGAGCGTGAGTTTTCCGGCGATCCTCTGGTCGGTAGGATCATTGCATTCATTCGCGCAGGCGGAAAACGCCCGCTGATGCGGCCACGGGCCGGACGCTGGAACGACGCACGTGGTGACGTGACGGGGTAACGGGCTGACAAATGGCTGATGCCGACCAAGGAGCTCGCCCGCTTGCCATGATCTGCGGCGGCGGCAGTTTTCCGGCTGCGGTCGCTGAAGCGGTCGTGCGGCAAGGCCGAGTGCCGATTATGTTCGGCGTCAACGGTTGGGCCGATCCTGGCATCATAGAAAAATATACTCATCATTGGATTTTCATCGGTCAGTTGGGGCGATTTTTCCGTCTGGCCCGATCTGAAAATTGTCGCGACGTCTTATTGATCGGCTCGCTGCTGCGGCCGCCAATCAAACAACTGCGTCTCGACTGGCAGACGATAAAGTTGATGCCACGGTTGGTCCGCGCTTACAGCGGGGGTGACGATCAGTTGCTTGGCGGCCTTGTCAGGATGGCCGAAGACGCCGGTTTTCGGATTGTCGGGCTCGATGAAGTGGCACCGGAGGTTTTCGTTTCGGACGGTGTCCTTGGCCACTATAAGCCGTCCCTGAAACTGATCGGCAGGATATTGTGCGCGGGCTTGAGACGATCCGTGCACTTGGGCCATTCGATATCGGTCAAGCCGCCGTTGTTGCCAACAATCAGGTTCTTGCCGTTGAAGCGGCGGAGGGCACCGATAATATGCATTGCGCGCATCACAGAGATGCGGCGCCAGGGCCGTGTAGCGTCGCCGCTTCGGGTACTGGCTTGTTGATCAAGGCGCCCAAGCCCGGGCAGGACCGGCGTTTTGATCTGCCGTCGATCGGTCCGAGGACTGTCGAGAATGTCGCCAAAGCGGGCTTGGCGGGTATAGCGGTGAGTGCCGGAAGTACCATCATCGCGGAGGCGGCCGAGACGATTGCCGCGGCGGACCGGGCAGGGATCTTCATTGTAGGAGTGTCCGAAGGCGAGCGCACGATGACTGCCCCGGCGTCGCGGCCATCTTCCATCTACATCGTTGCCGGCGAAGAATCCGGCGACGCGCTGGGTGGATCCTTGATCCGCGCACTGCGGCAACGTTCTTCGGACGAATTGGACCTTGCCGGCGTTGGCGGACGAGCCATGGCGGATGCGGGAATTGCGAGTCCTTTCCCTATCGAGGAGCTCTCCATTGTCGGGTTGAGCGCAATTCCGCGGCGCCTGCCGGCAATCCTGCGCAAAATTCGACAGACTGCGGACGCTATCGTCGCCAAGGTCCCCGATGCTCTGGTCATCATCGATAGCCCGGATTTCACTCATCGCGTCGCGCGCCGCGTGCGCCGGCGTCTGCCGTCAATTCCGATTATCGACTACGTCTCGCCCTCGGTCTGGGCATGGCGGTCGGGCCGCGCGCGCGCCATGCGTGCTTATGTCGATCACGTGCTCGCAATCTTGCCGTTTGAGCCGGCAGCACTTGAACGCCTGGGCGGGCCTCCGTGCACGTATGTTGGGCATCCGTTGATCGAGCGCCTTGGCGATTTGCGCCCCAACCCAAGCGAAGCCCAGCGCCGCCGCAGTGATCCTCCGCTCGTGCTCGTGCTTCCCGGAAGCCGAACAACTGAAATTCGTCGATTGACCGAGCATATTCGGCGCTGCCATCGGGCAGGTTGCAGACAGAGTCGGTCCCATCGAACTCGTGCTTCCAACGCTGCCTCATCTGTCGGAAGCGCTCCGGAGCGCCAGTTCCGGCTGGACTGTTAAGCCACGCATCGTGACGACCCCCGCCGAAAAGTGGGCTGCTTTTCGCTGCGCGCGTGCCGCGCTCGCGGCGTCCGGTACGGTCACGCTCGAACTGGCGCTCGCAGGTGTACCGACGGTCGCTGCCTACCGGCTTTCCACGCTCGAAGAGATTGTCGCCCGCCTGATCCGTCTCAACGCAAATCTGACCAGCATCATTCTCGCGAACCTCGTTATTGGCGAGAATGTCGTCCCGGAATTTGTGCAACACCAGTGCACCCCGGAACAGGCTCGCCGAGGCACTTATGCCGCTGTTGTCCGACACGCCAGAGCGTCGAAGGCAGGTCGAGGGGTTTTCTCGGCTGGATGCAATCATGGGCGGCGACGCGCCGAGCGCCAAAGCGGCAGACATCGTATTGGACTTTGCACGGCGAGGGCCGGCGTTAACCCCTTGGATCGGCCGCCGCCCTACCATTGCATCATGCATCCTGCTAATCCGGCACCTACCATCGAACACAAACCGAAGCGCGTAGCGTGACCAAAGCCAGGAAAACGGTTCGAAAGGCTCCGATCCGCGCCGCGATTACCGGCGTGTTCGGCTATGTGCCGCCTGACGTCCTGAGCAATGCCGAACTGGCGCAGATGGTCGACACCAGCGACGAATGGATCGTCGAGCGTACCGGCATCAAGGAACGGCAAATCCTGAAGGGAAGGGGGCTCGGCACTTCGCATCTCGGCGCTGAGGCGGTGCGCGGGCTTTTGAAGAAGACCGGTACGGCGGCAAGCGACGTCGAGCTTCTGATCTGCGCCACCACGACGCCGGATTTTGTCTTTCCGTCGAGCGCCAATCTGATCTGCGATATGGTCGGCATCCGCGGCATCGGCAGCTTTGACGTGCAGGCGGCATGCTCCGGCTTTGTTTATGCCCTGAGCGTTGCTTCACAATTTATCGAGACCGGAAAATTTAAAAAAATCGTTGTGGTCGGCGCCGACAAGATGTCGTCGATCATCGACTACACCGATCGCGCCACGTGCGTGTCTATTCGGCGATGGCGCGGGCGCGGTTTTGCTGGAGCCAAGCGACCAGTTCGGCATCGTCGATACGGTCGTGCACTCGGACGGCGCCGGCATGCCGCATCTGCATCAAAAAGCCGGCGGCAGCCGCATGCCGCCAACGGCCGAAACGGTCGCGAAACGGCTGCACTACGTCCATCAGGAAGGCGCCGCGGTTTACAAATTCGCGGTCGCGCGGATGGCCGAAGTCGCAACCGAGCTGATGAAACGCAACGATCTGACCGGCGACAAGATCGATTGGCTGGTGCCGCACCAGGCGAATAAACGCATTATCGAGGCCATGGCCGAGCGCATGAAATTGCCTGCAGCCCGCGTGATGATCACCATCCACAAATACGGCAACACCACCGCCGCCACGATCCCGCTATCGCTGTGGGACTACGAAAGCATGCTGCGCGCCGGCGACCGCATGATCCTGGCGGCATTCGGCGGCGGCTTTACCTGGGCCGGCGCGTATTTGACCTGGGCGTACGATCCCAAGACGCCGTAGGCGTTATTGCGAGGCGAAAGCGCGTTTACGCGCGTCTTTGACGCGCTGTGGCGAACGAAGCAATCCAGCGCGGCTTGCATTGCACGCTGGATTGCTTCGCTGTCGCTCGCAATGACGAATTAGAGCGGAATTACTTCCGCTTCGACATCGGCTGATAGTCGCGCTGCGGCGAGCCGGTGTAGAGCTGACGCGGACGGCAAAGCTTCTGCTGCGGGTCCTCGATCATCTCTTTCCACTGGGCGATCCAGCCGACCGTGCGGGCCAGAGCGAACAGCACGGTAAACATCGTGGTCGGGAACCCCATCGCGCGCAGCGTGATACCCGAATAGAAATCGACGTTCGGATAGAGCTTCTTTGAGATGAAGTAGTCGTCATGCAGCGCGATCTTCTCGAGCTCCATGGCGACGTCCAGCAGCGGGTCCTTTACGCCAAGCTCGTTCAAAACCTCATAGCAGGTCTTTTGCATGATTTTGGCGCGCGGATCGTAGTTCTTGTACACGCGATGGCCGAAGCCCATCAGGCGGAAGGAATCCTTGGGGTCCTTCGAGCGCTTGATGTATTCGGGAATACGATCGACGCTGCCGATTTCGCCGAGCATCTTGAGCGCCGCTTCGTTGGCGCCGCCGTGCGCCGGGCCCCACAGGCAAGCGATGCCGGCCGCGATGCAGGCAAACGGATTAGCGCCGGTCGAGCCCGCTTGCCGCACCGTCGATGTCGAGGCGTTTTGCTCGTGATCGGCATGCAGGGTGAAGATGCGATCCATCGCACGCGCCAGCACCGGGTTTGCCTGGTACGGCTCGCACGGCACCGCGAAACACATGCGCAGGAAGTTCGAGGCATAGTCGAGCGAATTGTCGCGGATAGATGAACGGCTGGCCGACCGAGTATTTGTAGGCCATGGCGGCCAGCGTCGGCATTTTCGCGATCATGCGGATCGAAGCGACCATGCGCTGCTGCGGATCGGTGATGTCGGTGGAGTCGTGATAGAATGCCGACAATGCGCCGACCGAGCCGACCATGACCGCCATCGGATGGGCGTCGCGGCGAAAGCCCTGGAAGAACCGGCTCATCTGCTCGTGCACCATCGTGTGATGGATCACGCTATCGACGAAAGCGGCTTTTTGCTGGGTGGTCGGGAGATCGCCGTAGAGCAGCAAGTAACAGGTCTCGAGGAAGTCGCCGTGCTCGGCCAAGTCGTCGATCGGATAGCCGCGATAGAGCAGGATGCCCTCGTCGCCATCGATATAGGTAATCTTGGACTCGCAGCTCCCGGTCGACGTGAAGCCTGGATCGTAGGTGAAGATTCCGGCTTCGGCGTAGAGCTTGCTGATGTCGATGACTTCGGGGCCGATGGTCCCGTCGTAGATCGGGAAGTCGTAGCTTTTGTCGCCGATTTTCAGGCTACCGGTCTTGAGGTTGGAGCCGGCCTTCGCGTCCATGATCGTGATCCTTATCTGATAACCGAACAGCAGGCCGCGCGCTGCTTAGACCCTTGTGTAAAGTAGGCGCGGCGCGGTCGATCCGGCCCTATTGGCGTAGCGCAACCTTGTGTGCACTGCAAGATGTCGCCAAGAGCGCCGTTATGCGCCTGTCACAGTATCACCGGGAGGGAGCGGGCGCCGGGCTTTCGGCTTCGCTCTTCGCCTGCCCGATGCGCGCCAGATCGGCATAGACTCCGAGCGTGCCGGTCATAACCTCGAGATTGAGGATCAGCGAGCCGCGCCGCACGGTCACCGTGCGGAAGGGATTCCCGTTCTCCGTCGCGAGGGTGGTCAACTGTTTGAGCGAGCCGACAACCTGGCCGTTATAGCGAAGAATATGATCGCCTGCGGCGAGCCCGGCCTGTGCACCGTTGCCGCCGGGTACGACCCGGGCGACAACCAGTTCCATGTGCAGCTCGTTATCTTGGGCGTCGAAGTAAGCGATCTTGGTCAGCCGACCGAGATCATCGTAGCTGTACTTGATGGTGACGCCACCGTCGTCGTGCGCCGGCTGTCCATCGACGCCAAAAAAGGATTCCTCGATGGTGTTATTGCGGCCGTCATATTGCCAGACAACCTTGGCGTAGCCGCCGTCCTTGATCGCGATCGGTTTGCCATCGACATCGTAATACGCCTTCATCACCTGGTTGCCGCGGTCGTCAAACGTCTGGCGATAACTGGCGGCGCCCGCGGAACCTAGCGTCGGCTTGCCGTCGATGCCGAAATAGGAGCGCTCGATTTCGTGGCCAAGCGCATCATAGGCGTAAGTCACCGTGGCGATATCTTCCTTGGTCAGGATCGGCTTGCCGTTGGTGTCGAGGTATCGAGTTTCGAGAACGTGGCCGTGGTCGTCGAATTTTTGCCGAAAGATTGCGTAGCCGAGCGAGATAAGGACCGGGGCGCCATCCGGTCCGAAAAATATGGCTTCGATCCGATCGCCGCGGTCGTCATATTGCAGGCGGTAGCCGGCATAACCGCTGGCCTCCATCGCAGGCTTCCCGTCGAGACCAAAAAACCGGGTCTCGATCGGATTGCCCCGTGCATCGTACTTGCTTGCGTCGCTGGCAATGCCTTGAGAGTTAGCGATGGGCTCGCCGTGAACACCGTATCGCGCTCCTCCGGTCATATTGCCGAAGGCGTTATATGAATACGTATCGTCGCGTAACTGCCCGTTGCGAGAGTGGGCTTGCCGTCGACGCCGAACATGTCCATCTGAATAGCGTTGCCGCGATCGTCGAAGGTGTAGTAAATCTTTGCTGCAGCCCAAGCTGAGTTCAGCGCTGGCTCACCGTTCACGCCGAAATAATCCGTATCGATCAGGTTGCCGCGCTCGTCGAAGTCCTGACGATAGCCGGCATATCCGCTACCGACGGCGCCCCGGCCCGTTATCAGGGCTGGCTTGCCATCGACGCCGAAGAATTCGCGTTTCGTTTCGTTGCCGCGGCCGTCATAGGTGTATCGGACTGCCGCAATGGCCTCATTGCTGAGCGTTGGCTTGCCGTCAATGCCCAGGTAATCGATCTTGGTGCGATGATCGCGGTCATCAAATTCCGCGCGGTAGCTCGCGTAGGCGTACGAGCCGACGGTGGGATGGCCGTCAACGCCGAAGTAGGATTCGCCGGTATTATTCCCGTGGGCGTCGTACGTCCGCGTCATCTTGGCAAAGCCCTGCGTACTGATGGCGGGTTTGCCATCGACGCCGGCATAATCGGCTTCAACAAGATTGCCACGCGAAATCGAATTGCTGGTGGATCGCGGCCTCGCCGAGCTTGTTGAACGTCGGGCGGCCATTCGCGTCAAAAAACGCCTGCTCGATCAGGTTCAGATGGTTGTCGAATTTGCGCCTGACGATCGCATATCCATCTTTCATCGGCGCCAATTCGCCATTCGCATCGTAGAACTTGAGTGCCGTCGCGCTGCCGTGCTCGTCATGCTCGACAAGCAATTTCGCAGCGCCACTGCTGTTCATCGTCAACTTGCCGTCGTCACCGTAGTACTCCTGGGTCGTAATCACTCCGACGGAATCGTGTTCGCGCGTGTAATAGGCATAACCCTGCGGCCCGGTGATGGGTTGGCCATTCTCGCCCAGCAGCGTGAACCGTGCGATGTCGCCCTGCTGGTCATAGTCTGAGACCACGGCATGCACGCCGCTTTTGAGCGTGATCTCTTCGCCGTCTGGACCTATTTCCGCACGGCGCAAGATGAAGCCATCCGGTGAATGGCTGAGGTGTTGACCAAAACTGCCCTCGGCGTCGGTTTGCGCGGAGCCCCAATTGTCCTGGTAACGGATTTCGCTGGCAAAGCCGTTGGCGTCGAACGTCACTTCATGACGCGTGATTTTCGATTTCGTCGGGGCCGGCGCCGGATTGGCGCCGCCGGGGTCCGCAACAAGTGTTTGCGTCGCCTCTTGTCCTACCGAATTGCCGTAGCGCTCGAAGCTCACGAGCATCTTGTTGCCGGAGGGCTGGTGCGTCAGCACCTCGCTGCGGATCAGACGGCCGCCAACACCAAAGATTTCGACTTTCTGGGCGTTGCCGTCGTCGCCGTAATGCACGACCCAGCGGGCAAACCCGTCCGTTTCGGCGCGGACCCATCCGTCATGCTGAACCTCGATGACCTTGCCGTTTTGGGTGACCACGCTGTAGCTGCGCGGCAGGCTGTCATGGATCTTGGCGTCAATCTCTTGGACGCCTTCTGGTACACCCCAGCGGGAGACCAGTTGCCGATAGTAGGTCGTCTTTGGACGGACCAGGTTCCAGTAGAGCGCGCCGCTACCACCGATCACAAGGACCAGCGCCGCCGCGATGGCCATCCAGGTTAGATGCCTTTTGCGTTCGCGCTCGTGCTCGCGTTGGCGCAGATCGTCGAACTTGACGCCGAGGATGACGGAGACAAGCCGCAACAACGCCATCCGCTTCGACGTCTCGGTTGAGACGCCCGGCCGCGGCCGGACGTCGGCAGCGAGCGGCTCCTTGTCTTCCTTGGCGATGCGCTTGCTACCGTCAGGATTGATGACCTCGCGATGGCGCACCAGCATTGCGTCGGGAAACGAGTCTCCGGGCTCGCCTTCCGTGAGTAGCGCCAGGACCTGGTCGCTGCGGGCGAGCTCGTTGAAGATTTGGATTTCCCGCTCTACCCATTTTGAGCGCGGCGTGAAGGCCGAGCAGACGACGATAAGGAAGCGGGATTTGGTAAGAGCGTCCCGGATCTGATCGTTAAGATCGGCCGAGGAGGGGAGTTCATCCTCGTCGCGGAAGATTTTGCGCAGCCGAGGCGGCAGGCCCCTTTGCTGTAGCCCCTTGGGCACGCGGTAACCTTCGAGCGAAGCGATCAGCCATTCCGCCCATTTGCGGTCGCGTTCGACGTGGCGGTAACTGATGAAGGCGTCGTAGAGGAAGTCCTGATCGCCCGATTTGCCGTCATCCGACATCGTCGGTCATTCCCGCCATTCTCGCGCCCGTTGGGGCGCTTCGCCCAATGGTTGAATATGGCGCAAAATAAAGCGCTCTGTCACCGTTTCTCGTTTCAGACTTGAGGTAAGGCCTGGTCGGCAAGCCGCGCCAGGCTTTCGGCTTTGCCGAGCACGGAAAGCACCTCGAAGATACCCGGCGAGGTGGTGCGGCCGGTGAGTGCGGCGCGGAGCGGCTGTGCAACGGCGCCAAGCTTTGCGCCCTTGCGCTCGGCAAAGGTGCGGACCGCTTGCTCGGTCGCCTCCGGCGTCCATGGCTCGACGGCCGTCAATTCGGCGCCAACTTCCGCCAAAAGCCCCTTGGCGCCGAAGGTCAGCATGGCGGTCGCTTTGTCGTCCAGCGGAATTGGCCTGTCCGCGATAAGAAAGTGAGCGCCAGCAATGAGATCAAGCAAGGTCTTGGCACGCTCCTTGAGGCTCGGCATGGCCGCCAGCCACTGCTCCCGAAGCTTCGGCGTCAGCTTTGCGGCAAGCGCCGGACCATCCGGGAGGTAGGGCAGAAGCCGTTCGATGGCCGCCATCAGGTCCGCGTCGGAACTCTGCCGGATGTAGTGGCCGTTGAGGTTTTCAAGCTTGGCGACATCAAACCGCGCCGGCGAACGGCCGATCTGCGGCAAATCGAATGCCGCGATCATTTCGTCGGTCGAGAAGATTTCCTGGTCGCCGTGGCTCCATCCAAGCCGCACCAGATAGTTCCGCAGCGCTGCCGGCAGATAGCCCATCGCCCGATAGGCATCGACACCCAGCGCGCCATGGCGCTTCGACAGTTTCGATCCGTCCGGTCCGTGGATCAGCGGGATGTGCGCCATCACCGGCACAGGCCAACCGAGCGCCTGATAGATCTGGGTCTGCCGCGCCGCATTGGTCAGATGATCGTCGCCGCGAATGATATGGGTGACGTCCATGTCGTGGTCATCGACCACGACCGCGAGCATGTAAGTCGGCGTGCCGTCGGAACGCAGGAGCACGAGGTCGTCGAGGTTCTCGTTCTGCCAAACGACGCGGCCCTGTACCTGATCTTCGACCACGGTTTCGCCGGTCTGCGGCGCTTTCAGCCGAATGGTCGGTTTAACGCCGGTCGGCGCTTCGCTCGGATCGCGGTCGCGCCACAGGCCGTTGTAGAGTTTTGCCCGGCCCTCGGCGCGGGCCGCCTCGCGCATTTGCGTGAGTTCCTCGGGTGTGGCGTAGCAATGATAAGCGCTTCCTGCCGCCAGCAGTTGTTCCGCAATCTCGCGATGCCGCTCAGCGCGGGCGAACTGATAGATCGCGTCGCCGTCCCATTCGATGCCGAGCCACGACAGCCCGTCGAGGATGGCGTCGATCGCTGCCCCGGTCGAACGCTCGCGGTCGGTGTCCTCGATCCGCAGCAGCATCTTGCCGCCGCGGCCGCGTGCGTAGAGCCAGTTGAACAGCGCGGTGCGCGCGCCGCCGATGTGCAGGAAGCCGGTCGGCGAGGGAGCAAAACGGGTGACGACAGCCATTGCGCCTAGGAGGTTCTCGCGTGAACGCGTCGTGTAGCACAGCTATTCCTTAAAGAAACTAAGCAGCCAGTGAGACGATCACATTTTGGTTTGGTCCCTGGCTTCGTTCAGGCCCTCATTCGCGGCGTTGTGCTTGGCCCGGGCCTTCCGAAGCTCCGAATTGGGCTTACCGGCCGAATGGGGCGGCTGGTGATAGGCCGTCCGAACGAAGCGGTCCGCGTTCGGCGGCGTTTCAGCCGACATGCGCTCTCGCGCAGCAATGCTGACGTCGTAGGGAACACCGAACCAGCGTTGGTCCAGACAGTCGCGCGCGTCACGGGCGCATCGTGCTGCGGAACGGCTTGTACCGGCAATCGCGCCAGAATTCGAACATCTCGCAATACTTCCGCGCGACGATCGTGCAGGCGGCATCATACCGCGCCTGCCATTCCTTCGGCGACAGGTCATCGTCTTTGCTTTTGCTCATGGTGCTCTTGCTCATATAGGGCGAAAAGTGATCCAAAGTGGACATTCATGTTCGCCAAAGCCAGCGGCTGAGAACGACCGCCGCGAGCATCCCCAGAAGCTGTGCGGCAACGAATGCGAGCACGCCGGTCGGCGCAATCCCCGCGTAGGTATCCGAAAGCGCGCGGGCGACCGTCACAGCAGGATTGGCGAACGATGTTGACGCGGTAAACCAGTACGCGGCCGTGATGTAGAGGCCGACGGCATAGGGAATGGCGGCAGACGTTCGTGCACCGCATCCGAAGATCGTCAGCAATAACCCGAACGTCGCGACGCCTTCCGCGAGCCATTGGCCCGAACCAGTCCGTACTGTGGTGGACAATTGCCACAACGGAAGCTCAAACATCATATGCGCCGCGAGTACACCTACAATTCCGCCGACGATTTGCGCGCCGATGTACATGGCCGCAACGCCCGGCAATAGTTCGCGCCGCAGCCCCAGTGCGATGCTCACAGCCGGATTGAAGTGGGCGCCGGATATCGGTCCGAACGTGAGAATGAGTACGGTCAAGATCGCGCCGGTTGGAAGCGTGTTGCAGAGAAGCGCGAGCGCGCCGTTACCGTCTGCCAGCTTCGCGGCCATGATGCCTGAGCCCACCACGCCCGCGAGCAGGAAGGCCGTTCCCAAACACTCGGCAACGCAACGTCGCGGCAGCGAGGGCATCAGGTCCAGCCGATTTCTCTGAGCTTGTTCTGTATCGTCAAATTATCGAGCGAGCGAAGCGGAAGCGCAGAGAAAACCGCAATACGTTGATGCAACATGCGATAGGCATCTTTAAACGCAAGCGCGACTTCGGCTTCGGTCCCCTTCGCCTCTGCCGGATCGGGAACGCCCCAATGCGCCGTCATTGGTTGACCGGGCCACACCGGGCAGGTTTCGCCGGCGGCGTTGTCGCAAACTGTGAAAGCAAAATCGACCGCCGGCGCGCCGGGCTTTGTAAATTCATGCCACGACTTTGAGCGAAAGCCGGACGTATCGTAGCCGAGGCCCTGCAATAGCCGGATCGTCTCGGGATGCACTTGTCCCTTGGGTTGACTACCGGCGCTGTAGGCGCGGAATTTGCCCGTGCCTAGCTTGTTCAAGATGGCTTCCGCCATGATCGAGCGCGCGGAATTGCCGGTGCACAAAAACAACGCGTTGAATGGTTGATCGGTCACGGTACGCTTAAGCGACAGAACAACCGCGTGCGGCGGCGGGCGCGGGCTTTGGCTCTGGCGCGCAACACGACTTCTCATGGGCGACGCGGGCCGCGTTCTCCCCCGTGCCGTCGCCATAGTGGGTGCTTTCGCCGGTCGTGTGGAACGTTTCCCATGAGATACCCGCCGGATCGTCGATCCATGACTTATCCGACTTGGCGTAGCAGCAAGCCGTTTGGCCTTGTTCGACGACATTGCCGCCCGCCTTGTGCAGCCGTGAGTAAATCTCTTTCAGTTCCTCGCCGTTTTCGGCTTGGATGCCGAGATGGTCGAGGCCGGGCTCCCGCCCCCGTGTCGAGATGGCGAAATTGACACGCGGATCATCAAGCATCCATTTTGCGTAGTCGGTCTTGATGACGGCGGGCTCCGCCGCGAACAGCGCCGAATAGAAACCGATGGATTGCGTTAGATCGTCAACGGCGACGTGTACGTGAAACCGCTTCATTGGGCGCTCCTCTAGATTGCCGGTAAAGGTTGATAGCCGATGTGGTTCATCATGGTTTCGAAATACGAGCGGACCTTTTCCGGGAAGCGCAGGCCTTTCACCACCCCGGCCGAACGAAGCAGAGGCAGCACGCGAATATCGTCGAGGGACAGAGCCCCGTTGACCGCGGTCGGACTTTCGATCAGATGACCGAGCTTTTCGAGATCAGGCATCAAGACGTCGATCAACTCATAGGTCTTGGCCCGCAATTCGACCAGATCGCCGAGCCGTTTGCGCTTGCGAACGATGAAGTGGTCACGCGCAGCGACGGTTGCAAACTCGGGCAGACCGAGTAGCGGATAACGCGGCCAGGTCAGCGGCGGGGTCTTGTTCGCGAACCCGTCGACCCAGGCACTTATGCCGGGCCGTTCCGGGCCGGTGAGTACTGGTGCGCCGAGACTCTCGATGTGAGCCACCATGTCCATGCTCTCCAGCATGCTGGTGCCATCGTCCTTAACTAGAATGGGCACACGGCGTTGGCCGACGAGGCGGATCATGGTCTCGGAATCGTCTTCGAGAACAACGCTTTCCTGCAGATGCAGTCGCTTCAGTGCCGCGGCCATCCGCACGCGAAAGCAGATCGAGCAATGCTCGAACAAATAGAGCCTCATGCGATGCGCTCCTTCTTACGTGCCGACCTAGTAGGCTTGCATTCCACGGGCGCGCACGATGCAGGCGCACCTTGGCAACAGTTCTCAGTCAGGAAGGCGAGCAGACCATTCATAGTCTCGTAGTGCGCCGCGTAGATCATCGAGCGACCGTCGCGGCGCACTGTGACCAATCCGGCGACGCGGAGCCGGTCGAAATGAAATGTGAGCGTGTTGGGGGCCAAGCCGAGCTTATTGGCAACTTGCCCCGCCGCCATTCCGTCAGGTCCGGCTTGGACCAGCAGCCGGAAGATATCGAGGCGGTTATCCTGGGCGAGCGCGGCCAATGCCGCCACGGCGTTCGGTGTTTTCATATTTCA
Source organism: uncultured Alphaproteobacteria bacterium (assembly GCA_963742215.1). Taxonomy (GTDB): domain Bacteria; phylum Pseudomonadota; class Alphaproteobacteria; order Rhizobiales; family Xanthobacteraceae; genus BOG-931. The sequence continues at coordinate 90,708 of CAVULJ010000005.1, forward strand.
GCAGTTATTGAAATATCTTTCCTCTGTCAAGAATTATTTCAATAAAAGCTGAAATGATCCGACTCGGAAATGACGTTTGCATTGCAGGGCTGGAGGCTCCAATTCGAGCACAACTGTCGCGGGCCCGGGTGACCTGAAAGCCTCATCAAATCCAGCCTTGAGCTTTGCGACGGGATCGAAGATGAACACACCGCGATTGGCGGCCTCACACATCGAGGATATTAACAGGAGGGCGGTAAATCCGAGATCGTCACCCGAGATGAAGATCCTTTTGCCGGGTCTCGTTGGCGCCATCGCCGCTTTTCAATCGGTGGAAGATGGCCGTCGACAAGATGGTGAATCCGCCAAGCGCAAGGAAGGCCTCATGCAGGCCATGAATCATCTCGGCGGAGTTTGAGGCAGAGCTCGCGGGAATGAACAATGCCGTGGTCAGCCCCGCCGCCGCGACCCCGAAGCTGATCGACATCTGCTGTGCGGTGCTGGCAATCGAACTGGCGTTGCTCGACTGATCGTCGGGGACGTCGGCATAAACCAGCGTGTTCATGCTGGTATATTGCAGCGAGGCGAAGGCGCCGTAGCAGAACGCCAGCAACACGATGACCCAAAGAGGGGTGGCGGCCCCGATAGTGGCAAACAGCATCAGCAGGAGACCGAGGACGATCGTGTTGGAAATCAGCACGCCGCGGAAGCCGACGCGGTCCAGAATTTTCGGCATAAAGAATTTCGTGCTCAAGGCGGCGATCGCCTGCGGCATGATCAACAGGCCGGATTGTACCGGCGTGAAGCCCAGCCCAACCTGGTAGAGCAAAGGCAAGAGAAACGGCACACCACCAATGCCGAGACGGGTGAAAAAGCTGCCGCTGACGGCGGCGCTGAAGGTGCGGATGCGGAATAGACTCAACTGCAGCAACGGAAATGCGATCCCCCTCGCGTGCAGCCCGTAGCCGACGATGAGCGAAAACGAAATCGCCAACAGCCCGATAATTTCTCCGAGGCTCAGCGTATGCTCGCCGAATATTTCCAACACATATGACAGCAGCGCCACGCCGGAACCGAAGAGAATGAGCCCGACAACGTCGAGCGGTTTGGTATTCACTTCGCGATAGTCCGGCATATACAGATAAACCAGCAGCAGGCCGGCAATTCCGACCGGAAGATTCACAAAAAATATGGCCCGCCAGTGCAGGTAGCCGACGATCAGCCCGCCGGCGACCGGACCGAGCATCGGGCCGATCAGACCCGGAATGGCGACGAAGCTCATGGCACGGATGAGCTCGGATTTATCGAACGTCCGCACCAATGTGAGCCGGCCTACCGGGACCATCATGGCGCCGCCGCAGCCTTGCAGGACACGGCACGCAACCAGGAGATGGATGTCGCTTGTTAGACCGCAGAGAACGGAGCCCAGCGTGAAGAGGCCGATCGCGGACGCAAACACCCGACGCGTTCCGAAACGATCGGCCATCCAGCCGCTGATCGGAATGAACACCGCGAGGCTCAATGTGTAGCTTGCCAGCACCGACTTCATGCTGAGCGGAGCCACGTCGAGGGCCTCCGATATGACCGGCACGGCCGTGTTCAGAATTGTGGTGTCGAGCGACTCCATAAAGAACGCCACCGCGACCAGCCACGGTAAAAGCTGCTTGCGCGAGGCGGATGGCGGGGGTGAAGAGGTGCTGATGATATTTTTCGACGCCAAGTGGTCTGCTTTGATGCTTTATTAGGTAGCAACCTACGGAAGCACGTTTCTGCCAAATCTTTTTTCGAGCGCGCGGCCGAACCGGTATTTCAATTCAGGTCCGTCGAACGGAGGACTTTCATAATGGCGGGCTGGAGGCTCTAATTCGAGCACCACTGTCGCAGGCCCGGCTGATCTAAAAGCCTCATCAAATCCAGCCTCGAGCTTTGCGACAGAATCGAAGATGAACACACGCGCGATGCCGGCTGCGCGCGCCACCGCAGCAAAGTCGATGTCGCGGCTATCAGGCAGGACAACACTGCCGGTTGAGCCATAGCAACGATTGGCGACAATGACAGAAACCATGTTTGGGAGCGCGAGATCGCGCTCGACAAACAGCATACCGGTATTCATCACAAAGGCGCCGTCGCCGATAAACGCCCAGAAGCGGGCGTCCGGATAGCCCATGGCGATGCCGGCCGCAAACATCGTCGAAAGGCTCATCGAGGCTTCGAGATAAAAGGTTTTCTCCGTGTCGCGGGTGACCTCCCACCACACCTCGGACGAATTCCCTGCCGACGTGATGACCAGTTCGTCGGTCCAGCGCGAAGCGAGCGCGGAGAAACACGCGTCAATGAGCATCGCCATCAGCAATTCCCTCGCAGCACGTTGCGCGACATCCCAACCACATAAGGACGGCCAATCACGGACATATGCCGATAAGCGTCGCCTATTTTTTCGAGTTCTTCGTAACGATCGATATCGATAAATGGGATGGCGATCGCGTCCATCACCGCGCGCAGGTAGAGGCCGTTCGATACATGGAACCGAGCCGGATCGCCGGGATCTCCGCGCATCGTAATCAAAAACAGCATTGGAATTTGGTAAGTGTAATTGATCTTGGTTATGGCGTAGACGCAGGTGAGAAAGCCTGAGGCGCCGATCAAGGCGACGCCGGGCGCCCCGGTAAAGAACGCACCGGAGCACAAGCCGACGGCGCTTTCCTCGCGATTTACGGGCACATGCCGAAACCGATTGTCCGTATCGAAATGGCGGATCATCGGCGCGATCCAATTGTCGGGCAAGCTCGCCACCAGATTAGCCCCTGCATCGCTGAGAATATCCGCGACGCGGCGTGCGACATCAGGGGCTGCGCGTGGCGGCGCACCGCTGAGCTCGGTCTCTGAACTCGTTTTCATTCCACTTTCTTTCGGATCAGTTGCGGCGATCATGCCTCAATCATCATCGCTCAAGTGCGGCCGCGATTCCACGGCGTTAGTCGTCGCTCGGACCATTTCAGGCCGGCATTGAGGAAGACGCTAAGCGCGGCCAGCACGACGATGGGAACAAAGACGAAATTGACCTTGAACGTGTTTCCATACGTCGTGAGCATGTAGCCGAGGCCGGACAGCGCCGTGAACATTTCCGCAACGACAACGCCAACGAGGGCGCGCGCCAAGCCCAAACGTATACCCGCGATGAAGAAGGGAATTGCCGCCGGCACGATGACTTTGGTGAGCGTCGCAATGCGCCCGGAGCCGAACGCGCGCGCCGTATCGATATAGGCGTGTGGGATGTTCTGGACAGCCGTTTGCGTACTGATAACGATCGAAAAGAAACTGACCAGCCATGTCAGGAAAACCTTGGCCTGGAAGTCGAGCCCAAGCCAGATGACGACGAGGGGCACGAGAGCCACCGTTGGCATGGCGTTCATCGCGTTGATGTAGGGATCAAGCAGGCGCGTGAGCGTACGCGACATTCCCATGGCGACGCCAAGGAGCATGCCGCTTACGAGCGCCAGGAGAAATCCCGTGACCAGCACGCTGGCCGTCTGTCCCAATTGGGTTGTCAGCTCACCGGACTTCAGCGTCACGACGAAGGCCTGAAAAATGCTGGAAGGCGGAGGCAGAAAATAAGGCGGGATGAATTCTCGACAGGCGACTTCCCAGAGAATGAGCAATCCGGCATGGAACGAAATAACGCCCAGGCGGGAATAGGCTGCACTTCTCGTAACTTGAATCATTTCTGCATCTCACGCGAGAGGAGCGACCAGAGGTGTTCTCTAAGCTCGGCAAATTCGCGGCTTGCTCTCACCAGGTCGGCTTGGCGCGGCCGGGCGAGGGGGACGATAACGTCCTCCACGATACGGCCAGGTTTGGTTCCAAATACGAGAATGCGATCCGAGAAATAGATCGCCTCGTCCATGTTGTGCGTGACAAAGAGCGTCGTTTTCGGCTGCGCTTCCATAATTTCCGCGATATCGCGCTGCAGTTTTTCGCGCGTGATCGCATCCAGCGCGCCGAACGGCTCGTCCATCAGAAGAACGTCGGGCGCTAACGCCAACGCGCGCGCAATGCCGACACGTTGCTGCATCCCGCCGGAAATTTCATGGGGATAGAATTTTTCGAATCCGCGCAATCCAACGAGGTCGATCATCGACTGAACGTGGTGTTCGCGGTCGGCACGCGGATCGCCTCTTACTTCCAGCCCGTAAGCGATATTCGCGCGTACGGTTCGCCATGGAAAAAGATTAAAATGCTGGAATACGAAAGCGCGATTGTGGTCGGGACGGACAACCGCTCGGCCTTCGCAAACGACTGATCCAGAAGTCACCGTTTCCAGGCCGTGCACGATGCGCAGTAGTGTGGTTTTGCCGCACCCGCTCGGTCCAATCAGGGATATGAATTCACCGGCCTTCGCCTTGAAGCTTATGCCGGAAAGAACTTCATGTGTCTTGACTTGATCTTTGTCCGGGAATTGCTTGGAAACATTATTTATTTCAAGCGCCGCAATCATAAAACCTTCCTCTGAATGCGACGCTATTCCGAAATTGCTCCGCCGAGCCGGCGCACTGCATCAGCCTGAAATCGGAAATCGGAAAAGTCCGTGATCGGAATCGGAGCATCGAGCGCTTTATTCTCGACCGATGTTTCCACGGCAGCCTTGAGAGTCTGTTCTGTCATCCCGCCATTTACGCCCCACGGTTTCATCGCGATAAGCTTGTTGTACGTGTATTCGGCGATAGCGCGATCCAGCCCGGTGTACTTGATGAAGATGTCGATCAACTCGTCGCGGTGATCGACCAGAAACCGGCACGCCTCGATGATCGACTGGACAATACGGGTCACTTTTTCCGGCCGGTTGTCGATATCGTCTTTGCGAACGAGAAGGAGTTCGTGCGGATAAAGCGGCATAAGATCGGCAATATTGGCGAGGATATGGAAGTCGGGATTGCCGCTGATCTCAGCGGCATTGTCCAGATACAGCACAGCCGCCTTGACCCGTTTTGTCATAAGCGCGTTGAGGCGGTCTTTGCTGCTGCCGACCGACAGCCACTTTATGTCGTTCCGAGATACGTCCTCACGCTGGAGAAAAGGGAAGACGACGTATTGGGAAAGCGCGCCGGCCCGGGATACGGCAAAGCTCTGACCTTTGAGGTCAGAAAACGACTTGATGTCATTGCTGACGGCGACGACGTAAGAAAGCTTATTGGACGGTGAGGACACCGCGCGAACCGGATATCCCGCTTTTGTCGCCTGAATGATGCCTTCAACGTCGGTGGCGGTAACGTCGGCTTGGCCGGACACCACCGCTGTCGTGGCCAAAGGACCGCCTTTCAGCTGAATGAATTCCGTGACGTCCAGGCCGTTCTTTTTGAAGATCCCTTTGTCGTAGGCAACCTGCAGATACAGGTTGTCGAACGACGGAGGCGTCTCCGGCGTCGCAACTTTGATGGTGTACTCCTCGGCGGAAGCGGTCGACATGACCCAGCCCAATACGGTCAGCGCCGTCACGGCACGCTTGAGGGTGCGCATCCAGTACTCCAGCCTTTTCAAGAAGATTGATCCGTCAGGTTCAGTCGCCGAACCTTGGGCTCATTCCCTCATAACAATAACCGCTACGCAAGCTTTGTCGGGCTTTTCGCGAGATAACGACAGATTGCTGTTACGAAAAGCATTTTTTGGCGCTTTTCCAGGCCCGCTTGGCCACGCACACTTCTCGTGCCCGGCAATCGTACTTGACCCCGTAAGCCAACTTGTCCAATCCGGTCGCCAATGCCACCTAACGGTGGGAATCAAGGGGGCGGAACGATTGCCACATGACGGTTGCTGAAACGACGGCCAAGGACGCCGAAAAAGAAGCCGGACAGGACTTCATTCGCGATATCGTGCGCGCCGATCTTGATTCCGGCCGCCGCAAGTCTGTCGTTACCCGGTTTCCGCCGGAGCCGAACGGCTATCTGCACATCGGTCACGCCAAGTCGATTTGCCTGAATTTCGGCGTGGCGGAAGAATTCGGCGGCCACTGCAATCTGCGCTACGACGACACCAATCCGACCAAGGAGTTGCAGGAATACATCGACGCCATCGAGCGCGACGTGCACTGGCTTGGCTACGATTGGGGCAAGAACCTCTATCACGCGTCCGACTATTTCGAGCAGCTCTACGCCTGGGCCGAGGATCTGATCCGCGCCGGCAAGTCCTATGTCGACGACCAGACCCAGGACGAGATGCGCGCGACGCGCGGCACGCTGACGGAGCCTGGCAAGAACAGCCCGTTCCGCGAGCGCCCGGTTGAGGAAAATCTCGACCTGTTCCGCCGCATGCGCGCAGGCGAATTTCCGAATGGCGCGCGGGTGCTGCGCGCCAAAATCGACATGGCGTCCGGCAACATCAATCTGCGCGACCCGGTGCTCTACCGCATCCTGCATGCGGAGCATCCGCGCACCGGCAAGACCTGGAGCATCTATCCGAGCTACGATTTCGCGCACGGCCAGTCCGACGCCATCGAGGGCATCACCCATTCGATCTGCACGCTCGAATTCGAGGATCACCGGCCGCTTTACGACTGGTTCCTCGCCAATCTGCCGGTGCCGTCGCATCCGCATCAGTACGAGTTCGCGCGGCTTAATCTGACCTACACGATCCTGTCGAAGCGCGTGCTCACCGAGCTGGTGCGCGGCGGCCATGTTGGCGGCTGGGACGATCCGCGCATGCCGACGCTCGCGGGGCTCCGCCGCCGCGGCGTGCCGCCGGAAGCGATCCGCGATTTCGTCAAGCGCATCGGTGTCGCCAAGGCCAACAGCATCGTCGACATGGCGATGCTGGATTTTTCGATCCGCGAGCATCTCAACAAGACCGCGCAGCGGCGGATGGCGGTGCTGCGCCCGCTCAAGGTGGTGATCGAGAATTATCCGGAAGGGCAGGGCGAGGACGTCGAGGCGGTCAATCACCCGGAGGATCCGACGGCCGGCACGCGCCGTATCCGCTTCGGCCGCGAGCTCTACATCGAGCGCGACGACTTCATGGAGAATCCGCCGAAGAAATTCTTTCGGCTGTCGCCGGGCACCGAGGTTCGCCTTCGGTATGCGTATTTCATTACCTGCCGCGAGGTGAAGAAGAACGCGCAGGGCGACGTGATTGAACTGCGCTGCACCTACGATCCGGCGACCAAAGGCGGCAACGCGCCTGACGGCCGCAAGGTGAAAGCGACCATGCATTGGGTCTCGGCGCAGGATTCCGTTCCAGCCGAGGTGCGGCTCTATAATCCGCTGTTCAGCAAGCCCGATCCGGCCGCGAGCAATTTCGCGGCCGACCTCAATCCGAACTCGCTCGAAGTAATCACGGATGCGCGCGTCGAGCCATCGCTCGCCGGCGGCAATTCCGATGCGCCCGTGCAGTTCGAACGGCTTGGCTATTTCTGCCCGGACAAGGAGTCGACGCCGGCGAAACCCGTTTTCAATCGCACGGTCGGGCTGCGCGACACCTGGGCGAAGGTTTCAAGCGGAAGCTAAGTGGCCAACGGCCAAATGCGGACGACCGGAGGCGATCACAGCTCCGGTATCGCATGCTGCCAATGCCAGTCGCTGTCTTCCGTCATCGCTATGTGAAACGGACTGTTCGCAGGGGCCAGAATGGTGGCGCACTCGCTGGTTGGACGAGCAGAGCTGTACTGGGTGAAAATCGTACCGGCGTCGCTTTGTTGAAGCAGGCCGAACATGGCCCCGGTCTTCTGAAACCGCAGTGACAGCTGTCCTGATGGCTTGAGCTTTGTCCAAAACTCCGCGCCTGCCCGTATTTCGCCACGGATGCTGTCGAGATAATTCGTCGTGAATTCGCGCGTCATGCCGGCAAGGGCCGGATTGTCGGGGTGGATCAGCAGCACGCGCATCGCCACGCCGCGGGATAGCGTTGCGCGCACCGCTTCCTCGAAGTCTTTGATTTTAGCAAATGAGAATAATGCGAGCCCTTCGTAACGCACAAAAGACTGTGCAGCAGAGATAATACGCAGCAGTTCCTCGCGCGGCACGTCGCGAGAACGCGGCACCAATCGCAACCCTGCCTCGCTGGCGCCGAGTGGTTTCAGATCGGGGCGGAACGGCACCTTGCCGCCGCCGCCTGTGGCTTCGAGCTCCTTAATGCTGCGGACCAGAGCATCGATATGAGTGCCGGTCTGAAGCGCACGAGGCTTGAGATCGTATTGCAAAACTCGGCGCATGCTTATGTCGAATGGAATCTCTTGAGTGCCGTCGATAAGCAGAATGAGCGGACGAGCCGCGGCTTCGGCCACGGCCACTTCGTAAAAAACATTTGGATTATGGCCGCTCAAAAGCGCGATGAGCAGGTCGTCACCGAGAATGTGATCGTACATATGCTCGGTGATCGTTCCTGGCCGCGCCTCGTGATCCGCGCGGACCGGAGCGTATCCCGCTTTCTCTGCTGCAGGCTTGATGATGAAGTCGAATACGTCATCAGCGTGCTCTCTTGTTTGTGATCCGGGAGCGCCGATAGGACTTATGACGAAACACGACTTCATTTTCGTTTCTGTATCATCATAAGCAAAAATCGGCAACGCATTGATCCGCGTTGCAAATTTTAGGTTCGCCACCGTTTGCGACGCGGAACTTGTTTTGACGGCACCGGCCGCCTCCGACTGGCCTGGCGAGCACACGTTCCAGCCTAGCGGTACGCGCCGGTCGTCGAGTACAGAAAAGCAAAAGAGCCGTCTCGCCACACCGCTTTCCCGCCGCTAGCATGGTGTGGGTTAATTGAGCATGATCTGATCCGAAAACCGGCATCCCTTTTCGGGATCATGCTCAAAGCGCGCTGGGGGCGCGCCATGGCGGAAGACGGCAATTTGGAAAACCGCGTCCGCGCCAAGGCGTGGGCAGGCGTCTGGCCGGGTGTTTGGACCCGGCCGGCCGGTGTCGTGCGTCCGCTTTGGGGCGCGGCGCAGCGCGGTGAATTCGTCTTTGCCACGCAAGTCAGACAATGGGCGGCGCAGGAAGCCGCCGCCGGACGGCTGCTGCCGTGGCTGGTGGTCGCTTACGGCCTCGGCGTTGTCATCTATTTTACCGCCGAGCACGAACCGGTTTGGCAGATCGCTACCGGCACGGCCGTAGCATGCGCGCTCGGCGCATTTCTGCTGCGCCGGCACCTGACGGCGTTTGTGGTGGCGCTTTTCATCACTTCCATCGCCAGCGGCTTCGCTGTCGCCACCATCAAGACGGCATTCATCGCGCATCCGATCTTGCGCTACAACGCCTCCGGCGTGACCATTGCGGGCTTTGTCGAGCTGCGCGAGGAAAGCCAGCACACCGATCGAATCGTGATCCGCGTCGAGCGGATCGATGGCAACCGCATCGAGGACAAGCCGCAGCGTGTCCGTCTCTCGGTCAAACGCGGCATGGCGCCGCCGCCGGGCAGCTTCATCGAAGTCAAGGCTCTGCTCGATCCGCCGCTGCAGCCGCTGATGCCCGGCTCTTACGATTTTGCCCGCGACCTTTATTTTCAGCAGATCGGCGCGTCCGGTTTTGTGCGCGGCGCGATCAAGATCGTTACGCCGCCGTCGACCGCGGGACTGATGCAGCAAGTGGACGCCGCCGTACAACGGCTGCGGGATACCATCGACGTGCATGTGCGCGCGGTGTTGCCCGGCGACAAGGGCGCCATCGCCGCCATGCTGCTCAACGGCCGGCGCGATGTGATTTCGGAAAATCTCTACAACGCGCTGTTCATTTCAGGCATTGGCCATGTTTTGTCGATCTCCGGCTATCACATGGCGGTGGTTGCCGGCGTGGTGTTCTTTTTGTTCCGCGCGCTGCTCGCATTGATCCCGGGCCTTGCCGACCGCGCGCCGATCAAGAAATGGGCGGCGGCCGGCGCGCTGATCGCAACGACGTTCTATCTCGTTCTATCCGGTGCGGAGGTCGCTACTCAACGCTCGTACCTGATGATTGCGATCGTACTGACCGGCGTGATGCTCGACCGCCCGGCATTGACCTTGCGCACGCTTACGGCGGCCGCGTTTTTGGTTCTGATATTTGCACCGCAGGCGGTGGTGCATCCGAGTTTTCAGATGTCGTTTGCAGCGACGCTGGCACTGGTCGCTTCCTACGATCGCGGTGTGCCGCGGCTTCGCTCCGGCGCCGACAGCTCGCTTGGCACGCGCGCGGCGCTGTGGGGGACCAACGAGATCGTCAGCCTGACTATCGCGTCGCTGGTTGCGGGCTTCGCGACAACGCCATACGCCGCCTACCACTTCCATCGCCTGGCGCCGTACGGCGTGATTGCAAATCTATTGGCGATGCCAGTTGTCTCCGCATGGGTCATGCCATGGGGACTGATCGGACTGCTCGCCATTCCGTTCGGCTTCGACGGCGAGTGCTGGCGGCAAATGGGATACGGGCTCGAATGGATGGACAAGGTGTCGCTCTGGGTGGCGAACCTGCCGGGCGCCGTCGGACATGTCACCAGCTTCGGCGCAGGTCCGCTGCTGCTCGCCACCGCTGGATTGCTGGTGATCGGACTGTTCAAGACGCCGCTGCGCTGGAGCGGCATTGTGCTGGCGCTCGCCGGCGTGATCTGGGCGGCGGACCTGCCGCGCCCCGACGTTCTGGTATCCGACGACGGTCGCGTCTTCGCGGTGCGCGGCGCGAGCGGACAGCTTGCGTTCCATCATACCGGCGGCGACACATTCGCGATCAAGGAATGGCTCGCCGCGGACGCCGATGCGCGCGATTATCACGACCGCGCGCTAGGCGAGGGGATTGCTTGCGATTCCTCCGGCTGCATCGGCAAGCTCAGCGACGGCGCCATGGTCGCCTACGATCTGAGGCCCGATGCATTCGAGGAGGATTGCCGTCACGCGGTCCTGATCGTGACGCCGCGGAGTGCTCCGGGCGACTGTGCGGCGCAGGTGGTCGGACGCGAGCTATGGCGGCGACGGGGTGCGCTCGACGCTGCGGCGCGACGGTGCCGGCTTTGCAATCGAGTCGGTGCGTCCCGCGAATTACGACCGGCCGTGGTCGCCACAATGGCCGCGGCTCACAGCAACAGAAGAACCCGTCAGCTCAAACAGCGGCACGACACAAACCGCGCCGCGCGATGCCACGCCCAAGCCCGAAGATATCGAGGCGGATCAATAACGCCGGAACAACCCAACCAGCTTGCCCTGAACCCGCACGCGATTGGGCGGCAGGATGCGCACTTCGTATTGCGGGTTAGCCGGTTCGAGCGCGATCGACGCGCCACGGCGGCGGAAACGCTTCAGCGTCGCTTCCTCGTCATCGATCAAGGCGACGACAATGTCGCCGGTATCGGCAGCGTCACTGCGCTTGAGCAGCGCGATGTCGCCATCGAGGATACCGGCCTCGATCATGGAGTCGCCGCGCACCTCAAGGGCGAAGTGCTCGCCGGCGGTAAGCATTTCAGGCGGCATGTTGATGGTGTGACTGCGGGTCTGGATCGCTTCGATCGGCGTACCGGCGGCGATGCGGCCCATCACCGGCACCGCGATTGGCCGGCCGCCTTCTTCGTCGGAGTTGCTGCGACCGCGGCCAAGATTGCCCTCAATCACGCTCGGCGTGAAACCACGGCTACGGCCGGCCGCGATCCCGTGCGACATCGACTCCGGCAGCTTGATCACTTCAATGGCGCGCGCCCGGTTCGGCAGTCGGCGAATGAAGCCACGTTCCTCGAGCGCCGTTATCAGGCGGTGGATGCCCGACTTGGAGCGCAGGTCGAGCGCATCCTTCATCTCGTCGAACGAAGGGGGGACGCCGGCTTCCTTGAGGCGCTCGTGAATAAAGCGCAGGAGCTCGGCCTGCTTGCGGGTCAACATCGGCGTTCCTCTCTCGATGGCTTAAAAGCCGAAACAAAGCATGAACGGACACTATCCGTTCTATATGTGTTCTGCAACCATTTAATTTGAAGTGAAGAAATCCACCGGCAAAGCAAACCAGTGCTTAACGCACAAATTTAACCCGGGCGCTGCGCTCGGACGGGTTGCCCGACCGGCCGCAAGTAAGTTGATTTTTCGGCTTTATTTCTCTTGCGCCGGTAAATCGCGAGAAGGCGGCACCGGCGCTAATTGAGATGTGTTTTGCGCCGGACGATGAGCGGTATCAAAGTACGGAGCCCGCTGCGTAACGGGACACCGCACAGCCAACTATCAATTCGGCCAACGGAATTACACAAGCGCGAAGGCAGCACACGAGATCAGTTGAACGATCGGCACTCCGCACGCCGTCGATTCCGGGCGAGTGATGCTGCCGCGCAACAGTATTTCCGACGCTTGCGGGTTATGCTGAACGGAGGAATCAAGAGTTCCTACGGATTCATTTTGAGGGTTCATGCCATGAAGAATATTCTGATTGCGACAGTGGCAGCTGTTGCTATGGCGTCCGGTGCCGCGCACGCGGCCGATATGTCCATGCCGATGAAAGCCTCAGTGGCGCCCGCGCCGGTGTGGAGCTGGACCGGCTTCTATTTTGGCGGCGGCTTCGGGTACGGCGTGGCTGATCTTGCCACCACCCCGTTGGGCGCCGCAGGCCCGCTCGTCGGCACGATCGATAATGGTGCCAAAGGCTGGACTGGGCAGGTCAAGGCTGGCTTCGATTATCAGTTCGGGGCTACCCCCTTTGGTAACATCGTCGCCGGTGTGTTCGCGGATTGGGATCCGTCGAGCATGAAAGGTAACTTCTCGACCGGCCTCGCAAGCGCCGTCAATAACCCAATCGATGGCCAAGAGAAAATTAACTCGACGTGGGCTGTAGGTGGCCGGATCGGACTTCTTGTTGCGCCGACTGTGCTTAGCTATTTCAATGGCGGCTACACCAATGAACGCCTGGGTGCGATTAACGCGGTCGGCTTCGGCATTCCGGGCGCAGCTGGAACGGTTACTACTACAGCGCTCAATCAGGGCGGCTGGTTCACCGGTGGCGGCATAGAGGCGCCAGTCACAATTATCCCGATCAAAGGGCTGTTCTTCTACACCGAGTACCGTTACTCGGTCTTCAATACCTCGACCTTAGCGGCAACCTCGACCGGGTTAGGTGGCACGCTGACAGGAGAGAATGTGAAGACGAGTGTGCAGACGGTGGTCTCCGGACTGGATTACCGCTTCAACTGGCACTGACGTTTTCTTATACTCGGGGGAGTGTTGGGGATGTGAGCCCGGGACGAAAGTCCCGGGCTTTTTTGTTGGAAGAACGTGGCGACTAGCAATCGAGCCGTACCATCACGCAAAGATCTCCGGCCTTGGCCGGCGGCGCGAACGGCTCGCGGACAACCAAACAGCCGGCCTGCGCGAGCGGCGCCATCATCGAACTGTCCTGGGTTCGAAACGGCGTCGCCACGGCGCCGGCAGTGCCATCGGCCAATTTCGAGCGTAGGTAATCGGCACGTTCGTCATTTTCCGGCAGGTCACAGCCAAGTGTGGCGGTCTCGGTCGGCGCCACAAGGTCGGCGCGCCCGGTGAGCTTGCGGATCAGCGGCACCAGAAACAGAAAAGAGCAGACGTAGGACGACACCGGATTGCCCGGCACGCCGAGCACGGCCATCGTCCGACCATTGGCGCCCAGCCGACCATGCATCAGCGGCCGGCCAGGCCGCATCGCGATTTTCCAGAACGAAAGATCGACACCTTCAGCAGCGAGCGCGCGGTTGACGAAGTCATAGTCGCCGACCGATGCGCCGCCGGTCGTCGAGCAGAATATCCGCGCCGAGATCGCGGGCGCGCCGCACCGCGGCGATCGTCTCATCGAGTTTGTCGCCGACCACGCCAAGATCGATCACCTCGGCGCCTTCACTCCTGATCAGCGCGGCGAGCGCAAAGCCGTTCGAATATACGATTTGCCCGGGTCCCGGCTCGGTGCCAGGCGGAACAAGCTCGTCGCCGGTCGCGAACAGCGCCACCTTTGGCTTCCGGTACACCGGCACGTCCGGGTAATTCATGCCCGGCAACCAGCGCGAGATCGCGGGCACGAAGCCGGTGGCCTTTGCTGAAGAGCGTTTCGCCGACTTTGAAGTCGAGGCCCTTCGGTGCGGACGTTACGGCCGACGACGGCAGATTTTTGAATCTCGACGCTGTCGCCATCGCGTCTGGTCTGTTCCTGCACCACGACCACGTCGGCGCCATCAGGCACAAAACCACCAGTAAAAATGCGCGCGGCTTCGCCGGTGCCGACTTTAGCCGAGTATGGTTTTCCTGCCGGCACTTCGCCGATGACCTTGAGCCGCACCGGTGCATTTTGAACGTCAGTGGCACGAACGGCATAGCCGTCCATTGCCGAGACGTCGGCCGGCGGCTGGGTGCGGCGCGATTTGAGATCACTCGCCAACACGCGGCCGTCTGCCTCGGCGAGCGGCACGGTCACGGCATCGAGCGGCGCAGCGTGCGCCAGGACGTGTTCGAGCGCTTCGGCAACCGAAATCAACGCCACTGCATTACTCCGCGCGATAGTGACCGCTGCGCCCGCCGCTCTTCTCGACCAGGCGAATACCTTCGATACGCATGCCGCGCTCGACCGCTTTGACCATGTCATAGATGGTCAGGCAGGCGACTGATACCGCGGTCAGCGCTTCCATTTCGACGCCGGTTTTGCCGGAGACTTTGACGCGCGCTTTGACCTTAACGCCAGGCAGCCTGGTGTCTGGCGTCACATCAACCTCGATTTGCGAAACCGCGAGGGGATGGCACAGCGGGATCAGCTCGTGGGTGCGCTTAGCCGCCATGATGCCGGCGATCCGCGCGGTGCCGAGCACATCGCCCTTCTTGGCGTCACCCCGGCGCACGAGGTCGAGCGTTTTTGCTGTCATCACCACGCAGCCTTCAGCGACGGCGATCCGCTCGGTTGCGGGCTTCGCCGAGACATCCACCATATGAGCTTCGCCGCGCACGCCGAGGTGAGTGAGCTTCTTGCTGCTTCGCGCCACAGTCTTCACCGCGCCGCAGCCAGAGCGGGCTTGCGCGTCAACAACGCGCGGGTCGCCGCCGTGACGTCGCGTTCGCGCATCAGGCTTTCGCCGACCAGGAAAGCCGAAATGCCGGCACGGCCGAGCCGCGCCAGATCGTCCGGGGTAAAAATGCCGCTCTCACCGACAATGATGCGATCCTTTGGTACGAGGCGCGCCAGCCGCTCTGATGTGGCGAGAGTCGTCTCGAAGGTTTTCAGATTGCGGTTATTGATGCCGAGCAGCCGCGACTTCAGACGTAGCGCGCGCGACAATTCGTCTTCGTCGTGGACTTCAATCAGCGCGTCCATACCGAGCGCCGAGGCGGCGGCTTCGAGCTCCGCGGCACATGCATCGTCCAAGGCAGCCATGATGATCAGGATGCAATCGGCGCCGGAAGACCGCGCCTCCGTCACCTGATAGGTGTCGTACATGAAGTCCTTGCGCAGCACCGGCAACGAAACAGAAGCGCGCGCGACGCGAAGATGGTCGAGGCTACCCTGGAACGATGGCGCATCGGTCAGCACCGAGAGGCAGGTCGCACCGCCTTTTTCATAGGCCGCCGCCAAAACCGGTGGATCGAAATCGTCACGGATCAGTCCGCGCGACGGGCTTGCCTTCTTCACCTCGGCAATCAGCGCATAGTCGCCGGCGTTGAGCCGCCGTTCGATAGCGCGCAAGAAGCCGCGCGGAGCACTCGCCGCCGCAGCGTCGCGTTGAAGCGCGGCGAAGGGGCGTTGCCGCTTTGCCGCAGCAATTTCCTCGCGCTTGTAGTCCGCGATCTTTTGCAAGATGTCAGCCATCGTTCGACACCACGATCAGCCGGTCGAGCCGGCCTTCGGCTTCGCCGGAATCGATCGACTGAACAGCAAGGTCCATACCGGCCTTGATGTCGGCAGCCTTGCCAGAGACCACAAGGGCCGCTGCGGCGTTGAACAGCGCAATGTCCCGCAGCGGCGTCTTCTTGCCTTCGAGCACGTCCTGCACCGCCGTGGCATTGGTCGCGGCATCGCCGCCGCGTAACGCTTCCGGCTTAACGCGCGGCAAGCCGACGTCTTCCGGCGAAATTTCAAAGCTGCGGACGGCGCCCTTTTCCAGCGCGCTCACGCTGGTCCGGCCGGTGGTGGTGATCTCGTCGAGGCCGTCGGAGCCGTGAACCACCCACACGCTTTCGGCGCCGAGATTTTTGAGAACCTGCGCCAGCGGCTCGGTCCATTGCTTGGAGAACACCCCGACCATCTGGCGCTTCACGCCAGCCGGGTTCGACAGCGGCCCGAGCAGGTTGAAGATGGTGCGGGTGCCGAGCTCGACCCGGGTTGGATTGACGTTCTTGGTCGCCGGATGATGCGCCGGCGCGAACATAAAGCCGATACCGGCTTCGCGAATGCAGAGCCCGATCTTATCCGGGCTTAGGTCGATATTGACGCCGAGCGCGGCAAGCACGTCGGCGGCGCCGGATTTCGACGACAGCGCGCGGTTGCCGTGCTTGGCGACCGGCACACCGGCGCCGGCGACAATCAGCGCCGCACAGGTCGAGATATTGAACGAGCCCGAAGCGTCGCCCCCGGTGCCGACGACGTCGATGGCATCGGGCGGCGCGGTGACGCGTAACATCTTCGAGCGCATTGCCGTCACCGCGCCAGTGATCTCGTCGACCGTCTCGCCGCGCACCCGCAGCGCCATCAGCAGCGCGCCCATTTGCGATGGCGTCGCCTCGCCGGACATCATCTGTTCGAACGCGGTCGCAGCCTCGTCGCGGCCGAGTGTTGCACCGGTCGCGACCTTGCCGACAATTGCCTTGAAGTCTGCTGCCACGCTTCGCCCCTAGTTAACCCGTTCCGGCGTTCGTTGCGGCGTCTTCTGCACCGCTTGCCGCCGCCCGGTCTTGTCGTTCCACGCCGCGGCGATGTCGAGAAAGTTCCTCAGCATCAGATGGCCGTGCTCGGACGCAATGCTCTCGGGATGGAATTGCACGCCATGGACCGGAAGCTTGGTGTGGGCGAGACCCATCACCACGCCATCTTCCGTTTCCGCAGTCACCGTCAAGTCGCGCGGCATGCTTGAGCGCTCGACCACCAGCGAGTGGTAGCGCGTAGCCCTGAACGGCGCGTTGATGCCGCGAAACACGCCGGAGCCGTTATGGCGAATCTCGGAAAGCTTGCCGTGCACTTGAGTGGGCGCGCGTACCACTTTGCCGCCGAACGCGTCGCCGATCGCCTGATGGCCGAGGCAGACACCGAGGATTGGGATTGTCGAGCCGGCCTTCGCGATCAGGTCGAGGCAGATGCCCGCTTCCTTGGGCGTGCAGGGACCGGGCGACAGCACGATGGCATCGGGATCGGCATCGACCACCGCGTCGCTCGTCACCTTGTCGTTGCGGCGCACGTCGACCTCGGCGCCCAGTTCGCCGAAATAATGCACTAGGTTAAAGGTGAAGCTGTCGTAGTTGTCGATGAGATAAATCACCGAAATAACTCATGTTTTGCGGTGCCGGACCCCGGCTCCGGCGGCCGGACAAGGATTTACCGCGATTGGCCCTAACCCGCTAGGGCTACGGTCTTGGGAAGCGAAGGAGTGAGCGCGACACGCCCCAGCGGACAAGACCGGCGAGATTGCGTTAAACCCTCCGCAGCCCGCATCAAAAGCGGCTTTGAGGAAACGCGATGATCCGAAAGCTTGTTCTCGCGACCGCCGTACTGATCGGCTTTGCGGCCGCTTCCGCGGACGCTCAGGATTATCCCGACCGGCCGGTAAAGATCATCGTGCCGACGCCGCCGGGCGGCCCGGTCGATGTCATTGCACGGCTCACCGCAAACTCTCTGCAGAACTCGCTCGGCAAGGGCTTTGTCGTTGAAAATCGCGCCGGCGCCGGCAATACCATCGGCTCGAAGGATGCGGCTGAAGCGGCACCGGACGGCTATACGCTACTCTATTCCAGCGCCAGCGGGCTTGTCATAGCACCGCTGCTGCATCCCGATGCCGGCTACGATCCCTTGAAAAGCTACGATCCGGTCGCGCTGGTCGGCGAAAGCTCGAACATCCTGGTCGTCAACCCTTCGGTGCCGGCTAACACCGTGCAGGAGCTGGTTGCCTATGCGAAGGCCAATCCGGGCAAGGTCAACTTTTCATCCGGCGGCATCGGCGTGCTGCCGCATTTGATCGGTGAAATGTTCAAAGCCCGCGCCGGCATCGATATCGTGCATGTGCCGTACAAGGGCGGCGGCCCATCGATCAACGACGTGGTCGCCGGCAACGTTCAGATGACATTCGAGGGCACCAGCGTTCTTTTGCCGTTGATCCAGGCGGGGCGCCTGCGCGCGCTCGCGGTGACGACGCCGAAACGGATCCCGCAATTACCGGACGTGCCGACCATGGTGGAAAGCGGATTTCCGAATTTCGTCTCGACAAGTTGGACCGGACTGTTGGCGCCGGCTCATACGCCGCGGCCGGTCATCGCCAAACTCAATGCGGCTATCAATGAGGGATTGAAAACCCCCGAACTCAAGACCGCGCTGGAACGGCTGAGCAACGAACCGCACAGGCGGCAGCCCGGCTGACTTTACAGCGGTCATCAAGGCCGATCTCGACAAATGGTCGCCGATCGTCAATTCGCTCGGACTGAATAAGCAGTAACGAGGCGGCGCGACTAGCGCGATGCGATTGCGGTCTTGACCAGCAATACCGCCGGCTTGCCCATTGGCACTACGCGAACTTGATGCGGCTCGGCAAGGCGGTTGCTGGTATCGCGCAGGCAGGACGCTTCGTAGTACGGCCAGGCGTGTTGCGAACAATCCATGCCAAGCGGCCGGGTATCGGCGCGGTCGGACTTACCGGTTACCGCCGGCGCACCGGCTTCCACTTGCGGCGACAAACTTGGGGAGAGTACGAGGCAAGCCGCAATAACTGCGGCTGCGGCAATCGCATAAAAGGTATTCAGCATGGCACCAGCCCTGTTTGGCAACCTTCGCCGTCTTCTGATGCGGCAACGCCTGTTCGGCGGATTGGTTGCTGATCTGTTAATAGTTGTGTCGCATTAACCCGGGTTTGGTTCTTTGATAGCCATCACACTTTCACGGTTTCCTGTAATTGGTTGAAAAAACAAACAAATTGATCTCTAGAGCCCGACCTGAAAGTGGTTGTCCTCTTCTGACAGGCCAAATACCGGGCTGTTGAAAGCTACCTTGCGGTTCGTTTAGGCGCGGGCTAGACCCCGACCATGCCGCGCACCGCTCTATTTGCCGGATCATTTGATCCCATCACCAACGGCCACCTCGACGTGGTCCGCGCCGCCGTGAATTTGGCCGACCGGCTGGTGCTGGCGGTTGGCGTCCATCCCGGCAAGACGCCGCTGTTCTCGGCCGAAGAACGCCTCGCGATGCTTGACGAGATTTGCACGCCGCTCGGCCGCGCCGCCGGCTGCGCGATCGCCTGCACGACGTTCGCCGATCTGGTCGTCACCGCCGCGCAACGTGAAGGCGCTACCATCCTGGTGCGCGGCGTGCGTGACGCCACCGATTTCGATTACGAGATGCAGATGGCCGGAATGAACAGCGCGATGGCGCCCAAAGTGCAGACCGTGTTCCTGCCACCGTCGCCCGCGGTCCGCCCGATCACCGCCACGTTGGTGCGCCAGATTGCGGCCATGGGCGGCGATGTTTCGGCTTTCGTGCCGGCGCAGGTCGCCGCACGATTGAAGAAGAAATTCGTCAAAGCCTGAAAATTCTTCATCCGGGAGATGACATGTTCCGTCCGCTTATAATTCTGCTTGCGCTCGTTATCGCGCCGCTGGCCATGAGTCCCGCCACGAGCCAGGTCCTGATGAATCCCGCGGCCCTGACCGAGCAGGCGCCGCCGGTCTACAAGGCCAAATTCGATACCAGCAAAGGAACGTTCGAGATCCAGGTTCACCGCGATTGGGCGCCGACCGGCGCTGACCGTTTCTATAACCTGGTCAAGAACGGCTTCTTCGACAACACACGCTTCTTCCGGGTCGTCTCCGGCTTCATGGTGCAGTTCGGCCTCAACGGCGATCCGAGCGTGTCGGCACAGTGGCGTCAGGCGCGCATCCGCGACGATCAGGTGAAACAGAGCAATACCCGCGGCATGGTGACCTTTGCCACCGCCGGGCCAAATACCCGCACCACGCAGGTGTTCATCAACTTCGGCGATAATAACCGGCTCGACGGCATGGGCTTTGCGCCATTCGGCCAGGTGGTCACCGGCATGAATGTCGTCGATGCGCTGTACAGCGGTTACGGCGAAGGCGCGCCCGGCGGCAACGGTCCTGAGCAGGGCCGCGTCCAGCAGGAGGGCAATGCCTACCTGACAAAGGATTTCGCCAAGCTCGATTACATCAAGAAAGCGACGATCGAACCGTAAGAGCCGATTAGACGTTCTGTATTGGACAGATTGAGAAAGGAATGATTGCGATGGCTTCCCCCAAACACGACGATCCCGAAAATACCCTGATCCTTGAAACCACGCCGGGAACGATCGTCATCAAGCTTCGCACCGATGTGGCGCCGGGACATGCCGAGCGTTTGAAGAAGCTGGTGCGGGAAAAATTCTACGATGAAGTGCCGTTTCATCGGGTGATCGACGGCTTTATGGCGCAGACCGGGGACGGCCAGCACCACAACGGCACCGGCGGCTCGAAGCATCCGGACCTGAAAGCCGAGTTCTCCAAGGTGGCTTTCGATCGCGGTATTGTCGGCATGGCTCGCAAGGGGCACAGCAACGATTCCGCCAACAGCCAGTTCTTCATCATGTTCGATGAAGGCCACTTCCTGAACAACCAGTACACTGTGATCGGTGAAGTCGTCGAAGGGATGGACGTAGTCGACAAACTCAAGCGTGGCGAACCGCCGCGCGATCCCGACAAGATCATCCGCGCGCTGGTGGCTGCCGACGCGGCCTAGCCATGATCCGATTCGGATCATGGTTCGGATTTTTAAGTGGAGCATGATCTGCTCGGAAAACCGGTTTCCACTTTTCCGGATCATGCTCTAAGGGGGCGCAGCAAAGGAGCGGGGATGGGTCATCTCCGTTTGGCAACTCCGTTTGTTTTTGGAAGTCTGGTCCTCGCCGCGTTTGCTACGGCGAATAACGCGTGGGCGCAGCTCAGCAACCGGCCGTTTCCACGCGCGCCCTGTGGTGTGCTGAGCGGACACCCGTGTCTGCCGTCGTTCTGTGGCCCGTTTCATCGCGGACCGTGTACGCCGCAATACCTCCCGCCGATCGGCGAGGATTTGCGGCTGAACATTGTCTCGACCGACGACAACGATCCGGCCAACAAACCTCCGGCGCCGGACGCGACGCCTCCCGATAACAACGCTAGCAGCCCCGACAAAGATACCGGCAGCTCCGATAACAGCGGCGATAAGCAGAAGCTCAATTCGATCAGCGCCATGTATGCGGCGCTGCGCGCCTGCTGGGTGCCGCCGCCGAAAGATGAAGCGCGGCATGGGATGGAATACACCATCCGCTTTGCCTTCAAACGTGACGGCGAGATCGTCGCACCGCCGCGCGTGACTTACGCGAGCCATGATGCGCCGGACGGCGTGCGCGATACCTACCGCGACGCCGTGAACGCGGCGCTGGCGCGCTGTACGCCGCTGCGTTTCACTGAAGGCATGGGCGGAGCCATAGCCGGGCGGCCGATTGCGATCCGTTTTGTGGATAACCGGACGATCGATAAAGCGCCGTGACGCTTACGGCTGTTTGCGCAGATCGAGATAGGGCGCGATGGCGTCCAGCACGTCCGTTGGCAAAATGCGCCCCATGCCGTCGGCGGAAGGTCCCCCCTCCGGGACGACGGCATGGATATAATTTGAATAGGTCAGCACCGGCGTGTTGCCGAACAGGCCAAACGCTTCCGTCTGCGACGCCGCAGCGAGATTGAGCGGGCCGGAATTACTGCCGAAGAAAAGATTAGCGTGGCGCAGCAGCGCGACCGATTCCAATGGCCGTGCGCGGCGTTCGCGCGATGAGCTCTTTCGCCCGCGCCTTGTTCTGCGGGCCGCCGATCAGAAAGATCGAACCACTGGTCCGCTTGCGCAGCGCGGCGGAAAATTCCGCCCAATAGCCTTCCGGCCAATCGGGGTGGGAGGCTGCGATGCCAAGCACAATCCAGGGCCATGGCTCGGCGGCGAATTTTGCGTCGATTGCAAGCAGGGTTTCCGTGGGCACCGGCAGATTGGGCTCTCGGGTCGGCAACGGCACCTTCATCGCCGCCATCAGCGCAGGGAGCCAATCGATTGGTTCGTCATGGAAATGGCTGTGGTGGATGCCTGGATTGGTGATGAACAGGCGCCGGGCGCCAAGTGCCAAGTCCAAGACCGATGCGCCCAGGCACGCCGCCGAGCCAGGCCGCCAGCGCCGGCCGAATGGTGCGATCGAGAATCCAGACAGTACGAAAGTTGCGTTTGAGGAACTGCGACAGCCGCAGCAAATTGAGCCCACGCCGCAGTTCCGAGCCGCCATGCTCGGAATACAGCACTTCGGCTACGCCAGGCTCGGCGTTCAGCAGGTCCCGGGCACAGGTGCGGGGCGGGGTCAGGAACGTTATCCGGCCGCCCGGAGAGGCAGCAGCGATGGCGCGAATGAACGGCAGATGCCAAATCACATCGCCGATGCCGGGCTTGACCTGAATGACCGCGGTAGGACTCACGTTGCTTGCCGCCTCAAAGATTCGATATGCCTTCCTAGCATGATTCTTGTACCCGGCATTTTAACGCCATGCGCACGGACTTGTTCGACTTCGAACTTCCGGAAGATCGTATCGCTTTGCGGCCCGCGTCGCCGCGCGATGCCGCGTGCCTGCTCGTGGTGCGTCCTGATGCGCCGTTTGAAGATCGAACCATTGCCGACCTGCCGGCACTCCTCCGCGCCGGCGATGCGATCGTGGTCAACGACACCAAGGTGTTTCCGGCAAGCTTGCACGGCCGCCGCATCGGCCGCGGCGTTGAAGTCGGGATTGAAGCCAACCTGACGAGGCGGCTTGACGGTTCACGCTGGCGCGCCTTCGTGCGTCCGGCCAAGCGGCTGCAAACCGGCGACATCGTGCGCTTCGGCGGCGAGGGTCGCGTCTGCTTCCTCGACCAGCTCGACGCTACCGTCGAAGCCAAAGGCGAGGGCGGCGAGGTGACGCTCGCCTTTGCGTTTCACGGTCCGGCTCTTGATCAGGCGCTGGAAGAACGCGGCGATATGCCATTGCCGCCGTATATTGCCGGCCGCCGCGCCGCCGACGAGCAAGACCGCGCCGATTATCAGACCATGTTCGCGCGTGACGAAGGTTCAGTCGCCGCGCCGACCGCGGGTTTGCACTTCACCGATACACTGGTTGATGCGCTACACGCGCGGGGAATCGCCTTGCATCGGGTGACGCTTCATGTCGGCGCCGGCACGTTTCTGCCGGTGAAGTCTGACGACACGGCGGATCATAAAATGCACGGGGAGTGGGGCCTGGTCAGCGCCGAAATCGCGGATGCGCTCAATGCGACGCGCCACGCCGGAGGCCGTATCGTGGCCGTCGGCTCGACGTCGTTCCGATTACTCGAAAGCGCCGCCGCGGACGACGGAACGCTGTCCGCATTCTCCGGCGAGACCTCGCTGTTCATCACGCCGGGTTATCGCTTTCGCGCGGTCGACGCCATGCTGACAAACTTCCATCTGCCGCGCTCAACCTTATTCATGCTGGTGTCGGCGTTCAGCGGTCTCGACACCATGAAGCGCGCCTATGCGCACGCCATTGCGACCGGCTACCGGTTTTATTCTTACGGCGACGCCTGCCTGCTGCTCCGATAGCATCGGAGTGAGCTCCAGCAAGGCAACCTGGAAAACTGAGCGTTCGCTCAGTTTTTTAGTGTGCGGAGGTCGTGACACCCCGCGGGCCATGGCCACGCGTCATAATGCAGCCGATGGGAATAAGCGCGACGATCGCGATCGCAATCAGCAACAACCCAAAATTGACCAGCATGGCTCAAGCTCCATTCCGCTCGCGTGCTGACACGCGCGAGCGCGGTTGAACTGCGACTTGAATGCCGGCTCAAAGGTCGGCGTCGGTCGAAAGTTGGTGGTGAATGGCAGCCCGCCGGGGGGCACGGTCGCTGCCTTTGATTTGCAGAACGTCGGCACGTTCCGCTGGCAACTCTACAATCAAGCTAACCCACTTCGCTGTCGCAGGGTAGGAAAAAGACGCGAGTAATCCCGGTTCCTTTGGCCACCGCTTTGCGATCGTCAGGCGGGGCGGTAGATAGCGGCGATGTCAAATCCGTTTTCCTTCCGTCTCATCGCCACCTCGGGCGCCGCACGCACCGGCGAGATCGCCACCCCGCACGGTATGGTGCGCACGCCGGCGTTCATGCCGGTCGGCACGCAGGCCTCGATCAAGGGCGTGCACCATGACGACGTCAAAGCGTCGGGCGCCGATATCATGCTGGCTAATACCTATCACCTGATGTTGCGGCCCACCGCGGAGCGGGTCGCCGCGCTCGGCGGGCTGCACACGTTCATGCGCTGGCCTTATCCGATCCTGACCGATTCCGGCGGCTTTCAAGTGATGTCGCTTTCGGGCCTGCGCAAAGTCACCGAGCAGGGCGTCACATTTCGCTCCCACCTCGACGGCGCCATGGTCAAGCTTTCGCCCGAGCGCGCCATAGAGGTGCAGATCCTGCTCGGCTCCGATATCGCCATGCAGCTGGACGAATGCGTCAGGCTGCCAGCGGAGCGCGACGAGATCGAACGCGCAATGCGGCTTTCGCTGCGCTGGGCCGAGCGCTCGAAGCGCGGTTTTGAAAAGGCCGCTCCAGGGAATGCACTGTTCGGCATCGTGCAGGGCGGCGACAATTCGGCGCTGCGTGTAGAAAGCGCCCGTGCCCTCGTCGATATCGGCTTCGATGGCTATGCGGTGGGCGGCCTCGCGGTTGGCGAACCGCAAGAGGTGATGCTCAAAATGGTGGCCGAGACTGTTCCGGCGCTGCCTACGGAGCGGCCACGCTACCTAATGGGCGTTGGCACACCTGATGATCTGCTGGAGTTGATCGCCCGCGGCATCGATATGTTCGATTGCGTGATGCCGACACGTAATGGCCGGCACGGACTGGCCTTCACCCGGTTCGGACCGATCAACATCAAAAATGCGCATCACGCCGAGGACCCGCGTCCACTCGATTCTGAGAGCCGCTGTCCGGCGGCCCGCGAGTTTTCACGCGCCTACTTGCATCACCTGTTCCGGGCCGGCGAAGCACTCGGCGGCACGCTGCTCTCTATCAACAACCTGTTTTACTACCAGGAGCTGATGGCCGGCGCGCGTGCGGCCATCGCCGCAGGCCGCTCTGACGATTTCCGCGCGCAAACCAAGGCACAGTGGGTGGCCAAGGCCGACCACCGCGATCAAAATGAAGGAAGTTGATCGCCGGCGCGCACATCCCAAAGCAGTGATCGCGGCGCGCCGGGGCGCAAACCGTTACTGCTAGGAAATTAGCCCGCCGGCCCGTGATACGCGGGACCGGCGGGTCACACACTCTCGCACTTGGTACGAACGCAACAAACCAGCGCGAAACTTAAGCTTTCGTCATCTGGCCACGAAGCTCGCCGCCAGGATTGGCGGCGGTATGTACGTTCGCGTACCACAGGCCGCTTTGCAGATCGGAGACTTGGCCGTCCGTCAATGTCGCCGAGCCCTTGAACGGACTGGCGAACGGCGCGCCTTTTTCCGAAATCCAGACCGCGACGCCGGCGTTCTTGCCGGCCTCGGCCGGGCCGTGGAAATGCGCGGCGGTAGCGGGGCCGGTAAGACCGGAGAAGGTGCCTTCCCAGGTCAGCATTTTAGTGCCCGGATCGAACGTTGCGGTCACCGTGCCGGTACCGGTCGTGGTGTTTGGCGGGACTTCGGTGGCCCCGTTCATGGTGGTTTTATAGGTGACGGTAGCGGCCTTCGCCGGTTTGGTCCGGCCGAGTAATACGGCGCTAACGGCGCCGCCGAAGCCCAAACCCAATACCGAACGGCGGACGAATGTTTGACGCATGGCAATTCTCCCTGTGAACGTTTTCCGCGGTATTGGCACAAACACCGCATCACCACGATTATTGCCGCTTAAACCGGCCTTGACCACTCAACGGAACGCACAATGCGGTTACTCAAGACCGGCAATACGACCTACCGCCGACACAACCTGATCGAGGTCAAAAACTCGTTGCCGCAATCGTCACATGACCAGGCATGGTCAATCCGGCCGCTGGCGCTGAACCAGGACTCTCCAGCGACCAGCAATACGCTCCCGCATTGCGGGCAGTTCGGCCGGCTCAATTTTGCCGTCGCAAGTGTCCGGGATAGGGGACCTTGGCACGCGGATTGAACCATCATCGTCGAATCTCCTCGACGCCCTTCACCGCATCCCAGTCGAGCGACAGCGTGCAAGGAGTCTATGGCGTTGCCACGACGCGATCGTGAAACTGTTATGGCTGTGGATGACTTGACAACAATAACTTGGCCACGTAGCGGGAACAAAAGCCTTTTTGCTGCGCTTGCTAAAGGATGCTGCCGCTAGCGGCCGGACGTATCGAGCGGCGCGCAGTTAGTGCGGCCGGACATCACGCAATCTTCCATCTTGCTGTCGGCATAGAGTTCGCGGGCAAGCAGCCAGCCGACCAGGAACAGCAGCACGACCACGCCCAGCGCGATCATCGATCGGCGTTGATTCCCGGTCTCTTTGTTTCGATCTGCCATTGCTGATCCTTATTGAAGGCGATCTAAACGGCGCCCATCTCGAACGCGATCTTACGCAATATCAAAGTCTTAGGCCAATCGGCGGTATTGTGATCCGGGTCACAGTAAACGATCCCTAAACCACGATGATGACGATCGCTGGGCACTACGCTGGAGGGGTCGATGAGTTACGAAACTCAGGGTGAGGGAAGGATAGGACGGCTGGGGCGCTCCATTGCAGCGACAGTAGCCGCTTTGTCCGCTTCGGTATCGCTCGTGATGACGCCGACCAAAGCCTCGGCGTTCGATATCGGCGGCATGATCGGCACCGCCATGGCGATCCAGATGCAAATGAACGCCAACCGCGGCGCATATGCGGGAGGTTACCACGCCCGAGTCCATGTATCGAACCACGACAACGACTCTGACAATCGCGGTAGCAGCAATAGCGGCGGCGGCGAACGCGATGCCCGTGACGCTGAGACAGTTGACCGTGCTTCCCGATCGGACAACAGGCTAGCGATGCATCGCCAGGTTCTTGGACCGTCCGGCACCTCAGGCGGCCTGGAGCAGGCCTCCGAGCGCGATGCTCTAGCGGACCAGGGTCCGGCTTCGGGAAGGGCGTTCAATGACCGGCCGTCATTTAGCCCGTCACGCTAAGCCTGTTAACCCAAGATCGGCGGAATTTTACCCAACGCATTGATAAAGTTTGTGAGCGCGCTGGGACTCGAACCCAGGACCTCGTGATTAAAAGTCCCGGATGAGGCGTTGTGATTCAGCTGCGATTGAGCTTCCAGCGTGCGCCAATCATTTGTCCGGCGATCCACGTTCCGACGGCCCAGCCGAGGGCCATGAAGAAGCCCCAAAGGAACCAGACCAGCACAACGTAGAGAGTGATTGCAGGGACGATCATTTGTGACCTCGAAGAAACAAATCGCTACCCAATTTCATCCGGCGCGGTCGGCCCGAATGCAAGTGTGGCTGGGACAGATTTAGCGTTCCAAGTGGTCTGTTATCTTGAAGGATCGGGCAACTGAATCAAACCATTCCAGCATTACGGAATGACACTTCTGGCAGGTTGCGTAGTCCCCGATCGCCTTGGGTCGCGGCCACAGCGTTACCTGATATCGAGCCCCGCATTTAGGACAGACGAATTCGCCGCCGGGCGAGGACTGGTTCGTCTGATTCATGTTTGCTTTTTGCAGACCGACTGCGCGTTTTTCCCGCGCTTGCTGAATTGGATTATTCGACCTAGCCCCATGGTGGATTATCATGGACCTGACGGGACCGAGGCAAGGGCGTCGACCAGTTAGGGCGCTTTTCCAGCGCGGTCATTTAGCGGTTGTGTTGGAACTGTTAGCAGGCCGCACTGCGCCCCAAGGGTCAACGGGAGCGGCGGGTGCCTTCTTAATTGCTGACGCCGCTTTGTAGGCTGCATCCAGCTCTTGCTGCTTTTTTTGTTCCTGCCGCGCAATGGAAGCGGCCGTGGCTGCGTCTTCGGAATGGGCAATGCCAGTGAATAATACAAGCGCACACGCCGATATTGCTAAGACCTTCATGGCACGTTCCCCGCCTGACCTGCTTACAGCCCTACAATCTATAGCGATGGGCGCATTGCGGCGCCAATTTCAGATTTAGTCAGGCTGCCACCACTCGACTGGCAAAATAGCCATGAAGTCGTAAAGCGCGCCGTGCTTCCCATATGCTCGCCAATCGTATTTTCTGGGAACGCAAAACAGGTCACCTTGGCCGGCAAGAAAATGAGTATCGTTCGCCGGGCGCCGGATTGACGTAGCTCTTAGCCTGTTGCCCAGCGACACTGCACTCTTGCTGCGAGGAGAACGTACGCCCGGTATTCACCGTGTGAACGTGGCCATTCAGAACGAATTGCAAAATCAATACAAAGCTCATCAGCGCTTATCCCTGAACATCCGGCCGAACGCCAGCCGCTACGGAGTGGGCTGCTAAAGTCACATCCTACCAGAGCAACGGGTTCTGTTAGCCTACCCGTTACCCTGATTGATCTTTTCGAGGAGACTCGCAGGCTAAGTATTTGAGTTTATTGGTGAGCGCGCTGGGACTCGAACCCAGGACCCCGTGATTAAAAGTCACGTGCTCTACCGACTGAGCTACGCGCTCGCTGGCAGGGAGATACTGAAATCCGGGCCCTATTACCAGCCTCGCGCGCATTTTTGTGCCGCCTTTGCTAGATTGATGGCAATTGCCGGGTGGGCCGCTACGGAAGGACTATTGCTATGCCGATTGTCAATCGAATCGCCGATATGCATGGCGAAATCACCGCCTGGCGGCGGCAAATGCACATGCATCCGGAACTGCTCTATGACGTGCACCGCACAGCCGCCTCGGTGGTCGAGAAGCTGAAAAGCTTCGGCTGCGATGACGTCATACCGGGCATCGGCCGTACCGGCGTCGTCGGCGTCATCAAGGGCCGCAAGCCCGGCAACAAGGTCGTCGGGATGCGCGCCGACATGGACGCGCTACCGCTCGAGGAAGAGACCGGCCTGCCATACAAATCGCAAGTTCCGGGAAAAATGCACGCCTGCGGCCATGACGGGCATACGGCGATGCTGCTCGGCGCCGCCAAATATCTCGCCGAGACCCGCAACTTCGCCGGCACTGCGGTGATGATCTTCCAGCCGGCCGAGGAGGGCGGCGCCGGCGGCGAGGCCATGGTCAAGGACGGCCTGATGACCCGGTTCGGCATCCAGGAAGTCTACGGCATGCACAATTATCCGGGCCTGCCGATCGGGGAGTTTGCGATCCGCGCGGGCGCGATCATGGCGTCCGCCGATCACATCGAGATCGATCTTGAAGGCAAGGGCGGCCACGCCGCGCGGCCGCAGATCGCCATCGATACCATCCTGGTCGGCTGCCAGATCATCAATCAGTTGCAATCGATTGTGTCGCGCAATGTCGATCCACTGGAGGCCGCCGTGGTCTCGGTGTGCATGTTCCAGGCCGGCCACACCGACAACGTCATTCCCCAGCACGCCAAGCTTCGCGGCACGGCGCGCGCGCTTACGCCCGAAGTCGGCGAGCTGTTGCGCAAGCGCATCAACGAAATCGTCGAAGGCACCGCAAAACTCTACGGCGCCAAGGCCAAGCTTACCTACAGCAACGGCTATCCGGTGGTGGTGAACCACGAACGCGAAACCGCCTTTGCGGCAAGCGTCGCGAGCGAGATCGCCGGCAAGAACAAGGTCAACGATTGCCCGCCACGGATGGCGGCCGAGGATTTTTCGTTCATGCTCAACGAACGTCCGGGGGCCTTCATCTTCGTTGGTAATGGCGACAGCGCGGGCCTGCATCACCCGGCGTACGATTTCAACGACGAGGTCATCCCGCTCGGCACGTCGTACTGGGTGCGGCTCGCGGAGACAGCGTTGGCGGGATAGTCGTCATTCAGGGGCGGCGTGAAGGGCCGCGGCCGGAATCCACGACCCGCGTCGTAATAGTACTTCGCGCTAGGGCGTGTACTTACAAATTGATACTAAGCGCGGCTTTGCTCTGCGCCACGAGAAGAACTCCACCAGCAGCCTTGTCGCCTGATATAAAGATCAGTCAGGTTATCTACACGCAAATGGATTGCTATTCTGGATCGTGAGATTGCTCAAACGCCTATTGCGCCGCGTAATGGTTCTAGGGCTAGGCATCTTCACTGTCTGGTTGATCGTTTTTGTCTTCAGGTTCACGGATCGAAGGCTGCCGACTGTGTTGGCTTTGGCAGCTACTTATGGAGTAGCGGCCTATATTGTCCTGCCGCGCATCGTTCGCATGGGGCTTAAAATTCTTCTGCGCAAACGTGTGCCTCGCTTTACGATTACGGGGGACGGATTGCCCGGCGACCCGGTCAATCTTGTGCTAACAGGCACCCTGCGACAGCTTCACGCTGCCTTTATGCTTGCCGGCTGGTCGGAGGCCGATCGGCTTGGAATGGCGAGCTCCTGGCGAATGGTTCGCGCATTCCTGTTCAAATCTGCTTATCCGACAGCCCCTTTCAGTACTCTCTATCTTTTTGGGCGTAGTCAGGACGTCGGGTTTCAGAAAGCGATCGATAATAGCCCACGTAAACGCCACCACGTTCGATTCTGGGCTTTGAGCCTCGCCCATACCGAGGCTGATCTGGGAGAAGCGAGTTTCTGGCTCAACACCAACCGTCCGCCCGACGCAGCATGCGTCCACTGGATCGGAGCAGGCACCAAAGACACCGGTATTTCTTTAACTCGGCTGACGTTCCAGATCACGCACGCCACGGATTCGGATACGAATGCGGAGCGCGATTACATCATTGACGAGCTGAGAAGGAGCGGAGCTCTCGGGGAGATCAATTTGTATAAAGCCGGCGAGAATCTGCCCAGTGAACACGTCAATCACTACATAACCGACGGCGAAGTTACGGCTGCGAGCCTGATAGTGGAAGTCTGAGTCTGAGGACTTTTTCCGCCGCTATTTGCGAACCATTGACGGCAATCCGGGGAGCAAGATCAATTATTTCTGCATCGCCTAAGGGCCCAGGCAATTTCATCACCGGCTCGACTATGGCATCGATCCTATCCCGCAGGAGTATTGAATAACATCTTGCAGCCAAACCCAACGCCAAAAGCCAGTGCCGCAGCGCTCATGCCAATGAAAAGCGTTCCAAATCCCGATTGCCACCATACGCTCAGCGACCACCGAGCCTTGATCGCGCCGATAACAAAGAAAACCCCTCCGGTTGCGATCACGCACGGTATAAGGCTTCTTGCGCCAAGATAAGTTACAAGCGGCACAAATCCGCACAACATGAACGCGGCCAAAGTGCTAAGCGCCGCTAATATCGGCGATTTGGGAGTCGGAGCGAGCCCGTACTCTTCTACGACCATCGTCTTTGCCCAACGGGAGTTGTCCGCCGTGATCACATTGACTATTCGCTCAAGCTCGTCGCCTGAGAATCCTTTGCTTCCAAATATCTGCCTGATTTCCTCCCGTTCGCCATCTGGAACTATGGCGATATGCTTTCGCTCTATGGCGAGCAGACGATCATAATCATCTCGCTCCGCCTGAGTGCCCGTATAATTGCCCGCGGCCATAGCGAAGCCGTCAGCGACCAGATTTGCGAGCCCAAGCACAAGCACGACACTGGATGGTAAATCAGCGCCGACGACGCCGGCGACGACTGCAAGAGTCGTCACAACTCCATCAATCCCACCGTAGATCCAGTCGCGGAGATAACTAATGCGCGGGTCTTGCGCTAGTCGCTCCCGAATACCTTCGCTGGTGTGGCTGTGCTCGAGTTCAGAGGCCACAGATTTCGCTCCTTTGCAATTTATGTCATGAGCTAGACGCGCGCCTATCGCGAACCAGGTCGCGCCCACGCTAAATTCTAGATTGACTTCGAACGTCCCGCGCCTCTCAATAGCGCGAGACGAAATCGAATTTTTGATCCAGATCAACCGCCTCTCTGTCACCTCTTCGTGTCTTTTACAAATGGACAGTTATTGGACACTTCGTCTGCGCGCTGCGGCGCTTGCCGCCGTGAGCACGGCAGCGATTTTTATAATCACGGGCGGGTCCGCTTCGGCCGCCGACCAAGTGCATGACGAGATCCAAGTCTACAACGCCGAGATCGCCGGCGTTGGACAATGGACCGTAGAGCAACACCTGAATTACGCTGCGACGGGACAGACGCAGCCGGATGTCCCGGGCGGCTTCGCCTCGAACCACAGCCTGCAAGGAACCCCGGAGTTTGCGTACGGCATAACGGATTGGTGGGAGGGCGGCTTCTATATTCCGTTTGCGGTCGATGGTCAGAGCCAATTGCTTTCCGATGGCGCCAAGATCCGGAGTCTGTTCGTGACGCCGGACGCCGCCAAACGCAATTTCTTCTACGGCGTCAATTTCGAGCTCGGCTATGAGATGCCGCGGTTCTCACCAAAGCCATGGGGACTGGAAATTCGGCCGATCATCGGGGTCCGAAACACTGACTGGGAGTTCATTGTCAATCCGATCGTCGATTTGAGCTTTGGCTCCGGTGGCGAAGCGGATTTCACTCCGGCGCTGAGGCTCGCCCGCAATCTTGGTCAGAATCGGTATATCGGCCTCGAATATTACGCTGATTACGGCAAGATCGGCAGTTTTCTGTCCATGCAGCAACAGAGCCAGCAATTGTTTGCCGTCACCGATTTCAAAGTCAGCACAGTCGATGTTGAGCTTGGCGCGGGCTACGGCTTCACTCCTGGATCGGACCGCTTCGTGCTCAAGGCGATCCTCGGCTACGCATTTCCGGTGCCCGGCCAAAGCGCAAGCGATAGCGTGTCAAGCAAGCCGCTCGGCATGGGCACTTCGGCGCGTTCGACACAAGGTGACATCATCACGAAATAAATACCTAACCCCAGGTGCTTCGGTTTGGGGGGGCCCACCATGTCTGAGTTGGAGTCAATAACTGCCGAGGCCCGATCACGTCAGGATAACACCCTTTGACCCGGAGACCGGACGCGCCCGCACATCTATGAGTTCTCGGTACTAATTCTGCACTGTCAGCGAGTATGGATTCCGGACTTCGCGCCTGTGGCGCAATCCGGAATGACAGTTACTGCGCCGCTTCGATCCGGTTGTCGGCCGGCACTTTCGGCGGCTCGGCGTTGATCACTTGGCTGGCGATGACTTGACTGGCGATGACCTGGCTGATGACACCTTGGCCGATGGCCCGCCGCTGCGGTAACAGCTCGCCAATCTTGGCTTCGAGCCCGCGCCAGAAAGCGAACGAGTTGAAGCGCGTGCCTTCGATCAGCGCCAGCGTCACCGCCGAGAGGAACGGCACGCTCTGCACCACCAGCACGAAAGCGAAGATGTTGATCTCGCGGACTTGCTTGTAGTTGGTGATCACCAGCGTCGCCGAGCCGGCGAGCAACAACCCGGCGATAATCGCTTCCCAAAACGCCGCGAAATCCGGTCCCTTGCGGCCGACGCCGCCCTTGGCGGTGCGTAGGAAAGGGATGTGTTCCTGCACGATGCCCATGCTGACCGCTCGCGCCACGGTCCATTGCACCGACATCGCCGCACAGACCGCGCCCGCCATTTGCAGCGGCGTGGCGCGTACCCGCAGGCGATAGAGCGAGATGAAATGCAGCACCGCGACCGCGGATGCGGCAACGATCGGAATCGTGAGGATGCGGTCCGGCACCGCGATATTGGCGAAGGCGACGACCGGGACCCAGACGATATTGAGCAGCGCCACGACAACGCCGACGGTTTCGGCGCCGAGCCAGTTGAGCCAGCCGATGGCGTATTCGCGCTTCTGATCGCGTGACAGGCCAGCCGCGCCGGGTAGCAGGTGCCGCCAGTGCTTTTGTACGAGCTGGAAGCCGCCGAAGGCCCAACGCTGGCGCTGTTTCTTGTAGGCCTCGAAGGTGTCAGGCAGCAGGCCGTGGCCGTAACGGCGATTGGTGTAGTGCGCGGTCCAGCCGCTTTCGAGAAGGTGCAGACCGAGATCGGAGTCTTCGACGATGGTGTCGGTCGGCCAGTTGCCGACCGCTTCGAGCGCGGCGCGGCGGATCAGGCACATCGTGCCGTGCACAATGATGGCGTTGACTTCGTTTCGCTGCACCATGCCGATATCGAAGAACCCGGCATATTCCGCGTTCATCGCGGCGTGCATCAACGAACGATCGCCGTCGCGATGATCCTGCGGCGATTGCACCAAGCCGACACGGGGATCGGAGAACAGCGGCACCATATCCCTCAGCCAATCGGGCGACACAACATAGTCGGCGTCGATGCTGCCGATGATCTCGGCGTCCGGCGCAGTGCGTTCGAGCGCGATGCGAAGCGCGCCGGCTTTGTAGCCTGAAAGCTTGTCGACGCGGACGAACTTGAAGCGCTCGCCAAGCGCCCGGCAATGCGCCTCGACCGGCTGCCAGAGCGCCGGATCCGGCGTGTTATTGATGACAATGACGCACTCGAAATTCGGATATTCGAGTTTGGCGACCGCATCGAGGGTCGCCACCAGCATCTCCGGCGACTCGCAGCAGGCCGGGATGTGGATCGAGACCTTGGGGGCATAGCCTTCCGGCGCAAGCGGCGGCGAAATCACAAGCCGGCGGGTACCGCGGCCGAAAGCGATGGCCGCGATCTCCTCAAGCCGCGCCATGGCGATGGCGACGAGCGGAATAAGCAGAATGATGCCGAGACCCAGCGCGAAAGCCGCGCCCGGCACAAAGTAGTGCCCCTTCCAGAAGGCGACGATGGCAGTGAACCAGGCGCCAACAATGTTGGCGGACACCGCAAGCAGGGCT
Organism: uncultured Alphaproteobacteria bacterium; assembly: GCA_963742215.1. Classification (GTDB taxonomy): domain Bacteria; phylum Pseudomonadota; class Alphaproteobacteria; order Rhizobiales; family Xanthobacteraceae; genus BOG-931. The sequence goes on from CAVULJ010000005.1 coordinate 125,622, forward strand.
GCCTGTGTCACCGTCACGCCGCTTAAGGCCAGGATCGGCAGCGAGAGCAGCACCCCGAGCAAGACGGCGAGGCCGGCCTGTTTGACGTAATCGGGATCGGTGATCGGACCGGTCCAGGGAAACTTCGCCTGGCGCGACGCGTCGAACAGTCCCCAATAGGGACCGACGCCGCCTTCCATAGTCTTCCAGGGCTGATCGATGGCTTCCACGACGTTGTAGTCGATGCCGTAGGCCTGCGCGCGATTAACGAAATCGCGGATCACCATGGCCTGCTCGAAGCGGCCCGGTTCGGCCTGGTGGAAATTGTAACCGGCACTCGGCCAGCCAAATTCGGCGATGACGATCCGCTTGCCGGGATGCATCTGTCGCAATTTGTCGTAGAATTCAATGGTGTGATCGACCGCATGGGAGGCATCGAAGCCTTCCCAGTACGGCAGAATGTGCGCGGCAATAAAGTCGACAGCGGAGGCAAGCTCCGGATGGTCGATCCAGACTGTCCAAATTTCGCCGGTCGTCACCGGGACCGGACTCTGCCGCTTCACCTGCTGAATGAGCTTAATCAGGTCGTCCACGCCCATTTCGGCGCGCAACGTGGTTTCGTTGCCGACCACGATGGCGTTAACGTTGCTGTTGTGCCGGGCGAGGTCGAGGGCGGAGCGGATCTCGCGCTCGTTACGGTCCTTGTCCTTGTCGATCCAGGCGCCGACCGTGACCTTGAGACCAAACTCAGCCGCGATCGGCGGCACCAGCTCGGCGCCACCGGTCGCCGAATAGGTACGGATCGCGCGGGTATAGGGCGCGATAGCCTTCAGATCGGCGCGAATTTGCTCGGCGGTTGGACGGGCGCCGGTGTCAGGATGTGAGGAATCTGCAAACGGAGAGTAGGAGACGCTAGCCAGCTGACCGTTGAAATTCGGCGCCGTCTCTTTTGTTCTCAGGAGTGCCCACAGGCCTGCATGCACGCACGCTACAAGCGCGAGCACGGCAACCACGGTGCGCATCGACTACCAACCACGCGGGGCGAAAGACACACTGGCCCGAACCTGTCCCCAAGGTTCGACGTTGGTCGTAAGGCGATGAGGTTACCTTGCGAGCGGCGATCAAACAAGTAGCGCCAGCGCATGGCAAATTCAAGACAAAGCAAGTCTGAGTTCGCGTTACTTCTTCGCAATCTGCGAAGCTGAATGTCCGTTAAGGCTGGTGGCTCGTTGTCGGGCTTGGAGCGGCGGCCGTGGGCGCAGGAGCAGCCGGTTGCGCGGCCGCCGGCTGCAAAGCCGGGTTGAGCCAGCAGGCCTGGACTTTCCCATTCAGGCTGTCGGCCGCCTTCGGGTCGATCGAATTTGAATGAAGCAGGAGGCAGCGGAACGAAGCCTGGATATGGGCGCTGGGGCAGCCAAACCGATCGTACAGGTCGAGGTGGCGAAACGCCGTGTCCAGATCGTCGCGCCAAAGCAGGCTGACGACCCGCCGGCCGAGCCAGACACATTCCGGATTGCCCTCCGGACCATTCAGCGCCTTCCGGGCTTCAGCAAACTCATCGACCTTTTGCGCCTGCTCGTTGGCGGCCGGGGTCTGGTCGGCGGGCTTGGTGTCGTTGCTTTGGGCGAAAGCAGCAGAGGCAAGGATCGAAGCCGCAGCACACAGTGCGACCGTTACGCTGAGCACACGATGGAACATGGTTCTCTTGGTTCTTGTGGCCAATTCTGACGATGTAACGGGCGTTTCCTGGCTAATGGGGTTGTTCCGTTATGGTGTCGTCTAGTCCCCACACAGCCGCCACCACATCAGCCCAAGTCCGTCCGTTTGTCCAGCGCGCAGGACGGCACATGCGAGTTCCGCTTGGCACGGCGTTGCCGCACGGCTAATGCCACAGTGTGTCGGCTTCAACACACGGATACGCGGTCACCGAACCGCTTGGATTTTTTGCGCTCGCGGCGTTCGCCATTGGGCTTGCCTGGTGGTGGCTTGGCGCGCCGGTTGCGTTGCCGCCGTCACCGCTGGCGCCGGGCGAAAAGCTTTACTGCGTATCCTATGCCCCGTTTCGGGACGGCCAGGATCCGCTGGTCGAGGGCACCAAGGTCCCGGCCGCCCAGATTGACGAGGACATGGCGCTGCTGTCGCGTTTTACCGACTGTGTCCGCACCTATTCCGTCGACGACGGCGCCGAAGATGTCCTGATCAGCGCCCGGCGCTACGGATTGAAAGTGCTCGATGGGGTGTGGGTGTCGAACCAGCCGGAAAAAACCCAGAAGCAGATCGCAACCACCGTCGACCTTGCGAAGAAATATCCGGACGTCATCCGCGGCATCGTTGTCGGCAACGAAGTATTGTTGCGCGGAGAGATGTCGGCGACCGACCTCGAAGCGATCATTCGCGAGGTCAAGTCGCAGGTGACCCAGCCGGTCACCTATGCAGACGTCTGGGAATTCTGGTTGCGTAACGCCGATCTGCAAAATTCGGTCGACTTCGTCACCATTCATATCCTGCCGTATTGGGAGGACTTTCCAATCCCGGCATCGCATGCGGCAGCGCATGTCGATGAAATCCGCAAGAAGGTCGCGGCGGCGATTCCCAACAAGGAAATTCTCATCGGCGAAACCGGCTGGCCGAGCCAGGGCCGGATGCGCGAAGGCGCGTTGCCATCGCCGTCAAACCAGGCGCGTGTCATCGAAGACACATTGGCGCTCGGCAAGCGTGAAAATTTCCACGTCAACGTGATCGAAGCCTTCGATCAGCCGTGGAAGCGCTGGCTGGAAGGATCAACCGGCCGGTACTGGGGCATTTTCGATCGCGCGATCAACGGACCGAAATTCACCCTCGGTGGCGCGGTGTCCGATCATCCGTTGTGGCCGTGGCTGGCGCTCATCGGTATCGCGCTTTCGATCCTGACGTTCGGCAGTGCCTGGGCAGTAACGCGTGGAAAAACTCCGACCCTGCAGCTTTGGCCGCGGCTCGCCTTTCTTTCTTTCCTCTCAGCCGTGCCATTCGGTTGGGCCATCGAACGGGTGCCGATCGAAAGCTACAGCGTGGGCGGCTGGATTCGATCGCTTGCGCTCATCGCGATCGCCGCGGCTGCGCCTATCGTCTGCGCGGCAGCTTGCGCTGAGGGCCGTTCGCTGCCGATGTTCAGTTGGCTGCTTGGCCGCCGCGGCGAAACACGCGACCGGCTCGGTGTCGCGCTGGTTGCGGTTTTCATTGCGCTTACGCTTGTTGTGGTCGAAGAGGCGCTGGGCCTCGTGTTCGATCCACGCTATCGCGATTTTATCTTCGCGCCGACGACTGCCGCGGTCATTCCGTTCCTGGCGTTGATGCTGTCAACAACACGGCAGAGCGGGGCGCGCGCTATCGCCGAAACAGTGTCCGCGGCCGTGCTGGCGCTTTGCGCGATTTACATCCTGCCGAACGAAGGTTTCGCCAACTGGCAGTCGATCTGGTTCTGCGCCGCGATCCTTACGCTTGCGCTTATTCTGGAGCGGGCGCGGGACGCGCCAGGCTTAGGATAAGAATGGCGGCGGCAAGCGCTGCAAGGTCGGTATTGTGCAGCACCACGCCGAAACATGCAGCCGCCAGCGCAACCGAAGCCAGCACAATCGACGGCCGGATCAGATTGAGCAAGGCAGCAATCAGCGCCACGACGCCGAACGCCTGGTATTTGAACAGTGCCATCGTCAGATGGAACGTGCCGCATAACCAGGTGTCGAGCCCGCCCTGACAAGCCAGTGCAACGTTGGTGTATTCGATCGCCATGTAGCGCAGATAAAGCGCTTCACCGATCGACAGAAAGCCGACGATCAAGAGCCAGTTGATCTGGCGGGCGCTGGGCAGGAACAATGGGCGCATGGACCTTTCCACGAGCGTGACAGCCGCCACGCGACAACGATTTCATAATCACAGAATTCGTATCAGGAATAGCGTCTATTCCAGCGCAGGATGCCGAGCGCCTCGTGGTCCGTCTTTAGTTTGCCGCCGCCGCGATAGGGCTCGCGACCCGGAAGCCGAAGTTATTGGTCCGGGTGCCGCTGGCGGTCCGGCCGCGCCGCGCCGAACGAAGGCCTTCGCTGGCGGCGTACCACGATCCGCCTCTGTTGATCCGCACATTGCAGTCGCCTGCTATCCATGGGCTGCCGTCGGCAGGCGAACCGACGTAACTCGCATTGAAACAATCCTCGATCCAATCCCAGACGTTGCCATGGAGATCGTACAGCCCAAACGCATTGGGAGACTTTTCCCCGACCGGATGAAGTTTTTCCATCAGAATTGGCATTGTACCAGCCAAAAGAATCCAGCTTCGCAGTACCATCTCCGAAATAATAAGCGGTGGTCGTGCCCGCGCGTGTCGCATACTCGCGTTCTGACTCGCTGAGCAGGCGATAGGTTCGGCCCGTCTGTTTGGAGAGCCAACTCGCGTAAGCGCTGGCATCCTCGAAGCTTACGTTGACAACAGGACGCCGACCGCGGCCCCATTTTTCATCCGATGGGCTATAGCCGTTGCATCCGCCGGCGCTGACGCAAGCGTCCCATTCGTCAAACGTCACCGCGAAGCGGCCCACCGCAAACGGTTTGGCGATCGTCACCCTATGTTGTGGACCTTCATTATCACGCCGCTCGGCTGCCGTTGAGGGCGAGCCCATCATGTAGGCGCCTACCGGCAAGACCACCATCTCAGGACAATGGTCGCATTCCTTGAATGCGTCTCCCGGCTGCAGCAGCCGCTCGCGGTCCGCGGAGAGTGTCGTAAAAAATCGTCCCGTCAGCGACTGCGAATTTGATGACGGCTTGGACATAAACCACCAGCCGAACGCGTTGATCAGGAGCAACGCAAAAACGCCGGCGACAACCAAAGGCCACTGTTTGCGCATAGATCCCTTTATCGGATCGGGGCGGCGTTCGATTGCACCCACGGCGGCCTGCACCGAATTGCGAGCGGCCGGAGGCGGAGTTCAGCCTGAGAAGCGGCGATAGTATCGCCGCCTGCATCGCCGAGGTCCGGTGATCGCCACTGCTTGCGCAATGCTTGAGCAATATTCTGACAGAACCGTTCAATTTCAGCCCCGACTTCAGACGAATTCAGCGACTGGTGACGATAAGCGCGCCAGTCGAAATATTGGCGCGCACCGATGATTTTGAGGACAGGGTCGTTCCGCCAAAGGCTTTCGTCATCCAGGCCGGGCACCGAGATATACAACAGCGGGAAAATCAGGTCGTCGCGGCCAAGTTTGTTTTCGCGATCAAGGAAGGCGTTGAATTCATACAGACAGTGACTGCTGCCGACCGATCGCGGCGTGACAATCGGGATAAAGAAAGCGGACTGGGCAATCGCCAGATCGATCTCGTTCTCCCACAATTTGCCGTGAGGGATGGCGGTCTTGTCTTGCCAGATCCGGAAATTCGATCGCGAGCGGCCAATCTGGGCGCCAAGCTCGCGCTGAATGGTGTTTCGCAACGCCGAAAGCCCACCCGCCAAACCTTCATCGTCTTCGCGGGAATAGCTGAAGAATCCGATGATTTCCGGCAAGTTTACGAGTGACGACATCGGGCACCGGGTTTTGACAGCCCTGTATAATGCAAAACCGGCTGAGACACGCCACGCTTCGGATTTCGCGATCTGCTCGTGCCCGGGAGCGGCTCCAAAGCGGAGCCAGACACGCTATTCCAGCGCGAGATGCTGGCCGCCGAAAATCGTCGGTTCGCAGTAGACCCGGTAAACCGAAAGCGATGCGCAAAGCCCGCTCGCGGCGTCGGCGCTGGACAGCGGCCCGACCACAAGGCGCAGCTCGGGGCTGTTAAGGTCGCGACGTTTCCCGCAACGTCACCGCCGGCGACAGGCCGCGAAACAACTCCCGATGCGCGGAACGGATTCCGGCCCAGCGCGCGCGCAGTGCCTGAATCGACAAAGCGCTGCCAATATCGACGCCGTATTCCATCGGCTGCGGCAGAGCGGGCGCGACGACGGCGGCGATCGATGCAGGCGTCGCCGGAACCGGCGGTCCGTCGGGCCATGGCGCAGGGGCCGGCGAGTCTTTGGCAGCTTGAATCTGCTTTTCGATCGAGCCGGTGACGTCGGTTACATTCTGCTCGACGCTTGCGAGCCGCTCCTTGAGCTCGTCGTCGTCAGCGACCAGCCGCGTGATCGCATCGGAGAGTCGCTTAGTTTCCGCCTGCTGTTGCGCGCTCGGCTGTATGACTTGGGCGGTTTGCACCGGCGCGGCGATGCCACTGCTAATCGTCGAAGCGGCTACGGCGGCGCGCTGCGAGCTGACGACGCCGCGGCTGGCCAGCACGGCAATCAGCAAAGCTGTCGTCGCCGTGGAGCCCCACGTCACCAGCCGCCACAGGGTTTCCATGGTGAGCGGAACCGTCACAGCCGTTTTTTTGATGTCGGACGGCGCCAGCCGTACGTCTTCCGTCATTCCGCCGCTCCGCAGCGCCATCAGGCGAATCAGTGCTAAAAACTAGCAGATTCTGCCGGTTCCGGCCTCTGATGCGGCGCGCCGTGCTATGGCCATATCGCTTATGCCATGTCAGCGCCACGGCAATAAGGTTTGTGCGCGACTTTCGATCATCGTGGTCCTCGGATAAGAGAGCGCCGACGGTTGGGACTGTTGAATCCGATGGAGGCTCGAACGCCCGCCCGAACCTGTCTTGCCATCGTACTGGCCGCCGGCGAAGGCACACGTATGCGTTCGGCGCGGCCGAAGGTGCTGCATGCCGTGGCCGGGCGGTCGCTGTTGAGCCATGTGCTCGCAGCCGTTGCCGATGCCGGCATCGCGGCGGCCGCGGTCGTGATCGGGCCGAAACAGGACGCGGTCGCCGGCGAAGCCGAACGCGTTCTGCCTTCGGCAAAGATATTCGTTCAGCATGAACGCCGCGGCACCGCTCATGCCGTGCTGGCGGCGAAGGCCGCACTGAAAAAGCGAACCGACGACGTCGTCGTCCTATATGGCGACACGCCGCTGATCCGTCCGGAAACGCTTGCGCGCTTGCGTGCGCCGCTCGCGGATGGCGCAGCCGTCGTCGTGCTCGCGTTTCGTCCGGCGGATCCGAAGGGCTATGGCCGCCTGATAACCTCAGGCGACGAACTGATCGCGATCCGCGAGGAGGCCGACGCCAGCCCGAGCGAACGAGCCATCGTTTTGTGCAACGGCGGCATCATGGCGCTTGCCGGCAAAACCGCGCTCGAAATCTTGAAGCGGATCGGCAACGACAATCGCAAGAGCGAATTTTATCTCACGGATGCGGTCGAGATCGCGCGCGGCATGAAGCTTCGCGCGGTTGCGGTCGAAGTCGAGGAGGATGACGTGCGCGGCATCAACACCAAAGCTCAGCTTGCCGAGGCGGAGACAGTGGCGCAGCAGCGCCTGCGCCAGGCAGCGCTCGACGCAGGCGTCACGCTGGTCGCGCCGGAGACAATCTTTCTGTGCGCCGATACCAAATTCGGCAAGGACGTCACGGTTGAGCCTTATGTCGTGTTCGGCGAGAAGGTGAGGGTGGATGACGGCGCCACCATCCGCTCGTTCTCCCATCTCACCGGCGCTCACGTCGGCAAAGGCGCGATCGTCGGTCCATTCGCGCGGCTGCGGCCCGGCGCGAAACTTGGCGAGAACGTGCATATCGGCAATTTCGTCGAGGTGAAGGAAGCGGTCATCGAAGCCGGCGCCAAAGCCAATCACCTGAGCTACATCGGCGACGCCACGGTCGGCGCGGGCTCCAACATCGGCGCCGGCACCATCACCTGCAATTACGATGGGGCCGCCAAGCACCAGACCGAAATCGGCAAGAACGTCTTTATCGGCTCCAACTCCGCCCTGGTCGCGCCGGTTAAAATCGGCGACGGCGCCTATGTCGGTTCCGGCTCGGTGATAACCGCTGACGTGCCGGCGGATTCGCTGGCGCTCGGACGCGGGCGGCAAACGGTCAAGGAAGGCTGGGCAAGCAGGCTGCGGGCGCTCAAATCGCTCGGTAAAAAGAAGAAAAAACCGCGTGCTTGAGCCGTTTTCAGGCGCTCTGGCTTATTGATGAAGAAGCATTAAGTCTTCAAACAAGAAATTGTCACGAAGCGAAAGCTTATTTGATTTTTTCCCTTAGAATGCCTGGGCTTTAAGGGTTAACGGGGCCTGCCGCATGGCGGCGGGTGAGGAGAGCTTTCAATCGATGTGCGGCATTATTGGAGTGATCGGCCGTGAAGCGGCCGCGCCGCAATTGATCGACGCGCTCAAGCGCCTCGAATATCGCGGCTACAATTCAGCCGGCGTCGCCACCCTCGAACAGGGCCAGCTCACGCGCCGGCGGGCGCAGGGCAAGCTTAGAAATCTGGAACAGCGGCTGGCCAGCGAACCATTGCTGGGCACCATCGGCATCGGCCACACCCGCTGGGCGACCCACGGCCGGCCGACCGAAAACAACGCGCATCCGCACGCCACGGACCGGCTCGCGGTCGTCCATAACGGCATCATCGAAAATTTCGTCGAATTGCGGCGCGAACTCGAAGCCGAGGGCGCGAAGTTCACGCACCGAGACCGACACCGAAGTGATCGCGCATCTGGTCTCGGCGGAGATGGCGCGCGGCGCTTCGCCGGTCGAAGCGGTCAAGGCGGCGCTGCCGCGGCTGCGCGGCGCATTCGCGCTCGCCTTCCTGTTTGCCGGCGAGGACAACCTTCTGATCGGCGCCCGCAAGGGATCGCCGCTCGCGGTCGGTTTCGGCGATGGCGAAATGTTCGTCGGCTCGGACGCGATTGCGCTTGCGCCTTTCACCGACACGGTGAGTTATCTCGAAGACGGCGACTGGGTGATCATCACCCGCAGCGGCGCGGAAATTCACGACAGCACCGGCGACGTCGTGCAACGCGCGATGTTGAAGTCGCAAGCCTCCGTGATGCTGATCGACAAGGGTAACCATCGCCATTTCATGGCGAAGGAAATCCACGAGCAGCCCGAAGTCGTCGGCCATACGCTTGCCAATTACATCGACATGGCCGCCGAACGCGTCCTGTTGCCAAAAAACCTGCCGTTCGATTTCCGCAACCTGAGCCGGATTTCGATTGCGGCGTGTGGCACGGCCTATTACGCCGGCATGGTCGCGAAATACTGGTTCGAGCGCTTCGCGCATCTGCCGGTCGACGTCGATATCGCTTCTGAATTTCGCTATCGTTCGGCGCCGCTCGGCGAGGGCGGGCTTTCGATTTTCGTCTCGCAGTCGGGCGAGACCGCGGACACGTTGGCCTCGCTCCGCTATGCGCGTGAGCAGAAACAACATGTGTTGTCGATCGTGAACGTTCCGACCTCGACCATCGCGCGCGCGAGCGATGTGGTGATGCCGACGCTCGCGGGGCCGGAAATTGGCGTCGCCTCGACCAAGGCATTCACCTGCCAGCTTGGGGCACTGGCGACGCTCGCTATTGGGGCAGGCAGGGCGCGCGGCGTGCTGTCGGAAGCCGACGAGAAAAAACTGGTTCATGCGCTGATCGAAGTGCCGCGCCATATCTCCGAAGCGCTCGCGCTCGAGCCGCAGATCGAACAGCTCGCCCGAGATCTCGCAAAATGCCGCGACGTGCTCTATCTCGGCCGCGGCACCAGTTACCCGTTGGCGCTCGAAGGCGCGCTTAAGCTCAAGGAAATCTCCTACATCCACGCCGAAGGCTATGCCGCGGGCGAGCTCAAGCATGGCCCGATCGCGCTGATCGACGAGACCATGCCGGTGATCGTGATCGCGCCGCACGACCAGATTTTCGAAAAGACGATGTCGAACATGCAGGAAGTGGCCGCGCGGGGCGGCCGCCTGATCCTCATAACGGATGCTGCGGGCGCGCAGGCCGCCGGTGCGTTATCGATCGCGACGCTGACGCTACCGACCATGCCGGCGACAGTAGCGCCGCTGGTTTATGCGGTTCCGGTCCAGCTGATCGCTTATCACACCGCGGTGCTGATGGGGACCGACGTCGATCAGCCGCGCAATCTGGCGAAATCCGTGACGGTGGAATAGCCCGCCGGGCAAACGAGTGTAGGTTGCTGTGCGGATCGCATGGCGTTCCTATATAATTTGATGCGGTATTGCACGGACCCGACTGAAGAATGTCGAATTTCAACGAACCGAGCAGAGCAACGCCTCCTGCCACAGCGAAAACGTCGGGTCTGATGAGTCGCATCCGCAATTATTTCCTCACCGGTTTGATCGTCGCCGGTCCGGTCGCCATCACCGCCTGGCTGATCTGGTGGTTTGTCACCTGGGTGGACAATCTGGTGCGGCCGCTCATTCCATCGGCGTATCACCCGGACGCCTATCTGCCATTCAACATTCCGGGCATCGGCCTGATCCTCGCGTTCGCGGCGCTGACGCTGCTCGGCTTCCTGACCGCGAATTTCGTCGGTCGCCGGATGGTGACGTTCGGCGAAAGCATCCTCAACCGCATGCCGATCGTGCGGCCGATCTACCGCACCGCGAAGCAGATCTTTCAGACGCTGTTCTCGAATGCGGGATCAAGCTTCCGTCGCGTCGGGCTGGTGGAGTTTCCGTCGCCCGGCATGTGGTCGATGGTATTCCTTACCCAGGCGCCGAGCAGCCCGATTTCATCGCGCCTGCCGGACACCGAACACGTCTCCGCTTTCATGCCGTGCACGCCGAACCCGACCACCGGGTTCTTCTTTTACGTTCCGAGCAAGGACGTTATCAGTCTCGACATCACCGTCGAGCAGGCGATGCAGCTCATTATCTCCGCCGGCGTCATTCAGCCCGGCGGTGACGATCCGCAGAAAAACCTGGCGATGCTCGCCGCAACTGCCCGCGCCGCGCAGGCCGCACGCGATCCCGCCCGCACTGCCGCCGAATAAGCCTTCGCAAGCCTGAACGATCTGCTATCGTTTCCCCGCGGGATGAAAAAGGGGAGGCTGGGATGAGTTTTGTTGACGCGATAAAATCGGGATTTTCCAAATATGTGACGTTTTCCGGACGGGCTTACCGCTCGGAATACTGGTACTGGGTTTTGTTCGTCGTGATCGCGAGCTTGGTGGCGCTGACGCTCGATAGCGCGATTTTAGGCTATAGTCCGAGCGGCGCATCACCCATCACCGGGATCTTCGACTTAGTGACGTTCCTCCCAAGCCTTGCGCTTGCCGCACGGCGGCTGCACGACATGGACCGTACCGCCTGGTGGCTGCTGATCACGTTTACCGGGATCGGCTCGATCCTCCTGATCATCTGGTTCTGCTTTCGCGGCACCCAGGGGCCGAACCGCTTTGGTCCGGATCTTACGCCTGCCGGCTGATTTCGACGGCCGTTATCCGCATCGGCCCGGTGAACCTCAAGCCTCCAAGCCTCGACTAAACGCTGTCGAGAGCTGGAGGCGGCGATGACTTTTCAGCAAGCGGTACAAACCTGTTTTGCCAAATACGCGGCGTTTAGCGGTCGCGCGGCGCGTTCCGAGTTCTGGTACTGGCAGCTGTTTCTGACGTTAGCCGGCCTGATTGTCGCGATCCTCGACACCAGCCTCGGCCTGCACAGCAAGCCTTTCGGTTTGATCTATTACCTCGTGACGCTGCTGCCGACTCTCGCGGTCGGGGCTCGACGGCTCCATGACACCGGCCGCAGCGCCTGGTGGTTGCTGCTCTGGCTGGTGCCGTTGATTGGCTGGATCGTGCTTTTGATCTGGTTCTGCACCAAGGGCTCGAACGGCTACAACAGCTTCGGCCCCGATCCGCTGCCGCGCGAAAGCGCCGACACGCGCCATCGCGTCAGAGCCCAAGACGTGCCGCCGATCAGGGTGATAATCTAACCGGCCCCCAGCAGCCGGATCGCTTCGTCGCGCGCGAACAGATAAAGCAGATCGCGTAAAGCTTCGCCGCGCGGGGTTTTCAGTTTTGGATCGCGCGACAAGACCAGCGCAGCATCGTCGCGCGCCGCCGGCAACAGCTTGCCGTGAAATTCGAGCCGCGCGATGCGGAAGCCCGGCATGCCGCTTTGGCGGCTGCCGAGCACGTCGCCTTCGCCGCGCAGCCGAAGATCTTCCTCGGCGATGCGGAAGCCGTCATCGGTCTCGCGCATGATCGCGAGCCGGGCTTTCGCGGTGGGCCCGAGCGGCGCCTTGTAGAGCAGCAGGCAGGTCGATTGCTCGCTGCCACGGCCGACGCGCCCGCGCAACTGATGAAGCTGGGCGAGCCCAAAGCGTTCGGCGTGCTCGATCACCATCACGGTTGCTTCCGGCACGTCGACGCCGACTTCGATGACCGTGGTGGCGACCAGGAGCCGCGTCTCGCCTTTGGCAAAGCGCTCCATGGCGCGATCCTTGTCGGCGCCGCGCATCCGGCCGTGCACCAGATCGACTGCGTTGCCGAAGCGCTTTTGCAGCGCCTTGTAGCGTTCTTCCGCGGCGGCGAGATCGGAAGTTTCGGATTCCTCGACCAGCGGACAGACCCAATAGACCCGGCGGCCGTCGTCGAGCGCGCGCTTCACGGCTTCGATCACGTCGGGCAATCGGTCGAGCGGCACCGTGCGGGTATCGATCTTCTGCCGGCCGGCGGGTTTCTCGCGCAGCTCGGAAATATCCATGTCGCCGAAATAGGTCAGCACCAGCGTGCGCGGGATCGGCGTCGCGGTGAGCACGAGCAGATCGACCGCTTCGCCTTTGCGGGCGAGCGCGAGCCGCTGATGCACGCCGAAGCGGTGCTGCTCGTCGACAATGGCGAGCGCGAGATCGCGGAACGCGACGTCGTCCTGGAACAGCGCATGGGTGCCAACGATGAGATCGATATCGCCGGCGGCGAGGCCGGCGAGAATTTCCGGCCGTTCCTTGCCGCGCTCGCGGCCGGTGAGGATCGCGACCCGGATGCCGGCGGCCTTGGCGAACTTCTCGATGGTGGCGAAGTGCTGCCGCGCCAGAATTTCGGTCGGCGCCATCAGCGCAGCTTGCCGGCCGGCCTCGATCACGGTCGCGGCGGCCAGCAGTGCGACTACGGTTTTGCCGGAGCCGACATCGCCGTGCAGCAGCCGCAGCATCCGGTTCGGCTGGGCGAGATCGGCGACGATGTCGGACGACGGCGCGGGTCTGCGACGGGGTGAGCGAGTAGGGCAGTGATTTGATGATGCGCTCGCGCAAGCAGGCCTTCCGACGAGCTGCCGTGGCCGGGGCGCTTGCGCATTTGCGCGCGAAGCAGCGCCAGCGCCAGTTGGCCGGCGAGCAGTTCGTCATAAGCAAGCCGCGACCAGGCCGGTCCGGAAGGCTCCAGATCGTCCGGCGTTTGCGGCCGATGGATGGTATGCAGCGCTGCGGCGAAATCCGGATAATTATTGCGGGCGAGCCAGGCCGCATCCTGCCATTCCGGCAGCTTCGGGATGCGCTCGAGCGCGCTGTCCATCGCCTTGCGCACGCCGAGCGGATGCAGGCCTTCGGTCAGCGGATAGACCGGATCGAGCAGCGGCAGTTGGGCGAGGCCTTCCGCGGTGACGACGCGGTCGGGATGCACCATCTGCAAATGGCCGTCGTAGAGCGTGGTGACGCCGGAGACGTATCTGAGCTCACCCTCCGGATAGAGCTTTTCCAGGTAGTCCTTGCGCGCATTGAAATAGGTGATGGTCAGCGTGTTGGTGTCGTCGCTGGTCTCGATGTTGTAGGGCACGCGCGGCCGGTGCGGCGGCGGCGGCCGGTGCTTCTCGACCGTGACGGCGACGGTAACGACCTCGCCGGGCACGACCTCGGACAGCTTCGGCTGATTGCGCCGGTCGACGAAGCCCGACGGCAGATGGAACAACAGGTCGATGATGTGCGGCGTCTCGCCCTCGCGCGCGATCAGGCGGGCGTAGAGCTTCTCCAGCTTCGGCCCGATGCCGGAGAGCGCGGAGACGGAAGCGAACAGCGGGTTGAGAATCTGCGGGCGCATGAGCCAATTCTACCCGTCAACGTCCGTCATCCGCGAAGGCGGTGATCCAGTAATCGCAGCTTCGAAGGGCGACGTGTGCCCAGCCGCGCATCCTGCGATTACTGCATCGCCCGCCTACGCGGGCCATGACAATCCAGGGGTCCGCCTCTATATACCCCATGCCCGGCGCCGTCCGGGCTTTCGGCGTTTGGACACACAATGACGGAACGATCGAGCGAAGGACTGGACGACCGGCGCAAACGCCTGTTGTTCCGGGCGTGGCGGCGCGGCGTGCGCGAAACCGATCTGATCGTCGGCCGTTTCGCCGATGTCTATATCGACCGGTTCGACGAGGCCGCGCTGGACGATTTCGAGCGGCTGATCGAAGTGCCGAACGCCGAGCTTTACAACTGGGTCAGCGGGGAGGCCGAAGCGCCGGCCGAGCACGACACCGCCGTGCTGCGCGACCTCAAGACATTCCACAATCGATGAGCAAGGAACAACGGTGACGGCGCCAATGCCTGCACAATCGCCTTCACAGTCTCTTGCCCAGTCTCCTGCGCGGCATGCTCGCGGGCCGGCAAGCCGCTGACGCTGTCCGGCATCGCCGACGGCGCCGAAGGGCTGGTCATTGCCGATCTCGCCCGCGCCATTGCGGCGGGCCAATCGCCGCCCGCGATCAGCATGGCGGTGATCTGCCGCGACGGCCCGCGCATGGCGATGCTGTCGCGGGCGCTCGGCTTTCTTCGCGCCCGACATCGAGGTGCTGGAATTCCCGGCCTGGGATTGCCTGCCGTACGACCGGGTATCGCCCCATGCCGGCGTCGTGGCGCAGCGCATGACCGCGCTGGCGAAGCTCGCCCGCATCAAAGGCCGCGACAAACCGGCGGTGTTGCTGACGACCGTGAACGCCGTCCTGCAGCGCGTGCCGGCGCGCGAGCTGGTCGCCAAACAGTCGCTCGCCGCAGCGCCCGGCAACGTGCTGCCGATGAGCGGCATTACCCAGTGGCTGGAGCTCAACGGCTTCAACCGCGCCTCGACCGTGCGCGAGGCCGGCGATTACGCGGTGCGCGGCGGCATCATCGACCTGTTCGCGCCCGGCATGGGCGAGCCGGTGCGGCTCGATTTCTTCGGCGACCAGCTTGAATCGATCCGCAGCTTCGATCCGGAAAGCCAGCGCACCACCGGCGACCTGCGCGCGCTCAATCTGGTGCCGATGGCGGAGTTTCAGCTCACCTCCGACACGCATCCGGCCGTTCCGCACCGGCTATGTCGCGGCGTTCGGCGCGGCCGCGCCTGACGACGTGCTCTACGAAGCGGTGAGCGAAGGCCGCCGCCATGCCGGCATGGAGCACTGGCTGCCGCTGTTCCACAAGCGGATGGAGACGCTGTTCGATTATCTGCGAACTGACGCCGCTGGCGCTCGAACCGCTCGCCGAAGAAGCCGCCCACGAGCGGCTCGCGCAAATCGCCGATTATTTCCAGGCCCGCAAGGACACCCAGGATCAGGCCGGCGGCGGCGCGCCGTACAAGCCGCTGCCGCCGGACAAGCTCTATCTCGCCGAAGCCGAATGGAAGCAGTGGCTCGACAACAAGCCGATCGCGAAGCTCACCCCGTTCGCCGCGCCGGAAGCCGCCAATGTGATCGAGATCGACGCGCATGCCGGCCACAACTTCACCGCCGAGCGCGCCACGCCGAACGCCAATGTGTTCGAGGCCGTCACCAAACACGTCCACGGCCTGCAAGCGTCCGGCAAGCGGGCGCTGATCGCGCTGTGGAGCGAAGGCTCGCGCGAGCGCATGGCGCACGTGCTGGCCGAGCACAAGCTGGTGAATCTGAAGAACGTCGCGTCGTGGCCGGACGCGCTGGCGCTGCCGCGCCACGAAATCGCGCTCGCGGTGCTCGGCATCAATGCCGGCTTCGAGACCGCCGATGTCGCGCTGATCACCGAGGAAGACATTCTCGGCGACCGGCTGGTGCGCGCCCGCCGGCAGGGCAAGCGCGCCGGACAATTTCATCGCCGAGGTGACGAGCCTCGCGGCCGGCGATCTCGTCGTCCACGTCGATCACGGCATCGGCCGCTTTGTCGGCTTGCGCGCCATCGAAGCCGCCGGCGCGCCGCACGATTGCCTCGAAATCCATTACGCCGGCGGCGACAAGCTGTTCCTGCCGGTCGAGAACATCGAGCTGTTGTCGCGCTACGGCTCGGAAGGCGCGGGCGTCGAGCTCGACCGGCTCGGCGGCGGGGCCTGGCAGTCGCGCAAGGCGCGGATGAAGAACCGCATCCGCGAGATGGCCGAGCGAACTGATCAAGATCGCCGCCGAGCGGCTATTGCGCGAAGCGCCGAAGCTTGCGATCGCGCCCGGCGCTCTTCGACGAATTCTGCGCCCGCTTCCCCTACGAGGAGACCGACGACCAGCTCGCCGCGATCTCCGCCGTGCTCAACGATCTCAATTCCGGCCGGCCGATGGACCGGCTGATCTGCGGCGACGTCGGCTTCGGCAAGACCGAAGTGGCGTTGCGCGCCGCTTTCGTCGCGGCGATGAACGGCAAGCAGGTCGCGGTGGTGGTGCCGACGACGCTGCTGGCGCGCCAGCACACCAAGACCTTCACCGAGCGGCTGCAAGGCTAGCCGATCAACATCGCGCAGGCCTCGCGCCTGGTCCCGGCGAAGGAGCTCGCGCAGACCCGCGAAAGGCCTTGCCGAGGGCGAGATCGACATCGTCGTCGGCACCCACGCGCTGCTCGGCAAGACCATCAAGTTCAAGGATCTCGGCCTGGTCGTGGTCGACGAGGAGCAGCACTTCGGCGTCGCGCACAAGGAAAAGCTGAAAGCGCTGCGCGCCGAAGTCCACGTGCTGACGCTGACCGCGACGCCGATCCCGCGCACCCTGCAACTGGCGCTCTCCGGCGTCCGCGAAATGTCGATCATCGCCACGCCGCCGATCGACCGGCTCGCGGTGCGCACCTTCGTCTCGCCGTTCGATCCGGTGACGGTGCGCGAGGCGCTGCTGCGCGAACGCTATCGCGGCGGCCAGGCGTTCTATGTCTGCCCGCGCATCGAGGACCTCGCCGAGACCAAGGCGTTCCTCGACAAGGCCGTGCCGGAAGTGCGCGTCGCCGTCGCCCACGGCCAGATGCCCCCGACCGTGCTCGAAGACATCATGACCGCGTTCTACGACGGCAAGTACGACGTGCTGCTCTCGACCACCATCGTCGAATCCGGCCTCGATATCCCGACCGCCAACACCTCATCGTGCATCGCGCCGACATGTTCGGGCTGTCGCAGATCTATCAGCTGCGCGGCCGGGTCGGGCGCGCGAAGCTGCGCGCCTATGCGCTGCTCGACGCTGCCGGCCGTGCGCAAGATCACGCCGCAGGCCGAGCGCCGGCTGAAAGTGCTGCAATCGCTCGACACGCTCGGCGCCGGCTTCCAGCTCGCCTCGCACGATCTCGACATCCGCGGCGCCGGCAATCTGCTCGGCGACGAGCAGTCCGGCCACATCAAGGAAGTCGGCTTCGAGCTTTATCAGCAGATGCTGGAGGAGGCGGTGCTGTCGCTGAAGGCCGGCATCAGCGCGCCGGTCGCCGACCGCTGGTCGCCGCAGATCACCGTCGGCACGCCGGTGCTGATCCCGGAGGATTACGTGCCCGACCTGCCGGTGCGGCTCGCGCTCTACCGCCGCCTCGCCGAGATCGAGGAAGACCGCGACATCGAGGCGTTCGGCGCCGAACTGGTCGACCGCTTCGGCCCGCTGCCGCAGGAGGTCGAGCACCTCCTGCAGGTCATCGCCATCAAGGTGCTGTGCCGCAGCGCCAATGTCGAAAAGATCGACGTCGGCCCGAAAGGCGCGGTGCTGTCGTTCCGCGACAACATCTTTGCCAACCCCGCGGGCCTGATCGCCTACATCCGCGACCTGGCGCCGCTCGCCCGCGTGCGGCCGGATCAGAAAGTCGTGCTGATGGACGATTGGGAAACGCCGGAAGCAGCGGCTCAAGGGCGCGATGGAGATTTTGCGCTCGCTGGTGGCGATTGCGGAGAAGGGGAAGAAGGCGGCGTAGCGTAATAAGAAGTTTGAGAGGGAACGAGATTCACCTCCGAACAATCTGCCCATCCTCGACGTTGAGTGTTGACGCGTTAAGTCGCGCCGCTTCGCGAATTGTCGACAACCCAAAGGGTGGACGATGAAGCCCGAGCGCCCAGGCTTTAAGTGGTGGCTTCGCACTCATTTCTTTCGGACGTGGACGGCAGCTATCACGCTGATTGGGCTGGTGACAGCGTATTATTACAGCCCGAGTGGGTCACGTGGTGGCTACGAACCACGACAGCGGCCATTGAAAAACTTTCGGACGCGCTTCCGTACCCGTGGGGAGATCGAATTGAAATTCCGCTTCGGGTTCTTGGCGGATCGTTCTGGATTTAGATCACGGTGGCAATCGTGATCGTGCGGATCGTCAGTTGGCTCATTGGGCAGGGCTGGCCAGCACGGCTGGCGGCGTCTGCGGGCGAGGCGAACTGTCGCCGCTATCAATCAACGGCGCGATGCGCTTGACCGGCTGGGAAGCGCACACAACGTGCCGCGATCGCGAGATAGAGGCGGGCCGCGCACGCTATAACGAAGGCATTCAGGGCCGCTCGCCCGCGTGCGGCCAGATCAGAGAGTCGTGCTGATGGACGATTGGGAAACGCCGGAAGAGCGGCTCAAAGGCGCGATGGAGATCTTGCGCTCACTCGTGGCGATTGCGGGAGAAGGGGAAGAAGGCGGCGTGAGAACTCCCAGCGAAAATCATCATGATCGAAAAGCGGTTCGCCTATCAGAAGCCCTGAATATGCCAGCCTTCCTCAAGACCCCATTTTCTCGTGGATAAGTTTCATCTCCGGTAGTCGTCCGTCACAAACCTCGATCATTTTTAGTAATCCTTAAACGAAACGGGATTGAACTGATCCTCGCCGTAACTGTCGGACCCCTAAAACCCATCTCGCACCGTCACTCCTCGCCTCCTCAGAGATTTTCAGGGCGACGAGATTCTATCCAGGTCAGAATGCTCTGCGCTTTTGCTTTCCGATCCGGCGACCTGCGTTTGCTTTTTTACCCCTCAAGAAGGAGCTTGCCTGAACCACATGGACGGCCTCGGCGGGTATACCGTTTCCGCAAAGACACTCCCGGGCACATCTGCAGAGTTCGCTTAATGGACCGTCAAACGGCCATAATCCTTGCTACCAGTTGTCATCGCTGGTCGGATAATTTCTAACCATCCAGTGATTGCCGCTTTTCCGACTTGATTTCCACCGAGCGTCCAAAATACGGAGCATGCTGCTTGCCGACGTTCGGTCGGCCGCTCACAAACTCGCAATAGCTCATCAAAGTTCTGCACGCCAAGGCGATCGATCAAAGTTTTTCTTTTAACGCCTTTGCGCGGAACCCTTGGGTAAAACGGGCGACAAAGAGAAACTTCGTCTGGTGTATCGGCGCCGACAGTGGTGAATCGTCTCCATTCTTCCGCTTCACACGACGAAAGAATTTCCTTAAATCCTTGAAGTCCAGTCTGAATTCCGTAGGCATTAGGAAGACCAAGAGGGAAGTCGAAACCTATCAAGACTTTCTCGTTCTTCCCCATTGCGCAGATGTCGTCGAGAAACTTCCTTGTTGATCCAACCATTATTGGACCGCCAATTTGCCAATTATTGTTTTTGCGTTTGGCCGAAGTCATCCAACGCTTACGCCCGTCCACGCTCCAATCGGCGTGAATTACGGTCGAAACATAATGACGCCTTTGTTGAATTTGAAAGGTCGATCAACGGTACTCCACGGCGACCATGGAACAAATGGTTATCCGTCACCCTGAGGTGCTCGGCGCGAAGCGCTGAGCCTCGAAGGGGGCGACGGCCGAGGCGCTGGTCGGCCGCATCCTTCGAGGGCCGCTTCGCGGCCACCTCAGGATGACGGTTCAGACGCGCGCAACGCGCGGAACGTCACCGAATAACGAAGCTCCTCCATCGCCGGGATGCTGTGCTCCCATTCGTCGCGCGAGGGGCCGCGCATCAGATAGATCGAGCGCGGATCGAGCCGCAGCGCGGCGCGCTCCCAGCCGGCGTCGCGCTTCCTCCGCATGCGGAACGTGCAGGGCGCGAGCAGCGAGACGCCGATCACGTCGTCATAGTGGGGCCGGTCGCGGTGCCAGCCGATTGCCGCCCCGGGCGTGTACTCGGTGACGAGCGCGGCGCGAAACTCGACAACACCATCCTTCAAGTCACTTTGACGCTGAATCTTTCGACATCAGCGCGAGAGCTTCCTGCACGGTCGTCATGAATTGTGCGGGAAAGATGATGGTTGAGTTCTTTTCGACCGAGATTTCCGCCATGGTCTGGAGGGTGCGAAGCTGAAGCGCGACCGGGTGCGCGGTAATGATGTCGGCTGCTTCACCCAGCTTCACCGCAGCCTGGAACTCCCCTTCCGCCGCGACGATCTTGGCGCGACGCTCACGCTCGGCCTCGGCTTCCTTGGCCATCGCGCGTTGCATGTTGTCGGGCAGAGTAATGTCCTTGATCTCGACAGCCGTCACCTGCGTGCCCCACGGCTCGGTGTGCTTGTCGATGACGTTCTTGATCTGATCGTTGATGCCCGCGGTATCGGACAGCAGCTGGTCGAGGCTGAAGCGGCCGACGACATTGCGCACGGTGGTCTGGCTGATCTGATTGATCGCGTTGTACACATTCTCGATCACGATCACCGCATTCTCAGGATTGGAAATATGATAATAGGCGACCGCCGCGATATCGATCGAGACATTGTCCTTGGTGATGATTTTCTGCGATGGAATTTGCATGGTGACGGTGCGCAACGAAACCCGCACCATTTGCTGAAACGGCACGAAGACGAACGTAATTCCCGCGCCGCGAACGCCTTCGAATTTTCCAAGAAAAAATACCACCCCGCGCTCGTACTGTCTCAGCACACGAATCGCGCTGATCAGATACAGAAGCACCACAATGACAACAATGGGGATGAAATACATAGCGTTTCCCTTCGATTATGATTGCCGGCCAAACAAAAATTTCCACCTGAGCGGACCGCCGGAGCAGGCACATAAGTATTGCCGCATGGTTCTGCAATTCACTCTTTGTCATTGCGAGCGATAGCGAAGCAATCCAGCGCGCAATGCAGGCCGCCCCTGGATTACTTCCACCTTCGCGCTCCGCGCTTCGGCGGGCTCAAACCCACCGAAGCTCGCAGAGCGAGCGTAGGAGGGTCGTCGCTGACGCTCCTCGCAATGACGCGTCACGAACGTTTTTAGTTCGCGGCAATGAACCGATCGACGTCGTCCAGAACCGGCGACAGAAAGCGCAGCGGCAGCGCAAACGACCCGATGATCGTGAGGTGCCCAACCCACGGGTAAGTTTTGACCACGGCTTTATCGCCGTTGGCGGTGAGCTTTGCTGCGAGACGGATGGTATTGCTGGGCTCGACGATGTCGTCACGCTCTCCGGTCACCAGAAGCGCCGGCGGCGCGCCGGGCGCGACGTGAGAGATCGGCTGGGTGTCCGTGACGTTGGCGCCGCCAAAGATCGTCGCCAGAACTCCATCGTGCAACGGCAAAAAATCATACGGCCCGGAAATGCCGATGAGACCCGCAACATCCCGATTGGGCGTTAATCCGGCTTGTTGCAGCCAGCGGCCATCCAGCACGAGCATCGCCGCGATGTGGGCGCCGGCCGAATGGCCCATGATAAAAAGCCTATCGGGATCGCCGCCGTAGCGGGCTGCATTGTCTTTGGCCCAGCGCACCGCCTGCGCGCCGTCTTGCAGAAAAGCCGGATAGCGCACTTCGGGATAGACCCTGTAATCGGGCACCACCACGACATAGCCGCGCTGCGCCAACGCGGCGGCCACGAACAGATAGGTTTCCTTGTCGCCCATTTGCCAGGAACCGCCGTAGAAAAATACGATGACCGGTGACTTGGTTGAGGAGGCGGGCCGGTAAACGTCGAGCGTCTGACGCGGCGCTTCGCCATAGGCGATCGAGCGGGTGATTTCCGTGCCGTGACGCCATGCCAGCAGGTTCAACGGATCGGCCGGCGACCAGCCCGTTAGAAGCATGGCCGCGGCCAAGACAGGAAGCACTCTGCGCACGCGACTGACTTTGCCTCCGCGGTAACGGTCACGTGCAATACGCCGTCACCGGTCCTCTCGAAACGATCCGGAATGCCGCCTGGATCACTTGGCTGTCCCCATAAGTAAAGGCGTGGATGGCATCCCTGTGTCATTGCGAGCGGAGCGAAGCAATCCAGCGCTCAATACAAGCCGCCCCTGGATTGCTTCGTCGCTGGCGCTCCTCGCAATGACGATAACCACCTCGCGCGACCTCCTGCCACACCTGCGAAAATCACAACAACTCCTTATTTCGGGCTTGGCCCTGTCTCAAACAGGCGTTTGAATTTCAATCGGGCGTTTGAGAACGCGCCGCCAAGCGCGCATGAGGTAACACCATGTTGAGTATGCAGAACTTGCCACAGAACTTGCCGCAGTCGGCCGGCAACCCGATCAAGGCCGGTCCGCTCTGCCCAAATTGCGGGCGTTCGATGCATCTGGCGCGCATTGCGCCACGGCCGGAAGGCCTGACCGACATAAACATCTTTCGCTGCGGCGAATGCGGCGTGTCGCTCTCCGAGGCGGCTGAGGACAGATCGGCCGCATAATTCCCCGTATTGCGTCGACCTCATCACCGCGCATTTTTCAAGGGCTAGGCCCGCCATCACTAAGTGCCAGGTGACCCCGTCTTTCGGGTGCTGGAACCATCACTGATCCCTGGCGGTTGGTCCGCGTGGAATCAGTCAAGGAGTCCGTCATGGCACCCGAGCCTAAAAGACAACAGCCGGATATTCCGCCGCAAAACCCGGATATTCAGCCAGAGCCAAGGCCGCAGGAAATTCCTCAAGACAAGGATGTGCCGGAGAAAGACTCTCCGCCCATGCAGCTTTAGTACGCGTTTCGGAATTATCCGAACAAAACCGGGCACGTCTTTTCACGCATTTTCCCACAAGGCACCCGCCGCAGCGAAGAGGTTCAGGAAATCATTTGAGCAACAACAAGAGTCCCAATCTGCGGCAACCGGGCGAAAAGCAGCCGGGCAAGTTCCATTACAATCCAGGGAACATGTCCGGAAAGAGTTCGCAGCCAAATAAAGATAAACCTGATCCCGCCGCCGATGATCAGGAACGCGCGCCCGCTGTTCCTGCGGATAAAAGCTAAACGGCAATCAACGGACGGCTGCGGCAATTAGCGGCTCTGCCGTGGCTTTTGCGCAAATTGACGCGTTTCACGAAGCCCCTGATGGAAACTTTCGTCCAGCCCGAACGTTGTCGTGCATCCAACAACGCGGAGAATACACATGGATCGCGAACACATTAAGGGCGCGGCCGATAAGGCCAAAGGCGCCATCAAAGATGCCGCCGGCAAATTGACCGGCGATAAAGAGCTTCAGTCCGAAGGCAAGCTCGATAAAGCCAAAGGCGCCGCACACGATGCCGCGGGCAACGTGAAGGACGCCGTGCGCGATCTCGCGAAGTAACGACTTATTTAATAACGACTTGGCAAAGGTCGTAAAATTGGCCGCTCCGAGGAGGAGCGGCCTTTTCTATTCTGGCATTGTTTTTGCGACGGGCTTGGAGACGACGGACCTGGAGATAAGGACAACCGATGCAAATCCGCGCGGGCTACGAGATCTCCTACGACTCGCCGCAGCCGACGCCCATGATTTTACAGTTGAGCGTCCATCCCTCCCGCCTTTCCAACCTGCTGACCTGGGATCGTCTGCAGCTCAATCCGGCCATCTCCGCCAACACCTATCACGACGTGTTCGGCAATTTCTGTCACGTGATCCGCGCCCCCGCCGGCCGCCTGACGCTATCGGCGAACTTTTTAGTGGAAGACAGCGGCGAGCCGGACACCGTGAACTTGCAGGCCATGCAGCACGACCTGGAAAAACTGCCGGTCGACACGCTGCTTTTTCTTCTCGGCAGCCGCTATTGCGAAACGGACCGTTTCACCGAAATCGCGTGGTCCACTTTCGGCAACGTCCCCAAAGGATGGCGCCTGGTTCAGACCATCTGCGACTACGTCCACGATCGCATCAAGTTCGGTTACGAATATGCAAGCGCCACCAAGACGGCGTGGGATGGGCATGCGCAAAGGCAGGGCGTGTGCCGGGACTTTGCTCATCTGGCGATCACGCTTTGCCGATGCATGAATATTCCGGCGCGCTACTGCACCGGTTATCTCGGCGACATTGGCGTGCCGCCCGATCCGGCCCCGATGGATTTCAGCGCCTGGTTCGAAGCCTATCTCGGCGGGCAGTGGTACACGTTCGATGCCCGCCACAACCACCCGCGGATCGGGCGCATCCTGATGGCGCGCGGGCGCGACGCCACCGATGTCGCGATGGTAACTTCATTCGGCCCGTGCACGCTCGCGTCTTTCAAGGTTGTAACCGACGAGGTTCGGTAAGCCGGACGATAATCACGCCGTGAATAAAACGACGTCATTGCGAGCGCCAGCGAAGCAATCCAGCGCTCAATGCAAGCCGCTCTGGATTGCTTCGTCACCAGTGCTCCTCGCAATGACGAACGCGTGTGCCCCTCCCTCAAGGTTTACGCAAATTAAGCGTTCCTATCCGATCGTATTTGCCTGCGCGAAATAGATCGACACTAAAACAATTTGCAGCGAACATTTTCATCGGAGGCTGGCCATGGAAGAAGACCGGCGTCGCTTTCCGAGGACAAAGTGTTTCAAGGGCGCAACGATCCCGGCGCCGGGACCGGCGCCGATTGCCTGCATCGTGCGCAACGTCAGCGCCGAGGGCGCGAAGCTTATGCTTCCTTACAGCATCGTTCTGCCCGGCGAGTTCGAGCTTTGCTTCGACAGCGGGCGGCGGGTGCGTCAATGCCGTGTCATGTGGCACACGGCGCGCGAGGCCGGTATCTGGTTTCCGCAGCAGGCTTAAGCCACCCCATGACAATTCATCGTCATGGCTGTGATTTGACAAGATTCAAAAGCGTCAAAATCGCAGAAGTCATTGATTCACAAGCACAACTTCGCTTTTTGCGAATCATTGTTGTGCAAATTTGCTCAAAGTGATCGCGCGGCCCATCGCGCAACATCCCGATTTCTCTGCGCAAATCGAAATGCTTTGACATCGCGGTTTCGTTTTGAAAAATGGCGCTCAATCCCGTTCGCCGTAAAAGGACATCAGCCGGTGACGCTGGCTGGTTGGAGCGGGATGCGGTGCCCGCGCGTGGCGGCTCGTCACCGCTGCTCCCGGGCGTCTCGGGCATCAGGCTGCCGGCACTATGACCGGCGCGCGAGGTGCATCGCTGGATGTGCCGCACGGGCTGGCGGGGAGCCCCGCCGCGTGAGCCACGTGTGTCACGAAGCCTGGCCCGAGGTGAGCCTCTGGGATGAATAGTCCCTCAGGTCAGAGCCGTGGTGGAACGCCGATTGGCGAGCACGCTTTGCAAAGCGCGCGCCGCATCGAGAGATGCGGAGGATACGGCTCTGCGTCATTCGGCGTTCCGCTTTCTTTTTCTTTTTTTCTTACATTTCGTGGGTCAAAGCACGGATCGTGAGGCTACCGGCCACCACCGCCGGCATTCTCTGGCGAAGATCGGTGCGGAGGGCGGAGAAATTGGTTCTTTGAACAACAACTCGGATGCAAATCGCATCGCGAGAACGATCCCTTACGTCGTCATTGCCGGGCTTGACCCGAACGTGCTTTTGTTTAAGCGCGCCCTTTGGTCTCGCCGATGAGTTCGAGCCCGGTCACGTCGACCTTGCCGTCAGCCGCCACCGCCCGGGTCCGTTCGTTGTAGCGTTTGAAGAAATCCCGGGACTGCAGCGTCTTGACCGCCTGATCGTCGGCCGGCGTGGCGATGTGCAGATAGTCGTCGCCGCCACCGAGCCTCATGACCCGGTAGCCGATCCGGCCGCGTAGTTCGGGATCGCTGTCGATGGCGGAGATGAAGGTTGCGATGTCGCGGTGCCAGGTTTCGGCATCGGCATTGGCCCGGCGATAGCGGATCATGAACTGTTTCATGGCGTGCTCCAGAGCGAAGGTTAGTCTCACATCGCGATTATCGCGGCGGCGGCTGCTCGCCGCGAAACACGGCGGCATAGCGCGCGGCGAACTGGTCGAACGAGATCGGCTTCCTCCCAAACGTTGTCGGGATGACCGCCGACACATTTCCTTCCTTGCCCTTGCGCCGCTCGGCAAACAGCTCGGCAATGCCTTCGGCGAGGAATTCCGGCATGCCGGCGGCAATTTGCGCTCGCTTGGCGTCATCAGGCGGCACATCGACATATCTGATCGGCTTGCCGACGACCTTCGACAGTTTTTCAGCAACCTCAGTCATGCTGAGCGCTTCGGGACCAGTGAGCGGATAGTTGTGTCCCTCATGTCCGGGACCGGTCAATACGTCCGCCGCGACCTCGGCGATATCGTCCACATCGATCGAGGCGATCCTGGCGTCGGCCATCGGCAGGAACAGCGCGCCTTTCGACAGGATCGACGGCACCTGGCGGAAATACGAATGCATGAACTCGCCGGCACGCAGGTTCGTATAGGCAAGCCCGGATGCCGCTAGCCGCTGTTCGACTTCGGTATGCATGCGGGCAAAGCGGAATGGAGAATCCAGTTCCGGAAAGATGCCGGACAGCTTGACGACGTGCCGGACACCTGCCTTTTTGGCGGCCTCGATGAAATTTGTCTGCACCTCCACCATGCCGCGGTCGGCGGAGGAGATGAGCATGGCCCGCTCGATGCCCTGCAGCGGCGCCGCAAGCGTTTCCGGCCGCGCCATGTCTGCTTCGGCGATTTCAACATACGGCAGCGCCGCAAGATCGCCGGCTCTTGCCGCCGTGCGCACCAGCGCCCGCACCGCAATGCCCCGGGCGGACAATTTGCGCACCAACACACCGCCGTTCAGTCCGCTGGCGCCGGTGACGAGGATCATGACTGGCTCCCTTCGCTCGGCCTTCGCCGCTGAAACTGGTCCTGTTGGAGCGTTGCGACAAGTATGGACAAAAATGATAGTATGGACTTTCTTGAAGTGAGCTGCGGAGGTCGCAATGCCCGTAAAAAAGCCTGTGCGCCATAGCTGCCCGGTGGCGGCATTCCAGAAAATGATCAGCGGCAAATACAAGCTGCGGATCATGTGGGATCTGAAGGACGGGCCGCGGCGCTACGGCGAAATCAGGAGCGGCCTGTTGCAGGGCCTCGACGGCAGCACGGAAATCGCGCCGCGGGTGCTCAGCCGCGAACTCAAGGCGCTCGCCGCGTTTGGACTGATCGAGCGCAAGGACTTCGGCGTAGTGCCGCCGAAGGTCGAATACAAACTGACGCGCAAGGGCCAGAGCTTCATTCCGGTGATCACCAGCATCCGCGACTGGGGCAGCCGGCACCTGAGCGGGCAAACAAACCCCGCGGCTTGGCTCGCCGCCTAAGTTTTAGCTTCGCTCATTCCCGCGCAAGCGGGCAACTAGGCGCGCATCCGCGCCTGCTGCGCGGCGACGCGCTCGATTGCGCTGGCGAGATATTCCGGCGACTGCGCGCCGGTGACAATGACGCCGCCGCTGAAGATGAAGCACGGAACGCCGTCGATGCCGGCTTCCTTGGCGCTCTCTGCTTCGTTTTCGATGCGGTCGACGTCGGCGTCGCTGGCGAGCAGGCGGCGCACCAGGTCGCCATCCATGCCGCAATCGACCGCGGCCTGGATCAGCACTTTGGGATCGCTGAGATCGCCGCCCTCGGCGAAATAAAGCTCCATCAGTCTTTGTTTCATCCGGCCGGGATCGGTGACGCCGCGCGACCACAAAATGAGCCGGTGACAATCAAGCGTGTTCGGCTGACGGTTCATCTTCCGGGCGTCGTAAACCAGACCTTCCATCGCGGCGGCGGCCGCTGACCCGTTCGGCGATCGCGCTGTAACGCTCGACCGAACCGAATTTGGTTTCGAGATAAGTCTGGCGGTCGATCCCTTCGCGCGGGATCCACGGATTGAGGAAGTAGGGCCGCCAGTTCACCTCGACGTCGATGTCGGGAACCAGCGCAATCGCTCCTTCAAGCCGGCGCTTGCCGATGTAGCACCACGGGCAGACCACGTCGGAAACCACCTCGACGTGGACGGAGGTGTTTGTTCTTCCGCCATGATGCCAATCCTTCAATTCTGGAATTCGGATCAACTTATCGTATCGCAGGGTGGCGAGGAATGACGGATAATGCGCGTTAGACGCGCAAATTTGCGTGAAGGTTCAACGTCCGGTGTTGGCGCCAACCACCCGCGCAATCAGGGTATCGACGCTGTCGTTCGGTTTCAGCGTTGCAAGGGTCACGTCGGTGGCGATGCCGGTGTGCTGCGCTGCTCGTGCGTTGAGGTTCCGGCACAAGCATCGTGTTCTTCAACACGCTTGCGATCCGCCGCGCGATAACGTGGGCGGAACGCAGATCGGTCTCAGTGAAGACCGCGAAGATCGAGTTGTCGGCTTCGCGGCAGGCGAAATCGACCTGGCGCACCAGCCGGGCGACCAGACGCGCGGCATCGACGACTGGTACGGCGGTCGCTGCGCTCGAACGAAAATCGCGCGATCGACAGGCCGACGCCGCGCTTTTCCGCTTCGTCGACAGCACGGTTGAGATCGCGCCAGAAAGCTTCCTGCGCCAGCAGGCCGGTATCGGGATCGATCATGCCTTTGGCGTCGAGCGACACTAGCATGCGGCGGAGCCGTTGCCCGAGCGCGTGCATGCGCACGAAAGGCAGGAAACATTCGACTAGCCGCGCCACGCCGTCATTGATGCGTTCGAGATTGGGCAAATCGAGGCAATACGGTTCGACGATATTGGCATTATTACAAGCGGGCCGGCGAGCACTGCGACCGGCAGATCGCGAAAGCGCACGTCATCAGCCAGCACGGTCAGCAGGGCTTCCACGACCTTCGGATTGAAGCCGTCGCCGAGCACGATGCCGTCGATGTCACGGGCGTTGAGCGTGAGTGCCGCCCGTTCGACGCTGAGCGCGCCGATCACGCCGATCCGTTCGCCGAGCGCGACAGAGAGTTCGGGAAATGAGCGGCCGCGGCCGACCAAAAGAACGATGGCGTCATCGAGCGGGTCGACGGGATTGAATTCGGGCGGCAAGAGACCACGCGAAACAAGTGTATCGGTGCGGCGAAGCACGGTGCCGTGCAGCGCGCGCACGCGGAGCACCGAGGACAGGCGGCGCACGATGCGTTCGGCCGGCGCTGTCGCTGTAATCGCCAGCGCGTCCGCCGGCATCAGCGGATGGTCGTCGCGGCAGCGGGCGATAACAGGCGTAAAGACGCCGCTGCCGCGCTTCCGCAAATCCGTCAGCGCGCGGGAAAGGGCGAAGGCGAAACGCTCGTCAGGGCAGACATCCGCCAGCACGATCGCTTCGGGATCGACCGACGCCAGCGCATTCGGCGCGTCGGACCAGCCGGATTCGATAATCGGGAAAGCGCCTGCTGCGCGTAGGCCAGCGACAATATCTTCCGCCGGGCCATCGGCGACGACGACAAAAGTACCTTGCAGAGGCATGGAGAGACGCAAATCCGGAGGAAAACAGCGCCCACCATAGCCGCGGCGCTGTTAACGCCGCGTCAATACGATCTTACAGACCGTCGGCTACTGTTGCTGGTGGATGGCGCTCCAGATGCGGTCCGGCGTGTACGGCATCTCGATCTTGCGCACATTGACGGCCTTCAATGCATCGAACACCGCGTTGGCGAGCGCTGGGACCGACCCGGTAGCGCCGGCTTCGCCGGCGCCTTTGACGCCAAGGGCATTGGCCGGCGAGGGTACGCCGCAGTCGATCAGCTGGGTCGGGACCACGTTCATCGCGCGCGGCATGAAGTAGTCCATGAAGCTGCCGGAGATCAGTTGGCCGCTGTCGCGATCGTAGGCGACGTGCTCGCCGATCACCTGGCCGATGCCCTGCATCAGGCCGCCATGCAATTGGCCCTCGACCAGCTTGTGACTGACGATATTGCCGCAATCGTCGGCGGCGACGTAATTGAGGAGTTCAAGTTCGCCGGTATCGGGATCGATCTCGACTTCAGCGACGTGAGCGCCGCTCGGAAAAGCGCTGGCGAGATCGATAGTGGTATTGGTGTCGAGTGGGTGTGCGGCTCCGGCCACTTCTTCTCGATCAGCGCCTGCAAGGTGATTTTCAGATCGGTGCCGACGACGGTGTAAGCGCCGTTGTCGAAGGCGACATCGATTGCGCTGACTTCAAAGTCGTTCCGCGGCGAGCTTGCGACCCTTCTCGACGATTTCCTTGGCCGCGGCCGAAAATGCGCCGCCGTGGCTGATCAGCGAGCGCGAACCGAAGGTGCCGGTACCGAGGAATCTTCGGATTGTTGGCGTCGTTGACCCGCATATCGATCTTGTCGGCGGGATAGCCCAGCACTTGCGCGACAAGTTCAGGGAATACCGTCTCATGGCCTTGTCCGGACGGGCCGGCGTTCGAATAGAGCGCCAGGTGGCCGTCCTGCTGGATGCGGATTTCGACTTGCTCTTTGCCGAGGCCGCCCGATGGCTCAAGGAATAGCGCCAGCCCGATCCCGCGCAATTTGCCGGCCTTTTTTGACTGCCTTTGGCGCTTGGAAAAGCCTTTCCAATCAGAAGCTTCTAGCGCGGTCTTAAGAAGTCGGTCCGGGTCGGCGCTGTCATAGGTCGAACCGGTCAGCGTCTTAAGCGGGAAGGCGTTCTTTTTGAGGAAATTCATCCGCCGAAGCTTTACGGCGTCGATCCCGGTCTCAATCGCCGCTTCCTCGACCAACCGTTCCCAGAGATAGGCGACGTTTGGCCGGCCGGCGCCGCGATAGGCGGTCGTCGGCGTGGTGTTGGTGAAAACCAGCCGATGCCGGCCGTAGAGCGCCGTGATGTTGTAAAGGCTCATCGCCGAACTGGTCGGCGCGGCGATGGTGTTGATGAGCGGTCCGGAATTGGCGCAGAACGCGCCGACATTCACCAGCCATTTCACGCGAAGCCCGATAAAGCGGCCGTCCTTGTCGAGCGCGAGCTCACCCGACAGGTCCGCAGCACGAGCATGATGATCGCCGGACAGCGTCTCGCCGCGGGTGCCCTGCCACTTCACGGCGCGCCCAGTTTTCTTCGCCGCCAGCATGACCGCGACAAATTCCGGATAGACCTCATTGCGGATGCCAAAGCCGCCGCCGACATCGTCGGAGTGAATGTGTATGCGTTCGAAGGGAACGCCAGTGATCCCCGAAAGCGCGGTGCGAAGATCGGAGGTGCCTTGCGACGGCGCCCAAAGTTCGAAGCTATCGCTGGCCTTGTCGTATTGGGCCGCACAGGACTTCGGCTCCATCGGATTGGCGGCGATACGCTGCGCACGCACATCTGCGCGAACGACATGGGCAGCCCGGCCGAAGGCCTCGTCGGCAGCTTGCTGGTTGCCGTACTCGTATTCAAACGCGAGGTTGCCGGGCACGTTGTCATGCAGTGTCTGCGCACCGTCGGCGACGGCGTCACTGGCCTCGACGTAACCGGGCATATCCTCGTATTCGACCTCGATCAGTTCGGCGGCGTCCTGTGCGACGTTGACGGTATCGGCGATGACCAATGCCACAGGCTCGCCGACGAAGCGCACGCGCTCGTGGGCCAAGCCGGTGCGAAACGGCACGTGGAGTGAACTGCCGCCCACGCCTTTGAAAAACGCAGTCGCGGGCAGGCCTTTCCAGCCGGCGGCAAGCAGATCGGCGGTGGTAAGGACATCGACGACCCCCTTGAGCGCCTTCGCCTTTGCCGTGTCGATCTTGACGATCCTGGCGTGAGGCCGGTCGCCACGCAGGAACTGGCCCGCGGCTTCGCCCGCGAGTTGTGCATCGTCGGTGTAACGGCCGCGGCCGGTGACAAGGCGAGCGTCTTCGCGGCGCCCTTTGAATTGATGTTCGGGCAAGTTTTTCTCCGGGTACTTTTAAGGAGGATATCAGCCGTGATGGGCTCGGGCCGCAAGGGCCGGACCGTCGCTATCACGGAAGGCAGAAACGACGATCGGATTGACCCCGACCGCGCCGAGCGCCGCCTGCATCGTAAGGCGATCGTCGGCACGGCCGACGAGGCGCTGACCGACCAGCGGATCAGGCATCGCCGCAAGCGACGCCGCGGCATCGATTCGTCCGACGACGTCCTGCAAATCTCGGAGCGGTAAACGATAGCCGCCGACATTGACGGTGCCAGAAGGCGGCGCGGTGACAACGAGGGTGTTGGTCGCGTCATCGCGTTCGCAGGCGTACCCGCTATCGATCATCCCGTCCGGACTGATGGCGAGGTGAGGCAATCCAGCGCGCTCCGCGCCCGGCGGAAAGTCGTGATGCGGCACCATCGGACCACGCAGGCCGAGGGTGCCAAGCGGGGTCGTGCTCAGTTCGGCGACCGGCAGACCACCGCCGCTATCGCGCGGTGCGGTGACAGCACCGAGCGGCAGCGGCGCCGGCTGTCCGCTAGCGCCACGGCGAGCAGCGACCATACCCACCTCGCCAAAAATCGAAACATCGACAAATCCGATGTCGTGTTGCCGCCAAAGCGGAGTTCCGGAAAGTTGCTCCGGCGAACGCCACGAAGCAACGACACAGGCGGGGCTGCTATCGGAAAACACGCCGGCCTCGGCGAGGCGAAACGCGATCGGCGCCGGCAACACCAGCGCGCCGCAACGCTTACCTTCACACCATTGCTCGATCAGAGCCGGCAGATCGAATGGATGATGCAGCAGCAGCGTGCCACCGCAGAGCAGCCAGGGCAGCAGCGTCTGACACAGCCCGGCAAACGAAGCCGGCGCCAGCGTCGACAGCATGGTGTCGTCTTGCGCCAGCCTGCTCTCAAGCAGCACGCCGAGGCCACCAGTCAAAAGCTCGATATGGTTGCGCGCCACTGGCACGATCCCGCCTTCGCCGACGTCGAAGGTAACGACCGCAACATGAGCGGCAGAATTGCTTCGCTGTTCCAGCGCAGGTAGCTGAACGGAATCGAGCGTTTCAGCGGTGAACAGATCGTCGAACGACACAACGCCGTCGGGCAAATTGTTGCCGAAGCCGCAGACGTAGCGGATCGAAAACACTTCGGCGGCGACGCGCATCGCGAATTGGCTGTGGTTGAACGCGCCGACGTGGCCGCAGGTAATCAGCGCCTTGCCGCCGATCCGCGCCAGCGCGGCAATCATGTCGGCGCGCCGCCACAAGAGCGGCAACGGAGCGGGGATCATGCCCGCGCGCATCACGCCGAGAAGGGCGAGGATATTTTCCACCGTATTGGGCAATTGAATGCCGACGATGGCGTCGGCGGACAATCCCGTCTGGCGCAGCCGTCCGGCGATCGCCGTAATCATGCGATCGGCGTCGGCGAAGGTCAGCTTGCGCGCCGGACCGTCGGTGAAGACCGGGCGGTTCGGCGGATCGACCAGCGCCAGCGCACCGGGCCGCCGCTGCGCGACGCGGCTGAAAATTTCGTCGAGCGTCACGTTTTCGGAAACAGATGCAGGAGCAGCTGCAATATCGGCATCGCCAAGGATCATTGCAGCGTCCCCGACGGAGCACGCCACCATGTTTCCGGCAAATAGCCGTAAAGCGAGGTCCGTGCCGGATGCTGGACGTAGGTCCAGCGTGCCACCCATTGCGCCGGCAGGTAGAACAGCGGCACGACATAGCAACCCGAGATCAGCAGCCGGTCCAGGGCACGCACGGCATCGACAAAGTCGTCCTGTCCACGAGCGCGCAGCAAGGCTTCGATCATGGCGTCCGCCGCCGCACTGCGTACGCCCATGTAATTGCGCGTTCCGTCCTGGCTTGCGGCGGCCGAGCCCCAGTAGAAACTTTGCTCATTGCCGGGCGACAGCGATTGCTCCCACCGATATTCGATCATATCGAAGTCGAACGATAAGCGGCGCTCCTGGTCCTGGACGGCATCAACCAGGCGGACATCGGCCTTGATCCCGGCGCGCGCCAGATTGTTGGAGAACGTGAGTGCTAGCCGTTCCTCGTCGCGGTCCGTCACCATGATCTCGAAACTGAACGGACGGTGCGTAGTCTTGTTGCGCAACGTCGTGCCACTGAGTTCGTATCCCGCCGCCCGGAGCAGTTCGAGCGCCTGTCGTAACGTGCTGCGATCGCGGCCGGAGCCGTCGCTCGCCGGCGGCGACCAGGTGCCGTCGAGTACGTCAGGCGTCACTGCGTCAGGGTAGGGCGCAAGCAGCGCGCGTTCATGCTCATCGGCTGGACGATGATAAGCGGAAAGCTCGGAATCATCGAAATAACTGGCGCTCCGCTGATACAAATTGAAGAAAAAGTTGCGGTTGAGCCATTGAAAGTCGAACAAGAGCACAATCGCCTGGCGGACACGGATGTCGGCAAAAATCTGCCGTCGGGTATTGAAGACGAAATCGGAAGCGAATTTGGGCAGACCGCTTGGAAAAGCTTCCTGGCGGACGCGGCCGTCGTTCACTGCCGGGAAATCGTAGCCAGTTTGCCAGCGCCCCGGATCGGTCTCGGCACGCACATCGTACAGCCCGGCCTTGAACGCTTCGAAATAGGCGTTGGCGTCCCGATAGAAATCGAACCGCAGCTCGTCGAAATTCCACAGTCCGCGATTGATTGGCAGCGCGCGTCCCCAATAATTCGGATCGCGCTTGAAGGTTACGCTTTTGCCGGCATCGATATCGCTGACGACATAGGGACCGCTGCCGAGCGGTTTGGCCATCGTGGAATTCTCGAACGTTGCCAGGTCGATCGCATGTTCGGGCAGTATAGGCATCAGGCCGAGGATCAACGGCAACTCACGATCGCCGCCGTCGGCGAAGTCGAAACGCACCGAGTGTGAATCCGGCATCTCTGCCTTGGCGATCTTGGCATAGTAGATTCGATAATTCGGCCGGCCATGATCGCGAAGAAGCCGCCAGGAAAACACAACGTCTTCAGCCGTGACCGGCGTGCCGTCGGAGAAGTGCGCGGCCGGATTGAGCGTAAATGTCACATAGCTGCGTGCGTCATCGGTCTCAATCGATTGCGCCAGCAGTCCGTAGAGCGTGAAAGGCTCATCGTAGGAGCGCGCCATCAGGCTTTCGACCACATAGCCACGGATCGGCTGTACGGCGAGCCCCTGCACGATCAGCGGATTGAGGCTGTCGAACGTGCCGAGCACGCCTTCCACCAGCCGGCCGCCCTTGGACGCGTCGGGATTGACGTAAGGGAGTGCGGTAAAATCGTCAGGCATGGCTGGAGCGCCGTGCATCGCGATAGCATGAGTCGGCTGTGCTGTGGCCGATGTTACAGCCGTTATCAGTGCCAGCGCGCCGCAAACTGTTGCGAGGCGGGCGTGCCCGGCCAAGGCGTTCCAGTAATCTTCCAGGGTGGACTCCAATGGCGAAGCGATACGCCGATTCAGGCTCAGCGACAGGTGAATTTATCATGAGGAACCGGCGGCGGGCTGTCCGCAACCATTCTATAAACAGGCCGAAAGCGCGGATCACGTCCGATCGGGCTTTATCTGGCGCTGTAATTGGGCTATCTCGCCGCCCGGAAGGGCCACGCTGTTGCCGTATTCTGCGTCGATGGACCGTTTGAGCGGGGGCAAGCTCGACACGCCCGGCAGCGGTGGTTCCAGTCGAGGTCGAGTCATCAAATTAGGCAAGTCTGACCAACCAGATCGATCAGGGTCGGTTTGCGGGCGGCAGCACGGAAGAGGAATGCATTAATGACTTATTCGAACGCGTCGGCGCCGGCGCAACCGGTTCGCCGCACGCTTGCTACCATCACTAGGACAACCGCCCTTGCCGCCGCACTTGCGCTTGGCGCGACGACGGTTGCTATAGCGCAGCAACCGGCTCCTGCCGCTCCGGCTCCTGCCGCCAAGCCGAAACCGGCCCCTAAAAAGCCCGCCGCAGCGCAGCCGGCTCCGGCTCCAGCGCCCGCTGCACAGCAGGCGCCCGCGCCCGGCCAAGCGCAGCAGGGCCAGGGCGACCAGGTGCAGTTGATTTATTCGCCATGGACCAAATTCTGCCTGAAGGGCCAGGAAGCCGACGCCAAGCAGGTGTGCTTCACCGGTAAAGATGCCCGCATCGAATCCGGTATGCCGGTCGTCGCAGCCGTGCTGATCGAGCCGGAAAACGAGCCGAAGAAGATTTTGCGCGTGACGCTGCCGCTTGGCATGCAGCTCATTCACGGCACCCGCGTCATCGTCGACCAGAACCAGCCGATGACCGCGCCTTATGTGATCTGCTTCACCAACGGCTGCATGGCCGACTACGAAGCTACTGCCGACCTGGTCGCCAAGATGAAGACAGGACAAGGCCTCGTCGTCCAGGCGATCAACTCTACCGGTCAGCCGATCAGCCTGGTGCTGCCGCTTGGCGACTTCGGCAAGGCCTATGACGGCCCACCGACCGATCCGAAAGTATTCGAAGAGCAGCAGAAGAAGTTGCAGGAAGAGTTGCAGCGCCGCGCTGACGAAGCCCGCAAGAAGCTGGAGAGCCAGCAGGGCGGAGCGCCAGGCGGAGCGGCGCCTGCACCGGCTCCCGCGCCACAAGCCGGCAAGTAAGCAGCTCAACACAACACTCCCGGCCGTAAGCGCATTCATATGCGTTAGCGGCCGGGAATTTAGTTTTAAGGGCTACTTCAGCGGGCGATGCGTCTAATGTAGCTGCGCCTCGCGTTGCCGGTAACCGCCGCGGTCGTCTTTTACAAAGATTTCGTTGACTTGCGGGTGCCGCAACGGTTCACCGCTCGTGTCAGGCAGCAAATTCTGCTCCGAGACGTACGCAACGTATTCGGTCTGATCGTTCTCGGCGAACAGGTGATAGAACGGCTGATCCTTGTGCGGCCGCACCTCGACCGGGATCGCCTGGTACCACTCCTCGGTATTGTCGAAGATCGGATCGATGTCGAACACGATGCCGCGGAACGGATAGAGGCGGTGCTTGACCACCTGTCCGATCTGGAACTTCGCGTTGCGAATCTTTTCCATGGCTACTCTCAAATTACAGCCTGCATAACGGGCGCAAGCAAGGGCGCAATTGTGGCAAGTCGTGGGGCATCAAGTCGTGGGGCATCAAGTCGTGGGGCATGTGGCACTCCAGCCTCACAATCCGTATCGGGATGCCATGTCGGGATCTTTCGCAGCAACCAGCCGGGCAAGGTCGACCAGCACCTTGGCCTGTTTCCAGGTCGCGTCATCCTGCATCTTGCCATCGATCATCACCGCCCCGCTGCCATCCGGCATGGCGTCGATGATCTTTTTGGCAAAGGCGACTTCGGACGGATCCGGTGAGAACACTCGCTTCGCGATGGGCACCTGATTTGGGTGCAGCGTCCAGGCACCGGCACAGCCCATAAGAAACGCATTGCGGAATTGGGCTTCGCAGGCCGCGCTGTCGGCGAAATCACCGAACGGACCATAAAAGGCCTTGATGCCGGCAGCGGCACAAGCATCGACCATTTTCGCAGTCGTGTAATGCCAAAGGTCTTGCTGGTAAGCGGCGCGTGGCGCATCGGCCGCAGCGCCCGGCACTGCGTCGGCAAGAACTTTGTAATCGGGATGACCGCCGCCGACCCGGGTCGTCTTCATCGCGCGCGACGCGGCGAGATCGGCCGGACCGAGACTGATGCCGTGCATACGCGGTGAAGCAGTCGCGATATCGGCAACGTTGTTGACGCCTTCAGCGGTTTCCAAAATGGCATGGATAAGGATCGGCTTCTTGACCACGTGCTTGGCTTCAAGCTGGGCCAGAAGCTGATCGAGATAATGGATGTCCCAGGCGCCTTCGACCTTGGGCAGCATGATGACATCGAGCTTGCCGCCGATCTCGGCGACGATCTCGGTGATGTCATCGAGCACCCACGGCGAATTGAGCGCGTTGATCCGTGTCCACAATCCGGTGTCGCCGAACTCGCAACTCTTCGCCATCGCAATGAAGCCTAAGCGTGCCGCTTCCTTGGCATCGGCGGGGATTGCATCTTCGAGATTGCCGAGCACCACATCGACCTGGTGCACCAGATCCGGCACCCGCGCGCGCACTTTCTCGTTATGCGGCGGCACAAAATGAATCATGCGCTCGAGCCGTGGCGGCAATTCGCGCGGCGGTTCTGGCGCGCCGATCGCAAGCGGCTTGAAGAAATTGCGCGGCAGTTTCATAGGCAAGCCCCATCCCTTGCTGCTAACGGTAAGCCGGAGGCCGGCATCCCGCCAAGCCACTTTTCACGCCATCGCTGCCTAGGAAATGGCTGCCCGGGAAATAGCGCCATTCAGACCACCTCACCGCGCATCAGGCGGGGCTGGGAAATGCCTGGCGTTACGCCTTCGCGCATAACGGCACGGCGCAACGGTCCGAAACGATCCATCAGAAACAGCGACAAGCCGCGCGCACCTTGCGCGGGCAGGAAGTCCGTCAACAGGCTGCGATTCAGGACATCGATGGCCATCGTCCGGCTCGTGATGTCGGCACGGCGCTGCGCATCGTAACGCGCAACAATCTCAGGCGCGCCGACGTCGCGATTTTGCCGGCGCGCGTCGGCGACAATCTCGGCGATGGTCGCACTATCGCGCAGCCCGAGATTGAGACCTTGCGCACCGATCGGCGGCACGACATGCGCCGCTTCGCCGACCAGTGCGATGCGCGCGCGCGCAAACACACCTGCTGTTTGTATCGTCAGCGGGAAGACGCCACGGCCCGGTTCAAGATTAATCTTGCCGAATAGCGAATGGGCGCGGCGCTCGATTTCGGCTGACAACTCCGCATCGCTCATCGCCGCGAGCGAGCCGGCTGTTTCCGGATCAAGCACGCAAACCAGGCTCGAACGCTGCCCTGGCAGGGGAACGAGCGTAAACGGTCCGCTTTGGGTGTGAAATTCGGTCGACGTATCGTTATGCGGACGCGCATGAGATAAATTCAGGGTGATCGCCGTCTGCGCATAAGCATGCCGCGTTGTGACGATGCCGGCCGCGGCCCGGCAGAGCGAGCGCTGACCATCAGCGCCAACCACCAGTCGGACGCGCACTTCGCCACCTGCGTGCACGATCGTTGCACCGGCGTCATCGACTTTCACTGCGAGCGCTACAGCCGAGATACGGGGCAGGTTGAGCGCGGCGGCATGCGCACCGAGCGCCGCAAGAAGATGCCTGTTCTCGATGTTGTAGCCGAACGCCTCCAGATCGATTTCGGCGGCATCGAATACCGTCTCCGGCGCACGAATGAGCCGTTGCGTATCGTCGATGATGCGGATCTTGCGGAGCGGTGCGGCCTGCGGACGGCAGGCTTCCCACACGCCGAGGGTTTCCAGCGCCGTCACCGAACCGGCAAGCAGCGCCGTCGTGCGATGATCCGCCGCCGCAGGCGGGGCAATCAGCAGCGTGTCCACGCCGGCCGCCGCAAGCGCCAGCGCGCTGACCAGACCCGCGGGTCCGCCGCCAACGACTGCAACTTCGGCTGTAAATCTCTCGACCACGCTACTCACTGATCGGTGTCTCTGCGGATATCCAAGCCAATGATGTATGCTCAAAAGCGCGCTAATCACAGCCCGCCTGCACATGGCCGTCGCGCCGCCGTATAACCTCCGATCATGGACCCGACCAAGTCTTTCGGCAGCACCACAAACCCGCGCGCCGCAGCGTTTGCCGTCCATATCTTCACGGCGTTAGGCGCAGCCTGTGCGTTGCTGGCGCTGCTTGCCGCAGTGCGGATGGAATGGCAGGCCATGTTTATCTGGCTCGGCATCGCGCTGATCATCGACGGCATCGACGGTACGTTCGCGCGCCGCTTGCATGTAGCCGAGCTGTTGCCGCGCTGGTCTGGCGATGTGCTCGACCTGGTGGTCGATATTCTCACCTACGTGTTCGTGCCGGCCTACGCGCTGGTGAACAGCGGACTATTGCCGCCGTCGCTCGCGACTGTGCTCGGCGCCGTCATTGTGGTCACTGGGTCGCTCTATTTCGCCGACCGCAACATGAAAACCTCGGATTATTATTTTCGCGGTTTTCCGGCGCTGTGGAATGTTGCCGCGTTCTATCTGTTCCTGCTCCGGCCCACACCGTGGTTGAGCGCGCTTGCGGTGATCGCGCTCGCGGTGCTGACGTTCGTCCCGTTTCACGTCATTCATCCGATGCGGATCGCGCGCCTGCGGCTGCTCACGCTCATTGCAATGGTGCTTTGGGCGCTGCTCGCGCTTTTGGCCGTCGCCGACAATCTCGCGCCCGGTTTCTGGACGGTCGCGGCCCTGTGCGTATTGGCTGTATATTTTGTCGGCATCGGCTTCCTGCGCCGCCATCATCCCTGACCGCCGCGCAATCTCACCAAGGAGTTCACCATGGCGCGACCTGTCCTTCTTATTGCCGGCGGCAGCCGGGGCATCGGCGCATCGACCGCGCGTCTTGCCGGTGAACGCGGCTATGACGTCGCAATCAATTACGTCAGCAACGCCAAAGCCGCGGGCGAGGTTGCCGAGGCGGTGAAGAAGTCCGGCGGCAAAAGCGTGACCATCCAGGGTGATATGTCGAAGGAAGCGGACATCATCCGCGTCTTCGATGAGACGACCAAGGCGCTCGGTCCGATCACCCATTTCGTGCATTCGGCCGGCGTTGGCGGCAAGAACTCCCGCCTCGACGTCGCGACCGCAGCCACGATCCGCGAAGTGCTCGACATCAATCTGTTTGGCGCGTTGATTTGTTCGCGCGAGGCGGTGCGCCGCATGTCCACCACACATGGCGGCAAGGGCGGTTCGATTGTGCTGCTGTCGTCGATCGCCGCCGTGACTGGCGGCGCCACTGAATATGTGTTCTATGCGGCCGCCAAAGGCGGCGTCGATGCACTCACCAATGGGCTGGCACGAGAAGTCGCGCTGGAGGGCGTGCGCGTCAACGCCATCCGGCCCGGTGTGACCGATACCGAAATCCATGAGCCGGGCAGGGTCGCGCGCATTACGCCGCTGTTGCCGATGAAGCGGCCGGCCCAGCCGGACGAAATCGCCGAAGCGATTATGTTTCTGTTGTCGGATGCGGCGTCTTACGTCACCGGAGCGGTGCTCAATGTTTCGGGCGGACGTTAAAAGAAACTCGGCGGCCAGGGCGCGCATTCATGAGAGAAGACAATAATGAAGAGCAGAACATTCGAGCAGCTTTGGATCGCCATTGGGCAGCCTCAGACGCGAATGATTTCGAAGCAGAGCACGAGATTTACCACGACGATGCCGTGCTTGAGTACCCGCAGTCCGGGGAGCGGATCCGCGGTCGGCGCAATATTCAAGCGTCCCGTTTTGCGCAGCCGAACAAGAAGCGCTTTACGGTGCGGCGCGTACTCGGTGCTGCCGACCTTTGGGTTACTGAATTCGTCCTTACCTACGACGGCTTGCCGTCTTACACGGTGAGTATCATGGAGTTCAGAGACGGTAAGGTTGCCCGTGAGACCCAGTACTTCGGCGATCCCTTCGAGCCGGGGCCCTCGCGCACTCAATGGGTCGAACGGACAGGCTGAAATGTTCGCAATGCAATCGAAGCCCGAGTACGTGGCTTCGGCGAATTTGATCGCCTGGCAGTCGTCTCCCCAGCTTATAAGTCTACGCTCTAATACGTCCGCCTTGTGTTCGACACTTGGCCGCCTATGATCCCGGCCGAGTTTTCATCGAAAAACCTGTTGAAGGAGAGGAAAATGGTTGCGGCAGTACGCGTTCATAAAGTCGGCGGTCCCGAGGTTTTGACTTACGAGCAAGTTGAGGTTCCAGCGCCGGGGCAGGGCCAGATCCGGGTCAAGCAGCATGCCTGCGGTGTCAATTTCATCGACACCTATTTCCGCATGGGCATGTATCCGTCGCCGGTCGGATTGCCGTTCGTTGCCGGCAACGAAGGCGCGGGTGAGGTCGTTGCTGTCGGTCCGGGCGTGACCGACTTCAAGGTCGGCGATCGCGTCGGCTATGTCACGGCGCTCGGCTGCTACGCCGAAGAGCGCGTCATGCCGGCTGACCGCGCCGTGAAAATTCCGGCGAATATCAACTACGAGCAGGCCGCCGCCATGATGCTCAAAGGCATGACGGTGGAATATCTCGTGCGCCGCACCTTCAAGGTCCAGAAAGGCCAGAACGTGTTCGTGCATGCCGCCGCGGGCGGCGTCGGCCTGATCCTGTGCCAATGGGCCAACCATCTCGGCGCCAACGTGATCGGCACGGTCGGCTCGAAAGAAAAGGCCGAACTCGCCAAGGCGAACGGCTGCCACCACACCATTCTCTACCGCGACGAGGATTTCGTCGCCCGCACCAAGGACATCACCAAGGGCGCGATGTGCTCGGTCATCTATGACGGCATCGGCAAGACGACGTTCCCGGCGTCGCTCGACTGCCTTGCGCCGCTGGGCATGTTCGTCAGCTTCGGCAGCGCCTCCGGCCAGGTCGAAGCGTTCAACATCAACATCCTGCAAACCAAAGGCTCGTTGTTCGCGACGCGGCCGACGCTCAATACCTATGCCGCGAAACGCGCCGACCTGCTCGACATCGCCAACCACCTGTTCGAGGTTGTCGAGAGCGGGGCGGTCAAGATTCCGGTGAACCAGAAATACGCGCTAAAGGATGCCGCCAAAGCGCATCGCGATCTCGAAAGCCGGGGCACCACCGGTTCCTCCATCCTGATCCCGTAAGGTTTGCCGCTAAGGTGAGTGACGACACGCACGCCATAAATCGGTGGGGTTATTGGGCGACGATTGCCTGGGCAGTCGTCGCCTTTCTCGTTGGCCAATTCGCGGCACTTGCCATCGTCGTGTTTTGGCGCGCCGGCGAAATCAACGCGATCCTTGAGACGCCATTCGACGGCGAACTGGTAACGCTGTTCATTCTGATCTCGAACCCGATCACGGTTGCCATACTGTGGCTCGCGGCATGGCTATCCAAATCGACCCCGGCTGACTATCTCGGGCTGCGCTGGGCGCCGAGGCGCGATGTTGTCGTCGGCGTGGTGCTACTGATCACCCTGATCGCGCTCGGCGACGGACTTCTCTATCTGTCAGGCCGCGAACTGGTGACGCCGTTTCAATTGCAGTCCTATACGACAGCCGCCGCCGAGGGTTGGCTGCCGGCGATGTGGATTGCCGCCGTTATCGTGGCGCCTGCCGGCGAAGAGATTATTTTCCGCGGATTTCTGTTTCGCGGCTTCGTGACGTCGCCGCGCTCGGCGTGGCCGGCGATCATCATCATTTCGATTCTGTGGGCCGCACTGCACATCCAGTACGACTGGGCCGGCATGCTGCAGATCTTCATCATCGGCCTGTTTCTCGGCTGGGTGCGTTTGACCTCGGGCTCGGTCCTGCTGACGTTCCTGCTGCACGCGCTGTTCAATCTCGAAGGCACGATTGGAAACCGTGCTGCTGATAAAATTCTCTTCGTAGCGGCAATCAGCGGTCGCGCTTGCCGCCGAAAATATCGCCGAGATTGGGAGCCGTTCCGGATCGCGAGCGCGGCAGCGCGATCACCGGCGCGCCAAAGCGGCTAATGGTGGCCACGACATCCTCGAGTGGCACCGTCGAGCCCGGTGTCTCGCTGACGATCACCGAAAGTACATTCATCTCGCGAACGAACAGCGAGTCGAGCGCGGTCAGCGTGTGGCTGATGCTGCCGAGATAGCTTCCGGTGACCAGGATCAGCGGCACGCCCAACGCCATCATGACGTCGAGGATAGTGCGCTCGCCGTCGAGCGGCACCATGATGCCGCCGATGCCTTCGATCAGCACGACACCGGGATTGTCCGCGATCGCGCTCTGGCAGAAGGCAATCACCTGATCGACGTCGATGCGCTGGCCTTCCATGCTGGCCGCAAGATCGGGCGACAGCGGCGCGCGATATCGCCAGGGCGAAATAAGATCGATGCTGTCCATCGTGACCGGCAGCCCGAGCGCATCGAGCAGGATACCCGGATCGCTCTCGGCCGCTTGCGCCGGATCGAAGCCACTCACCACGGGTTTGATGGCGATGACGTCCTTGCCGATCTGCCGCAAATTCCGGATCAACGACGCGGCGACGAATGTCTTGCCAACATCGGTTCCGGTCGCGGTGATAAAGATAGCGCTCAAGTGCGGTTACTCAGCACACGGCTGCGCACGATCCCGGCAAGCCGCTCGATCTCAGCATCGGGATGCTGCGCGGTGAAAGCGAAACGTAAACGCGCGGTTCCGACAGGTACCGTCGGCGGGCGAATCGGCACCACCAGAAAGCCTTCGTCTTCGAGCATGTGCGAGGCAGCGAGCGTCGCATCCGTATCGCCGATGAT
Source organism: uncultured Alphaproteobacteria bacterium (assembly GCA_963742215.1). Classification (GTDB taxonomy): domain Bacteria; phylum Pseudomonadota; class Alphaproteobacteria; order Rhizobiales; family Xanthobacteraceae; genus BOG-931. The sequence goes on from CAVULJ010000005.1 coordinate 169,784, forward strand.
GACCGGCACGATAGCGCTCTCGGCTTCCGGCAAATTCAACGCACGGGTGAATAGCCGGGCTTTTTGCAACGGCCTGGCGACATAGTCGGGTTCGTTCGCGATCAGATCGAGCGCCGCAATCGCTGCCGCAACCACCGGGGGCGGCAGTCCGGTGGAATAAATGAACGAGCGCGCCCGGGTTCGCATCAAATCGATCACCGGTTGCGACGCGCACAGGTAACCGCCGTAACCGCCGGCCGCCTTCGACAGGGTGCCCATTTGCAACGGCACGTCAGCGGGCCCATTGGCAAACACCGAGCCGCGGCCGCGCCCGACAACGCCGAGGCCATGGGCATCGTCCACCAGCAGCCAGGCATCGTAGCGTTGCGCGAGGGCTGACAGTTCCGACAGCGGCGCAAGGTCGCCGTCCATCGAGAACACACCGTCGGTCGCGATCAGCGCGTGGGTGTGGTGAGCGCGATGCTCTTCAAGAAGTGATTGCAGATCCGCAACGTCGCAGTGACGATAGCGGTGCACAGCCGCGCCGCTCAATCTGGCCCCGCCGTTGATACAGGCGTGAGAAAGCTCATCGACCAGCACCAGGTCGCCAGGCCCGACCAGCGCCGGGATGATGCCGGTATTGGCCAGATAGCCCGAGCCAAACACGCATGCCGCGTCGGTGCCTTTGAGCCGGGCAAGCCGGCTCTCCAGTTCCTCGTAAAGCGGATGATTGCCGGTGACGAGGCGCGAAGCGCCGGCGCCGATGCCGTAGCGTTCGGCCGCCGCGACTGCCGCTTTGATGATCGCCGGATGGCCGCTAAGATTGAGATAGTCGTTACACGAGAACGAAAGCAGCCGGCGGCCGCCGCGCTCGACATAAATGCCCTGCCGTGCGGTCGTCACCGGTGAGCGGCGTAGCCGCGCACCCTCCAACCCCGCAAGCTTGCCGGCCGCAAATTCATCGAGCGAATACATGGCGGCGGCATGAAAGCGCCTAATGTCCGGAAATACCAGCGAAAATAGGGGAAACGAACAGCCGGATTGGTACCGCGCCGGGCTCGACCATGTCTGGCTACCCTATGCACAGATGAAGAATGCACCCCCGCCGCTGGCCGTCGTCGGCACGGAAGGCTGCCGTATCCGGCTTGCCGATGGCCGGGAGCTGATCGACGGCATTGCGTCATGGTGGACCGCTTGCCACGGCTATAACCAACCGCACATCCGCGCCGCTGTCGGGGATCAATTGGCGCGCATGCCGCATGTGATGTTCGGCGGCATGGTGCATGAACCGGCGCTGACGCTCGCGCGGCGGCTCACCGACCTGATGGCGCCCGCCGATCTCGATCGGGTGTTTTTCAGCGATTCCGGTTCGGTGGCGGTCGAAGTCGCGCTGAAGATGGCGGTGCAGTACTGGCAGAATCGCGGGGCCCATGGTCGCGCACGCGTCCTTGCGTTTCGCAACGCCTATCATGGCGACACCACCGGCGCGATGGCGGTGTCCGATCCTGGGGGGAGCTTTCACGCGGCTTTTCGCGGGCTATTGCCGCAGCAACTCGTTGTCGATCTACCGGTCGACGAAGCCAGCACCACCGCGTTCGAAGCCGCTGTCGTCCGCCATGCTGAAGACCTTGCCGCGATTATTGTCGAGCCGCTGGTGCAGGGGGCAGGCGGCATGCATTTCCACGATGCGGCGGTGCTGCGGACCATCCGCGCTGCCGCCGACCATCACGACATCCTGCTGATCTTCGACGAGATCTTTACCGGCTTTGGCCGCACCGGCGCGTTGTTCGCTTTTCAGGAAACCGGCGTCACGCCCGATATCATCACGCTATCCAAAGCCCTGACCGGCGGCACGCTGCCGCTCGCGGCAACGATTGCGCGCCGGAAAATCTTCGAGGCGTTCTGGTCCGACGATCCGGCAAAGGCGCTGATGCACGGGCCGACCTTCATGGCAAACCCGCTGGCCTGTGCCGCCGCCAATGCTTCGCTGGACCTGTTCGAGCGCGAACCACGGCTCGACCAGGTTGCCGAAATCTCGCGGGCGCTGTCGGCAGGACTTGAGCCTTGCCGAACGGTTCCCGGTGTCAAAGACGTGCGGGTCAAAGGCGCAATCGGGGTGGTCGAGCTCGATCGCATCGAAAATCTTAATACATTACGCCAAAGCTTTATTGCAGAAGGAGTTTTTATCCGACCATTCGGCAAAATCGTCTATCTGACGCCGGCGTTTACGATAGGTGTCCGACGAGCTCATGAAGCTCACTGGCGCCATTGTGAAAGTCCTCAAGAAGGCCGATTGACTAATCCATAACTTTACAGTTATTAATTGAGGATGCAACCGGCAGCCGACAACGTGTTCAAGGCGCTGGCCGACCCGACCCGCCGCGCGATCTTCGAGCGGCTGTGCCGTGACGGCGAACAGACCGTGTGGATGCTCACGGGGCAGTCCGGCGTTTCGCAGCCCGCGGTCTCCAAACATCTCGGCGCTCTAAAATTGTCCGGCCTGGTGCGCGACCGCCGCGCGGGCCGCGAAACCCATTACAGCGCCGAACCTCGCGCCCTTGGACCGCTGATCGACTGGATGAGCCACCACGGCGCGTTCTGGCGCGATCGCTTCGATCGTCTCGAAGACTTGTTGAGGAGAATGGACCAATGACCGAAACGCAATCCGTCGTTGTCGAACGGGAGATGCCGCATCCGCCGGAAAAGCTCTGGCGTGCGCTCACCCAACCGCACCTGATCGAGGAATGGTTGATGAACAACGACTTCAAGCCGGTCGTAGGCCACCAATTCAATTTTCGCGCGGACTACCTGCCGAACGGCAAGCTGGACTGCGAGGTTCTCGCGATCGAGCCCAACAAAACGCTGTCCTACACGTGGGGTTCTACGAGCGACAATGCCGCCTTCAACGTAAAGAGCGTGGTCACCTTTACGCTCACGCCAACGCCCACGGGGACTCACCTGCGTATGGAGCAGTCGGGCTTCCGGCCGGATCAGAAGCAGGCTTACGGCGGCGCCAAGTACGGCTGGCAGCAGTTCTTCGGGAAGCTTGAGCAGATTTTGGCCAAGACCCACTGAACTGCATTTTCAGAAAGGAGCGGAATTGAACTGGAACCACTGGATTCGGCAGACCCACCGCTGGCTGTCGATCATTTTCACCGCGACCGTCGCAGCCAACTTCATTGCCATGGCGCTGGGAAAGCCGCCGTCATGGATTGTCTATTCGCCATTGCCGTTCCTGTTCCTGCTATTGTTCTCCGGGCTGTACATGTTCGTGCTGCCGTATGTCTCCAAGCGTAGCGTGGCCGGTCGACGGACATGAGCCCATCCATCGAGCAACGAAAACCATGAAGAAAACCAAGAGCCCCGCAACCAAAGCGAAAGAGGGAAGCTCTCCCTCCGGTTAATCGACGGAAGGATCAAGGAGCTCGGCGACTGGCGCGGCGAAATGCTCGCGCGGGTTCGCGGGCTGATCAAAGATGCCGATCCCAATGTGGTCGAAGAGTGGAAGTGGCGCGGCGTGCCGGTATGGGAACACGACGGCATCATCTTCACCGGCGAGACCTACAAGGCCGTGGTGAAGCTGACCTTCGCCAAAGGCGCTGCGCTTGACGATCCTTCTTGCCTCTTCAACTCCAGCCTCGAAGGCAACGTGCGGCGCGCGATCGATATCCGCGAGGGCGAGAAGATCAATGAGAAAGCGTTGAAGGCGCTTATTCGCGCCGCCGTGGCGCTGAACACGGCCAAAAAGAAAACCAAGAGCGCTGAACCGCGCCCAACAGCGCAGCGCGGCACCGCGCCCGCTGCAATCGCTCTGATTATCGCGCCTCGCCGGCAAAACCCTGTCTTAGCCCCTCGAGCCGTTCGAGCGCCGCAGGCGGCAGCGGACCTTTCCCGACCGCTGCCAGCGAATCCTCGAACTGCTGCGGCGTCGCCATGCCGACCAGGATGGTGCCGACCGCCGGCTGGCTGATCGCAAATCGCGTTGCGGCTTCGGTGAGGCTTGCGGCAAAGCCTTCGCGCACGAGCGGCATCAGGCGTTGCGCGCGAGCGATGTCGCCATCGTAGTTCAGCGCCGAACCGATCGGGGCAGGCGGCGGGCTCGCGATCGGATGCCGCTCTGCTGAGCCTGAAAGCGCGCCGCCGGCCAGCACGCGGATGCCAATGACGCCGGTACCGGCGGCCACTTGGTGTGCTCGAACAGCTTTGCGTAATCCTGCGCCGGATAATTCGCCGGCAGCGCATCGGCGGCCGAGGGATTGAGCATGTTGTAGACCACTTGCGCGCTGTCGAAAGCGTCCGAAGTCGATCGCTTCGTGCAGCGCGGGCGTTTCGCCGACGCAGGTGAGGCCGAGAAACCGGATCTTGCCTGCTTCCCGCAGCCGCATGAAAGCCGGCAGCACCTCGTCAAGCACCTGCCGAACGCTCAGCGCTTCGCCCCCGCCCGACATGGTGACGGCATTGTGCAGATGGAAAATATCGACCTGGTCGCGGCGCAGCCGGGCGAGGCTTTCATCAAGCGAAGCGGCAATGGTTTCGGCGATGCGGTTGAACGTTGCGCCCGGCAGCCGGACTTTGGTGCCGACAACAGCGTTGGGTGGTTTCAGCTCATGCAGGATGCGGCCGAGATTGTTCTCGGATTCGCCGTTGCCGTAAGCCACCGCGGTGTCGAAATAGTTCACGCCGGCATCGAGCGCTCGCGCGATAGTACGCTGCTGATCGCGCGGCTCGCCGCGCACCATCAGACCGCCGACTGCGCCGCAGCCGAAACCGAGCACGGAGACTTGCATGCCGGTGCGGCCATAGGGACGCATTTCCATGAAGTTTTCTCCGTGGGTCAGTAACCGACCACTGTGCCGTGCAGGTCGTAATCGTCGGCGCGCTCGATCTTCACCGTGGCGATCTCGCCGACGCGGAGCGGCCGGTGGCTCGCGACATGGACAGCGCCATCGATTTGCGGCGCATCGGCCTTCGAGCGGCCCTTCGCGACACTCGGTCCGACTTCGTCGATGATGACCCGCTCGCGATTGCCGACTTTGCGCTTGAGACGCTTTCGCGAAATCTCCTGCTGGCGCGCCATGAAGCGGTTCCAGCGTTCTTCCTTGACCTCATCGGGCACCGGAGCGGCGAGATCGTTCGCCGTGGCGCCGGCGACCGGCTCGTACTTGAAGCAGCCGACGCGATCGAGTTCGGCTTCGCCCAGCCAATCGAGCAAAAACTCAAAGTCCTTGTCGGTCTCGCCGGGGAAACCGACGATGAAGGTCGAGCGGATGGTGAGGCTCGGGCAGATGTCACGCCAGACGCGGATGCGTTCGAGCGTTTTCTCTTGAGCGGCGGGCCGGCGCATACGCTTGAGAACGTCGGTGCTGGCGTGCTGAAACGGCACGTCGAGATAGGGCAGCACCTTGCCGTCGGCCATCAGCGGAATGACGTCGTCGACGTGCGGGTAGGGATAGACGTAGTGCAGCCGCACCCAGACGCCGAACTCGCCAAGCTCGCGGGAAAGGTCGAGGAATTTGGCCCGCACCTCGCGGTCTTTCCAGGTGCTGGCGGCGTATTTGATATCGACGCCATAGGCCGATGTGTCCTGCGAGATGACCAGCATTTCCTTGACGCCCGCGTTCACCAGCCGCTCGGCCTCGCGTAGCACGTCGGCGGCCGGCCGCGAGACCAGATCGCCACGTAATTTCGGGATGATGCAGAAGGTACAGCGATTATTGCAACCTTCTGAAATCTTTAGATAAGCGTAATGCCGCGGGGTGAGTTTGATGCCTTCCGGCGGAATGAGATCGGTGTAGGGGTCGTGCTGCGGCGGGACGGCGTGATGCACTGCCTCCAGCACGCTTTCGTATTGCTGCGGGCCGGTGATCGCGAGCACGGCCGGATGCGCCGCCATGATCTTTTCCGGCTCCGCGCCCATACAGCCGGTGACGATCACCTTGCCGTTTTCGGCCAACGCCTCGCCGATATTGGACAGCGATTCCTGCTGCGCGCTTTCGAGAAAGCCGCAGGTATTGACGATGACGAGATCGGCGCCGGCGTGCTCGCGCGCCAGCTCATAACCCTCCGCGCGCAGCCGCGTGATAATGCGCTCGGAATCCACCAGCGCCTTCGGGCAACCGAGCGAAACAAAGGAAATGCGGGGCGGCGGCTTGATCTGGCGGTTCATTTAGCGGGGCTTCTAGCACGGTCACGACGGCATGGCGACACGTGACGGGCTTCGAGTAGAGTTGTGGCGATGGAACAAGGCGGATTCAAGCTTCCGCCGGCCATGAAATCGGGAGGATGGTTATGACGCGCACGGCATTGGCCCTGACTGCGGCGCTGTTTGCATGTTTAGTCGGCGGGCGCGGCCCACGCCGAGATCAAGACGCAGTGGATCGATTACAAGGACGGCGATACCGCGCTGCAGGGCTATCTGGCCTATGACGACAGCCTTACCGGCAAGCGCCCGGGCGTGCTGCTGCTGCACCGCCGCGACGGCATGTCGGACCTGACGCTTGAGAACGCCAGAATGTACGCGGGGCAGGGCTACGTCGTGTTCGCGCCGGATATTTTCGGCAAGGACATCCGGCCCAAAACCGTGCCGGAAATGCAGGCGCAAACCGCGATCTCACCGCGAATCGGCCGCTGATGCGGGCGCGAACCCAGGCGGGCTTTGACGTGCTGCGTAACAATCCCATGGTCGACCCGGCAAAGATCGCGACTGTCGGCTACTGCTTCGGTGGCGAGGTTGGCGTCGAATTTGCCGAGACCGGCGCGCCGATCGTCGGAACCGTGACGATCCACGGCTCGTTCCGCGGCTATGCGCCCGAGGGCGGCCAAAAACATTCACGGTCCGGTCCTGATCCTGCATGGCGCCGAAGATCCGGTCGCGCCGATGAGCGAGGTCGTGGCGCTGATCGACCAATTGCGGGCGGCCAAGGTGCACTGGGAACTCAATCTCTACAGCGGTACCGAGCACGGCTTTTCGACACCAAAGGATCGCTGACGAGGAACGCGCCGACAGCGAATCCAAAGTCGCCACTGCACGGTTCTTCAAGCAGGTGTTCGGGCTGTGAGGTGACGCTTCGCTGGCGCACGACGCGCATAAGTTAGCCCCGCGCGCCGAATAAGTGCGCACACCCTGGTCGGGCACCCAGACGCCCGACGGCAACTTGCCCGCCTGCCAGAACACATCGATCGGCATGCCGCCACGCGGATGAAAATAGCCGCCGATGCGCAGCCATTTCGGCTTGAGCAGCCCGACGAGCTTCTTGCCGATCGAGACGGTGCATTCCTCGTGGAACGCGCCATGATTGCGGAAGCTGTTGAGATAAAGCTTGAGCGACTTCGACTCCACGAGCCAGTCCTTCGGCACATAGTCGATCACCAGCGTGGCGAAATCCGGCTGGCCGGTCACCGGGCACATGCAGCGTGAATTCGGGAAAGGTGAAACGCGCGACGTAATTCGTGTCCTTGATGCGGACTTGCGCACGCGGTCGAGCACCGCCTGATCGGGCGAGGCGGGGAGCGGCGTCGGACGGCCAAGTTGCAGGGGGCGTTTGCTCATGGCGGGATTGTAGCTTCCCGAGCCCAGAACGGCATCCGCGTAGATTTCGGCGGAGCTCCGGCAAGCCGTGGCTCTATTGTTACAGGTCTAATTAATCCAGCTTACGGATGTAAATGCCATTTACCCGCTGAAGATTCGCTGCTCAAGTCAGTGCTGAATTGGGGGACCACCGGCGTGTCTTGGTATCGAGAATTCGCTCCGGTGGCACGAAGGTGTCTACCGATTTCGCCGTTAAACTCTGCTGGAAGCGTTAGAAGCGTGCTGCGCGCGCCAGTAAGTCAGCGGCTGCCTGCGTATAGTAGCATCAGGCGCGCTCCGCTCACCAGAAGAGCGCTTGCCTATACCGGCTTTTCCGCCGCGTTGCTGCTGGGACTGACCTTAGCCTCGCCAGCACTGGCGCAGTCCGTAGGCGGGGACGGCGGCGCAGATCATGTTAGCGGTGTCGGAGGCTCCGGAGGCTCCGGCGTCAGCAGCCCATCCAACCAAGGGGGAAACGGCAGCGGCAGCGACAGCGGCGGCGGTGGTGGCGGTGGCGGTGCCGGCGGCGGTTCAGGGGGAGCAGGCGGTGGCGGTGCCGGTGGTACTGGCGGGACTGCTGCGGGGGCTGGTGGGCAATTCTACAAACGGTGGCGGTGGTGGCGGCGGCGGCGGCGATAACGGCTTCACCGGTACAACTATTTCCAACCCAGCGGTTTCGTTCACCGGCCAAGCCGGAGGACAGGGCGGTTCAGGATCGAGCGGAAACGAAGGTAGCGGTGGCAATGTCGGTGGCGGTGGTGGCGGTGGCGGCGGTGTGGCGGATATGGGGTGGTCGTAACCGGCAGCTCCGTCACGACATCGACCAGCGCAACGCTTGCGGGCGGGACAGGTGGGCTCGGCGGTCTCGCGACGGTAGCCCCAACAACAATCTCAACTCGGGTAACGCAGGGGGATATGGCGGCAACGGCGGGGGCGGCGGCGTGGGTGCCTATTTTTCCGGCACCGGCGTGTCCTTTACCAATGGAGGCACCATCACCGGAGGCGCCGGCGGAGCTGGCGGACTCGGCCCGGATGGCGGTAATGGCGGTGCGGGCGGCGTGGGCGTATCGTTGTCAAACGGCTCGGTCATTAATACTGGAACAATCACCGGGGGGACAGGCGGCGGCGGCGGCCAGAGCAGCTTTTTAGCCAACCCTTGCTGCGTTGGCGCTAATGGTGCCGGTGGTGTGGGCATTTCCGGCGCTGGCCTGACGATCACAAACAGCGGCTCAATCGCTGGCAGCGGCGGCGCCATCACCTTCACCGGCGGCACCAACACCCTGCAGCTTCAGTCCGGGTCGACCATCACCGGCAATGTCGTGGCTTTCAGCACCGCGGACACGTTGGCGCTCGGCGGATCGGCTAACGCGTCGTTCAACGTCTCTAACATCGGACCGAGCGCGCAATATCAGGGCTTCGGCAATTACGAGAAGACCGGCACCAGCACCTGGACATTGACGGGGACGACCACGGCGGTGACGCCATGGACCATCAACCAGGGCACGCTCGTCGCCAACGTCAACGCGACGCAAAGCGCGATTTCGACCGGTGCGGCCAGCGTCGCGTCCGGCGCGTTCCTGACGCTTAACAACACGCAAACCAATGGTGCCAACGTCACGATCGGCAACGCCTTTACCGGCTCGGGCCAAATCAATCTCAATTTCAACGACACAAATTCCTCAAACACTTTTCTCAGCAACCTCTCCGGCTTCACCGGAGCGATCAATCTCACCGCCTCGGGCACGACCGGCGACAAATTGACAAATGTAACGGGAACGCTGGGCGCGGCTATTGTGATCAATACCGGCACGACGCTTTATCAGCAGAATGCCGTTTCGTTTCGAATGGCATTTCCGTCAACGGCGCCGGCAACGGCGAGGGCAACGGCGCGATCCGCGTCGACTTCGGCGCGACGGTGGGCGGCGCCATCAGCTTGCTCGGGAGTTCGACGTTCGGGGGCCTCAACGGCGGCGGCGGCTTCTCCGGCGCCATTTCGTCCGACGTTGCGGGACCGGTGACCTTGACGCTCGGTACCGCCACCGCTACCGCGCCGCTGACGCTTTCGGGGACAATTGCCGACGGCGCAGGCACGGTCTCGCTGACGAGCAACGTCAACGTGACGCTGTCCGGCGCCAATAGCTATACCGGCGGCACCACGGTCGATACCGGAGCGACGCTCAATCTGACCAACAATGCGGCTGCGGGCACCAATGGCATTACGCTCCAGCCGGGATCGACGCTCGGACTCAACAATGTCGCGATCACAAACATGGTCAGCGGCAGCGGCGATCCGAATATCAACGTCACTGGCGCAAGCTCGATGCCGACCTATACCGGCGCAGCGGGCACGACCTTCAATATCCTCGGCACCGACAACAGCGCGACGACCGACGTGCTCACGGTCACGACCGCGAATGCGACTTATGCCGGGACGACCAATGTCGGCGGCACCGCCGCGGGCAGTTCGGTGACGTTAACGGGCGGCGCCGCCAACGCCTTCGGCAGCACCTCGATGGTATCAGTCTTTACCGGCAGCGTGCTCAATCTCGGCGGTTTCGGCCAGACAATCGGATCGCTGTCGGGCGCAGGCACCGTGACGGACAGCGGCGGGGCGGCGACTCTGACGATCGGCGGCGGCACAGCGACGACATTTTCCGGCGCGATCACAGGCATGAACACAGCACTGATGCTCTCCAACGCAGGCACGGGGCTGACGTTAAGCGGCTCGGGGAACACCTATGGCGGTGCAACGACGATCTCCGGCGGCAGCCTTATGGGCGGCGCCACCAACGCTTTCAGCTCGGGCAGCGCGACGACGATCTCGGGCGGCACGCTCAACCTCGGCGGCTTCTCAGACACGATCACGAACGTCAGTTTGGCGGGCGGCACGATCTCGAACGGCAATTTGACGGCGGGCGTGACCTCGACGGGCGGTACGATCAGCGCCAATCTTGTCGGTGCGAGCACGCTAACCAATACGAGCGGTACGACGACACTTTCCGGCACGACACCTAACTGGGCGACGACGATCAACGGCGGGACGCTGGCGCTGTTGGGCGCGGCAGCATCGCGGCTTCGCCGGTGTGACCGACAGCGGCACGTCGACATTTCGGGCTGCTCAACGCCTCAATCTCATCAAGACGCTCGCCGGACCCGGCACTGTCAGCTTGGCGGGAACAGTCTGGTGACCACGGCCGGCTCGGCAGGGTTTTCCGGTTCGATCGAGCGGCCAGTTCGGTGGCCTGCAGGTCGCCGGCGGAACGCAGACGCTTTCCGGTGTCAACACCTACACGAGTGCGACCAAATCAACACCGGCGCGACGCTGGCGCTCAAAGGGAACGGTTCGATCGCCAATTCAGCTTATGTCGGTTTCCTCGGCGCCGGAACGCTTGACGTTTCTCAGACAAATGGCGGTACCACCGTGGGCGCTTTATTTGGGACCGCCGGAAACGATCACGCTCGGATCGAACACGCTGACCAGTAGCGGCGGTTGATGCTTGGCGCCGTGAGTCAAGGCCGGTGGAATTGGCGGCAGCAGCGGTGGCGGCATTACGATTGCAGCCACCGCAGAGCTCAGCAACTCTGTGGGACCAATAGTTACAGCGGCACCACCGTGATCATCGCCACGGGCGAAGTTGATCGCATCAATTCCTCGGGTCGCAACGGTAGCATCGCTTCGTCGAGCTTCGTGATCGATACCGGCACGTTCAATATCGCTGCCCTGACCATGGCGGCACCTCGATCGTGACGCTGTCGGGCAGTGGCGGCGTGACGCTCGGCGCCCGTACGCTGACGTTGTCGAACGCGATCGACCTTCTCCGGGGTGATCAGCGGCATCGGCGGCAGCCTGACGCAGACTGCCGGCATCGAGACGCTCTCCGGCGCCAATACCTACTCCGGCGGCACGCAACTCAACGGCGGCACGCTGATCGTCGGCAATAACAGTGCGCTCGGCACCGGCACGCTGGCGATGGCGGCGGGCACCACGCTGTCGTTCCTCAGCACCGGCAATTTCACCATCGCCAATCCGATCACGATTGCCGGCGATCCCAACTTCGCGCCGCCTTCGGGCACGACGCAGACGCTCGGCGGCGTGATCGCCAACGGGGCGACGCCGGGCACGCTCGACATGACCGGGCTCGGCACCTTGGTGCTGTCCGGCGAACACCTATTCCGGCGGTACAGTGATCTCGTCGGGCATCGTGGCAGCAACCAACGCCAGTTCGGTCGGCACTGGCACGGTGACGCTCGACGGCGGCGCATTCCAAGCCGGTGCAGCCGGGCTTTCTTTCAGTAATCCGTTCGCCATCAACACCACCAACGGCACCATCGACACGCAAGCCAACACCCTGACGCTCACCGGCGTTATCGGCAATGGCAATGGTGCAGGCGCACTGAGCAAGGTCGGCGCCGGCACGCTGGTCCTGACGGGTAACGATACCTATACGGGTGGAACCACGATCAGCGCCGGCACCCTGCAGCTTGGTAGCGGCGGCACGTCGGGCTCGATCACGGGCAACGTGACCGACAACGGATGTTCGCTTTCAATCGCTCCGACATCATAACATTTCTGGCGCTGATCTCCGGAAGCGGCGCGTTGCAACAGAACGGCGGCATTGCCAGCAACGTCATTCTCACTGGCGCCAATACTTATAGCGGCGGCACGGTCATCAACAGCGGCGGCTTGCAGATCGGCAATGGCGGCACATCGGGCTGGATCACCGGCAATGTCGTCATCAATGGCGGCGTGGTGAGCGAATTGGTGTTCGACCGTTCCGACAATGTTACGTTCGGCGGGCTCATCTCCGGCACCGGCAGTGTGCAGCAAATCGGCTCCGGCACACTGACGCTGCCGAACGCCAATACCTATAGCGGCGGCACGTTGCTGATCGACGGTACGATCGCAGTCGGTAACAACAAGCGCTCGGTACCGGCACGCTGGGAATGGTCGATGGCGCGACGCTCACGTTCACCCAGAACGGGCTCAATATTCCCAACCCCGTCTCGCTCGGTGTTGCTGCGGGCACTGTCGACACCGGCGCCAACACCGAGACGTTGTCGGGCGTCATCGTCGGGCCGTTCGATCGTCACGAAGGTCGGCTCCGGCACACTTATCCTGACCGCGACCAACACTTACACCGGACCGACCGACGTCACCGCCGGCACGCTGACGGTGAACGGCTCGATTGCCTCGTCGAGCCTGACCACGGTCTCAAGCGGCGCGACGCTCAACGGTACCGGCACGGTTGGCAATACTCAGATCGCCAGTGGCGGCACTTTTGCACCGGGCTCGGGCACGGCGGGAACATCGACGACAGTGGCAGGTAGCTTAATGCTTGCCTCCGGCTCGACCTACCAAGTGGCCGTCAATCCGACGACGGCGTCGTCCGCGACCGTGACCGGCACCGCGTCACTCGGCGGCGCCACGGCGAATGCGGCGTTCGCCGGCGGCAGCTATATCTCCAAGGTCTATACGATCCTGACGGCCGGCAACGTCAGCGGCACTTTCGGCGGGCTCACCAACACCAGCCTGCCGAACAATTTCAGCGATACGCTCAGCTACGACGCTGCCCACGCCTATCTCAATCTGACGCTGAACTTCACGCCGCCGCCCAGGCCAACGGCGCCCACCTACACACCGCTCAACACCAACCAGCAGAATGTCGCCAACACGCTAGTCAATTATTTCAACACCACCGGCGGCATTCCGACTGCGTTCGGCACGCTCGGCTCCACGCAACTCAGCCAGGTCGACGGCGAAGCCAATACCGACGCCGACAAGGGTGCGTTCCAGTTGATGAGCGACTTCCTCAACCTGATGCTCGATCCGTCGAGCGGCGGCGGCATTGGCGGTGGGGCAGGCGGCGGCAATGGCGGCGCGCTCGGCTTTGCGCCGGAGCAGGACACCACGCTACCGTCGGAGATTGCGCTGGCCTACAGCTCAATGCTGACCAAAGCGCCGCCGAAGCCGCAGAGCTTCGATCAGCGCTGGACGATGTGGGGCTCAGCCTTCGGCGGTACCAGCATGACCAACGGCGATCCGGCGGTTGGATCGAACAACGTCACGGCGAGCGATTACGGCTTTGCCGGCGGCGCGGATTATCGCATCTCGCGCGACACGGTGCTCGGCTTTGCACTCGCTGGCGGCGGCACCAACTGGTCATTGGCGCAAAACCTCGGCGGCGGCCGCAGCGATGCGTTCCAGGCCGGCGTCTATGCCAAGACCCACGCCGGACCAGCCTATATCTCAGCCGCGCTGGCCTTTGCCAACAACTGGTTCACCACCGACCGCACCTCAGTTCTCGGCGATCAGCTGCAAGCCAAGTTCCAGGGACAGAGCGTCGGCGGCAGGCTCGAGGCCGGTTATCGCTACGGCTTGCCGTCGACCAACGGCCTCGCAGGCTTCACGCCCTATGCCGCGGTGCAGGCGCAGAGCTTCCACACTCCGAGCTATTCCGAGACCGACCTGACCGCTGGTGGCTTCGGGCTCGCCTTCAACGCCATGAATGCGACCGACACCCGCAGCGAACTTGGCGCACGCGCCGACGATCTCACCATGCTCGGCTCGACGCCGCTGATCCTGCGCGGGCGCGTCGCCTGGGCCCATGACTGGATCAGCAACCCGGCGCTCGACGCGGCATTCCAGACGCTGCCCGGCACCAACTTCATCGTCAACGGCGCGGCGCCGCCGAAAGACTCCGCGCTCACGTCAGTTGGTGCAGAACTGCGCATGACCGCCAACTGGTCGCTGCTCGGCAAATTCGACGGCGAGTTCGGTAGCGGCTCACAGACTTACGCCGGCACCGGTACGCTGCGCTATTCGTGGTGAGTGCAAAGCACGTCGCCAAATAATAGTCTCTTTAGTATTGACTTTTTGTCCCTGAACATGATATAGTCTGTCATCCGGCTCATCGTAAGGGACGTCAACCGGTGACGCGACTGACGGAGCGGGAGCGGTTCCTGTAAGCGGAGTTCGTCGCTCTTAGCTTGCAGGCGGTTTGGGCATCGACCCGTCCGGCGCGTGATCGGACTGCAGGGTGCCTGCTGCACTGGCGTCGGAGAGGGGACCCCCGTTTGCATCCGGCGAATTCCAGGAAGCGCGGCCCAGGCCGAGTTGGGATGAATAATCCCGGCGCATAGCCGCGGAGGAGCGCCGAAAGGCGAGCGGCTCGCATACCGCGGCTGCGGCTGCTTACCGGGTGCAGCTACCGAGGTGCGCCGTTCGGCGCTCCGCCTCCCTTTTCGAGGGAGGTTAAAGAATGCCTCGCTTTTTAGAGGCGCATGATCTTGGTCCGAAAACCGGACCCCACTTTTCGGGATCATGCGCGAGAGGCACCTTTTCTTACTTCGTGAACAAAAACTCGGATGCAAATCGCATCGCGAGGATAATCTCTTGCGCCGTTTTCCGTCATCCCGAGGTGGCCGCCATTGGCGGCCCTCGAAGGATAACGGAGAGATTGCGCTCCTCAGCATGAGGGCGTGGAGGTGACAGCGGCGGCGCCGATCCTGTAGAAGCCCCCGCATCGCCATTTTGCCAAGAACTTGTCGAGACTGCCGGAGCCAATATGACCGCCATTGTCGATATCATCGGCCGCGAAATCCTCGACAGCCGGGGCAACCCGACCGTCGAGGTCGATGTCGTGCTGGCCGACGGTTCCCGCGGCCGCGCGGCGGTTCCGTCCGGCGCCTCGACCGGCGCACACGAGGCCGTCGAACTGCGCGACGGCGACAAGAAGCGTTATCTCGGCAAGGGCGTGAAAAACGCGGTCGATGCGGTCAACGGCGAAATCTTCGATGCGCTGTCCGGCATGGATGCCGAGGCGCAGGTCAAGATCGACGAGGCCATGATCGGGCTCGACGGCACGCCGAACAAAGGCCGGCTCGGCGCCAATGCGATCCTCGGCGTCTCGCTTGCGGTCGCCAAGGCTGCGGCCATCGCCAACAAGCTGCCGCTTTACCGCTATGTCGGCGGCACCTCGGCGCGGCTGCTGCCGGTGCCGATGATGAACATCATCAATGGCGGCGCGCACGCCGACAATCCGATCGACTTTCAGGAATTCATGATCGTGCCGCTCGGCCTGCCGACTTTCGCAGAGGCCTTGCGCGCCGGTTCGGAAATTTTTCACACGCTGCGCGGCGCGCTGAAAGACGCCGGCCACAACACCAATGTCGGCGACGAGGGCGGCTTCGCACCTAATCTCGCTTCCGCCGACGACGCCCTGCAATTCGTCATGAAGGCGATCGAGAAGGCCGGATACAAGCCGGGGCAGGACGTGGCGCTCGCGCTCGATCCGGCATCGACCGAGTTCTTCAAGGACGGCACCTACGTCTACGAAGGCGAGGGCAACAAGAAACGCTCGCGTGAGGAGCAGACCAAATACCTCGCCGAACTGGTCGGCCGCTATCCGATCGTCTCGATCGAGGACGGCATGGCCGAAGACGACATCGAAGGCTGGACCATGCTGACGCGAGAGATCGGCGATAAGTGCCAACTCGTCGGCGACGATCTGTTCGTCACCAATGTCAAACGTCTCGCCGACGGGATCGCCAAGGGTTACGCCAATTCCGTGCTGGTGAAGGTGAACCAGATTGGATCGCTCACCGAAACGCTGGCGACCGTCGAGATGGCGCACAAAGCGGGTTACACCGCGGTGATGTCGCATCGATCCGGTGAGACCGAGGACTCCACAATCGCCGACCTCGCGGTGGCGACGAACTGCGGACAGATCAAGACCGGATCGCTGGCGCGCTCGGACCGTACCGCGAAATACAACCAGCTCCTTCGCATCGAGGAGGAACTTGGTTCGCAGGCGGCCTATGGCGGCCGCAGCGCCTTCAGGGTGCTGGCGTAGACGAGCATGGTTTTTGATTGGTTCAACCGGTGCTAGGATTGAAGTAACGGGATCAAGCGATGGATCAGACGCCGCAGCTAAAGCCTGGCAACCGCAAATTCGCCATTGAGCGGTTGCGCGACTTCATTGCCCGTTCGATTGACGCCGCGCCGTCGTTCGAGACACCGTTCTATCATCTCGTACTCGATCGGGTTTTTCCTGACGACACCTATGCGGCAATCCTCGCCAATCTTCCGGAAGCGACCGACTACCGGCCCATGCATGGACGCAGCAAAGGCCACGACCTGACCGACGGCACCCACACCCGGGTCAAGATCGATGTATTTCCGGAATACATTCGCCACCTGCCACCGGAAAAACGTGCGTTGTGGGATATCGTCGGCCGGGCGCTCTGCTCGGCGCAGGTTCGCGACGCATTCATGCGGCGCCTTGCGCCGGCGCTCGAGCGCCGCTTCGGTCCGAACCACGCCAGCACCGGGATGTATCCGATACCGGTCCTCACCCGCGATATCCCCGGCTACCTGATCACGCCCCATACCGATACGCGCTGGAAGGGCATTACCGTTCAGCTTTATCTGCCACGGGACAACTCACACTCCGACATCGGTACGATCTTCCACGACAAGCAGCCCGACGGACGCTGCAGCGCCAAGGTCAAGAAGATGACCTTTGCGCCGAATACCGGCTATGCCTTTGCTGTCGGGACGGACACTTGGCACTCCGCCGACGTCGTCGGTCCGGAGGTCAGGAGCCGGGACAGTATCCTGCTGACCTATTTCGTCGACGCAGGCTTACTCAAGTTTTTGCGCAATCGCGGCAAGCGTTTGGGCAATTTCGTCCTCAATGAAGTCCGTAACCGGCTCCCCTGAGGGCCGGTCATTAATTCAGTTTTAAGCCGGTTTCTTCCATGGTGGCGGAATGGTCACCCGCAAGCGGCTGCGTTCGATTCTGACCACGCTCGGCCTTTACGTCATGGCCGCGCTGCTGATCGGCTATTTCGGCGTCAATGCGTTTAGCGGCAATCGCGGACTGAAGGCCAAGGAAGACATCGACCACCAGATCGCCTCGCTGTCGGCTGACCTCGACCGGCTCCAGCATGAGCGAATGCAGTGGGACCGCCGCGTAGCGCTGCTCAAGTCCGACAAGCTCGATCCGGACATGCTGGACGAGCAGGCCCGCGCGCTGCTCGATTACACCGACGCCCGCGATCTCACCTTTATGCTGGTCTGGAAGCCGGTCCAGGTATCGGTTCCGGCAAAGCCTTGAAGTTAGCGCGCCCATCCACGAAATAATTTTGGCCGGCAATGCGTTGGGGCGTTAAACTCACCGCATTCGGTAAGTTGCCCCGCTTCCGCAGGGGGGTGAATTCGGCTAAGGATTATGGGCCTGCCTGAGGTCCCCGAGGAAAACAATAATGGCCGTCGCCAAAGCCATATCCGCCGAGCCAAATGCACCGGAGCTTCGTCCCGAAATCGACTGGGGCATGCACAATGCCCAGGTTCCGGAGTTCAGCAAGGATCAGGAACTGCAGGCGCTCAAGATGATGCTCCTGATCCGCCGCTTCGAGGAAAAGGCCGGCCAGATGTATGGCATGGGCCTGATCGGCGGCTTCTGCCACCTCTATATCGGCCAGGAAGCCGTCGTCGTCGGCATGGAGCTCGCGAAAAAAGAAGGTGATCAGATGATCACCGGCTATCGCGACCATGGCCACATGCTGGCTTGCGGCATGGATCCCAAAGGGGTGATGGCGGAATTGACCGGGCGCCGCGGCGGCTATTCCAAGGGCAAGGGCGGCTCGATGCACATGTTCTCCCGCGACAAGAATTTCTACGGCGGGCACGGCATCGTCGGCGCGCAGGTTCCGCTCGGCACGGGGCTCGCTTTTGCCAATAAGTATCGGGGCAACGATTCCGTCTCGATGACCTATTTCGGCGACGGCGCTGCCAACCAGGGTCAGGTCTACGAAAGCTTCAACATGGCGGAGCTGTGGAAGCTCCCGGTGATCTTCGTCATCGAGAACAACCGTTACGCCATGGGTACCGCCGTACTGCGCTCCTCGGCGCAGACCGATTTCTCCAAGCGCGGCCTGTCCTTCAACATTCCGGGCACGCAAGTCGACGGCATGGACGTGCGCGCCGTGAAGGCCGCCGGGCAAGCCGCGCTCGCCTGGTGCCGCGCCGGCAAAGGACCGATGATTTTGGAAATGATGACTTACCGGTATCGCGGCCATTCGATGTCCGATCCGGCGAAATACCGGACCAAGGAAGAGGTCGACAAGGTCCGCACCGAGCACGACCCGATCGAACAGGTTCGAAAACGGCTTCTCGACAAGAAATGGGCGAGCGAAGACGATTTGAAGAAGATCGACGTGTCCGTGCGCGCGACGGTCAACGAAGCGTCCGAGTTCGCAACCCAGGACGCCGAGCCGGATCCTTCCGAACTTTATACTGACGTATATCGCTAATCGCTTCCCCGCGTTGCGCCACTGAGTGAGCCATTGAGTAGAGCATGCCAACTCAAGTTTTAATGCCTGCGCTTTCGCCGACGATGGAGAAGGGCAACCTTTCCAAGTGGCTCAAGAAAGAAGGCGACACCGTCAAGTCCGGTGATGTGATCGCCGAGATCGAGACCGACAAAGCTACCATGGAGGTGGAAGCGGTCGACGAAGGCACGCTCGGCAAGATCCTGGTGCCGGAAGGCACCGCAGACGTGGCCGTGAATACGCCGATCGCCATGATCCTTGCGGACGGCGAGGACGCCGCTTCGCTCAAAGGCGGCAACGGAGCGCAGCCGCCGCAAGCGGCAAAAGCGGAACAGCCCGCGGCAGCGCCCGCTGAAAAATCTGAACCGGCGAAAAAGGTCGACGCGCCAGCACCGGCAAAAACCGGCACCGCTAAGCCGCCGTCTGCCGAGATCATGCCGGAACCCGAGGTTCCCGAGGGCACCGAGCTCGTCACCATGACCATGCGCGAAGCATTGCGTGACGCCATGGCCGAAGAAATGCGCCGCGACCCGGATGTGTTCGTGATGGGTGAGGAGGTTGCGGAGTATCAGGGAGCTTACAAGGTCACTCAAGGATTGCTGGAGGAATTCGGCGCGCGGCGGGTGATCGACACGCCTATTACCGAGCACGGCTTTACCGGCCTTGGCGTCGGCACCGCGCTTGCGGGATTAAAACCCGTGGTCGAATTCATGACCTTCAACTTCGCCATGCAGGCGATGGACCAGATCATCAACTCCGCAGCCAAGACACGATACATGTCCGGCGGCCAGGTCACGGTCTCGATCGTTTTCCGTGGACCGAATGGTCCGGCCTCGCGCGTCGCGGCACAGCACAGCCAGGACTATTCGTCGTGGTATTCGAGCGTGCCCGGTCTAAAAGTGATCGCGCCGTCGAGCGCCGCTGATGCCAAGGGTCTGCTCAAGGCCGCAATCCGCGATCCCAACCCCGTAATCTTCCTCGAGAATGAATTGCTGTACGGACATTCGTCGCCGGTACCGAAGCTCGACGATTACGTGCTGCCGATCGGCCGCGCCCGTGTCGTACGCCGCGGCACCGATGTCACCATCGTCGCCTGGTCGATGGGCATGAGCTACGCGCTCAAGGCCGCCGAGGAATTGGCCAAGGAAAATATCAACGCCGAGGTCATCGACCTGCGGACCATCAAGCCGATGGACACTGATACCATCATCGAGTTGGTGAAGAAGACCGGCCGCCTGGTCACCGTCGAGGAAGGCTGGAAGCAGTCGGGCGTCGGTGCCGAAATCGCGGCGCGGATGATGGAGCAGGCGTTCGACTATCTCGATGCGCCGGTCGAGCGCGTCTGCGGCAAGGATGTGCCGATGCCGTATGCGGCCAATCTCGAAAAGCTTGCGCTGCCGTCGGTCGCTGAAGTGGTCGAGGCGGCGAAGGCCGTCTGTTACCGGTAACGGCTAGCCATGCCCATTAACATTCTCATGCCGGCGCTGTCGCCCACGATGGAAAAGGGCAACCTTGCCAAGTGGCTCAAGAAAGAGGGCGACGCGGTCAAGACCGGCGACGTCATCGCCGAGATCGAGACTGACAAGGCGACGATGGAATACGAGGCCGTCGACGACGGCGTGATTGCCAAGATCGTAGTTCCTGAAGGCACCGCGGACGTGCCGGTCAATCAGCTCATCGCCGTGATGGCGCAGGAAGGCGAAGACGTTAAGCAGGCCGCAGCCGACGCCGGGAAGGGTGCTCCTGCGCCGAAGGCGCCTTCAGGTTCGCCGCCGACACCTGCTGCCGCGCCAACACCTGCGCAAGCCAGACCAGCCGCCCCGCCGCCTGCAGCCGCAAAACTAGCGCCGGCGGAGCAAAAGCCCGCCGTTAACGGCCACGGCGCTGGTACCAGCGGCGATCGTATTTTCTCCTCGCCGTTGGCGCGGCGTCTCGCCAAGGACGCCGGTATCGAGCTTGGCCGCGTTCAGGGCACCGGCCCGCATGGCCGCGTGATTGCTCGTGACGTCGAGGCCGCAAAGACCGGCAGCGGCTTGCGTGCGCCGAGTGCAGCCCCTGCGGCGGCAGGCGCTCCAGCCATCGCGCCGTCGCTGTCGGATCAGCAGATCCGCGCGCTTTACGAAGACGGCTCATACGATTTCGTGCCGCACGACGGCATGCGCCGCACCATTGCACAGCGGCTCACCGCATCGACGCAGACGATCCCGCACTTCTACCTCACCATCGACTGCGACATCGGCAAGCTTCTCGACGCGCGCGAGGAGATCAACGCATCGGCGCCGAAAGACAAGGACGGCAAGCCGGCCTACAAGCTTTCGGTCAACGACTTCGTCATCAAGGCGCTGGCGGTGGCGTTGCAAAAGGTGCCGGACGCGAATGTGAGCTGGACCGAAGCGGGCATGCTCCGTCACAAGCATTCCGATATCGGCGTGGCGGTAGCGATGCCGAACGGCCTGATCACGCCGATCATCCGCAATGCGGAAACCAAATCTCTGTCGACAATCTCGAACGAGATGAAGGATTTCGCCGCACGAGCGCGCGCCCGCAAGCTGAAACCCAACGAATACCAGGGCGGCACGACCTCGGTGTCGAACCTCGGCATGTACGGCATCAAGGATTTCACCGCGGTGATCAATCCGCCGCAATCCACCATCCTTGCGATCGGCACCGGGGAGGAGCGCGCGGTCGTGCGCGATGGCAAGATCGTCGCGGCGCACATCATGAGTGTGACAATGTCGTGCGATCACCGCGCGGTGGACGGCGCGCTCGGCGCGGTGCTGATCGGCGCCTTCAAATCGTTGATCGAAAACCCGGTGATGATGCTGGTCTAAATGCCTCTAGTCCGGATCGATCTCCGCCGCGGAAAATCGGCCGCTACAAGCGAGCTGATTCTGCGTTAGGCGTTTCGAGACCCTTGGCGCGAAATAGCGCCACTGCGTCGGGCTCGCGCAGCTTGGCGAGCAAAGCCTTCGCCGGTTCTGAATGCTTGGTCCCAGTCATCAACGCACCGACGAACACCGTAACTACGTTCAGTTCCGGCGGAAACAGCCCGATAACCTCGGCGCCGGCGACGTGCATCAATTCGGGTTTCTGCTGAATGGCGATGTCGGCGTCACCGGTCAGCAGCAGCTCAGCGGAGAAGCCGCCGGCCGGCGGATGCTTGGCCTTGGCATTGATCTCATCGGCGATACCGAGGCGTTCAATCAGCTGCGCGAAATAGACGCCGCTGGCGCCGCCGGCTGACGGATGGGTGTAAGCGACACCTTTTGCGTTCCGCAACGCTTGCACGAAAGCCTCGGTCGTCGAGATGTCGGGCTTCGGGGCTCCCGCCTTGACCGCGATGGCGGTCGATGAACTCGCGAGCATCACTTCGGAACCGGGCACGATTTTGCCCTTTTGCCGGAGCGCCTCGATTCCGGCTTTGCTCGGAATCAGCACGTCCGCGGTTTCACCCTCCTCGACACGCTTGACCAGCATGGGCGCCGTTCCCCAAACGACATCCAATTGATGTCCGATAGAACGTTCAAGGCTGGGAAGAAGCTCGCTAACCGCGCCGCGAACGGCAATCGTGCATAGGACCTTCAATGTAGCCACGATTGCCGCTCCTCGTTCTTTGAGTTTGTATTACACCTGCGATTTCGGCTCCGTTCAATCGGCGTGACGCTAGCCCGGGAGAAATGCCGTTCGACCTGAGGATGCATCGGAAACCAGTTCGACCGGAGTTTGATACAACGCTTCGAGCTGCGCGCGGCTCAGAACCTCGCCAGTAGCGCCTTCGCCAATTCGTTCGCCGCCGCGCAGCAGGTAGGCGCGATCGGCCGCGCGCATGGCGTGGTTGGGGTCGTGCGTGGTGAACAAGACGCCATGGCCTGAACCGCCGAGAGCGCGGATCTCACGCATAACCTTGCCCTGATTGCCGAAGTCAAGGCTCGCGGTCGGCTCGTCGAGCACGATGAACTGTGGCTCCTGTGCCAATGCCCTTGCCAGCAGCACGAGTTGCCGCTCGCCGCCGGAAATCATGGTGTAGGGCCTGTCCCTCAAATGCGTGATGCCGAAGCGTTCAAGCATTCGCCGGGCGACTTCACGGTCGGCGGTGCTTGGGCCGCTGAACAGACTGCCATGTGCGGTACGGCCCATCAGCACGACGGACTCGACCGTGAATGCAAAAGTCACGGCGTGGAATTGCGGTACATAGGCCAGCAGCCGAGCACGCTCGCGATTTGAATAGTCGGAGAGCCGGCGATCGCCCAGCCGCACTTCTCCGCCGCGGGGAGCGAGCAGGCCGAGCAGTGTCTTCAACAACGTGGTCTTGCCGCCGCCGTTCGGCCCGAGCAGGGCGAGCACTTCTCCGGTATTCAGCACAACGTCAAGGTCGCGGCCGACCACGTGATCGCTGTAGCCGATGGTGAGCGCATGTCCAGAAAGGATCACGTCAGGCCCATGTCACGTCACGCCCACGTTTTGGAAACACTGGCAAGCAGCCAGATGAAAAACGGTGTGCCGACCACAGCAGTCAGGATGCCCAGCGGAATCTCAGTCGGCGTCACGGTACGAGCGATAGTATCGATCACCAGCAGGAATCCGCCGCCAAGAAACGCCGCGGCTGGAATGAGCCGTGAGAAATCGGGGCCGACCAAAGTCCGCGCAATATGCGGTACCACAAGGCCAACCCAGCCGATGATGCCCGCAGTCGCAACGCTCGCCGAGGTCACAAGGGTTGCCGCCACCACGATAGCGATGCGCAGCAATCCGGTCGGCACGCCGAGCGCGCGCGCTTCTTCCTCCGGCAGCGACATCGCGTTCATGCGCCAGCGCAACGCGAACAAAACTAGCGTCCCAATTGCGACCGGGCCAAACAGCGGCACGAGATCGGTCACATTGGTAGCGGCAAGGCTGCCGAGCAGCCAGAAGGTCATCGCCGGAAGCTGATTGTACTGGTCGGCGATATATTTCATCAGGCCGACGCCGGCGCCGAGCAAAGCGCCGATCACGACGCCGGTAAGAACCAGCACGAGGATCGGATCGCGCGGGCTCATCGATGAGCCGATCAGATAAACCGCGGCAACGGCAACCAGGCCGCCGATGAATGCGAGCGCCTGGATTTCAAGAATGCCCAGCGAAAAATAAATGCCGATCACTGCGCCCAAAGCTGCGCCGGAGGAGGCGCCGAGCAGATCGGGCGAAACCAGCGGATTGCGGAATAGACCCTGGAAAGCGGTTCCGGCGACCGAAAGCGCCGCACCGACCATTGCGGCGGCCAGGACGCGCGGGCCGCGCACCAGAGGATCACATTCTGTGCCGCTGCCGGAACGCCGGACGTCGCGGCCGCTTAGCTTCGCAACAACAACGTCAAAGAGATCGCCGATGCTGACCGGATAGCGGCCGACCATGAATGCCAGCAGCAGCCCCGCGACCAGAACGGCAAAGGCGATCAGCAATCCGGGAACGGCGGAACGGCCCATGCCGGCACGATATCAAGGCGATCCGGCCAGCACACTGTCGATCTGCGCGTCGGTCGGCGTCAGATGGTAGAATTGCTTGTAGAAATCGCGCGCCAGCGGCCGCAAATCCTCGGGGAACTGAGCCGGGATAGAGAACCTTGGCGAGCCACCATAGCCCGATCAGCCGGTTCACCGAGGGCGGAAAATCGACCCAGCCGAACGGCAGCCGCGGCGAGAGATGAACACGGTTGGTCTGTACGGCCTTCACCGGCGCCCATACCGGATCAGTGCGCACGCTCGCGGCGAATGCCGGCTCGATGGTGACGATGACATCGGGATTCCACGCCAGCACTTGTTCCATCGACACGGTCGCCATGCCGCCGCGCTGACCGCCGGCGACATTATGCGCGCCGAGAAACTCGATGGTCTCTACATTGATCGAACCGCCGAGCCCGGTTTCCAGTCCGCGCGGGCCGCGCGCGTAGTACACGGTTGGCCGCTGCGCGTCCGGAATTTGGTCGATCCGGCCTTTGACAGTTTTGATCGTGTTATCGGCGTAGCGCGCAAACTCCTCGGCTTGGGCTTGCCGCTGCGTCAATTCACCAAGCTGACGATAAACCTGCGCCGCTGCATCAAAACGGCCGTCGAGCAGAACGTAAGGTATGCCGGTTTCGTCCTGCACACGCTTCGCCAGCGAAATGTACGTGTCGTTGATTGTGCCGACGTCGAGAATGAGATCGGGTTTCAGCTTGATCAGTACTTCGAGATTGGTCGTGTTGCCGCGACCCGTGAGACGTCCAACTTCGGGCTTGTCGCAGGCGCCCGATCCCAACAAGGCGCACTGCGGCGGGTCCGGGTTCCGCGTCCAGCCAAGCAGCAGTTCGGGCGCAAATGTGTAGAGCAGGAGCGACGCCGGCGGCCCGCCGGGAAAAATATGCTCGACCTTATCGGGGATCGCGACGGCGCGCCCGGTAGCGTCGGTCAGTGCAAATGCCCTGGCGAGGCGGGGCACCAAAATTGTGGCGGAGAGGCCGGTCAGACACCTTGCGGCGGTTGATGATTTGCGCGCGATTTCACGGTCGATCCATTCGGATTGTGGGCACCGTTCTTGCTTTAACACCGTTGCGGTTTCATGTAACTGGCGCTCGGAATATTTGGCTGCCCGATGGAAGACCTGATCGAAGGATATCGCCGCTTCCGCGCCGGCACCTGGCGTGAGGAGCGCAAGCGCTTCGAGGCTCTGAGCCGCCTCGGACAGCGCCCGCGCGCGCTGGTGATCGCCTGTTCGGACAGCCGCACCGATCCGCAGATGGTATTCAATGCACGGCCGGGTGAGCTATTCGTCATCCGCAATGTTGCCAATCTTGTTCCGCCTTACGGCCCGGACGACCAGCCGCACGGCGTGAGCTCGGCGATCGAATTCGCCGTGCGCTCGCTTCAGGTCCGCGAAATCGTGGTGCTCGGCCATGCCATGTGCGGCGGTATCAAGGCGCTGCTCGAAGGCGCGCCGGATGAGGTCTCGGACTTCGTCGGCCCATGGGTCCGCATTGGCGAGCCGGCGCGGCAGCGCGCGATGCAAGCTCCGACGGAGCGGCGGCAGGACGTTTGCGAGCACGAAACGGTTCGTCTGTCGCTCGATAACCTGATGACGTTCCCCTGGATCAAGGATGCCGTCGAGGCTGGCCATATCACGCTCCACGGCTGCTTCTTCGACATCCGCTCCGGTGTCCTCGAACGGCTCGGCGCAGAAGGCGCGTTCCACCCGATCCCCGATTAGAACGCCAGCTTCACCCCGCGACAAACGCGACTTCGGCAGCTACATAGTACGGCCGGGGAGCGCACGAGGCTTGGAATGGCAGACAACAATTTCGACATCATCATTATCGGCTCGGGCCCGGGCGGCTACGTAACCGCGATCCGCGCCGCACAGCTCGGATTTAAGACCGCCATCGTCGAGCGCGAATATCTCGGCGGCATCTGCCTCAACTGGGGCTGCATCCCGACCAAGGCGCTGCTGCGCTCCGCGGAGATTTTCCACTACATACAGCATGCCAAGGATTACGGCCTCTCCGCCGGCGAGGTCACTTATGACCCGGCCGCGGTGGTGAAGCGCTCACGCGCGGTGTCGAAACGCCTCAATGACGGCGTTGGCTTCCTGATGAAGAAAAACAAGGTCACGGTGATCTGGGGCGAGGCGACCATCGACGCGCCCGGCAAGATCACGGTGAAAGCCGGTCGCAGCGAAGCGCCGAAAGGCGCGCTCGGCGCCGGAAGCTATCAGGCCAAGCACATCATCATCGCAACCGGCGCGCGGCCGCGCGTGCTGCCTGGCCTCGAGCCGGACAAGAAACTGGTCTGGACCTATTTCGAGGCTATGGTTCCGGAAAAGATGCCGAAGTCGCTGCTGGTCGTCGGCTCCGGCGCCATCGGTATCGAGTTCGCGTCGTTCTACCGCACGCTCGGCGCCGAGGTCACCGTGGTCGAGGTGCTGCCGCAGATCCTGCCAGTGGAAGATGCCGAGATTGCCGCGTTTGCGCGCAAAAGCTTTGAAAAGCAGGGCATTAAAATTCTCACCGGCGCCAAGGTGACCAAGCTCGACAAGCAGGCCGACAACGTCACCGCGACCATCGACGACGGCAAGGGCGGCACGCAAACGCTCACCGTCGACCGCGTCATCGCCGCGGTTGGTGTCGTCGGCAATATCGAAAATCTTGGTCTCGACAAGCTTGGCGTAAAGACCGATCGCGGCTCAATCGTGATCGACGGCCTTTGCAAAACCAATGTGCCGGGCATCTACGCGATCGGCGACGTCGCCGGACCGCCGCTGCTTGCGCACAAAGCCGAACACGAAGGCGTCATTTGCGTCGAAGGCATCAAGGGCCTGCATCCGCACCCGATGAACAAGCGGATGATTCCCGGCTGCACCTACTGCACGCCGCAAGTCGCTTCCGTCGGCCTCACCGAACAGGCGGCGAAAGATCAGAAGCTCGACGTCCGGGTCGGTCGCTTCCCCTTCGTCGGCAACGGCAAGGCGATTGCGCTGGGTGAAGACCAGGGCCTGGTCAAAGTCATCTTCGACAAGAAGACCGGACAGCTTCTTGGTGCCCACATGGTCGGTGCCGAAGTGACCGAGCTTATCCAGGGCTACGTGGTGGCGATGAATCTCGAAACCACCGAGGAAGAGCTGATGCAGACGGTGTTCCCGCATCCCACTTTGTCCGAGATGATGGGCGAGGCGGTGCGCGACGCCTACGGGAAGGTACTGAACATCTGATCGTCGTCGTCATAGCGACGGCGGGACTTCGCAAAGTCTCCTCGCGATAACCTAGGCGACCAACCCCGCCATCGGCTTCACGGCATCGCTGCCAGGGAATACGTTTTGCGCCAACACGCGCTCGTCAGCGCGCAGGTGATCCTTCAAGACGCCTTTAAGGACGGCGCGCAAATCGGTTGTCGGTTTCAAGTCCCGTTTTTCGTAGAGGTCTGCTTCTTTTAGTCCTGGCCAGTCGGCGATAACGCGGCCGCCTTTGAGCGCGCCACCGACGAGAAGCGCAACTGTCGCCGTGCCGTGATCGGTGCCGTCGGTACCATTGATGCGCGCGGTGCGGCCAAACTCGGTGACCAGCGCCACCACTGTGTCGTGCCAGGCAGGGCCCATATTGGTCTGGATCGCCGCGAGCGCGACGTCGAGCGAGCCAAGCAGATCCGACAGCCGGCCTTTGCCGATTCCCTCGTTAACGTGAGTGTCCCAGCCGTCGAGCGCCAGCGCGCCGACCCGCGGTCCGTCCGGCTGTGCCAGGAATTTCGCGGCCGTACCGGCGACCTCGGCGAAATAGGCTTTCACCTGAGCCGGATTGGAGCCGCCCGCCTTTCGGATCCATTTCGCCTGAGTGTTCGATCGCGGTGAGCTTGGCGCTGTCCTCAAGCACACCGGCGAGTTTCAGATCCGCGTGTTTGTAGAGGTCCAGCAGGCGCTGCGACGGTATCGGCGCTCGCCGGCTGCACCCGTTGCGGCGACCATGACAGCACCGGTGCAGGACCGCGCACGACCAGCGGCGTCACCGGGCCGACAGCAAACACTTTGCTGCCCTTCGGATCGACCCGGCCGGCCGGCGCAAGGCCGGCCAGCGCGCGGTTGAGCCAGCCGCTTTCGCTCGGCGTGGGTTTTGCCAGACCGCTTTCGAGCAAATCCTGCCCGTCGAAATGCGAGCGCTCGCGATATGGTGTCGCGCAGGCATGGACGATGATCGCCTCGTTCGCCGCGTACATGCGGGCGAGATTCGGCATTGCCGGATTGAGCGCAAAATAATCGTTGAGCTTGAGCGCCGGCGTCTTGCCCTCAAGCGTCAGCGCATTGTCGCCGCGCAGCGACACCCAATCCGGATCGCCGTACGGCATCACGGTCGCAAGCCCATCGAGCGCACCGCGCAGCACGATCGTGAGGAAACGCGGATCGCGGCCTTCGGCACGCGCCAGTCGCGGCATATAGGCCCAAGCGAACAGCGTACCGGATGCCAGCAACAGCTCACGTCGAGACGGTGCGTGGAGACTTGTCATGATCAGCTCCGCAAAAATTCCGGCGCCATAACGAGAAGCGTCAGCGCCTGAGCG
Organism: uncultured Alphaproteobacteria bacterium; assembly: GCA_963742215.1. Classification (GTDB taxonomy): domain Bacteria; phylum Pseudomonadota; class Alphaproteobacteria; order Rhizobiales; family Xanthobacteraceae; genus BOG-931. The sequence continues at coordinate 198,716 of CAVULJ010000005.1, forward strand.
CGCGTTTCCGCCCGCGCTACCGTCTGGCGCGTATCATTGGAGGCGAGGGGGCCAAGGCCTTCATCGAGCAGCGCCATCGGATCGACAGTCGCGGCGACGCGCGCCGCAAATTCGTTGGCGATGTTGAGGCGGTGGGGAACGCCGTCGATCCAGGCGGCTTCGTTATCCGGATAGCCATTCGGCGCCAAAGGCCGCCATAACGATTCTCCCAGCGTAGCCTGTGCGCCGACAATGCGGCCGATCGCGTTCGGCGGGATCGCGGCGGGAGACGCAAGACGGAGCATCGCGACGATCCAGGTCGACGGCGCCTTGAGCTTGGTCCGCTGCGGCGTCCACGACTCGTCCGCCGACACCAATGTCTTGCCGATTTCCTTCAGATCGCCGCCAGTGTCCTTGAAGGTTTGCTCGAGCTTGGCCACCAGCGACGGCGGCGGTTCATCGGCGACGAAATGAGCCGCGAGCTTTTGCGCGATGTGGTGTGCGGTTGCGGGGTGTTTTGCAAAGTCGGCAAGAACCTCGCGGCCCTGTTGCAGCCCGGCATCCGGATAAAGCTTGCCAAGCACGAGCTTGTCGCCGGGCTCGTGCAGGCGCTTTGCGAACGCAAATTCGCCGCCATGATTAGGCTCAACCGGCGGTATCCAGGTCCAGCCGGTGATGACATTGGCGTAACTCGTGACGTCTTGCTGGGTGTAGCCGCCATGCACGCCGAGCGAATGCAGCTCCATGGTCTCGCGGGCGAGATTTTCGTTTAGTCCCTTGTCGCGATTGATGCCGGCGACGGAATTCGCGCCCATCGACTCGACATTGTCGAGATAGACCAGCATGGCCGGGTGGCTCTCGACGGCCTGCAACATGTCGACAAAGCGGCGGCGCACAAACGGGCGAATGGCCTCGCGCTCGTACGGACCGGACATCGCGACGACCTTGTCGGCGGAGATGCAGAAGTGGTTCGACCAGAACCACACCAGCCGCTCGACAAAGCCGATATTCGAACTCGTTGCCGCATCGATACGCGCTTTGGCTTCGTTGAGAAAGAGTTGTTGCGGTAGGGGCGGCTGGTTTTCGCCGGGCTTCTGTCCCACCGCCAGATCGGCGGTTATGGCCGCGATGGCCTCGGAGCTGACTTGCATCATGCCGGCGGAGTCCGGCTTCTGCATGCGCTGGGTCAGTTTCTGTTTGGCTTGCTGGGCGGCTTGGAAGTCAAAGACAGCGCGCGCGGATTCGCTGCTGGTCGGCAGGGGCCCGTCAATATTGCCCGCCAGCGGCCGGTCGAGATCGGCGAGTACCGCACCGCGCGGATCGTCCGCAATGGCAGCAATCTCACCACCGGACGGGCCAAAACCAAAACGATGAAGCGCGAGAGCTGCCGCTTCCTTGCCGCGCGCAACCACGGAATTCTCCGCGAATGAATCAGTTCGCCGAGAAATATATGGCCTCTTTATTGTGGCGAAAGTTACACCCCGAAACGGCGAAATGTAATTGGAATGCTTACATTCCATTCATACAGCGCGCCTCGTCAGACAAGTGCGGCGTGCCTTGCGGCGCAGCAAGCAGGCTCGTAAGTATTTGATGCTGAAAGGTACGAAGCCATTATGGCTGTTCTAATCGACACACTCGAAGGTGGGCCCGGTTCCCCGCGCCACCCAGAGAAGGCGCACCGGCCGGACCAGCCGTCGCCGCGCAAGCCGGATTGGATTCGCGTCAAAGCGCCGGTGTCAGCCGGTTACCTCGACACCCAGCAGATTGTCCGCGCCAATGGCCTGCACACCGTATGCGAGGAGGCCGGCTGCCCCAATATCGGCGAATGCTGGGAAAAGAAGCACGCCACTTTCATGATCATGGGCGACACTTGCACGCGCGCCTGTGCCTTCTGCAACGTCAAGACTGGCTTGCCCGGCGCGCTTGATCCAGACCGAGCCGGAACATGTCGCCGATGCAACGGCAAAGCTTGGGCTCGCCCACATCGTTATCACCTCGGTCGATCGCGACGATCTTGCCGACGGCGGGGCGGCGCACTTCGCCGCAGTCATCCGCGCTATCCGCGCGCGTTGTCCGACCACCACTATCGAAGTGCTGACACCGGATTTTCTGCGCAAGGATGGAGCGGTGGAGACCGTGGTCACGGCGCGGCCCGATGTGTTCAACCACAATCTCGAAACAGTGCCGTCAAAATATCTGAACGTGCGCCCGGGTGCGCGCTATTTCGCCTCCATCCGGCTGTTGCAGCAGGTCAAGGAGACCGATCGCCAGATGTTCACCAAGTCCGGCATCATGGTCGGGCTCGGCGAAGAACGAAACGAAGTCTTGCAGGTGATGGATGACCTGCGCGCCGCCGATGTCGACTTTCTCACCATCGGTCAGTATCTCCAGCCGTCGCTTAAGCATCATCCAGTTATGCGCTTCATGCCGCCGGAAGAATTCAAGACGCTTGAAACCATTGCTTACGCCAAGGGCTTCTCGATGGTGTCGGCAAGTCCGCTCACGCGTTCATCGCATCATGCCGGCGAGGATTTTGCCCGGCTGAAAGCGGCGCGCGCCGCGGGCCGTCGCGCCGACTGATGCCGCAATTTACGACCACACGGCGGGTGGCGCATTCGGCCTCCGACATGTTTGATCTCGTGGCCGACGTCGAGCACTATCCCGAGTTCGTTCCCCTGTGCCAGTCGCTCCATGTGCGGCGGCGCACTCAAGACGGCGAGGGCAGGGACGTCATCGTCGCCGATATGACGATTGCCTATAAGATAGTCCGGGAAACGTTCACCAGCCGCGTCACCCTCGACCGGCCGAAGCGCGAAATCCTGGTTGAATATCTCGAAGGCCCGTTTCAGCGCATGAACAATCGCTGGAGCTTCAAGCCCACGGGCGAACACGCTTGCGATGTAGAATTCTTCATCTCTTATGAGTTTCGCAGCCGCACACTCGGGCTTTTGATGGGCTCGGTATTCGACGCCGCATTCCGCCGCTTTGCGGTAGCGTTCGAGAAGCGGGCTAATCAGGTATACGGCGTGCAGCCGGCTTGATGCAGCATCACGCTACGAGCCACCGCTGGCTTCGCACCAAGGCTTCCAGCATTTCGAGCGCCTGAAGAACCGAGAGCTGCCGCACGCGGCTGCGTCCGACCGCGCCGAACAATTTCTTGCGCGCGATACGCCGGCCGCCGCGCTTCGCCGCGGCAAAGTGGACGAGACCAACCGGCTTTTGCTTGGTGCCGCCGCCAGGGCCGGCAATGCCTGTGATCGAGACTGCGATATCGGCGTGGGAGTTTTTCAAAGCGCCGGCGGCCATCGCCTTCGCGGTTTGCGCACTTACGGCGCCATAACGCTTCAGTGTTGACTGCGGTACGCCAAGAAGCTCAGTCTTGGCCTCGTTTGAGTAGGTGACAAAACCGCGATCGACCACGTCGGAGGAACCGGCGATCTCGGTGAGTGCCGCGGCGACCAAGCCTCCGGTACAGGATTCAGCGGTGGCAATGCGCAAGCCCCGCGCCCGGCAAAGCTCCAGCACCTGCTTTGCCGCCGCACGGGTGCTAGTCATGCGACGCTCCAGGGCAAGCGCACAGTAGCCGTCGCCATCGCGACAATGCCTTCACCGCGCCCGGTAAAGCCCATCTTCTCGCTGGTGGTCGCCTTGATCCCCACACGCGACGACGAAATACCGGCAATCGCAGCGATACGTTCCCGCATGGCGTCCCGATACGGGGAGACGCGTGGCGCTTCGCAAACCACCGTGACATCGAGATGCGCGATCATGCCATGGCGGGCACGCACCCGCTCGCAGGCAAAAGCGAGGAAGCGGTCAGAGGAGGCGCCTTTCCATTGCGGATCGCTCGGGGGGAAGTGCACGCCGATATCACCATCGGAAAGCGCACCGAGAATGGCATCGACCAGCGCGTGGAGCGCAACGTCGGCGTCGGAGTGCCCGGTAACGCCGCGCGAGTGAGGAATACGTACGCCGCCGAGCATGACATGATCGCCATCGGCGAAAGCGTGCACATCATATCCGCTTCCGGTCCGGACATCGCCGAGCGCCGCAAACCGTGCGATTTCCGCGCGGGTGAAATCGTCGCCGGTCGTCAGCTTTACGTTGCCGGTGTCACCTTCAAAAACGCTCACTGGATAACCGGCCCATTCAGCAAGCGCTGCATCATCGGTGAAATCCTCGCGATTTGCGGCCGCCGCACGGCGATGCGCGGCCATGATGAGATCGAAAGTGAAAGCTTGCGGTGTCTGCACGGTACGCAACTGATTGCGATCGAGCGTTTCGATCACGATCGAAGACTGATTGATCTTTTTCACCGTGTCCGCGATCGCAACCGCCGGCACCGCAGCGCCACTTTGCTTTGCAGCCGCTATGGCGCGCTCGATGAGCGCACCGGAAACGAACGGCCGCGCGGCATCGTGAATAAGAACGATTCCGGGCGCGCTCGCGCTTAGTCCTTCCAGCCCGGCACGCACTGACGCCTGCCGCGTCGCGCCACCCCACACCGGCGGCAGCAGTTTTTGCAGGCCCGCGGTCGCGGCGAGAAACATCGCTTCGTCTTCGCGGTGGATGACCGGCTGCACTGCCACGATATGCGGATGATCGAGAAACGCGGAGAGCGCTGGGCGGATCACAGGCTCGCCGCCGAGTTCGCGATATTGCTTGGGGATATCGCCGCCCACGCGGAGGCCACGGCCGCCCGCAACGACGACAGCAGCGATCATGTCAGGCATTTAACGCTCCGCCTCCAAGGTTGGGCATGGCTTTAGCGCATGTTCCTCAATGTGCGAACCGCAATATAGGCGTCTAATGCGGCCGATTATTTCGCACCAATACCGGCAAAATCTGCGCACACGAATTAGGGATATTGCAGTGCAGCACTTGCGCCGATCCGATATTTGGCTAAACTCTATGCAGAGTTTCGAGCACGCCTATTTAGTGTGCAGATACGCTCGCTATCGTTCGTGTGTGAAAATCAGCTAAGCTTATGGTAATAATAGGTTATTCGCCAAAAACCTTAACGGCTTTGGGCCTGAACACAGGGGCCGCAGAATGAGCATGGCCGAAAACCTTGTGGTACCAACGCAGGCCGATGTGGTGCTCAATGCGCTGCCGCACCCTGTCATCGTGGTGTCATCTGATGGCAAAGTGGCCGATGCCAATGCCGCGGCAGAAGCTTTTTTCGAGGTATCGGTTTCACACCTGCGGCGACACCTGCTGCGCGACCTCGTGCCCTTTGGCAGCCCGCTGCTCACGCTGATCGAGCAAGTGCGCGCACGCGGCGCGCCAGTCAACGAATACAAGGTCGATCTCGGTACGCCGCGGAATCCAGGCGATCGACTGGTCGATCTCTATGTCGCGCCGCTGCCGGAGCAACCGGACTCCGTCGTAGTAATGCTGCAAGAGCGCACCATCGCCGACAAGATGGATCGGCAACTCACCCATCGTGGCGCGGCGCGTTCAGTAATCGCGCTCGCCGCCATGCTTGCGCACGAAATCAAAAACCCGCTCTCCGGCATCCGTGGTGCAGCACAGCTTCTGGAGCAATCAGTCGATGACGAAGACCGCACGCTGACGCGGCTCATCTGCGATGAAGCTGACCGCATCGTGAAGCTGGTCGACCGCATGGAAGTGTTTGGTGACGAACGCCCTGTTGAGCGCGAGCCGATCAATATTCACCTGGTGCTCGACCATGTGAAACGGCTGGCGCAGTCCGGTGTGGCCCGGCAGATCAAGTTCATCGAAGAATACGATCCGTCCCTGCCGCCGATCCTCGCGAACCGCGACCAGCTCATTCAGGTGTTCCTGAACCTCATCAAAAATGCGGCAGAAGCCATTGGCGAAACACAAGGCGGAGAAATCGTGCTGTCCACGGCGTTTCGCCCCGGCGTGCGGCTGTCGCTGCCGGGCGCTAAAGCGCGCATTTCATTGCCGCTTGAAATCTGCATCAAAGACAACGGGCCGGGCGTGCCTGATGAATTGATGCCGCACCTGTTCGATCCGTTTGTCACGACCAAACCTACAGGATCGGGGCTGGGGCTCGCGCTGGTAGCCAAGATCATCGGCGATCACGGCGGCATCATCGAGTGCGAGTCGCAGCCGCGCCGCACCGTCTTTCGCGTTCTTATGCCGGTCTACGCAGGCGAGGGCACCGCGCCGGATAGCGCTCGCCAGTTACGAGGGGATCACTGATGCCCGCGGGTAGTATTCTCGTCGCCGACGACAACTCTGCAATCCGGACTGTGCTCAATCAGGCGCTATCCCGTGCCGGATATGAAGTCCGCTCAACCGGCAATGCCGCAACGTTATGGCGATGGGTCAGTCAGGGCGACGGCGACCTGATCATCACCGACGTGGTATTGCCGGACGAAAGCGCGTTCGATCTGCTGCCACGTATCAAGAAAGCACGGCCGGATTTGCCGGTGGTGGTCATGAGCGCGCAAAACACATTCATGACCGCGATCCGCGCCTCAGAGCGCGGCGCCTACGAATATCTGCCGAAGCCGTTCGACCTCAAGGAACTGATCGCCATCGTCGGCCGCGCCTTGTCCGAGCCGAAGGAGAAGGTGCGCCAGCCTGCCAAGGTCGAGGATTTTGAATTCGATCCCGCTGGTCGGCCGCTCTCCGGCGATGCAGGAAATCTATCGCGTACTCGCGCGATTGATGCAGACCGACCTCACCGTGATGATCGCGGGCAAATCCGGTACCGGCAAGGAACTGGTTGCCCGCGCGCTGCACGATTACGGCAAGCGGCGCACTGGACCGTTCGTTGCGATCAACATGGCGGCGATCCCGCGCGACCTTATCGAATCCGAACTGTTCGGCCATGAGAAGGGTGCCTTCACCGGGGCCAACTCACGAAGCGCTGGCCGCTTCGAACAGGCCGAAGGCGGTACATTATTTCTCGACGAAATCGGCGACATGCCGATGGAAGCGCAGACGCGATTGCTGCGCGTGTTGCAGCAAGGCGAATACACGACCGTTGGCGGCCGCACGGCGATCAAGACCGACGTGCGCATCATCGCGGCGACGAACAAGGATCTCCGCCAGCTTATCCAGCAAGGGCTGTTCCGGGAGGACCTGTTCTTCCGCTTGAATGTCGTGCCGCTTCGTTTGCCGCCATTGCGCGAACGTACCGAGGATATTCCGGACTTGATCCGGCATTTCTTCACGGTAGTTGAGCGCGAAGGCCTGCCGCCCAAACAGATCGACCAGGCGGCGCTCGACCGCCTCAAGCGGCATCGGTGGCCGGGCAACGTGCGCGAGCTGGAGAACCTGGCGCGGCGGCTGGCGGCACTCTATCCGCAGGAGACCATCACTTCCGCCGTGATGGAAGCGGAGCTGTCACAGCCAACGCTGATGTCGCCTGGCGAGACCAGCCGGCCGGATGACAACCTCTCCGGCGCCGTGGAGCGCTATCTGGCCCAATACTTCTCCGGCTTTGACGATGGCCTGCCGCCGCCCGGTCTCTATCATCGCATCCTGCGGGAGGTTGAGGGACCGTTGCTGTCGGCGGCGCTGGCGGCGACCCGCGGCAATCAAATCCGCGCTGCCGATCTTCTCGGCGTGAACCGTAACACGCTGCGCAAGAAAATCCGGGACCTCGAAATTCAGGTCTATAGGACCAGCGGCGTCTAATCAGCATACATTGATCATATCGCCCTGAAATCCAGGCAGCCGCTGTGGTGGCTCGCCTAGGAATTGTCGCAATCGGGCAACATTGTTGTATAAAAGCATCACTAGGGACGGTGTCGGACCTCCAACTGACGTCACGTTAATCTGAATTCGAGCCTTAACAGGGCATTCGAGAAGCGCGGCAATGACAACAATTGAGCAGGTCGCGCCAGTCGAACCGGCGACCGCGACCTCAACCACGCCCATGGGGACCCGCCTTGCAGGCGGGATTGCCGTTGGGGCGGCCTTGCTTTCGGCAACGGCAACCTTCCTGGTCCTCGCCGGCCTTACACCGATTTCGCCGGTTCACGAGGTCGTCGTCACCCTGCTCTGTGTGAATGCCGCGACGGGTATTCTGCTTCTGAGCATTATCGGCCGCGAAGTCTGGCACGTGGTGCAGTCCCGCCGGCGGGGCCACGCGGGTTCGCGCCTGCACGTCCAGATTGTTGGCTTGTTTGTGGTCATTGCCGCAGTCCCGACTATTCTCGTCTCGGTTGTGGCGTCAACGACGCTCGATCGCGCGCTTGACCGTTTCTTTGCCACCCGTATGCGCGCGATGATCGAACAATCGGTCACTGTCGCCGATGCATACGTCAACGAACACGCTCAGGCGATCCGCGGCGACGACTTGGCGATGTCTTTCGATGTCACCCGGGCCAAGCCTTTATTCGATCAAGACCGCGAACGCTTCCGCCAATTCCTGACCCAGGAAGCGACCGGCCGCGGGCTGGCGGCCGCCATCGTCATCACAATGGACGGCAACACCGTCGAGCGCGCCAACGTGACGATGGACCAAAAGATCGTACTGCCATCCAAGGAGCTCTTGAGCCAGGTCACTGATACCGACCCGCAGGTCGCGCTTATCCCGGAAGGCGATCATGTCGCCGCCGTCGTCAAGCTGCACGATTACGACAGCATGTATCTTTACGTCGCGCGGTTGCTCGATCCGCACGTCGTCGCACAACTGCGCAACACCCAGGACAGCGTCACCGAATATGCCAATCTCGAAGCGCGGCGGCTCGGGATTCAGGTGGCTTTCGCGCTGATGTTCGCGGTTATCGCGCTCATCGTGCTGCTGTCATCGGCGTGGATCGGACTTGATTTCGCCAATCGGCTGGTTGCGCCAATCCGCCGTCTGATCGGAGCGGCGAACGAAGTATCAACCGGCAATCTGCAGGTGCAGGTGCCGGTCTATCGCTCGGAAGGTGATTTGGCGTATCTCGGCGAAACCTTCAACAAAATGACGCAAGAGTTGCGTACCCAGCACGAGGATATCGTACGCGCGCGTGACGTCATCGACAGCCGCCGGCGTTTTACCGAAGCGGTGTTGTCCGGCGCTAGCGCTGGCGTCATTGGCGTCAATGCCGATGGCCGCATCACCATCCTTAACCGTTCCGCGGAACGCCTGATCGGCCAGATGGAGACCGACGCGTTAAACCGGCCGCTGACTGAAGTGGCGCCTGAGCTTGCCGAAATATTCGAGGCGGCACGCGGCAGCAATCAGCGTCTTGTCCAGCGCCAGGTTACGCTTAGCCGCGACGGCCAGGAGCGCAACTTCTCCGTCCGCGTCACCAGCGAGCAGACCACCGAAGCCGAGCATGGCTACGTCATTACCATCGATGACATCACCGAGCTTGTATTGGCTCAGCGCTCCTCGGCCTGGGCCGATATCGCCCGTCGCATCGCCCATGAGATCAAAAACCCGCTGACTCCGATCCAACTTTCGGCGGAGCGATTGCGCCGCAAATACGGCAAAGTGATCGCCGACGATGACGGTGTATTTCAACAATGCACTGACACTATCGTGCGCCAGGTCGACGACATCAAACGCATGGTCGACGAATTCTCGCGCTTTGCCCGGATGCCGAAAGCGGTCATGGCTGACGAGGATCTGGCCGACACGGTTCGGCAGGTCGTGTTTCTCTTACGCGTCGCTCATCCCGACATCGATTTCATCGTCGAACTGCCGTCCGAGGTCATGCCGACGCGGATCGACCGCCGGCTGATCTCCCAGGCACTGACCAATATCGTCAAGAACGCGACCGAAGCGATCAGCGCCATGCCGAATAACGAACTTGGTGGCCGCGGCCGAAATCATCGTCAGCGCACAGCGCGACGGCCAGGACATCGTCATCGATGTGATCGACAACGGTATCGGCCTGCCGAAGGAAAACCGGGCGAAACTCCTGGAGCCTTACGTGACGACGCGCGAGAAGGGCACCGGACTTGGCCTTGCCATTGTCGGCCGCATTCTCGAAGAGCATGGCGGCAAAATCGAGCTGCGCGATGCTTCGGAAAAAATTCCCGGCGTCCGTGGCGCCTGGATGCAATTGCGTTTTGCAGCGGAGGCTTCGGCTCCCGCGGCACAACAAGTCGAACCGCATCAAGCGGCAGAATGACCAAGGGTAGTAACAGGGCGACGGGTAGACCATGGCATCCGATATCCTGATCGTCGATGACGAAGCGGATATCCGCGAACTGGTCGCGGGGATCCTGCAAGACGAAGGCCACGGTGCGCGCACCGCGCGCGACAGCGATGATGCGCTAGCCGCCATCGTGGCGCGGCGGCCCAATCTCGTTTTCCTCGATATCTGGCTGCAAGGCAGCCGGCTCGATGGTTTGCAATTGCTCGATGCTCTCAAAGCCGAGCATCCCGAATTGCCGATCGTGATGATTTCCGGGCACGGCAATATCGAAACCGCGGTGTCGGCAATTAAACGCGGCGCCTATGACTTCATCGAGAAGCCTTTCAAGGCAGACCGGCTACTCCTGGTCGCCGAGCGCGCGCTGGAGAATTCGCGGTTGAAACGCGAGGTGAGGGAGCTCAAGCAGCATGGACCGCTCGCCGCGATGGTGGTCGGACATTCCGCGGCTGCCAACCAGCTCCGTCAGACCATCGAAAAAGTGGCCCCGACCAATAGCCGCATTCTTGTTATCGGCCCGTCTGGCTGTGGCAAAGAGCTGGCCGCCCGTACTATTCATAGCCTTTCCGCCCGCGCCGACGGCCCGTTCGTAGTGATCAACGCCGCCGCCATCACGCCGGAGCACATGGAAGTGGAGCTGTTCGGCGTCGAGGGCGGCGCCAACGGCGGCCATGCGCGCAAGATCGGCGCGCTCGAAGAAGCGCACGGCGGCACGCTGTTCATCGACGAAATCGCCGATATGCCGCGCGAGACGCAAAACAAGATATTGCGCGTACTGGTGGATCAGACCTTCCAGCGCGTCGGCGGCAGCACCAAGGTGACCGTCGACGTACGCATCGTGTCCTCGACCGGACGCAACATCGAAGCCGATATTGCGGCGGGAAAATTTCGCGAGGACCTTTATCACCGGCTGTCAGTGGTGCCGATCCGCGTGCCGGGGTTGGCCGAGCGGCGTGAGGATATTCCCGAACTCGTCGACTATTTCATGTCGCAAATTTCCCACACCACCGGTCTGCCGATGCGCACCGTCGGCGCGGATGCGCTCGCTGTACTGCAATCCCATGACTGGCCGGGCAATGTCCGGCAACTGCGCAACAACGTCGAACGTCTGATGATCCTTGCCGGCGGCGATCCATCGGCGGTGATCACCGCCACCATGTTGCCGCAGGATGTGAGCTCAATGATCCCGAACATGCCGAGCGCAAATGGCGGCGAGCATTTGATGACGCTTGCATTGCGTGAAGCGCGCGAAGTTTTCGAGCGCGAATATCTGCTGGCGCAGATCAGCCGTTTCGACGGCAATATTTCGCGTACCGCGGAATTTGTCGGTATGGAGCGTTCGGCGCTGCACCGCAAGCTCAAGGCGCTGGGCATCGATTAAGCGCATGTCGCGGATCGCCTATGTCAACGGCCGCTACCTGCCGTTTCGCGACGCCAAGGTTCATGTCGAGGATCGCGGCTATCAATTCGCTGACGCGGTCTATGAAGTCTGCGAGGTGAGGGGCGGCCGGCTCGTTGACGAGCGGCGGCACTTCGAGCGGCTGCAACGCTCGCTCGGCGAACTGCGCATAAAACTGCCTATGTCGCTTGCGGCGCTCGGCATCGTGCTGCGCGAACTCGTGGCGCGCAATCGCATCGGCTACGGCCTCGTTTATCTGCAGATCAGCCGCGGCGTCGCGCGTCGCGATCTGGCGTTTCCGCAACCCGAAATCGCACCTACGGTGGTCGTAACGGCGCGGCCGCTCAATCGCGCCCGCAGCGAAGCCCAGGCCAAAGCCGGCATCGCCGTGGTCAGTGCGCCGGATAACCGCTGGGGCCGCGTCGATATCAAGACGGTGGGACTATTGCCCAATGCGCTGGCGCGACAGTCCGCTATCGACAAAGGGGCCCGCGAAGCCTGGCTGATCGATAAGCGACGGCGCCATCACGGAAGGCGCCTCTGCCAATGCCTGGATCGTCACCCGCGACGGCAAGCTCGTCACGCGGCACGCCGACCACGCCATCCTGCGCGGCATCACGCGGGCTGTAACAATGGAGGTCGCCAAGGCCCAGGGGCTGTCCTTCGAGGAGCGGAGCTTTAAGCTCGACGAGGCTTATGCCGCCCGCGAGGCATTCATCACCTCGGCAACCCAAACCGTGATGCCCGTAGTGCGAATTGATGGTCGCACCATCGGCGATGGCAAGCCCGGCCCGGTAGCAACTGCGCTGCGGCGGGAATTTCACCGTTTTGCCGAGGTCGGATAGCGAAATCCGCCCTGGAAGCGCCGAGGTTGGGCTTGCATCGCTCCGCAACGGGCCTTCTAATAGGCGAGGCTTCGGGTTCTCCCGGCCCGGATTGACGGATGGGGGCTTAAAGCGCGTCATAAACTGACGAGACACAAGAAAAGACCCGCGGGTTCTGGGGCCCGCGCGACAAGAACGGAACAACGGCCATGGCAGCCGACCGCGCACAAAATCTACAAGACACCTTTCTCAATCACGTCCGCAAAGCCAAAATTCCGCTCACCATTTTCCTGGTGAACGGCGTGAAGCTTCAGGGCGTGGTGACCTGGTTCGATAACTTTTGCGTGCTGTTGCGACGCGACGGACATTCGCAGCTCGTCTACAAGCACGCTATTTCGACCATCATGCCGGGGCATCCGGTGCAGCTCTTCGAAGGCGCCGAAGAGCCGCCCGCCACGGACAAGATCTGATTGGAGCCGCGCCGTCGCGACACGCGCTCCGACCGGCTGAGTCCTTCGGGCTCGGCGACCGGTCGCGCACTGGTCGTTGAACCGGTGCTGCGTCGCACCGCGGCCACGGCTGACCGCACACCTGAGGCAAAGCTCGATGAAGCGGTAGGACTTGCCTGCGCCATCGATCTCGACGTCGAGCAATCCGGCATCATCACGCTCAACGCGCTTCGTCCGGCAACGTATCTCGGCAAAGGCAAAGTCGATGAGATTGCCGGGTTGGTTAAAACCCACGAAGCCGGCATTGTAGTGATGGATTGCGCGCTCACCCCTGTGCAGCAGCGCAACCTGGAACAGGCGTGGGGCGCGAAGGTCATCGACCGCACCGGCCTGATCCTGGAAATTTTCGGCCGCCGCGCACGAACCCGCGAAGGCGCGTTGCAAGTCGAACACGCGCATCTGACCTATCAGAAAAGCCGGCTGGTGCGTTCATGGACTCACCTTGAGCGCCAGCGCGGCGGCTTTGGCTTCCTCGGCGGTCCCGGCGAAACTCAGCTGGAAGCCGACCGGCGCATGATCGAGGAGCGCCTCGCCAAGATCGAAGGCGAGCTCGTCAAGGTCAAACGCACCCGCGAACTGCATCGCGAGAGCCGTCGTCGCGTCCCTTATCCGATCGTTGCGCTAGTGGGCTACACCAACGCCGGCAAGTCGACGCTGTTCAACCGCATGACCCGGGCGAAAGTGCTTTCTGCCGATATGTTGTTCGCTACGCTCGACCCGACCTTGCGTGCGGTCGATCTGCCGCACGGCGCGCGCATAATCCTGTCAGACACCGTCGGCTTTATCTCTGACTTGCCGACCATGCTCATTGCGGCGTTCCGCGCCACGCTGGAAGAGGTGATTGAAGCGGACGTGATCTTGCACGTTCGCGACGTCACCCATGACGACGCCGAGGCGCAACTGCACGACGTCGAGAAAGTCTTGAGCCAGCTCGGCATCGATCCGCAGAACGATCCCGAACATAAACAGACGCTGATCGAGGTTTGGAATAAGATCGACCGCATCGACGCGGAAGAGCGCGCGCGCCTGAAAAACATCGCCGAACGCCGACCGGCAGATGAGCGGCCGGTGCTGGTCTCGGCGATCACAGGGCAGGGGATCGATGACCTCAATGCGGCGATCGAGGCGCGTCTTGCAGCCGGGCGTGTTTTAATCGAACTTGAGCTTGATCCCGCTGACGGCGCCGGTCTGAGCTGGCTCTACCGCCACACCGAAGTGATTCACAAGAGCGTCGACGAAAAGAGCGGTCGCACTGCACTGACTGTGCGCGCAGCGCAGGACAGGGCTGACGAGGTGCGGACCCGGTTTGCCCATTCACTGTCTACTGCACGGCAATAGAGCTTGCGAGGTTAAAATTACGCTCCTCGCGCCGCTCGCGCTTGATGCGCCAGAAGCTCGGCGACAAATATTTGCGTGCGAGTCAGGTGCTCGCGCAACAATGCGGTGGCCCGCGGATCGCGCTGTAACGTCGCATCGAGAAGCGCGCGATGTTCAGCGGTAACGTCGCGGATCAAGGTATCTGTCGGGCTCTGCAACAGCCGCAAGCCGCGGTAACGCTCGGTTTGTTCGACCATCTGCGCGATCAGCCGCAAAAGCCGGGGAGCAGGCGCCGCTGCCACAAGCGCTGCATGGAAGGCGCGATGGCGTACTTCCCACTCCGCCACCCGCGTAGCGCGCTCATCTGCCGATCCGGCGCCCGGCAGAGGGGCTCGCTCAAGTCTGTGGCACGCCGCGATAGCCGCTGCTTCCCAGGCATCGTCGCCATGTTGCATCGACAGCACCAGCGCCTCCGACTCCAAAAGCAACCGAACGCGATAAACATCATCCAGGTCGTCGCGCGACGGCAGGGGCACGCGCACGCTTCGGTGCCCGCTGGCGTCGAGGAAACCTTCACCGATTAGGCGTGCCAGCGCTTCACGTAGCGGACTGATCCCGCAACCATACCGCGCCAATAATTGACGGGTCAGGAGCGCCGTGCCGGATGCGAACGTGCCGATCAACAGATCGCCCTTGATCCGCTCATAAACCTGATCGGCCAACGTCTTGTTGATTGGTCCTGCTGACGTGGACCGTAATTCGTTATAGGCGAACATATTGATTTTATTGTTCGATTTTCCGCAAAAGTCAACTTTTCCAATATGATTTGCATTTTCCAAAATATATTGACAGCATGTGCTGGTGGGTCGCTTCATGGCGCACGCGACAAGGTTGGGGAGCTTATGTGGGCACTGGCAACCGCCAAGATTGATGGCAATCCAACTCCGTGCCTGCGCGTTAATGGCAGGCTATTTTCGTTCGCGACGCTCGATCCGACTCTGCCGAGATCCTTGGTTGAATTCTTTGCCGACTGGTCAAGCTTCGCCGCGCGGCTGGAGCGCCTCGCCACCGCTTGCGCAAACGGCGCTGCATCGCCAATAAGCGCGACTAACGTCGAACTACTCGCGCCGTTGCTCTATCCTGGCAAGGTTCTCTGCGCCGGCGCGAACTACTATGACCACATGGCCGAGATGGGCTTTCCTGGCGTGAAGAAGGAAACGCAAAAGCTGTTCTTTTTCTTCAAGCCACCACGCAACGCCATTGTTGGACCAGGCGCAACCGTAGTCATGCCGCGCAACACGCAGAAATACGACTGGGAAATCGAACTTGCCGCAGTGATCGGAAAAACCGCGCGCTACGTCATGCCTGAGCAGGCGCTGGACCATGTCGCCGGCTACACCATCAGCATCGATATGTCGGCGCGCGATTTCAACATGGCGCCAGACCAATTTTACAAATTCGATTGGGTGGCGGGTAAAGCGACCGATACCAGTTGCCCGCTCGGGCCATGGATCGTACCGGCTGGCGGTCTTCCCGATCCGCAAAATATCGCGCTGAAGCTTGCAGTGAACGGCGAAATCAAACAGAACAGCAATACCAATCAGATGATCTACTCGGTGGCGGAGCAGATTGCGCGCGCGTCCGAACTGATGACGCTCGATCCAGGTGATGTGCTGCTAACCGGCACACCTGCGGGCGTAGGCGTACCGCGGGGCACTTTTCTCAAAGCCGGCGACCGCATTGATGCGGATATTGCCGGCATAGGTACATTGTCCGTCACGATACAGGGGCCGACCTGACGGTTTCGACGAACAGGGAGACTACGCGATGACAACCCGCAGAGCATTTGTCGCAGGCGCATTGTCCGGCGCATTTCTCGGAACAGCTGGCAAAGCCAGTGCGCAAGGCACGATCCAGATCCGCATTTCCACCGCGGCGCCGCCGTCCGACTTTCTCAACAAAGCGCTGGAGCAACTCAGGGCCGATGTGACGGCAGCGAATGTTGGCCTCGACGTTAGCGTGCATCCAGCCTCCACGCTCTTCAAACAGGGTACCGAAGTTCCAGCGCTCCAGCGCGGCAATCTCGAGATGAGCTCGATGACTACGTTCGAGGTCGCCCAGCAAATCCCGGAACTCGGCTATTTCAATCGCGGCTATCTATTGAGCGATTACGAGCAACTCAGGCGCGTGTTCGACGGGCCGATCGGCGACGATTTCAGGAAGACCGTGTCCGCCAAGATGGGAATCAACATTCTTGCCACCCATTATCTCGGTACCCGCCAGGTCAGTCTGCGTCAGAAGCGCGACGTCAAAGGTCCCGCCGACATGGCCGGGGTCAAGATGCGGATGCCGTCGGGACCGGAATGGCTCCTTCTCGGCCGCACTCTTGGGGTAACTCCTGTGCCGCTGGGCATGCCCGAAGTTTATCTCGCAATGAAGACCGGCACCGTCGATGGCCAGGAGAATCCGCTTTCGATCTTCAGTGCCGCAAAATTCTACGAGGTTAGCGAACAGGTCGTGTTGACCTCGCACATGGTGCAGCCGGTATTTTTCGCCATTGCTGCACCTGCGTGGGACAAGCTGAACGCCGATCAAAAAAAGGCCCTCGGCGACGCATGTCTCAAAACCGCAAAGTCCGGCAGCGAAGCGCGGCTCGCCGACGAAAATGCGATCACAAAGGCGCTGACGGAACGCGGGCTTGCCGTCGATGCGGTCGATCTCGGCCCATTCCGCGCCTCGGCCGACAAGGTCTATGCCGACTCGGACTTCGCCAAAGCCTGGGACGCGTCCGGCTTGCAGCGCGTCTTGAAGGCCTAACGCGTCATGCCAGATGGGGCGCCGACGCCGCGCGTCAGCCGTCGGGCTCGGACCGCAGCTCCGAACGCTGGCGGACTGGACTGCCTGCGCCATGTTTGCCGCCGTATTTCTGATCTTCAATTACAAGATCTTCACCCGCTACTTTGAGCACGACGAAGCCGTATGGGCTGATGAAGTGCTGGTGATCCTGTTCGTCTGGATCATTTTTTGGGCCAACGCATTTCTGGTTCGCGACAAACAGCAGATCAGCTTCGATCTCGTCTACCGGCTTTTGCCGGACGACACCAAACGGTATGTCGCACTCGCGCGCGCGGCATTGATCGGCGGCATTTTTGCTTGGGCGCTGCCGGGCTCGCTCGACTATATCCGCTTCCTGTGGCGCGAGCATACGCCGGTGCTCAATTTGCCGCTTGATTGGGTTTATGCGTGCTTTGGAATTTTTCTTGTTGCGGTAATCGCACGCGCACTCATCAGCGGCGCGAAGCTTTTGGGACCGCGCTGGCGCGACGAAATCTAGACGAGCTCAGCGGGGGTAGGGGTGTCGGTAGGGCTTTGGGTTCTGCTCGGTGTCTTCACCTTGGCGGCGGTGTTGGGCGCACCGCTCGGCTTGTCCATGCTGGCAGCAGGTTTCGTCTATCTGATCGCGAGCCATCAGGACGTGGGTCTTGTGGTCGATCAGACGATGAATGGCCTCTACAACAGCTATCTCCTGATCGCCGTGCCGATGTTCATCTTCGTTGCCAATGTGATGAACGTGAGCGGCGTCATCGAACGTCTGCTCCGGTTTGGCGCCGCTATGGTGGGACATCTGCCGGGCGGCCTCGCGCAGGTCAATGTGATCACCAACCTGATCTTCTCCGGCATGAGCGGCAGTGCCGTTGCGGATGCGTCCGGCCCCGGACTGATCGTGGCGCGCATGATGGCAAAGAACGGCCGTTATCCGCCGGGCTTCGCCGCCGCGACGTCGGTCGTATCGGCGACGCTTGGTCCGCTGATGCCGACATCGATACCGATGATCTTTTACGCGCTGATCGCGAATGCCTCGGTCGGCGCGATGTTCCTGGGCGGGCTTGTACCGGCAGGCATCATGGCGCTGTCGATGATGGGGGTGATCGGGATCGTAGCGCGACGCCGCGGTTTCCCGCGCGAACCGAGAGTCACCTGGGCGGAAACGCCGGCGATCTTCGCCCAGGCCCTTCTGCCGATGGCGCTACCGGCGATCCTGCTCGGACTGATCTACTCCGGCGTCACAACGCCCACTGAAGCCGCTTCGATCGCAGCAAGCTACGCGCTGCTGCTGGCGTTGATCGTCTATCGGTCGTTGCGGCTGTCGCAACTCGTGACGGTAATTTCCGACACTGTTCGCGCAACGGCAATGATCGCTCTGATCATGGCCGGAGCCTTCGTTTTCAATTATGCGGTGGCGAACGAAGGTGTGCCGCAGCTGATCCAGTCCACTTTCCTGGCCTGGAATCTCTCGCCAACCGGCTTTCTGCTTTGCGTTGACGTCCTTATGCTGTTTCTCGCGATCGTGCTCGATGAGGTAACCATTTTGCTGGTCATCGTGCCGCTCCTGGTGCCGATCGCGCAGGGACTCAATATCGACCTCGTGCATTTCGGCATCGTCGTCGTCCTCAACATGATGGTGGGACTGACGCTGCCGCCGCACGGTTTGCTGCTGTTCGTGATGAGCGGATTGACGGGCACGCCGCTGTCGGAAATTTTTCGCGAAACGCCGCCTTTTATCATTGCGATGCTGGCGATCGTGGTGCTGGTGACATTCTTTCCGGAAGTTGCGCTGTGGTTGCCTCGAAGCGCCGGACTTATCAACCCTTAGAGACGCTCCCTTGAGCGCTCTCATTGGCTTTTGCCTGATCCCATAGCGCGTCCATCTCGGCGAGCGTTGCTTGCTTCGGGACCTTGCCTTGGGCGGCAAGCGCAGACTCAATGGAAGCAAATCGGCGTTCGAATTTTTGATTGGTCTGCCGCAACACCGCTTCCGGGTCGGCGCGCAGATGCCGCGCCAGATTGACCGCGGCGAACAAGCAGATCGCCGACCTCGGCTGCGGCGCTGGCTTCGTCGCTATCGAGCACTGCTTCAATCTCGTCGGCTTCCTCGCGGATCTTGCGCAGCACAGCGCGGGGATCGTTCCAGTCGAACCCGACCTTGCCGGCCTTTTCCTGAAGCTTCAGCGCACGTGTCAGGGCTGGGAATCCCACCGGCACGCCGGCAAGAGCGCCGGTTTTCTCTGAAACGCCGCGTGCGGCCTTCTCCTCCGCCTTGATCCGGTCCCACAGGCCTTTGACGGCTTCAGCCGTGTTTCCGTGCTCATCGCCAAACACATGCGGATGGCGGCGGATGAGCTTCTGCGTCAACGTCTCGACGACATCGCCGAAATCGAACGCGCCTTGCTCCTGCGCCATGCGAGCATGAAACACGACCTGCAGCAACAGATCGCCGAGCTCTTCCTTGAGGTCATCGAGATTATCGCGCTCGATCGCGTCGGCGACTTCGTACGCTTCCTCAATCGTGTACGGTGCGATGGTCGCGAAATTCTGCTCGAGATCCCAGGGGCAGCCGGTTTTCGGCGTCCGCAGCGCCGCCATGATGGCCAGCAAACGATCGATATCGCGGGAAGGGGTCATGAAGGCTCTCGCAATGTTTGCGAGAACCTATCAAACCCTCATCGCTGCGGGGAGCACTGCGGCAAGGCAATTCGGCGTTTTGCACCAGATTGCTTTGCGGGAATGACTGGGACCTATTCCTCTGCCGCGCGCGTTGCCTCGAACAGGAACCAGGTGCGCCGCTCAGTGCCGTCGATAAAGTTCTCGAGAAGACCCGCGGTCGCCGCGTCGTCGTGCTTGTCGGCAAGCTCGTGACATTCCCGCATCGCGGCCGCAACGTGCTTGTTGTCGCTCATCAGTTCGCGCAGCATATCGTGCGCGGAAACAAACGAGTCATTGTTGTCGGAGATCGTTTGCAGCTTCGAAATATGGCCGATCGAACGGAGTGTCGTGCCGCCGATTTTGCGCACGCGCTCAGCCAACTCGTCGGTCGTTGCGAAGATCTGTTCGGATTGTTCGTCGAGCAGGAGATGGTAGTCGCGAAAATGCGGTCCGCTGACATGCCAGTGAAAATTCTTGGTCTTCAGGTAGAGCGCAAATGCATCCGCAAGAATCTCGTTGAGCTTGGCGGACAATTCACGCACGGCCTCATCGGAAAGATCGGTCGGGGTGTCCAGGGCAGGGGCCGGCTTGCGGCGCGTATCGAGAGCTCGAACCTTGTTGTTCACGGCATCACCTTGGATATGAGGATAAATGGCTGCAACCACCCCAACCTTGCGTCGGGGCAGACTTGCGCTTTAACGCCTGCCGCGCAAACTTTGTTCCGTGATTGATCAGACCCGGAAACCGGTGATGCCGACCTCGGCCTATCTGCAGACCATCGCAATGTTCGCGATTATGGCCATAGCGCTGTTCGCATCGGCGGGCACGTTGACTTTCATCTCGTTCTGGATTTACCTCGCGAT
Organism: uncultured Alphaproteobacteria bacterium; assembly: GCA_963742215.1. GTDB lineage: Bacteria > Pseudomonadota > Alphaproteobacteria > Rhizobiales > Xanthobacteraceae > BOG-931. The sequence continues at coordinate 219,188 of CAVULJ010000005.1, forward strand.
CATGGCTGCGGTTTTCATTGGATCTTTCCTTTGGGTAGATCCCGATCTCGCGCGGGAGCGGATGCGGCCAGGCGGTCAGAAACCGCCGCTGGCGATACGCCTGTTTACGATTGTGCTGATCGCGCACTATGTCGTTGCCGGCCTCGATCGTGGGCACTTCCATTGGAGCGATCGGGTTCCGGGCTGGCTCCAGGCTGTAGCGCTGATCGCGATGGCGTCGAGTTTCGCATTCGTCCTTTGGGCCATGGTCGTCAACCGGTTCTTTTCGTCGGTTATTCGAATCCAGAACGATCGCGGCCAACACGTCATCTCGACTGGACCTTATGCCGTGATCCGGCACCCGGGTTATCTCGCGGGGATCGTCTTCGTCGTCACAAGCGGCGTCGCGCTCGGCTCCTGGTACGCGGCGCTGATGCTGACGTGTTCACGGTGCCATTCCTGCTGTACCGGGTGACTACCGAGGACGGCGTGCTGCACGCCGAGCTACCGGGCTATGCGGACTATGCCACACGGGTTCGCTGGCGATTGGTGCCGGGAGTTTGGTGACAGGGGAAGCGCGGGGCTTCCAAGTCCGGACTCCAATGCCGGTCCGGATATCGGATTCGCATAAGACATATTATGGAATATGTCGATACAAGCCTGTCTTCATTGGGCTTCCGCGACTTCGACCGCAATCCCGTCATAGGCCGGCTCGACGCCGGGCGGCAGTTTGGTCTTGAGCACGTCGAAATCGAGATCGGCGTGAAGATTGGTCAGGATGGCGCGGCGCGGTTTCAGCCGCGCAATCCATGCGAGCGCTTCGTCGAGCGACAGATGGCTCGGGTGCGGCCGGTAGCGCAACGCGTCGACGACCCAGACATCGAGGCCCTTGAGCGCCGCGACGGTTTCCGGCGGCATGCCGGAGAGGTCGCATGAGTAAGCGAAGTTGCCGAAGCGAAATCCGATCGAGTCGATATCGCCATGCTGCTGCAGGAGCGGCAGTGCGGTAATGGCGCCGCCCTTCCCTGCGATGGTAATCGCCTTGCCCGCCGCCAGCCGGTGCTCGGTTACGATCGGCGGATATTCGCTGCCGGGCGGCGACTTAAAACAATAATCGAACCGCTCGTGCATGGAGCGGGCAGTGTGCTCATCAAGGTAGACGTCGATCCGGCGGCGCTGGGCGATGAACAGCGCACGGAGGTCGTCGATGCCGTGGGTGTGGTCGGCATGCTCGTGGGTGTAAAGCACGGCATCGAGCCAATCGACCTCGGCATCCAAGAGCTGTTCGCGCAAGTCAGGCGAGGTATCAACCAGAATGCGGGTGACACCGCCATTGTCGCGCCGCTCGGCAAGCAGCGAAGTCCGGCGGCGGCGGTTCTTTGGGTTGCCGGGATTGCAATCGCCCCAGCCGAGCGCAGGACGCGGAACGCCGCCGGAGGAGCCGCAGCCGAGAATGGTGAACTTCAACGTCATTGTCAGTTTTGCGCGGCCTGCAAGAGCGCATCCGCGCTTGCAGCAGCGGCGGCCGGCCTCGGTACTTTTGCAAACAATTTGAAGAAGTTTTCCGTGGTCTGCCGCGCGATGGCGTCGAACGACACGCCACGGGTCTCGGCCAGCACGTTCGCGGTCTCGACCACAAAGGCCGGCTCGTTGCGTTTGCCGCGAAACTTCCCGGGCGCGAGATACGGCGCGTCGGTCTCGACCAGAATGCGGTCAGCCGGCAACGAAGCCGCAATTTCACGCAACGCAGCCGGAATTCTTGAACGTCAAAATGCCGGTGAAGGAGATGTAGAGCCCGAGCGCAATGGCCCGGCGCGCCAACTCGGCGCCGCCGGTGAAACAATGCAGTACGGCAGGGAAGGCCCCCTTCCCCGTTTCTTGTTCCAGAATTCGCGCCATGTCGTCATCGGCGTCGCGCGAATGAATGACCAGCGGCAGCCCGGTCTCGCGTGCGGCGGCGATGTGGTTACGGAAGCCGCGTTCCTGCGCCTCGCGCGGCGAGTTGTCGTAGTGATAGTCGAGGCCGGCTTCACCAATCGCGACCACTTTGGGATTGCGCGTGCGCGCCACCAGATCAGCGGTGCTGATGTCGAGTTCCTCGTGGGCGTAATGCGGATGGGTGCCGACCGAGCAATAGACGTCGGCAAAACGATCCGCGATCGCCAACAGCGCGTCCTGTTTGGCCACCCGCGTCGAGATCGTGACCATGCGTGCGATACCCGCCGCACGCGCGCGGTCCGACCACGGCATCGAGCTCGCTGGCAAAATCCGGGAAATCGAGATGACAATGGCTGTCGATCAGCGTCGTCATTCCGCCGCCTTGCCTTCGGGCTCGACGTAGCGCGGGAATACCGGCGCAGGCGCGGGCAGCTTCGTGCCCGGCGCGAGCCGATGCTTGCCGCCAAGCGCCGCAAAATTGCGTTCCGCTTCCGGCACCGCCAGGAGATCGAGCAGCTTGCCCGCTGACGCCGGCATGAATGGCAGCGCCAGAATTGAAACCTGCCGTATCACTTCTGCGGTCACGTAAAGGACTGTGCCTTGCCGCGCCGGATCGGTCTTGGCCAGCGCCCACGGCGCTTCGCCGGCGAAATAGCGATTGGCCTCCGCGACCACGGCCCAAACCGCATTGAGCACCTGATGAAGCTGTTGCGTGGCCATGGCCTCGCGCGCCTTGCCAAGCAACGCATCGGCGGCCTTGAGGATCGCCTGATCGTTGTCGCTGAACACGCCGGGCTCCGGCATCACGCCGTCGAGCTGCCGCGTCACCATGGTCAGCGAACGCTGGGCGAGGTTGCCGAGATCGTTGGCGAGGTCGGCGTTGGTGCGGTTGACGATGGCGTCGTGATTGTAATTGCCGTCCTGGCCGAACGGCACTTCGCGCAACAGAAAGTAGCGCAACTGATCGACGCCGTAGGCGTCGGCGAGCGCGAACGGATCGATCACATTGCCGACCGACTTCGACATTTTCTCGCCGCGGTTGAACAAAAAGCCATGGGAGAAAATGTGCTTTGGTACCGCGATGCCGGCCGACATCAGAAATGCCGGCCAGTATACCGCGTGAAAGCGCACAATGTCCTTGCCGATCACGTGCAGATCGGCCGGCCAGTATTTCTTGAATTTCTCGCTGTCGGTGTCGGGATAGCCGACCGCGGTGATGTAGTTGGTCAGCGCATCGACCCAGACATACATCACGTGCTTCGGATTGCCCGGCACCGGCACGCCCCAATCGAACGTGGTGCGGGAAATCGACAGATCCTTAAGGCCGCCGCGGACGAAGCTCGCGACCTCGTTCATGCGCTCCTTCGGCAGCACGAAATCGGGGTGTTGCTCGTAAAGCTTCAGCAGCGGCTCGGCGTATTTCGAGAGCCGGAAGAAGTAGCTCTCCTCCTCGACCCATTCGACCGGCGTGCCCTGGGGCCCGAGCCGCTCGCCCTTGTCGTCGAGGCGGGTTTCGCTCTCGTCGTAATAGGCCTCGTCGCGGATCGAGTACCAGCCGGAATATTTGTCGAGATAGATATCGCCGTTCGCCTGCATCTTCTCCCAGATGCCGACCGAGGCGGCGTAGTGGCGCGGCTCGGTGGTCCGAATGTAATCGTCGTTGGAACAGTTGAATTTCGTCACCATCGCTTGAAAGCGCGGCACATTGCGCGCGACGAGCTCTCGCGGCGTTATTTTTTCCCGCGCCGCAGTTTGCAGCATCTTGATGCCGTGTTCGTCAGTGCCTGTAAGGAAGAACACGTCGCGGCCATCGAGGCGCTGAAAACGAGCAATGGCGTCAGTCGCAATCAGCTCATAGGCGTGGCCGATATGCGGCGCGCCATTCGGATAAGCGATCGCGGTGGTGATGTAATAGGGCTTGCCGGGCATGGTGGTTGGTATCAACCGCGCGTGGCCTCGGCAAGCAAGCCAAAAACACTGAATACCAGCGGCTTACGCTCGAGATTGTAGGTTTCCGCGTCACGCACCGCTTCGTTGATCCGCTCGGACGCTTCCGCGAGCCGGTTAAGCCGCGCGATCCCACCCTGCTCCTGGTCAAGCCGCGCCGACAGCCAGTCGTTGACGGTGTCGAGGAAAGCCGCAAGCGGCGCCGCATCCGTGCCGGCGATCGCTTCGCCCAGCGCGTGGAGCGCCTTGGTATCCGTAACCGGCAGGCGATCCAGCATGGCCATCGCGTGCTGGCGCAATTCGAGCGCATCGCCGTCAAGCATCGCAAGCGCGCGCGCCACGCTACCGTCAGCAGCAGCCGCAGCTTGGACGACTTCCGGATCGTTCGGATTGCGTCCGGTCGCGGCTGCAATAGCGGCCCCAAGATCAGCCGGTTCGAGCGGGCGCAAGGTCAGGATGCGGCAGCGCGACCGTATCGTCGGTAGCACCCGCGACGCCGAGTGGCTGACCAGCAGCAGCAAAGCACGCTCCGGCGGCTCTTCCAGAACCTTGAGCAGAGCATTGGCGCCGGAGGCGTTGAGTTCGTCCACCGCATCGACAATGGCGATGCGCCAGCCCCCTTCCCGCGCAGTCGAACCGAAGAACGGCACAGTCTCGCGGACATCCTCGACCCGGATCAGCTTGTGCAGCACGCCCTTGTCGTTGACGACACGTTCGATGACCAGGAGATCGGGCTGTCCCTGCGCGGCGATACGGCGCGCAACCGGATCGTTCTCGTCGACGGCGAGCGAGGCGGCCATCTGCACCTCAGGCGCCGCCGGATCCGGATGAGCCATCGCGAAGCGCGCCATGCGATAGGCCAACGTCGCTTTGCCGATACCTTTTGGCCCGACAATGAGAAAAGCGTGTGGGATGCGCCCGCTTCGATAAGCATTCAACAACGTCGTTTCCGCAGCCGAATGGCCAAACAGCACATTGGTTGCGCGCGGATGGGGCGCTGCGGGCTCGTCGTTGCTTTGCGGGCTCATAGGCTTACGACGCCAAATTCTCGGCTTTGCGCTCAAAAGCGAAAGGCGCGGTCGCCGGATCGAGCCGCTCCTGGACGACGTCCCAGATCTGCTTGGCGACCTGCTGGCGCGGCACGTTGGCGTTGATGACGACACAGCGGTCCGGTTCGGCTTCGGCGAGCGCAAGGAATGCTTCGCGCAGCTTGATGTGGAATTCGCGGCTCTCGCCTTCAAAACGGTCGGCTGCTGCATTACCGCGGCGAAGCGCTGAACGCTCCAAGGTGATCTCGACCGGCGCATCGAGAATAAGGGTCAGGCTGGGCATCAGATCGCCGATTGAAACGCGTTCGAGTCCCTTGATAAGCCGCAGATCGACCGATCCCAGGACGCCCTGATAAACTCGCGTTAAATCGGCAAAGCGATCGCACACCACCCATTTGCCGGCGGCGAGCGCCGGCTCGATGGTACAGCGCACGTGATCCTCACGGGCCGCGGCAAACAGCATCGCTTCGGCGTCCGCTCCAAGGGGCTTCGCCGCGCCGGATAGCAGCACATGGCGGATGATCTCCGCTCCCGGCGAGCCACCAGGCTCGCGGGTCCGCAATACGCCAAGCCCAATGCCTTCGAGCGCAAGCGCCAGCATGGTAGCCTGGGTCGACTTCCCGGTACCCTCGCCGCCTTCAAACGTGATGAACTTGCCTCGCATTCAACCTTGACTCGGATGTCAATAATATCAATAGTTTGTACTAAATATCATATGCATAACTTGAGGTAGAATCGCGACCTCAGGCTAGCAATATAGGATTGTCCCATGCGGCTTGCACCCGCGTCTGGGTCTGCGGCTGATGACGGTCAGAGCTTGCCGACGCCGGCCTTGAACAGTCCGATCATCAATTCGGTCGCGCCATCGACCGCGCGTTGCCGCATATTGCCCTTGCCGACGTCCTCGGATGCGGCCAAAGGCACTTCAAGAGCGAAGTTGTCGCCGCGCCAGACTTTGAGCTTGCCGACCGGCTGCCCCTTCGTCACCGGCGCTGGCACCGGACCGGTATAAACGACCTTCGCCAGCAGCCGCTCATTGGAATTGCGGGGCACCATCAGCTTGATCGTGCCGGGACCGACGAGCGGCACATAGCTTTCGTCGCCGCCAAATACCTTGGCATAGCCGATGGTCTGGCCTTCGGCGAATATGACCTTCGCTTCGAAACCGTGGAAGCCGAAGTCGAGCAGCTTCTTGGCCTCTTCGGAGCGCTCCTTGTCGGACTTGGCACCGGTAGTCACCACAATGAGGCGCAGATTGTCCTGGGTCGCGGTGCCGACCAGGTTGAAGCCCGCCTCCGCCGTTTCGCCGGTTTTCATGCCATCGGCGCCGATACCCATGCCAAGCAGCGGATTACGGTTTTGCTGGTGGATGTTGTTCCAGGTGAAGTCGCGCAACGCAAAATACGGAAAATAATCCGGATAGTTTTGCATGATGTAACGCGCGAGCTGGGCGAGCTCGCGCACCGTCACCCGAAGGTTGGGATCCGGATACCCTTCGGCATTGGTGAAGGTCGAGTTCTCAAGCCCGATCTCGCGAGCGCGCTTGGTCAGCATCTGGCCAAACGTCGTTTCATTGCCGGCAATACCGTCGGCTATGGCGATGCAGGCATCATTGGCGGAGTCGACAATGATGCCCTGGATCAGGTCCGATATTTTCACCTGGCTATGGATCGCGGCGAACATGGTCGAGCCGTGCGACGGCGCCCCGCCTTTGCGCCAGGCGTCTTCGGTAATGACGAAGGTATCGTCGAGCTTGATGGTGCCTTTCTTGAGTTCGTTGAATACGAACTCAAGTGTCATCAGCTTGGCAAGGCTTGCCGGTGCGACTAGTTCGTCGCCGTTCTTCTCGTAGAGGACGCTGTTGCTGTCCGGATCGAGCAGGAGCGCCGCGGGGGCGGAGGTCTGAAAGCCCTCCTCCTTTTTCGGCGCCGGCGCAGGCGCCGCTTGGGCACTGGCAACAGCCGTAACAAGCAGGCACGCCGCGCCCACGGCTAGTCCCCTGCCCCACCACGCAGCTTGCCTAAAACCAACGCCCACACAACGCCTCCGGGTACCGATTACCCTGATATCTCTCACCCTTATACCCGCGCATAATGGGGCGCGTGCAAGGCAGGGCTGGGAGCCGTCTTGCAATGATAAGTGCTTCAGTAAAGGCCGCGACCGTTGAGCAGGCCAGCGCCGTCGCTGCCATTGGGCGTATCGGCAAATGACATCGCACGCGTGGTTGCCACCACGTCGTTCATCGCAGCGCTTCTGTAGCTTGGAGCACGAACCGGGGGTGGTTGCGCCGGCAGCGGCGGCATGATCGATTCCGCAGACGCAAGCCTGACATTGGACGGTGCGGGCGCGGGCTCATTCTCGCGCAACGTCGCTGCGAGGATACGGTCATCGGAGCCTTCCATCGGCGCCCGGGCGACATATTCAACCCGGACCCGGGTTGTTCCCTTCTCGTAGAAGCCAAGAAGATGGGCAGCGCGGGTCGAGACATCGATAACGCGATTACCGACATAGGGCCCGCGATCATTTACCCGTACGACGATCGAGCGGCCGTTAGCGAGGTTGGTTACGCGAACATAGCTCGGCATCGGCAAGGTCGGATGCGCCGCCGTAATGCCGTTGATGTCGAAGATCTCGCCGTTCGCGGTGTATCGGCCGTGGAAATCGTCGCCGTACCAGGAGGCTAATCCTTCGGCGCGATAGTGCGGGTCTTCCTGGGGATAGTAGGTGCGGCCTCCGACAACATAGGGGTTGCCGGTCTTGTAGACGCCGCCGCCTTTGGGCGCGGGCTCACCGGGCTCAACCACGCGCTCGCTGGCGGAGACGCCCCAGCGCGAATCGACATGGTTTGAGCTGGCGCAATTGGCGAGGAAAAGGCATGCCAGGGCAGCAAAGGCCCATCGGCACAAACCGCCACCCTTCCCTGACAGGACCCCGCATCGTCCCCTATCCCCGTGAAACGGGTATTGAATTTTAGCGTGGTCACATTGTGGCAAAAATGGGCGAAGCCGTACCCTATAGTGAACAGGGCGTTACGGTTATGGCGGCAGGGCTCGCCGCGGCTACTCGTAAATGGGCTTTGCTTGCGCCACGATCGCTGGCGGTACCGCGATCAACTCATTGACGATTTTCTCGGCTTGATCGCCGGAAATCGGGTGCACCGGAAGCTGTTGCTTTTCCATGTCGGCAAGGAAGCCCGGAGTCTTTCATGGTGTCGTCGAACGCCTTGCGCACAATCGCGAGATGATCCGCGGGCACATCCTTCGACATGATAAAGGGCCGGCCGACCTCGTCGCCGCCGCTCAAGAGCCTCAGGAGCTGCTTCTGGTCGTCCGAGCTTGCGAACGTGCCGATATAGACGGCGCTTTCCGGCACCTCGCTCGTGCGCTCCCTGGAGAAGCGTACAAAGGTGTGCGACGAGACCCTTGTTGAGCCATTCCTGCGGAATGCTGCTGTAGGTACCGCAGTCGCCATCGAGTTCGCCCCGCTCGATTGCCAGCCGTTGCTCGGCGCTGCCCGGAAAGCCCATGATCTGCTTGATCGGCGCGTGAAAGACTTCGCGCAAGATCGCGCCGTTGATGTAATTGCCCGAGGCCTTGCCGGTGGAACCGAGGATGAATTGCTTGCCCTGCATCATCTCGTCCCACGTCTTGGGGCCGTCCGCTCCATAGCCGTAGCAGACCCGATTATCCGGCGTGACGACGCCGACCCAGGCATAGTGCCGGAAATCAACGCCGATCCTGTCCGGCTGAACGATCGACTGCGTGACCATGCCCGGATTGAAGATCACCATGACAGTGCCATCCTTTGGCGCGGTCAGGTTGAGATAGCGCACCGCGGTCAGGCTGCCAGCGCTCGGCATATTCTGCACGATGACCGTCGGATTACCGGGGATATGATTGCCGATATAGCGGGCGAGATTTCGCGCATAGGTGTCGTATCCGCCGGCCGGCGTAAAGCCGACGACGATGGTGAAAACCTTGCCCTTGTAAAAATCGTCGGCGCTGCGCCGGCTGATCCATAACCGGCGTCATGACTGCCGCTATCAGCGCAACCGACAATGCGAACAACTGGCCCTTGAACATCCTCGTCCCACAAATTATTGACGCTCGCGCGATAGTATTGCGCATTTTTTAGAACGGCACTCCCCGCGAAATCTCTACAATCTTTGTTGCGGGATGGCCCATGTAAGCGCCGCGTTATCTGCTATCCAATTCAAGGGTTGCATTCGGTGTCAGTAATGCCGAGGTGAGTTCGCTACGCTTGACGGACATACTTGGTGGAAGGGGTGGGATTCGAACCCACGATAGACTTGCGCCTATGCCAGTTTTCAAGACTGGTGCCTTAAACCACTCGGCCACCCTTCCAAGGGTTATAAATCAATCACTTATGTTGCAATCTCATGATCCGATCTTCCCAAAAAGCGGACTTGGGAAGACTATGGGAAGATACAAACGGCATTGGTGCCTCGTCCTCCTGAGGCGCAGACGTATATAGGCCAGTACCGGGTCGCGGCGACATTAGCCGCGCCAAAATCAAAGCGTCAATCGAACACCGACCGGACTGCCGCGATGTCGAGCCGCTCACGGCGCTTGGCAATGATGCCGGCGTTGGATTACGCAGCCTAGCCCTCTCTGGCGCCGGGTAGCTGGAGAAGCCCTTGCCGGTCTCGGCTGGCGCAAAGCGTCGGCAGTGAGGTTTGCGGGAGCGGGTTTCAGGATCAGGCAAACACTAGGAGCAAAGCCGACAAGGCAAGCCCTAGGAAAATCATCGACCAGTCTCCGGCATCAAGGCCAAAGAGCCGAGCCACGGTGATTGCAACAGAAGCGGTGTCGGTCGCCACCCCCGACTGACTGAAAGCCATCGGCACCGTCTTCCGTTCCGCCATCCTTCGTCCCCGACTTTCCCGACCCGCCCACGCTGGAAAGGACAGGAGGCAATTTCGGGTCCGAATTGTGTTGGGCGTTTAAAGTCTGGTCCCTGTTGCAATCGAGCCACATCAAACACGGTGTGAAGGGCTGTGGTACACGGCTCGCCGGAGATTTCCACCGATGGGTCGCCATACGGATCGAAAGATTGCTCGGCTCGACATAGGACGTGATCCGACCGGAATGGTGTCGCAAGTTCCGGGCGATTGAAGGTGGGCGTTAGTAAATCAACCTGGCTTACCGAATGGTTGCTGCGTGTTGCTCGGAAAATTCAACATATTAAGTGCTTTGTCTATCGCTTGCCGAAGATCGGCGGCGGCGGTAGGGCTACATCGAATGTGGGCCGTAACGAGCACGTCGGTTCTGACCCCTCCGCTCTCTGGCATGAGAGCATTTACGACCAGCTCAATCTGAATTGCGCCGTGGTGCACGCCGAAGGTTGCAACGCCGTCGAAATAAATGAACGGTGCTTGCTCGGAGCTTCCAGCGGCAATCTTAATACCAGCGGGCTTGGTTTCGTCATTCATACTGCATCTCCTAGGCGAAGCGAGTGTCCTAAACCTTAAAACGAGAGTGTCCTAAATTACCGAAGATAGGACAGCACCGACCTACGCATAGGGACAGATCAGGAATTTAGAACACGCCTAGAACTTTGGCGATGGGCCGGAGGGCGCGCTTGTTGAAGCCCATGGCCGGATCGTCGCCGAAGCTATTAAAGGGGAGGCAATGTCCGGCCTCGGCGAACGCTCTAAATTTCTCGGTCACGAGCTAGTATGAAAGAGGATGTCGCTCGTGCCGGTGCCGGTGAAGTCGCCAACGCCAGAGACCGGAGTGTTGCCGGGGTGCGCGCCCAGATCGATACTGCCAGCCCAATTGCCACCTACGATCTGCCACTCGTCAATGGCGCCAGTTGTCGAGTTCTGCCAGAGAATGTCGTCTGTGCCCGTGCCGGTAAAATCGCCGATGCCAACGACCTGGTAGCCGGCCGGATGAGTGCCTGGACTGACGCTTGCCAACCACTGGCCGTTCGACCCGAGTTCCCAGATGTCGGTCGCGACCGTGCCGTTGCTGTTCACGCTGGTCCACAGAACGTCGTCGATGCCGTTATCAAAAAAGTCGCCGACGCCGGCGATCTGATAATTGCCGCCGGTCGTTGAGTTCGTAGGATGGCTGCCAAGGTCAACGCTTGCTGACCATTGTCCGCCGGACAATTGCCACTCGTCAGTGTCGCCGGTTGATGCGTTGTGCCACAAAATTCCGTCGGTGCCGTCGCCGGTCCAATCGCCTACGCCAGCAACGCTGTACCCGGCAGGATGCGAGCCGGGGCTGACGCTGGCGGCCCATTTGCCGCTGGAATTCAGCTCCCAGATATCGGTCGGCGATCGTGCCATTGCTGTTCGCACTGGTCCAAAGCACGCCGTCGTTGCCGGAATCAAAGAAGGCATCGGTGCCGGAGATCTGATAGGCGCTGCCGTCTGTGCTATTACTGGGATGGGTACCCAAATCGACGCTGGCGGACCATTGGGTGTTAGACAGCTGCCATTCGTCCGTGTCGCCAGTGGTGGGATTGAACCAAAGGATGCCGTAGGTACCACGGCCGGTCCAATCGCCCGTGCCGGCTACGTTGTAATCAGACGAGTGCGAGCCCGGCCCGGCGCTAGCCGCCCATTGGCCATCTGATAAAATCCACTCGTCGTTATTCCCGGCATTTTCCGGATAGACCGGCGTGTTTTGTATGCTGATGAGCGCGCCTCCATACAAATTAGTGGATGCGCTAACGGTGAAGTCCAAAGATGTGAACTGTCCCGCCAAATCTAGCGTGCCGAAGTCGGATCCATTCCAGTATACCGACAGTGTCCCGCCCGTCGTGCTGGTTTGATCCCAGACCGCATGTTCTCCGCTAAAGAATGGCACCTCGGGCTCAGAGATACTATCAGTGGCCACAGCGCCAACGATCTGGCCGCCGATACCACCATTGGGAGAGCTATCGGCTGTGACCAGCTGTGCATTCGGGCCCACGAACGCCAGATTGCCGGAGATTGATACTGAATTGGCGAAAGCAATATTTCGAGGGTGCCACCGGTTCCGATTTCGACCTGGCCTGTGCCAAAAATATTTGCGTCGATGCCAATTATGCCGCCGTTGAGCGCCTCTATCGTCCCCGAATTGTTGACAGCGATAGGTGAACTGCCAAGGGGGCCCTCTATGCCAACTATGGCGCCGTTGAGCAATTCTATCGTTCCCTGATTGTTGAGATCGCTTTCAATCCCCAAGGTGCCACTGTTGGTGGCCTCAAGCGTGCCTCCAACATTGGTAATCGTGTTGTTGCCTGTATTGAGGATCAGTGCCTGGTTGGAAACGTTGGCTAGAATATCCCCCAGACTGGAGATTCAGCGTCAGAATTCGAATCGCCCACATTCCCGGCCCCGTATAGGAATGTGTTGTTTTTGGAGATTGAGCGTTGCCGCATGTCCATCGCTCACCAGGTTGTTTTTAGAGTAATCGTTCCCCGCCAACTGGATATCGTCACCAACGGATGGGTTTGAGTTAAAGATGGTGACGTCGCCGGCGATCGTCACGTAGGTCGCGGCGCTAGCCGCAACGATTGCGATCGAGCCCTGATTGTTAAAGCTCGAAGAGAAGCCGTCCTCGCCGAGCTGGATTGTGCCGCCGTTATCGGCAAATACCCCGCCGTTGTTGAGGAAACTGCCGGCCCGGCCGATCCCTCCAATACGATTACTCCAGGAGTAGCGCTTGTGGCGTTATTGGATTCGACGGTCCCATTATTCGTGAAATTCAGGCCGCCGATAGTGCCGGTGCCGGAGATGTCATTAAAGCTGAGGAGACTTGAGTTCGGGGATAGACCTATAATTTCATTGTTGATTGGTTGGGCGCCTATCGCCATCTCGATGGAGCCGCTGCCATCGAGAGTTACAAAATCTTGAACCAAGAAGATGCTGGTAGCGCTTGAGTCGGTGGATGCTAGTTCGATCGTTCCGGGATTATTGACGACGCCACTCGTGACCCACAAAGTGGCGTCGTTGACCGTAATGGTTCCAGTATTTATGTCCGGCCCGGTTCCCTGGGTGGCCGTAAATGTGCCACCGTTTATGTCAAGAAAATCGCTAACATTGGTGGCGATGCTGTTTACGGTTTCATTGACATCGCTGGTAACTATGGCGCTGCCGTTATTGTCACCGACGTACGCGTCCTCGGTACTCAGCGGCACATGGTTCAAACTCCAGTCGCTGGCTGTCGTCCATGGACGGATTCGGACTAGCGTCGTCGACGCGACGGTCCAGAAATTTGTTGTCATGATACTATTCTTTCTCGTGAAAGAGCTATCGTTCGACACCCTTCAAATTTGGATGTCGCCGAAAATACTTGTTGTAAATATTTGAAATTGCAAAGCTAAGCCGTTCAGTATCAATCGCAATTATTAAGCACGCAAGCGTTATCAGAGGTCGCGGTTTTTTGGGGCAGGCTCTAAACTTCTCGATCACGAGCCACTGTGAAAGAGTATGTCGCTTGCGCCGGGGCCAGCGAAGTTGCCGATGCCCGCGATCTGGTAACTGCCCGGATGGGTTCCGAGATCAACGCTGCCCACCCACTGGCCCTTGCTAATTTGCCACTCGTCAACATCCCCCGTGGTCGGGTTCTGCCAAAGGATGTCGTCAGTGCCGTTGCCGGTGAAGTCACCGACGCCGACAACGTTGTAGCCGGCCGGATGCGAGCCGGGTTGAACGCTTGCCATCCATTGTCCGTTCGATCCCAACTCCCAAATGTCGGTCTCGATCTGGCCATTGCTCGCGACACTGGTCCAGAGGATATCGGTGTTGGCGAGGCCGCTACCAAAGAAGTGGCCGATAGCGGCGATTTGATAGTTGCCGGGATGTGTTCCCAAATCGACGCTGTCAGCCCATGCGGCCTGGGAAATCTGCCATTCGTCAACATCCCCCGTGGTCGGGTTTTCCCAAAAGATCTCGCTTGTTCCTTTGTTGGCTAATTCGCCTATGCCGGCGACCTGATACCCGGCGGGATGAGACCCAAGACTGGTGCTCGCGGCCCACTGACCGTCCGACAACTCCCAGACGTCAGTCTGAACTTGCCCATTGCCGGAAACACTGGTCCAGAGGACATCGTCCGTCCCGTTGCCGGTGAAGTCGCCGATGCCCGCGATCTGATAGTTACCGGGATGAGTGCCTAAATCTACGCTGCCCGCCCAAGCACCGTATGATATCTCCCACTCGTCGACGTCGCCACTGCTGGAATTGTACCAAAGAATATCGTCCGTGCCGTTGCCTGTGAAATCGCCGACACCGGCGACCTGATAGCCGGAGGGATGCGACCCGGGCTGGGCGCTCGCCGCCCACTGGCCGTTCGATAGTATCCACTCGTCCACATTGCCGGCGCTGTCGGGGTATTGCGGGACAACTGGATTCCAGCCCAGCGCCTCCAGTATCTGCAAATCGGTTTGGGAGAAACTATTGGTTTGGCCAACACTGCCGGTGCCAAATACGTCTTGCTCGGTGAAGTCGGCGATATCGTTCGTATTAACTTCGGTGCTGCCGGAGTACCTGTTGTTGAAAGAAAGGCCCGCACTTTGAGATGTTGTGCTTCCGTCATCGTACGAGAAATAGGTCGTCACACCATCGCGGCCGTCCTGGTAGTCACGCTGGCCCGAAGCGTTGAAACGGAATAAATCCATCGGATGCCATCCCTCAGGGACGTCGCCGAGGCCACTTACGCGCCCCAACACACCTTCGCTGAGTTCATGCTCTAACTCATCGGTAACATCCTGACCGAAGACAAAAGAATAGCCGATATTCAAATTGACGATAACTTCGGTCGACCCAGGGTTCGCGGCGAGCCCCAGCATGACGGCGTACGGTGTGGGCAATTCAAATCCCGCTCCGTCGGAGGGATCGCTAAGACCGTTCAGCGAGGCGACGGCAGCCGCGCCAATTGCGGTATGCTCGTGTGAAGCAAGAGCGCTCTTCAGCTGACTGAAACTTACTGTCAGTTTGCTCGAGCCTGTGGGAGTGCCGTTGGTGGCCAAGTCCCCATGCGGCCCATTGTTTACGGTATCGAATGTCACATAGACGGTGTCCGAGTTCGTCGCCAGAGCTTGGAGAGCGTTCTCTGCGGCTATGACACAGCTCTCATACGCCGCGCTAACACCGGCGGCGAAGGTATTCACGAAGACCAAGCCGCTGCTCGCGCTAGTCACGACCAGCGGATTGCCGCCAGCTGCGCCCGCAGTGAATTCACCTTGGGAGGCTCCCCCGGCGCGGTGCTCGAGCTTGTCCCGCTCGGATCGGTTGCTGAGAAACTGTCCGCAGGCACGAAGTCCGAGTCGGGTCGACCCTGATCGAGGTTGTCTTGATAGTCCCAAGCTTGAGCACTGTAATCAGCGCTATTGAGGCGGCGAGAGCGACTTAACGCCATTGCATCCCCCGAGACGATCAAATTGCTTAACGCCCCGCCCCCGCTGGTACAAGAGGTCCATGGATACTGGTGGCGACTACTCGCCAGAAAGCTGACTCGCCTCTCGTTCGTACCTGCTGCAGCTTTTCTGCCAATACCCGCTCTTTAGAAGCCCGCCGGCGAGTTGATATACTGATCGAATGTGCGGGCGCTACACCTACAAGCTGACTTGGGAGGAAATCGTCCGGCTGTATCGGCTCACCTTACAACTTAGTGAAATTCGAACCGGTCGGCGACAACCTAGGGCGCGATAACTGCTTTGGCTGATGAGGCAGGTCACATTCTGCTTAGGCTGCTCGACTTTTGCCGTCGGCGGGCAACACAGTTTATTTGAGCTGTGTTCTCAGTGTCACCAAAGCCTAAGCCGCCCTGTGAGGCAGTGAGCCCGCGGCCTGTGAGGCGCGATCGCCGCTCAGAACGCACCTGCCGGCAGACGGCGGCTATCCGGCGCCTTGGCATCCTGCACATAGAAGAGCAACAGCGCAGTCGGGGGCAGGATTTTCTGATTGGAGGATTGCCCCTTCGGAAAACGTGCCCTGCTGGGCGAGACGGCGATGCTCCGCCCGCTAGACGAGCGGGGTCATGCGGATGGCTCTCGGACGAGAAACGAGATGAGCCTCGTCGTCTTTGTCAGAATGAGCCGGCGGGTAGTCGGTAGACGTCCGGGGCCTTAGCATCCTGGACGTAAAACAGCAGCAATGCCGTTGGCGTCAGAATTTTCTGGTTGGTGGCCTGACCTTCTGAGAAGGTGCCCTGCAGGATCAGCATTGCGGTGTGATCCTTATCGTCACTGCCGCGAAATACCAGCAACCCGTTGCCAATGGGCATATTTGAAGCGATTAAATCCGGTTTGAAACCTTCGGTGAGGAAGTGTGCACGCAGCACGCTCGAATTGGAGAAGAGCTGCTCCGGCGTCATCTTTTCATCGGTCGCTTTCGACCATGACACAGAAACCTGGATCAGCTTCTTGCTTTCATATCCAAGCACATAAGCCACCTCTGCCACGCCACCGCCTTGCAAAAGATCGGGTACTTTGATGGAGAGAACTGTCGTGCGTTCAGCCGGATTAGGCTGCTCGGAGATAGCGTCCAACTTGATTCCAAAGTCCTTGGTGATGGCATCCTTAACCTGGACATCGCTCATACCAAACTTGGCCGAACGGAAGCCGTCGACCTGCGCCGTTGTGGGAGCCGCCACGCTGAGGCCGCCGGGCGCCGCCGGGGCAGGTATTGGTGCTACCGGAGCAGACGGCACCGCTGCCTGTGCAGGAGCTACTGCCTTTGGGCTCCTTGTCTGGGTCTGACTGTTGGCAGCCTGAAAACTCATCGCGCCAAAGATCAGCACAGCCGAACCGATGACCGATATCCGCGCTATTTTGTAAACCATGGAAGGTGTCCTTCTTTCGCTTAGTGTCCAACAGTGGCGGCTTCATTGCCTGCTAGCAGAAGCAACGGCCTGAAGATGACGCGGCCGTAAGCCTTGTGTATAGCTGACGCCGATGCGTCCGCCCCAGTCGTCAAAGGGGATATTGTAAGCGACGTTGCCGTTGAGATTGCCCTCCGAGCCGACACCATAAAAATGTTAATCGGTCGTCCATGCCAAGCAGACCGTGCAGCTTGTAGAAAACTCCACCCTCATCTTCGCCGGTCGTACTGATGCCCTGGTTATCGTAGAAAAACTGAAGTGTATTGCGTGGTGGTTCAGTCACCGCATAATTGAGGTCGGTCAGGCCGAAGCTCGTCCCGGGCTGTAACAGCGCCTTGATCTGCACATCATTAGCGCGATTGAACCAGACCACGTCCCGGTTGACCTTGGGACCATCCAGCACTTCTCCGGCTGGCTCGCCCACCCACTTGAGGATGTAATCCGCCGACGTCTGCACGTTGCCTTGCACGCCCATCTTCTCCAGGCGTCCTTCGGTAAGCTTGATATGCACGACGCCGTTAGCGGCATCCTGCTCCGGCAGCGTAGCAATGCCTGTTATAATAACTTTTTCTGCATGGAGCGCATTAACGTCTGCAATCAATTGCTGCAGCGTTGAGATGTCAACATCCTTACCCACATATTTCGCGGCGATGCTCTTCAGGTCATCCGCGCTGAGGAATTTCGACGAATTGAACGTGTCAGGCATCGTCCGTTGCTTTGGCTGCAATCGCCTCCACTTCGACCTTGAATTCCGGCCGTGTGAAACCCGATACAATCATCAGCGTCGAGGCAGGCGGCGGCAGGGTGACGTAGCGGTCGCGTACGGCCATGTAGGGGCTCATATGCGCGCGGTCGGTAACATAAGCATTGATGCGGACGATATCGGCGAAGGACATCTTGGCCTCTGCGAGACACGCGCCAATGGCCTCGAAGCAGAGAACGGCTTGCGCCTCGGCGCTTTCCGGAATCTCATCATCCGGCGAGATACCGAGCTGACCTGAGCACACCAGCCAGTCCGCGGAAGCCGGCACGGTCACGGCATGACTGTAGCGCGCGAATGGCGTGCGTATCTGCTTTGGCACGAGATGTCCGAGCGCACTCATCAGGTCGCCTCGCCGACATTCATGGCAAGCCGCAACGCTGCCGACGCCAGGCGGCAGCGCTCATTATAGATCGGCGACATGCGATATTCTTCGTTCCGGGGATAACCGGCCTCGATAGGAACGTCGGACACCACCCTGCCCGGCCTGGAACTCATCACCACGATCCTGCTGGACAGATAGACCAACTCGTAGACGCTGTGGGTGACGAAGATCACCGTCAGCTTGCGGCGCGCAAACAGATCGAGCAGCTCGTCGTTGAGCTTGCCCCGCGTGATCTCGTCAAGCGCGGCGAAGGGTTCATCCATCAGCAGTATTTCTGGCAACGTCACAAGCGCGCGCGCAATGGAAACCCGCATCTTCATGCCGCCGGAAAGTTGGCGTGGATAGCGGTCGGCAAATGCCGACAAGCCGACTTGCGCCAGCGCCTCGCTGACCCGATCGCGCGCTTCCTTTTTGCCGACGCCGGCCAGCAGCAGCGGCAAATGGACGTTGTCCGCCGTCGTTCGCCACGGCAGCAGTGTCGGCTCCTGGAACACGAATCCAAGCGCCGGCTCGGGGCTGCCGTCGGCGCGATAGGTCGATCGCGGCCAATCGATGCTGCCCGTGGTTGGAGCGGCAAGGCCGGCGATGATTTTCAGTAGTGTCGATTTTCCGCATCCCGACGGACCGAGCAGGCTTATGAACTCGCCGGGGTAGATAGTCAGATCGACATTGGCGAGAGCAGCCGTGCCGCTGGCAAAGGTTTTGGTGATGCCCTCAAGCCGCAGCAGCGGGCGTTGCGCCGCGGCGGAGGCTTCCACACTGACTGGCACCGGATCCGCAATGGCCTTAAGGGGGACTGCCGCAGTCATCCTGCTGCTCGCTCGGGATCCGGTACAAAACTGCGCATCTTGCCCGGATTGAGCAAGCCCATCGGATCGACTTGCTGCTTGAAGCCTAATTGGTCAGCATCCACCCGCTTATAGCGGCTGCCGTCCTCTAGCGTGACGACATGCGGGTTGGCAATCATCACGCCGCACTCTTCATAGCCAGCCATGATTTCGTAAAGGCGTTCCGGCGAGCTATAGCGGACGACTGGA
The DNA here is from genome assembly GCA_963742215.1 of uncultured Alphaproteobacteria bacterium. Lineage (GTDB taxonomy): Bacteria > Pseudomonadota > Alphaproteobacteria > Rhizobiales > Xanthobacteraceae > BOG-931. Next base: position 238,120 of record CAVULJ010000005.1, read on the forward strand.
ATGCCGCTTGCGGTCATGTAGCCGTTCAAGCGTATGAATTCGAGATGCTGAAAAACTTCGCCCTCGAATTTTTTGCCGACCTGAGCAACCGCATCGACCATTCGATCGTGCGGATAAAGACATTGTAGATATGTCACGCCGCGATCGCTCTTGAGCACTTGCAACGTGGTGTGGTTCCAGGCGTGCTCATAGAGCGGAGTCTTGCCAAGCACGTCCTCGCTCGGCGCCTTATAGGTGATCGTGCCGCCGAATGAAGCGAGAATAGTCTTGAAGCTTTCCAGCGACACTTCGCCGATCATTGCACTCAGCACGCTTTTGCCGTCGGGACAGTAGGGCCGGTATGCGGTGAAGTGCTGCGGCACCGGCCATTGCACGGGTGACAGCAGCTTTTTTACGATGCCATCCGCCATCGCAATGGCATGGGCAAACCGCACCATCTCAACGAAATCGTCGAACGCAACGATCACATCGACCCAGGATTGCGCGGGCGCAAGCGGCATTTCGAGCACGGTGATGATTCCGGTCGTGCCATAGGCGCGGCTGATCTTCTGCGCGGCGTCGCCTCGCAGCTCCATAACGCGCGGCTTGCGTTCCAGCGTCACAATACGCGCAGCCACAATGTTACCGGGCTCGCGCATGCCGCCGAACGTCACGCTGCCGACACCACCGCTGCCGCCGGCGACAAAACCGCCGATTTGCGCCGAGCGCTTGGTCGACGGGTGCATCCGCAACTCAAAACCGTTGGGCCTTGTGGCCAGGTCGATATCGAACAGCTTGGCGCCGGCCTCGACGCGAACAAGACCCGGCTTTTGCCATTCGATGCGATTGAGATGCGCCATATCGAGCACAACGCCGCCGGCGAGCGGGACGCATTGACCGTAGTTGCCGGTGGCGCCGCCACGAACGGTCAACGGTATGCGATGCGCAGCGCAGGCAGCAGCGACGCGGACAATCTCATCCTCGTTGCGCGGCGTGACGACCACATCAGCAAGACTACCCTTCAGTTGCTCGTGAAGGATGGGGCTGTACCAGAAGAAATCCCGCGACCGGCGCCTGCGGTCCACAATGTCGGTCGATACGTCAACTCCGGCGATGTCTGCGAGGAAGCTTTTGAGCGGATACCGCTCGTCCTCACTCGGAATCGTGGCCAGTTGCGGGACGTTCATACGCTTCGACCTTATTCGGCCGCCACGACCGAGGGAGCCGGCATCGGCGTTCCTGCGTTACGTGGTGCAAAGACCTCAACCTCGCCGTTCTCTTCAAAAAGCTTCTTCAGCCGGCGCCGCATGATCATCCCTGGCCGGTCCGACGGCATATGGGCTTCGACCCGCCGCGCCATATCAATTGGGGTATCGGGATCGGTGGATTCGATAATATCCTTGTCCTCGCGCGTGATCTGAAAATCCCAATCGATCAATTCTTTCGCCGAGCAATCAGCTTCGGTGTCATTGCGGTAAAGCCACTGCACGACCTGGATATGGTCGTCATCGATCGGCGTCGCCGAATTGAAGATGATGTGACGGAGCCCGGACGGATACTCGATGTCGAGCCGGCGGCAGAACGGCATGTACCATCTGTTGCGCATGTGGCGCTTGGTGGTGGGATCCGTCGTGCCGGAGATACGATACTGAACCGGCGGATTGGCGATGGTAATGAGTGTTTCTGCCTCAAAGCCATAGTCAGTTTCTTGAATCTGATACTTCTCGGGAATCGGCTGGCTGAGTTGTCCGAACGTGCCTTTGTGCACGAATGAAAAGTGTGCGTTGTCGAACGAGTTTTCCATTAACCGCAGAGCGGATGTGTTCCACACCTCATAGAACTGCGGAATGCGGCGATAGGCCGGATCATTGTCCTCGGTGGCGTCGAGGATTGGCGCAAGCGGCTCGTCAAGCGCGACCCAAGCATAGCCGTAACGCGCCTCGCAGTGATAGGCCGGTGTCGCGTAGCCTGCGACCGGCTGGTCGATCGGCAGCTGAGGGACTGCGACCACCTTCCCGGTGCGATCATAGGTCCAGCCATGATAGCCGCAGACAAGCTGGCCGTCTTTGCACCAGCCTTTGGAGAGCTTCGAGGTACGGTGGCAGCAGCGATCCCGCAAGGCCGCGGGCTTTCCATTGCCGTCGAGAAACAACACGATGTCTTCGCCGAGAAGACGAAACGGCTTCGGCCCTGTAGTGAGATCCTCAAGCGAGATCACCGCATACCAAAACCGCCGCAACACTTTTTGTTTCGTCGTCAGCATATCATCCTCCGTAACGGTTCTTACCGCAGCACGATCTCAAGTTTCCCGCTCGACTACGCTGTCGTGCCACGAGCCAAGTACCAGTTTTGATAGCGCGATCACCGCCAAGAACAGCGCGATGCCGGCCAGCGTTATCAAAAACAACGCCGCGAACATGCGCGGGATATCGAGCTGGTAGCCGGATTGCAGGATCTCGTAGGCGAGCCCGGTATTGCGCCCGCCAGTACCAGCCACGAACTCAGCAACCACCGCTCCGATCAGGGCAAGACCGGTGGAGATTCGCAAGCCTGCGAAAAAGAACGGCAGCGCGCTCGGAAGCCGGAGATAGACCAGCTTCTGCAAGCCCGACGCCCGGTTGATTGCGAACAGATCCTGATGCCCGCCATCAACGCTGTGCAAACCCACCGTCGTATTCGAGATGATTGGAAAAATCGCGATGATGGTGGCACAGATGATCAGAGCAACTTGTGTATTTTTCACCAGGATGATGATCAGCGGCGCGATCGCGACAATCGGCGTGACCTGAAGTATCACCGCATAGGGAAAGAAACTGCGCTCGATGATCGGACTTTGCACAAAAAGGAATGCGATTGTCGTACCGATGACGATCGACAACGCGAGCGCCGTAAACGTCACCCGCAGCGTCACCATAAGCGAGTGCAATAGCGCCGGCGCGTTCAGCACGAAGGTCTTCGCGATCAAGCTCGGCGTCGGCACCAGATACGAAGGGATAGCGAAGACGTGGCAGCACGCCTCCCAGCCTGCAATGATCAGGACGCCGACGACCACCGGCGGTAAAACGTCGGCGAGCTTCTTTTTCGTTGTCAAAAGCGACATTGCACCGGCTGACTTATCGCTGTTACTTAGTCCGCCGAAATCTTCAGGTCTTTCACGAACTGTGTCGTGAAGGCCTTGGTCCAATCGGTGTCTTTGGCCAACAGATCTGACTGCACCATGAGGTCATAGGTCGCCTTCCAGCGCTGGTCGGTCATGATGCCAATACCCATAGTCTTGGCGTCGCCGCCGTCAACAATTTGCAGCTCGTTCATCCGCTTGATGCCGAAGGCAATCTGGGCATCGCTCATATTTGGGTTATCCGCCTTGATCAGCGCGTTGCCAGGTGACGGATCGCCTTTGACGTAGCTCTTCCAGCCCTCGAGCGAGGCTTTGACGAAACGGCGCGCGACATCTGGATGCTCGGCAACGAACTTGGTGGTCGTCACCATGGTGGTGCCGTAAGGCGGATAGCCATAGTCGGCGAACAAAAAGAAGTTCACCGGCAGGTTCTTCTCCATGGCCTGGAACGGCTCCGACGACGGATAGGACTGCTGGGCGACGTTATTGTCGGCGAAGAATGGTTGCAGGTTGAAGGTGTAAGGCTGCGTCTGCGCCTCAGTGTAACCAAATTTCGCCTTGAGCCACGGCCACCAGGTCGTGCGGCCCGACGTGGCGATCAGGATCGTTTTGTCCTTCAGACCACCCAGATCCTTCACGTCGGCATGGGTCATCATGCCTTGCAGGTCTTTCTGAAACGACGTAGCGATTGTGGTAACCGGCAGGCCCTTCGATACGCCGTTCAGCACCTGAAAATCATAGCCCATGATCACGTCGGCTTCGCCGCCGAGCAAAAGCTGCATGCCATTGACCTGCGGCCCTCCCATCTTGATCGTGACGTCGAGATTTTCCTTGTCGTAAAGACCGGTCGCCTTGGCCTGATAAAAGCCGCCGTGCTCCGCTTGCGCGTACCAACTGGTCAGAAACGTAACCTTGTCGGCAGCATCCGCGGGTCCGCTGAGAAGCGACAACAGGATCGCCGTAGCGGTGGCACATGCGATGCGAATTCGGGATATTGGAATTTTGGGCATGGGATTTTCCCTGTGGCTGCACGCGGACGCTGGAAATGCACGAACTGGGCCAGACCGAGCAGACCGGTCTTGACAGCAATGTGCCAAAACTGATGGTAGTAAAAGCATCAAATTGAGCTCCAACTGATGCCTTTGAGGCATCACTGATGAATCTCTGTGCAAATCGATTAGGACGACGGCAGACAGAGCATGTTGCACTCACGGCTGTTGAAGTACCTCGACGAAGTTTCCCGGTTGGGTTCGATCCGCAAGGCGGCCTCCCGGCTCAATGTCGCGTCATCGGCCATAAACCGGCAAATTCTCGCGCTGGAAAACGAGCTCGGCGCGCCAATTTTCGAGCGGATGCCGCGAAGACTGCGACTGACTTCGACCGGCGAAATCCTGATTGCGCATGTTCGCGAAACCCTGAAGGGCCACCAGCGGGTCGAGGCGCAGATCGAAGCGCTCAAGGGTTTGGCGCGCGGTGAAGTCACCATCGCCACCATGAATGGGCTCGCTGCCGGACCGCTGCCGCGTTTTCTCAGCAGCATCCTCGACCGGCACCCGCGAGTTCACGTCCGGGTCAGGGTGTTACCGCTCGACCAGATGAGCAATGCCGTCCTGACCGGCGAGGCCGATCTGGCGCTGACCTACAACCCACCGTCCAGTCCTGGTCTCCGTATTGTCACCAGCCATGACATCGCGCTTGGCGCCGTAGTGTCACCAAAGCACACGCTTACCAAGCGCAGCCCGCTGCGGCTCGCTGACTGCGCCGAATTCCCGCTCGCGATCGCCGATTATTCGATGACGATCCGTCCGGTGGTCGATCTGGCCTTCACCCACGCCAACATTCCGCTGCACCCGACTATCGAGACCAACTCAATCGAGTTCATGAAGAAAATGGCACGTAACGGACAAGCCATTACCTTCCTCAATCCGGTCGATATCGCCGAAGATGTTGAAGCCGGGGAATTTCGATATTTACCGATAGAAGAACTCGCCGCACATCCGATTTCGCTGAAACTATTGGTGCGGGCGCGTGGCGGACTTGACACTTTCCCAAGCCTCGTAGTCGAGGAAATGCGCAAAGCCATGCCGAACCTCGATCCGCTCGAAGATCGTTGATTGGCACACCGCTTGCGTTGAAGAAAATAAAAGGAGCCGGGCGTGTCAAAGCGAGCGTTTTATTGGGCCGAGTTGAAAACAACCGATTTCAGGAACCTCAATCCTGAAGCCACGATCGCGATCCTGCCAGTCGCCGCCACCGAACAACACGGCCCGCATCTGCCGGTGATGACCGACACCGCCATCGCTCAGGGAATGCTGGATTTACTGGAACAGCATCTGCCGCCTGATCTAACGGTGCTGGTGCTGCCGATCCAGTCCATCGGCAAGTCGAACGAGCACCTGCTCTCTCCCGGCACATTGAGCCTGTCCGCCGAAACGCTTCAGCGTGTGCTGATCGAGACTTGCGAGGGCGTTTATCGCGCAGGCTTAAGGAAACTGGTGCTGGCCAACTCCCACGGCGGCAATGCGTCGGTGCTATCGACCGTTACGCGCGAATTGCGGGTGCGGTTCGGCATGTTGGCGGTTGCCACACATTGGCGCTGGTTTGGCTTGCCGAGCGGCATGTACGACGCCGTGGAAGCAAAGCACGGCATCCATGCCGGCGACATCGAGACCTCGCTGATGCTGTCATTCCGGAGCGATCTCGTGTCGATGGAGAACGCAAAGAACTTCGTCTCGTCGGCAATCGCCATGGAGAAAGAGTTCAAGCATCTCGGCCCGACCGGCACACACGCGTTTGGCTGGATTGCGCAAGACCTCAATGTCGACGGCGGGGTTGGTGACGCCAGCAAGGCTACAGCCGACAAAGGTATAAGAACTGCCGAATATCAGATTGACGGCTTCATCGCATTGCTGCGCGATATGACCGCATTTTCCCTCGACCGCTTGTACACACCAAATGCCAATTAAATTCGATGACATCTCCTGGCCGAAAACGCGTCGCTATTGGCTCCTTAATGCGCGCGTGCCTGCGTGCCTGTTGAACGAGATACCAGCAACGCTCCTGCCCGGCGATGCAGAGGGTGTAGTGAAGGCCGATCTGTTGATCGAGGACGGCAAGCTCGCCGCCGTCGATCGGCCCGCCGCAAAGCACGACAGCATCAGCGATCATATCGACCTCGGCGGCCGCCAGGTTTGGCCGACTCTGATCGACATTCACACCCATCTTGATAAGGGCCACACGGTCGAACGCAGCCCGAACATCGACGGCACTTTCCACAACGCCCGCCTTGCCGCAGCGGCAGACCGCCCGCATTGGACGGCATCGGATTTGCGCCGCCGCATGGATTTCGGATTGCGTTGCGCCTACGCCCATGGCGTCTCGGCAATCCGAACGCATATCGACACTTATCACGAGACTGTTGAAACAAGCTGGCAGGTCTTGCGCGAGGTGCGCGACGAATGGCGCGGTAAAGTCGACCTGCAAGGCGTCGCGTTATGCCCGATCGATCTCATGGAAGACGCGTTCGGCGACAAGGTCGCGGCGACTGTTGAAAAATCCAGCGGCCTGCTCGGTGGCGTGACACGCGCCTCGATCGGCAATCACGGTGCGCCGCTCAACAATATCGACGCCCTGCTCGACCGCGTGTTTTCGCTCGCGACCAGGCATCATCTTAACGTCGATCTTCATGTCGACGAGACCCACGATCCGGCCGCGGCCACCCTGCCGCTGGTGGCGCGCGCCGCGATCCGACACGGCTACAAGGGACGTGTCGTCTGCGGTCATTGCTGCAGCCTGGCGAACCAGCCCGAAAGCGAGATTGACCGCACGCTCGATCTGGTCGCCGAGGCGGAAATCGCAATCGTCACGTTGCCGACCGTCAATATGTATCTGCAGGATCGCAAGGAAAAGCGCACGCCGCGCTGGCGAGGCGTCACCGTCGTCCAGGAAATGCTTCGCCGCGGCATCCGTGTTGCGGCCGCAGGTGATAATTGCCAGGACAGCTTCCATGCCTATGGCGATCACGATGTGTTGGATACCTATCGGCAAGCAGTGCGTATCCTGCATCTCGATCATCCACTGACCGGCTCGCCGGCATTGGTCGGCACGACGCCTGCGGCAATCAGCGGTTTTGCCGGTCACGGACGGATGACGATCGGGATGCCTGCGCGGTTGATCGTCTTCAACGCCCGAACGATCAACGAAATCATCAGCCGGCCACAGTCCGACCGCGTCGTCATTCTCAGCGGCGAAAAAATCGCTGCGCGTGCGCCGGATTATTCCGAATTGTGGGAAGAGGATAAGCTGTAACGTTATCCAAATGGCGATTACGTAAACTCGGCCACGATGGCTTCGGAACTGGTAACAAAGCCGAAACACTGGCGGACATTGTAAATCGTCGCCGCCATACAGTAGTCCGGCGATGTCGTCGCCGTACAATCTTCGATCAGGAAACAGTCGTAACCGAGGAAGTTGGCGCTCTGCAACGTGCACAGCACGCACTGATCGGCATTGACGCCGGCGAACAGCAGCGTGGTCACGTTGAGGTTACGCAGAATGCTGTCCAGCATGGTGTCCTGAAAACCGGACATCCGGTATTTCGCGACGTGAATGTCGCCGGGCTCGACAGCGAGTTCATCGACGATAGCAGCAGCCCAGCTGCCGAGTTCAAGCACGCGCGCGCCATTCTTTGGCAGCGGATCGCCAAGACCGACACCGGTTCCGGTCGGATTATAGACGTGCAGCAGCGCCGGGCTTAGGTTGAGCCGGTCCGGACGATTGCCCCAGTTGAGCCAGATCACCGGAACGGATTCCCGGCGCAGAACCGGCAGCAGCCTCGAAAGTGGGACAATTGGCCGGCGCGCCGGCGCGACATCGACTCCGATATGCGAGAGCCACCCGTCCGGATGGCAGAAGTCGTTCTGCATATCGACGACGATGATCGCGGTACGCGACAGATCGAAGGTAACAATCCGATTGTCGATGGTGACTGTAATTGGGCGAGGCGCTATCGGCGCGCGCACCAGATCGGCGTGCGTGGTACTGACCTGCCACTGATTTCCGGGAGCGCTGCCCAGCGGGACCTTGGGAGCGATCAGCTTTTCGTCCATTGACCGGCTGCTCCGAGCACCTTCAAATCCTCGTCATCAAGGTCAACCGGCTGACCGCTGCGGATCAATTCGGCAAAGCCTTCGTTCGGCGTCATGACCGTAAGCGTATAAAGCTTGCCAGGGCCGGTATTCTCGATCACATGCTCGCTGCCGGGTCGCAGCAAGAGAGCATCCCCGCGTTTGATCGGCATAGTCTTGCCGTCACACTGCGCTGTCCCCTCGCCTTCCAGCACATAAAAGAATTCGTGCGCATGCGCATGCTCATTCGGAGGCGTTGCACCGCCTTTGGTAAAGATCTCGACGACAAAGATATTGTCTATGCCGTCTTTCTCGTGATCGAACAGCAAGGCGAAATAGTTCGTATCGCTCGGACTGATGCGAAACGCCTTCGCGGTCGTTGCATTTTCAAAGCTGAACTTCATCATGACTGACCGACATCCTCATGATCGAGCGAGGCGAACCTCGCATGGGTGTATTAGAGAGTAATTCGATCCGAACACAATGCAGGCTAAGTGCCGGCGGCGATTTGCCGGATTGCCGCACGCAGCCAGACTTGCAGCGGGTCACCATCGGTGCGGTGGTGCCAGAACATGCGCGGAGACACCTCGATGTCCGGCAAAGGCGGTGTCAGCACGCGCACGCCCGCCATCGGCAACAGACCCTTGACGATACGGCTTGGCAGCGTGGCGACAAGGTCAGTCGCGGCGACCACAAATGGGATACCTGCGGCATTCGGCAATACCAGCGCTATTCGCCGACGCAGTCCGCGCGCCGAGAGTATGGCATCGACCAAGCTGGTGCCGATGCCGTCGGCCGATACCTGGACATGCCCGGCATCGACCAGATGCGCGGCGCCCGCATACGCTTCAAGCGTTAGCGGCTCGACGAGCGGATTATTCGTGCCAACGAGCGTTACCAGCCTGTCATTCCACAACGGCTCGGCAAGAAGACCGGGAGTCTTGGTGCCAAGCGGCGCGAAGGCAATATCAATCTCTCCGGCCGCAAGCTGTTCGTGGATATGAGAGCAGTCATTGGCGCGCACCTGCAGATCAACGCCAGGCGCATGACGCCGCAGGAGCTGGACCAACGAAGGCAACAACTTGGTGTGGTAGAGATCGATGGTCGAGATCTTGACCGTGCCGCGGGCGGCCGAAGGCTCGAAGATCGAAGGCAATGTCAAAGTTCGTGAAATATCAGCCAACGCACCATGGATCGGGCCGGCAAGCTCCAGGGCGCGCGGGGTCGGCTCCATACTGCGGTCACGCCGGACGAATAGCTGATCGGCGAACATAAAGCGCAGGCGATTGAGCGCCTTACTGACCGCGGGCTGACTCAAGCCGTTGCGCTCGGCCGCTCGGGTTACGTTACGTTCCGCCATTAACGCATCGAAGACGACCAGAAGGTTGAGGTCGACCGTCCGCAAATTCCGTTCGGCTATGACATCCATATTGCTTAGTCATTTCCCCGGCGCCGCTTGTTCCGGCAATATGGCACCACACGTCGAGTATCAATCGCGAGCCCTCACTTGGAGCCGCGGAATTCGATGAGCAGCAGCAACGGTTTATCCCCAAGTTGGGGAGCCATCTTAGAGAGTCCGCCGTGTACCATGCCAAGAAGGCATGGTGAACGAGCCTACTATAACCAAGCAAAATGCATGCCGTTGACGCAGGCACTTTTGACTCCCGCGGGTCCTGGCAAGGGGATTGTCGGGCCATGATTAGCTCCGCGCAGCCGCCGCTTCTTGAAGCCAGAGGCATCGTCAAGCGGTTTGGTGACCTCCTCGCCAACGATGTCACGCATTTCAGCATCAATTCCGGCGAAGTGCTGGCGTTGCTCGGGGAGAACGGCGCCGGCAAAAGCACCCTCGCCAAGATTCTCTACGGCTACTACGCACCGGACGCCGGCGAGATTCGAGTCGACGGCAGGCCGGTTGAAATAGCCTCGCCGCGCGACGCGCGTGCGCTCGGCATTGGCATGGTGTTTCAGAATTTCACGCTCATTCCTGCGCTCAGCGTGCTCGACAATGTGGCGCTGTTTCAGAGGAATCTGCCGGCGATCGTGCCGCGTGGCGAAATCCTTGAGCGTATGCGTCACTACGCCGAACGGTTTCGCCTCGACGTCGATCCGTCGATGCCGGCACGGCAGCTTTCGGTCGGCGACCAACAGAAGGTCGAAATCCTCAAACAACTGCTCGGGGGTGCGCGAACGCTTATCCTGGACGAGCCGACCAAAGTCCTGGCGCCGCAAGAGAGCGAAGGCCTGTTCAAAACGCTCGCCGAATTACGGGCCGAGGGGCTGGGCATCGTCCTGATCACCCACAAACTGCGAGAGGTGCTTGCCTGCGCGGATCGCATCGCCGTGATGCGGCAGGCACGGATGGTGGGAGTTATCGAACGCCCGGAAGCCAACGAACAAAATCTGCTTGCGCTGATGTTCGGGGACGCACCGTTACAGCCGCCAAGCGCCGCATCCTGCCGACATCGTGAGATACGACCGCGGCACCACTGTGCTGGAGTTGAATGGCGTATCGACAGCCGGAACGGCGGGCGAACTACCGCTCCGCAATATCTCGATGAAACTTCGCTCCGGAGAGATTATCGGTGTTGCAGGCGTTTCGGGCAACGGTCAAAGAGAGCTCGGCGATCTCATACTCGGGCTCCAGCAGCCGCAAGCCGGGGCAAAGCTGTTGTGGGGCGAGGACGCGTCGCGATGGTCCGTGGCCACGGTGCGGGAAAAAGGCGTCGCTGCAATTCCCGACGATCCATTGTCGCTGGCCTGCATTCCGGGATTGACGGTCCGCGAAAATCTCGCGCTTGGCAGCGGACACCGCTACGACGCCGGGCTGGCGATCGATTGGCCGCGCCTTGATGCGGATATGCAGCGAAGCTTTACCCGACTTGGTTTTTCCCGTCCGAACTTCGCGGCGCGCGCGGCGACGCTCTCGGGCGGCAATCTGCAGCGTGTCGTACTGACCCGCGAACTGGCCCACGAGCCGAAACTGATCGTCGCTCTCTTTCCGACGCGCGGTCTCGATGTTCGCAGCACCACCGCGGTACGGGCGCTGCTTCGCGACGCGCGCGACCGCGGCGCCGCCGTGCTATTGGTCTCGGAAGATCTCGACGAATTGTTTGATGTCAGCGACCGGCTGGTCGTCTTATTCCACGGAAGCATCGCCGCCGAGTTTGGCCCGGAGGATTTTCGACCGGAAACGGTTGGGCCCCCGATGGTCGGCATCGCGGAGCGCGCCGATGCCGCTTGATGCCGCGGCGCTGCTGCAATGCGCTTCGATCCGGGCAAAAGCCGTCGCGCTGGTAGCCAGCGTCGCGCTCGTCGTTTTCGCCGCGCTTTTGGCGGCTGTCGGCAAAGATCCGCTCAAGGCCTACGCCGATACGCTCATCTATGTGTTCGGCAACGCATACGGTTTTTCCGAACTCCTGGTGCGAATGATTCCCCTCCTGCTCACCGCAGTCGCGGCTGCGCTGCCGGCTCGCATCGGTCTCATTAACGTCGGTGCCGAAGGCCAGCTTTATATGGGCGCATGGCTCACCACGGCAGGCGCCCTCGCGTTCAGCGATCAGCCGGCTTTCGTTCTTCTGCCGCTTTTGACGGTGCTGGGTTTTATCGGCGGCGGCCTGTGGGCTCTGATCGCAGGCGCATTGAGGACGATGCGCCTCGTCAACGAAACGATTTCGACACTGCTGCTCAACTATGTGGCCCCGCTGATCGTAAGCTACTTCATCTTCGGGCCGTGGCGCAGTTCGGAAAGTTCGGCTTATCCGGAATCGCCGGCGTTTGTCGACGCTGCGCGGCTGCCGACTTTCTTTCAGTCGCACATACATCTCGGCCTCGTCTTCGCGCTGGCTGGCACTCATTATATATTCGTTGGCCATGGCGCGGACGCGCTTCGGTCTCGAAATGCGCGCGATCGGCGGTAATGCAGAGGCGGCGCGCCGGCTAGGCATCCCGATCGTCCGTTACATGCTTGTCGTAATGTTCATCGGGGGCGGTGTCGCGGGGCTTGCCGGGATGGCGGAAGTCACCGCGATCCAGGGCCGCCTGGTCGCCGAGGTATCGCCGGGATACGGCTTCATCGGCTTTCTGGTGTCTTGGCTCGCCGGCACCAGCGCAAGCGGCATTGTAATCATGTCGTTTCTGTTCGCGCTGATCAGTTCGGTGGGCGACATTCTCCAAATCACGCAAGGCGTGCCTTCGGCGGTGGTCAATATCTTGATGGCCGTGATCCTGTTCGTCGTTCTGGGCCGCAGACCGACCGGGAGCACAGCGTGATGAATTTCGCCCTCGCCGTCGGCGTTGTTGCAGGCTCGATCTTGTCGGGCACGTCGCTGCTTTACGCCACCCTTGGCGAACTGGTCGGCGAGCGCGCCGGGATCGTCAATCTTGGCCTCGAGGGCCTCATGCTGATCGGCGCGGCGAGCGGTTTCGCGGCCGCCGCGCTGACCGGATCGCCCTATCTCGGAATTGCCGCCGCGGCCGCCGCCGGTGTCTCCGTCAATCTGATATTTGCGTACCTGGTCGTGACCCGCCACGCCAATCAGCTCGCGACCGGTCTTGCGCTTATGTTTTTCGGCATCGGCTTGAGCGCGTTGATCGGGCGGCCTTTCGTCGGCGCTCTCATTACCGGCCTGCCGCGGCTCGCGGTCCCTGGTCTGGAGCCCGGCAGCGTCGGCGCGCGGCTGTTGAGCTACGACGTTCTGGTCTATCTCGCGGTTCCGGCAGCGCTGGCCACATGGTGGCTCATTTTCCGCACCCGTTGGGGACTAGGGCTGCGCACCGTCGGCGAAAACCCGGCCGCAGCGTTCGCCGCCGGCCTGCGCCCCCGGTCGTTGCAGTACCAGGCGCTCATGTTCGCCGGCGCCTTCGGCGGCATCGCTGGAGCGCATATGTCGCTCGCGCTCACCCTTACCTGGGACGAAGGAATGACTGCGGGTCGCGGCTTTATCGCCATCGCGCTCGTGATTTTCGCCAAATGGAATCCGCTGCTTGCGGTGGTCGGCGCGCTCCTCTTTGGCGGCGCAGAAGGCTTGCAACTGCAATTGCAGGCCGCGGGCGCGGATGTTTCGCCTTTCATCATGAACATGACGCCGTATCTGCTGACGCTGCTGGTGCTCATCCTGTGGGGATGGCGACGCCAGTTCGCGGCGCCGGCGATGCTGGGCCGAAGCTTTGTCGGGGTGGAGTAGCAATGTGCGACGGCGCCGGGCCGCCGCTTGAACCAGAGGAGAGAACAATGATGCGAAGCGTACTCGCAATGGCGACGGGGGCAATCCTCCTCGCGCTGCTGGCGGCGGGCCCGGTTGCCGCACAGGACAAGCCACCGCTTACCGTGGGAGCAATCTACGTCGGCAGTGTCAACGACTACGGCTACAACCGCTCCATGAAGGACGGTCTCGAAGAAATGAAGAAGAACATTCCTGGCCTCAAGCTAATCGAGGCAGAGAATGTACCGGAGACCGCCGAATCCGAGCGCGTGATGGAAGGTATGATTCAGCAAGGAGCGAAACTCATTTTCGCAACGAGCTTCGGCCATCAGCAATTCGCCTTCAACCTCGCCAAGACGCATCCAGATGTTTACTTCGAACACGCCGGCGGGTGGATGCAAGCGCCAAATTTCGGCAACTTCTTCGGCGCAACGCAATCCGCCTGGTATCCGATGGGCGTCGCAGCAGGCAAAATGACGAAGACCAATACGCTCGGCTTCGTCGTCGGCGTGCCGATTGGTTACGCGATCGGCAACGTCAACGCTTTCGAAATGGGTGCGCGTTCGGTCAATCCGAAGGCCGAAACGCGCGTCGTCGTGACCGGCGGCTGGTCTGACAAGGCCAAGGAAGCGGCCGCCGCAAATGCGCTGATGGATCAGGGCGCCGACGTCGTGACGATGCACGTCAACTCGCCGGCGACCGTCATCCAGGCTGCCGAAAGCCGGGAAAAATACTCGATCGGATTCCAGTCGATCGAGGCCCGGCAGCTGGCGCCGAAATACTGGATCACCGGACTCGGCTTCACCTGGGGTCCGTTCATGACCGAAACCGCGAAAAGCGTGATGAACGGGACGTTCAAGCCGGCGATGGTGCGCGAAGGGCTCGGCCAGATGATGGCGGTCGCTCCGTTCGGCGCGGGCGTGTCGCCCGACGTGCAAAAGCTGGTTACAGCCTCGGCTGACCAGGTGGAACACGGCTTCAACCCATTCACCGGACCGGTCACCGACAATGCCGGCGCCGTTCGCATTCCGGCCGGCCAGTCCTGGGGCGGCGAGAAGATGGGCGACTTCGACTGGTACGTCGAAGGCGTAATCGGCAAAGCCAAGTAGCCGGATCACAAAGTATCTAGCGGCGAAACATCGGCGGCGCCCGTGCAAGCGGGCGCCGCCGCCTAGGAAATCACACTGCAAGGTATAGATCCGATGCTCGAGATCAACATTCCCGAAGTGCTCGCCGAGGTTACGGCAGCGTTTCAGCGCTACGAACGTGCTCTAGTCGCCAATGACGTCGAGGCATTGGATGCGCTGTTCTGGAACAGCTCCAAAACGCTGCGCTTCGGCATTGGCGAAAACCTTTATGGCTACGACGCTATCGCGGCATTTCGCAGTAACCGGCCCACTATCGACCTGACGCGCCAGCTCAAGAACACCGTGATCGTCAGCTACGGTCGGGACTTCGCTACCGCCAATACCGAATTCCAGCGCATCGGATCGACCATGACCGGCCGGCAGAGCCACGTCTGGCTGCGCACAGACAAGGGTTGGCGCATCGCAGCAGCTCACGTCAGCCTGATGCCGGCGCCCGCGCGCGACACTAAGCACGAGATTGCCAATGCGTCAGCGCCGGCGCCCTAAGAACCGGCGCGTCCTTGGTCCGTTGCCAATTCGCAGCAGATTTTCGCGCGAATGGCTTTATTCTTCCGCCTCTACAATGGCTTACGGATGGCCACCTCTGGCATGGTCGTTGCTTGATATAAACGCACCATAAACGCCGCTGCCGAGGAGGCCCCGATGTCGACCGCCGCCATGACGTCCCCACTGAATGCGCCGGCCAAAACCGGACCTGCGTCGATCTTCAAATCGCTGTTCGTCCAGGTGCTGATCGCCCTGCTTCTGGGCATTGCGTTTGGCGTGCTGACGCCGGACTTCGCGATCAGCTTGAAAATCCTGAGCGACGCCTTCCTCAAGCTTATTTCGATGATCGTGGCGCCGATCGTGTTCTGTGTCGTCGTTCACGGCATTGCCGGCGCCGGCGATCTCAAAAAGGTCGGCCGGGTAGGCGTCAAGGCGCTGGTCTATTTCGAAGTGATGACCACGGTCGCGCTGATCTTCGGCGTCGTGCTCGCCTTCCGTTCGGGCCCGGGCACGGAATGAACATCGATACCTCAGCGCTCGACCCGAAGGCGCTCAGCACCTATGCCGACAATGCGCACAAACTCCAGGGTGGCGGGATCGGCGGCTTCATCCTCAATATCATTCCGACCACGTCGATCGATGCGCTGTCGCGAAACGACGTGCTGCAGGTGTTGTTCTTCGCCGTACTGTTCGGCGTCGCGCTCGCTTTGGTCGGCGAAAAGGGCGAGAAGGTCACGTCCCTGATCGATGCCGTGTCGACAGTGCTGTTTCGGGTTATGGGCCTGATCGTCCGGACGGCACCGCTCGGCGTGCTCGGAGCGGTCGCCTACACGGTCGGCAAATACGGCGTCGGCTCACTCGAACAGCTCTTGTCGCTGGTCGCGCTCTACTACGGCGCAATCGCGGCATTCGTCATCATCATCCTCGGCCTCGTCATGCGGTTTGCGGGTGTGAGCATATTCAAATTCCTGTCCTACATGCGGGAAGAGCTCACTATCGTACTGGCGACGGCGTCGTCGGATGCAGTGCTGCCGCAGATCATGCGCAAGCTTGAGCGCATGGGCATCAAGAGCTCCGTTGTCGGGCTGGTGATACCAACCGGCTATTCGTTCAATCTTGACGCCTTTTCGATTTATCTGACGCTTGCGGTCGTCTTCATCGCACAGGCAACCAATACCCCACTCTCGCTCGGCGATCTGCTACTGGTGCTTGGCGTTTCGCTAGTCACGTCAAAGGGCGCGCACGGCGTGCCGGGCTCCGCGATCGTCATCCTCGCTGCAACGCTGCAAGCGGTGCCGACCATCCCGGCCATTGGTCTTGTGCTGGTGCTTTCGGTGGATTGGTTCATCGGCATGGCGCGCGCCGTGGGCAACCTTATTGGCAATTGCGTCGCGACTGTCGTGATCGCGGCGTGGGAGGGCGATCTCGATCGTCAGACCGCGGAAAAGGTCTTGGGAGGTAATGAGACCGTCGATGTCACAGCCGGCTGACGGCGAACGCAGATGATGAACGCATAGGCACTGGCACGCGCCAGCAATGCGCATTCTTTACATCTACTGCCATCCGCTGCCGGAAAGCTTCCACGCGGCCATCCGCGCGAAGGCGCTCGATGCACTGGCCCGCGCCGGTCATCAAGTCGATCTTCTCGATCTCTATGCCGAGAACTTCAATCCGGTGCTGTCCGAGGACGCTCGGCGGCACTATCACGATACGTCGCTAAACCAGACCGGACTGGAGAGTTACGTCGAAAGGCTGAAATCGGCCGAAGCGCTCGTCCTGCAATTTCCGACCTGGTGCTTCGGATTGCCGGCCATGCTGAAGGGCTTTTTCGATCGCATGATCCTGCCTGGCGTCGCGTTCGATCTGAGCGACCCGGCTCACGTCAAGCCGATGCTGCTCAACATCAAGCGCATCATCGGCATCGTTACCTACGGCCGGCCGCGCTACATGGCGCTATGGATGTGCGATCCGCCGCGCAACATCGTAAAGCGTTATGTGCGCTGGTTCACTGGACGCAACGCACGCGTCGATTATCACGCGCTTTATCACCTCAATGTCGCAAGTGACACACAACGTGCGGCCTTCATGGACCGGGTCTATCAGGCGTTGTGCACGCTGTGACCAAAACGAACAAGCGCCGGCAGTTGCTCGATCGCTGTTATGACGTGATCCGGCCTAAGCTCGCGGCAGCGCTCCGGTTCGCCATAGCCATATGACGCCCAGCACGAGGCTATGCCCGCGGCCTTGGCAAAGAGAATATCCGTTTCGGTATCGCCGACGATCAAGATTTGATCCTTCCGCAGTTCTGGATAGCGCGGCAGAATGTGGCCAGTCAGAATTGCCGGATCAGGCTTCTTCGGCAAATTCGGCTCGTCGCCAAATACCATATCGACGAACGAACTTAGCCCGCTTTCATCAAGCGATTTGTGAATTGCGGCACTGCCTTTATTACTGATGACGAGGCTTTTTATTCCATCGGCACTCAGCATTTGCAAAGTCTCGCTTACGCCGAGATAAGGCTTAAGAAATGGTGCCGCTTCCGCAAGATAAATCTTGCGGTAAATACCGACCATCTTCTCCAGCGTCGTTCGATCGCCTTCGAGCCGTTGCTCCAAAGCGATCAGGGTGTCGTGCAACGGAATGCCGGTTTTGACTGTAGCCGCAACGGCGTCCACATCAGGTAACGGCGAGCCTGCCTCGACAAAAGTACGCTGGATGCAATGGATAATTGCCGGACGCGTATCAAAGAGCGTGCCGTCGTAATCGAAGACCACGACACGGAAGTCACTCATAGGAACGGCGAGCGTTAGCGCAGCAAGCCACGCTCAGTGCCCGGCCATATGCTTGCCGATGGTCGAGCGATCGGTTTCACCGACCGGCGCCTGATAATTGATCGTCCCGCCCGACATAACGGCGACCTGGTCGGCAAGCTCGAGGATCTCGTCCAGATCTTCGGACACCAACAGCACCGCAGCGCCGTGATTACGCTGTTCCATGATTTGCGAACGGATTTCCACGACCGACGCGAAATCGAGACCGAAGCATGGATTGGCAACGATCAGGACATCGACATCGCCGGATAGTTCGCGGGCCAGTACGGCGCGCTGCACGTTACCGCCGGAGAGATCGGCGATTGAGGTTTCCGGCGACGGAGTCTTGACGCGGTAACGCGCAATCAACTCACGGGCTTTTTCGCGCATCGGTCCGGGTGAAAGCCACCAACCGAGTTTGGCCGACGGTGGCCGGTCAAAGGTCCGGAACGCCATGTTCTCCGCAACCGTCATGCGCGGCACTGTCGCGTTTTTAAGCGGCTCTTCAGGCAGCCCAAAAATCTTCAGCCGATAAAAGCTGTCGCGATCCGGCTCGAACGGATGCTGCTTGATAATGATACGGCCGTCGGTCAGCGGCCGCTGCCCGGCCAGCACCTCCACAAGCTCCGACTGCCCATTGCCGGAAACGCCGGCGACGCCGACGATTTCGCCCGCGTGAACTTTCAGATTGACCTGATCAAGAGCGCGAAGTCCTTCGTCGTCATTGGCGTAGAGCGCGACCAGCTCAATGCGCGTGTCGCCCGGCGGCGCAGCGCCGCGCACCGCACGCTCGCGAATCTGGGTATCGCCGATCATCATGTGCGCCATCTGTTCGGTAGTAAGGTCTTTGACCTCCCCGCCGCCGACCTTGCGGCCGCGCCGCAACACCGTAACGCTATCGCAAAAGCTTAAGACCTCGCGAAATTTGTGCGTGATCATGATCACGGTAATCTCTTTGCGGTGAGTCATGCCGCGCAGGAGACCGAGCATTTCATCGGCTTCGTCGGGAGTGAGCACCGACGTTGGCTCGTCGAGAATAAGCAGGCGTTGGTCGAGATACAGCAGCTTCAGGATTTCTAGTTTCTGCTTCTCGCCCGCAGCCATCGCAGAGACCGGAACGTCGAGCGGCACACGAAACGGCATACGGTCGAGAAACGCGTTCAGCGCCGCCATTTCCTTTTTCCAGTCAATCACGGCTGGTGCGTCGGCCCGGCTGATGACAAGATTTTCGGCGCCGGTAAGCGACGGCACCAGGGTGAAATGCTGATAGACCATGCCAATGCCGAGAGCGCGCGCGTCGCGCGGGTTACGGATCGGTGCCTCCTTGCCATCGAACAGGACCTGACCCTTGTCCGCCGAATAGAAGCCCATAATGCATTTGACGAGGGTTGACTTGCCGGCGCCGTTCTCGCCCAAGAGCGCATGAACGGTCCCGGGCTCGACCTTGATCGACACGTCCTCGAGCGCGGCCAACGAGCCGAAGATTTTGGTCATGCCGATCGTTTCGAGCGACGGAGCGCGCATTGTTGAAACAGCACTGTCGGCCGATCCGACAGCCGGAACAACGCTCATGGCAGATTCCTCACAAAGTCCTTGGAATTTGACACCGAGCCGAACACGCCGCCCTGCATCTTGACCATCTTGACTGCGGCAAGGTGATTGCCGTGATCGGTCGCAGCGCAGCAATCTTCCAACAACAGACATTCGAATCCGCGATCGTTTGCCTCACGCATCGTTGTGTGCACGCAAACGTCGGTTGTGATCCCGGTCAGCACGATGTTGCGGTAACCTTTGGTCCGGAGCATCAGCTCAAGGTCGGTAGCGCAGAATGAGCCCTTGCCGGGCTTATCAATCACCGGCTCTCCCGGCCTGGGCGCAAGCTCAGGAATGATTTCCCAGCCTTGTTCGCCGCGAATGAGGATGCGTCCGCACGGCCCGGGATCGCCGATGCCGGCACCGATTTGGCGGGAACGCCAGCGCTTGTTGTCCGGAAGGTCGGCTAGGTCGGGCCGATGTCCCTCACGGGTATGGATGATGCCGTAACCCTTCGCGCGCATGGCGTCGAGCACCGATCGAATTGGATTGATCGGCGCCTGTGTCAGCGACAGGTCGTAGCCCATCTTGTCGACATAGCCGCCCTTGCCGCAGAAATCGGTCTGCATGTCGATAATGATCAGCGTCGTATTCTCCGGGGCAAGTTTGCCGTCGAACGGCCACGCATAAGGGTCGCCTGGAATAGTGGTCACAATGCTTCACTCCGCTGCTCGGTCGAGGCGTTCGCCGTAACGGCGCGATGGAGCCGGAAAGCCGCATGACGTGCCGTCGATGTGTACGACTTCGGATTCCCAAGGCAGCCGGTATTGCCCGGCCATCAAATCCCGCATGTAAGTGTACGGACAATCCTGCGCGCCGCCGCGCACCGCGGTAAAGCCGCGATGACCGAACTGATAGATGTTGTTCTCGACTGACCAATGCCGCCGTGCCTCGCGAACCAAATCGGGACGGACTTCAGCGGTGATGATTTCATCCGGCCGGCCGCTCGTGCAATGCGCCAGCAGTGTGCCATCGAAGTTGACGATCATCCCCTCGCCCATGGAATCGAAGCTGCCGTCGGAACCGCTCATGCAGACATTGGCGGTCACCATCAGATTGCAAAAGGCGTTGGCCTGATTGGTGAAGCGCCAGGCATCGCGCACCGGAGCGGTATAGCCTGCGGTGCGGATCATGATCTCCGCGCCCTTGTAGGCACATTCGCGCGCCATCTCAGGGAACATTCCGTCGTGACAAATAATGAGTGCGATCTTCGCACCCTTCGGCCCATCGACGACCGGAATCCCGATATCGCCCGGCTCCCACGGCTCAACGGGCACCCAGGGATGCATCTTGCGGTAATAGAGCCGCAACACGCCGGTGTCGTCGATAATCAGGCCCGAGTTGAACGGATAGGCGCCGGGATTGCTTTCCATAATCGAAAAGCAGCCCCAAATCTTATTGGCGACGCAGGCCTCTTTGAATGCAGCGACTTCCGGCCCGTCAAGCGAGCACATGATGGCGGGATTGATGTCCATCGACAGCCCGTGCAGGGCGTATTCAGGAAATACGATGAGATCCATAGTCGGCATATTGCGCCGCGCTTTGCCGACCATGGAAACGATGCGCTGGGTCTGAGAGGCGAGATCGTCGGGCGTTTTGACCACCGGCAATTGCAACTGCACGAGCCCTAGCACCACGCCATTCGGAGTCTTGTTCAGTCCCCCAAGCGCGCTCATATGATTGCCCTCACGGTCACTTGGTGATGCTGAGCTCGCCGGGCACATCACGCGCGGCGCGGGCCGAGCCAGCCGAAGCAATCATGATCAAAAGCGTCAGAATGTAAGGTGCGGCATTGAAAAAGTAATAGCCTTGCGTGATGCCGATCGATTGCAGCGCCGGACCTATGGCGCCGGCTGCGCCGAACAGCAGCGCGGCGACCACACAACGCATCGGATGCCAGCGCGCGAAAATCACAAGCGCCACCGCCATCAGGCCCTGTCCAGAAGATAGACCCTGGTTCCAGGAGCCCGGATAGTAGAGCGACAGGAAAGCGCCGCCGATGCCGGCAAGGAACCCGCCCGCGGTCGTGCAAAGAAAGCGCACCAGATCGACCGAGACGCCCATGGCTTTGGCCGACGGAGCGCTGTCGCCGGTCATGCGGACGATCAGCCCCCATTTGGTGTTGGCAAAAGCCCAGGCCATGGCCACCCCTACGAGCACACCGACGATCAACAAGGGATTGATTTGCAGGGCTGTCGCAATCTCCTGGTTGCCGGTCCAGGCACCAAGCGAAAACGAGCCAAGCCGCGGCGCCGAGGGCTGGATGTAAGGCTTGCCGAAAAAGAACGCGACACCGGTACCGAACAGCATCATGGCGATACCGACGGCGATGTCGTTCACGCGCGGCAACTTGCAAATGTAGCCGTGCATTGCGCCAAGTACCGAGCCAGCGCAGCCTGCCGCCAATACGCCCAGCCATGGCGAGCCGGATTGATACGATATCGCGTAACCCGACATGGCGCCGAGAACGAGAGTGCCTTCGAGGCCGAGATTGACCCGGCCGGATTTCTCCGTGAGGCATTCGCCGAGCGCAACGAACATGAAAGGCGTCGATACGCGCAACGCGCCGCCGATGAGAGCGAAGAGGACAATGAAATAGGCGCTGTTATTCATGTCCTGTCGGCGGCCCCACGCACCTGGAAAATCTTGAAACGCCCGTACAGGGTTTCCGACGTCAGCAGCACGACGAAAGTCAGCCCTTGCAAGACAAGGACGGTCGCATCGGGCAATCCCATACGGCGTTCGATCAAGCCGCCCGAAGCAACGATGCCGCCGAACAGGATTGCGACGGGCACTATCGCGAGCGGATTGTGACGCGCGAGAAAAGCCACGAGAATGCCAGTATAGCCGTAGCCGGCCGCAAGCGACGCGTTGGCTCGGCCCTGAATGGCGGCGACCTCAAAGAAACCGGCCAAGCCCGCGCAAGCGCCGGCGAGCGCACAGCAAATGACGATGAGCTTTCCGACCGGCAAGCCCTGCGCCAGCGCGGCGCGTGGATTGCCGCCGGCGATGCGAACGGCGAACCCGAACGTTGTGCGCGACAAAAGAATGTAGAGTGCAAACGCAAGCACTATCCCCGCAACGATGCCCCAATGCACATCGGTGCCTGGGATATGGCCAACCATGTAAGCATCACCGATCGGCATCGTCGACGGCTTGTTGGGATTGGTCAGATCCCGCAGCGATCCTTCGACGAAGAAATTCATGATCGCGATGCCGATATAGGTCATCAGCAGCGATGAGATCGTTTCGTTGACGCCGCGCGCGTAGCGCAGATAGCCGACGATGCCGATCCAAACCGCGCCAACCAGCATACCGACCGATGCCATGATGCACAGCGTCAGCAACGGCGGCACTTTGCCGAGCACGAGCGGTATCGCGATCACCGCGGAAGCGAAGCCGCCGAGCACAAGGGCGCCCTCACCGCCGATGATCACGAGGCCGATACGCGCGGGCAGCGCCACGCATAACGCGGTGAGGATCAGCGGCGAAGAACGCTGCAACGTGTTCTGCAGCGAAAATGACGTACCGAAACCGCCGCGCTCTATAAGCTGGAAAAATTCGAGCGGCGACTTGCCCAGCGCCAGCAGCAGCAGGGAAAATAAAAATCCTGAAATTGCCAGGGCCAGCAGCGGGATCACGACGTACTCCGCGCCGCGGCGAAGCCGAACGGACAAGTCCTGCCACTGGCTGGAAGCAACTGCCGCCGCCGGCAGCGGTTGCGCGATATCGGCCATGCTCTGTTCTTGCGTCCCGGACATCAATGGAAGTAGCGCTGGCACCGAACTCCACGCGGCGAGCAACTCGCCGCGTGGGTCAGGTCATCAGACGATCAGGTGATCGAGCCTTGGACGCCTTCGAGCAGGTAGTCCATCTTGTCCAGGTACGGATCAAGATTATCGTAGGTCTTGCTGATAACAAGGTTGCCCTTGTTGTCCTTCAGCGGCCCGACGTAGATCGGCATCTTGTTTTTCAGATCGGCGATTGCCTTGGTCGCGGCCTTTTGCGCCGGCTCGGAGGCGCCGGCGCCGAACGGCGTGTTCTGCACCATGTCGGTCTCGTAACCGCCGCTCATCATATTCGGCAGCGGTTTGCCGGCTTTGAGCAGGTCGGCGTAGGCCTTGTAGATGGTGATCCACTTGTACTCGGCCCCAGTGATAAAGCCCTTCGGCGCCAGCGGCGCCTGCGACGCATTGTGACCGCAGGTTTTGACGCCGCGCTTCTCGGCGGTTTCAATCACCACTTTCGGGCTGTCAACGTGGCAGGTAATCACGTCGTTGCCGGCATCAACCAGAGCGTTGGTCGCCTCGGCCTCACGGACCGGGAGCGACCAATCACCCGTGAAGATGACCTGGACTTTCGCGTTCGGATTGGTGCTCTTCGCGCCCAACATGAACGAATTGATATTGCTAAGCACCGACGCGATCGGCTTGGCGGCGACGAAGCCGAGTTTCCCCGAAGTGGTGCTCAGGCCCGCGGCGACGCCGTCAACGTAATGGGCCTGGTTGAGGTAGCCGAAATAGCTACCCAGGTTCATGGGAAGCTTGGGCGTCCATAGCGGAGCCGCGTGCCGGAATTCGACCTTTGCATATTTTTTCGACAGATCGATCATAAACGGATCAAAATAGCCGAACGAAGTGCCCAGAATGATGTTGGCGCCGTCCAAATTGACCATGGATTCCATCGCCTTGGAGCAGGCATCGGTCTCGGGGACGTTTTCCTCCTCGACCACGTTGACGCCCGGAATGCTCTTGAGCTCCTTCGCGGCGACCGCATGGGCCTGGTTCCAGCCGAAATCGTCGCGCGGGCCGACGTAAACAATGCCGATGGTCACCCCGGCCGCACGAGCCAGCCCAGCCATCGAACCGCTCGCTACCACAGACGCCGCACCTGCCTTTAGCAGTGTGCGCCGGTCAAACATCAGTCGAGACATTTCAAATCCTCCACCCTTGGATATTGCCTCACAGCCGAAAAAAAACGTGCAAGCAGTGTGCCACCCCCTAGGCAGTGGTCCGGCTTTGCCATCATTTTGGGCATCTGGCCGACGCTTGATATGAGCGATCTGGGCGTCTGGTCGCACCCTACGGCAAAAGCTGATTGGGCCGCCATCGTTCGATATAATCGCTCTATGAATTTTGACCTGATCCTGCGTCGAGCCCGCGTCGGCTCAAGCAAGCTGACATCTGTCGACATCGGGATCGTCGGTGGTTGCATCGCAGAAATTGCGCCGACGATACAGGTCGAAGCACCCGAAAAAGACTTGGCCGGAAAATTTGTCGTTCCGGGCTTTGTCGAGACGCACATTCACCTTGATAAATCCTGCATTCTCGACCGCTGCACGTCGGAACAAGGGACGCTAGCCGAAGCAATAGCCGAGGTCGCCGCGGCAAAGCGGGCCTTCACGGAAGAGGACATATTCGAACGCGCACGGCGCACGCTCGAGAAATCGATCTTGCAAGGTACGATGCGCATGCGCACGCATGCCGAGGTCGATCCGCGGATCGGCCTCAAGGGGTTTCACGCTATCAAGCGCTTGCGGAAGGAGTACCGGTCCGCCATCGATATCGAGATTTGCGTGTTCCCGCAGGAAGGCCTGCTCAACGATCCTGGTACCGAGGAACTGTTGATCGCCGCATGCCAGCAAGGCGCGGACTTGATCGGTGGTTGTCCTTACACAGACGCTGATCCGCAGGGGCATATCGCCCGCATTTTTGAAATTGCACGCCGCTTCGATCGCGACATCGACTTTCATCTCGATTTTGACCTCGATCCATCGCAAATGACTCTTAACGAGGTCTGTCGATTGACGCGGGCTTTCGGTTGGGGTGGCCGCGTGGCGATCGGCCACGTCACCAAACTTTCGGCAGTCGGCGGAGAGCGCTTTGCCGAGATCGCCCGTCAGCTCGCGGACGCCGGGGTCGCAGTGACCGTACTCCCCTCAACAGATCTCTATCTGATGGGCCGTGATCGCGACTGCGATATCCCACGCGGTGTAACGCCCGCCCATCGACTGCTGGATCACGGCGTCACGTGCTCTCTCGCAACGAACAATGTACTGAACCCGTTCACGCCATTTGGCGATTGCTCCCTTGTTCGGATAGCAAACCTGTACGCGAACATTGCGCAGATCGGGCGCTCCACCGACATGCTCTCCTGCCTTGATATGGTGACGAAGCTGCCGGCGAAGATTATGAATCTGAAAGACTACGGGATTGTCGTCGGGAACCCGGCAGATCTTGTCGTGCTCGATTGCAGTGATCCCGTGTCTGCCATAGCGGAACTGGCTCGGCCGCTGTTTGGCCTCAAGAGAGGGCGCCAGACCTTCATATGCCCCCCGGCAAGACTTCTTCCGCTGAGCTAAATAGACTTAGAAACAACCTGGGCTCGGCTCGTAGTACCTGGCGATGCTTTGTTCGAGTGCTGTCAGGGCTGCTGCAATCCCTGGCTTATCGCGCATGCCGGCACGCAGACGCTCGGTAAACTCGCGCTGCGCGGCCTCGGCGTCCACGCCCGCCACTTTGCCGTCCTTTACGATGGTCCGCCCGGCAACAATCAGCTCGCGAATGTGACGCGACGTGGCGCGAACCAGGGCAAGCTGGAGCGGATCAATATCATCCCGCAGGCGGTCGGTATCGATCGCTGCCCAATCCAGCAACAGAAGATCGGCGGCATTTCCGGGTCGGAGCGCGCCGTCCTCGTCCTTATTCGTGACGGACAGACGGCCGTTGCTAAACGCGGCATTTAGCAGATGCTTGCGATCGACATCGACCTCAAAGCCCTTGCCGACATGCAGAAGGTGCAGCAGGCGCAACTCGCGCAATGCATCATCGTCATCGTCGAGCGCGCCCCCATCGAGACCGAGCGCGATGCGGCAGCCAGTCGCCACCATCCGTGCAACAGGCGCAATCCCCGATCGCAAGTGCAGATTTGAGCTGGTGTTGACCGCGATAGTGACGCCGCGCGCGGCAATAACCTCAAGCTCGTCCGACCGCGCCCAGACACAATGGGCCAAGGTCAATCGCGGCGACAACAGACCGAGGCGGTCCATGTGTTGCACGATGCCATCTGGGTGCACAGCGTCTGCCCAGGCGCGCTGATAGGGTGTTTCCAAAAGGTGCATATGAATTCGGCGACCGGTCCGCGACGAGGCTTCCGCGATCGCCTCAAGCAACGCGTCGGTGCACCACTGCACGCCATTCGGCCCAAACTGGACATCGAACAGCGGGCCGGCGGCCGCGGCCGCTACTTCGTCACATAGCGAGATGAATTCGCGAGGCTTCGGCGGCAGCCGTAGCGCCATGGCCTCGAACACCGCACGCGCCTCCGGCGGCAGCAACTCAAGTACCGGCTCGGATGGCCCGTAAACAAAAGGATTGCGGTCGCGCATCGAGATCGCAAAGCCGACGCGAATACCGATGTCCTTGGCGGCACGCGCGATAGTGGCGGCTTCGGCCGGAAGAGCAGTCAAGCCTTGTGGCTTGGTAAGGTGCATCTGGACAGCACCAACTCCGCCCAGCGCCGTTCGAGACAACGCGACGATCGCAGCGAGATGGGGATCGACCGCCGGGATCATCGCCTGATACTGAATCCAGGTTTCCAGCGGTTTGCCGCTGGCGCCGAGCGAACTGGTGCGAACGGCGCGTCCGTGATCGTGCGCATTGACCAGTGCCGGCATCGCCAAGACCGGCGCGGCCGCGGTGCCCGCCGGAATCGGCGAAACTGCCGCTATGTGCTCATCGGCTATGAGAATTTGGCGGTTCGCGGTAACGGGTTTGTCCGCCGCCTCGATCAAATGAAGGCAAGTGATCTTCCGGCCAGCCATCACCAGACCCCATCATGCAGGGCGGCTGCTTCATCCTCCAGTAGCGGCCCCACGACTTCAACGGCGCGTTGCCCAGCGCCAAAGACGACACGGCACGGCAGATCGAGTGTTGGATTTTCCGCGTGATTGCCGGTGATGGACTTCAGTCGCCGCTCACTGAGCCCATAAACGACGCGCCCAATCCCTGACCAATAGATCGCGCCCGCGCACATTGCGCACGGCTCAGCCGACGTGTAGAGCGTCGAACCTGCAAGAATATGCTGCGGTATTTGCTTGGACGCCTGCGTCGCGAGAAGGCGCTCCGCGTGTCCAGTCATATCGCGATCCGGAAGATAGCCGTTTCCGGTTTCAATCAGCACGTCGCCTGCGGCGCTCACAAGAACGGCGCCAAACGGATGATTGCCAAGGGTCTGGGCGCGACGGGCAACATCAAAACTCAGGCGCAAGAATTTTTCGTCATCGAGCGACTGCATGGCAACGGCGTTCACGGCTCAGATCGCGGTGCCGAACTTTTCCACAATCGCACTGAAAATGCGATCCGGCTTGAACGGTGTCGTGCAAAAACGAATACCGGTTGCGTTGAAAAGTGCGTTACCTATCGCGGCATTGATCGGATTATACGGACTCTCGCTCATGGATTTGGCGCCGAAGGGGCCGATGGAGTCGCAGGTGTCGGCGAACAGCACTTCGGTGCGCGGCACATCGCCGAACTGCGGCAGGTGGTAATTTCGGAACGTCGGATTGATCACGCGCCCGCTATCATCGATGACCATTTCCTCGTAGAGCGCCGCGCCAAGCGATTGCGCTACGCCACCCTCGATCTGTCCCCGGCATTGCATCGGATTGATGACCGTACCAGCGTCCGCGGCATGGATGCTGCGCAGCAGCTTGATCGCGCCGGTACGCTTGTTCACGGCGAGGCGGAAGGCCTGCACATTGAAAGCAACTGAACGCGGCGTTCCATCGAACTTTCCCATAGCCATCAACTCGACATTCTCGGTCTTTGCTGCTGCCGCGAGCTCGCTTAACGCAATCCTCTTTCCCGCGCGTTCGGCGCGCGCCTGCGGTCAACTCCCAATCTTCGGCTTTGCCGCCGCCATAGGTCGGCAGCGAAGCGCAAGATCTTTTCACGCAAAGCCTCGCAGGCGAGCTGAGTAGCGCGTCCAGCCACCACGGTGCCGGTGCTGCCGTAGGCGCCGGTATCATGGCCGCCATTGTCCGTATCCGAACTGATGATGCGAACCCGCTCCGTACTCGCAGCAAGCGCGGTGGCGGCGATCTGCTGATGGACGGTCGTCGTGCCGTTGCCGAACTCGGCGGTGCCGACGATGATATCGAAGCCGCCATCGTCACGCAGCGTCGCGCTGCACTTCAGCCAGATGGCCAAATGGAGGTACGGTATCGATCATCCCGAGCGCAATACCCTGCCCGACCAGCCAATCGTCGGATTGCGGCGGCGGCACTCCGCCGCTCGCGATCGAGCGCGTCTTTGACCAGCGTCAGGCACTGATCGAGGCCGTAGCTGCCGTACTCGACATCGTGACCTGCCTCGTCTCCGGTCGAGACCATGGGATCGCCGGGATGCACGATGTTGCGCTCGCGAAACGCAATGGGGTCCATGCCGATCTTGTGCGCCAACTCGTCCATCGCCAATTCCACGGCAAAGTTTGTTTGCGGCAAGCCGTAACCGCGAAATGCGCCTGCCGGTACGGTGTTGGTATAGACCACGACGGCATCAATTTTCTTGTTCGCACAATTATAGACGGCGATACTTTCGCTGCAGGCGTGATTGAGTACGGCAAAGCCGTGGTTGCCGTAGGCGCCGGTATTCGACACGATATGCATTTCAAGCGCAGTCAGCGTGCCGTCACGCCGTGCGCCGGCTTTGATACGAACACGCATCGGATGCCGTGTCGTCGCGCCAATAAATTGCTCCTCGCGGGTGAATTCGAGTTTGACCGGCCTGCGCGTTTTCAAGGCAGCCAGCGCAACAATGTCCTCAACCAGCATCTCCTGCTTGGCGCCGAAGCCGCCGCCCATCCGCTCGCAGAACACGCGAACCTTCGCGAGATCGAGACCGAACAGTGCGGCGAGCGCTCGGCGGGTGAGAAACGGGGTCTGCGAACTACTGCGGATATTGAGCCGATCCTGTTCATCGACCCAACCGATCGCACAGTGCGTTTCGAGATGCGCGTGCTGGACACGCTGCGTTACATAGGTATCTTCGTAGACTGCATCGGCTTGCGCGAAGCCTTCGTCGACATTGCCGACTTGGCTGTGGATTTCGCCACAGATATTGCGTTTGGGATCGGCAATGCGGGATTCCGGTCCCTTTTCGTGCAGCACCGGCGCACCCGGCTGCATGGCCTTTTCCGGATCAAACACCGGATCGAGTACATCGTAATCGACGACAAGCCTGCGGCACGCGGTTTCCGCCGCACGCCTCGCTTTCCGCGACGACCGCGGCGATCCTTTGGCCGACAAAGCGGACGACACGATCGAACAGAGCGGTATCGTCGGGATCGGCTTCCGGAATCTCATGCCGCGCCGACGAATAGAGCTTGGCCGGGGCATCCTCATAACACAGCACAGCGATCACCCCAGGCACCGCGAGAGCCAGATCCTTGCGGATAGACTTGATGCGTGCGTGCGCATGCGGCGAACGTAAAAGCTTGATGTGCAGAAGTCCCTCCGGCGCGACATCAAGCGTGTAGCGTGCGGCGCCGCTAATCACGGCGCGCGCAGCGGGTGCCGGTATGCTGCGGCCGCACGCCTTGCCGGCTTCGGCCTGCTCGATCGCGTTGACGCCGCGGATCGCGTTTTCGATCGCGCCATAGCCCGTGCAGCGGCAGATATTGCCCTTCAACGCCCACGCCAGGTCTTGACGCTGCGACTGGTTCAGAGTTGCTGCCGTCATGATCATGCCCGGCGTGCAGAAGCCACACTGGAATCCTTGCGCCTGCAGAAAGGCTTCCTGCATCGGATGCAGCGAGCCGTTGCGCGCCAGGCCTTCGATGGTCGTCACCGCGCGGTTTTCGACGCGGTGCGCTGGAAAGATGCAGGAGTGTACCGGATCGCCATCGACCATCACCGTGCAGGCGCCGCAATCGCCGGCGTCGCACCCTTTCTTGACGCCGAACCATCCGAGCTCACGCAAGAAAGTGCGCAGGCATTGCCCGGGCCGCGGGGACGCGTCATGAGTCTTGCCGTTGACCTGAACGCTCATGCCGCGCCTTTGCCGTTGCCGCAAATTCGTTTCGAATCTCGTCGGCAAATTGCAGAGTCACATGCCGCCGCCAGGCTGGCGCGCCGTGAACGTCGTTGTAATAGGCATCTGCCGGAATCGCCGTTTCCAGGCGGTCACGCAACGCATCGCGATCAGGCAAGCTCGCGAAATGCAATTGGATAGGACGCGGCGTCGATGCCGTGACCGTAAGCGCGAAGGCGCCGTCGCCGGGAGACAGTGTCCCGATCAGCAGCGCGCCGGAGCGTCCGAGCGGACTCAGCGCAATCTGACGGAAGACAGTGCGCCGCCGCAATGCTGACGATCGGTAAATCCATTGCGCGAAGAAGCTCGCCGGCTTTGAGTGCGTTCTGTTGCGGTCCGTGAACAAAATCGAGGACCGGAACTTGCCGTTCGCCTCCTTCAGGCGTCCAGATCGTGCAAACGCCGTCAAGCGCGGCAGTGAGCGAGATCATCGGTCCCGCCGGCAGAGCCATGCAGAGATTGCCGCCAACCGTCGCCATGTTCCATATCTTGAACGATGCCAGAAAGGCGCGGCAGCATTGGTTGACAAGCGGCGCCGCGATCCAATGGGCGGGAAACACCATGCCGTCGAGCTCGGCGATCTTGCAGGTCGCAGCAACCCGCAGGCCACGCTCGCTCGGTTCAAGGGCGGGCCAGCCGAGATCGGCGATATCGATCAGACGCAAGACTTTCAGTTGCGGTTCGGAAAAGAGCCACGTTCCGCCGGCAAGCCAGGCATCGCCGTCGGACCAGTTCGGCAAGTCGGTACGAAGCCGCGGCCGGCTGATTTCCTTGATCGTATTAAGGTCCATCGGCATGCAGTATTGCATGAATCATGCCGCACAAATGGCCAGTAAGTTTTCCTCTCGTGAGCCTGCCGTTTTCCACTGCCGGCGATGGCCCACCGGTCCAATGCAGCTAATCGTCAAGCGAGCGGTCAAACTCCACAAGAAGTTTGGTTTTATCAGCCGTTTTCATCAGCGATGCTTCAATGCCGTTGCGCGCGATTGCGATGATCTCGCCCCGTTGCAGCAAAAGTGCATCCGAGACGGCCAGATAATTGTCGTTAACATAACCGCCAAAATAGGCCGGATCGTCGGAGTTCACGGTGACGATGAGACCTTTATCCATCATGCGACGGAGCGGATGATCGACGAGACTATCAACGACCCGCAACCGCAAATTGGACAGCGGACAGACCGTAAGCGCCATGCGTTCGCGGGCAAGCCGCCCCGTCAAGATGTCGTCGTCGAGCGAGCGGTTGCCGTGGTCGATGCGCCCGACGCCCAGTACGTCAAGGGCTTCCCAGACATAGCTCGGCGGCCCCTCTTCGCCCGCATGCGCGGTGAGGAAGAAGCCGGCGTCTCGAGCGCGCGCGAAGACGCGCTTGAATTTGCTCGGCGGATGTCCGGCTTCCGACGAATCGAGACCGACCCCGATAATCTTGTCACGGACAGCTAGTGCTTCGTCCAAGGTGCGCTCGGCATCGGCTTCATCAAGGTGCCGAAGAAAGCACATGATCAGGCTTGCGCTGACGCCGAGATTGCGCTCAGCGTCAGCGATCGCGCGGTGGAGGCCCGCAATCACGGTGTCGAAGGCAATTCCGCGGCTGGTGTGGCCCTGCGGATCGAAAAACATCTCGACATGGCGGACATTGTCGGCTTTGGCGCGCTGCAAATAGGCATAGGCGAGATCGTAAAAGTCCTGCTCGGTGATAAGCACCGACATGCCCTGATAATAGATATCGAGGAAGTCCTGCAGATTGCGGAAATGGTACGCCTGCCGTAGCGCATCGACCGACGAGTACGGCAGCCGGATGCGGTTGCGCTGCGCCAGCGAGAACATCAGTTCCGGCTCCAGGCTGCCTTCGATGTGAATGTGCAATTCACATTTCGGCAGGCGCCTGATGAGAGCGCCAATGTCATGCATTCCGTAATGTCTCCGTCGCCGCGTCGCGAGATATATAAGCGAGCGGCCGCGCGCATTAAAGGACGGGTCGTCCCGCGATATAAGTTTGCCGCACCGCGCGGTCATCGCCCATGGTCATCAGTACAAAGAGTTCCTCTTCGAGATCGCGGGTCACTTCCATGCGGTGCGCCATCGCCGGCGTGGCGCGCGCATCCAGCACGACAAGATCGGCGAACGCGCCGGGCTGCAACATGCCGATCTCGCCGTCAAGTCCGAGCGCCGCCGCATTGGCGCGGGTGATCAGATCGAAAGCCGCGAGCGCCGGCAGATTCTGGCCCTGCAGTTGCATCACTTTGTAGGCCTCGGCAGCCGTGCGCAGCATGGAATAGGAGGTGCCGCCGCCGACGTCCGTGGCAAGTGCGATGCGCACGCCAGCTTCGTTGAGCCGCTTGTAATTGAACAGGCCGCTACCGATGAAGAGGTTCGACGTCGGGCAGAAAACGGCCACTGAGCATGTATCGCGCATCAACGCGACCTCTGCGTCGTCGAGATGAATGCAATGTCCCATCAGCGAGCGCGGGCCAAGCAGCCCAAAGCGATGGTAGACGGCGGTATAGCTCGGGTCTTCGGGGAACAGCGCCTTCACCGTCGCGATCTCATTAAGATTCTCGTCGAGATGCGTCTGCATCAGCACGGTCGGAAACTCCTGCAGCAGCGCTCCTGCTTCGCCAAGCTGATCGCCGGTCGAAGTGATGGCGAAGCGCGGGGTCACCGCATAACGCTGGCGTCCCGTACCGTGCCAGCGCTTGATAAGCTCTCGGCTCGCCGGGATGGCCTGGCCCGAGGGCTCAAGGAGACCGGGCGGACCGTTGCGATTCATTATCGCGGTGCCGGCAATCATACCGACATTGCGCCGATGCGCCGCCGCGAACAAAGCTTCCGCGGACGACGGATGGGCCGAGCAATAGGCAACCGCCGTCGTCGTGCCGTTACGGGCGAGTTCATCGAGAAAAAACTCGGCATTGCGCGAGGCGTGCTGCGGATCAGCGAATTTCTGCTCTTCGACAAAAGTGTATTTCTCGAGCCATTCGAGAAGCTGCGCGCCGTATGAAGCGATGACCTGAGTCTGCGGATAATGGATATGCGGATCGATGAATCCTGGCATGATCAGCTTGTCGGGATAATGTTCGATCGCGGTCGCCGGCGGCAGTTGCGGCATCAACTCGCTCGCCGGCCCAATGGCGGCGATCCGCCCGTCTTTGACGAGGACGACGCCATCATCGATGTAGCGATAACTTTGCGTGTCGCCTGCGCCCGAAGGCGCGCGCAAGAAGGTCAGAAGCCGGCCGCGAACGGCAAGCGAGCGATCCTGCGCCATGCTGTCTGTCACTTCGCCGGTTCGCCGGCCGCGATCCAGGACGCCAAAGTCAATCGCTCCTGCGGCGTCATTTCGGTGATGTTGCCTGGCGGCATTGCTTGCGACCGAACCGCGAATATTTCGATCAATCTTGCATGGATGCGAATTTGGTCGTCGGTGTCGAGCATGATGCCTTTCGGCGCCGCGGGAATGCCGTCCCAGACCGGTTCCGCCGCGTGGCACATGCTGCACCGGGAGATCACAATGTTCGATACCTGTTTGAACTTCGGCGTCGGCGGCAGTGCGCCGGTGGTCAGCACGCGCGGGCCTGCAGCCGAAAGCCACGCGATGATCGCCATGCCTGCCGCGGCGACGGCCCAGGTCCACCACGGGCTGCCTTTGTGTTCGTGACGCGAGTTGAAGAAATGACGGATCACCGGCCCGATCAGCAGAACGATCGCGACAATGACGTAATTGTATTTGGTTGCGAACATCAGCGGATAGTGATTGCTCAGCATCAGAAAAACGACCGGCAGCGTCAGATAGTTGTTATGCACCGAACGCTGCTTGCCGATCTGCCCCCAGACCGGATCCGGCTCCTTGCCGGCGATCATCGCATCGACGGTTTTGCGCTGATACGGAATGATGATGACGAACACGTTCGCCACCATGATGGTGCCGATCAGCGCGCCAATTTGCGTGAACGCGCCGAGCCCGCTGAATACATGGGTGAAGCCGTATGTCAGCGCGACCAGATAGACATAGCCGACCAGAGCCAGCGCGACTTCATGCTTGCCGAGCGGTGAGCGGCACAGCGCTTCGTAGACAAGCCACGAAACGACCAGGCTCGACGAAAGCGATCCCTGCCGCTTGCAGCGCCGTGAGGTTGAGGACCGATTTGTCGATCAGGAAAATGTCGGCGCCGAGATAGTAGACTAGCACCAGCAAGGAAAATCCCGACAGCCAGGTCGTATAAGCTTCCCATTTGAACCAGGTCAGGCTGTCCGGCATCTGCGCCGGCGCAACCAGGTATTTCATCATGTGGTAGAAGCCGCCGCCGTGGACTTGCCACTCGTCGCCTTTGACACCGGGCGGCAAGCCGGGCCGCGGCTTAAGGCTGAGATCGAGGTGAATGAAATAAAACGAGCTGCCGATCCAGGCGATGCCGGCGATGACGTGCAGCCAACGAAGAATGGCACTCAGCCATTCGGTGAGGACAAGCTCCACGAGTGTGGCGCTCCTTCTCCTGCTACCGGCGAATTCACAATGCCAGACGGATCGCGATTTAATCAAGCGTTTCGCTTCGCAAACATCGCGGCGCCCGAACTCCGCGGTGACCGCTACCGGCGCAAAAAAGAACATGCCCGGCACAAGGCCGGGCATGTCGCGTTTTATCTAAGACTGGTAGCTCGGATCACTTGAAGTGATAGGTCGTGCCCAGATAGACGGTGCTTTCGACCGACGTTCCAGGAGCGATGGTCGCGAACAGCGGCGGCATTGTGGTTGGTGCCGAACTTATTCATCCAGTACCGGTAGCCGACATAGGTGTCCCAAATTCCGGGCTTACCCCAGAAAACCTTGGAAGCATCGAGCACCAATTGGACGTTGTTGAACAACTCTGTCTTGGATTCGTTGTTGTTGAAGGCGCCGAGCCGCGCCAAAACAACCCACGGCCAAGCAGTTCGCCGTAGAGATGCCGGTGCCCTTCGGACCCGTCACAGAGCCGAAACCGACTAAGGTAACCGGCAATGACGGCGGCAGGAAGGTAAGCGGCTCGGAGAAGAAGTAGAAGAATTTCCAGCTCCACTCGAAGTCGCGGTCGCCGTCGAAAGTCGAACCCGCGAACGGCGCACCACAAGTACCGCCGCCGAATCCGGCGGCAGGGCTTTGCGCATCGCCAAAGCCAGCGGGTCCGCATGCGTTAAACTCATTGTGAGTGAATTCCTTGTAGGCCGTGATACCGACGCCCACAGTGCCCGGCAGGTTCAGATCAAACCACAAGCCCGGGGCGTATTGTGTCGTTTGTTCCGAGAGGTAGTTGTTTTGCACGCCGCCCGTTATGCGGAACATAAACGAGACGTCTTTGGTCAGAAAGTTGCTGAACGCCTTGCTGTGGCTGAGTTCGTTAAAGCCGAATGTGCTTTGGGCGAACCCGAAGAACTCTCTCGAGCCGACAGCGCCCGGTTCTCCAAGAATCGGGTCCTTCGAGCCGTACTGGTCCGCTTCCAGATGGATTAAGTTCGTACCATATTCCCAGACGTCGAAGTGATCGATGCTGCCTTGGGCTCTATAGAACGTATTTCCCATGTCCGGCGATGCCGCCAGGCACGATGTTGGAGTTGCCCGAGACACCAGGATCGGTGGAACGGAAGAAATAGGTACCGCTGATGGACGTGTCGTTGACGAAGAAGAACGGCACCTCCTTCACTTTCGGAGGAGGAGCCTTGATCGGCATGTCCGCCGCCAACGCCACGCTGCCGGCTGACACCGCAAACGCGGCGGCGAGCGCGACTTTCTTCAAATTCATAGTCCGGTAGATGCTTGTCATGGTGACACCCCTTAGATCCGTCAACGACCAAATCCCCCGGCCGTTAACCTTCGTGTCCACAATTGTGCAGGGTGGGCCACAATTAAAGCCCGTAGTTTGAGCAGCCCTTTGCCGTTTTATTGGTAATTTGGACTGGCCTGGCTCGTGTTCGGCAAAATGCCGAAATACGCTCTTCCGAAACGACGATTAGAAATCACTGATAAATAAGGAAAATACGTCCGTCGCAATGCTGCGAAGGCTCTTGGAGTCGCACGCCAAAGGCTATTTTTGCTTGCGTATCCCCGCGCCTATTTTTTGGCTACACACCTTCAACGCGCTCGGGAATTGTCCGCCATGTGACATAATGGAGACACTTTTGGACCACCCAAATCCTGCCTGTGAAGAACTTTCGTCGGACAATAACGCGCTCAATGGCGGAATGCCTGGCAGGACTGATTCCTTCCTCCGGCCGCCAGCGCTCTTTTCCCGCCCGCCGATACGTCGCCGCATCAGTCAAATAAGCAGGTTCTCCAGCTTTCCAGGATTTGGTGTCCTCTCGCAAATTGATCGCTTCTGCTGGCGCTAAATTTGCCTGATGATACCGTCGGAAGCTGCATGGGGGACGACTGCGGGATCACGCACGAGCCGTCGAACGGCCTACGTTGCAGCGGGAGATGCGCAGACAACTCGATGAATGACATTTCGTTAGAAAGCCCCGCTCCGGGCGCTGCGACCAAAGCTGAGCCACTGCTGCGGGCAATCGGTATTACCAAGCAATACGGCACTTTCCTCGCTAACGACGAAATCAATCTCGATCTCTACCCCGCCGAAATCCACGCGCTGCTCGGAGAGAACGGCGCGGGCAAATCGACGCTGGTCAAGGTGATGTACGGACTCATCCAGCCAACCGCAGGCGAACTGCAATGGCTTGGACAGAAGACCGTGCTGGCCGGCCCGTCGGAGGCGCGCGCGCTCGGCATCGGCATGGTGTTTCAGCACTTCTCGCTGTTTGAGAATCTGACTGTCGCCGAAAATGTCGCGCTCGGGCTTGCACCCACGGAATCCTTTGCGGCCATTTCAGCGCGGCTTGAGGAGACCGCGCGCGTCTACGGTCTGCCGCTCGATCCGAAACGCCAAGTGTGGCGGCTCTCGGTCGGCGAACGGCAGCGCATCGAGATCGTGCGCGCGCTGATGCAGAATCCGAAATTGCTCATTCTCGATGAGCCGACGGCCGTGCTTACGCCGCAGGAGGCCGATCTGCTTTTCGTCGTGCTCGGACGGCTCAAGAGCGAAGGCCGCGCAATCCTTTACATCAGCCACAAGCTCGATGAAGTGAAACGGCTGTGCGATACCGCAACAATTCTCCGCGGCGGCAAAAAGGTCGCGACCTGCAATCCGAAGCAGGAAAGTGCCGCTTCGCTTGCCCGCATGATGGTCGGAGCCGATATCGGCGAGGTGAAAGCGGCCTCAGGACGCACTACCACCGTGCCGCGCCTTGTCATCCATCGACTTTCGCTGGAGCCGGACGATCCCCACGGCACGCATCTCCAGGAAATTTCTCTGGAGGTGCGCGGCGGCGAAATTGTCGGCATCGCCGGAGTCGCCGGCAACGGCCAGGACGAATTGTTTTCGGCACTCTCCGGCGAGCGGCTGGCATCGGGCGAAGGCGCTGTCGTAATCAACGGTCTGGCGGCAGGACTTCTCGGCGTGACCGAGCGTCGCCGGATGGGCGCTGCCTTCGTTCCCGAGGAGCGCCTCGGCCACGGCACCGCGCCGCGGATGAAATTATCGGAGAACGCCCTGCTGACCGGACACGCCGCAAGCGGCATGGTCAAGCACGGCTTCATCAACAAACCCGCGACACTCGCTGCGGTCGATCGCACCACCAAGAGCTTCGATGTCCGCAAAGCAAAGCGCGATCCGGAAGCCGCGAGCCTGTCCGGCGGCAACTTGCAAAAATTTATTGTCGGCCGCGAGATTTTGCGTGAGCCCGGCGTGCTGGTCGTTAGTCAGCCGACCTGGGGCGTCGATGCGGGCGCAGCGGCGACCATCCGACAGGCTCTGATCGATCTTGCCGGACGCGGCACAGCCGTGCTGGTCGTGAGCCAGGACCTCGATGAATTGGCCGAGATCGCCGACCGGATTGCCGTGATGTTCCACGGCAAATTATCCGAACCGCTCAGCGCGGCGGAAGCGACGCGTGAGAAGTTGGGACTCCTGATGGGCGGCGCCAGCGCCAACCAGTCGACGGCCAAGACGGAGGCGAGCGATGCAGCTGGTGCTTGAAAAGCGCGCGGAACGCTCGACTGCAATTGCTGTCGCGTCCCCGCTTATCGCCGTCGCGCTTACTCTCGTAACGGTCGGGATTCTGTTTGCGATCATGGGCAAGAATCCGATCACTGCGCTATACGTTTATTTCATCGAGCCCCTTACCGACCCCTTTTCGCTCGCGGAGATCGCTGTCAAAGCAACGCCGCTGGTGATGATCGCGGTCGGTCTGTCGCTTTGCTACATCGCGAATATCTGGAACATCGGCGCCGAGGGCCAGTTTCTGGTCGGTGCGATAGCGGGAAGCTGGCTCGCGGTTCGCACCAACGGAACTGACGCGGGCGCGTGGGTGCTGCCGGTGATGTTGATCCTCGGCGCGTTGGGCGGCGCGCTCTACGCGATGATTCCGGCGCTTTGCAAAATACGGTTCGGCGCCAGCGAAATCCTCACCAGTCTGATGCTGGTTTATGTCGCGTATTACGGCATGGACTATCTGGTCCGCGGACCGTGGCGCGATCCGCACGGCCTGAATTTTCCGACCACAGCCCCATTCGATCCGGCCGCAACCGTGCCGGCCCTGATAGACGGCAGCCGTCTCCACGCCGGCACGCTCGTCGCACTGGTTGTGGTGATGATCGTCGCGGTAATGCTCGGCCGCACCATCATGGGCTTCGAAATCAAGCTTATTGGCGCCGCGCCCAGGGCAGCACGGTTTTCAGGCTTCAATTCGGATCAACTCGTGCTCCTGACCTTCGCGGTCTCCGGCGCGCTCGCGGGTCTTGCGGGAATTATCGAAGTGGCCGGGCCGATCGGCTATTTGCAACCGGATATTTCTCCCGGCTACGGCTTCACGGCGATCATTGTCGCGTTCCTGGGACGGCTCAATCCGGTCGGCATCCTCATCGCCGGGCTGTTTCTTGCGCTTACTTTCATCGGCGGCGAGAACGCGGAAATCGCAATGAAGGTGCCGCAGGATCTGACCAAGGTTTTCCAGGGCATATTGTTGTTCTATGTGCTCGCCTGCGATTCCATGATCGTTTATCGCATCCGGCTAGTCAGCACATTCAGGAATCCCGTTCATGCTTGATGCGACGGGCCAAATCCTTCACCTGATCCTGTCGGTCAACTTCATCCTGACAGTCATCACTGCATCCACGCCGCTGCTGCTTGCTGCGTCCGGTGAGCTTGTGGTCGAGCGCGCCGGCGTTCTCAATCTCGGCATCGAAGGCATGATGATTATGGGCGCGGCCTGCGGGTTCGCCGGCGCCTACGAATCGGACTCTATTGTTGTCGGTGCGTTGTGCGGTGTCGTTGCCGGAATGGCGATGGCCGCGGTGTTCGGCTTCCTGACGCTTGGTCTGGCAGTCAACCAGGTCGCTACAGGATTGGCGCTTACAATTCTCGGTACCGGTCTATCGGGGCTGATTGGGTCGGGTTTTGTCGGCGAGCGGATTACGCCTGCTCCGCAGCTCTATCTTCCCGTGCTGACCGACCTCCCCGTGATCGGACGCATCCTGTTCGGACAGGATGCCTTCGTCTATTTCTCGATCGCGCTGGTTATCGGCATCTGGATGTTTCTCTATCGAACGCGCGCCGGGCTGGTGCTGCGTGCGGTCGGCGACAACCACACTTCGGCCCATGCCCTCGGCTATCCGGTGCTGAAAATCCGGATGCTGGCGGTATTGTTCGGCGGCGCTTGTGCCGGGCTCGCCGGCGCCTTCCTGCCTCTCGCCTATACGCCTTTCTTCATCCCCGGCATGACCGCAGGACGCGGCTGGATCGCGCTGGCGCTGGTGGTGTTCGCCTCGTGGCGGCCGGGACGCCTGGTGGCTGGCGCGTATCTGTTCGGCGCCGTCACTTTTCTGCAGCTTTCGGTGCAAGGGCTTGGTCTCGGCATACCGCCCCAGTTGATGTCTTCGTTGCCCTATCTTGCAACCGTCGTCGTACTGGTATTGATTTCCCGTACGCGCGGCACCGCCGGGTCTGCCGCGCCTGCATCACTCGGCGTGGTCTTTGTGCCGGACCGCTGAACTTTATCGCTACATGCGCGCGCGACGGGCGTGTCGCCTGCAGGAGCAGAAACGACCCCGTCTTCTAACCCGGAGTGAACACATGAAAAATCGGATTGTGATCGCCGCGGCGATCGCACTGTTTGCGGTCGGCGCCGCAACTCTCGCGGCGCCTGCCGCCGAGAAACTCAAGGTCGGTTTCATTTATCTCGGACCGGTCGGCGACTTCGGCTGGACCTATCAGCACGAGGTCGGCCGTCAGGGGCTGGTGAAAGCGCTCGGCGACAAGATCGACACCACCTATCTGGAAAACGTCAACGAGGGGCCGGACTCCGAGCGTTCGATCGAGCAGCTGGCGCGCACCGGCCACAAGCTGATCTTCACCACGTCGTTCGGCTACATGGATCCGACGATCAAGGTGGCGAGCCGTTATCCGAAAGTGGATTTCGAGCACGCGACCGGCTTCAAGCGCGCAGCCGAACGTCAGCACCTATTCCGGCCGCTTCTACGAAGGCCGCTACATCCAGGGCCAGATCGCCGCCAAGATGTCGAAGACCGGCGTGCTCGGCTACATCGTGTCGTTCCCGATCCCGGAAGTGATCTCCGGCATCAATGCGACGATGCTCGGCGCGCAGACGGTCAATCCGAACATCAAGGTCAAGATCATCTGGGTGAGCACCTGGTTCGATCCGGGCAAGGAAGCCGATGCCGCCAAGGCGCTCGCCGACCAGGGCGCGGACGTGCTGATGCAACACACCAACTCGCCCGCCGCCATGCAGATCGCCTCGCAGCGCGGCACTGCTCGCCTTCGGCCAGGACTTCGACATGATCAAGTTCGGACCGAAGAGCCAGCTCACCGCGATCGTCGACAACTGGGCGCCGTACTACGTCCAGCGCGTCAACGACGTGCTCAACGGCACCTGGAAATCGACCGATACCTGGGGCGGCCTGAAATCGAACGCTGGTCGTGATGGCGCCCTACACCAACATGCCTGACGACGTAAAGAAGATGGCGATGGATACCGAGGCCGCGATCAAGGCCGGAACGCTGCATCCGTTCAAGTGCCCGATCGTCGATCAGGACGGCAAGACCATCGAATGCAAGGGCGGCGACCATCTCGACGACGGCCAGATCCTGAGCATGAATTTCTACGTCAAAGGCGTGGACGACAAGATTCCCGGCAAGTGACCGCCCGAAATCTTTATCGCGTTTCCGAATGAGCGAGATGCTGCTGGTTGGAGCGATTTTCCAGCCAGCAGCACCTTCTGTAGTTTTTTCGCAAGCCCGACCTACTTGAGCATCAGTTCCATGACCTGGCTCAAGTTCTTTCCGCCATTCACCCGGCAATAGTCCCTGACATTGCGCACGGCGTCACGCACGCGCGCAAAGCTGATGTTCGCACCGCGCCGCTTCGCCGCCGCAGCGTACCAGCCGCTGTACCAGGACAAGAGAACATCCGCTTCCTCGGGCGATGCCGCATCGACGTGCGCGCAGGTAAGCCTGCGAACATCGAGTTCGCCGTTCGGATCGGCGTATTGCGACAACTGTACCCGCGGCGCCTGAGATGCTTGCGGCGAGCCTTGGACCACAGCGGGAGCGCCCGCCGGACGCCGCATCCGCGTTCGCAGGCTGGGCCTGAACATTGGGACAGGCCTTGTTGAGCCGGGCAACCATGTCGATACCCAGAAACAGCTGGTCCGACGTGAAGGTGACCCCCTCGTTAACCCTGATTTTCTGAACCGGGATGTAGACTTTCTGGACGACAGTCCATGAACCGTCGGAATTCTTGATAAAGGAGTTGCAATCGATCTCGCTTTCCTGAGCGTGCGCGTTTACCGCCAGACCAAGCGTTTGCAGAGAAGATGGCCGCAACGACCAGGAAAGATAGACGTCGCATCAGAATCTCCCGGAGCACTTTCTCGCCGTAATAGAGGAAGCCGAGGCTAACGCGCCGATTGTAGCACGCGTGCTGCGGCGGAATGGCGGCGTATCAGCGTCTGAAGTATCGAGGCCCGGAATTTGGCCGTTTTCGACCAGCCAGCGGCCGCCCACCATGACACGGTCAGCGCGATGCGCGCCGCAGAGAACGAGTGCGGCGAGCGGATCGCCGGCGCCGGAGAAACGCAATTCGTCAAGCTTGAACAGTGCGAGATCTGCCATCTTGCCAACGGCGATCTCACCGATATCCGTTCGTCCGGTACAAGCCGCCGAACCTTTCGTTGCCCAGCGCAAC
The DNA here is from genome assembly GCA_963742215.1 of uncultured Alphaproteobacteria bacterium. Taxonomy (GTDB): domain Bacteria; phylum Pseudomonadota; class Alphaproteobacteria; order Rhizobiales; family Xanthobacteraceae; genus BOG-931. The sequence goes on from CAVULJ010000005.1 coordinate 280,953, forward strand.
GCGTCCTTGTGGCTGACCTTGCTAACGCCATAACGGCTGCGCTGGAGCAGAAACGCCGCGCGCACCTCCTGCATCAGATTCGAGCCGTCGTTCGAGGCCGAGCCATCAACGCCGATACCGATGCGGACGCCAGCCTCCTCCATCGCGCACACCGGACAAGTGCCTGAGGCTAGCGTCTGGTTGCTGCACGGGACAATGGGAAATGGTCGTTCCCGCCCGTGCGAGCCGCTTGATCTCGCCTTCATTGAAGTGAATGCCGTGGGCGAGCCAGACCCGATCGTTGAGCCAGCCGCAGTCTTCAAGGTAATCGAGCGGCCGGCAATTATGCATTTGCTGGCAGAATCGGTTCTCGTCCTCGGTCTCGGCAAGATGGGTGTGCATTCGCACATTCAGCTTGTCCGCCATTTCCGCGGTGCGGCGCATAAGCGACGTCGTCACCGAGAACGGCGAGCACGGAGCAAGCGCGATCTGCACCATCGCGTCCTCGCCGGCCTGGTGATAGCGCTTCACTACCCGCTCGCTGTCGGCAAGGATGGTGTCTTCATCCTGCACCACGCTGTCCGGTGGCAGCCCGCCATCGCGCTGCGACAGATTCATCGAGCCACGGGTCAGCAACACTCGAATCCCGAGCCGCTTGGCCGCCGCAACTTCGATATCGACGGAATCCTCGAGACCCGCAGGAAAAACATAGTGATGGTCGGTGGTCGTCGTGCAGCCTGACAACAATAACTCGGCCATCGCGAGAGACATGCCGAGATCGAGCGATTCCGGCGTAAGTCCCGCCCAGACCGGATAGAGCGCTTGCAGCCAGGGAAACAGTTCACGGTCCAGCGCCGCTGGAACAGCGCGCGTCAGCGTTTGATAGAAATGATGATGCGTATTGATCAGGCCCGGCAGGACGACGTGTTCGCTGGCGTCGAATATTTTTGCGCCCGGCGTCGCCGCGATCGCGGCCTGCCGGCACCAGTTCGACGATGCGGCCGGCTTGCAGAACGACGCCACCTCCCGCTCCGTCGGCCAGAATGGCCAGCGGATTTTTGATCCAAAGTGTGGAGTTTTCTTCTTGCATGGTCGCTACACTAGCTGCCGCGATAGGTGGAGTAACTCCACGGCGTAACAAGGAGCGGAACGTGATAATGGGACTCCGGCTCGGCAACCGCGAAGCGGATTGGAACGACGCCAAGGAAAGGCGGGTCCGAAGCCGGCGTTCCCTGCTTTGCGAAATAGTCGCTGACGCCGAACCGCAATTCGTACTGAGCGATCGGAATCGGCTGCTCCGCGATCAACGGCCGATCGGTCCGGCCGTCAGAGTTGGTAATCGAACGTGAAATCAGACGCGCCCTGTCCGACGATTCAATTTCAAAGAATTCGACCGTGACGCCTTCGGCCGGATGACCCCGACCGGTGTCGAGCACGTGGGTTGAGAGGCGGCCATGGACTTTCAGGCGATCGGGCGCTGCTACGCGCTGGTCGAGCCGTAGCGCGGAGATACGAAAAATTTCATTGAGCGCCGCTTGCCGTTCCGCGGTTGTATCGTTGCTCAGGCGTTTCTCGAACTGGCGCAGGATCAATTCCTTGCCATGGCGGCGCACGCAAACAATGAATGGAATGTCGAACTTGGCGTGATACGCGTCATTGAGCTTATGGAACGTCGCAAACTCCTGTTCCGTCAGCCGGTCGAGACCCGCACTCGACTGTTCAAGCTTCGAGTCGTCGGTGATGGCGCCTTCGCGCGCCGCCTTGCCTGCAAGATCGGGATGCCCTTTGATCAAAGCCATCTGTCGATCCGCCGACGCATTGCGCACAGCAGCCGTCATGACGTCATAGAGAGCGTTGAGGCCGGCAAACGGCCGCGCGTCCGCAGCATTTTCGGCGACCCAGGGAGCGTGCTCAAATACTTCGCCCAGCGCAGCGAGAAAGGCTGCGCGATCCATTCGGTTCAGTTCATCGAGCGTAATCTGCGCCATTGACTGCCGACTCTCATGCAACGACCGGGGCATTGGCTGCGAGAGCGATATGCTCGCGATGCCAATGTTGTGCAATTTCAAGGCGCGTCGCTGGCCAGACGCGATCGAATTTGCTGATGTGATCCAAGAATCGTACCAAACCGGCAGCACGCCCCGGCCGGCCGGCCAGGCGGCAGTGCAATCCAATCGACATCATCTTGGGTTTGGTCGCGCCCTCACCGTAGAGGATATCGAACGTATCGCGGAGATAGACGAAGAACTCCTCGGCTTCGCCAAACCCTTGCGGATTGATGAAGCGCATATCGTTGGCATCGAGCGAATAGGGAACGATGAGATGCGGCCCTTTCGCTGATTTAACCCAGTAAGGCAGATCGTCCGCATAGGAATCCGACGAATAGAGAAAGCCGCCGTCTTCAAGCACAAGCTTCAGAGTGTGTTCGGAAGTGCGCCCGGTGTACCAACCCACCGGCCGGCCGCCGACCGCCTCGGTGTGGATGCGGATCGCCTCGCGCATATGCGCCTTTTCGTCGGCGCGCGAAAAATCCTTGTAGTCGATCCACCGCAAACCATGGCTGGCAATATCCCAGTTGGCCTCACGCATGGCGGCAACGATTTGGGGATTACGGGCCAGCGCGGTAGCAACGCCAAAAACCGTCACCGGTATCTGCCGCATCGTGAAGATGCGCCATAGCCGCCAAAATCCCGCGCGGGAGCCGTATTCAAACATCGACTCCACATTCATGTGGCGCTGGCCGGGCCAAGGCTGCGCGCCGAGAACGTCAGCGAGGAAGGCTTCGGATGCCTTGTCGCCGTGAAGAATATTGTTCTCGCCGCCCTCTTCGAAATTGACCACGAATTGCACAGCGACGCGGGCGTTTCCCGGCCAACGCGGATCGGGCGGATCGCGGCCGTAGCCGGCAAGGTCGCGCGGATATTCTGAAAAGGGCACGGACGCCATTCGCAACACCCTGCCCTGCTTACCGGCAATCAGCTTTGAAAGATAAGAAATGGAACGAGGCGTGGAAGCATGCTATCCCGGCGCCAATGTGCATTCGCCAATTCACGCAGTCGCATTGGTCCCCATTGAGGCCGACCATTCGGGCAATCCTTAAGTCGTATCGAGCGCGTTCACCATGGCAGATGCACTGCGGCGTGTTCAAGCCGTCGGCTTCCCAATCGCCGCCTTATTTCGGGGCATCGGTCGGCCAAAGCGCATGTTGAACAGGCAAGATCAATCCGGCGTGGGCGTGACAGCCGCTGCATCAGACTTCGGCACAAAAATACTCGACTTGGCGCACCAACTCGCCCAGTGGACGGAGCTGCCCGAAGGATTGATGTGCACCTTCTACTCGCCCGCACATAAAGCCGCAGCGGCACAATTACGCGACTGGATGGAGCTCGCTGGACTGAGCGCACGGATCGACGCAGTCGGCAACGTCATCGGCCGTTACGCCAGTCCCGACCCTTCAGCCAAAACTTTGATTATTGCCTCTCACTACGACACCGTCGCCGACGCCGGCCACTTCGACGGCCGGCTTGGCATTCTCACAGGGCTCGTCGTTGCGGAGCATCTTAAAAAGACCGGCCAGCGCCTGCCCTTCCATCTCGAGGTGATCGGATTTTCCGAGGAGGAAGGCGTGCGGTTTTCCGCGCCCTACCTCGGCAGCGGCGCCATCGCCGGCTGCTTCGACGAACGCGCACTGGCGCGGCGTGATGTGAGCGATATCAGTCTCGCCACGGTCCTGCGCCAAGAAGGCGTCGATCTCGAGACGATCCAGAAATTGGCAACGCCTCCGGAAACACTGCGTGGCTATCTGGAAGTCCACATCGAGCAAGGACCGGTATTGTTGCAAAACGACCTTCCGGTCGGAATCGTGACGTCTATCACCGGCTCGACACGCTTTCGGATCATCATTCAGGGCGTCGCCGGGCACGCCGGTACAGTGCCGATGCCGCTCCGCCGCGACGCCGCCACCGCCGCTGCAGAAATCATTCTCGAAGTCGAACGCCGTTGCAGTGCGGTTCCCAATCTCGTCGGCACCGTCGGCCAGATCACGGTACCGAACGGCCTGATCAACGTCATACCGGGATCCTGCGAGTTTTCCCTGGATATACGGTCAGTGAACGACACCACGCGCGAGGACGCCATTGATGACATCAAGGCGTTTATTGAGGGGATCGCCAGGCGACGCCGCGTTACCGCAAGCATCAGAGAGCTTTCGCGCCACCGCGCCGTGCCGTGCGCGCCGCAAATGCAATCGGCGTTCGCCGAAGCTGTCGCCAGGACCGGCATCAAGCCGTTTTATCTTCCGAGCGGTGCAGGCCATGACGCCGAGATGTTTGCCGGCGTCACCGATATCGGCATGCTGTTCGTCCGTTGCGGCAACGGCGGCATCAGCCACAGTCCGCTCGAGACCGTCACGGCCGCAGATGCGGATATCGCGGCCCGCATCTTGCTCGATGTCTTGCTCAATTTAGCCTAGCTGGCTGGAGGGACCGACCATGGAACGGATTCGCATCAAAGCGGCGCAATTCGAATTCATCGCACGCTTTGAAAACAAGGATGCGCCACTGACGTGTGCGAAGTTCAAGGGCATGCTGCCGTACAAAGAGCAGATCATTCACGTACGCTGGAGCGGCGAAGGCTGCTGGATTCCGCTCGGCGAACTCGATCTCGGGCTGAAATACGAGAACCACACCAGCTATCCGGCGCCCGGCCAGATCATCGTCTATCCGGGCGGCATCAGCGAAACGGAAATCCTGCTCGCCTATGGCAACGTACATTTTGCCAGCAAAGTCGGTCAGCTCGCCGGCAATCATTTTTTGACGATCGTCGAAGGCCTTGAGCACTTGCGCCCGCTCGGCCAGCTTGTCCTGTGGCACGGCGCCCAGGATATCGTGTTTGAGGCGCTTTAGCGAGCGCATTTCAGACCTCAATCCGCCCGCGACTGACATAATGCCCGTTGACGACGGCGATAACACTTACGCAATTCATGCCCCAGAAGATCGAATTCGGCCTGGACACGTTCGGCGACGTCACGGCCGGCCCGGACGGACAACCGCAAGCGCACGCCGTCGTCATTCGCGAAGTGATAGAGCAGGCGGCACTCGCCGATCAGCTTGGTATCGAGGCGTTCGGCGTTGGCGAACATCACCGCCCCGACTTCGCGATCTCGGCGCCGGAGGTCCTGCTCGGCGCTATCGGCGGTCGCACCAAACACATCCTGTTGGGCTCAGCAGTGACGGTACTGTCGTCGGACGATCCGGTGCGCGTATTCGAGCGATTTTCGACACTCAATGCCGCCTCAAGCGGCCGCGCCGAGATCACCGTTGGCCGCGGCTCGTTCACGGAGTCCTTTCCGTTGTTCGGTTATGATTTGAAACAATACGAGCAACTGTTCGAAGAGAAACTGGACCTGTTTGTCGCGCTGATCCGCAATGAGACCGTGACATGGAGCGGCACCACGCGCTCGTCCCTGACCAATCAGCGCGTCTTCCCTCCGCTCGAAGGCGGCGAACTCAAAACCTGGATCGGAGTCGGCGGCAGCCCGGAATCCGTGGTGCGCGCCGCGCGTTACGATCTGCCGCTGATGCTCGCCATTATTGGCGGCGATCCGAAGCGTTTCATGCCCTATGTCGAGCTTTACCAGCGCGCCTATACGCAACTCGGCAAGCCGGTGAAGCCGATCGGCTTGCACTCCCATGGCTACGTCGCCGACACCGATCAGCAGGCACGCGAGGAACTATGGCCGCATCATAAAGCCATGCGCGACCGCATCGGCGCCGAGCGCGGCTGGCCGCCGGCGACGCGGGCGCATTTCGATTCCGAAGCCGACGGCGGCTCGCTCTATTGCGGCTCGCCGGAAACCGTGGCCCGCCGGATCGCGGCGACAGCCAAGGCGCTCGGCATCGCCCGCTTCGACATGAAGTATTCGTCCGGCACGTTGCCGCACGACAAGCTGATGCGCAGCATCGAACTCTACGGCACCAAGGTGATCCCGATGGTGCGCGAGCTTGCTGGCTTAGATGCAACTCCCGGAACGCAACTCACTCGATCCTCGCCGGCATCGGCCGCCGGTGGCGCAGATACCGCGCGCAAACCAGCCCGACGATTGCGATCACGACGGCGCCGAATAGCGGCGGAATGTGCAAGCCGAGATGTCCGAAGGTGTAGCCGTAATAGATCGGCCCGATCGCTTGCCCGGTGAAGAAAAAGCTTGAGTGCAGCGAGAGCGCCGCGCCGCGAGCCGTCTGCGACAAGTCGGTAACGTGGAGCTGGATGTTGTTGTGCAGCATGTAGAACGACAAGCCAAACAGCACAAAAACGACCGCCTGGACGTACCAGGTCAGGCCGAATGCAATCAGGATGAAACAGATCGCCGCGCCGGCCGCGCCCGTAAGCATCAGTTGCCGTTCGGTCATACGAACGACAAGGAGCGGCAGCATCAGCGAGAAGATGATCCCGCCAAGCCCGAAGCCGCCGATGACAAGACCGGCATAGGACGAATGCGTCAGCCCGCTCGCCAGCAAGAGCAGCGCGACGTACGGGAACATGCCGTGGATCACGATGCCTTCAAAGAATACCGAGCCGAAGCAGATCTTGGCGCGCGGGTCCGCGAACACGCCGCGAAATCCGGCCAGAGCCGCAGCGACGTTGAACCTTCTTGGCTTGCCGACATTCATGCCGCGGAAGGCAAAAAAGGCGAATCCCGCAGTGATCAGGCCAAAGCCGCCGATCGAGAAGAATACCCCGCGCCAGCCGAGCAGATCGCCGATGACGCCGGAAATGACTGCGCCAATGAGATTGCCAGTGAGCCCGACGGCGAGCAGCCGTCCGATCGCCAGTTGCCGCGACTCGATGGGAACCAGGTCGCCGACCAGCGCCATGCCGATCGGAAAAATGCCGCCGGCGAAAACACCCGCAACAATGCGCATCGCGACAAGCAAGGTGAAATTGCTGGCGAAGGCGCAGATCAGTGTCGTTGTCACCACGACAGCAAGGCAGATATTCATCAGCCGCGTCTTGCCGAAGAAGTCGCCGATGGTGCCAAGCGCCGGCTGCATGATCGCGTAGGGAAACGTGAAGGCGGTCGAGAGCAGCGCGGCGGTTTTCACGTCGATCCCCAGATCAGCAGCGATCTTCGGAATAACGGGATCGACGGCGCGCGAAAACAGCGTCGATGCGAACACCACTAGACTGACAATTCTGAGGATGGGCGTAATGACCTTACTCAGCCTTTTTTGGCGAGCGCATCGAATTCCATCAATCGCTCAAGAAGAGGCGCCAAGCTCTTGAGCGGAACCATATTTGGCCCATCCGATGGTGCTTTGTCAGGGTCTTGGTGAGTTTCAATGAAAACACCCGCCACACCGACCGCGACCGCGGCCCGCGCCAGCACTGGAACGAACTCGCGTTCGACCACCGGATGAGGTGCCCTGCCCCCCTGGCTGCTGGACCGAATGGGTGGCATCAAAGATCACAGGTGCGCCTGTCTTTGCCAGTTCCGGAAGCGCGCGCATGTCGGATACCAGCGTATTGTAGCCGAAGGACACGCCGCGCTCCGTGACAAGCACGTTGCGATTGCCCGCGGCGGTCACCTTGGCCACGACATTGGCCATATCCCACGGTGCAAGAAACTGGCCCTTCTTGACGTTGACGACGCAGCCGGTTTTGGCAGCCGCGACCAGAAGATCGGTTTGCCGGCTCAGGAACGCCGGGATTTGCAGAACATCGACCGCCTCGGCAACCGCCGCGCATTGGTCGGGCTCGTGCACATCGGTGAGCAACCGGCACGCCGAGCTTCTTGCGCAGCTCGGCAAAAATCGACAGCGCCTTGTCGAGACCAAGGCCCCGCGCGCTTTTGGCCGCGGTGCGGTTCGCCTTGTCGAACGAGGTCTTGTAGACGAACGCGATGCCGAGTTTCGCCGTCAGCTCTTTGAGTACGCCCGCCATGTCGAACGCGTGCGCGCGGCTCTCCAGCGCGCACGGCCCTGCAATCAGCGCGAGCGGCAGTTTATTGCCGAAACGCACTTTGCCGATGGTGACGATGGAATTCGGCTTTGCGGTCATCAGCGTCCTCGCCGGCGACCATGAAGCCCACGGCCAGCCCGGTCAACCGGCGTTACTGCATTGCAGAAAACGCGGTCGGCCGCATGAACGAACTGGTGATATTGGCGATGATCGGCCCGTCTTTCTCGCTGTCATCGCGTGCCTTATGCCACGCCGGATCGGCCTGAAAGGTATTCCATTTCTTCTCCCGATCGGCGAGCGACTCCCAAGCCAGCATGTAGTGAAGATCCTGGCTGCCGTCGCCGACGAGCACGGTCCAGAAACCGGCCTGCTTGATGCCGTGCTTCTCCCAGATTTTGAGAGTTTGTTCTTGAAAGCGCTTGAGCAGCGCGGGCAGACGGCCGGGGATGCAGCGATAAATGCGATACTCGTAAATCATGAGATCCTCCCAGTTGATTTGGTCTTAGTACTCGGAGCCAAGCGAAGAGCTTCGGCGGATCGACGAGCTGCGGCTTACACCAGCCGGCTCCGCTCCACCGCCGCCCCGATGAAGGATGAGAACAGCGGATGCGGCGCGAACGGCCGCGATTTCAGCTCGGGGTGGAATTGCACGCCGATGAACCAGGGATGGTCCTCGAACTCGATGATCTCCGGCAACAGTCCGTCCGGCGACATGCCTGAGAAGCGCATGCCGTGCTGCGCCAGGCGGTCTTTGTAAGCCGTATTGACCTCGTAACGGTGGCGGTGGCGCTCGGAGATTTCGGTCGCCTGATAGATGTCGGAAACCTTGCTGCCGCGCTGCAACGTCGCGGGGTAGGCGCCAAGCCGCATCGTGCCGCCGAGATCGGCGGAAATACCGCGCTTTTGCAGCTCGTTGCCCTTCATCCACTCGGTCATAAGACCGACGACCGGCTCGCTGGTCGGCACGAATTCGGTGGAGTTGGCCTGCTCGATGCCGCAGAGATTTCGCGCCGCTTCGATCACCGCCATCTGCATGCCGAAGCAGATGCCGAAATACGGCACTTTGCGTTCGCGCGCGAACTGTGCGGCGAGGATTTTGCCCTCGGCGCCGCGCTGGCCAAAGCCGCCCGGCACCAGGATGCCGTTGACGTGTTCAAGGTAAGGTGCGGGGTCTTCTTTCTCGAACACTTCGCTTTCAATCCAGTCGAGGGTGACTTTCACCTTGTTGGATATGCCGCCATGCGAAAGCGCCTCGATCAGCGATTTATAGGCGTCCTTCATGCCGGTGTATTTGCCGACAATCGCAATCGTCACGTCGCCTTCCGGATTGCGGACGCGTTCGTTGATCAGGTGCCAGGTGGCGAGATCGGGCGGCGGCGGATTTTCGACACCGAAAGCGGCGAGCACTTCGTCGTCGAGGCCGGCGGCATGATAGGCCTCCGGCACCGCATAGATGTTGTCGACGTCGCGCGCTTCGATCACCGCGCTCTCGCGCACATTGCAGAACAGCGCGAGCTTCTTGCGCTCGCTGAGCGGGATTTCGCGGTCACTTCGGCACAAAAGGATATCGGGCTGGATGCCGATGGCGCGCAATTCGCGCACCGAGTGCTGGGTCGGCTTGGTTTTCAATTCCCCGGCGCTCGGGATGAACGGCATCAAGGTCAGATGGATGTAGATCGCGTGGCCGCGCGGCAGGTCGTTGCCCATCTGCCGGATCGCTTCGAAATACGGCAGGCCCTCGATATCGCCGACCGTGCCGCCGATCTCGCACAGCACGAAATCGAATCCCTCATTGCCGTCGCGGATGAAGTCCTTGATGGCGTTGGTGACGTGAGGAATGACCTGGATGGTGGCGCCGAGATAGTCGCCGCGCCGCTCCTTGGTCAGGATGTCCTGATAGATGCGCCCGGTCGTTATGTTGTCGAACCGCGTCGCCGGCCGGCCGGTGAACCGCTCATAATGGCCGAGGTCTAGATCGGTCTCGGCACCATCATCGGTAACAAACACCTCGCCGTGCTGATACGGCGACATCGTTCCGGGATCGACATTGAGATAGGGATCGAGCTTGCGCAGCCGGACCTTGTAGCCCCGCGCCTGCAATAGCGCGCCGAGCGCAGCGGACGCCAATCCTTTGCCAAGTGAGGAGACCACGCCGCCGGTGATGAAGATGTACCGCGCCATGGGAGCCTAACGCTTACCGCGCCTTTTTCGATTCGACGAGCGATTTTCCGGAATATCTGCTGCGCACCGTGGATCGGTCCACAGAGACTTTAACTAAAGCGCAATACAACAGAGGGTTACGTGAAAGTCCTCAGCCGGCAAGCAAGCTTGCCGGCCGACCTCCCGCCTACTTCGATTCAGGCACCTGCGGACCACTCGGGGCCGGCGCCGGACCGGGCGCCGCCGGCCTGCCCGGGGAACCTTGCTGCAACTGATTGAGCACGCCGCCGCCAGAACTCAACGGCGCCGTCGGCGCGCTCAGCGGCGCCTCCTGGGTTCGTCGCCGTTAGGATTGATAATGGAGGTAGGCTTGCGGTCGAGGCCCGCCAGCCAGGACAGCGCCAGACTGGTCAGGAAGAAGCCTGCGGCAAGCAGCGCCGTGGTGCGGGTAAGCACGTTCGCCGTACCGCGGCCGGTCATAAAGCCGCTGGTCGAGCTGACGAGACCGCCGCCCTCGGACTTTTGCAGCATCACCACGCCGATCAAGGCGAGGACCAGCATGAGATGGATGACGATAATGACGCTAATCATTCAGGATTTCCGCTTGCCGGGTTGCCTCTATATAGGCATCCGCGGGCGGTCTCTACATGATCCAAAAGGGATTTTCTATGGCCGTAGCAGCCCGGCCGTAGCTATTTGTAATCCTTGAGGTAAGCGATCACGTCGTCGATGTCCGATCGCTGGAAAGGCCGCCGAACGGCATGTGATTGCCCGGCACCTTGGCCTGCGGGTCCTTGATATAGGCGTGCAGGTTCGTGTCGTCCCAGGTCAGGTTGGCGCGCAGCATGGCGTTGGAATAGCGAAAATCCGACAGCGATCCTGACTTTCGGCCATAAACGCCCTTGAGGCTCGGGCCGATCGCGTCCGGTTTATCGCTATGGCAGGCCGCGCATTGGGCAAAGACCTGTTTGCCATGGGCGGCATCGGCTGCGAATACCGGCGCTGCCGTGACAATACTCACCGCCGCGGCGGCGATCGCCGCGCCCAAATTCACTTGTCGCATTGTCTCCTCCCATGCCCGCTCAAGCGTGAACCAGCGGTCCCGGATTTTTCAGATAGTTTTGCGTAATTGCCTTGGCCGACCAGTACGCCAGCGCGCCTACCGTGCCGGTCGGGTTGTAGCCGTGCTGCTGCGGGAACACCGACGCGCCCTGGATGAAAAGATTGTGGGCGTCCCATGCTTGCAGGTAACGGTTGACGACGCTCGACTTCGGGTCGCTTCCCATCATCGTTCCGCCGGTATTGTGGGTCGATTGATACGGCACCACGGTGAACGTCTTCGGCCGCGGGTGCATGTCGTAAGATGTCGGGTTCATCGCCTTGATGGCACCCTCAAGTTTATTGAGCAGATAGGCCGACATCTTGAATTCGTTGTCGGGCGGATTGTAGGTGAGCCGGATCAGCGGCCGGCCGAACGCATCCTTGTAGGTCGGATCGAGGTCCATGAAGTTGTCGCGGTTGGCGTAGACCGATCCTTGGGTGTTGAACCGGGCCGCGTGGTAGTACCACTTCGCGGTGGCGCGCTTCCAATCGGCGCCCCACTCCGGCGTACCGTGCGGCACGGTGCGCCCGGCCATCGGCGGCGCGGCAGCGGTGCTCGCCATGATGTAGCCGCCGCCGAAGAAACCCAGTCCGCCGTGGTCGAAATTCTCGCCGTTGAAATCGTCGATGACGACGCCCATGCCGGCTGAGCCCCAATAGGGATTCATCTCCTTGTTTTCGAAGAAGGCACTGGCGCCGGCTTCGAACTGGTAGGCGTAGTTCTTGCCGACGACGCCTTTTCCGGTCGCGCGATCGTAGGGCTCGCCGATGCCGGCAAGCAGCATGTGCTGTACGTTGGAGAATACATAGGACGTCAGCAGCACGATGTTGGCGGGCTGCTCATATTCCTCGCCGTTTCGCTTATCGACATAAGACACGCTCACAACGCGCTTGGCGGCCTTGTCATAGTTGAGCTTGGTGACAAACGTCCGCGTGCGCATTTCGAACTTCGGATCAAGCCGCAGCGCCGGCAGGATGGTCGAATTCGCCGATGCCTTGGCATTGGTCTCGCAGGCAATGCGATTGCAGAAGCCGCAATACTCGCAAGCGCCCAAGCGCGACGTTTTCTGGATTGGTGTAGGCGTTGCTCGCGATCGCGACCGGCGCCGGAAACGGATGATAGCCGAGGCTTTTCGCCGCCTCGCCAAACATCAATCCGGCATTACTCGATTTGATCGGCCGCGTTTGGATATTCGTTCGCCCGCGGTCCCTCGAACACGTTACCGCCCGCGACCTTGTTGCCACGGAGATTCCCGGCCGTGCCCGAAGCGCCGCAGATCTTGTCGAACTGGTCGTAGAATGGCTCCATCTCATCGTAGCTGACCGGCCAATCCTGGATCGTCATGCCATCCGGCAGCGCATTCGCGCCATAACGCTCTGTGAGCGCGGAGCGGATCCGAAAATCGCTCGGCAGGAAGCGCCAGTGCAAAGCGCCCCAGTGGATGCCGGAACCGCCGACTCCCTCGCCCGGCAAGAACGCGCCAATGCGGCGAATGGGTAGCGCCTGTTCGTTCGGGAAATTGCGGAAGGTCAGCGTGTCGATCGAATTGTCCCACATCAACTCGAGACGCTGCGACCATCGCAGCTCGTCACGCACTGCGGGAATCGTGAAATCCTGACCGGGAACGCGGTCCTGCCCTTTTTCCAGCGCGACCACGTTCAAGCCGGCTTTGGTGAGTTCGCGCGCCAGGATCGCGCCGGTCCAGCCGAGGCCGACCGCGACGACATCGACTTCTTTTAATTTCGTCACCATGTCCGCCTCCCTTACGAAAAGTCCGCGATCGATTTCGGCTCAGCGACGTAGCGCTTGTCGCGATACTCATCGATCAGGTTGGCGAAAGTCGCGGGCAACCCCGGATATTGCAGCATCCGCCATGACGCCATGTTGCGGTTGCCGCCGTAAATCGGATCGGCGAAAAAGCCTTCCATCGTCAGCGTGAGCAAGCGAGCAAAGAAGGCCTTGGAACTCACATTGGCGAAGTCCGCCTTACCCTCCTCCATTGCCTTGAACGCCTCGATACGCTTGTCGGGATCGAGCCGGTCGAAATCCATATTGTAGGTCTTGCGCGACCAGGCATTGGCGGCGGCGATACCGGTGGTGATGAACTCGGCCGGGGTAAGTGGAAGCTGATAGCCCTGCTCCGGCTTGCCTTTGGTATAGGGGCCGGCCCGATACATCTTGGCGCCGCCGCCCCAGGCGCTGGCGAGCTGGCGATCGATGTAGACGTCGCAACCGCACTGGCTGCCGGAGGGGGAGAGGTCGTCGGCCGGGATTATCGTATCGACGGCGGCGACGACGAAGGCGTGCTCGGTTTCATTGAGCAGTAACAGCGGTTCCGGCTGCGGTGCGGCAGTCGGTGCCGGCGACGCGGCAGGCGTTTGGGCCTGCGCTTCTCCGCTGAGCCCGGTCGCAACGGCAGTGCCGGCGAGGCCCGCCCCAACCAGAAATTTTCGGCGTGGAATTGTCTCGTCGGTCATCTTGATCCTCCCTGCCGGCGCTTGGTCGATGCAGCGCGCGCTTTTCCTTGGAACCAGAATAGACCCAACCTGCGTTCACAGGAATGGCCCTCCATTCCTCCGGTTTCCGGATCCGCTAACGGAACTTTTGCATAGCTGCCCCGTTACGCTTCGGGCTGAGTTCCGCGTTGTTCGTTTGCCTTCGGGAATGGAGCGCAAAATGAAAAAATGGAAAAGCAGCATCTCGACTTCGACTACGACCGTTACGGTCTTGATCACAAACTTGAGTTCAAGACCGGCGCGGACGCTACCGGGTACTGGTTTGCAGCCGCCGTGCTCTTTGCCTTCCTGGCGGCCGGCATCATCGTTTACCGCGCGGGCGGCGCTGACGAATTCCGCACGGCGACGAACGATGTGCCGACGACGGCACAAACCAGTCCGATCGATCCGCCGCCGTTACTTAAAGCGCAGTAAGGTTCGCGCCGAGCCTGCACCCGACCAAAACGAAAAACCCGGTCTGGCTTGCGCCAAACCGGGCTCATTTGAACTTTTCGATCTTGTTGGATCAGTTGCCCATATAGCCGGGACCGCCGTAGCGCATTCGCCGCGGCACTAATGCCATTCGGCGAAAGCGGGGCGCCTGACGCAAGGTTATTGGAATACGCAGTCGGCGTACCCTTGCCTCCGACCGGTCCGATATAGCCCGGTCCGGGGCCACCATACGCACTTGCCGCGGCGCTAATGCCATTCGGCGAAAGCTGGGACGCCTGACGCCAGATTATTCGAATATGCACCCGGCGTGCTCTTACCACCGGCCGGCCCAACATAGCCCGGTCCCGGGCCGCCGTAGGAACTCGCCGCGGCGCTAATGCCATTCGGCGACAGCGGCGCACCATTATAGGGGCCCGTATTGGAATAGCTTGGATTGCTCTGTCTGCTCTGAGCGAGGGCCGGCACCGACGCGCAGGCCGCGCCGAGAACGAGCGCAGCAAGTGTTAGTGTGCTCCTGGGACGCATTGTTTGCTCCTGTTTTATGCCGATGCCTTCCACGAAGTCGCCGCTCGAATGTTCGGACTAGGACGACTTGCGGTCATCGTGTCGGAAGTATGCGGAGCAGTTCTGCGATGTATATTGGCAGCGCCGTAAATACGGCATGGGAATACGTAAAAACTCAGTAGAAATTACTCCGAACTTACGCGTTGGCCGGAAAAATCTTAGACTTCGGATAGATTACGCCAAAATTATTTTTGGACAGGTACGCAGTTACACCGTCACTTAGTGTAACTTATCCAGCAAAACCGCCACTTCTTAAGAACTCATCTTCTGCCGGCGTCGTTGAGCGACCCAGTACCTGGTTACGATGTGGGAATCTTCCGAATTTCAAAATGATATCGCGGTGGGTGATCGCGTACTGCAAGCGTTGGCATCGCCATATGATTCATAGAGTTGCAGACAGCGATTCTTGATCGTCCAAAAGCTCGGAGTGCATAAACGGCAAGTAAAAGAATTGCCGCAACGATTGCTCCGTCATTTTATCGAAACCCTGCGCCAGAGCGCGGTCGGCGACAGCGCGCGCCAGCGGATCGGTGGCAAAGGCCCCCGCGCTGCCCCGAAACATATTGCGTGGAAATTGATCGAGAACGATGACCAGCGCGAGCGCACCTTCGGCATTGGCTTCCCACGCCCGAGTTCGCCATGCGAAGCCGCCTCATAAGTCGTCAGAAATCTGGATGTTACGGTGCGGTCGAAATCATCATCCTTTTCGAACCAGCGCTCGTCTCCAGCGTGACGCCAGAACGACACGACCTCGACAGATGTAGCGACAGTCATCATATGCAGCGCTTCTAGTCGGCGGCTGCGCCGGAGAATTTCACCACCCTGCCCCACTTCTCCGTCTCGCTGACAATAAGAGCGCCAAAATCCGCAGGCGTACCTTGTAACGGCGCGCCGCCGAGGTCCGCCAATCTCGCTTTCATTCCCGGTTCGCTAATTGCAGCGTTGACCTCCTTGTTGAGCCTGTCGATCACGCCGCTCGGAATGTTCTTCGGCCCAGCAAGTCCATACCATTGGCTCGCCTCGTAGCCGGACACGAATTCACCGACCGTGGGCAAATCCGGCAACACCTCGCTCCGCGACGCCGTTGTCACCGCCAGGGCACGGAGCCTGCCGGCTTTGATATGGGGAAGCGAGCCGGGCGTGGTGTCGAACATCACTTGGGTTTGACCGGCGAGCAAATCGACCAGCGCCGGTCCCGCGCCATTGTAAGGCACGTCAACCATGTCGATGCCCGCCATCATCCTGAAAAGCTCGCCCGCGACTTGCTGCACACTCCCATTGCCGGCAGATGCAAATTGATCTTGTGCGGATTAGCCTTCGCATAGGCGATGAATTCAGGGACTGAATTGGCTGGAACGGAAGGATGCACCTCCATAATCTGCGGAACGCGGGCGATAGTCGCGATCGGGGCCGCGTCGCGTATGAAATTGAAATTGAGATTTTTATAGAGCGTGGTGTTGATTGCGTTCGCAGCCGAAACAAGGAGCAACGTGTAACCGTCCGGTGGCGAGTTCAGCACGAACTCGGTACCGACATTGGTTCCCGCACCGGGCCGGTCTTCGACAAAGAATTGCTGGCCGAGCCGCTCCGTCAATGCTTGTGCGATGATCCGACCAGCGAAATCCATGCCACCGCCCGCCGCGGTGCCGACAACGATGCGCACCGGGCGCGTCGGATACGCCTGCGCACTCGCTCCGCGCAAAAATGCCGGGAGCGCCGCTCCGCCCAACATCAAACTCATAAAGTTACGCCGCTTCATGGCTCCGCCGCCGGCAGGTCAGGAGAAAAACCGGTCTGAATATCGAGCGTCGTCGAACCGGCGTTCAATCACCCAGTCGGCAATCTGCGAGCCGGTGGCAAACCAGACATCCGAGTGGCCCGACATGTGTGCCAGGATTTTTTGCAGCATGGCCGCCATCAACGGCCTGCCACCCCAGTGGCAATGGATCGCGATCGGCAGCATCCCCATCGGCTCGTGTTCGTAAAGATAGTCGAACGTCTCGCGATAAACGTCGTAATAATGGAGCGGACTCGAACGCAGCACGCGATTGTCGGTGAAGTCGCTCACCGGCAGGGCAATCAGGCTGCCACTTTCGGTTTTGATCCTGCGCGGCATGCTGACGTCCTTGGCCTCACCGTGCCACACGAGTCCTTCCTGCACCAGAAACTCGTAGGTCTTGTCGGTCCAGGCCAATACCGGGCTGCACCAACCTTTGGTCTTTTGGCCGGTGACATCCTCCAGCATTTGCAGCGAACGGCGGATCAGTTCGCGTTCCTGCTCCGGCTCGCGATAGACCAGAAGTTCATCCTGGAAATGTCCATGAGCGGCGATTTCGTGGCCGCTTTTAATGGCCTGACGGATGGCGTCGGGATAAAGCCTGGCGCTGGCGGCGTTGGGACAAATGGTGCCGGGCGTCTGGAAACGGTCCAGGGTCCGGATGATGCGCCACAGACCTTCGTTGCCGCCATACTCGCCCCAGGAGATGGCGGAGTGATCCTTCGCGCCTGCTTTCAGTGCCGTCGTCTGCACCGAGTACGGCGCTGCCTTGCCCTCCGACCAGGTCTCCAGAAGTACCGTGATTGTGACCGCGATGCGTTTGCCCTGCGGCCATTCGAATTTGCTTTTTCTCATGCTTACCCAACAAGAGTGGAGTTACTCAAACGAGAAAACGATCGGCCGGATCATAACCCGGCTGATGCGGTTGCAACGGAATTTGCCTCTTTCGCAACCGTGCTATGCGTGCACCAGCGGCCCGGGGCTCTTGAGATACTGCGTTGTGATTGCGTTCGCCGACCAATAGGCCAGCGCGCCCAGCAATCCAGTCGGATTGTATGATGCGTTCTGCGGAAACACCGACGCACCCATCACGAATAGGTTGTCGGCATCCCACGATTGCAGGTAGCGATTGACGACGCTGGTCTTCGGATCAGTGCCCGTCATCGTGCCGCCGGTGTTGTGCGTCGATTGGTACGGCACGACGCTATAGTCGCCCTTGATTCCGGCCGGCGTGCTCATCGTCGTTGGATTCATTGCCTTCGCCAGCCGGCCAAGAACGCCGCTGATATAGTTGGCGAGCTTGTAGTCGTTGTCGTGGAAATTGTACGACATGCGGATCAGCGGCCGGCCGAGCGCATCTTTGTAGTTCGGGTCGAGATCGAGGAAATTCTCGCGGTGGGCGTAGTTACAACCCGAGGCACCAATGGCAAAAGCGTGATTGTACCATTTCGCTGTCGCCTGTTTCCATTCATGGCCCCAGCGCGGCGTACCGGGCGGCACCGGACGGGTCAGGATCGGCCTGCCATTCGTCGGCCCTGCCTGAATCCAGGCGCCGCCGAAAAAGCCCAATCCGGCGTGATCGAAGTTGTCGCCGTTGAAATCGTCGATCAGCACGCCATGGGCGCCAGACGCCATGAACGGATTGATCTCCTTGTCTCCCACAAAGACCGTAACGTTGCCAGCACCGACCTGATAGCAGTAATTCTTGCCGACAGCGCCCTGCCCGGTTTTGTAGTCGTAGGGCTGGCCGATGCCGGATGTGAGCATCAGCAGCACGTTGTTGAACACATACGCGCCGAGAATGACGATGCCCGCGGGCTGTTCGTATTCCTCGCCGCTTCGCGTATCGATGTAACGCACGGCGGTCACCTTGCGCGACGCCTTGTCGTAGACAAGCTCTTTCACCTGCGCGTTGGTGCGGAGCTCGAATTTCGGATCGGCGAGCAGCGCCGGCAGTATGCAAACGTTCGGCGAAGCTTTGGCATTGGCTTCGCAGCCAAAGCGCTCGCAGTGCCCGCAATATTCGCAGGCGCCGAGCGTCATGCCTTCGAAGTTCGTATAGGTCTCGCTGGCATTACTCGACGGGGCCTGGAACGGATGATAGCCGAGGCTGCGCGATGCCTGGTCCATGATCGTCCCGGCCAGACTCTTCGCCAGTGGCGGATTCGGATATTCGTTCTGCCGCGGCCCCTCGAAAACGTTGCCGCCATCGATGATATTGCCGCGCAGGTTGCCTGCCTTGCCGGAAACGCCGCAGAGCTTTTCGAATTTGTCGTAGTACGGTTCAAGCTCATCGTACGATACCGGCAAATCCTGGATCGTCATCTCTTCCGGGATGGCGTTCTTGCCGTAACGCTCGATGATGTGGCTGCGCGCATTGTGATCGGACGGCAGCCACCGCCATGTCATGCCGTTCCAGTGGGCGCCGGCGCCGCCGAGATCGGTGCCTGGCAGAAACGACCCGAGGCGCCGCATCGGTAATGCCGTTTCGTCTGGCGAATGCCGCAACGAAACGGTTTCAAGCTGGGCGTCCTGAAACAGCTCCTGCCGCACCGCGTATTTGAGATCGTCGCGCACCGACGGGATAGTGAAGTTCTCGCGCGGGGTACGCTTGTTGCCACGTTCGAGGCCGACGACGTTGAGGCCGGCTTTTGTCAGTTCGCGCGCCAGGATCGAGCCGGTCCAGCCGACGCCGATGACGACCGCATCCGTTTCCTTGAGTGTGATCATGATTTATCTCCCTCAAGAAAAGTCCACAATCGAATGCGGCGGTTTGTCGTACTTCTTGCCGAAGTATATTTTGATGTCCTCGCGATAGGTCGCCGGCAAGCCGGGATAACCGACCATCTTCCACGAAGCCATGTTGCGATTGCCGCCGTAGATCGGGTCGGCGAAGAACCCCTCCATGGTGATTTGCAGCAGTGCTTCAAAGAACCCTCGGCTCGACACACCGGCGAATTCAGCGGTGCCGCCCTCCATTGCCTTGAGCGCAGCGACGCGATCAGCATCGGCTAGACGATCAAAATCCTTGCTGTAGGTCTTGCGTGACCAATCGTTCGCGGCAGCAATCCCGACGCGGAAGAATTCGCGGGGATTGAGCGGTAGTTGGTAACCGAATTCGGGCTTCGCCTTGGCAAATGGCCCGTCGCGATAAAGCCGCGCGCCGGCGCCGTAAGCACCCGCAAGCTGGCGGTCGATGAAGTCGCCACGCCGCAATCGCTGCCGGACGGCGACAACTCGTCGGCGGGGATTATTGTATCGGCGGCGGCGGCGAGGAATGCGTGCTCCGTCGCCGTCAAAGTCAGCAAGGGCTCGGGCTGATCGCCGGGCACCGGTGCGACGGCTGGCGCGGTCTGCGCTTCGCTCGCAACCGGCTGCGCCAAGGACGCAGCTACCGCAGTTCCCGCTCCCATCAGGAAATTGCGGCGTCGGATCGGATTATTCTCGTCCGCCATGGCTCTCCTCCCTTTTTATTTATTGAATATGTTGTTGCCGCTCAGCCTGGCTCCATGCCCTTGGCTTTGATCACTGCCGCCGCGGACGGCGATGTCAGGAACTTGATCAGCGCTGCCGCACCGTCGGCATTCTTTGCGGCGGTGCTGATGCCAGCAGCAAATACCGTATTAACCTGGATGTCCGCCGGTAACGGCCCGACCAGCTCGGCACCGGCAACAGGCAAGATCTCGCTGATCTGCGTCATGCCGATCTCGACGTCGCCATTGGCCACCGCGTCCGCTGCCTGAATCGTCAGCGGCTTCAGTTTCGGATTGACCTGATCGGCGATGCCGAGCTTGGCGAAAATGGCCTTCAGCGCGGCACCGGTCGGCGTGTTGTCGACGTAGCCAATCGACTTCGCGTTCAGCATAGCCTGCTTGAACGCATCGACCGTGCTGATGTTCGGTTTCGGCGCACCTTTGCGGATCGCAACGCCGATCCCGACATGCGCGATCGGCGCCCGCGGCGCATCGGCGACCTTGCCCTGCGCAGCGAGCTGATCGAGCAGCGCTTTGGTGAGGATAATCGCGTCGAACGCTTCGTTGCTGTCGACTTTGGCTTTAAGTTGCGCGCTGGTGCCGATCGTTGCGTCGATTTTATTGCCGGTTGCCTTCTCGAACTGCGGACCGAGGTCGCTTATCACCGCATTGAGCGCGTTGCCTTCGAGCAACTTGAGTTCGGCGGCGTTTGCTGGCGCCGTCAGCAGCGGCAAGGCAAATCCAACGATCACCGCAACAGCGCTCTGAATTTTCATGGCGTCCTCCCCGCCGGTCTGGTGCCAGCGCTTGAGGATATTAGCGATAAACGCCTGCTATCGCCAGAAACTCTTCCGCATTGAGGCTTGCGCCGCCAACAAGGGCGCCATCGACGTTGTCGATGGCAAGTAACTCCTTGGCGTTGGACGCTTTCACCGAACCGCCATAGAGGATGCGAGCCGTCTCGCTGAAGCTGCCGAAACGCGCAGCGAGTTGCCCGCGGATGAAGCCATGCATGTCCGCCACGTCCTTTGACATCGGCGTGAGCCCTGTCCCTATGGCCCAGACCGGTTCGTAGGCGACGACGAAATCGCCTGCGCCATCGGGTAGCGAGCCGCAAGCTGGGCACCCACCACGTCGTGGGCCCTGCCGGCATCGCGCTCGACGCGGGTCTCGCCGACGCAGACGATCGGCAACAGTCCTGCCCGCCGCGCCGCCATCGCCTTGGCATAGACCTCGGCATCAGTCTCGTGATGATCCTGCCGCCGTTCGGAATGACCGACGATCACTGCCGTCGCTGCGCGTCGGCCAACATCTCGGCAGCGATATCGCCGGTATGGGCACCGGATGCCTCAGCATGACAATCCTGTCCGCCGATGGCGACCCGCGTGCTCCGTGCCCGCGCGGCAAAGCCGGCTAGAAGCGTAAACGGCGGACATACGAGAATGTCCACAGCCGCTGGCAACTGGGCCGCGCCTGCGATGATTTTGTCCAATTGCGCGACCGACGAGGCAAGCCCGTTCATCTTCCAATTGCCTGCCACCAACGAACGGCGCGCCATTTTTAGAACCTTATCTCATGCGACAAAGAGCCGTTAGCAGACCGATTGCGCGCGGAAAAGACCCGTTTTATCAACAAATCCCGGCGGTTGCGGCCCTTAGCGACGCTCCTTATTATGCGCCGCCTTTAGCCTTACGCTAACTGGCATCAATCAGAGCACTGGACCCATGCTTCGAGGTATCCGCAACGCCTCCACCACCTGGCTCGGCCGCATCGTGATGGGCGCGGTCATGACCTTGCTTGCCGGCATTTTCGCGCTGTGGGGCATCAACGACATATTCAACGGATTTGGCCACTCCTACCTTGCCTCGATCGGCAAGACCGAAATCAGCGTCGATCAATTCCGCCAAAACTATAACGACCGACTGCAGGCGATGTCGCGGCAGCTCGGCAAGGTGATCACGCCCGAGCAAGCGAGCGCTTTCGGCCTGCAGCAGCAGGTGTTGAGCGAGATGGTCGCCCAGGCCGGCCTCGATCAGCGCGCGAAACAGATGGGGCTTGGACTATCCAACGCCGAGATCTCGCGCCGGATCACCGGCAACCCGCAATTCCAGACACCGGACGGCAAATTCGACGCCGCCAAATTCCAGGACGCGCTACTCAACGCCAACCTGACCGAGCAGCGCTTCGTCACCGACCAGCGCTCCAACACGCTGCGGCGCCAGATCATCGATTCCGTTTCCGGCAATGTTACAACGCCGAAAACATGGCTCGATGCCGTCAACCAGTTCCAGAACGAGCAGCGCAGTATCGCCTATGTTGCGCTCGGCCCGGCGCAGGCTGGCGATATCGCGCCGCCGACCGACGATCAGCTCAGCAAATATTTCGAGCAGCGCCAAATCATGTTCCGCGCTCCAGAGTATCGCAAGATCGTGGTCGTCACGGTGACGCCGGCGGAACTCGCAAAGACACTGGAAATCTCCGACGACGATCTGAAGAAGATCTTCGACGATAACCGCAGCCGTTACATCACGCCGGAGAAGCGCCACGTCGAGCAGATGGTGTTCCCGGCCATGGCCGATGCGCAGGCCGCGAGCGACAAGATCAAGAGCGGCACGACGTTCGCAGCCCTCGCCGCCGAACGCGGCCTCAAGGAGCAGGATCTCGATCTCGGCACGGTGACCAAGACGACCATCATCGATCCGGCGGTGGCCGATGCCGCCTTCTCGCTCAAGGACGGAGAAGTCAGCGCGCCGGTGCAGGGACGCTTCGGCGCGGTGATCGTCACCGTCAGCCAGATCATTCCCGAGGAAAAAAAGACATTCGCCGATGTCGAACCGCAAATCCGTAACGACGTCGCCACGGTGCGGGCGCGAAACATGGTGCAAGACCTCCACGATAAGATCGAGGACGACCGTGCGGGGGGCACTTCGCTGGAAGACGCAGCGAAAAAGCTCAATTTGCCCGTCGCCACCTACGAGGCTGTCGATCGCTCCAATCACGATCCGCAGGGCAAAGCGGCGATTTCCGAATTCGATGCCGGACAAATCATCAATGCCGCATTCGCAACCGACGTCGGCGTCGATAACGATCCGCTCGAAGCCGACGGCGGCTTTATCTGGTACGCTGTCGCCGGCATTACGCCGGCCCGTGACCGCAATCTCAACGAGGTGAAGAACGAAGTCGAGCAGCACTGGCGCGACGACGAAATCGCCGACCGACTGAAGACCAAGGCCAGCGACATTCTCGACAAGCTCAAAGGCGGAACGCCGCTTGAAACGCTTGCATCGGCGAACGGAGTCACGATGCAGACCGCAGCCGATCTTAAGCGCGGCCAATCTGCGCCGGGGATTTCGGCACGCATGATCGAGGCGATCTTTCACACCGCGAAGGATGGCGTGAACAGCGCTGAAGGCAACACGCCGACGCAGTGGATCGTGTTCCGCATCACCGACGATAAGGTTCCGCCGCCCGATCCGAACTCCGCCAGCGCCAAGCAGATGGATCAGAAATTACAGCGCGACATCGGCGACGACCTATTCGGCCAGTACATGGCATCCGTCGAGGATGAACTTGGCACCACCGTTAATCAGGCGGCACTGGCGCAAGCCTTCGGCAACGGGACTCCGGAAACCAACTAAAATGTTGGTCGAGCCGTCCGCGGAAGAATTCGCCGCGCGCTATGACCGCGGCGAACCGCAGGTCGTATGGACGGCACTGGTCGCCGATCTTGAAACGCCGGTCTCGGCTTTCCTGAAGATCGCAAACGGTCAAGCCGATAAGTTTTTTGCTGGAGTCCGTCGAGGGCGGCGCCGTGCGCGGGCGCTATTCTATCATCGGTCTTGAGCCCGATCTCATCGTCCGCGCTGACGGCAGGCGAGCCGAGATCAACCGCCAGGCGGCGACCGATCCCAAAACCTTTGCGCCGCTCGCCGCAGCACCGCTGGAAGCCTTACGCGAGTTCATTACCGAGAGCCGCATTGCATTGCCCGATGCCCTGCCGCCGATGGCAGCTGGGATATTCGGCTATCTCGGTTACGACATGGTGCGGCTGATGGAGGAAAGTCTCGCCGCGCCCAATCCAGATCCGATTGGCATTCCGGACGCAATGCTGGTGCGCCCGACCGTCATCATCGTTTTCGATGCCGTCAAAGACAGCATCACCGTGGTCACGCCGGTGCGGCCGCAGGCGGGCGTCGCTGCCAGCTCGGCGCTGGCACGCGCGAGCGACCGGCTGTCCGCCGTGGTGGATGCTCTCGACAAACCGCTCGACAAGGCAGCGGTCGGCACCGAGACAGGCTCCCTCGACGTCGTGCCACGCTCAAACACCACACCCGAAGAATTCAGGAGCACGGTGCTCGCCGCCAAAGAATACATCGCCGCCGGCGATATTTTTCAGGTCGTGCTGTCGCAGCGTTTCGAGGCGCCGTTCGCGTTGCCGCCGTTCGCGCTTTATCGCGCATTGCGCCGAGTCAATCCGTCACCGTACCTTTTTTTCCTCGATTTCGGCACCTTCGCGATCGCCGGATCAAGTCCCGGAGATTTTGGTGAAAGCCACCGGCGGCACCGTCACCATCCGCCCGATCGCCGGGACCCGGCCGCGTGGCCAAACCCCGCACGAGGATCAGGCGCTGGAAGTCGAATTGCTGGCCGATCCGAAAGAGCGTGCCGAACATCTGATGCTGCTCGACCTTGGCCGAAACGACGTCGGCCGGGTCGCGGAGATCGGCACCGTCAAAGTCACCGACCAGTTCTTCATCGAGCGCTACAGCCAGGTGATGCACATCGTCTCCAATGTCGAAGGCCGGCTGCGAAACGACAGCGACCGGCTCGATGCGCTCGCGGCGGGCTTTCCCGCCGGCACGGTGTCCGGCGCGCCAAAAGTTCGCGCCATGCAGATCATCGACGAGCTGGAGAAGGAAAAGCGTTCGCTTTACGCCGGCTGCGTCGGATATTTTTCCGCAGGCGACGAGATGGACACCTGCATCGCGCTGCGCACCGCGCTGATCAAAGACGGCAAGATGTACGTGCAGGCCGGCGCCGGCATCGTCGCCGACAGCGATCCTGCCTTCGAGCAGCAGGAATGCATCAACAAGGCGAAAGCCTTGTTCCGTGCGGCGGAAGAAGCAAAACGTTTTGCTTCCGCCGTCCGCCGCGGACAGTAGACGCCCTCACGCTACCGCAGGCAGCTTGTCGATCAGCTTGTCCAATGTGATTGGATAATCGCGCACGCGAATGCCGGTGGCATTGTAGATCGCGTTGGCCACCGCCGCCCCTACGCCGCAAATCCCGAGTTCGCCGACGCCCTTGGCTTTCATCGGCGATGAAATCGGATCGGTCTCATCGAGAAAGATAACATCCTGGTGCGGTATATCGGCGTGGACCGGCACTTCGTAGCCGGCGAGATCGTGGTTGACGAAGAAGCCCCGGCGCTTGTCGACGACAAGCTCTTCCATCAGCGCGGCGCCCGCACCCATAGTCATGGCGCCGATGACCTGACTGCGCGCCGACTTCGGATTGAGGATACGGCCGGCGGCGCACACGGCGAGCATGCGGCGCAGGCGGATTTCGGCTGTTGCCGTATCGACACCGACTTCCACGAAGTGCGCGCCGAAGGTCGATTGCTGATAGGTCTTGTCGAGGTCGCCGTATTCGATAGCGTCTTCGGCCGACAACCCGCCCTCACCCGCAGCTTCGGCGAGAGGCACGACGAGATTACCGGCGCGAACCATGCCGTCGGCAAACGTTACGTCAGGCGAGTTAAAGCCCAGCTTCTGCGCTATCGCTTCGCGCAGCTTGACGCATGCCGCATAGACGCCTGCCGTCGAATTGTTGGCGCCGAACTGACCGCCGGAACCGGCCGAGACCGGAAAATCAAAGTCGCCGAGGTGGACCACGACCTTGTCGAGCGGCAGGCCCATCATCTCGGCAGCGGTCTGCGCGATGATGGTGTAGCTGCCGGTGCCGACATCGGTCATATCGGTCTCGACCGTGACGATGCCGCGTTTGTCGAGCGCAACGCGCGCCCCCGATTTCATCAGGAGATTATTACGAAACGCCGCTGCAACCCCCATACCGACCAACCAGCGGCCGTCGCGGGTCTTGCCCGGCAGCGGGTTGCGCTTACTCCAGCCGAACTTTTCCGCGCCGAGGCGCAGACATTCGGTGAGGTTACGTTCCGAGAAAGGCCGCTTCGGGTTTTCGGGATCGACCTGGGTATCGTTGATAATGCGAAATTCGATCGGGTCGAAACCGAGCTTCTCGGCTATTTCGTCGATAGCGATTTCGAGCGCCATCGTGCCGGGCGCCTCGCCGGGCGCACGCATGGCATTGCCTTCGGGCAGATCAAGCACCGCAAGACGCGTGGTCGTCATGCGGTTCGCCCCGGCGTAGAGCAAGCGCGTCTGACTAACGGCGGGTTCCCATTGGCCGCCTTCGAGATCGCCGGACCAGCTGTCGTGACCGATTGCCGTGATCTTGCCATCGGGCGCGGCACCGATCCGAAGCCGCTGGATCGTCGCCGGACGGTGCGTCGTGTTGTTGAAAATGAAAGGCCGCGGCAGCGCGACCTTGACGGGGCGGCCGGCGGCGCGTGCACCGAGTGCCGCGAGCAATGCGTCGGATCGTAAAAACAGTTTTGCCCCGAACCCGCCACCGATAAACGGCGAGATCAGGTGCACTTTTTCCTTCGGAATGCGAAGCGTCTTGGCCATGTCGCCCGTGCCCCAGGCGATCATCTGGTTCGACGTCCAGAGTGTGAGCTTGTCGCCGTCCCAGCTCGCGATCGACGCGTGCGGCTCCATCATTGCATGTGATTGATCAGGCGTCGTATAGGTCTCATCGACTTTGACCGGCGCGTCAGCAAAAGCACGCGCGAAATCGCCAACGGCCGTGTCGGGTTCGCCGGCGAAGCCTGGTCCCGGCTTAGGCGCGGAGTCCTTTGAGGCTGAGAGATCGAATGCGCCTTTGGCGTTGGTGTATTTGACATTCACGAGCTGCGCCGCGGCGCGCGCTTGTTCGAATGTCTCGGCAACGACGAGTGCCACAGCTTGATGATAGTGCTCGATGTCCGGACCGCCGAGCAATTTGGCGGTATTGAAGTCGCCTTTATCAAGCTTGCCGGCATTCTCTGCGGTGACGATGGACAGGACGCCGGGAGCGGCTTTGACCTTGGCCAAATCCATCGACGCAATGCGGCCTTTGGCAATCGAAGCACCGACCACATAACCATAGGCAGCGTCGGGAACGGGCTCATGATGCTCATACGCGTATGTTGCTGTACCCGTGGTCTTGAGCGGACCATCGATCCGGTCGGTGGGTTTGCCGATGACCTTGAGCTGATCGATCGGATTGGTTTTGGCCGGTGTATCGAACAGCATGGCGTCAGCCCCTTGCTTCGTTGAGCACGGCGGCGAGCGTGCGCTCGACCAGCGGCAGCTTGAATGCGTTTTCACGCGTCGGTTTGGCGCCCGAAAGCAATCGCTCGGTTACGGCTTTAGCGCCGCGCGGGAATTCGGTTTCGGCGGCTGCGACGCGCCACGGCTTATGAGCGACACCGCCGAGTGCAACGCGCCCGGTGCCATCGCGCTGCACGATTGCGCCGACCGAGATCAGCGCGAAGGCGTACGACGCCCGGTCGCGAACCTTATGGTAGATGTGCGTACCGCCGGCCGGCTTCGGCAGCGTCACCGCCGTGATCAATTCGCCCGGCGCCAGTACTGTCTCGCGATCAGGTGTGTCACCCGGCAACCGGTAAAAGTCGGCGATAGGAATGTTTCGCGTCGTGCCGTCGGGCTGCACTGTCTCCACAGTGGCATCGAGCGCCATCATTGCCACCGCCATATCGCTCGGATGGGTGGCGATACATGAATCGCTGACTCCGATTACAGCATGCTGACGGCTAAACCCATCAGTGGCGGCACAGCCGCTGCCGGGTTTGCGTTTGTTGCACGGCTGATTGGTATCGTAGAAGTAAGGACAGCGCGTCCGCTGCAGCAGATTGCCCGCAGTAGTCGCCTTATTGCGCAACTGTCCCGAAGCGCCGGCGAGCAAGGCACGCGACAATAGCCCATAATCCCGGCGCACGCGTTCGTTGGCTGCGAGATCGGTGTTGCGCACCAGCGCACCGATGCGCAACCCGCCCTCGGGCGTGGACTCGATCCTGTCGAGCGCAAGTCCATTGACGTCGATCAGATGTGCGGGCGTCTCGATCTCAAGCTTCATCAGATCGAGAAGGTTGGTGCCGCCGGCAATGAATTGCGCACCGTTAATGCGCGCGGCCGCCGCAGCGGCCTCTGCGGGCGAATGCGCCCGCTCATAAGTGAAGGCCTTCATGCGTTGCCCCCTGCGACCTCGACGATCGCGTCGACAATGTTGGAGTACGCGCCGCAGCGGCAGATATTGCCGCTCATCCGTTCGCGGAGCTCCGGACCTGTGAGTTGCGGCCGCGCCGTCAGGTCGGCGCTGACGTGGCTCGGAATGCCGGCTTTGATCTCGTCGAGGACGGCAACCGCCGAGCAAATCTGACCCGGTGTGCAATAGCCGCACTGATAACCGTCATGCTTTACAAAGGCCGCCTGCATCGGGTGCAGATGCTCCGGCGTGCCCAATCCCTCGATAGTGGTGATGTCGTCACCCTCGTGCATCACCGCGAGCGTGAGACACGAATTGATCCGCCGGCCATCGACCATCACCGTGCAAGCACCACATTGGCCGTGATCGCAGCCTTTCTTGGTGCCGGTGAGATGCAAGTGCTCGCGTAGCGCGTCGAGCAGCGTGGTTCGTGTATCAAGTTCGAGGTCGTGGCTTTTCCCATTCACCACGAAAGACACCTTATGCATGGAAGGTTCTCCGATAACGGCAGTTTGCGCGTGAGCCTCATCAGGCCCCGGTGTGAAAGCTATGGATGCGGCGGTTCCAATCAACAGGTCCCGCCGGTTTAATTTGAGTTCAACAGGCCTTAGCGTTGTCGGTTCCGATAAATGTCTCACCAAACGGAGGAGTGTGCCGAGCCGTCCGGGCACCGGGCTCGAATGTGACAACTGCACCACGGACCAAAGTCTTTTCGCAGCAACCCGTTGCCCGCAAAGCACACTCGCTGCCTTCGCACGCGCTGCCCGATGAATGACCTAAAAAAGCCATACCTGGTTCCGCTTTATGGCGCCCGAAGGCTCCGGCCAAGCAGGCTTGCGTCTCGGCCAAACCTTACCGGCAAAAATGTCGGATCAATCCGAAAACAGGAGAAGTAGAGTGCGTATTCTCGGTGGAGCAACGAAATTCTTTGCGGCGGCGGCTGCCTTGGCGCTTTTGGCAGCATTGCCCTCGCAGTCACAAGCAGCGACTGGCACGGTCCGCCTTCACGTCGTCAAGGCCGGAGTCGTTATTGGCGGCAGCAACGGAGAAGGTGTTCTGTACTTCGGGCACAGGCGGTACCATCTCACAGTAACCGGCAGCGGCATCGGAACACTTGGCGTCGCAACGGTCGACCTGGTTGGCACCGTGTCCAATTTGCGCCGGCCCTCCGATATTGTTGGATCGTATAGCGACGCAGGCGCAGGGCTTGCTGTTGGCGGCGGCGCTTCAGCCGCAACGCTGCAAAACGACCGGGGCGTCGTTCTTCAGCTGCAAGGTCCGCAAACCGGCTTGCAGATCGCGTTGAGCGTTGGCGGAATGACGATCGCCATCCAGTAAAAATCTAGGTTGTCCGGCGCCGCCCTCCCTTGGGCGGCGCCGGAACCATACTGGAGCCTTTCGAAGTGGACTTTCGTATAATAAAAAACGCATCTAACGGCAGATAACAATCAACGAAACTAGGGAGTGGGTTAATGCGCAACTTTAGCCGGGCAATAAAATTCTTCACGGCTGCATTGGCAGCTTTGACAATCATGGCGGCGGCGCCCTCGTCGTCGCAAGCGGCCACCGGTTCGGTCCGCCTTCACATCGTCAAGGTCGGATTCATTATCGGCGTCGGTGGCGGCAACGGCCGACTGTATTTCAACCACCACGTTTATCCGCTGAGCTTGGGCGGTATCGGCATCGGATCGCTTGGCGTTGCCGCGGTCGACCTGGTCGGCACCGCATCGAACTTGCACAACCCCTACGACATCATCGGCACTTACAGTGTAGCGGGTGCCGGAGGCTCGTTTGTCGGCGGAGCGGCGGTTGCAACATTGCAAAACGAGAAAGGCGTCGTTCTCCAGGTGCGCGGCGCGCAAGCCGGCTTCCAGGTTTCGCTGGGCCTTGGCGGCATGACCATCAACATGCGGTAACAACTTAAGGCGCTACGACGCCTGCGCGGCAGCAAACTCAGACGTTGACCTGGACCCTGTTCCGACCAAACTGCATCGTATCAGGGTTCAGATTTATTTGAGGATCACCGGCCTGCCCTCACCCGACCACGTCTAGCGTCAAGACTCCACATGAGCTAATGCCGGATGCCATCTCCGACGATCGAGTATGGCGGACAGGCGAGGAGCCATGAGGAAGATTTTTGTCATCGGCATCGGTGCCGGAAACCCCGACTATATCACTGTCCAAGCGATCAATGCGCTCAACGAAGTTGACGTGTTCTTCATCAACGATAAAGGACAGGAAAAGGAAGACCTCGTTCGCCTGCGCAAAGAAATCTGCGAGCGGCATATCAAAAACAAATTCTACAGGACGGTCGAGACGGCTGATCCGCCGCGTGACCGAACGCCTTCATCCTACGAGCCGGCGGTACGGGCGTGGCATGAGCAAAGAGCGGCTATCTACGAAAAGCTCATTGGCGAAGAGCTCGGCGCGGACGAGTGCGGCGCGTTCCTGGTCTGGGGCGATCCCTCGCTCTATGACAGCACGTTGCGGATTATCGACCAGATCATCGACAGAGGGACCGTCGCGTTCGAATACGAGGTCATTCCGGGGATCAGTGCGGTCCAGGCGCTGGCGGCCAGGCACCGCATCGCACTCAATCGGATCGGGCGATCCATTCACATCACGACGGGCCGCAAGATTGCCGAAGGTTTGCCGGATAACGCCGATGACGTGATCGTCATGCTCGACGGCGATTGCTCGTTCAAGGCGATCGACGATGCCGGCGTCGATATTTATTGGGGCGCTTATCTCGGGACAGAAGACGAGATTCTTGCGGCAGGCGCTCTGCGCGAGCGCGCACCCGAGATCGAGCGAATGCGGGAGGAAGCGAGGACGCGGAAGGGATGGGTGATGGATACCTATCTTCTGAGAAAACGCGACGCCTGAAAGGCGCCACCGGATACTCGCTGCACCCGCCAGACCTTAATCCGATCAGATTGAATCGGATCAAGGTCTAGATTTCTTATTGGAGCGTGATCTTTTCGGAAAACCGGAAGTCCACCCACGGGTCAGGTCCGAGGGCATGCTTTTCCGGATCATGCCCTCGGCGTTTTGTTGTCAGTTCAGCCGGCAGCTTTGTAGGTCGGCTCCAACCGTGATCTCAGGAAATCGGCGCCGCTGACCGGCGGATATTTTGCCGGACGCTTCGCATCGGTGCAGGTCGGCAGACACGCAACCGCTGCGTCAGGATCGGGATCGAGGAAGAACGCGATCGAATAACGATCCTTGCCCGGCGGCGTCACCACCTTATGCGGCGTCGAGACATAGACGTCATTGGTCCAGCGCATCAGGCAGTCGCCGATATTGCAGACATAGGCATTCGGAATGACCGGCGCGTCGAGCCAGGTGCCGCTACGATCGCGCACCATCAGGCCGCCGCTTGCGTCAGTCGCAAGCAACGTAACGTTGCCGTAGTCGGTATGTTCGCCGGCGCCAAGCTGGCCCTCATCCAGCGGCTTGTCGACCGGCGGATAGTGCAGAAGCCGCAGCGTCGCCATCGGCTTCTCGAACTTGTCGTCGAAAAAGGTCGGTTCGATACCGAGATCGAGCGCAAAGGCGCGATGCAATGTGCGGCCGAGATTCCACATGTGGGTGAAATAAGCGAGCATCGTCGAGCGGAAACCGGGTACGTCCGGCCACAGGTTCAAAGCGCGAAACGGCTTTTTCGCCAGCAAGTCCGGATCGTCCGGGGCGAGATCGAGGCCGATATTGAAGGCCTCTTTGACATCCGGCGGCTTGCCTGGATCGAGAGTCTCCTCGCCGAGCCTGATATAGCCGCGATTGCCGCCGGCGCCGGTGAAGGCCGACTGAAATTTGACCGGCACTTCGCTCGTGAAAAATTCGGCGGCCTTGCCGAACACCGCGCCCAGCTCATTCGGCGTAACACCGTGCCCGGTGATGTAGAAAAACCCGATGCCGCGACAGGCCTCGCCAATCTGCTTCGCAACAGCACGCTCGCCTTGCGGATCGTGCTTTAACAGTGGGGCAACGTCGACAACGGGAATTCGCGATGGTGCTGCAGCGCTCGTCATTTTTCTTCCTTTCTGATCTGACCTTTTTAGACCCTTGCCCGCTTCTTTTACCTCTGAACAGCGGGCCAGGCGGAGTCCGCAGTACTGTGGAGTCTGATCAAGCCCGCATCGTGCACAGCGCGTACTCCGTAAACCTGCGCATCGTCCAGGAATGCGTCGTTGTCGAAACGTGTGCTCCGACCGCCGATCTGCACCGCCTCACCGTCAACGAAGGTTGCCAGGATGTCGGCACGATCGAAATAGCGGACGACTTCCCAGGTGAAGTCCCAACGCGGACGCACTTCCGGGCCCGAGCAATCCAGCAATAAAAAGTCGGCTTTGCGGCCGGGAACCATCGCACCGACTTCAGAGCCAAGGAGTGCTGCATCGGCACCGCCCTGCGTCGCCATGTGTACCCAACGCCACCCCGCGCCGCATGAAAAATCGTCACGTTGCATTCCGAATGCAAGCCGCTGACAGGCCTCGGCGGCATCGATCATGCGTAAGCCGTCGTTGCGCGTCCCGTCCGAGCCAAGCCCGACGCGAATGCCTCGCGCGCTATAGTCGAGCGCCGGCGCGACCGCGTTGCCTTTCCACATCGAAGCAACCGGATTGTAGGCGATGGCGGTGTCGGTCGCCGCCAGCAATTCCATCTCGGCGGACGTCACCAGCGTGGCATGGGCGATCAAAGTTGTGTGGCCAAGCGCGCCGAGATCAGCGAGGTATTCGATTGGCCGTCGACCCGTTGCCTCGATCGAGGCGTGTACCTCGAGCGTGTGCTCATTGGCATGAATTTGAAACAGAATTCCCTGCTGGCGGCAGAACGCTGCGAGCGCCTTGATCATTTCTCCCGAATTGGACTGCACCGTTCCACAGGCCATCGACGGCGAAACACGCGAGAACGGTTTGCAATCGGCAACGTGACGTTCGGCAACTTGGATCGCCGAATCCACGTCCGTCACCAGATCGGGTGTCCGCGCTTTGGTCGAGAAATTCTTCAGGTCATAGACGCCGGTCGACGATACCAGTCTAATACCGGTATCTGCCGCGGCGCGATGGATGGCGTCTGCAATCCGCCGCGTGCGAATGCCATGATCGACGACGGTGGTGATACCGCCACGTAACGCTTCAAGGAATGTCCATTTGGCGCCGACATAGGCGCTGTGTTCGGTCAAGGTCGCCTCAAGCGGAAGCCAAATTCGCTTCCAGATCTGCGCCGGCTCACCGCCGGTCAGCGCTTTGACGAAGGGTTCGATGATGTGATGATGCACGTCGAGAATGCCGGGCATAATTGCCGTGCCCGGCAATCGGATCGGCTTTGCGGTATTTGGTTGCTTTGCAAATGTCTGAGCATCGCAAAGCCCTTGTATGATGCCTTGCCTGACGACGATAACGGCATCATTGACCGGCCCGTCCGGCCCAAGGGCGACGTCGACGTGCAGGGCGTAGCCATCGATCGGAAAGTCCGCGGCGGAGATGACTGTCATAGCGCTGCGAGGCTCAATCCAGTGTGACGCGGTCGGGTGCTAACGACTGCAACGGCCCTTTCACCACAAAGCCTTCATACAGCGCGCGTGAGGGGTCGCCCTCCTTGACATAGCCCATGTCGCGGACCCATTGGCCCTCTCGCGCCATCAGGTCGAATGTCCCGTTATCGAGCGTGATCTTGAATGAATAGTCTGGCCAGATTGCTTGAACTTGCTCAACGGGCAGCGCCCCTTTGACGTAACGGCTGGTCACCTCCTGGCTGTCCTTTGGATCACTGGCGACGAGCGCTTCGCCCTTGAGCAGCACGGCAAGGAATCTTCTTGATGACGTCAGGTTGCTCCTTCGCAAACTTGTCCGATCCGACAAGAATAAAAGCCTCACCGACGTTCGGTAACAGCACCTCCTGATACTGCGCGCCGAGAGCGCGCTTGGCGTTGCCGTAAGCCGAAGGGAACATCGAAGCTGCGTCGATATCGCCACGGAGCAACGCCGGAATGAGATCGGCCGGACCAACATTGACGAATTCGGCTTTTACATTCTGGCTCTTCATGGCGTCGGCGACGTCGAAATGCACGTTGGTTCCGACGGGCGTACCGATCTTCTTGCCCGCAAGCTGGCTTAGGCTCGTAATCGGCGTCGCACTTTTCGCGATAACGCGCATCGCATTATATTTCGAGAGAGTTGCGAGGATGGAGAATTTGAGATTGCGCAAGGCGCCGCTGACTGGAGGAAATTCGGCCATGATCGCCATGTCCAATTGGCCGCCGATCAAAGCCTCGAAAGCGTCTCGGCCGGTGGCAAACGGTATCATCTTGGGCTCGAGATTCTCGCTCTTCCACAAATCCTTGTCATAGGCCTGCGCAATCTGCGGCACGTCAGGCGAATAGGCCCAGCCAAAAACCACAGGCGTGGCCGGCTGCTGTGCAAACGCGCTTTGCAAAGCGAATAGAGCTACGGCGATCGGTATCGTGAAAAATAAGCGCATGGTCGTCGGCTCCTTTAATGCCGGGAGTGAGCGGGGTTGGACGCTGCTTCCACCGTTTCGGTTTGATCGGAATGGCGCAGCAGGCGCAGGATTCGCCTGCGGTTGGCGACATAGATGTCGTCGATCTGTTCGACCGAGCGCGGCCGCGGGCTGGTCACGTCGATACTGTCGATGAACCGGCCGGGTGCGGCCGACATGACCTTGACCTGGTCGGAAAGGACCAGCGCTTCGTCAACGTCATGTGTAATGAAAAACACAGTGGTGCGGCGCGCTTCCCAAATCCGCAGCAGCAGTTCCTGCATCGCAAGGCGCGTCTGGGCATCCAAGGCACCGAAAGGCTCGTCCATGAGCAGAACCTTCGGTCTTCCGGCCAACGTGCGCGCCAGCGCAACACGCTGGCGCATCCCTCCCGACAACTGCGCCGGATAGCTTTTGGCACGGTCGGCAAGACCGACCTCTTCGAGAGCAGAGAGCACAGCGCGATGCCTTTCCTGCGCAGGCATGCCGAAACGCCTCAAAGCGAACTCGACATTGCCTGCTGCCGTAAACCACGGGAACAGGGCATATTGCTGGAAGACGACACCAACATCAGGAGATGGTTTCGTCACATGCTTGCCGTCCACGATGATGACGCCGTCGCTGAGCGGCACAAAACCGGCGATGGCGTTAAGAAGGGTCGACTTACCACAACCGGACGGTCCAATCACGGCTGTAAAGGAGCCCGGTGACAGGCGGACTGTGGTCGGAGGCAACGCATCGACAAGTTTGCCGCCACTGCTGTAGCGAACCGCCGCACTGTCGATGAGCACGTCGCCAACGCCACGGTCGGTTTTGCTCGCAACTTCGTGCATGTTCATGTGCTTTCCCAGTGCACCAGCCGGCGGCTGAGCTGGAGAAAGCAAAGATCGAGCATTGCGCCGAGCAAGCCGAGTTCAATCAGCCCGACGAACATGCGATCGGTGCGGATGAATTGTCGTGCCTCCTGGATGCGGTAGCCAATCCCTGCCGATGCGCCGGTCAGCTCTGCTGCGACGAGACTCAGAAAAGCAAGCGCCGCGCCCAATCGAATGCCGGTGACGATGTGCGGAGCCGCTGCCGGCAGAATGACCTCAAAAAACTCGCGCCACGTGCCCGCGCCCAGCGAGCGTGACGCGCGAATGTAGGTTTGCGCAACGTGCGCGGCTCCGTGATCGGTATTGAGCCAAACGCCGAGAAACACCGTGTAGGCAATGACAAAATATTTTGAAGGCTCGCCGATGCCGAACCAAACAATAGCGACGGGGGCAAGCGCGATCGCCGGGATCGGCCGCAGGATGTTGAGAATTGGATGCAACGCTTGTCCAAAGACCGCAAGGCGCGCCGTCAAAAGGCCGATGCCAACGCCAAGCACGGAGCCGACTACAAAACCGACGGCGGCGCGGCGCAATGACACCAAAAGATCGGAAACGAGGTCGCCATCACGATAGAGCTCGATTGCCGCGCCCCACACCGCCTGCGGACTGGGAAACAGCACGGTGTTTACGGCGCCCGCCGTCGTCGCCAGCCACCAGACCCCAAGCAGGACAGCAAGCGAAACAACGAAAGGCGGCGAATACCATGCGCTCTGTTTCATGTCCGCCGTCCCGCAACCCGAAGCGATCGCCAGCTTCCAAAACCAAATAAAATCCT
This sequence comes from uncultured Alphaproteobacteria bacterium, assembly GCA_963742215.1. Lineage (GTDB taxonomy): Bacteria > Pseudomonadota > Alphaproteobacteria > Rhizobiales > Xanthobacteraceae > BOG-931. The sequence goes on from CAVULJ010000005.1 coordinate 317,415, forward strand.
TTATTAAAACGTTTTAATTAGTGTTCTTATTGCGGTCAAACGAAAGCGCAGCTCACAAATGAGCAAAGATTCGGCGAAGCGGGATTAAAAATTGAGCGGTGAAAAAACCGAGAGTTCGTCGGCTGCCCGCGAACGCAGTGCGGTCCGATCGACAATTATTGACGTGGCGCGCGTGGCCAAAGTATCGCCGGCCACCGTCTCCAATACTTTGAACAATCGGGTCAACGTCGACAGCGCAACGCGCAAACGGGTTCTCGCCGCCGTACGCAAACTCGGCTACACGCCAAATCTTCGGGCACGTCGGCTCCGCACCGGTCGCGCTGACACGATCGCCCTCCTCTCGCCGATGACGTTCGCAATTGCCAGCGGGCCGGGGCGATTGGGGTTCATGATGGAAATCGCGGTAGCCGCTGCCGCGTCTGCTCTTGAAAAAGGGGTCGCGCTGGTCCTGGTTCCGCCGCTCCACAACGGACCGACGCCGCTTCACGACCTGCATTTTGACGGCGCCATCGTCGTCGAGCCGCTGGAGAACGACCCGGAAGTTGCCATGTTGCAGGCGCGTGGCGTGACGGTTGTTTCAATCGGACGACAGTTGGGCAAGGGCGCCGTACCATTTGTCGATATGCAGCCTTACAAATCTTCCAGCACGGCGATCAGACATCTTCACCAGCAGGCTTCCTCAAAGATTGGGCTCGTCGTTGGAGCACAGCCGCGTTTCACTCATCGGCAGGCAGAACTGGCCTATCGGGATTTCATGCAAGCGCATCGATCAAAGGCAAGCGTGCGGCGAGTTGATGAGACGCAGGGAGCCGAAGGGGCCTACGAAGCAACAAAAACTTTGCTCTCACAGCATCCCGAATTGGACGCACTCTTCGTATCGGTCGATGCTTTTGCGGTCGGCGCGCGCCGGGCTGCGGCGGAATTGGGTTTTGACGTTCCAGGAAGGCTGAAGATCGCGACCCGCTATGACGGCATGCTGGCGCGAGAATGTGACCCGCCGCTAACCGCACTCAACATGCACCTCGATAAGCTCGCGGCACTCGCCGTCGATTTGCTGTTCGAACACATGTCGGGGGATCACTCGCGCAGGTCGGTGGCAGGACCGGCCGCAACGCTCGTGCCGCGGCAATCGTCAGTGGGAAACCCTGCAGTTGCGGAGCAAGCAACAGTAGCCGCCGCTTCGCTCGCGCGATAATCTCGGCGGCGTTGGGGCTAAAATGAAACATGTACCGGGCGGCATCGACCGCCCGGACGGGGAGAAAAACCATCATGGACAACATTGAAGCGCGCACGATCCGCAAAGTATCGTCGCGGCTCGTTCCGTATCTGGTACTCTGTTATTTCATCGCCTATCTCGACCGCGTGAATGTCGGCTTTGCCGCGCTCACCATGAACAAGGCGCTGGGCCTGACCGCAACCATGTTCGGGTTCGGCGCCGGCATCTTCTTCCTCACCTATTTCGTCTTCGAGCTGCCCTCGAACCTGTTCCTCGACAGGTTCGGCGCGCGCAAATGGATCGCGCGCATCATGATCAGCTGGGGCATCCTTTCCGGCTTGATGGCGTTCATTCCGAACCTCGCCAGCAGCACCGGACTCGGCAACGAGATGACCTTCTATACGGTCCGGGCCCTGCTCGGTTTCGCCGAAGCCGGATTCTTTCCCGGCATCATCTTTTACCTGACGCTGTGGTTCCCGGCGATGTATCGCGGCCGCATCATCGGCATGTTCATGGCGGCGATCCCGCTGTCGTCGGCCATCGGCTCGCCGATCTCCGGATTGCTGCTCGGCCTTGATGGTGCGAGCGGCCTTGCCGGCTGGCAGTGGCTGTTCATTCTCGAAGCCGCACCGGCGATCCTGCTCGCCTTCGTTACCTACTTCTATCTCACCGACAGGCCTGCGGACGCGCACTGGCTCGAAGCCGATGAGCGGGCGTGGCTGAGCAGCCGGCTTGATGCCGAGCAGAAGCAACGCGAGGCAGCCCAGAATCTGTCAGTCGGCGAGGCGGTGTTCAATCCGCGCGTGCTGGCGCTGGCGCTGGTCTATTTCGGCCTGGTCGCCTGCAACTACGGTGTCGGGTTCTGGCTGCCGCAGATCGTCAAGGCGTTCGGGCTGACGAATGCGATGACCGGCTGGGTAACGGCGATCCCTTACGCGGTCGGCGCAATCTTCATGGTCTGGTACGGCAGACGGTCCGACAGCAAGATCGAGCGCAAAGGCCATGCCGCCGTGGCGCTTGTGATCGCCGCCGCCGGTATCGCGGCCTCGACCCTGACCGAAGATCCGACGCTCAAGATGCTGGCTTTCAGTTTCGGCGCCTGCGGCGTGTTCGGCGCACTGCCGGTGTTCTGGACATTGCCGACCGCCGTGCTGTCAGGCAGTGCCGCGGCAGCGGGCATCGCGGTGATCAACTCGATCGGCAACCTGTCGGGCTTCTTCGGGCCTTATGCGATGGGGTGGATCAAGGATGCGACCGGCAGCTTTACTGGCGGCCTGCTGCTGATTGCCGCCCTCGCCCTGGTCGCCATGATGATCGTGCTGGCGCTCGGGCACAACGAGGCCCTTGAAAAAGCGCCCGCGGCATTGAAAGAAAGCTGATCACGCCGCAGCCGCGGCTTAAGCTTGCAGAAAGGACACGCCCGCCGCCCATAAGCGGCGGGTCAACCCGCCATGAGTCGACAATGAGCCAACAGGCCGCAGTCTCCCAAGACGTCTCTCAGGACATTCTGTTCGACCTGCGCGACGGCATCGGCAAGGTCACCTTCAATCGCCCGCAGGCGCGAAACGCCTTCACCTTCGCGATGTACGAGCGGCTCGCGGAAATCTGCCAGCAGGCCAGCGGCGACCGCGCGATCAAAGTGCTGGTGTTTCAGGGCGCCGGCGATAAGGCATTCGCGTCGGGCACCGATATCAATCAGTTCCGCGCCTTCAAGACGCCGCAGGATGCGCTCGATTATGAAGGACGCATCGACCGCGTGCTCGGCCAGCTCGAGCAATGCCGGGTGCCGACCATCGCCGCGATCAGCGGCGCCTGCACCGGAGGCGGCGCCGGTATTGCGGCATGCTGCGACCTGCGCGTCGGCACCAAGACCACGCGGATAGGATTTCCGATCGCGCGCACGCTGGGCAATTGCCTGTCGATGTCGAACTTCAGCCGGTTGACCGCGCTGATCGGACCGGCGCGGGTGAAGGACATCATTTTCACCGCGCGGCTGGTCGGCGCTGAAGAAGCTGTCAGCATCGGCCTGCTCACCGAAGTGGTGGAAGATCTGCCGGCACTGGAAAAGCGCGCTGCCGAGCTCGCCAACCTCATTGCCGGGCACGCGCCGCTCACGCTCAATGCCACCAAGCAGGCGCTGTCGCGCCTGACGCGGCGCCTGAGCCGGGAGGAAGGCCAGGATCTGATCCTGCAATGCTACATGAGCGCCGATTTCCGCGAGGGCATGGAAGCGTTTCTCAACAAGCGCACGCCGCAGTGGAAAGGCGAATAAAGCAGCACGAATAAAAATGCCCGGTCTGGGTTCCCCCAAACCGGGCTGTCGTATCGCTACGTATTGGAGCGCTTAGTTGCCCTGATAGCCGGGGCCACCCAGCGAGTTAGCCGCGGCAGCGAGGCCGTTCGGCGAAAGCGGGTGTCCGCTCTGTCGTTACATTGGAATACGGAGCAGGGGTGACCCTCGTGCCCGGTCCGATGATAAGCCCCGCCCATCCCGCTCGGTCCGCCGTAAGAGTTGGCGGCGGCAGCAAGGCCGTTCGGCGAAATCGGCGCGCCGTTTTGCTGAGCGTTCGAATACGCCGCGGGCGTGGCGGTCGTACCCGGTCCGAGGTAAGCCCCGCCCATCCCGCTCGGTCCGCCGTAACGAGTTGGCGGCGGCAGCAAGGCCGTTCGGCGAAATCGGCGCGCCGTTTTTCTGCATGTTGGAGTAAGTCTGCGCGAAGGCCGGTGCCGACATAACAACAGCACCGAGAGCAATCGTCGCAACGCTCAGAGTGATCCTGGCTCGCATGTTCTGTTCGCTCCTGTACCGGTGCCTTTCCTGACCTGTTTCCGCGCAGACGATGGCAGCACCGCAAAATCCCCCGGTCGCTTTACGACTATGTTCTGCGCAGGGTGCGAGTATTAAAAATGGGGTAATAAAAATCAAGCCAACTCCCGTAACTTTGGCATAAAAAGATGCCAAAGTTGGGAGTTGGCCGTAAATTTCGGAGTAGCGGTGGTTCTTACGCGACGGTTATGTGGAAAGGAACCGCGCCGCTACCTTATTTCACCGCGATCGAGATCGATCGCGGTGCCGTTTGTTGGTTAGCCAAAGCCCGGTCGGCGAAAATCCAGCCGATTCCGCTAGCTGCTTAGTTCCCGCTGTAACCCGGTCCGCCGTACGCATTGGCAGCAGCGCCAATTCCGTTGGGGGACAGCGGAGCGCCTGACTTCGCCATGTTTGAATAGGGAGCTGGCGCGCCCCGGCCGCCGGCCGGTCCGATGTAGCCCGGCCCGGTCCGCCAAACGAATTGGCAGCAGCGGCAATGCCATTCGGCGAAACGGTGCGCCGTTGTACGGGCCCGAGTTGGAGTAGCCCGCAGGCGTAGCCCGAGCACCCTGAGGCCCGATATAGCCAGGACCGGGGCCGCCGAAGGAACTAGCGGCTGCAGCTAGGCCATTCGGCGACAGCGGTGCACCGTTCGGGCCGGTGTTGGAATAACCCGGCGCGGAGCGGCTTTGGGCAAAAGCCGGCGCGGAGGCTAAAGCAGTACCTAGCGCGAGCGCGGCAATACCAGCGATGATATGGAACGCATATTTATTCGCTCCCTGCGATTGTTTACGGCGCGTTTTTGGCGTTGCCTTAACGCGCACTCGCCACGACAGGAGCGCCGTGACCTCAACGAGGGAGTATCTGTGGCTATATTGGAAAGTATAGGGCTGAAGCGTAAAAACGAACCACGAATACATAAACACAGAATATACATTACTCTGAAGATACGGATCGACTAAATATAAATATCAGTTTCTTATATTTTTATACAAAAGTTATACTCAGAGATTACTTAGTTTATACGCCTGCGCGTAAACGCGGCGAGCGTCCACGACGTCACAAAAGCGCGCGTTAGTTCGTGAGAAGCTCCCTGTCCGGCTTGGCGGCAGCCGAGTTGGCGGCGAGCGGTCAGCCGCCGATTGCGACGAACTTGTAGCCATCACCCCAGCGGCGGACCTGACCGGTCGACGGCGCGGGAAAATGGCTCCCGCAGACGATCGTGTCTTGCTCGCAGAGTTGGTCGAATACCTTGCGGCGCGTTTTGCCGGCCTGTGCTGAGTTGTAATCGGCGAACATGCCGAGCTCGGGATATCTGCCCTGCAGCGGCGAATGGATCATGTCGCCGGTGATCAAGGCGTCCCGCCCCGCCTGCCCGACCAGCACCGAGAAGTGATCGATGGTGTGACCCGGCGTCGGGATGAGCCGAACCTGATCGTTAAACGTGAAATCGCTTTTAACGATCTGCTCGCGTTTGGCGGCGACGATCGGCAGGACGGAATCGGTAATCCACGGAAAGCTGGCCGGGTTCTCCTTCTCGCGCGCCGTCCAGTGCGCGAGCTCCCGATCGGCCATGATGTATCTCGCCTTCGGAAACGTCGGCACCCAGCGGCCATTGTCGAGTCGGGTGTTCCAGCCGACATGATCGCCGTGCAGATGGGTACACATCACATAATCGATGTCGTTCATCGTCAGGCCCGTCGCTGTTAGCCCCTTCTCAAAGCGATCGCTGGTCATCATGTTCCAGTGCGGGCGCATCGGCCGGTGTTTGTGATTGCCGACGCAAGCATCGACCAGAATGTTGTGGTGCGGTGTCTTGATGACAAAGCCCTGGATGCAAAGGACCACGCCGCCGGAGGCATCGATGAATTCCGGCACAAGCCAGGAGCGGTTTTCCTCGAGCAGCTCCTTGCTCAGCGTCGGGAAGAACTCGTGCGCCTTGAAGAACAGCGCCTGCTGTTCGATGACCGGATAAATCGTGATGTTTTCAAGCGTGATCGGTGCCGTCATTGGAGCGCCTCCCTAGCAGCGGATGGGCCACTACAGCACGATCCGCAAGGTGCGAAAAAGGGGCGATTTGCATCGCCCCAATAACGATCAGCCGGTGATGCTCACACCGCTGTAATGAGGGATCCAGCTACCAGCGGCTGCCCCATCGCGGCCGGTAACCCCAACCACCTCCGCCGAGCAATCGCAGAAGGAGAAGCAGCACCACGGCGCCAATGAAAGCGTTGATAATCAGCGCGACCATGCCGACGCCGAGATGGATGCCGAGCTGCGGCAACAGCCAATCGCCGATGAAAGCGCCGATCAGGCCGACGACAAGATCGCCAATAAGGCCGTATCCACCGCCGCGCATCACACGCCCGGCGAGCCAGCCGGCAACAATACCGACGACAAGGATGACTAAAAGACTTTGATTGGAAAGATTTACGGCCGATCTTCCGGTTGAGATGACCGGACACCAATCCGTCGCGGGGTAAAAAGTTCCTTGCGCAGTGATCCAGCCGGCGCAACGCCGGGCTACCGTTTCACCGCTCCGTCGCGATGGATCGGATCGACCCATAATACGGCTTCTGGCTTCTCTACGGGCTCGATATCGAGATTGATCGCGATGGCTTGGCCGTCGCTCCGCACCAGAACGCACTCGAGAACCTGATCCGGACTCGCGTTGATCTCCTGATGCGGCACGTAGGGCGGAATAAAGATGAAATCGCCGGGATTGGCTTCGGCGGTGAATTGCAGATGCTCGCCCCACCGCATCCGCGCCTTGCCCTTCACCACATAGATGATGCTCTCAAGGTGCCCGTGATGATGCGCGCCGGTTTTGGCATCAGGCTTGATCGTCACCGTGCCTGCCCACAATTTCTGCGCCCCGGCGCGGGCAAAATTGATGGCGGCCTTCCGATCCATCCCCGGGGTCGACGGCACATTTGGATCGAGCTGATCGCCCGGAATGACGCGCACGCCGTCGTGTTTCCAGCGGTCGTGGTGGTGTTCGTCGGTCATTGCTGCATCCTAGCACGGGAACAAACCAGCCGCACTTTTGCCGGGCGCCTGCCCGATCATCACCGTCCGCTGAAATCGAGCATCTCGCCGCGGGCGGCTTCGCTGAACTCCTTGAGCGGATCTATCTCACTGCCGGTCCCGGTCTTCAGCAGTTCGTAGTGCTCCATGATGGTCTTGTTCGGCGACAGGAAAGTAGCGATCGTCAACATCATGACCTTCTCGGCGCACGCGATCGTCGCCGGCGTCGATTGCACCCGCATACGGCTGACCATGGCGTATAGCGCAATCAAATCCGGTATTTGCGGTTCGCTGCTGACGACGGCGTCGCCATAGGCTTTAGACGCGGCGACGATGAAGTCCTTGTACAGTTCGTCCCGCCGCGCCATTTCGCGGGCGAGATAGCCGGCCCGGGCCTGAGTCCGCTGCGTGATCCAGGTGGTCAGGCTCGATGTCAGGCCGCCGACAATCGATCCGGCCAGCGCCGACAGCGCTGAAAGATAAGCGACATCCATGCTGCAAAACCCACACGACGGCGCTGCACGCCGCGGCGCTCGCTATACAAGCTAATCAGTCTTCGCCGTTCTCTTCTGCTTCCTGGCCATCGTCAGTCAACCGCTCAACCGACGCGACTTTTTCGCCTTCCGCGGTCGAGAACACAATGACGCCCTGGGTCGAACGGCCGGCAATGCGAATGCCGTCGACCGGACAACGGATCAACTGGCCGCCATCGGTGACCAGCATGATCTGATCGGGCTCCTCGACCGAGAACGAAGCTACGAGCGGCCCGTTCTTTTCGGTGATCGCCATGGCGACGATGCCTTTGCCGCCGCGGCCGGTGGCGCGATACTCGTAGGACGAACTGCGCTTGCCGAAACCTTTTTCTGAAATTGTCAGCACAAACTGTTCAGCCGCCGACAGTTCCGCATAACGCTGCTGGCCCAATTCGATCGCGCCGCCCGCCTCCTCGGCATCGGTTGCGACCTCCTCGCCATCGCCGTTGCCGCCGCGACGCACCGCGTTGGCGCGCTTGAGATAGGCCACGCGTTCCTCGGCAGTCACTTCGACATGGCGCAGAATCGACAGCGAGATCACCTTGTCGCCTTCCGCCAGGTTGATGCCGCGCACGCCTATCGACGTGCGGCCCGTGAACACGCGAACGTCGCTGACGGCGAAGCGGATGCACTGCCCCGCAGCCGAGGTCAGCAACACGTCGTCGCTCTCGGTGCAAATCTGTACGTCAACGATAGCGTCGCCCTCGTCGAGCTTCATGGCAATGATGCCGGAGCGGCGCACATCGGCGAAATCGGACAGCTTGTTGCGCCGGACAGTGCCGCGCGTGGTGGCGAACATCACGTCGAGCTTGTCCCAGGTGCTCTCGTCCTCGGGCAGCGGCATGATGGTGGTGATATTCTCGCCCTGCTCCAGCGGCAGAATATTGATCAGCGCCTTGCCGCGCGCCTGCGGCGCCGCTTGCGGCAGCCGCCAGACCTTTTCCTTGTAAACCTGGCCGCGCGACGAGAAGAACAGCACCGGCGTATGGGTGGAGGCGACGAACAGCCGGGTGACGAAATCTTCGTCGCGGGTCTGCATGCCGGCGCGGCCTTTGCCACCGCGCTTTTGCGCCCGATAAGTCGACAGCGGCACCCGCTTGACGTACCCGGCGTGCGAAACGGTGACGACCATATCCTCGCGCTGGATCAGGTCCTCGTCTTCCATCTCGCCTTCCTGATCAATGATCACGGTGCGGCGAGGCGTGGCGAATTCGGCTTTGACCGCGGCAAGCTCGTCCTTAACGATGCCCTGAATGCGCGCGCGGGAACGCAGAATCTCGAGATAACCGGCAATTTCGGCGGCAAGCTTGTCGAGTTCTTCCTTGATCTCATCGCGGCCAAGCGCGGTGAGGCGCTGCAAGCGCAGATCGAGGATCGCCTTGGCCTGTTCGGCGGAGAGCTTCGTCGTCCCATCCGGTGAGAGGCTGTGGCGCGGATCGTCGATCAGCGTAACCATGGCGGCCATATCTTTTGCCGGCCAATTGCGCTCCATCAATTGCTCGCGCGCCTCGTTGGCGTCCTTGGCGGCGCGGATCAGCTTGATCACTTCGTCGATGTTGGCGACGGCGATGGCGAGACCGACGAGAATATGAGCGCGGTCGCGTGCCTTGTTGAGCAGATACTTGGTGCGCCGGTACACCACTTCTTCGCGGAATGCGATGAACGAGGTCAGCAGATCCTTCAGGTTCATCACCAGCGGACGGCCGCCCTCGAGCGCCACCATATTGGCGCCGAACGAGGATTGCAGCCCGGTAAAGCGATAGAGCTGGTTGAGCACGACTTCCGGCACCGCGTCGCGCCGCAACTCGACCACGACGCGATAACCGTCGCGGTCGAACTCGTCGCGAAGCGCGCCGATGCCCTCGATTTTCTTGTCGCGCACCAGTTCGCCGATCCGCTCGACGAGCTGGGCCTTGTTCAATTGATACGGAATTTCGGAAACGATGATCGCTTCACGCTCGCCGCGCAGCGTTTCAAACGCGACCTTGCCGCGCATGACGATAGAGCCGCGGCCGAGATGATAAGCGGAGCGGATGCCCTGACGGCCGAGAATGATGCCGCCGGTCGGAAAATCGGGACCGGGCACGAACCCGATCAGATCTTCGATGGAGAGGCCCGGATTGTCGATCAGCGCGACGCAGGCATCGACAACTTCGCCGAGATTATGCGGCGGGATATTGGTCGCCATGCCGACGGCGATGCCGCCGGCACCGTTGACAAGAAGATTGGGAAAGCGCGCCGGCAACACCACCGGCTCGTGCTCGGAATTGTCGTAGTTGGCCTGAAAATCGACGGTATCCTGGTCGATATCGCGCAACAGCTGCATCGCTGACGCGTCGAGCCGGCACTCGGTGTAGCGATAGGCTGCCGCATTATCGCCGTCGACCGAACCGAAATTGCCCTGCCCGTCGATCAGCGGCAGGCGCATCGAAAAATCCTGCACCATGCGCACCAGCGCGTCATAAATCGACTGGTCGCCATGGGGGTGATATTTGCCCATGACGTCGCCGACGACGTGCGCGCATTTCACGTATTTCTTGTCCGGCGTGTGCCCGTTCTCGTGCATCGAATAGAGGATGCGCCGATGCACCGGCTTGAGCCCGTCACGGGCATCAGGCAGCGCCCGCGCCACGATCACGCTCATCGCGTAATCGAGGTAGTTCTTCTTCATTTCCTCGGTGATCGAAACCGGGCGAATGTCGGAAGTGCCGCCGGCTTGGGGCGGGAGATTATCGTCTTCTGCCACTTAGAATTCCTGAAACAATTTCAGCACGAATCGGTAGCGGATTTCATACCCGATCGAGCGCCATTTAGCCACCTTAATCGGCCCCCTGTAGATAGGATTTTCTGCATTTATATCAAGGCTTTATTGGGACAATTTGCGCCTCTTTGAACTACCGGCCCGGATTACCGACAAGACCAAGTCACGGGATACTGGCACAATCGCCTTTTGGCGGCTTTGGAACCGATTCCAGATGACACTCCAATTCGCAATTTCGGCGCTGCTGACGCTGTTCGTCGTGGTCGATCCGGTGGCGCTGTCGCCGACCTTTCTGGTCGTGACCGAACGCATGCCGCGCAAGTCCCGCCGCGACGTCGCGGTTCGGGCCAGCATTATTGCCGGCGCCATCTTGATTGGCGCAGCGCTGATCGGCGATTGGCTGCTCCACTCGCTGGCAATCTCGTTGTCCGCATTTCGGATTGCCGGCGGTCTGCTGCTGTTTTCGATCGCGACCGAAATGGTGTTTGGCGTCCGCAGCCGTCATGAAGGCGAAGCCGCCGAAGAGGCGCTTGAGGAACGGGTGCGCAATGTCGCCGCTTTCCCGCTTGCGATCCCGTTGCTGGCCGGGCCCGGCGCCATCACCGCAACCATTCTGCTTGCGGGCCGCGCCCATAGCGACGTTGGAGGCCTTGGCGACCTTGTAGAGCTCGCGATTCTAATCGCGGCCATCGTCGCAGTGGCCGCAGCCTCGCTGGTGAGTTTTCTTTGCGCGGAATGGATCGGCGGCCTGATCGGCGTCACCGGCAATATCGTGCTGTCGCGCCTGCTCGGCGTTTTGCTTGCGGCGCTCGCCGTTCAATACGTGGTCGACGGCATCCGCGCCGTATTGGCCGGTTAGAGCAAGCGCTCACCTCGCGACGGTAGCGTGCGGCATCAGGCAGCCTGGTAAGCGCCTGTTAACTATAAAAGTTCATGATTGTTAGGAATTCGGAGATTCAGAACGATGGCTATTTCAGGTCTCGGCATGTCGGGCTCTCACGCCATGAGCCACCAGTCGGCGACAACGCACAAACATGCGGCCCGTCCCTCGCTCACCGATATCGACACTGCGGGATCGAGCGTCGCAACCTCGCCCAGCGCGACCGGGAAGATCGGCAGCAAGGTCAATATCACCGCATAGCGGACGGGCGGCATGGAGCAAAGCCAACCGTTCTCGTTTCATGTCCGGTCGGCGCAGCCGACCGACATACCGGCGTTGATGCGGCTGAAGCGGCAACTCGCCGAAGGCGAAAATGCAGTGCATGCCGTGCGCGCCACGGAAGCGCATTGGCTGCGCGACGGCTTCGGTCCGAATGCCGGATTTTGCGCTTTTGTCGCCGAGCACGGCGATCGCGTCATCGGCATGGCGACGTGCAGCAAGCGCGTCATTACCGGCTGGAATGGACCGATCCTGTTCTTGCAGGATATGTTTGTCGAAACCGATCACCGCCAGCGCGGCGTCGCACGCGCGCTCATGAACCGCGTCGCCGCTCATGCACGCGAAATCGGCAGCCCGATCGTCGAACTGACGGTTCGGTCCGACAATCCGGCGGCACAGGCGTTTTACCGCAATGCCGGCTGCATGCCGCTGCCGCAATGCCTGACCTATGTGCTGGCCGGCTCGTCGCTCACGACGCTCGCCGATCAGGACAAAACCGATCTGGCTCTGGCAGGCTGAGGGTTTTTGCACGCGGCTCAATTGAGCCGCGGCTGCCACACCATCAGCAGAAAAATCAAAACCATGCCGGTGAAGATCAGCGCGGCCAGCGCGGCCCAGATGCGGAACAGAAGCGGATATCGCGCGTCCAACTTGGTGCTACCGAGCGAAGCTTGCCGCGCCATCCTGCGAATCAAAAATTCAATGCGCAGCGCGCCAAGCCAGGCCAGCAGGACCACGGCATAGATCACAATCGAACCGCCGATCCAGTAGTCGTCGGAACCCGACAAGCCGATGAGGTCGCCGAGCGGAAAGCCGCTGATCGGCTGAATCACGATGGCAGGTGCAACGATGAACAGCTCGACGCGCACGGAGAATTGCGCGACCAGCGCGATCACGGAAGCGTTGCGGGAGCGGTGCGCGAACACCATGAAGGCGGCGACGCAAAGCCATGCGCCGAACATCACGGCGGCAAACAGCACGTGCACGAATTTGACGGCGAGAATGGTGTCGAGCATCGCTGTTAAACCGACAGCAATCGCCGTCGGGTGACAAGGCCAGGAAGCACCTCATCCACTCCGACACCGTCGCTCACTTGGCGTCGATCTCCCGCTCCAGGGAAAGATTTAAGATCAGAACGGAATCTCGTCGTCCATATCGCCGCCGCCGCTGCGCGCGCCGGCCGTGGCCGGGACTTTGCGCGTCGGTCCGGGCGAGCCGAAATCGCCGCCGGCGTCGTCGCCGCTATAATCGCCGCCGCTTGACGCACCGCCGCTGCCGCGCGAAGTCGAGCAGCGTGAGTTCGCCGCGAAAGCCTTGCAGCACCACCTCGGTCGAATAGCGGTCCTGGCCGGATTGATCCTGCCATTTGCGTGTCTGCAGCGCGCCTTCGATGAAAACCTTCGAGCCCTTCTTCAGGTATTGCTCGGCAATGCGGCACAGGTTTTCGTTGAAGATGACGACGCGATGCCACTCGGTCTTTTCCTTGCGTTCGCCGGTGCTCTTGTCCTTCCAGGACTCCGACGTCGCCAGGCGAAGGTTTGCGATCGGCCGGCCGTCCTGGGTGCGCCGGATTTCGGGATCGGCGCCAAGATTGCCGATCAGGATCACTTTATTGACGCTTCCTGCCATACCTGCCTCCGCTAACTCGTTCTGCGCTCGTCCGCCCGCTCGATGCTTCATCTATTTCAACCTAGTGGCCGCTTTCAGGCTCGGCCAGCCAAACGCCGCCGCACTCCCGCTTTACTTGCCGCTTTCCACAAAAAGCTGCCTACGGTTTCCGCCTAATATAGGGATGTTCTTATTTTGTTCTAGAACCGCAGATCAAGAAAAAACCCTATTTATGAGGCCAAATTGGAGTGTCGGGGGTCTGCTGCTTTTCAGCGATGATGAGTGCCGGCGTCCTGACGGGTCGTTCGCCTGCGCGAATGTGGCCGGATGTTGACATTCAGGTCACACCTTTTTAGAGGCTAATTAGTTAGTTATGCGCTAGGGGAGCGTGGGGTTCATCGGGACAATTCGGTAGCTGCGTGAGACCGAACAGGAGAATGCAATGAAGCGCATATTGATGGCTGGAGCAGTGGCGCTTGTCGCCGGAACACAGGCTTTTGCGGCGGACCTTCCTCCGCCTATGGCACCGCCGCCGCGTGCGCCGGCCGCCTATATTCCGGTCGCATCGCCGGCCTATAACTGGAGCGGCTTTTATATCGGTCTGAACACCGGCTACGGCTTCGGTGACAGCACTCGGTGACAACTCCGGGTAAGCTGGCAGCTTCGCTGTCGACGGCGCCATGGCTGGCGCCACGGTCGGCTGGAATTACCAGATCGGTCAGCTCGTCCTCGGCGTTGAAGGCGACTACGACTGGTGCAATAACAATATTCGCGGCACCGGCACTACTGCCCCGTGCGTGAACGTGCGGCGGCTTCTGGGCGGTTGCGATACCGCCAGTAACTGGTACGGCACCTTCCGCGGCCGGCTTGGCTACGCCATGGACCGCATCATGGTTTACGGCAAGGCGCGGCGCGGGTGGCGCGGCAATCTGACTGTCAAGGCGTCGACCGGCGCCACGGTTCCGTCGGTACCAGCAACACCAAACTGGCTGGGCTGGCCGGTGCCGGCATCGAAGGCGCGATCTACCGACAATCTGACCGCCAAGGTGGAGTACGATACTGTTCACAGCGACTATGAAGCAGCACGCTGCCGCGGCGGCGTCGTGCGGCGACATTCACGACCGGCAACCGTCAATATCTACGAGAGCATGGTCCGCGCCGGCCTGAACTATATGTTACAGCGGCTTCTGAGACCTGTGAATAACCTCTCCCTCGCGGAGAGGAGCCAAAATCAGGGCTAACTGCAACGCGCCGGTTGATTCCGGCGCGTTGTTGTTTTTTTGCACTATTCAAAGGCTTACGGACGGATTGTACTAAGCGCCTAACAACGAAGTGCCTGGCTTCCAAAGGTACCGTATGAGGCGTTTTAGTTCGGCTTTCGTCAAAAGCGTTTTGGCCGTAGCTGCCGCGGGCCTGACCGCCTCGGCGGCGCTTGCCGCTGATCTGCCGGTGCCTGCCGCCGCGCCTGCTTACTACCCACCTCCACCCGCGCATTACAACTGGAGCGGACCCTATATCGGCGGCCATGTCGGCGGTGGCCTCCTTGAAGATCTCGTCACCTATACGACCACGACGGGGCTGGAAAATGCCGGCACCCAGACCAAGCTCAGCCCCTACGCCGTGGTCGGCGGCCCGCAGGCCGGCTTCAATTTCGAGTTCGCACCGATCGTGGTCGGCGTCGAAGCGACGTGGACTTCGTCCGCCATTTCCGGCAACTACGCGATCCCGGCGTTGGCCGCGGCACGCCAGGAAAAGTCGCGCTCAGAGCCCACCTGGTTCGCGACCCTGACCGGCAAGCTCGGCTATGCCGCGAACGACCTGTTGTTCTACGCCAAGGGCGGCGCGGCCTACATGCACGTCGATTACACTCAGATCAATCTCATCGGCGGCGTGTCTAACGGCGCAGCAGACAATCATCGACAACCGCGACGGCTTCACCGTCGGCGGCGGCGTCGAATACGCGTTCAACGAAAACCTGTCGGCGAAGCTGGAATACGATTTCCTCGATTTCGGCACCAAGAACTATAATTTCACCGCCATGAACGGCGGCGCCGGCCTGCCGGTCTCGATCAAATCCGATGTGCATATGCTGACCGCCGGTTTGAATTACCGCTACAACCTCAGTGGAATCTTCGGTCCGTAGTGAGTACCACCGAGTTGCAGCGGACAGCGCGAGGGCCGGCTAGATGCCGGCCCTCGTCGCATTCCAGGGCCCCAGCGCCGGGGCCGTCGTCCTTCGAGGCTCGCTGACGCTCGCGCCTCAGGATGACGGAAGATCGGGGAATACGCCCCTCCCGCACTGGCAAACACGGCGCGTTCTCACTACGTTCATGCTGCTCGCGACCGCTTGGCCGCGAGTTCCATTTTTGAGCCAGCGCGCGCATGAACGACCTGTTCGACCAGTCTGCGAAAGCCAAAGCGGCGGCCAAAGATCGGCGCGAGGACATCCGCCGCGCGGCAGCAAATGGTTCTAAAGATTTGCGCGTGATCGCGATCCACGGCGCGCGCGAACATAACCTCAAGGACATCGACGTCGAGATTCCGCGCGACCAGCTGGTGGTGTTCACCGGGCTGTCCGGCTCCGGCAAAAGCTCGCTCGCCTTCGACACCATCTATGCCGAGGGCCAGCGCCGCTATGTGGAGTCGCTGTCCGCCTACGCGCGGCAATTCCTGGAGATGATGCAGAAGCCGGACGTCGATCAGATCGACGGCCTGTCGCCGGCCATTTCCATCGAGCAGAAAACCACCTCGCGCAATCCGCGCTCCACCGTCGGCACCGTCACCGAGATCTACGACTACATGCGGCTGTTGTGGGCGCGCGTCGGCGTGCCCTACTCGCCCGCGACCGGCCTGCCGATCGAGAGCCAGACCGTGTCGCAGATGGTCGATCGCATGCTCGCGCTGCCCGAAGGCACGCGGCTTTATCTGCTCGCGCCCGTGGTGCGCGGCCGCAAGGGCGAGTACCGCAAGGAACTCGCCGAGTTCATGAAGAAGGGCTACCAGCGCGTCAAAATCGACGGCAAGTTCTACGAGATCGGCGACGTGCCGGCGCTCGACAAGAAATTCACCCACGACATCGACGTGGTGGTGGATCGCGTCGTGGTGCGCGCTGACATCGCGACGCGGCTCGCGGATTCGCTGGAGCAGGCGCTAAAGCTCGCCGAGGGGCTCGCGGTCGCGGAGCTTGCCGACGCGGCGCCGGTCGAAAGCGCGAAAGCCAACCGCCAGCGCAACGAAACCGCCGAGCGGCTGGTGTTCTCCGAAAAATTCGCCTGCCCGGTGTCCGGCTTCACCATTCCGGAGATCGAGCCGCGGCTGTTCTCGTTCAACAATCCGTTCGGCGCCTGCCCGAAATGCGGCGGCCTTGGCGTCGAGCAGCACATCGACGCCGATCTCGTGATCTCCGATAAGGAACGCACGCTGCGCAAAGGCGCGATCTCGCCGTGGGCGAAATCAAGCTCGCCGTATTACACGCAAACCCTCACGGCGTTGGGCAAGCACTACAAGTTCACCCTCGACACCAAGTGGAAGGACCTGCCGAAGAAAACCCAGGACGCGATCCTGTACGGCTCCGGCGACACCGAAATCCGTTTCTGCCTACGACGACGGCGCGCGCGCCTATGAGACCAAGCGGCCGTTCGAAGGCGTCATCACCAATCTGGAACGCCGCTACAAGGAAACCGACAGCGAGTGGGCCCGCGAGGAGATCGCGCGCTATTTCACCGACGTGCCGTGCGACGCCTGCAAAGGCTTTCGCTTGAAGCCCGAAGCGCTGTGCGTGAAGATCGCCGGCAAGCACATCAGCGAAATCTCCGAGCTGTCGATCAAGGGCGCGGCGCAGTGGTTCACCGCGCTGCCGGAGCAACTGACCGCCAAGCAGAACGAAATCGCCGGCCGCGTGCTCAAGGAAATCCGCGAGCGGCTGAAATTCCTGGTCGATGTCGGGCTGGAATATCTCACGCTCGCCCGCGCCTCCGGCACGCTGTCCGGCGGCGAGAGCCAGCGCATCCGGCTCGCCTCGCAGATCGGCTCCGGCCTCACCGGCGTGCTCTATGTGCTCGACGAGCCGTCGATCGGCCTGCACCAGCGCGACAACGCGCGCTTGCTCGAAACGCTCAAGCGCCTGCGCGACCTCGGCAACACCGTGATCGTGGTCGAGCACGACGAGGACGCCATCCGCACCGCCGACTATGTGCTCGACATCGGCCCCGGCGCCGGCATTCACGGCGGCAATCTCGTCGCGCAGGGCCAGGTCGAAGACCTGATCGCCGCGCCGCAAAGCTGGACCGGCAAATATCTCTCCGGCGAGCTTGAGGTCGAAGATGCCGGAGCGCCGCAGCAAAAATCCGGCGCGCATGCTGAAAGTGATCAACGCCCGCGGCAACAACCTGAAAAACGTCACCGCGGAAATTCCGCTCGGCCTGTTCACCGCCATCACCGGCGTGTCCGGCGGCGGCAAGTCGACGCTGCTTGATCGACACGCTCTACAAGACGCTGGCGCGGCGGCTCAACGGCGCGAGCGAGGCCCCTGCCCCGCACGACCGCATCGAGGGCGTCGAGCACCTCGACAAGATCATCGACATCGACCAGTCGCCGATCGGCCGCACGCCGCGCTCGAACCCGGCGACCTATACCGGCGCGTTCACGCCGATCCGCGAATGGTTCGCAGGGCTCCCCGAGGCCAAGGCGCGCGGCTACGAGCCCGGCCGCTTCTCGTTCAACGTCAAGGGCGGCCGCTGCGAGGCCTGCCAGGGCGACGGCGTGATCAAGATCGAGATGCACTTCCTGCCCGACGTCTACGTCACCTGCGATGTCTGCAAGGGCAAGCGCTACAATCGCGAAACGCTGGAAGTGCTGTTCAAGGGCAAGTCGATCGCCGACGTGCTCGACATGACGGTCGAGGAAGCGCTGGAGTTCTTCAAGGCGGTGCCGCGGGTGCGCGACATCCTCCAGCTCCTGCACCGCGTCGGCCTCGACTACATCCATGTCGGCCAGCAGGCGACCACGCTGTCCGGCGGCGAGGCGCAGCGCGTCAAACTCGCCAAGGAGCTGTCGAAGCGCGCCACCGGCCGCACGCTCTACATCTTGGATGAACCGACCACCGGCCTGCACTTCCACGACGTGGCAAAGCTGCTCGAAGTGCTGCACGAGCTGGTCGACACCGGCAACACCGTCGTCGTCATCGAGCACAATCTCGAAGTCATCAAGACCGCCGACTGGATCATCGACCTCGGCCCCGAAGGCGGCGACGGCGGCGGCGAAATCGTCGCGGCGGGAACGCCGGAGGATATTGTGCGGGAGAAGCGTAGTTACACCGGGCAGTTTCTGAAGCCGGTGCTGGCAAGGAGCAAGCCGGCGCGCATGAAGAAGAAGCGGGTTGAGGCGGCGGAGTAGTCGCCGCCTTGTCCGCATCGCTTTAGCCGACTACCTTATGGTCATGTTACATATTCAAACCGAACGGGAAGACGACGGCCGCTGGCTGGCGGAAGTCCCGGCCTTGCCAGGCGTCATGAGCTACGGCGTGACGAACGCGGAAGCGCGCACCAAGGTCACGGCACTCGCGCTTCGGGTGATCGCCGAGCGCGTGGAGAGTGGCGAAGCGCTTCCGAACGAACTCGCTGGCATGTTCCAGCTCGCATGAGCCGCTGGCCGGCCGCCAAGGCGCAGCGCGTGCTCGCGGCGCTGTTGCGGATCGGCTGGACCGTCAAGCGGCAAAGCGGATCGCATCGCACCTTGCAGCGATCGGGTCGGCCTGATTTTGTTTTCGCGTTTCATGACGGCGACGAAGTCGGTCCTCGCATGCTCGCGCGGATCGCAAAACACACCGGTCTGACGCCGGACGATCTGTAGCGGCGGGATCATCTCGCGAAGGCGAATGGCGCGGAGTTCAACGGCGCGGGGGAAGAAGCCGCGCCGTCATGCCCGGCCATGGCTGTTCGAAGAACGGCGTCACTTCGCTCGCCTACGTGCCGAGTATCCACGTCTTTGCCTTCGGGTAAGCAAGGCGTGGATGGCCGGAACAAGTCCGGCCATGACGAGCCATTACTCAACCACTCGGCCCGCCAAGGCCTTGAACCAACCCGCCCGGCATTGCGTTCCCCCCAAGCATGACGATATCGCATCAGCGGCAAAACCCCGCCGCGCGTTCGAGACTGTGCCGCTGGCGGCGGCTACAATGAGAAAATCGAGGCGGCGGAGTAGTTTGCGTGGCTGATGTCGATCTGAACACCGCCGAGCGGCGGGCGGCGCTGCTGGCAACGGGCCTGCTGGATTCGCCGATCGACGCCGCGTTCGACCGCATCACCAGCCTGGTCAGCCGCCTGCTGCGCGCTCCGGTGGCGCTGGTCTCGCTGGTCGATACCGACCGGCAGTTCTTCATGAGCAGCTTCGGATTATCGGAGCCGTGGGCGAGCGCGCGGCAGACGCCGATCAGCCACTCGTTCTGCCAGCATGTCGTCGCCCGCGCCACGCCGCTGATCGTCGAGGACGCGCGCACCGATCCCGTCGTCTGCGACAACCCCGCCGTGACCGAACTCGGCGTTGCCGCCTATCTCGGCGTGCCGCTCCAGACACCCGCCGGCCATGTGCTCGGCTCGCTATGTGCGATCGACACCAAAGTGCGCGCCTGGAGCGAAGCCGACATTGCCGTGATGAAGGACATGGCCGCGATCGTGATGCGCGAAATCGCGCTGCACGGGGAGATCGCCCAGCGCAAACATGCCGAACAGCAGCAGCAGGTGCTGATCGCGGAGCTGCACCATCGCGTGAAGAATACGCTCGCCGTGGTGCAAGGCCTTGTCCAGCTTTCGATCCGCCACACCGAAAGCCTCGACGCCTTTCGCAAAAGCATCTCCGGCCGCATTGCTTCGCTGGCGAAGTCGCACACGCTCCTGGTCGAAGGCCAGTGGCTGTCGGTCGGCCTGCGCACCATGATCGAAGGCGAACTGGAAGCCCACGAGGGCGGCA
Source organism: uncultured Alphaproteobacteria bacterium (assembly GCA_963742215.1). Lineage (GTDB taxonomy): Bacteria > Pseudomonadota > Alphaproteobacteria > Rhizobiales > Xanthobacteraceae > BOG-931. The sequence continues at coordinate 337,494 of CAVULJ010000005.1, forward strand.
ACCGCATCAGCATCAGCGGCGACGACGTTCTGCTGCCGTCGCGCATCGGCGTTGCCGTCGGCATGGCGATGCACGAGCTCATCACCAACGCCGTCAAGCACGGCGCGCTGTCGGCGCCCGAAGGCCGCGTCAACGTGAGCTGGACCGTGGTGCCGAAACCGACCGGCGATATTCTCCTGCTCGACTGGTTCGAGCGCGGCGGCCCCACCGTCCTGCCGCCGACCAAGCCCGGCTTCGGCAGCCTGCTGCTCGACCGCGTGCTCGGCCCCGAACTCAGCGGCAAGATCACCACGGTGTTCGAGCCCGCCGGACTGAAGGCGCGGATCGAGGCGCAGTTGCCGGTGGCAGGTGTGGGAGTTTGAATTATGGGGCGGCGGCGAAATCGTCGCCGCGGGCGCGCCGGAAGTCATCAAGCGCGAAATGCTCAGCTACGCTCTGATCCAACCAAAAGAATAATTGAACGCAACTTTTAATTGTGGCAGCCTCTTTCCGCAGCGGGGCACAATGAAATCTCTGAAGTGGCTGTACCGTCAATTCCTAAAATCTGAGGGCGCTCGCTACATAAGCAAGGTGGGCATCGTTGCAGCCTTGGTTACGGTGATCGGCTATTGGATATCATACCAACACTCTGTCGAAAGTCGGTTAAACACCGCGTGGGACAATCTGCGAGCAGCGATAACTTGGACAGAGGACAATCCCTTTCATTACGGAAACGTCGGGCAGATCGCCGCAATTGAGACCCTAACACGCGATTGCGATAGATGGTGGACGAACAGATTCCCTAGAGCCGATTTTTGGACTGGTTTTTCATAGCTGTGTCGATCTTAAGTCCGTAGTACTATAGCTCGGATGGACCTCGGCAGCCTGCAGGCACCTGGAGTTCTCCTTCGCGCACGCCGATCTCTCCTGTACAAACCTCGCAAAGGCAAATCTCCGGCAGGCTACGCTGAACGGATGGAAATTTTCATGGCTCCTACATGGCGGGGGCCGATCTGCGCGGAGCATATTTGAACGGCGACAACATCGATCTTCGTTTGAAAAATCTTTCTTGGGCTTTCGTTCGATTCCGCGACGCAAGTAAACGCCACAAAATTAAAATGCGCCTGCATCAATTCCGACACCAACACGGACGGGACGCACAGCCCTCAAGTGACTACTGCATATGGTGCATCGTCGGATACGATTAAATCACTGAGCGGACTGAAGGCTTGCCCCGCAATTCAAAATACCTGCGAGCCCACGGTCATGGATAACTGGACAATGCTCGGAAGATACAACGTGCGATTGGCGGCGAAATCGTCGCGGCGGCCCGACCGTGCCGCCGCCCACCAAGCCCGGCTTCGGCAGCCTGCTGCTCGACCGCGGTCCGGCCCCGACTCAGCGGCAAAATCACCACGGGGTTCCAGCCCGCCGGACTGAAGGCGCGGATCGAGCGCAGTTGCCGGTGGTGGCGTGGGTTTGAATTGGGTTTTGGGCGGGGGAAAAACGCTGTGGCGGAAATGCCGGAAGACATCGTGTGCGAAGCGCAGCTACATCGGGGCGTTTCTGAAGCCGGCGCGAGCGCGGCGTGGACCGGTGGCGAGCAAGAAAAGGCGCGTTGAGGCGGCGGAGTGACTATTTTTCCGGTCAAACCTATCAGAGACGCCTGACCGCATTTTTGGTGGTTACATCATTGGTGCTTCTGATTTTTCGTGAATTCCAGTCTCAAGCACGAACACAGCCATAGTATGCGCCCAGACAGAACTGCCAAACGAGCATGACGTGATGCAAGCCTGTAGGTTTTGGCTGGGGAGTGCCCATGTGCCGAACCGGCATGGGTACGAAGTGCGGCGACGCCGTCCGCGATTGAATAAAGACCCTGAAGAATACGCTTGAGGTCGTCATCGGCAATCACCCTGGGTGTCAAGCCAAGGTGTTCAGCCACGGTACTCCACAATTGACCAAGGACCTGTTTGGTCGGAGCCTGATGGCCCTCGGCTTCTAGATAACTTTTACAGACGCTTTCGAGGATTGCGCAAGCCGCAGTCACAGCCGCCGCGGGATCGCTTTCAACGGCTTTGTAGGCTCGATCGAACTCGATCTCTATCGCCTTTGCTCCCTCGGACTTTATCCTCTCAGCGAGAGATTTGGAGGGGCCCGTCAGCGTCGCCCCGAGAATGAAGCCACCGCGTTGATACCTCAGACCTTCTTTCGCAAACACAGCGTGGATCTTCTCGCGCGGATCGCCGCCTTTCGACTTTATGAACGCTGGGTGGAGCTCCGTATCCATAAATTCGGCGATTAGTTGCGCTAGCATAGTAAGCGGGTCGGCACATTCACTGTTAGATCGGCGTAGCCAGACCCTAACCTTATCGCTCTTATTGCCCTCGGGAATTTCGCCAGGGTATCCCGCAGCCATAAACATATCGTTCAGACGGCTGTGCGTAAAAACATCCGCCAATATTGGACTAATCGTTCCAATGATGGAAGGCGCGATGAGCGTCATCCTCGTCAATTAAACTCTCATCGAAATTCATTAAACGCTTTAAGCAATTTCATTGTGGCTTCTCCACTAAGCTCATTGCCCGTGTATCGGCACTCATAAAGTCCCTGCAGGTTGGACGGCAGCCTGACACCATCCTCAACGAGCAAAATGAATTGCTTGCCATATAGCGCCATCGCCGCGCCGATCTCGATCAAAACATTTCCATTCAATTGCGGCTGCTCTTTGCCATCTTTGTCCTTAAGAACACCCTCGGAACTAACATGGATTACGGCGGCCTGACACGACCTCATGTCGTCCATTACTTTTTCCGGAACAGGCTTCGCAGCTGTTTCGTGTTCCTGCGCAACGACTGGTTCAAATTTTCCGTATGCAACAATTTCCTTCACTTGCTCGAGAATTTTTTTGTTTCTTCCATGGGTGATGAATATGCGATTTCCTTTCGAGGTTGATTTCTCCGGCGCGGTGATCTCTGCTCTCTTAGATGCCATCTCCTCATTGGGAGTAGGCTCGATTTCTAATTCTTGGGTTTCTCCCTCATCTGTTGTTGGAGTAACCGTTCCGGCATTCTCCACAAATGCGCGCGTCGTCGCCTCGTCGAAATCAAACCGAGTGGGTTGACCCTTCCGGCCAATCGTTAGAATTCCTAAGTCGGCTCCTTCCGCAAGTTGAAAAAAACAAACAGCCTGATCATTCAGAATTTTGTCGTTGTCTGACACGTCGCTCCTGAAGTGCTGGTGCCAATGCGCAGCTACTTCAGTCGCAGTGATTGTAAATTCGCCCTTGTGGACCGCGCGCTCGACCACGGCGCCATAAGGTGAAATCGTAGAGACCACGCCCCTCAGCACGTCTGCGCGTCTAGCCCCTTTATCTTTTGCGAGCCGCCGACCTGGCTCGGTCAGCCGCATCTTTCCCCCGTTGTCATCAATGAGACCCCAGAATTTCAGTGCATTTAGCTTCCGACCATCGAGGACCTTGCTGTCGAGGACTGCCTTTGCTTCGGCCGTCGATGCGCCGGTGGGCTTTGTTGCTAAATAAGAACAGACCGCCTCAATGTCAGCGACGGTGGTGCGAATAGGCAGAGCCATAACAACCTCCTTTATCTCGCACTATATATAAGCGTCTTTCTAATAACGTCAAGAACAAACTAGCAACTCGGCCACCTAAGCTAAAGTTCGAAGGAGGAGGGAGCGCGAGGCTAAATCCATCGCGCAGCATTACGCGTGCTTCGGCGGGTAAAGACCGGGTGGCCCACCCTACCTCTTCGAAGCCGCATGGATTTGCCAGACCGTTTGAAGTCAAGGCGCGCCTCGCGCCTGTTATCCGGCAAAGACGGAGAAGAACGATCAGCGCGTCACGCCCGGCTTTATGACGGGCATCCACCCTTTCAGACGCTGAAAGGAAGGCGTGGCGGCTCGCCGTCACCGCCTCACGTCTCGATCTTGCTCAGCACGTCCTGCATCTTCTGCAACACCTCGCGGGTCTTCTCGGCGTAGAACGCGTTCACCACCTCGCTGATCGCCTGCACTTTCGGATCGCGCGCGGGGACGAGCGGCTGACTGAACTCGATCGTTATTTCACGCTTTCCTCGGCCGCGGCGATGGGGCGCTGACCGTGGGCTCACGAACTTGCAGCCGCCGCACCACGAGCTCGTCTACTTCGAGCCTGCCAATGCGGGCGCGTTTGATCGCGAGGCCGCCAATGGCCAGCCGGCCGATGGCGAGCGCACCGATCGCCAGTGCTCCGAATGCGAGCGCACCGACAGCGACGGCGCCAACCGATATCGCGCGCTGACTGCGCGCGGCGGCCGGTGGAGTGAGACGTTTGGGCATCCTGCACTTCCTCCTCTGTGGCGGCGTTTCTCCTGGCAAGAGCGGTCAGATCGGGCGGCGGGACCTTGAGAACGGAGGCCAGTATGTCGTTGCCTTTGCCATCTTCGCCATGACACGCCGCACAGCTCGACATGTATTCCGTTTTGCCGGGTGAGACGCCGCATATATTGCCGGATCAAGTCCGGCAATGACAGAATGGGGCTTCAAAGAGATGGCACCCATGCCCTCCTCCGCCGAAGACGCTACCCGCACACCTGAACCGTCGACCGCATCAGGTTCGGGAAACACGCAACCGGCTCCCGCATCCCACCCGATGGCGAACGAGCAGGTGCCCGCCGCCTATCGCTTCAAGGTCGGCGGATTCGAATGCACGGTGGTTTCCGATGGCCCGCTTCGGCTCGGCGAAGCCACCGCGGCGCTGTTCAAGGGCGTGGCCCAGGAACGGATCGACGACGTGTTCGCCGCCAATTTCCTCGACAAGAACAATTTCGTGGTCGACCAGAATGCGCTCGTCGTCAACACCGGCGGCAAGCTGGTCCTGATCGATACCGGCATGGGATTTCGCAAGCCGTACGGCCCGCGCACCGGCCACCTGCTCGCCAATCTCCTGGCCACGGGCATTGATCCCCAATCGATCGACGTGGTGGCATTGAGCCACGCCCACCCGGACCATGTCTGGGGACTCGTCGGCGAAGACGGCAAGCCGCACTTCCCGAACGCTCAAATCCATATCACCCAGGCCGATCTCGATTACTGGACCGACGCAGCCAAGCTGTCGGATCCGGCGCTCGGTCACTACATCGGGGCGATCCGCGACACGCTGCTGCCGTTGCGCGACCGCATCGTGTTCCTGAAGGACGGCCAGGAGGTTGTGTCAGGCCTGCAAGCGCTCTCGACGCCTGGCCATACGGTCGGCCACACCAGTTTTGTGATCAATTCGGAGCGTAGCTCGATCGTCTATACCGGCGATCTCGGTCACCAGCCTGTTCTGCAAATGGAGAATCCGCGCGCAGAGTTCACCCGCGACACCGACCCGAAGCAGGGCGTCTCGTCGCGGCTGCGCGTCTTCGACATGGTGGCGAGCGGGAAAATTCCGATCGTCGCTTATCACTTCCCCTGGCCCGGCATCGGCCATGTCGCCAGGAACGGCGATCATTATCGCTACGTCGCAATCCAAATGCAGACGGTGCTGTAAGACCTCACGTCTCGATCTTGCTCAGCACGTCCTGCCGCCGCATGGATTGCCGGATCATTCGACATGAAGACGGCGCTTCGCGCCTTTTGTCCGGCAATGACGGGGGTGGGTCATTGCGAGCGGAGCGAAGCAATCCAGCGCTCAATGCAAGCCGCCCCTGGATTGCTTCGTCGCTGTCGCTCCTCACAATGACGCCATTTTCGTTGTCATGCTCCGCGAAGGCAGGACATCAGTGCTCGCAGGCGTTCAGCATTGAAAAATCTACGATGCCTGGATCTCGAACTTGCGAAACGATACCTGACCGCCCTGGCCAAAGCGATCATCCCAGTTGCTGCGGATAAAACCTGGAGTCTTGGGATTGTCGTCGGCCGTAACGCGATCGTTGTTGAGATCGTCGAGCAAAGTAAAAAGCCCCCCGCCGATGTGCGGACGGCGCAATTTTACGATAGGTCCGTCCATCCCATCGGGCGCACCGATCCGTCCTCGCGCCGCGATCAATTTGCCGTCGATCCACCACTCGACGCGGTCGCCTAAGCGGTCGTAACGGATCTCGTAAAGATGCCAATCTCCCATTTTGGTTGGCACTGTCTCGCCCAGGATCGAATAAGCCGGATAGGGACCGAGGTCTTTGCGCTTGAAGGTCAGCCGTTCATAGAGCGGCCTGATCCGGTCGTTCGAGACGAAAAAGTCGAAAACCATTCCGGTTTCAGTATCGATCACCACGAGAGCGCCATTGGCGAGACGCGGGTCGCCGGGCTCAAGACCAAATGCATTGTGTTCGGTGCCGAAGGTGCGCACGGCCATTTCGACCCGCACCGTGAAGCCCCGGCTCTCGTCAAGATCGAAAGCGGTGGTCGACAGCATCAGGGCTTTCACGTGGTTCGGATGGGAGGTCGTGAAACGCGGCAAATCGATCGTCAGCGTATTCTCGGGCGCGCCCGGAGCACGCACCACCGTCGCAGGGTCCCAAAAATCGTATTCGGCCGATCGGAACTTCAGCCAGCGCGGCGAGGGCCATCCACCAACACTAAAATCGTCATAGACCAGTGTCTCGCCGGGCTTCGGACGGATGACGGGCGCCACCGCGGGCTGGGTCGAAGACTGAGCCAGGGCCTTGACGGCGACCGTGCTCATTCCGAGCCCAGCCAAACCCGATATCATCGTCCGGCGGGAAAGCGCGTAGCCAAAATCTGACCTGATCAATTCCTTCACAGCGCTCCTCCAATGTCCTTTTTCTTGGGCCACAAAACGTACACGATCTTGTCATGCTCCGCGAAGGCGGGGCATCCAGTACTCGCAGACGTTCGAGCAAAAACTGCGGGCGTCGGCGATTACTGGATCGTCCGCCTTCGCGGACGATGGCGAGTTAGACGTGGACCTACGTCTCGATCTTGCTCAGCACGTCCTGCATCTTCTGCAATACTTCGCGGGTCTTCTCGGCGTAGAACGCGTTCACCACCTCGCTGATCGCCTGCACCTTCGGGTCGAGCGGATTGATGCCGGCCTCCACCAGGCGGGCGTGCAGCTCCTTGAGCACTTCGTCTTTCTCGAACATCTCGCCTCCGGTTTCCGCGCTCTAATACTGATGACTTACCACACCCTCGTCACCACCGGGCTTAGCCGTTCAAAGACCGGCGTCGCTACGATAGCCCTACTCTGTCGTGCCCCGCGGCGGCGGGGCTGACACGCTCGGTCCCGCGATGAAAAAAAGCTGGATGGCCCGCGGGCGGTGAACTATCGTTTCCACAACTCGATGAAGCGCGACGCCGCATTGCTTCCCGTTATAGGCATCCCGTGAAAAAGGAGTTTTTAGATGAAAACACTGGTCGTGGAGCATACCGCCCCATTCCAGGCGCTGCCCGAGCTGGTCGCCGACGCCGAGGGCTTGTTCGCGAAGGAGGGCCTGAAAATCCGATGGGTCGACACCGATGAAGGCGTTGACCACAAGGCGCAACCTGACGTGCTCGACCCCAGGGGCCTCGACCCCTACCTCAGCCACGGCCGGCTGCTCGAGCAGGGCAAGGCCGATATGTACAACGCCTGCGAATGGGGCAATTACTGCCGCGTGCAGGATACCCGCGTAAAAAGCCGCCAGCTCGGCCGCCGCAGCGTCGTGTCATACGCCGCCATCGTGGTGCGGCCGGATTCTCCGGTCTACACGCCGCAACAGCTTGCTCATCGCAAGGTCGGCGTGCCGTTCTATTTCGGCACGCATTATCTTGCGCTCCACATGCTCGAAGGATTTCTGACGCGCGACCAGATCACGGTGTGCAACGTGCCGCCCGGCTCGCGCGCCCGCTTCGATCTGCTCATGAGCGGCGCGATCGAAGGCACGACGCTGACCGAGCCTTACGTCACCTTGGCGGAAAAGAAAGGTTGCCGTGTTGTGTGCTCGGCACTCTTTCACGGCACGCAGGTCGGGACCGACAAAATCGACGCCGAGACGATGAGCGCCTACAATCGCGCCGTCACCGAGGCGGTGCGGCGGATCAACGCCAACAAGCGCGGCTATCTCCACTACTTCATCGATTATCACAAATTGCGCGACCCCGAGATCGGCACACTCTCGGTTGAAGACCTGCGCGAAAGCCGCCTGGTCGTGTGCGAGCCGGCGCCAATCCCGCTCGAGGAAATGCAGCGCACCTACGATTGGGTCAAGAGCTGGGGCATGCTCGAAACGGCGCGGACACCGCTGGAGCTCGTCAATATGGACGTGCAGGCCAAGGCGCACGCAGTTGCCTGAGTTTTCCCGACAGGAGAACAAGTGATGAGAATCCGGCTCGTAATTGTTGCAACGGCATTCGCAATTCTTGCCGCACCAGGCGCGCAAGCACAGATGACCGTGGACCTCGCAAAAATTACCTGCCGGCAATATTTGTTTGACAGCCTGATCAGTGCCAATTCTCCCATGGTTGCGGCGTGGCTCGGCGGCTATTTCAACGGCAAGCGCAACAACACCGTCATCGATATCGGTGCCTTTAGAAAGAACAAGGATGTCGTCGAGGATTATTGCCGGCTGAATCAGGATTTGACGGTCATGGACGCGGCCACAAAAGCCCTCGGGCTGGATAAGTAATGCAGCCGAGCGTCGCTTCGGGCCAACCTGCAACATTCGATAGAGTATTGCCCCTGCCCGGTCTCGCTGCGCGCATTCTGTAGCGATTCATTTCCTTGCGGCCATGCTAACGTGTGCGGATGAAGCTCGAAGACATCGAAGAAGCCATCCTGCAGCTTTCGCCCGGGGACCTCGCCAAACTGCGGCTGTGGTTCGCGGAATTCGAATCCGGCATGGGCGCCCCGAAAATCGCGGAAAAGACAGCCGTGAAGCTCGGCCGCATCGCCGGGCGAACCGTCGCCGAGTGGCGCAAGCTCTCGCGCGAGTCCTAGAGCGAAGTCGTCTTATATTGAATGGATTGTCGCTCCAGCATATCGATTGAGCATGATCTTTTCGGAAAACCGGTGTCCACTTTTCCGGATCATGCTGTAAACGGATGGTACCACGGCAGGAACGGCTGGAAGGCTTCGCGCATGACGGCGATCCGCCTGTGGATCAGCCGCTTGAGGTCTTGTGCGAGGACCACGTCGGCACATACCTAGTGCCGTTTCTTTGCAGGTGGACAACCACGGACTGACGCAATATTGAAACCGACGAGCGCATCGAAGCCACCGTGATTGGCTGGCGGCCGCGGCGCTAGCCCACCTGGTGATCCGAAACATTCGGTAATCCAAGCATAAGCCTGCGAGACTGGAGACTATGGGTAAAGCACGATCGAAAGAGCTGGATTTCGTCGAACGGCAGACGAATGCGGCAAGCGCCAAGAAGGCCTTGCTGGAACGCTTCAAGGCCAAGGCCGCGGACCCCGCGAATGCGGAGGCGGCGGAAAAGCGAGCGGCAGAGGCCGCCGAACGCGCCGTCGCCAGGCAAGCGCGCGAGGTGGAGAAGGCTGAACGCAAGGCCCGCGAGGCTGTCGAGGCCGCCGCAGCGGCGGCAGCAGCCGTCGTAGAGGCCGCGCGCCGGGCAAAGGAAGAGGCCGATCGCGAGTTCGCCCGCCAAGAAGCCGCTAAAGCCGACCGCGACGCCCGCTATGCCCGTCGCAAGGCAAAGGCGAGCAAAAAGGCCAGGGCCTGAGCCGACTACTAGCGTCAGTGATTACCGGATCGTCCGCCGGAGCCTGTCATCGGGACGCACGACTTCGCGCGGTCCCGTTGGCGGACGATGACAAGGAATGCCTGGACCACGGCAAATATTTTCATTGCCCGGCATTGACATCGCCCTAGGATTTATTACCTGCGCGACATCCCGCTCGTCGTGAGGGACATCGGCCGGTGACACCGATTGATGGAGCGGGAGCGGTTCTTGCGGACGAGAGCCAGTCACTTTTGTCCGCAGGCGGTCTGGGCATCGTCCCGTCCGGCGCGTGATCGGACTGCAGGGTGCCTGCTGCACTGGCGTCGGAGAGGGTCCTCCCGTTTGCATCCGGCGATTCCAGGAAGCGCGGCCCAGGCCGAGTTGGGATCGAAAGATCTCAGCGCATAGCCGCGGAGGAGCGCCGAAAGGCGAGCGGCTCGCATAGGGCCGCGCCCGCATCTCTTTCAGATGCGGGTACCCGAGGTGCGCCGTTCGGCGCTCCGCCTCCTTTGTTGGAGGCCAGTACGGAATTGCCTCCCGTCTATTTGAGGCACCTTTATTGAAGCGTGAACAAAAACTCGGATGCGAGCTGCATCGCGAGGCCGAGAAAACTTGCGCCGTGAATGGAAAGCCGCAACATCCCTTGTCCTGCTCCGCGACCCGCCTACGCTCGCTCTGCGAGCTTCGGTGGGTTTGAGTTCACCGAAGCGCGGAGCGCGTAGGTGGAAGGCGGGGCATCCAGTACTCGCAGACGCCGGAGTAAAATTATGGGCGTCAGCGATTTCTGGATCGTCCGCCGGAGCCTGTCATCGGGACGCGCGACTTCGCGCGGTCCCGTTGGCGGACGACGACAAAAGGACGGTAACATTGGTGTTCGTAGCAATAGGTTTCCGCGCTCCTACATAGAGCCTCATGAAACACATCGGCTTCCTCTCATTCGGCCACTGGACCCCCTCCCCGCAATCGCAGGTGCGGACGGCGTCCGATGCGCTGCTGCAATCGATCGACCTCGCGGTCGCCGCCGAAGAGCTCGGCGCCGACGGCGCGTACTTCCGCGTGCATCACTATGCCCGCCAGCTCGGCTCGCCCTTCCCGCTCCTCGCCGCCGTCGGCGCGCGGACCAAGCGGATCGAGGTCGGCACCGCCGTTATCGACATGCGCTACGAGAACCCGCTGTATATGGCGGAGGACGCAGGTGCTGCCGACATCATCAGCGGCGGCCGCCTGCAGCTCGGTATCAGCCGCGGTTCGCCCGAGCAGGTGATCGACGGCTGGCGCTACTTCGGTTACGCGCCGGAGGAAGGCAAGACCGACACCGACATGGCGCGCCGCCACACCGAAGTGTTTCTCGACGTGCTGCGCGGCCAGGGATTTGCGAAGCCCAATCCGCGGCCGATGTTTGCGAACCCGCCGGGCCTGTTGCGGCTCGAGCCCTATGCGGAAGGCTTACGCGAGCGCATCTGGTGGGGCGCGGGCTCGACCGAAACCGCCGAATGGGCGGCCAAGACCGGCATGAACCTGCAAAGCTCGACGCTGGTCTATGACGAGACCGGCGAATCCCTCGCCGTCCAGCAGGCCGGCCAGATCCGCAAATACCGCGAGGCCTGGAAGGCGGCCGGACATACACGCGAACCGCGCGTATCAGTGAGCCGCAGCATCTTCGCGCTGATGAATGATAGGGACCGCGCTTATTTCGGCGGGAGCGGCGAAGGTGAAGACCAGATCGGCCTCCTCGGCGACGGCCGCCGCACCGTGTTCGGCCGCAGCTACGCCGCCGAGCCCGATGTGCTGGTCGAACAGCTGAAGAAAGACGAGGCGATCGCCGAAGCCGACACGCTGCTGCTCACGGTGCCGAACCAGCTCGGCGTCGACTACAACGCCCACGTCATCGAAGCGATCCTCAAGCACGTCGCGCCGGCGATGGGGTGGCGGTGAGACAGCAATGCAGACGACGACGCTCGCCGACCTCGAAAAAGCCGTCGCCGAACTCGCCCCTGACGACCTCGCCCGTTTTCGTGCGTGGTTTGAGAAATTCGATGCCGCGCGCTTTTACGAAAAGATCGAGCGCGATGCACAATGTCCGCTATTCCCCCAACAGCGATCAAAATATTGCAGCGCCGCGTTTGGTAGCGAAGGGCCCGGAGCCGACATTGCCGCACGGCTGCAAACTGACGTTTGGGCCAATTGTCGCCGACCGGAAAAGCACAGTTTAGTGCTGGATATCACAGGTCCGCAGCCGCGCCCGATTTAAGGAACGGGGGATTAGGAGGCGGTGTATCATGCGTATTGGCGGCAGATTATTCGGGCGTCGCTCGTCAAAACGACCGGCACGGCTTCGCGGCGTGGCCCTCGCACTGGCCGGTTTCTGTGCGTTGGCGTTTGTAGTCAGCGCCGCTACTCATCAGAACGCGATGGCGGCAACCCAGCGTAGCGCGGTGTCCCGCATTGACGGAGCATTCTCAACGCTGCCTACCGTAATCCCTCGTGAAACTGAATCATCTCCACAAGTCCCTCAGGTCGATTGCAGCGACTTCGCGATGGCATTTATCAATGCGAAATGCTCCAAAGTTTGGCGAAGGCACGCGTCCATGAAGCGCCATCATGTAGCCACGATACAATCCGCGATGGTCGGCCGTCGGGAATAACAGCACTCCCAATATCTGGCGGCTTTCAGCTCTTATCATATTGGCGTCCGCCACCGTGCCGAAGCTCCTCGGTTATGGCAGGCTGATGTCTGTTGCGATAAAGTGTGATCCCGTTTTGAGGGCTGAACAGGAGATTAGATATGCGCGTTCTCGCAATCATTCTGGTAAATGTCGTCGCAATTTCCGCAACGAATGTGAGCGTTCAAGCGCGGGGCTGCGGGACAAGATGCCTTGAAGCCCGGATCGCTGACCTGCAAGCTCAAATAGCGCAGCTAAACGCCAGCACGGTAAAATTAGGACAGATCGTCACCATCAACGCGCCCGGCGGTTGTCTCTCGTGGGGTGGCCCGACGCCGGGGAGTGTTTACTGGGTGCAACCACCTTGCGACCAAAGCACTTGGACCATTCAAAACCGCTGATTTCCGCTTTGGGTCAGGAGCGACCGAAATATAGCCGTGGCCGCGAGGCCAAGCCCGAGGGCGTACTCAGCTGTAGCGCACAGGCCTCACGAACTTCCTACAACCGTCATTTCTGCGGCGGCGGCGCAGCCAAGGCCCGCTGAATGTCTCGGATCTGGGCCTTCTGGATCGCGTTCAGTTTTCCGACCGCATCAAGTTTTTGCGCCAGTACGAGCGCCCGTTCGAGGCGCGGCTGCGGTTCGTCGCCGGCCTGCGCGAGCCGAAGCAAACTTAAAGCTAGCTCGAATTGCCATAGTGAATTGTCGGGATCGGCGGCGGCGTTCTGTTCGCGCAACGCAAAGGCCTTGCGCAACGATTGCCGCGCGTCATCGCCTGATCCGTCGGCTGCGGCAAGACCCGCAAGCCGCTCATGGCTCAGCGCGAGATCGCGTCGAAATTGCACGTTGTTCGCGTCCGATCCGGCAAGCTTGTCGCGGATCACCAGACTTTTCTGATAGGCATCGCGCGCACGCGCCCGATCGTCCGCGGCAACCGCGTCGCCAATCTTGACATAACAGAATGACAGATCACTCTGCCATTCCGTGTTGTCCGGTTCGGCAGCCACGATCTTCAGCGCGATGTCCAATGCCGTCTGGTAGGCAGTGATGGCATCTTCACGCTTGCCGGTCGTGATCAGGGCATCGGCGATCTTGTTTTGGCTCACCGCGACCTCGTGCTGCCACGTGGTATTGCCGGCGTCGCTGGCGATAAGGTTCTCGCGAATTGCCAGGGCCTTGCGGAAATTGTCCAAGGCCTCCTCGCTTGCCGCCCCAGGCGCCGGTATGTCGCCGACGTGGTCGTATGCGATCGAAAGCTCGCTTTGCCATTGCACGTTACTCGGATCGCTGGCCGCGAGTTTTTTGATGACTGAAAGCGCATTCTGATAGGCAACATGCGCTTGCTCCTGTGCGCCGGTCTTGACGAACATATCGCCGGTTCGTGTGTAGTTGTCGGAAAGGCCGCGCTGGTGTTCGGTGTTGTCGGGTTCGACGACGGCGAGCTTTTCACGGATGGCGAGGCCCGATTGAAAGGCCTGGAGCGCCGCCGCGCTTCGGCCCATTTCCGCCAAGACCAGACCGATCCGGTTATCCGCCTGGGACAAATTATATTGCCACGACAGATTGTCCGGCTGCTTTGCGACGAGACTCTCCAATACCGCAGACGAGTGCCGAAACGTCTCGATCGCTTCCGGCCGCTTGGCTGTTACCGCCTGAATGGAGCCGACCCTGCCCAGGGCTCCCGCCAGGTCCTCCTGAAGCTGATCGTCATCGGGAGCCGCATCTGCGAGCTTTTCATAGATTGCGACCGCCCGCTGATAGAGGTCGAGCGCGGGCGCATAGTCCCTCGCCATTATGCGCGCATCACCAAGCTTATTGAAAATGACCCCTAATTCGCGCTGATACTGTTTGTTCGCAGGATCAAGCTTGACCAGATCCTCCATGATCGCGAGCCCGCGCTCGGCGGCGCTTCGCGCGCTGCCGACCGCGCCCTGAACAATCAGCGTGGTCGACAGCTCGCCGAGCCCCGCCGCTTCGAGACGGCGCAAGTCGGGCGTGGAATCTCCGGCCGCCGTGAGCTGTCCTTGCATCGCCACCGCGCGGCGAAGAATGTCGAGCACCAGACTTATCGGCATGCCGGGCTGGTTGCGCAAATCGATCGCCAGATCGAAGACTAGCCGGTTCGCGGTCCCGGTCGCGGCCGTTAGTGCGCTTTCGGCCTTGGCGCGCTGGGTTTGCGCGATTTGCCATTGCCATACCGCCGCACCCGTTAGCACAAGAAGCGAAGCCGCAGCCGACCACGCGAGCATCAGAGCGCGCCGCTGTTGGCGAACCTCCTGTGACAGCAAGTCTTCCTTTGGGATGCCATGTATGGCCGCGGCCAGGTCGGCGGCCAGATCGATGAACTTGCCGTCCTTCGCAGGCGCGGCGGCTCGGTACTGGCGTAGATCGACCCATTTCGGTTCGGCAGGGAATTGCGCCTTGAGAGTGAGTGGGAGGGGCGTTCCTTCCGACCAGACAAAATCTCCTGCTTTATCGTCCCAACCGACTTCGCCGTCGGTGACGGCCAATAAAAATGTATCAATGCTCTTATTTGCTAACCAATACGCGACTTCTTTGCCGACCCATAAGGATGCTGCAGCTTGTGGCGACACAAGCAGGATCAGATAGCGTGATCGCGCAAGCGCCTGCTCAATTGACGGCCACAGATGCGGCGTCGCCGAGAGCGAGGTGTCGTCGCGAAAGATGCGCAACGCACGCCGCCGGTACCATGGCTTGCCGAGGCGCTGCACAGCTGCCTGAAGCGCCGCCGCGACGGGCTTGTCCTGGGCATGGCTGTACGAAATGAAGGCGTCGTAGTCTGCCATCGTAGCTCAGCTCAACGCCGACCAGTAAACAGGCATGCATTGTAGCGTGGTGCTGTCTTGCCCCGAGCAGTTCAGTTGACACATCTGCGGCAGTACGAGTGTGCGTCGGAATTTTTCTATACTGCTCTGGGAACGCCGCAGCCGCAAGGGCGAGAGGACCACCGAAGTACTGGTGCTGCAACCAACGAAATTCCAGCTGATCATCAACCTCAAGACCGCCAAGACGTTCGGCCTCACTTTCCCGCTCACGTTGCTCGGGCCGTGCCGACGAGGTGATCGAAATAAACTTTCGCAATGCGGTAGTTCGCGGTGGAAACGGTCGCTCTGGGTCCATTTTCGATCGAGACGACACCATCACCCGGATTGATTTTGAGTGCAAAAAATTATGAATTAGCGATGTCGCTGATGGGTCAGCCTCGACAGAGACGAAGGCGAAGGCGTTAGCCGATCCAGCAATGTCCGCTTTTCTGCCAGTAGCGACCAAGAAATTGCAGCGCCGCGTTTGGTAGCGAAGGGGTCAAAAGCGGCGCTTTGGACCCGCGTCGGTCGCGTCCGCTATGCCTCCGATAGCGACCGGTTCGCGATGCACGTCTCAAACGTGCCGCTAAATCCGATCACCCCGTTGGCGTGCCAGCGGCAGAGGATCAAGAAGCAACGAACATTTTTAGAGTTGCTGGGAGGACGCCGTCCTGCTTCATCGCGTCGGCAACCGTTTGCGTTTCCATAAATTTCTGGAATGCAGCCATATCCGGGATGTTTCCGACGAGACCAACCATTTTCGATCCTGCCGGATCAACAAACGTCTTTAGAGTTGTGCCCATTGGCCCAAATATCTCGTCACGTTTAGTCGAAGCTAGCCAATGCTTTACGTCATTAACTTCATGGGTGACCATAATCGTTATCATCGTGTTTCCTTGTTGAGCCGGATGTCTCGCGTGACCTCCGTAGGCAAATTCATCAACTGTTTATCACTGGAATGCAATTGCATGTGCAGAAGTGACGTCCGCACATGGGCTAAAATCAGCATCGGAAGCTCCGCCGAAGTTGCGGTCCATGTCGTTATTGGGTCATCTTCTGCTTCGCCGGCCACTGGCAGGCGCGGCAGCTATTCCCCCGATAGCTACCGAATTGATGCACCGCTAAAGCGTCGTGAAGGGTGAGTCGAGGATGGGCGCGGCAACTGGGGGCAGTTCTAACGTCAGCAGGGAGGACGGCTTGTTCCTCGCAGCATGATGTCCTCACAGCGTACCCAGCCGACCACTCCCACATACCAGCCGCGCTCCAGCACCCGCACAAGGTAGGTGACGGAGCCGTGACTGTGGCCAGCATCGGACGGCGCACGCCGAATGCCACGCAGTTCGAGCACCCGCGCCCGCGTGACCGGGATGCATCCCTCGGACGGTAATGCAGTATCCACGGCCACGGCCGAAGCAGGCGTGTCGCAGACCGCCGACAAATGACGCAGCTCGGTTCCGGCCGGAAACCGATGAATAATTGTGGCGGCCCCTTCAGTGGCGGCGACGATCGTCACCAGCACCAATAGTGCGAAGAGACCCCTAGCCGGCACCCGGATGTGCGGAGTCATGGTTTGCGCTCGCTCATTGGATCTGGGCTGAAGCCGGGAGGCAGCGTCGAGACTGACACGGACTTAATTTACCGGCTTGATCTGGGAAAAAACCGTGCTGAGACTATCCACGATGGGCTCTGCATCGACTGCCATGGCGAATATCTGTAGTTCTGGGAAATATACTTGAAATGTATGACCTGTGCGGGCGGCATCGTTGGTGGCGTCGGCCTCTCCATGGATCACTTGGAGGACACAGGATCCAACTGCGGTTGTTTCTTCCGATTTGAATTTGTAAGAGATCGTGCTGATTTTCTCCTCAGTAGTATCGTCACCGGTCGTTATTACCGTATGCATCTTGTAAGTCACGTCCGACCGACGATCAAAATTCTTGGGGAGTCCATCAGGCGTATATTTCGCTATTTCATGCGAATATTTGCCCCCATAAGTTGTCGACAGCTCCGCCGATGCGATGGTTCCATGGACATAGTTTGCTTTCGACACGAAAACGGGTGGGTTTGGGTGGGTGGACGGCGGCGTCTTGCGACTCCAGACGACGTAATCGCCTGATTTGTCTCGATAGGCCTGAACGACTGTCCTCGTCCCGTTTTGACTATGATAAGCCAACTCAACAGGAACCATCGAATTTTTGACCGCGTTGCAGTCGATGGAAGGTGGGGATTGCGCAGACGCAGAACTCGCAAACACCAAAAGCGATATCGAAAGAATACGCATAGGTAGTCCTCGATCCGAGCCGCGATCAAGACCGAGCGCGATTTCTCTCGGTCAATACGCGGTTGGCCATCCCAATCCACTATTATCCGTTAGCGTCTGTCGCTCATCCCAGCTTGAAAGTTCAATCGCGGCCCTAGCGCCCGTGCGCTGATACAACTCGACCGGAAGCTGGCGGCGAAGGCACGGGTGACAATCAAACTGAGCCCAGGGTGAGTGCCTGCACCATCGAACATTGATGAAACAGTTTTGGCCAGGAGGCCGTAGCTTGAATGGAGCCGACCTGCTGCAACGCAAACCTCATCGCCGAAGTAGGTCAATCGCGACCGAATGAAGCCATCGCTGTCGAGTCCGGTTCTCACCAACACCGGATATGTCGCTGCGCTGCACTAGCGACGCTAAGGGCCGATTTTGTTGAAAAAGTCGGGAATGACTGGTCGATGCACTTTTTTTGCGTCGCAGGTGCGTTTTTCTGAAAGGGATGTGGGGGACCTCATCATCCGCTACTGAATCAATTGGCAAAGATCTAGACCGATTTGCAGCGGGGATTGGCGTCAATCGAAGGTGTTGTTGGCAATTCGGCAGATTTTTCGTGAACCGACACTTCCGACTTTTTCAACACAATCGGCCCTGTGTGGACGGCTCCGAGTTGCCAAGAAGAATCTTCACGTTGCAGGCTTGGTCGGTGCAGCCATGTGTTCGGCCTTTGAGTGCGGTTCACATGACCGCTGGCCATAATGCCCTGCGCGGATCAGGTCCCGGTCAAAAGCACGCATTCGACAATGCTGTGGCCGGTGCGGGTTGTCCTGATCGCCGGATCGACCGGCGGTGGTAGCCGAATTCGTTGCTGGGACCGGGGGAGCCAATCGGGTCTCGCTTATCGCATACTCGAATTTGCCTACCGCCTGAGGATTCCCAGAGTTTTTGCCGCGCCGGTGCTGATCGGAATGACAGGCATCGCAATCTCAATTGCGCTGTCCGTGTTGACCCGCCTGCTACTGCGCCGCTGGCACGACAGCGAAATTCACAAGAGCTGATATGTCGAGAGCCTAAATGCTGCAGACCAGCAATAACTTGACGCAGCGCACAAACGGCCCATACACTGCAACAGCGTAGAGCCGAACCCTAAAATGGGCGGTGCGCAAAAGAACTTGCGGTCTTCTCTCCGTCCCGACAGCAATAGGTTGAAGCCTGGCGTCGGCGACCAGCAGCTTCTGAGTGTACTGTGACGAAGAACGGCTCCGCTTACCTTTCAAGCCTGCGCGACGAACGCGCAATCTATATTGACGGCCGGCGTGTCGCCGATGTGACGCAGGATCCTGCCTTTGCCCGCGCGGCGGCATCCGTCGCACGCCTCTATGACTACCAAGCCGACCCCGCCCATACCGCGGAGATGACTTTTCGATCCCCAACCAGCGGCGAGCAAGTCAATCGCGCCTGGCAGTTGCCGCGCGATCTGACGGAATTGGTGCAACGCCGCCACGCGCTTGAGCAATGGGCGGCCTTGAGCTGCGGCATGTTCGGGCGTTCGCCGGACCATGTTGCTTCAACGCTGGCTGGCTTTCGCATGGGCCTGTCGCGCTTCCGCGCCTACGACGCCAAGCGAGCGGCGGCGCTCGACAACTATTTCACTTATGCGCGGGACAATGACCTGTTCCTGTCCTACGTCATCATCAATCCACAGGCCGACAAGGCGCGCTCGGCCCGCGAGCAGCCGGACGCGCAACTCGTAGCCTCGATCGTCGACGAGGACTCCCACGGCATAACGATCCGCGGCGCCAAGATGCTGGCGACCGGCGGCATCATGGCGAACGAGCTGTTGGTGTCGGGATTTGCGGCGCTGCAGCCCGGCGATGAGTCGTACGCCTTCACCGCGGCCGTGCCGCTGTCGGCCAAGGGACTTTCCCTGATGTCGCGCCGCAGCTACGAGTACAATGCCAGTTCGGTTTTCGACTATCCGCTTTCGTCGCAGTTCGACGAGAACGACGCGATCGTTTATTTCGATGACGTCAAGATTCCATGGGATCGCGTCTTCGTCTGCCGCGATCTCAAGATGGCGCAGGCGCAGTGGCACGACACCCGCGCCCATGTATTTCATAATTATCAATGCATGATCCGCCTGACGGTGAAGCTTCGCTTCCTTCTCGGGCTGGTGCGCATGATCGCCGAGACCAACAACATCATCAATTACCCGCAAGTGCGCGACACACTCGGCCTGATGGCCGCACGCGTCAACAATATCGAAGCGCTCGTGGTGGCGATGGAAGCGAGCGGTGAAGTTTTCGAAGGCTTCTATGTGCCCAATCGCAGCATGCTATGCACGGCGCAAGTCATCGCCCAGGTCACCTATCCGGAGATCGTCGAGGGCATCCGCTCGCTCGCGGGCGGCGGCCTGATCATGCTGCCGGCGTCGGCGGCGGATTTCGCCGATCCGCACAGCAACGGAATCATAATGAAGACCCAACGCTCTCCGGTCGCCACGCCGGTCGAGCGCGTCAAGCTGATGAAGCTTGCCTGGGATGCGGTCGGCTCTGAATTCGGTTCGCGGCATTTGCAATACGAGATGTTCTATTCCGGCGCCCCCTACGTGACGCGCGGAAACGCCTTCCGTTTTTTCGATTGGGATGGCGTCAAGAGCGCCGTTGAGGATTTCATGGATAGTTACGACCTCCCTGCGGAGCTGAGACTTGAATCGGCAGCGGAGTGACGAGGTCGCGCTTGAGGAAGTGCGCCATTGCGCCTTCGTCAGCCACAGCCCGGAGCCCACGCAATGGGTGAACGACGGCCCGCTCGCCGGGCTGAGTTTTGCCGTCAAGGATTTGTTCGACCTTGCCGGCGTTAAAAGCGCCTGGGGCAATCCCGATCGTCTACGCGACGCCGCGCCGGCATTGGCGACGGCGCCCGCCGTCACCGCGCCGCTCATGGCCGGGGCGCGTCTCATCGGCAAGACGCATACCGACGAGCTCGCCTGCGGCATGTTCGGCATGAATCCGCACTTCGGCACGCCGATCAATCCGAAAGCGCCGCAGCGAGTCCCTGGCGGCTCGTCGAGCGGTTCAGCCTCGGCGGTTGCGGCCGGCTTGTGCGACTTCGCGCTCGGTACCGACACCGGCGGCTCGATCCGAGTGCCGGCAAGTTTTTGCGGTATCTACGGTCTCCGGACGACCTACGGCCGGATTTCGACGGCGGGCATCATGGCGATGGCGCCAAGCTTCGATACAGTCGGCTGGCTTGCACGCGACGCTACGACCTTGCGCCGGGTCGGGGAAGTCTATTTCGGCGCCATCGAAAAACCCGGGCCAACGCGTCTGTTGCTGGCGCGCGACGCCTTCGACGTGCCAGAGCCGCAGATTGGCCGCGCACTCCTGCCGCTTGCGCGCGCACTGGGCGGGTCGAGCGAGATCGCGCTTTATCCGCACGGCGTTGAAGAATGGCTCGATGCCTTTCGCCCGCTGCAGCTCAATGAGCTGTGGTGCACACACGGCGCCTGGGCAACCGTGCCAGGCCGGGTTCTCAGTCAAGCCGTGCGCGAACGGATCGAACTTGCACAGACTCCCAAGCCTGCTGATGTGGCGCGCGCCACCCTCGCCCGCGATCGCCTGACCCAGCGGCTGATCGCATTACTCGGCAGCGACGGAATTCTCATCATTCCGACGGCACATGATTTGCCGCCGCTGCGTGACGCGCCGATCTCGGCACAGGCGGCGTTCCGCGAAAAGACCCTGGCGCTGACCAGCGTCGCAAGCCTTGCGCGCCTGCCGCAAATCAATCTGCCGGCAACGTATGTCGAAGGCTGTCCAGTCGGCTTATCGCTGATCGCGGGCCCGTATCGCGACGAGCTTTTGCTGGCGCTTGCCGAACAATTTGACATCAAGCCACCGAATACATCGAACAAACGATGACGGAACAAAAACCCGAGCACCGTGACTTCGTCGGCTACGGACGCTTTCCTCCCAATCCTGCCTGGCCGGACGGCGCGCGGCTGGCGCTCGTCATCGTGCTCAATGTCGAAGAAGGCGCCGAGGATTCGATCGTCGATGGTGACGACGCCAGCGAAACCGCATTGACGGATGCGATTGCCGGCGAGGTGCCTCGCGGCAAGCGCGACCTGGTTGCGGAATCATTGTGGGAATATGGATCGCGAGTGGGGTTTTGGCGGCTCTATGAATTGTTCGCTGCGCGTGGCACTGCCGTTACCATCAATGCCTGCGGTAGAGCGCTTGAACGCAATCCTGAAGCGGCCGCGGCGATCGGCGAGGCCGGCTTTGATCTGTGCTGCCACGGCTATCGCTTCGCCCGTCATTATTTGATGGGTGAGGACGACGAACGCCGAGCCATTACCGACGCCGTTGCGAGCCTTAAGCGCAGCGTCGGCCGCGCCCCGCTCGGCTGGCAGAGCCGTTATTCAGCCAGCGAGAATACGCGGCGCCTGCTTGTGGAGCACGGTGGCTTTCTCTACGACGCCGATAGTTACGCCGACGACCTGCCCTATTGGCTCAACGTGGCGGGGTGTCCTCATCTCGTGGTCCCGCATGCCTTCACCACCAACGACAACAGACTGCCCAGCGGCAAGCTCGGTACCGCCGACGATTTTTACGATCACCTCACAGCAGCGTTCCGCACGCTCTATAACGAAAGCGCAAGACACCCGCGTGTGATGACGGTGAGCCTTCACAGCCGCGTGTCCGGGCAGCCCTCGCGTTTCGACGCAGTGGCGCGCTTCCTCGATTTCGTCGCAAAACCCGACGTCTGGATTGCCGGCCGCTCCGAAGTTGCGCGCCATTGGATCGCCAACCATCCGCCAAAGGAAACCGCGTAATGGCGAGCGACACCATCCTCTTAAAAGGCGGCCTCGTCGTCGATCCAGCGTCCGGCAGCGCAGAACACCGCGATCTGCTGATTGAAAACGGCAAGATCGCCGCGATCGGCCCGCCTGGAGCGATCGCGCGGCCCGGCGTCGCTACGCACGACACCAGCGACTGCCTGATCCTACCGGGTCTGATCAACTGCCACACCCACGGCCACGCCAATCTGATGAAAGGCGTTGCCGACCGCTGGACCCTCGAAGCATCGCTCACAAACGGGCCATGGCTCGGCGGCGCGCGCGATCCCGATACAATGTATGTGTCGACGCTTCTCGGCGCTGCCGAGATGGTGTCGAAAGGCTGCACCGCCTGCTTCGACCTTGTCTACGAGTTTCCTCGTCCCACCCCGGCCGGTTTTGCAGCCGTCGCACGCGCCTACGCCGACGTCGGAATGCGTGCCGTGCTGGCGCCGATGATCGCCGACCTGTCTTTGTTTCATGCCATTCCGGGCCTGCTTGCCGCACTGCCCGAAGACCTTCACGACACAGTCGGCCGCTTCGCATTGGATGGCGATCGCACGATCGCGGCAGTCGAGGAGATCGCGGCTGAACGCCACAAGCTTCCGGCAGGGATAAGCCTCGCCATCGCACCGACGATTCCGCATCACTGTACCGAGCGTTTTTTGCATCAGTGCGTGGCGATTGCCGATCGCTACGGACTTCCGATCCACATGCATATCGCCGAATCGCGATTGCAGCTCATCGCCGCGCATAAGCTTTGGGGCATGTCTCCTGTCAGGTATCTCGCCGAGCGCGGCGTTTTACGGCGCGGCTTCGTCGCAGCTCACGCGATCTGGCTTACCGATGACGATCTCGACATTCTGGCTGGCGCCGATGCCGCAGTCGCACACGTGCCGGCAAGCAATCTGCGCCTCGGATCGGGCGTGGCTCGGGTTCGCTCGATGCTCGAACGCGGTCTAACTGTCGGTCTGGCCACCGATGGCTCCAATTCGTCGGATTCCCTGAACATGCTGCGGGCAATGCGGCTTGCCTCCTATCTCTCGCGTACCTTTGCCGGCTCGCGCGAGCGTTGGCTGATCGCCGCTGAAACGATCCGGCTTGGCACGCGAGGCGGTGCAGATCTTCTTGGCCTGCCGGACGCGGGCCGCATCGAACACGGTGCCGACGCCGATCTCGTTTTTCTGTCGCTCGACAGCATCGATTTTGTGCCGTTGAACGATCCCGTCAATCAGATCGTCACCTGTGCCGATTCCGCAAGCATCAAAGACGTGATGATCGGCGGGCGGTTCGTCTTGCGCGATAGCCGTGTCGTGCCGGTCGACATGCGGAACCTGCGGCAGCAGGTGAACGCCGCCGTCGATCGTTTGCGCCGCGCTACGGCCGACGCCAAAGGCCTTGCGGCACGGATTGAACCGCATGTCGTCGCGTTTGCCGATTCCCTGTTTGGCGAACCGCTGGGCATCGAACGGCTTTTAGCGCCGAGCTGCGGTTAGGTGCTGCATAATGAAAAGCATCCACGGATCCACGGCAGCGCAACGGTACGTCGAGATGCATCCCAGGAGGTTTTGGTGACCTCGGCTTCCGCCAAAAATCTCGAAGAGCTTGAACGGCGCGTCGCCTTCGAGCTGGAAAGCCTTGCTTATCCGTCACGCTCCTGGATCGCGCCGCAGTACCACAACGGGTATCAGGTCTATGACGTGCTCGTTGTCGGCGGCGGCCAGAACGGCACGACCATCGCCTTCCGCCTATTGCGCGAGCGTGTGACGAATATCTGCGTGCTCGACCGAAGTGTCGAAGGCCGCGACGGGCCCTGGATCAATTTCGCACGCATGCACACGCTACGCACCTCCAAGGAAGTCATCGGCCCGGAGCTCGGCATACCGAGCCTGTCGGCGCGCGCCTGGTACGAAGCCCACTTTGGCGAACAGGCATGGACTGCTCTCGACAAGATCCCTCGCGAGCTTTGGCATGACTACATAGCCTGGCTGCGTCGGATGGTCGGCGTCAGCGTTACGCATGAGGCAGAGGTGACGGACATCGAGCCGCTCGCCGACGGCCTCCTTGCCGTTACAGCAACAATTGGCGGCAAAGCGCACACGCTATTTGCCCGCAATGTCGTTCTCGCCACCGGTATCGAAGGTACGGGACGATGGATCATACCCGGCTTCATCGCTGACAACTTGCCCCGCGACCGCTATGCCCATACCTCAGAGCAAATCGACTTTGACGCGCTCGGAGGCAGACGCATCGCCGTGATTGGCGCCAGCGCGTCTGCTTTCGACAACGCCGCAACCGCTCTCGAACACGGTGCCGCAGCGGTTGACCTTTACTGTCGGCGGCCCAGGCTTCCTGTCGTCAATCCAAACCGCTGGAGCGAGTTCGCCGGATTTCTTCGCCATTATGGCGATCTCGACGACGCCAGGAAGTGGCGTTTTATGAAGTTCATCTTCGACATGAAACAGCCGCCGCCGCAGGATGGCTTCCAGCGCTGCGTCCGCCACCGCAATTTTACATTGCACCTCGGCAGCCCGGTCGAATGGGTGAAACTCGAAAACGGCGCCATTCAGCTAACGGTACCGGCTGCGACCATTAAGGCCGACTTCATCATTGCGGGAACTGGCTTCGAGATCGATTTTTCGGCGCGTCCGGAGCTCGGCCGTCTGGCGCCTTACATCGCCCGCTGGTCCGACCGTTATCAGCCGCCGCCGGGCGAGGAACATCCGACTCTCGGCGGTTTCCCGTACCTTTCCAGCACCTTCCAGTTCACCGAGAAGGAAACGGGATCAGCGCCGTATCTTAAAAACGTATTTTGCTACACCTACGCAGCAATGCCCAGCCTCGCGTGCAGCGCAGGCATCTCGCAGCTGAAATTCGGCATCGAGCGGATCGGCTTCGGCATTACGCGCGAACTTTTTCTCGCCGACGCCGATCGCCATCTGGCGAACTTGTGTGACTACAGCGACGTCGAGCTCGACACATCTGCCTATGAAACCGCCGGCCACACGCTGCCGCAGCTCAAATCCGGATAGAACCCATGGTCACCGTCATGGATCGCGCACAGCGCGTACTCGAATCCAAGCAGAAGATCGAAAGTCCGTTCCTTCTCGACGAGACGCTGTGTCTTTACAGTCCGCAGGACAACGTGGATGCGCTGGCCCATCCGCGTATCGCCGACTGGCTGCGTTTTATCCGGAATGATTACACGCCGGTTCTGCCGCCATCGTTGCGACGCATCCTGCTGTTGATGCCGTGCACCAAAACCAAGCCGTACCCCTTCTCTTCCGAGCACAAGCACATCAATCAGTATCTCCTCGACGCCGGTTATCGGCCGACCGGCGACATTGTGCTGCCTCGCGAACTGCGCGAACGGCTCGATGAAAAATTCTCGGCCGATGTGCTTAACCTCTCTCCGCTTATGAACGATCATGGCACGGTGATTCACCGCGTGGTGATCTCCGAGCCCATGGCGCTCGTTCCTTACGAATGTATTGCCAGTTATGAGGGTAAGCCGTCGCCTGCTACCGCGTATGATGATCCCGGCCTCTTCGAAAACCGGGGCAACGCGGTGTCGCCCTGGCGGCCGGATTTTACCGCCGAGGCGGTATCATCGACACGCTGGCGCTGGGGTGACGAGGAACGCCGCCATTACGTCTTCATGCATAATGTCATGGCGGAGGCGATGGCAGCTGCCATAGCACGCACCGCCCATTATTATTCCGACATTGTCGCCTGGGTCGCACCGGGCTTGACCCACCGTAGTTTCATCCTCGGATGGAGCGAACGCGCCGCTAATAAAGTCGCGGCCTGGCGAAAGGTCGGCTCGGCACGGATGCGGCTGGTCGGCGCCAACGACCATCTGCCGGCCGAGCGCCAGATTGAGTGTCTACCAACGCCGGTACAATGCGCGGACGCGATCTCGCGGCTGTCGCGCCGTTTGAACGTCAGTATCGCTCATGCAAGAGGCATCTACGCCCGCGGCGGCGCCGACGCGACACCGCTTGCTCTGCCGGAATTACTCGATGGGCTGGTGACGCGGCTCGCAGGCGCACAGGCGCGCGAAGCCTTCGCTGCCCGCCGAACACACTCATCTCTGACGGAATATCGCAAAAGAAAAGATACTGCATGAACGCGGTTCCTTTGCGCATCGGCGTGAGTGACAGCGACCGTATGCGCCCATTGCTCGACCGCCAGGTGACGATCGCAGGCGTCGATCCTTCGATTGAAGTAATGGGCGTTCAAGGCTTGTTTAATCGGCAACTGACCGAACATGTGTTCGATTGCTGTGAGTTCCCCCTGACCAGCTATCTGCGGACGCTTGAAAGCACCGCCAAGCCTTATCTGGCGATACCGGTATTTCCATCGCGGCATTTTCGGCTGTCCTGCGTCTTCGTGCACGCACGCAGCGGCATCACCAAGCCGGCGGATCTCGCCGGCAAACGCGTCGGCGTTCCGGTCTTCGACATGGCGGCCGCAGTGTGGCTCCGCGGAATATTCGCGGATTACTTCGGTCTCGATTCCACCGCGCCGATCTATGTCAGCGGCGGCCTTGAAGAGGCCCGGCGCGGCGACGAACATCCGCAATTTTATCCCAGCAAATTCCGCGTCGAGCACGTCTCCCACGGCAGCCTTGCCGAGCTTCTCGCGGCAGGTGAGATCGATGCGCTGTATACGGCGCGGGCGCCAAGCACGTGGCCGTCGCCGGATGTCGTTCGCCTGTTCGATGATCCGGTCGCGGCCGAACTCGATTACTTCAAGAAATCGGGGATCTTTCCGCCAATGCACCTTGTCGCCGTCAAGCGGCCGCTCGCCGAACGGCATCCTTGGCTGGCCAAGAGCCTGTTCGACGCCTTTGCCTCGGCGCAACGGCTTGCGCAGGACAGGATCGCAGATTCGGTTGCGCTCAGCACGATGCTGCCGTGGCTGCTCGAACACCTCCTGTTCACTGAGAAGCATCTGGGCCTCGATTTCTGGTCGGTCGGCCTCGCCGCAAACCGTACGATGCTCGAGACGATTATCCGCTACATGCGGGAGGATGAGCTGATAAAGACTGCGTTTACGCCGGACGATCTGTTCGCCGGCGCGGATATTCTGTCGACCTGATCAAACGCCCAAGGTAAAGCGATGCGCACCTGGATCCGCGATCCTCTTGCAATCTTGGCACCGAACGCGCCGCGCGGTCTTGTCGTCGAAGATGACCGCATTGTGGAGCTAGTCGAGACAGCGGGCTCAAAAACTCCCTGTGATGCCACTTTCGACGCCAGCCGCTACGTGATCATTCCGGGCCTGATCAACACCCATCATCATTTCTTCCAGACGCTCACCCGCGCCCATCCGGCCGCCATCAACAAGCCGCTATTTCCGTGGCTGCAAGCGCTCTATCCGATTTGGGGAGCTAAACTCGACCGCGACAGCTTTCGCCTCGGCGTGCGGCTCGCCTTGACCGAGCTTCTGATGTCGGGCTGCACGACAGCGTCGGATCATCTCTATGCCTTCACCCACGACATGCCGGACGCCGTGGACATCGAGGTCGAGGAAGCATCACGGCTCGGTATCAGGCTCGCGGTCGCGCGCGGCGCCATCAACTTGCGCTCCGCCGGAGACCTGCTCGCCGACAAACGGCTGATGCAGGATCATGACGTCGTCATCGCCGACTGCGAGCGCGTGCTGGCAAAGTATCACAATCCGGCTCCGGGATCAGTGTGCACAATTGCGCTTGCCCCCTGTGCGCCATTCAACGTCACCAGAGAGCTGATGGTCGATACTGCAAAGCTCGCCGCGCAATACGACTGCCGCCTCCACACCCATCTTGGCGAGACTATCGACGAGAACGAGTACTGCCTGCATCACTACGGTTGCCGGCCTCTCGATTATATCGAACAGCTCGGCTGGCTGACGGACCGGGTCTGGGTCGCGCACGGCATCCACTTCAGCGACGATGAAGTGGCCCGGCTCGGGCGTCACCGGGTCGGCGTTTGCCATTGTCCGACGTCGAACACCGTTCTGGCTTCCGGTATTTGCCGGACCAAGGAGCTTGAGGCCGCAGGCGCTATTGTCGGTCTGGGCGTTGATGGTTCTGCCTCCAACGACAGTTCCAATATGATGGAAGCAGTCCGACACGCGATGATGATTGGGCGGTTACGCTATGAAGCCTCCGAGGTCACGCACCTTGACGCGCTGCGCTGGGCGACCGAAGGCTCCGCACACTGCATCGGGCGCAGCGACATCGGCGCGATTGAGGTAGGGAACCAGGCTGATCTCGCTTTTTTCAATCTTGACGAACTGCGCTTTTCCGGCGCCGGCGATCCGATAGCCGCGCTGGTGCTGTGCGGTGCCCATCGCGCCGAGCGCGTCATGGTCGGCGGCGCCTGGCGAATTGTCGACGGCGCCCCACCGGGGATGGATCTTGCACAGCTTCGCGACGAACACGGCGCAGCCGCCCGACGCTTTCTCGCCGCGCAGTGAAGATCAATCGTCGACGATGACACTCGAGCGCAAGCGCCCAGGAGTGGTGCTTGCATTCGTCGGCGTGGTCGTTGGCAGCGGGACCTGGCCTGTCGGCAAACGCGCTTCCGCTGCTGCTTGTGAGGGGCAGCCTTCGCGTTGGCGGTGTCCAACGTCTTGACGAAACGCTACGGCCATTTTGGCCCTTTGATGTTGATGGGGTGGTCGTCCCTGCCCACGGTGCCGCAGGTCGCGTTGATGTTATTGCTCCTTGAACATGGAAAACTGGCAAGCCTTATCACGGCGGATGAACGTAGTTGGCTGGCTCCTGCTTACACAATTTTCATCGGAGGAATTGGCCTTTGGTTCTGGCTGATCGCCCATTGCTCCATGGGCCGCGACGACCAAGCTAATCGTTCACTATTCTCGCCGAGATCGAGACCATGAACATCGCTGAATTTTCAATTTTAAGAGGGCCAACCTAGGAATAAGCAATCTAGGATTGCGGGTTGGCAGAACGAAGCCAAATGAGACGCACGAATTCTCAGGTGCCGGTCGAGAGCCATGCAGATGCATCATGAGGACGATCCCTGATTTGTAATAGCTGGATTTGATCCGGCAATGACACACTGTAATTTTATGGAGTCACATCCATGCCCTCCACCGACGAAGACGCCATCCGCGAGCTTGAAAACCAATTCAACACCGCGTGGGACCGGCACGATCCCGAAGGCATGGCAGCGTCGCTCGCCGACGACGCGCAGTTCATCACCGTCAACGGCGCCTGGACCACGACGCGCAACGGCTTTCGCGATTTGATGGCGCGGCTGCATGGCGCCACCGGACCGTTCCGCACCTCGACGCGCCGGACGCCGGAAATGTCAGTGACGTTTCTCGCACCCGATATCGCCATCCTGCATTCGCGGTTCTGGATCGACGGCGAGGTGCTGCACGACGACTTGAGCCAGAGTTCTCGCGAAAGCGTCGGCACCCGCGTGGTGCGCAAGATCGATGGCCGCTGGCGTGTGGTCGCGACGCAGAACACCGATGTGAAGCACGGAAGAAGGCATTAGTTGGCGGCGCGACCGCACCTACCTCGGTTCGATGCCGGCCTTTACCATCACATCGGTCCAGCGCGCGAGATCGGCCGCCAGCATCGCCGCGACTTCCGCCGGCTGGCTGCCGACCGGCTTCATGCCCTGCTTGTCGAAAAGCTCAATCACATCGGGCGCGGTGACGGCCTTGGCGATTTCATCACGCAGTTTCTGCACCGTGGCGGGCGGCGTGCCGGGCGTCGCCAGGATTACGTAGTAGTTGGACACATCGGAAAAAACGCCGAAGCCGTCTTCAGTGAAGGTTTGGACGTCCGGCAATGCGGCGAGCCGGTCGCGGCCGGTGACCGCGACGCCGCTCACGGCGCCGGACTTCACCTGCGGGATCTCGATCGGAGTTGCGTCGAACATCGCGTCGATCCGGCCGCCGAGCAGATCGCTCAACGCCTCGGCCGAGCCCTTGTACGGCACATTGACGACATTGATACCGCCGGCAAGCCGCAGTAATTCCACGCTCAGCGAGAACGAGCCGGTGGCGCCGCCGCCGGAAGCAAAAGTGAGCTTGCTGGGATTGTTTTTCGCGTAAGCAACAAGGTCGCTGACATTGCGGAAACCGAGCTCCTTGCGCGCGGTGAGGATGAACGGCCCGCGCCCGACTTCGCTCACCGCCGCGGTCTTGCGCACGTCGAACGGAAATTCCTCGGTCGAGGGCTGGGCAACCACCGTGGCGGTCGAGATGAAGAACAGGGTGTGACCGTCGGGCTCGGCGTTGAAGAGCTCGCGATAGGCCGGCTCGAACGCGCCGCCGGGCTTGTTCTCGACATAGAGGTTAGTGCCGAGGCTTGCCGACAGCCGCTGCGCGATCAGCCGCGCCGTCACATCGGTCCCGCCGCCCGGCGCCAGCCCGACGATCATGCGGACCGGCTTGCCGGAAAAATCCTGCGCCGCGGCCGTGCCGATATAGCCGCCTGCCGTCAACGCAATCAGCGCCGCCATCATCAGCGCAGCTTTGGCCACGCGATAAAGCGTCATCGAGTCCTCCCCGGGATTTTTGTGCCGGCAGGGTAGCGCAGATTTCGGAGCGCGCCAGATGCAAGATCGCCGCGTGACGCTGGCGGCAAACGCGCCTACATAGCGGCATGCAAGGAGCGCCAGCATGAGCCCCATCCGCGGCAGCTGCCTGTGCGGCGGCATCCAGTTCGAGATCACCGGCCCGCTGTTCGGCGCCATGAACTGCCATTGCTCGCAATGCCGCAAGCAGCACGGCGCAGCATTTCGCAGCCGCGTCCGCGTCGCCTCCGCAGACTTTCGCTGGATCGCAGGTGAAGACCTGATCAAATTCTGGGAAAGCCCGCGCGGTTACATGCGCGGCTTTTGCAGCCAATGCGGTTCGCCTGTCATCAACAAAGCGGGGCCGAACTGGAAAGTGCCAGCCGCATTCCCGGTGACGGCACCGCAATACGGCATCCCGCTCGCCATCCTCGACAATCCGCCCGCGCGGCCGGAGCTGCACTGCTTCGTCGCCAGCAAAGCCCCGTGGTTCGAGATCACCGACGACTTGCCGCAATATCCAAACTATCCGGTCTAACCGTTGAGCGGCGATGGCGCTTGCCGCCCACAACACCGATTAACTCAGGCGGCAGCAACGACGCGTGAACGATCGCTGGACCGCGCGGCTTACTCGTCCTTGCTGATCCAGCACACCCTGGCGGCCTTGGCGCCCTTCGGGAAGTCGCGTTGCAGGCGCGGCGTATAGAACAAGATTTCCATCACACCGGCCCGCTTGAGCGCGTCGATCTCCGCCGGCGTCTCGACCGGTACGTAGGCGGTATATTGCGCGTCGTCGCCGTCGTCCCAATCCACCATTTCGTAAAATTCCGAAAAATAGAGCTGGCCGCACTCGCGGCATTTTAGCAGCGAGCGGTGCAGATGGCTTTCGTCGACGAATGTCTCGACCGCTTCGAAGCGGTCCTTGGCCGCGCCGATGAGTTCCGGATTACTCCACAGCGTGCATTGCACCGGCGGGCGCAAGCGACGTGCTTCGAGCAGCGGCGGTTGTGGATCAGGATCAGCCATGCCCGATTAGCGGCTCCTTTGCCCGGTCTAAACTGCAGGCCTTGCAGAATTGCGCCACCACTAGATTATAAACGAGAGGCCCATTTTCGCTACCGGCGTGCCTCGCATGCATCCAATACGGCCCTCCGGCGTTATCGTCGTGAGACGCCGCCGAAGCGCGCGCGGGAGCATCAACCGAAACAATGAGCACGCTCGAATTCTTCCCCAAACGTACGTTGTCGATACGGCACTACACGCTCGCACGCGACGGCGTGGAGATTGGCCAAATCGATTGTGGCGGCGTGCGCCAGCCCGCCACACTGACTATCGCCGGCGCAAGCTACAACCCGGTCAGCGAAGGTATGCTGCGGACGAAATTTCATCTCGACGCCGGCCGCACGCGGATCGCTGATGTTGAGCTTGGGGGCGCCTTTTTCCGCCGCTTTGTCGTGCACGCCGGGGCCAAGACCTTCACGCTCAAAGTAGCCTCCTGGTTTGGCCGAAGCTTCGTCCTGACAGAGAATGAGGTCGAAGTCGGGCGAATCGCGCGGAGCGGATTTTTCACCGCACGCTGCAAGGCCGAGCTTCCCGACGATTTGCCGCTCCCGGTGCAGGCGTTTCTGATCTGGCTGGTGCTGATCACCTGGCGGCGGCAAGCCGTAACCGCCGGCATCGTGGCGGCCGGGGCCGCAGCAGGTGGCCAATAGCCGCCACGGCTGCACTCTCCCCTGCAAAACGGCCTCCCCCCGCAGGCGGGAGCATTGCGGATAACGCGGGGAAGAATTTCCTCCATATGGTTGCTTCCCTAGAAGCGATCAGTAGAAATGGCCGGATGACAAAGAAAAGGCCCGTTGTCGGCGTGATCGGCAGCGCGCATCTGGTCGAGGGCAAGTTCACCGCGCAGCGGGTCGGCGAGCGGCCGCTCCGCGCGGTGGCGGAGACCGCCGGCGCGCTGCCGCTGATCTTTGCCGGCACGCCGGAGATCACTGATATCGGCGCACTGCTCGACACCGTTGACGGCATCCTGCTGACCGGCGCCCGCGCCAACGTCCATCCGAGCCATTTCGGCGTAGAGGAAAACTCGGCACACGAGCCTTATGACCGCGGCCGCGATACGGTGGCGCTGGAAGTGATCGCGGCCTGTGTCGCCCGCGGCATGCCGGTATTCGGCATCTGCCGTGGCTTGCAGGAGATGAATGTCGCGTTCGGCGGCACGCTGCATCCGGAGATCCGCGAACTGCCCGGCCGCATGAACCACCGCATGCCGCGGCTGCCGAACGGCGAGCCACATCCCGATATCGAGGTGATCTTTGCCGACCGCCACGATGTGCGGCTTACGCCCGGCGGCGTGTTCGCAAAGCTCCTTGGCGCCGAAACCATCCGGGTCAATTCGCTGCACGGCCAAGGCATCCTCAAGCCCGGCGAACGGGTGGTGATCGAAGGCGTCGCCGAGGACGAAACCATCGAGGCGATTCGCATCGACGATGCTCCTGGCTTCGCACTCGGTGTGCAATGGCATGCCGAGCACGACGCCAACAGCAATCCCATCAACCGCACGCTGTTCGAAGCGTTCGGCGCCGCGCTGGTGAAGTACCAGAAGGCGCGATGACCCTTCCTCTGCTGCCCCGCTTTCGGGTCACGGATAGCCCTTGCGCGTGGCGCGCGCGCTTGGCACGCTGGCTGTTAACGGCGCTCCAGTCTCCCATACGGGACCAGAAGGGCGCGCGAGGGAGATTGGAATGTCCAAGGGCTTTCTGCCGGCCGTCGCCGGCGCTGTTTTTGTCTTATTTGTCGCTCCGGCTTTCGCCGCCGACGATATCGAGACCAAGGCACAGGTCTGCGCCGCCTGTCACGGCGAAAACGGCGTACCGACCGATCCGAAAATCACGCCGATCATCTGGGGCCAGCAGTCTAACTATCTGTTCAAGGAATTGCAGAACTATCACAGCGGCGAGCGCAAAAGCCCGGTGATGCAACCCGTGGTACACGACTTCTCGTTTGAAGATCTGCGGGCGCTGGCGAACTATTTTGCCGCAAAATCCTGGCCAGCCGGACACCCCGCCAATCCGCCGGGCACGATCCCGGAGAAAGCCGTGATGTGCCGCGCCTGCCATGGCCCGAATTTCGAGGGTGGCGCGCCAGCGCCGCGGCTCGCGGGCCTGAGCGCCGAATATCTCAATTTGGCGATGGCTAGCTTCGCCCACGACCAGCGCACCAACAACGGCGACATGCCACGCTTCATGAAAGAACTATCCGACGGCGAACGTGACGCCATCGCACACTATCTTTCCGGGCTCTAATCTTTAACCTTTGACAACCTGACAACATAGGGAGGACGCCATGCCATTGGCATCAAAACTCACAAGCTTTGCCGCTGTTTGCCTATGTGCAATCGCAATACCTGCTCTGAACGTACACGCGCAAGGGTTGCCGCCGCTTGCGAAGACTCTGAAGCCCAGTGAAACCGCGCTCATTCTGGTCGATTTCCAATATCCGTTCGTGAACTCGGCGGGCGCAAACTATCGCGCCGTAAAAGACGAGCTGGAAAAAAAGCAGATGCTCGACCGGACCGTCGAGCTCGTCAAAAAGGCGCGCGACCTCGGCGTGTGGGTCATCCACGTCACCGAAGGCTATTCCAAGGATTATCGCGAGCTCGATGCGACCAATCCTGGCGGATTTCATCGCGGGCAGATTCTGAGACAGGCCTGGAAGACGGGAACAACCGAAACCTCTTATTATCCGCCTCTGCTTCCGGGTCCGGATGACAAAGACCTGTTCCTGCCGCCACGTATCCAGACCTCCGCATTCGGCGGCACCGGCCTCGACCAGGTCCTTCGCTCACGTGGAATAAAAAACATCGCGGTCGCGGGCTTTACCAGCGACGTGTGCGACTATGCGACCGTCACCAACGGATATGATCTCGGCTATCACGTTTACGCACTCAAGGATGCAATGGTGGGATATTTCCCGGAGCAGGCCGAGATGATGCTCAAGAATACCTATCCGATGTGGTCAAAAGTGCTCGGCAACGATGAGTTCGTTGCCATGCTGTCGGGAAACACCTGAGCGAAGACATCTCGTTTTCTTCATGAGTGCAGACAGCAGCAAAACCGCTCCTGACGAGTCCCGGCGCCAGCTGGTGCTGGGACTCCTGTCGCTGCCGGTCGCGATCGCCCAAGGTTCTACGGCGCGCGCCGACACCCATGCGCCGGTCGCCCATCTCACTGATCTCACGCAACCCTGGTCGTCTGTGAAATTCACGTTGCAGGACGACGACGGCAGCGACATGCCATGTATCATCGTCCGGCTTCCCGGCGGTGCATGGTATGCGTCCAGCCTTATCTGCCCGCACAACAAATGCACTGTGATGTATGTGACTGACCTCGATATGGCACGCAATTCATTCAACGTAGAGAGCAAAACGCCGGTCCTCGCCTGCCCGTGTCATTTCAGTGTTTTTGATGTGACCGAGGGAGGGCGCGTGATCGCCGGTCCTGCCCCCACCCGCCTCTGCAACTCCATGTGACGGTACAGGGAAACGACGTATTCGTGGGCCGTTAGCGGTCTGCATATCTGGCAGACAAGACGACGTCCGTAGCAGAACCAGCGGGGAAAGAAGATGCGCTTAGAGATCGTAGGCTGGTTTGTGGGCACGGCGGTCATCGCCGTGGCATGCTCGCTTTTGGCTGCGGTTAGCGCGTCGGCTGACGACGACGCGGCAAATTATCCGAACCGCCAGGTGCGCTTTCTGGCGGCATCCGCGGCCGGCGGCAGTCCCGACGTGGTTGCCCGCTTGCTCGCCGACAAATTAAGCAAGGCGTTCAACAATCCTTTCATCGTCGAGGACGTACCGGGCGTCGGCGGCGTCATCGCCGCCAACGAGACCGTGCAAGCCCCGCCAGACGGTTACACGCTGTCGGTCAACGACTCCGGCGCGCTCGCCATCAATATCGCCATGAACCCCGACGTCAAATATACGCTGAAGGATTTCACCCCGATCACGGCGCTGGCGACACTCCCCACAGTTCTGGTGATCAAGCCGGCGGTACCGGCCAATACACTTGCTGAATTCGTTGCGCTGGCAAAGTCCAAGCCCAATGGGCTGACCTTCGGTTCCGCCGGTATCGGATCGATCCATCAACTCACCATGATTATTTTCCAACAGCAGGCCGGCATCCAGTTGCTGCACGTGCCTTATCGCGGCGGCACTGGACTGGTGAACGCGCTGCTCACCGGCGAAGTCGATGCTGGTTGGTCGGGGATTCCCAATGTGGTGTCGCTGGTCCAGACCGGCAAATTGCGCGCGCTATGTCTTTCTGTGCTGGAGCGCGATGTGTCGCTGCCCGACGTGCCGACTTGTGCCGAACTCGGCTACAAGGAATTCAATGTCGCGACCATGCTCAGCCTGCAATCGTCGGCCGGCGTTTCACCCACCATCGTTGCCAAGCTGCAAGGAGCCGTTGCCAAAGCCCTGCGCGAGCCGGATATGGCGGAGCGGATGAAGACGCTCGGCATCCACATGGCCGAGAACGGTACCGCAGCTTATGCCAAGTTCATGCAGGACGACCTTGATCGCTACACAAAGATCGTCGACGAGTTTCATCTCCAGATAAAATAGCCACACCTACAGTTTCCGAGACGGGCTCGCCTGGTTCACTTTGTGAAGATGGTGGTACGTAAGTGCACAACAGGAGTGTTGGAAAAACTGACTTAGTGGTTTCTGAAATTGCTTTTGGTTGCGGCGGTAACGCCGGCCTGATGATAAAGGGCGATCATGAAGAGCAACTGCGAATTATTGCTCGGGCCCTCGAACTTGGTATTACTTATTTCGATAATGCGCCGGACTATGGTGATGGCTCTGCAGAGATCAATTTGGGTCTCGCGCTGAAGAGCATTGGTGTTCGACCGGTCCTCAATACCAAGGTCGAGATACGCGCGGAGAATCTCGATAACGTGGCTGATCACGTCGTCCGTTCGGCTGAGTATAGCTTACGACGGTTGGGCGTTGACTGTGTCGACATGTTTCAGATCCATAATGGGCCCTGCCGTATCCATCCGAGGTTCGACGGCGGCACGTACGCTCAGTTGTCGCTAGATCACTTCCTGTCGCCAGGCGGCGCTCTCGAGGGGATCGAACGTCTCAAACGTGCCGGCAAAATCAAATATGCAGGCTTCATTTGCCGCGGCAACGACGGAGAAGAGGTGCGCCAATTGTTGGATACTGGCGTGTTTCACCTGATCAATGTGCCCTACACACTGTTTAATCCGACGGCAGCACGAGCCAAGCCGAATGGCCTGACGGTCGAGCGCGACTACGCCGATGTGATTAGCGCTGCACACCAAAGAGGTGCGTCGGCAGCAGTCTATAGTCCGCTGGCCAGCGGTTTTTTGACCGACGATAGCGTTGCCGGCATAGGACGACATCAACTTGCGCGCGCCTATGACCTTGAATCCCAGACCTCGCTCCGGCTACGGCAGATGGCGCGAGCGTTGACGTTTTTGTCGCGCGAGGACGGATGCACACTTGCGCAAGCAGCATACCGCTTCGTGCTGATGCATAAGGGTGTAGCTACGGCACTCGGCGGCTTTTCGTCAGTGGCGCAACTCGAAGAGATCGCGGCTGTCCCCGACATGTCCCCCTTTTCATCCGATCAGATGGTCGCGCTGGAAGCGCTTTGGACCGATGATTTCCGGATCTGAACTTCGCGGTCGCTCAGACGTCAACGGTTGCACCCGATTTGACCGGCGCTGATCGAGTATCACCGCGCATCGCTAATTCCACTTCCTCGATACGCCGGTGCAATTCTTTCACGAGCTCCAACGCCGGGCCGTAGCGGTCGGCGTCGTCGCTCGCGAAACCCTTGTGGTACATTTTCCGGTAACCCTGGCTGAAGAAGATCTGCTGCTTCGCCCAATCGGGCTTGGTCCATCCGTCCGGTGCCATCCCGCTGCCGTGGAGCATCGGGCCTGGATCTTCGCGGAACACGTTCATCGGGTCTTCGCCCGCTTCGACGCGCGCGATCTGCTGCTCGAGCTGACGCCGCAATAGCACGATAGGCAGGTCAGTCCGGCCGAGCAGTTCCTTGGAGCGGTCAGTGATGGCGCCCTGCGCGACCCATACAAGCGCGTCTTGGGCGAGAACGTAGTCGAGAATCGGGCGTCCGTTATCATCGAACATCGGCGGTTCATACCACGGCACGCCACCCTGCTGTGGCGCCTCGACGCCGTGCGGGGCCGCATAGACCTGATAGCAGATGTGATAGGTGTGCGTGTCGTCCATGGGCACGCGAATTTGGAATTCACTGCGTGGGGAACCGGCCTTTCCCGTTTGTGTGTAAAAGGGGAAGATAACCGTTGAATGGCGGCGAATGTGATCTGCCTCTGCACCTAACTCCTTTGCATAAGATACGCCCTTCTCGAAGCCATATTCCGTTGGCTTTGCGAAAAGCTCCTTGATGCCATCGCCCCATTTCGTGCGTGTATGTAACGTGTGGTCGAGGCTCGCAGCGCGTTTGTCTAAATTGCCCTCCCGCTCGAGTATATATTTGAACAAATGACCGTGCGCCCACACGCTGTGCGTCGGATCACCGGTATTCTCCTGGCACTGCAGCCAGTTGCAATCGATGACATTAATCGCGATCTGCCGCACCGCATTGGGCCAAACGAACAGATCCCAGGGCGGGAGTTCTGGCGCAGGTAATGGACCCAGATAGGCGAAAACCAGGCCGCCGAGTTCCCGCACCGGATAAGCTTTCAGCTTAGCCTTGATTTCGCCCCTGGCGCCTTCCATCGGCCGGTCGATGCAGACGCCTTCTGCATCATACAGCCAGCCGTGATAGGGACATCGCAGGCCGCATTCGTCCGGAATACCAAATTGCATATCAACGAGACGATGCAGGCAGCGGTCGCCGATGAGTCCGAGACACCCGCGGCGGTCTTTATAGAGAATGAGATCCTCGCCCAGGACACGTACTTTGCGCACTGGATTTTCCAGAAGTTGAGCGAAAGGCGCGATAGGAATCCAATAGCGGCGCATAAGGTTGCCGCAAGGCGTTCCAGGGCCGACTCGTGTCAATCGCTCATTTGCTTGAACGGTTAGCATGGCGTGTCCTCTCCCTAAGCAGCCTTCACAATACCGCTTGCGCCCAATCAGGCATGAGCGTTCATCACCGAAACTTCGCTTTAGGCGAATCTAAAAACATCGAACATCGGACCTTCGGTGATGGATTGTATCTAAGGCACTGCATGCCGGCTAGAAAGAACACAATAGCCGGCGGCAGTGTTCGAGCCTTGACGAAACCGGATACATTTACTCCACTTGACTGTCGATCCGAATGGCAGCGTGGCCCCGGCAAACGCTCCACTTATCAACGCGGACAAGCTGTTCAAATAACCGGGCAATCTCCAACTTACTTCGACACGATGTGTACGCGCAATTTCGACGGGGGCGTGTGATGGCCACGGGAGGCAGTATTTGTCACTGTACGCGGCGCGTTTTTCTATCTGGCTTCCGTGTCATCGCTTGTTCTCCCATTGGCATGGTAAATGCGCAAACGGATATTGCGAGCTACCCAGATCGACCCGTCCGAATCGTCGTGCCTTATCCGCCCGGCGGCGGCGCGGACATTGTCGCTCGCGTCTTCGCTGAAAAGCTGCAATCGCGATGGGGTCAGCCTGTTATCGTTGAGAACCACTCTGGTGCGAGCGGTAATGTCGGCACAGAGGCTGTGTTTCGCGCGGCGCCGGACGGATATACCGTGCTCTTTACGTCGGAGCCGCCGCTGGTGATCAACAACAGCCTGTACGGCAAACTAAACTACGATCCCAAAGCTTTTGCACCGATCGTCGCAACAACGGCTGCCTACGGCGTGCTCTTGATTAATCCCAATGTGCCGGCGAGAAATCTGCAAGAGTTTATTGCCTACGCCAAAGCAAATCCCGGAAAGCTCAACTATTCTTCGCAGGGCATCGGCAGTTCGGGCCAGCTTATGGCGGAGTTGTTCGATATGATGGCCGGCACCAAAATGGTCCATATTCCCTACGCGGGCACGGGCCCCGCAGTGGCTGATCTGGTCGCCGGCCACGTCGACTGCATGTTCGGAGAACTCGCGACCGGCCTGCCGTTTATTGAAGCCGGCAAACTGCGCATGATTGGTTATGCCGGCGAAAAGCGAAGTCCTGACTGGCCAGACGTCCCTGCGATTTCCGAGATGTTGCCTGGCTATCTCGGGAAAATATGGCAGGGCGCAGTTGCGCCGCCGGGCACGCCCGCCGCCATCACCAACAAATGGGCCGTTGCTATCGACGACATACTAAAGTTGCCCGATGTCATGGATCGCCTTCGTAAATGGTACATGGTTCCAATGGGAGGGGTCCCTCGGGATATGGAGCTATTCATGAACGAGGAGCGAGAACGCTGGGGCAACGTCATCCGTGCGAGTGGTACAAAGGTGGAGTGAATAACAGGGCTGTTTATAGCTCCCTTACCGCGTTGTTCGTGCTGCCGCTACTTTTACCTTCACACCGCCCAGCAGGCACAACCCAGCGCGCCCCAGAACGATTTCAAATCGGCGATCGGCAATCGGCTTGACCACGCGGTGGCGTGATTATGGCCGTGGACGTTGCAGACACTGGCGCAATTACAGAGCGTCGCCAGCCGTTGATGTGCGGCGGGCTTGTCCGATGAAGCGCCCCACGCGCCATAGCCGCCGAAGGTGCGCACCGGCGACCAGTCCGGCATGGCCGGCGGTACCTCACCTTCGTCGAATGGTGCGAAGTCACCGACGGCGTAAACGATCTTGCCGCCTACCATGGTCAGCAGCGAGCTCGTATCGGCTATTTCGTCTTCAGCGCAGGCAAAATAATCCCGATCAGGGACCATGAAGTCGGCGAACTGGCCCACCTGAATGCGTCCCTTTCTACCTTCTTCGTTGGAGAACCAGGTGACATTCTCGGTCCACATCCGCAGTGCGGTTTCGCGATCGAGACAGTTGCGCTGCGGATAGAGTTGGAAGCCCGCAACCGTCTTTCCGGTTACGAGCCAGGCGAGCGATACCCACGGATTGTAGGAAGCGACCCGCGTGGCGTCGGTTCCGGCCGATATTTTGACGCCGGCATCGATGATTCGCCTGATCGGAGGCGTTGCTTCGGCTGCGCCAAATCCATAGCGCTCGACAAAATACTCGCCTTGATAGGCCATGCGGTGCTGGACAGCGATACCGCCGCCTAGTGCAGCAATGCGATCAATCAACTCGTCGGAGATGGTTTCCGCGTGGTCGAAAAACCAATTCAGACCGGATAGCGGAATATCCTGATCGACGCGTTCAAAAACATCGAGCGCACGCGAAATCGTCTCGTCATAAGTAGCGTGCAGCCGCCATGGCCAGCGATTTTCGGCGAGGATGCGCACAACCTCCTCGAGTTCGCCCTCCATCTCCGCAGGCATGTCGGGACGCGGTTGGCGAAAGTCTTCGAAATCGGCTGCGGAAAAGACCAGCATTTCGCCGCCGCCGTTGTGGCGGAAGTAGTCGTCGCCCTGCTTGTACTTCGAGGTTTTCGTCCAGCTCAGGAAGTCGGCTTTTTCGCCTTTGGGCTTCTGGGTGAAGAGATTGTAGGCCAGCCGCACGCGTAAGTTGGCCGTCGCTGGCCAGCTTCTGGATGACTGCATAATCCTCGGGATAATTCTGAAAAC
Source organism: uncultured Alphaproteobacteria bacterium (assembly GCA_963742215.1). Taxonomy (GTDB): domain Bacteria; phylum Pseudomonadota; class Alphaproteobacteria; order Rhizobiales; family Xanthobacteraceae; genus BOG-931. Next base: position 378,960 of record CAVULJ010000005.1, read on the forward strand.
CCCCGCCCGCATCGATCGCGCCAGTGAGACCGAGCCGATTGAGTTCGCGCATGAAATGGCGCGTCGAATTGATCTGATAGTCGAGCGGCAGTTTCGGACCCTTGGCCAGTGTGGCGTAAAGAATCGCGGCGTTCGGCTTGGCCAGCAGCAGCCCGGTCGGATTGCCGTTCGCATCGCGCACGATCTCGCCGGCGGGCGGCGCCGGCGTGTCTTTGGTGTAGCCCACCGCGCGCAACGCCGCGGCGTTGAGAAATGCGCGGTCATAAAGATGCAGGATGAATACCGGCGTATCCGGCGCGGCCGCGTTGAGTTCTTCGATGGTCGGCAGGCGTTTTTCTTCGAACTGATGGGCGGTGAAGCCCCCGACCACACGAACCCACTGCGGCGGCGGCGTGATCGCAACCTGGCGCTTTAGCATCGCCATGGCGTCGGCCAGCGAACGGATGCCGTCCCAGCGCAACTCCATATTGAAATTCAATCCGCCGCGAATGATGTGCAGATGATTGTCGATCAGGCCCGGCAATACCCGCCGGCCTTTCAGATCAATGATGCGCGTCGATGGGCCCGCGAGCCGCATCACATCCTCGCGGTGCCCGACGGCTGTGAAAACGCCGTCCTTGATTGCAACAGCGCTCGCATTCGGGTTTGAGCGATCAAGCGTCGTGAACAGACCGCTGTGAAGAATAAGATTGGGAGCCTCGGGCTGATTGGTCATAAGCGGCCTCCATTGGTTTGAAGCCTAAACCATACATTGCTGCGACGATATGGGCGCGAGCCGACACACCGACTTAGTCAGCAAGAGACAGTGTGCTCATCCTGAATCTCCCAACAACCGATCAACCCGTACCGACGATTACAAGCAGCAGCAAACCGCCGACGATCGCCAGATGCTCAAGGCTGGTCGCTAATTCCTTGCGGGCAGGTTGCCCATGAAGCAACCAAAAGCGGTGTCCAAGTACGGTGGCCACGGCTGTAAAGACGGCGAGAACCGCTGCGCCCCAGGCAGTGCCGATTCCTAACAGCACCGACAAGCCGGCCACAATCTGAACAGCGATTGTCGCTGCCGCAGATAGGCGGGGCATGGGCAGGCCGAGGCCGGCGACTTCTTCGACGCCCTCTCGCCAATGCCTGAGTTTATCCTGACCGCTGTACAAAAAGACCGCGGCCATAAACGCCCGCGCCAGCGGTATGCCATAGGTTGCGCCCAATTCCGGCAAGGTTGAGAGCTCGGCCATGGTGTTTCCAGCAATCAACCGATCTAACATCGACGGCGGTAACCCTGTCGAGTAAATTCGCACGCGAGTTTAGCGGCGGAGATTTTAATGAGTAGCGGTGCCGGCGCGACATCGGCAAAGAAGCCTGCGTCATTATCGGCGGCCTTTCGCAATCGTGTGTTCATGGTCGTATGGACGGCGACAGTCGTCTCGAATATCGGCGCTTGGATGTACAGCGCAGCCGCGGGCTGGCTTATGACGAGCCTCAATCCCGACCCGCTATGGGTGGCGCTCGTTCAAGCCGCAAGCACGCTGCCGGTTTTTCTTTTTGCCATCCCCGCAGGCGCATTCGCCGACATCTTCGACAAGCGCAAATTTCTGATCGTGCTTGAAACCCTTACCACTGCGGTCTCGGCGCTTTATGCCGCCATGGTGGGCTTCGGTCTCGCGACGCCGCTTAATCTTCTGGGCTTCGCCTTTTTAATCGGCGCGACGGGCGCCTTAACTGTCCCAGCCTGGCAGGCGATCGTTCCGCAGCTCGTGCCGAAGGATGATCTGACTTCGGCGGTCGCGGCAAATAGCGTTGGGGTGAATATCTCGCGGGCGGTCGGACCGGCGGTCGGTGGCGCCGCCATAACCGCACTGGGTATTGTCTCGCCATTCTGGATCAATGCCATCTCCAACCTCGGCGTCATTGGCGCTCTGGCATGGTGGCGGCCTGCAAAGAGCTCGCACACGTCGCTACCCGCTGAACGTTTTCGCGGCGCCGTGGTAGCCGGATTTCGGTATGCGAGAAACAGCCCGGCGCTGCGCGCTACGCTGATAAGAGCGACCGGCTTCTTCCTGTTTGCCAGCGCCTATTGGGCGCTCCTTCCTCTGGTAGCGCGAACGCAGGTGGGAAGCGGAGCAGGACTTTACGGCATTTTGCTTGGCGCCATCGGCGCCGGAGCGGTAGTCGGCGCATTCGCCATGCCGCAGATCAGATTGAAGATCGGCGCAGATCGGCTTGCAGCTTGCGGGATGGCGGGCACGGCTTTGACTTTGGTGCTCTATGGCCTCGCCCACGATCCATTTACGGCTCTCGCTGCCAGTATACTTGCCGGTATTTCCTGGATTGCTGTCATGGCCACGCTGACGGTTTCGGCGCAATCCTCTTTGCCTGATTGGGTCCGCGGACGCGGGCTCGCCCTGTTCACGACAGTGTTCTTTGGCTGCATGACGCTCGGCAGCGTCATCTGGGGCAAGCTGGCGGCGATCCTCGGTCTGCCGGCGGCGCATTTCATCGCCGCTGCGGGAGCCGTCGTTGCAATCATTGCGACCTGGCCTTGGAAGCTGCACGCCGGCACAGCCCTCGATCTCACACCATCGATGCATTGGCCGACGCCCGAGGTGGCGCAGGACGTCGAGCAGGATCGAGGGCCGGTTCTGGTAACGGTCGAATATCGGACACGGCCCGAGGATCGCGAGGCGTTTCTCGACAGCATCGGGCCGCTGCGGCAGGAGCGGCTCAGAGACGGCGCGTTCCGCTGGACGGTTTACGAAGACGCCGCAGATCCGGGCAGGATGGTGGAGACATTCCTGATCGGCTCCTGGATGGAGCATTTACGTCAGCACGAGCGGGTCACGAACGCGGATCGCATCGTGCAGGAAAAAGTACTTCGTTTTCATTTGGGAGATGAACCCAAAGTTACCCATCTGATTGCGGCCAATTCATAAGCTTATCGGCTCCAGAAGAGTCCGTGCGGTCTCCAGGCCGTTTGCCAGCGCCGCCTCAACTGTACCCATGTCCCGTCCGCGATAGAGCGCTTCGCCGGAAAAGAGAACCGGGCGGCCATCAGGCTTTGAAAGCGCGGACTGTGCTTGTCGCGTTTCGACCGTAGCGTAGGAATAAGCGCCGCGCGCGAAAGGATCCTTAGCCCAGTCGATCGCTCGCGCCGCGACCAGTTTTCGCATCAATGGTGCCGGATCGAGGCCGAACGCGCCGGCGAGCGACGCGATACCCGCCTCGACCAATTCATGCTCGCCGAAATGCGCCATGGCGTCCGCCTTCGGACCGCCGAGCCAGCCCGTGAGCACCGGGAAGTCGCCCGGATGCTGCGTCCACCAGACCGGAATAGTCGCATCGGAAAACAGAAACGTCAGATCGGCAAGCTCCTTTTGCTTTTCGAGCCACCAGCGGGTCCCAAAGCGCAGCAGGATCTTGATGACGTTGCCGAAGCCGATAGTCGCAGCGGCTTCGGCTTTTTCCCGTTCCGGCGCAGGCAGCTCGATCTCCTTCAGGAGTGGAATGGGCACTGTGAGGATGACCGCGTCGCATGCATTCGCATCGCCGTTTGCGCCATGGACTACGCCACCTTCATCGCTTGCTTCGATAGCGGTCACCGCTGCACCGAGCCTGATCGCGACACCATGTTTGCGGCATTCCGAAGCGAGAAAATCGACAAGGGCATGATAGCCGCCGGCGATGCGGGCTTGCGGGCTGTCGCCCCTGTCCATCCACTCGTCGCGTAGCGCCAGGACGCTGGCCCGGTGTGGGTCGGCCGCATCGTAACCCTCGACCATCCCCAGAATGGAACCGCGCAGTTCGGCGTACTCCGGCCCGGCAAAATGTTGCCGCAGAAATTGCGCGACCGTCATATCGGACTGCAACTCCACCAAAGCCTTATGAAGCTCACTGGCGTGAGGATCGGACCAGTCGTCCCGCGAGAGCACCCCGTTCTCGACGTTCCATCTCGCTCCCTAAATCCGGAGCGTTGCTAGTCCCGCCTCGCGCAGCAAACGCCGCGTTACAGGTGCTTCGCCGTGCACAAATTCGGCTCCGCCTTCCGCCGGGTACCCGAACTCCGCAGGCGGAAGCGGATGAATCCGGCCGCCGCATCTGTCCCGAGCTTCCAGGATCGTGACTCTCTTACCTGCTCGGGCAAGCTCGCGCGCCGCGACCAAGCCCGTAGCCCCTGCCCCAATAACGATGATGTTCTCTGCCTGCGGTCGAGCCATACTCTAACGACCAGTCACTTCGGAAGGCGCATTCTGGATCCCGCACTGCGGCTTATGCCAGATTTCATACAGGACGATCTCATCGCTATCGTCGTCGAGTTCCATCTTCAATTAGAATAACCACCCTACAGCTCCGAGATAGGCTCGCCTGGTTCACTTTTGTGAAGATGCGATCTCGCCGGACACACTTTGCGAGATTTTTGAAGACCCTACGTTGCCCTTGGCGAGGATGAAACCGAAGACCATACGTTGCCGATCAGCGCGGGTATTTTAAGGTCGAAAAGTGGGACCAAAGACCGGCGAGAAGCAGCGCGGTTCAGACATGGTCGATTATAACGCCGTTCGCTACGCTCCGAGGTTTATAAGGTCGTACCTTCTTGAAGGACGAGATCGGACCTGAGAGGCGGCTATGATTCCCTGGATCTTGCTAGACACGGCTAAGGTACCCGACGGAGAGGAGCTGCGTCTGCTGCAGCGCGGCGCTGAGTTTTCCATCAGGTTAAGCAACAACGAGCTGATGAACAGCCGCGTCCATGGATCCGAAGAGGCGCTAGCCGAGATCGCTATCGGCAAGATCGGCGAACGGACGAGGCCTCGAATCCTGATTGGCGGGCTCGGCATGGGTTTCACACTCCGTGCAGCGCTCCGCGTGATTGGCCCAGAGGCCCAAGTTGTCGTTGCCGAACTGGTGCCGGCAGTGGTGGCATGGAACCGCGGTTGGCTGGCGAGTGTGTCCAACCACAGCCTGGAGGATTCGCGCGTCAGTATTCGTGAGGAAGACGTCGCCAGTCTAATAAAATCGGAGCGATCAGCCTACGATGCGATCCTGCTGGATGTCGACAACGGGCCCGAGGCACTCACTCGAAAAGCCAATGAAAGGCTTTACAACCTGAGCGGATTGGGTGCGGCTTATACGGCGCTGCGTCCGCGAGGCGTGTTGGCCGCATGGTCTGCTGAACGGGATGGGAATTTCACCCAGCGGCTGCGCAAGACTGGCTTCGAGGTGAATGAGGTTCACGTTCGTGCCCGCGGAGCCCGTGGCGGTGCTCGGCAAATCATCTGGGTCGCCGTCCGATCTTAGTGTGTCGCCTTCCGTGCGCACCGCGTCTTCCGGTCGGAATATGCAAATCCGAAAGAATGGAAGAGCGATTCCGGCGAAGAGTTTGAAGATCGTTTGCCGACATCCTCAATGTCCGTTTCGGGTCCATTTTCGACCAATCGAGCCGATTTTGTCCGCCGGATCATGTTCGTTTCGATCAGAACGCGGATTAGGAATAGACTGCATCAAATCGATGCCGCTGATTAAGCCTCGTGGCGTAACCTGTGTGAACAACCGCCGCATCGGGCATCTTTTGGATGTGCGGTCCGGCGCTCTTTGGAGGGATCCGGCCACGAGTTAATCAGTTCCCGCGCTTTAGTGCGTGGCTTCGCTGGCGATGCCTTCGACGTCTTCGATCATCGTATTGCCGAGGTGACGCACGGCCTCGGCGAGCAGCACTGCCCATTGGTCCTTCGGGCCGAGCATGATCAGCTCGGCGAGGCTCTCCGCCGTCCGGGCCACCATATCGGCGAGATCGACATTCTCCTGTCCTTCGATGCGCTCGCGGATCAGTTCATTGATGTCGCAGTGCAGGCAATCGCTCATACTTTTCGCTCCATGCTCGCAAAGTGTGGCCGCCAAAGGCCGAACGCAAGCGGCGGCAAGGCATCATGTCGGTTATGAACTAACGTCACTTTATTGTTGACATTTGTCCTTTACATAGGTACTAGATGCAAATCTCGCTCGTTGTGAGGGACGTCAACCGGTGACGCGACTGACGGAGCGGGAGCGGTTCCTGTAAGCGGAGTTCGTCGCTCTTAGCTTGCAGGCGGCTTGGGCATCGACCCGTCCGGCGCGTGATCGGACTGCAGGGTGCCTGCTGCACTGGCGTCGGAGAGGGGACCCCCGTTTGCATCCGGCGATTCCAGGAAGCGCGGCCCAGGCCGAGTTGGGGTGAATAACCTCAGCGCATAGCCGCGGAGGAGCGCCGAAAGGCGAGCGGCTCGCATAGGGCCGCGGCTGCGCCTGCTTACCGGGTGCAGCTACCCGAGGTGCGCCGTTCGGCGCTCCGCCTCCCTTGTTTCAGGGGAGGCAAAAGAGAACGCCTCCCGTCCGTTTGAGGCAAAACTTTCGTGCAGCTTGAAGATGACTCGGATGCAGATCGCATCGCGAGAACAAGATTGCGCGTCCTTAGGGCCGCCGAATGAAAACCCGTGAGGCAAACATTCTGTCATGCCCCGCGAAGGCGGGGCATCCAGTAACCACCGCGATGATTGTGTTTACTGGATCGTCCGCCTGCGCGGACGATGACAAATCAAATTACATCGCATCGCAGGGAACGAGGACTACCCCTTCACATGCGCGCCGACGAACATCACCATCTGCTCGAACATATCGCCGGTTTGCGTCAGGTCCGGCGAATGGCCGGCATGGCGCTCCATCTCGATGTAGTGCAGGTCGATCTGCCCGCCGGCCTTCTTGTAATTGGCGACAAAGCGCTGCGGCTCGTTGCCGGAGAAATTCGAATCCTCGTCCTTGTAATCATGCACGAGGTCACCGCGGCCCTGGAACCAGACCGCCGGCGGCAGTTGCACTTTCTCGCCGCGTTCGAGGGCCAGCATCGGATTGCCTTCTTCCATGTTGGCTTCGCTCTTCCAGTACAAGTCATGACGCGGGATGATCGGCTTCGCCCAATCCTTGCCGGCGGCGAGCTGGCGCTTGGCGTGGTGGTAGCGCGACAGCGGATTGATCACCGGCCACGACATAACGACACAGCGCACGGTCGCGTCCTGCGCCGGCGTGCCTACCGGCAGCGGGATCGAGGCGTAGCGCGGATCGTTCGGCCGCATCGCCACCAGCATCGCGAGATGGCCGCCGCTCGACTGGCCGGAAAGGCCGATCAGGTCCGGCCGGGTCTTGAGCTCTTTGGCATGCGCCTTGGCCCAGCGCACGGCGTAATTAATGTCCTGCGCGGAGGCCGGATACGGATCGGTGTTGCCGGAGCGGAAATCCAGCGCGATCGAGACAACGCCGTGAGACGCCATGTATTCGTGGCGCAGCCTCTCGGTGAAGCGGTCGCTCTGACACCAGGCGCCGCCGTGGCACTCGACCAGCGCCGGAAACGGTCCGGCGCCGTGCGGAAGATACACCCGCGCCAGCAACGGCTTGTCGCCGTGGCGGAGATATTCGATCTCTTTGATGTCGTAGTTCTTGGCAACAGCTTCGAGGACGGCGGCTGTACTCATAACGTGGTTCCTTCCCTTGTTAGACGCAAGCGTAGCCCGGATCGGGCGGGCCAGCTACATTGGCCCCATGGTAGCAAATGCCGTCCGCGACAACACCGCCCTCTCCCGCTTCGAACTCGATGCCAACGGCGTGACCGCTTTCGTGACCTACCAGCTTGGGGACGGCGCCATCACATTGCAGCACACAGAAACACCGCCGCAGGCGCGCGGTCAGGGCATCGCGTCGAAGCTGATCGAGGGCACCTTGAACCTCGTACGCTCGCGCGGGCTCAAGGTGATCCCGCGCTGCGATTTCGTCCGCGCTTATATCGCCAAGCACCCGGACTACAGCGACCTCGTGGCCTGATCGCGACTACGCCGTCAGTCCGCGGTTCAGGCCGGGGTCGCCGGCAGGATCACGTTCCGGGTCATGATGGCAACGGCGGTCGCGCCGATCAGCAGCATGATGCCGGCTATCCACAGCGCCCAATCGTAGGCACCAAAGCCGGCGATGATGTAGCCGGTGACGATCGGCGCCAGCAGACCGCAGATGTTGCCGGCGAAGATGCAGAGGCTGATCGCCTTGCCGACATCGCGGACGCGATGCACCAGGTCGGTTACCAGGGTCACGTTGAGGGAGATCGCCGCGTTGATCCCCGACAACGACACCGCGAACAGGACGATGATCAGCGTGGTGTCATCGGTGAACGGCACCAATGCGCAGACCGCAGCCAGCAGGAAGGTCAAAATCACCATCACGCGCCGGCCGCCGGCGAGCAGAGAATTGCCCTTAAGCAGCCGGTCGCTGGCGAACCCGATCAGGATCGAGACCGGCACCGCCACCGCCCACGGGATCGCGGTGTACAGGCCGGTCTTCATGATGGTGAGATGCTTGGTGTCCTGCAAATAACTCGGCATCCAGAACAACAGCAGATAAAGCGTGTAGATGCCGGAGGCTTGCGCGATCATGATGCCCCACATCGAGGGCGATTTGATCAATTCCAGAAGCACGCCCGGACTGCCATGCTGGCCGATCTCGTCGGCCGCGCCGGCAGAACGTTCACTCACAATCTTGTTGCGCTCGTCGGCCGTGAGCCAGCTCACCTTCTCCGGCTTGTCGAACCAGATCAGATTGCAGGCAAGCCAGACAAAGCCGGCCCCGCCGAGAACGATGAAAGCGGCGCGCCAGCCCCAGCCGCTGGTCAGCGAAGCAACGACGATGGCGCCGATCGCGGGCCCGAGAAAACTTCCGGCGCTCCACACCGCGTTGGCTGTGCCGCGCTCCTTTGCCGGCATCCATTCACGCACGATGCGCCCGCAGGACGGAATCGAGGTCGCTTCGCCGGCGCCCATGACCAGGCGCACGCCGATCAGGCTGGCGAAGCTCCACACTCCGGCCGTTGCCGCCATGGCCAGCGACCACAGCGCGATACCGACCGAATTGATGCTTTTGGTGCTGAAGCGATCGAGCATGACGCCGATCGGCAGCAAGCAGATCACGTAGCTCCAGAAGAACGACGAAAACAGATAGCCCATCTCGACCGGCGACAGCTTGAATTCGGTGCGGATCGCCTGTGCGACGACACCGAGCGCCGAACGGTCCATGTAGTTGATGGTGACCAGCGCCAGAGTCAGGACATAAATCCAGCCCCGGCGAAAATGAAAAGCCGGCGCAGCGGCCGTTTGCGTCGTCATCGTTCCCCTCCCCGTTTGCCCGCGCCGCTTGTCTCGCGGCGTCGGTTCCCCAGAACGCTAGTTATTATCAGGCGCGGTCGCCGGCGCGCCGCGCGGATCGTCGCGGTTCGCCATGCATTCCTTGATGAATTTCGCCCGTTGTGCACCGGTCAGCTTCTGATTATCAGCGCCGAATTTGCACGTCGCCATCTTCTGCTGCGCAGTCACTGCAAAGGACGAAGACCCGAGCATCACGGTCAGCAGACCGGCGGCGATAGCAAGACGAATCATGGCAACCACTCCTTGCAGGGGCGAAACCTTAGCATTGATCGCAGCACCGATGGATGGAAAGTTAGGCGCATTGCTAGCATGCATATGGCATCATAATGGCCGATACACCTAAGGTTTCCAGCGTACTCGCCCGCGTCACACCCGGCCTTACTGGCTCGCACCAGATCAGGGTCGCGCCGGAGCATACCGCCCCGTTCGTCGGCTCCGGCCGCATCGCCGTACTGGCAACGCCGGTGATGATCAACATCATCGAGGCAGCATCGCTCGCCGCGGTCGAGCATCTCCTGCCGCTCGGCCATCAGAGCCTCGGCATCAAGCTCGACGTCAGCCACGTGGCGGCGACGCCGATCGGCTTTCGCGTCACCGCGACCGCCGAGGTCATCCGCCTCGAGGGGCGCACCATCACCTTCCGGGTGGAGGCGCGTGACGATATGGACGTGATTGGCGGCGGCACTCATGAGCGCGTCGTCGTCAGCGTCGAACGCTTTGACGAACGCGTGCAGCGCAAATTGCGGGGCGAAAAATAGTGTCGGCGAACCGGACGCTCTAGCGGCGGCCGAGGATCCAACCGATCACAAACAGGACAACGGCGGCAACGGCCGAGGCGATGGCGTGTGTGGTGTGGATATGGTCGGAGCCGGCGATATAGCCCGGCATGAAGGTCGGCAATGAGCCTGCCGGCATCGTGTAATACATCACGGCCGCGATTACGCAGATGATGGCGAGCAAGTAGGCGAACATTTTCATGGAGGACACCCTTAAGACTTTGGAAAAACGGCGGAGGGTACGTCTCGTTAGCACAGGAGATTATTGTTTGGCGAGAGCCGCCGCTTGTCTTCCACAACGCACGCGGCGATGATGCCGCAAAAGCATAAGCAACTGCGGGAGGTCGGCATGATCCGGGAATTCGGGGTGATTTTGGCTTGTGTGGCCGCGTTTGTTGGTGCGCCCATGGCGCATGCACAATCACTTGACGATATTTACGCCAAAGCCAAAGCCGAGGGCGCGTTGGCATTCGACGTTGGCGGACCGACGGCGCCATGGGAAGGAAGACTCAAAGGATTCGAAGAGAAATATCCGGGCATCAAAGTGACGGTCGGCGGCGGGTTCTCCAACGTTCTCGACCGGCAGATCGATGCGCAGATCGCTGCAAAAAAGCTCGAGGTCGATGCGGCTCTGCTGCAGACCGCCGCCGACTTCGTGCGCTGGAAGCAAGAAGGCCGTCTGGTCAACTTCAGGCCGCCAGGCTTCGAGAAGATGGACCCCGCGTTCAAGGACAAGGAAGGCGCTTATTGGGCAACTATGATCAACGTCGTCCCTTACATGTACAACACCGAGAAAGTCGCAGCCGCCGACATTCCAAATTCAGCGCTGGATTTCCTCAAACCGCAATTCAACGGCAAGGTCGTGACCGCTTATCCGGCCGACGACGACGTTACATTGTGGGTGTTCTGGCACATCGTTCAGAAATACGGCTGGAGCTACATGGACAAGTACATGGCGACGAAGCCGAACTTCATCCAGGGCCATCTCGGTGAACAACGCAGCATCGGCACCGGACACAATCTGGTGACGTTCGATTCAATTCTCGACATCACCAGCGTGCTCAAACGCCAAGAGCAACCAGTCGAGAGCTACATTCCGACCGTCGATCCGCTGCCAATTTGGCCGCTCAACGGCGCGATCTTCAAGGATGCGCCGCATCCAAACGCGGCGAAGCTGTTCATCTCCTGGCTGCTATCGCCGGAGGTGCAGTCGAAGCTGCCAACATGGTCGCCGCGAAGCGACGTGCCGCCGCCGGCGGGCTACAAGCCGATCCTTTCGTATAAGGTCGCCAATGATTATCGGGATTTCCTCGCCAACCGGGGCAAGGTTGCCGAACTGCAAAAAAGAATTCGAAGGCTATAGCGGTCCGATCGTCAATTCCGGCGGCGTCCGCTAGTACGGCCGCACGTTACCGTCGACTGTGGTGCGAAACATCAGCCGCCGCTCAGTCGACGGAAAATCGGTGCGCGCGTGCGATGAGCAGCGATTGTCCCAGAGCAGAAGGTCGCCGACGCGCCAGGCATGCTCGTAGACAAATTCCGGCTTCTCGGCGTGATCGTACACCGCGTTAAGCAGACGAGCGCTTTCATCCTCCGGCATGTCGAGCACTTTGACCGTCATCAGCCGGTTAACATAGACCGCCTTCTTGCCGGTGTCCTCGTGAGTGCGAAACACCGGATGGACCTGTTCGGCGAAGGCTTCAACGCCGCGGTTGTCGCCACGAATGGTCGAGCCGTAATTGTAGTGGTGCAGCGCCTTCTTGCCCTCAAGCCGGCTGCGGATCGCCGGATCGAGCGTCTCGTAGGCCGCATAGCCGCTGGCGAACAGCGTGTTGCCGCCGGCTGAAGGGATCTCGATCGAATAAAGCAGCGTCGCCTTGCTCGGCACTTCGGCGTGAATCATGTCGTGATGAAACATCATCTCGCCATCCGGCAACGCACCGATCGGCTCGCCGTTCTCGCGGATATTCGAGATCATCATGATGCCCGGCAGCACCGAGGAATAGCCCTTTGGGAAATACTTTGGCGGCCGGGAAATCTTCCCCAGCATGCCGAAGAAGCCGGTGGCACGGATCAGGTCTTCCTGCGACAGCTTTTGCTCGGGAAGGATGAGGACCAGATGATCGAGCCACGCTTGGTAGATTGCTTTCACGGTCTGATCGTCGGGCTTCTCCCGCAGATCGAGGCCGCGAATTTCCGCACCGATGTGCTTGGTGAGCGGCACCACTTCAAAAGGCAACTTGCCTGCCGGCCGCGCATGGCTCGACACAGATTCGTGCGTAGAGAGTGACATCTGCAAATCTCCTGGGACGCGCTCCGAAGCCCTTTATTTTATTCCGCAGCGACCGGCATCGCCGGCGCCGCATGCGCGATCTCGCCGCTCGCAAGCGCGGCGAGGATACGATCGACCAGCGCGCGTGCCGACTCCGCGCTGAGCTCGACCGCAACGCGGTCACGGCCACCCTCGCCTTCATTGGTGAAGTCGATGGCGAGCACGTGATCGAGGGTCGAGTGATACGGATGATCGAAATAGACGTTAGCGGTGTCGATCTTCATCCAGCCTTTACGGCCCTTAGCGCTGCCGACCAGCGCGGCTTTTTCAACGATATAGGAGCACATACGAGCCTCCTGATTTTTGGTTTGCGCTATTCCGCTGCAATGCTGCTGGCCGAAGCCGCGAGATGGCGGTTGAAGAAGTTGAATACCTTGCTCCAGCCGTCCAGGGCTTGCTCAGGCCGGTAAGCATCTCGCTGCCAGTTGAAGAACGCATGGCCGGCGCCATTGTAGCGGTGGAATTCGTAATTCTTGCCGAGCTTCTTCAGTACAGCCTCGGTGCGATTGACCTGATCGGCCGTCGGGTTGTGGTCGTCGTTGCCGAAAATGCCGAGCAACGGGCAATTCATCTTCTCGGTGAGATCGATCGGCGCTACCGGGCGCTTGTCGTTGAGGTCCTTCGGATTATCGACAATCACATTGCCGCCCCAGCAATCGACCGCGGCATCGATGCCCGACAGCGTGCAGGTGGCGAGATAGGTATGGCGGCCGCCCGAGCAGAAACCGATCACGCCGATCTTGCCGGTCGCGTTAGGTTGGGCGCGCAAATAAGCCATCGCAGCCGCGACGTCGCCCATCACCTGCGCATCGGCAACACCGCCGGCCGCACGGATACGCGCGCCGAGATCGTCGGGCGCTTCGCCCGGGGTGCCCTCGCGGAAGTAGAGGTGCGGCGAAATTGCCGCACAGCCGTGATGCGCGAACTTACGCACCACTTCGGTGGTCCACTCGCACCAGCCGGGGATGTGATGGATGACGACAACGCCAGGGAATTTTCCCGCGCGTGTCGGACGCGCGTAATAGGCCTCGCCCTGATCGCCATTGTGACCGCGGAATGAAACGACTTCCGCCGTCAGACCCTGGTAATAACTCATGACGCGCTCTCCCGTTCAGGTCTTGAGGATCTTGCAGTATTCATAGCATGGCGCAGCCCTGATGACAGCCGCACTCGACCGCACCCGCTCAGTTCGGGCAGCGATGCAGGACCGCCTTGTAGTTGCCGTCGCGGTCAACGAAATCGACGGTCTTATCCGGCTGCGGCGTGAAGCTGACGTCTCCCATGAGCGGCCCAGCCGGAAACTTACATTCAACGTGGATATTGAAAGTGTCGCCATCGCGCTTGATGTCTTGCACCGTGCAAGTACCGACGTTTGACACGATCTCCTTCGTTGAGATCTTGACCTGGTCGGCGGCCGCATCGGTGCCATCACCCTTACAAGCCACGTTCTGCGTATAGGTACCCGCGAGCGGAAAATCGTCCGCGGCGAACGCGAAGCTCGCGCCAACGATGGCTGTCAGCGCAACGGCTGCGGCGGTAATGCTGTGCAAGAAAATCCGGGACACGGGCGAGATACGGAAAAGTTGACGCGATCGACGAACTCTGCTTTCCGACGCCGCGCCCCCAGCGCGTGGTTAGCAGCTGAATGTAGCGAATGTCTTTCGCCCGGCCAATCGGAATTTAGATAGCCGCACTGGACTGTCTGCGCGGTGAGGTTAGCGGTCCCGAAACCCGTCGCTGATGACTCTGACCCGGGCGGCTGACCACTGCTTAGGCGAACTGATGCCGCTTTGAGCTTCCGCGTTCAGGCAATCGACATAACCGTTGTCCGTGAAGCGGCCATTGCGGTTATCGAACAAAATCTGGCGGCAATTGCTACCTTCATAGGGAAGATAGAGGATAGAACCGGTATAAATTCCGTCACCGCCAGACGCGGAAGCGACCTCGGCGCTGCCCGGCGCGGTCTTTATGAAGGCTTTGACGGTGGCCGGACCACGCTGCCGCTGCACCACATAGTCGCCGGCGGCAAACAGGCCGGCCGCGAACACCACGCCGATTGCCGTGATCACGGCCGCCTGACGGAAGCCGTCGCGGGAACCTTTTCGGCTTTTCGGTCGGCGCAACGTTGCCATGTGCCTTGCCCAAACGCGGCGACAGGTCCGCAGCATAATGCGGTCCCGCGCGCTTGCACCAAGGTTCGCGGAGATCGGTTAAAACAAAGCTCACAAAATCGTCGCAAATGAAAAAGGCGGCGCCCATGGGCGCCGCCCTTCGTTCTGATAATGCCGGTTAGTGAGCGGTAAGGCCGGAAGAATCCTCCTCGACCACCGGATCGGGGACGTCGACAGGCTTCGCCGCCGCCTCCTCCCAGGTAATCGGCTCCGGTTTGCGCACCAGCGCCCGTGCCAGCACCTCGTCCATGCGCGAAACCGGGATGATATCGAGCCCGCTCTTGATGCTGTCGTTGATCTCGACAAGATCCTTGGCGTTCTCTTCCGGAATAAGCACGGTCTTGATGCCGCCGCGGTGCGCGGCGAGCAGCTTCTCCTTCAAGTCCGCCGATCGGCAGCACCCGGCCGCGCAGCGTGATCTCGCCGGTCATGGCGACGTCGCGATGCACCGGAATCCCGGTCATCACCGAAACGATCGCGGTGACCATGGCGACGCCCGCCGACGGTCCATCCTTCGGCGTCGCGCCTTCCGGCACGTGCACGTGGATGTCGCGCTTGTCGAACGACGGCGGCTCGATGCCGAAGGCGGCCGAGCGCATGCGGACATAGGACGCCGCCGCCGAGATCGATTCCTTCATCACATCGCGCAAGTTGCCGGTCACGGTCATCTTGCCCTTGCCGGGCATCATGGCCGCTTCGATGGTCAGCAACTCGCCGCCGACGTCGGTCCAGGCCAAGCCCGGTGACGACGCCGACCTGATCCTCGTCCTCGACCTCGCCGTAGCGGAACTTCGGCACGCCGAGATA
This sequence comes from uncultured Alphaproteobacteria bacterium, assembly GCA_963742215.1. GTDB lineage: Bacteria > Pseudomonadota > Alphaproteobacteria > Rhizobiales > Xanthobacteraceae > BOG-931. The sequence goes on from CAVULJ010000005.1 coordinate 394,255, forward strand.
ATCGGCGCAGACTCTTGTCGGTGACCTCGACCGATTGCTTCTTCTTGATCGTGAGTTCCTTCACCGCCTTGCGGATCAGGGTCGAGAGCTCACGCTCCAGATTGCGCACGCCGGCTTCGCGCGTATAGCGGCGAATGAGCGTGAGCAACGCGTCGTCGTCGATCGACCATTCTTTCGGCTCGAGGCCGTGCTTCACGACCGCGTGCGGGATGAGGTGCTTGCGCGCGATCTCAACCTTCTCGTCCTCGGTGTAGCCGGCGATCCGAATGATCTCCATGCGGTCCATCAGGGGCGGCGGAATATTGAGCGTATTCGCCGTGGTGATGAACATCACGTTGGAGAGATCGTAGTCGACCTCGAGATAGTGGTCGTTGAAGGTGTGGTTCTGCTCGGGGTCGAGAACTTCGAGCAGCGCCGACGACGGATCGCCGCGGAAATCGGCGCCCATCTTGTCGATCTCGTCCAGCAGGAACAGCGGATTCGAGGTCTTGGCCTTCCTCATCGACTGGATGATCTTGCCGGGCATCGAGCCGATATAGGTCCGCCGGTGACCGCGGATTTCCGCTTCGTCGCGCACGCCGCCGAGCGAAACGCGCACGAATTCGCGTCCCGTCGCCTTCGCGATCGACTTGCCGAGCGAGGTCTTGCCCACGCCGGGAGGACCGACCAGGCACAGGATCGGCCCGGTCAGCTTGTTGGCGCGCTGCTGCACCGCGAGGTACTCGACGATGCGCTCCTTGACCTTCTCGAGGCCGAAATGGTCGCCATCGAGAATTTGCTCGGCGAGCGTCAAGATCCTTCTTGATCTTGGACTTCTTGTTCCACGGGATCGACAGCAGCCAGTCGAGATAGTTGCGCACGACGGTAGCTTCCGCCGACATCGGCGACATCTGACGCAGCTTCTTGATCTCGTGTTGCGCCTTCTCGCGCGCTTCCTTGGAGAGCTTGGTGCGCTTGATCTTCTCTTCGAGCTCGGCAACTTCGTCCTTGCCGTCTTCGTCGCCCAGTTCCTTCTGGATCGCCTTCATCTGCTCGTTGAGGTAGTACTCGCGCTGGGTCTTCTCCATCTGGCGCTTGACGCGCGTGCGGATGCGCTTCTCGACCTGCAGCACCGAGATTTCGCTTTCCATCAGGCCGAGCACCTTCTCCAGGCGCTCGGTGACGGAGGGCGTCTCCAGGATCAACTGCTTGTCGGGAATCTTGACCGCGAGATGCGAAGCCACCGTGTCGGCGAGCTTGGCATAGTCCTCGATCTGCTGGACCACGCCGATCACTTCCGGCGACACTTTCTTGTTGAGCTTCACATAGCCTTCGAACTCGTTGACGACCGAGCGCGCCAAGGCTTCGGCTTCGACCTGGTCGCCTGTCGAATCCGCGATCACGACCGCTTCGGCTTCGTAATAGTCTTCGCGGTCGGTGTATTTGCTTGACGCGCGCGCGCGCCGCGCCCTCGACCAGCACCTTCACGGTGCCGTCGGGCAGCTTGAGAAGTTGCAGCACGCTCGCCAGCGTGCCGACATCGTAAATCGAATCCGTCGCCGGATCGTCGTCGGAGGCGTTCTTCTGCGTCGCAAGCAGAATGTACGTATCCGAGCGCATCACCTCTTCGAGCGCCTTGATGGACTTCTCGCGGCCGACGAAGAGCGGCACGATCATGTGCGGGAAAACCACGATGTCCCGTAACGGCAACACCGGATAGGCGCGGCTTTCGCCAGCGTTCAGTGACGGCTTAGGCTTGGTGGCACCTGTCATGGCCCCATTTCCTTATTGTTGTGCACCTTCGCCATGACCCGCAGGATGCGCTGTCGCAGCGAATTGCTATTGCCCGGTAGGGTTCCGCACCCACTGCGATACGAAGCCCACCCCGGCGTAGTCTACGCGATACTTCGCACGACTGTGTCGTATCGACCACTATAGGTGGCGACGCAGCGCCAGCGTGTCAAGAAAGCCCGGTTTTCCGGGCAAAACGCCACCTTGTGGAAACGCTGCGGCCCGCCGCGTGCCGAATCAAAGGCACCGGGCGAGCCGGTTACCACTCAGGCGCTCGCCCCGCCGGCGTCGCTCGCCCGATCCGAGCGGTCGGCGTAGATGTAGAGCGGGCGGGCGCTACCCTCAACGACCTCGCGCGATATAACCACTTCCTCGACGCCTTCGAGGCTGGGCAGATCGAACATGGTATCGAGCAGGATGCTCTCCATGATCGATCGCAGGCCGCGCGCGCCGGTCTTGCGGTCGATGGCCTTGCGGGCGATCGCGGAAAGCGCCTCGTCTGCAAGTGTGAGGTCGACCGTCTCCATCTCGAACATGCGCTGATACTGTTTGACCAGCGCGTTCTTGGGCTCGGTAAGGATGCGCTTGAGCGAAGCTTCGTCGAGATCCTCAAGCGTCGCGACCACCGGAAGGCGTCCGACGAATTCCGGGATCAGGCCGTACTTCAGCAAGTCCTCCGGCTCGACCTCGCGGAAGATTTCGCCTTGCTTGCGATCCTCAGGAGCCGAAACCCTGGCGCCGAAGCCGATCGAGGTGGAGCGGCCACGCGCCGAGATGATCTTCTCGAGGCCTGCGAAAGCGCCGCCACAGACGAACAGGATGTTGGTCGTGTCGACCTGGAGGAATTCCTGCTGCGGATGCTTGCGGCCACCTTGCGGGGGCACGCTGGCAACGGTCCCTTCCATGATCTTCAGCAACGCCTGCTGCACGCCTTCGCCCGACACGTCGCGCGTTATCGACGGGTTGTCGGACTTACGCGAAATCTTGTCGATTTCGTCGATGTAGACAATGCCGCGCTGCGCCCGCTCGACATTGTAGTCGGCGGATTGCAGCAGCTTGAGGATGATGTTCTCGACATCCTCACCGACGTAGCCGGCTTCGGTCAAAGTGGTCGCGTCGGCCATCGTGAACGGCACATCAAGAATACGCGCCAGCGTCTGCGCGAGCAGCGTCTTGCCCGAACCGGTCGGACCGATCAGCAGGATGTTCGATTTCGCCAGCTCGACGTCGCTGTGCTTCGATTGATGATTGAGCCGCTTATAGTGATTGTGCACGGCGACCGAGAGCACGCGCTTCGCATGTTGCTGGCCGATCACATAGTCGTCGAGCACTTTGCAAATCTCGCGCGGCGTCGGGATGCCGTCGCGCGACTTCACCAGCGAGGACTTATTCTCCTCGCGGATGATGTCCATGCAGAGTTCGACGCACTCGTCGCAGATGAACACGGTCGGACCGGCGATGAGCTTGCGCACCTCATGCTGGCTCTTTCCGCAGAAAGAACAGTAGAGCGTGTTCTTGGAGTCGCCGCCGCCAACCTTGCTCATTCCAGTCTCCGTAGTCGCCTTATGAGGGCAGCACCTCACACCCTACAAACCGCTGCGCTAACAATCCGTAGCGGTGACCGCCTGAACCGCCCGAACCATGACACAGACATCACCGGGCAAATCAGCACAAGCTGCCATGCTAGCGGCGTGCCAACCAAGAATCCATTAACGATAACGCAAGTCTAGCCCGGTGTGCTTTCCTGACAACACCGAAAGGATTGTCACTTGACCTGTCCGTGGAACTGCTTGCACGGCCGAATCGGCCCATTTGATGGCACCGCGGGAACTTGCTAGCTCACACCCTTTAGAACCGGCTCGCTCTTCAGGCTCGGTTCCTCAGGACGCTTCTCGATGACTTTGTCGATCAAGCCGAAGTCCTTGGCCATTTCCGCAGTCAGGAACATGTCGCGTTCCAGCGCGTCCTCGATCTTCTTGAGCGGCTGACCGGTATGCTTGACGTAAATTTCGTTGAGCCGCTTTTTGAGGTTCAGGATTTCCTGCGCGTGCAGCATGATGTCGGTCGCCTGGCCCTGGAACCCGCCGGACGGCTGGTGGACCATGATGCGCGCGTTAGGCAGCGCAAAGCGCAAATCCTTGGCGCCGGCGGCCAGCAATAATGAGCCCATCGATGCTGCCTGTCCCGTACACAGGGTCGAAACTTGCGGGCGAATGAACTGCATCGTGTCGTAAATCGCCATGCCCGCGGTCACGACCCCGCCCGGCGAATTGATGTACATCGATATTTCTTTTTTCGGGTTCTCGGCCTCAAGGAACAGCAACTGGGCCACCACCAGCGTGGCCATGCCGTCCTCAACCGGCCCGGTAATAAAGATAATCCGCTCCTTGAGCAGACGTGAAAAGATGTCATAGGCCCGCTCCCCACGGTTGGTCTGCTCGACCACCATGGGAACGAGGTTCATGTATGTCTCTCTCGGGTCGCGCATAAATCACCTGCCAAAGGGCCAAAAACGTGCTGGAGGCCCGACGTGCCGCCACACTGTGTCTGAGTCGGGGTTGTTGTCGAAGCCGGATTACTTTCCCGGCAATGCCGTGACTGCCAAATATGCGCGGAATGCGGGCGCTACAAGGCGGGCAGAGTCTTCACTCAGCGTCTTCCTTGAAGAGCTCTTCCCGCGATACTTGTTTATCAGTGATCGAGGCGAGTTCGAGCAGGAAGTCGACGACCTTTTCTTCGAAAATGGGAGCCCGCAGGGACGCCAGCGCGCCCGGATTATTGCGATAATACTCCCAAACCTGCTGCTCCTGGCCGGGAAGCTGGCGCGCCCGCTCGACAACGGCCGCGGTCAACTGCTCGTCCGTCACCTTGATATTGTTCTTCTCGCCGATCTCGGCAATGACGAGGCCAAGCCGTACCCGGCGCTCGGAAATAGCGCGATACTCGGCGCGGGCCTTTTCCTCGGTCGTTCCCTCGTCCTCAAAGGTCCGATTTTGCGCTTTAAGATCGCCTTCGATCGAATTCCAAACGTTAGTGAATTCCTGTTCGACGAGGCTCGGCGGCGGCTCGAATTTGTGGCGCTCGTCGAGCTGATCAAGCAATCCGCGCTTAAGCTTTTGCCGTGATGCAGCCGCATGCTCGCGTTGCAGGCGGTCCTTGACGCCTTCGCGGAGCTTCTCGATCGACTCCAATCCAAGCGTCTTGGCGAATTCGTCGTCCAGCTTGATCTCGCCAGGTGCCTCGACGGTGCTCGCCGTAACATTGAACGTGACGTCCTTGCCGGCGAGATTGGCGCCGCATAGCTCTCCGGGAATTTGAGATCGAAGGTGCGGCTTTCTCCGGCCTTGATCCCGACCAGGTTGTCCTCAAATCCGGGAATGAACTGGCCTGAGCCGATAAGGATCGGAACACCCTCAGCCGAACCGCCCTGGAACGGCTGGCCTTCCATGGTTCCCTGAAACGATACCGTGACACGGTCGCCCTTCTCGGCGCCCTCAACCTTGCCGACGAATGGCCGGTTCTGTTCACCAATTTTTTGCACCGCCTCGTCGATCTCAGCGTCCGTGACGTCGGCGACCTCGCGTTCCAGTTTGATCTGCTTGAAATCCGCAAGCTCGATCGGCGGAACGATCTCGATCTCGACCTTGTAGGCAAGGTCGGATTTGCCTTCGATGACACCTTCAACGGCGCCTTCGTCCGGCACCACTTTCGGCTCGGTCGCGAGCTTGTAGCCGTTATCGGTAACGATCTTGCTGTTGGCTTCACGCACCGCGGCTTCAATGACTTCCGCCATCGCAGCCTTGCCGTAGATGCGCTTGAGATGCGCCACCGGCACTTTGCCCGGGCGGAAGCCGCGAAGCTGCACGCGGCCCTTCATGTCATCGAGTCTCTCATTGACCTTTGCCGCAAGATCGCTTGCGGGAACGACGACGCGAAATTCGCGCTTGAGACCCGCGGTTGCAGTTTCAGTCACTTGCATTGGCATTACTCTTCACGGCCCAATCTCCACGACCCAAGTCTTAACCGCCCATGTCCGAGCGTAATCCCGGCCTTAAGTTTTGGAAAACCGCCCGGCTGGTGCGGGCGGAGGGGCTCGAACCCCCACGACTTTCGTCACGGGAACCTAAATCCCGCGCGTCTACCAATTCCGCCACGCCCGCGACACGCCAAGCGGCACGGTGGCGCGGCTTATATCACGCGCCGCGCGCCCAGCACTAAAAAAATAGCCCACGGTAAAGCTGCGGCGAACTAGCTCCGGCAAATCCTCGGAAATCAGGCCTGGCCCGAACGCAGAAGCCGCTTCACCGTGCAGCCAGACGGCTGCCGCGGCCGCCTCGAAGGCCGGCATATCCTGCGCCAGCAAGCCGGTCACCATGCCCGCCAGTACGTCGCCAGCGCCCGCAGTCGCCAGATAGGCCGGAGCATTGGCGCTGATAGCAGCCCGGCCGTCGGGGGCAGCAACAACGGTATCTGCCCCCTTCAGGACGATAACCGCCCCAGTCAGCCCCGCGGCTAAACGGGCGCGATCAAGCTTTGATCCGACTTTAGCTCTCTCATCCAAGGCACAGAAATACCGTGTGAATTCTCCCTCATGCGGGGTCATAATTGTGCGATTAGCGGCCCTCACTCGAAGTGCACCAGCCAGTCGATGCGGATCCCCGGCAAAGCTGGTCATTGCGTCGGCATCGAGCACCACCGCGCGCTCGCCGGAGAGGGTCGTGAGCACTAATTCGCAAGTTTCCGGTCCCACTCCGACACCGGGCCCGATCGCCAGCGCGTTGAGCCGCTTGTCGGCGAGGAACCGGTCAATTCGGCTGTGCCATCGATCGGCCTGACCATGACGGCGAGATTGTCCGCCGCATTGACCGCAAGCGCCTCGCGCGGACTTACGATGGTCACGAGCCCTGCTCCCGCCCGCAATGCACCGCGGGCGGCAAGCCGCGCTGCGCCGGTTGACCAGGACGGACCTGATACCACTACCGCGTGGCCGCGGTCGTATTTTTGGCCATCAAGCTTCGGAGTCGGAAACTGACCGCGCCATAAAGCAGGCACGTTTTCGAAGGTCGCAGGCGCTATGTGCTCCAGAACCGAGGCCGGAATACCGATGTCGGCAACCGAGATCACGCCGCAGTGCTGTCGGCCCGGTAGCAGCAAATGCCCCGGCTTCTTGCGAAAGAACGTCACGGTCTCCGTAGCCCTGACGGCAACACCCATCACCGTGCCAGACGCGCCATTGATCCCGCTCGGCAGATCGACCGCGACAATCGGCTTCGCCAGCTCATTCATGGATTCAATCACCGCCCGCGCCGCACCTTCGATCGGCCGGTCCAGTCCGGCGCCGAACAGTGCGTCGACAAGGACGTCAGCGGTGGCGAGGCATCCGGAATCGGCGGTGACACCGCCCGGCCACTTCTTTGCGGCGAGCGCCGCATCGCCCTTCAGCCGCGTTTGATCGCCGACCAGCATCACCGTGACGCGATAGCCGTGCTCCGTCAAAAGCCGAGCCGCGACAAACCCGTCACCGCCGTTATTGCCGGGACCCGCGATCACGGTAACCCGCTTGCCGCTTGGGAAGCCGCCGATAATGGCATCGGCCACGGCGCGACCCGCTCGCTCCATGAGCGCAATGCCCGCGGTGCCACCGGCGATTGTGATCCGGTCGGCTTCCGCCATTTCCGAAGGCGTCAAAAGCTCATTCATGACGCGCAGAGGATAACGAAAGCGGCAGGGCGCGAATATGCCGCGCCATAACCCCTATTTTCGGCCGAACCGCTATTGACGTCATAATAGGCAATCTGCTCACTTTATTAGCGGAGGCCTTTCAGAGGTCTCCGCTGCCCAGTCCGAATTGGGCCGCAGCCCTCTGATTAAACAACATTTTTAGGGCCCACAGCCCCTTGGCACGGGACCTGCTAAACCAAGGCGCGGTTCCAAAGCGATTTTGCATGCCTTGGAGCCGGGGAGATGAAACGCGATGAAAAAAATCGAGGCGATCATCAAGCCGTTCAAACTCGATGAGGTTAAGGAGGCGCTCCAGGAAGTCGGGCTCCAGGGCATCACTGTCACCGAGGCCAAAGGCTTCGGCCGGCAGAAGGGGCATACCGAACTTTATCGTGGCGCGGAGTACGTGGTCGATTTTCTCCCCAAGGTGAAGATCGAGATTGTGCTTGGCGACGACATGGTCGAAAAAGCGATCGAAGCGATCCGCCGCGCCGCCCAGACCGGGCGTATTGGCGACGGAAAAATCTTCGTTTCGACTATCGAGGAAGCTATCCGGATTAGAACGGGGGAGTCCGGGGTAGACGCCATCTAAACTGCTGTCCGATCCGCTTCGGGCAAAACAAGACAAGCGGATCTCACACAGCGCCAATAGTCAATCACTACCACCACGAAAGGGCACGCATTCCATGACGACGCCAAAGAATGTCATGAAAATGATCAAGGATAACGACGTTAAATACGCCGATTTCCGATTTACCGATCCGCGCGGCAAGTGGCAGCACGTCACCTTCGACATCGGCATGATCGAGGAAGATACGTTTGCCGAAGGCCAGATGTTTGACGGCTCGTCGATCGCCGGCTGGAAAGCCATCAATGAATCCGACATGTGCCTGATGCCGGATCCGGCATCGGCCTGCATCGATCCGTTTTTTGCCGAAACCACGCTGGTGCTGGTCTGCGACATTCTCGAGCCGACCACCGGCGAGCCTTACAACCGCGATCCGCGCGGCATCGCGAAGAAGGCCGAAGCCATGGTCAAGTCCATGGGCGTCGGCGATACGATTTTTTTCGGGCCCGAGGCCGAGTTCTTTGTGTTCGACGACGTGCGCTACAGCGCGACGCCGTACAACACCGGTTACAAGGTCGACTCGGTCGAATTACCGTCGAACGCCGACACCCAATACGAGGGCGGCAACCTTGGCCACCGCGTGTGGACCAAGAAGGGCTACTTCCCGGTTCCGCCGCAGGACTCGGTGCAAGACATGCGCTCGGAAATGCTCGCCGCGATGGCGCGCATGGGCGTGAAGGTCGAGAAGCACCACCACGAAGTTGCGTCCGCCCAGCACGAGCTCGGCATGAAGTTCGCGCCGCTCACGGTGATGGCCGACCAGACGCAGATCTACAAATACTGCATCCAGCAGGTCGCGCAGGTTTACGGCAAGACCGCAACCTTCATGCCGAAGCCGGTGTACGGCGACAACGGTTCCGGCATGCACTGCCACCAGTCGATCTGGAAAAGCGGCAAGCCGGTATTCGCCGGCAACAAGTACGCCGACCTGTCGGAGACCTGCCTGTCCTACATCGCGGGCATCATCAAGCACGCCAAGGCGATCAATGCCTTCACCAACCCGACCACCAATTCGTACAAGCGGCTGGTGCCGGGTTTCGAAGCGCCGGTGCTGCTCGCCTACTCGGCGCGCAACCGTTCGGCGTCTTGCCGTATTCCGTACACGACCAATCCGAAGGCCAAGCGCGTCGAAGTGCGTTTCCCCGATCCGCTCGCCAATCCGTATCTCGCCTTTGCCGCGATGCTGATGGCCGGCCTCGACGGCATCAAGAACAAGCTCCATCCCGGCGAGGCGATCGACAAGGATCTTTACGATCTGCCGCCGAAGGAACTGAAGAAGATTCCGACGGTGTGCGGCTCGCTGCGCCAGGCGCTCGATGAATTGAACAAGGACCGCGACTTCCTCAAAACCGGCGGCGTATTCGACGACGACTTCATCGAATTCATACATCGACCTGAAGATGACCGAAGTGATCCGCTTCGAGCACACGCCGCATCCGGTCGAATACGAAATGTACTACTCGGCGTAAAGCATCCTCCCTGCATTGACCGAGCAATGCCAACTTCAAGGGCGCCGTTTTATCGGCGCCCTTTTTCTTTTCTAGCCGTGAACCGGCGCGGAAATGGAAGCTGCGGGCAGCGGTCCGAACAGCGGAACTGCCAGATTCGGAATCGGCGAGGTCAATGGCGTCTGCTGTTTTTGCGCCCTGCCCCGTGACTTCTCAGCCGCGGGTAAGACCTGGACACCGGCGACTGCCTCATCGGCAGCTTCGACGCGGTTACGGCCGTTCGCCTTGGCCCGGTAGAGCGCAACGTCGGCGCGGGCGATCAGGTCATCGACATTGGCCGACGGTAATCCGCAGGCGATACCGATGCTCACGGTCGCGGTCGCATGATCGCCCGGCAATGCACTTGCCCTCTCAAAAGCTTTGCGCACGCGTTCCGCGGCAATGCCTGCTTCCGCAAGATTGGCCGGCAGTAACGCCACGAACTCCTCGCCGCCAAGACGACCGATGGCATCGTCAACGCGAAGCGTTTTCTTGGCGATTGAAGCAAACAGATGCAGCGTGGCGTCGCCGGTCTGGTGTCCGTGAGTATCATTGATCTTTTTGAAATGATCGAGATCGAACGCCAACATACTGACCGGCTGTTTGGTCAGCCGGCGGTTGCCCATGAGCTCGCCGCAGGCTTCGAAAAAACCGCGACGATTGAGCAAATCAGTCAATGGATCCGTTGCTGCCGCTTGCTTGTAGTAACGGACGGTGCGGTCCTTTGCCAGCACGAGCACAACAAACGCCGCGCCAACGACATACAGCACGACCTCGATCACATAGACTGCGACCCAGCCGGTGCCGAGACTGAGCAGGCCACCGCCGCTTTGCGACAATGCGGCGAGCGCCACCGGAAACAGGAACACCATGCCATGCAGGATCGGCACGAAGACTGTCGGCCACTGCCGACGCACCGCTTTGCGCCGCTCCCGCCAAAGCTCGGTTGCGGTCAGGAACGTATAGCCTGCAACGATCATCGAACTGATGACCAGGCGTGACGCTGCCGACTCCGTAAATGCGGGAGACCAGCACGAGGCGAGCCACAAGACGGCACCAAAGCACATCGCGCCCCATAACACCGGCCGGCCATGAAAAACGCGGGCCGCGCTCCAGACCATACCGACGGCAATGAAGAGGAGGACATTGGGGACGTACGACGGCAGCGGCGGCGAAACGGCGTCGCCGAGGCGCCAGATCACCCCCGAGAGACCGCCTATGAGATAGGCCAGGCCCCACCAGGCGAGTGCCTGAACCCGATCCTGCATCCAGGCGAACAGCAGGAAGAATCCAAGCAGCGATGTGACGCAGATAGCGATGACGAACAGCGTGCCGATGTCGAGCGACATCGACGCCTCGGCTAAGCGCGCGAACATGACGTAGCCTCCTAACCCTCAATCGTCGGAAGCACGTAGCAGCTTCTACGTACGCAGGCGCGTGTGTTTGCGATTCACGCTTTGCCGAGTTTGTGCCGGAACATTACGGTTTACCGGAAATAAGAATTGAAAATTGCGGAGGTTTAATTTTGGAGGATAAATTTCGCTAAACCATTCCACGTTTGTGGGACGCGCGACTAACGTCCGCGTAGTAGAAAGTTTGCACCGGAAAATCCTGACAGAGAATGAATAACGGCCATTTGGGGCGCAAAAAACGAGCTTTTCCCTCCCTTCACCTCAGGGTCGAGTGAGCTTAGATTTGAGGGAAGATAGGGAGCGCTCCATGAGCCAGACCGCCGAACTCGACATTGCACCGGATACAATAGAAGCCACGCTTAACTACATCGTGGATGACGGCAACAAAGTCTTTACCATCGTTGCCAGCCCCGGCGGCAGCGACGCACGCGCCGGCGGCACGCCTGATCCGCGCCGCGTGAAAATTCACAACGGCCGTCCGCACGTCAAAGAGTTCGACTTGGAAAGAAGCGGCTTTCGCTTCGTGCGGCACGATACCAAAGTCGCCGACTTCTACGACGAGGACGAGATCAAGCGTATCTACTATCCGGAGATGGTGGAGCTGATCAAAGCCGAAAGCGGCGCCAAACGCGTCGTGGTATTCGACCATACGCTGCGCACCGCGGACGACGAGCTGCGCGAGTCGAAAAAAATCCGCGAGGTCGTGCGTCGCGTACACAACGATTATACGGAATGGTCGGCACCGCAGCGCGTGCGCGATATCTTGCCGGACGAGGCGGAAGACTTACTGAAGCGCCGCTTCGCCATCATCCAGACGTGGCGGCCGATCCGTTATCCAGTCGAAACCTATCCGCTCGCCATGGCCGACGCGAAGACATTGTCGCCGGATGACATGATCATTTCGGAGCGGCGCGCACCCGGCCGCATTGGGCAAACCTACGCGATCAGATACAATCCGAACCACAAATGGTTCTGGTTTCCGCGCATGCGACGCGAGGAGGCTTACGTCTTCAAGGTGTTCAATTCCCTCAAGGATGGCCGCGCGCGCTGGACCGCGCACACGGCATTCGAAGATCCGACCACGCCGCCGCATGCGCGGCCACGCGAGAGCGTTGAAATCCGCACGATGGCGTTTTTCTGATAGCGCCACGCCACGGCCCCAAAGCAAAAACGGGAGCCCGAACTGGCTCCCGTTTTTATTTGTAACGATCGGAAGTCTTAGCGCTTCGAGAACTGGAAGCTGCGGCGGGCCTTGGCTTTGCCGTACTTCTTGCGTTCGACCACACGCGAGTCACGCGTCAGGAAGCCGCCGCGCTTGAGCGCGGGACGCAGATCCGGTTCGTGACGCATTATCGCCTTCGACAGGCCATGACGGACGGCACCGGCCTGACCGGAAAGGCCGCCACCTGACACCGTGCATACGACGTCGAATTGACCCTGGCGGCTTGCCGCTACCAGGGGCTGCTGGATCATCATGCGCAGCACCGGACGGGCGAAATAGGTCTCGACCGGACGATCGTTGATGACGATCTTGCCGCTGCCCATTTTGACCCACACGCGCGCAACAGCATTCTTGCGTTTGCCGGTGGCATAGGCGCGGCCCTGCTTGTCGAGCTTCTGCACATAAGTCGGCGCCTGCGGCGCGGCTGCTGGCTTAAGCGTCGAGAGCTCGTCGAGCGACTGAATGGTTTCGGCCATTTACTTGACCCTCTTGTTCTTGCGGTTCATCGCCGCGACGTCGATTTTTTCAGGCTGCTGGGCTTCGTGCGGATGGTCGGCCTTCGGATAGACCCGCAGATTGGAAAGTTGCTGGCGGCCAAGCGGCCCGTGCGGCAGCATGCGCTCCACGGCTTTCTCAACGATGCGCTCGGGGAAGCGTCCGGCGAGAATGGACTTTGCCGTGCGCTCTTTGATGCCGCCGATATAGCCGGTGTGTTTGTAATAGATTTTCTGTTCGACCTTGCGGCCGGTCAGCACCGCCTTGGCGGCGTTGATGATGATGACATTGTCGCCGCAATCGACGTGGGGCGTGAACGACGGCTTATGCTTGCCGCGCAACCGCAGCGCCACGATCGAGGCGAGACGGCCGACGACGAGACCGTCGGCATCGATCATCACCCATTTCTTATCGACCTCGGCTGGCTTTGCCGAAAACGTTTTCATATCCGCTTCCAATCCGGGAGAGGCCGCCGATATAGCGGCGCGCGCAGCTTCTAACCGGAGCCTAAGCCACGGGTCAATCCCCTACCCTAATTTAAAGCGCATTCAATGGGTTAAGTCGGAGGTATTTTATTACCGTTTCAGCTTTGTGGAGGGACCGAGTAAGTCGAGGTCACATGCGCCACGAGGTCATCGTCGCCATCGGAGCGTATCGCCACCTCCCCGACCACGAGCCGTTTGCCAAGCTTGATCAACCGCGCTTCGGCGAGGAGATCGCGCGCCGCCGGCTTCTTGAGGAAATTGATATTGAGATTGGTGGTCACCGCGAGCGGAACCCAGCCGACCGCCGAAAGAACCGCGACGTACATCGTGAAATCCGCGACAGCCATCATCACCGGCCCGGAAATCGTGCCCCCCGGGCGCAAGGCACCTTGGTGAAAGGGCCGCCGCACCCGGCAGCCGCCATGCCAGACTTCCTCGATCTCATGGGCGCCCGAGAGCGTGCGACGCTTCGGGGAATTCCCCACTCAACAGATCGATCAGCTCCTTGCGCGTCAATTTCGGCGCCGCCATCTCTGTCATGCCCCACTCCCGCCTGTCGGCCCGGATCGGCTACAATGGACGGATGTGCAAGTCGCAGATCGCAAAATGAACGCTCAGACCGCCACTGCAGCCGCCGCTTCCTCGTCTTCGCTGATCCTTCTACGCGAGGATATTGCCGGTGTCGCCATTCTCACTCTAAACCGCCCGCAGGCGCGCAACAGTCTGTCCGAGGCGCTGCTGGAAGCGCTGGGAGATGCTCTCACCGCGATCGCGCACGACGCTAAGTGCGTGTGGTCGTGCTGACGGCGAACGGCCCGGCATTTTCGGCAGGCCACGATCTGAAAGAGCTTAACTCGCGACGCAGAGATGCAGATCGCGGCCGCGCCTATTTCAAGCACATCATGGGTTTGTGCAGCAGCGTGATGCAGCAGATCGTGACGCTGCCGCAGCCGGTGATCGCCGCGGTGCAGGCCACCGCGACCGCCGCCGGCTGCCAGCTCGTTGCGAGCTGCGATCTCGCCGTTGCCTCGCGACAGCGCAAATTTGCGACGCCCGGCGTCAATATCGGCCTGTTCTGCTCGACGCCGATGGTCGCGCTGTCGCGCAACGTCACGCGAAAAGCCGCGATGGAAATGCTGCTGACTGGCGAGATGATCTCGGCCGAAGATGCAGCGCGCATCGGGCTCGTCAATCACGTCGTCGCCCCGGCAACGGAGCGCGACGAAGCGCTGAAGCTTGCCAAAAAGATCGCCAGCCAAGTCCCCGTTGACGGTGAAGATCGGCAAGGAAGCTTTTACCGGCAGATCGAAATGCCGCTTGCCGAAGCCTACGATTATGTTTCCGAAGTAATGGTCGAGAACATGCTGGCGCGCGACGCCGAGGAAGGCATCTCAGCCTTCATCGAAAAGCGCGATCCGAAATGGGAAGGCCGATGAGCACGGCGCTCGCGATGAACCACGACAATTACGACGATAGCTACATTCGCGGCATTCTCAATACCGTGAAAACCATTGCGATGGTCGGCGCGTCGGAAAAAGCAGAACCGCCCGAGCTATTTCGCGTTCAAATATCTGCTCGAGCGCGGCTACACGATGATACCGGTCAATCCGGGCCATGCCGGCCACGACATGCTGGGTCAGCGTATCTACGCCAAGCTTGCCGACATTCCGGTGCCGGTCGACATGGTCGATATCTTTCGCGGCTCGCAATACGCGCCTGCCATCGTGCAGGAAGCGCTCGCACTCAAGCCACTGCCGTCGGTAATCTGGATGCAGCTTGGCGTGCGCAACGATGAAGCGGCCGCACTCGCTGAAGCGAACGGTATGAAAGTAGTGATGAACCGCTGTCCGAAAATCGAATACGGCAGGCTGTCGTCCGAGATAGGCTGGATGGGCGTCAACACACGTATGATTTCTTCGCGAAAAGCAACTATCGGTGGCATCCAGCGCATGACACTTAATCGAGTGAGCGCGCAAGGCGGCTCGACACAGGCCGCTGATCGTGCTCAACGAGAACAAGCCGGCACGAAAAACACCTGACAAAGGGGCTGACAATGACCATTCGTATTCTACTGGCACTCGGTTTGTTTGCTGTCGCAATCGCGCCCGTGACGGCGATGGCGGACCCGCAGCAGGACCAGGACGCCTGCATGCAGGACGCGCAGACGGTTTGCGGGCAATTTATCCCCGATCGTGAGCGTGTCGCGCATTGCTTGATGGCCAACAGCCGCAAGATCTCGCCCGCCTGCCGCGTGGCGGTGAGACACTTCAAATAAACGCGGCGCCAAAGCCTCGAACCAAAGAAAAAGCTTCTCCCGCCGCCTCACCAGGCGGCGTAGCGATTGCGTTTTAACGCAAAGCGCCGGCTCGCCTTGACGGCCTTGGCCGGTCCTATACACCGGGCCTGCACCCTTCCCATTACGAGGATCGGATAATGGCCGAACGCATTCCGGGATTTGCCACGCTCGCCGTCCACGCCGGGGCGCAACCCGATCCGACCACCGGCGCGCGCGCGACGCCGATCTATCAGACTACTTCTTACGTGTTCGAAAGCGTCGATCACGCGGCATCGCTGTTCGGCCTGCAAACGTTCGGCAACATCTACACCCGGATCGGCAACCCGACGAGCGCGGTGCTGGAAGAACGCGTTGCTGCACTTGAAGGCGGCACCGCCGGCATGGCCGCGGCATCCGGTCACGCTGCGCAAATGCTGGCGTTTCATTGTTTGATGCAGCCCGGCGACGAGTTCGTCGCGTCAAAAAAACTCTACGGCGGCTCGATCAATCAATTCAATCACGCGTTCAAGAATTTCGGCTGGAACGTGGTGTGGGCCGACCCTGACGATATCGCATCATTCGAGCGCGCCGTCAGTCCGAAGACCAAGGCAATCTTCACCGAGTCGATCGCCAATCCCGGCGGCGTGATCACCGACATGGCGGCGGTAGCGCAGATCGCGCGCCGCGCCGGCGTGCCCTACATCGTCGACAACACGCTCGCCACGCCTTACCTCTGCAAGCCGTTCGAGCACGGCGCCGATATCGTGATCCACTCGCTGACCAAATTTCTTGGCGGCCATGGCAACTCGATCGGCGGCATGATCGTGGATGGCGGCACCTTCAATTGGTCGCGTGAACGCCGCTATCCGATGCTCTGCGAGCCGCGGCCGGAATATCACGGCATCGTACTGCACGAGACCTTCGGCAATTTCGCGTTCGCCATCGCCGCACGCGTGCTGGCGCTGCGCGATATCGGCGCCGCGCTGTCGCCGTTCAACGCTTTCATGATCCTCACCGGCATCGAGACGCTGCCGCTTCGGATGCGGAAGCACTGTGATAACGCCAAAGCCGTCGCCGAATGGATTTCCAATCATCCGAAAGTCGCATGGGTGAGCTATCCGGGATTGCCAGGCGATCGCTACTACAACCTCGCCGAAAAATATTGCCCGAACGGCGCGGGCGCCGTGTTCACGTTCGGCCTGAAGGGCGGCTACGACGCCGGCGTGAAACTCGTATCGAATGTGAAGTTGTTCTCGCACCTCGCCAATATCGGCGACACCCGTTCGTTGATCATCCATCCGGCTTCGACCACCCATCGCCAGCTCAGCGATGCGCAAAAGGTGCAGGCCGGCGCCGGCCCCGACGTGGTCCGGCTCTCGATCGGCATCGAGGACAAGGACGATATTATCGGCGATCTCGAGCAGGCGCTCGCCGACTGACGATGCCGGATCAGCTTTGCAACGACGCAGCGTAGGAGCGTGATTGCGCGCTGTGCGACCAGCGCAGCGTGCGTTGTTGCCACCGTCAGCACCAGCATGGCCATCGCCTGATGCATCAGGGCAAGCGTGATCGGCACACGATCGAGCAACGTCCAGATCCCGAGCGCCGCCTGTACCGTCACTGCCAGCACAAGCACGAGGGCGCTGGAAACCACCCAACTGCTTTTGGCCGTGCGCGTGACATCAAACGCGTGCAGCAGCGCGCAGACGAAGATCGTATAGGCAACCATGCGATGATCGAACTGCGCGGTGAGCGTGTTCTCGAAAAAATTGCGCCACTAGCGGCGTATCGAGGAATAACCGCGCGCTGTCAGGGATCAGAGCGCCATCGATCAGCGGCCAAGTGTTGTATACATAGCCGGCGCGCAATCCCGCAACCAACGCACCGAGATAGATTTGCAGCAGCACAAGAAGCAGCAGCGCCATCGCGCTCAGGCGTATTCGCGGCGGTGACGGCATGACTGGTCGCTCGCCCAACCGCTGTGCGGTCCAGATGATCGCAACATAGATCGCGCAGGCGAGCACAAGGTGTGTCGCAAGCCGATATTGTGAAACCTCGATGCGGTCGGCGAGACCGGAAGCGACCATCCACCAGCCGACTGCGCCTTGCAAAGCGCCAAGCCCGAAGATGAACCACAGCCGTCCGCGCAACCCCGGACCGATCCAGCCGCGCCAGAGGAACCACAGCAGCGGCACCAGAAAAACAAAACCGATCACGCGGCCGATCAGCCGGTGCGTCCATTCCCACCAATAGATCGCCTTGAACGCATCCAGGTTCATGCCCTGATTGAGCGCATGGTATTGCGGGATCGCCTGGTATTTTTCGAACTCGGTCTGCCACTGTGCGTCGCTCAGCGGCGGCAACATGCCCATCACCGGTTGCCATTCGGTGATCGAAAGGCCGGACTCAGTGAGCCGCGTCGCGCCGCCAACCAGCACCATGGCGAGCACAAGTGCCGCGACCGCATAAAGCCAAAGCCGGATCGCGCCCAGATGAACGTCGCTCGGAGTTCGCGCGAGCATGACTTCTTTCACAGGAAGGTTGTCGGAGCCGCGCGGACCATATAGTGCTGGCCCCTATCCTCGCAACCAGTGTGGCGTTCCGAAGTTCGCATCATTCCAGCCGCGAGTCCGAAATGCGGACTTAGGAACCGAAGCCACCGTGGATCGATAAAGTGCTAGTGTCCCTTTGGATTCCGAAGTTCGCAAACGAGGGTGCCGCACAATCATGCGAACTTCGGAATCGGGACACTAGGGACAAATGTTCCATGCCGATCCGGCTGCGCAAGTTCATCGGTGCGATTGCCTTGATCATACTGGTCGTCGTATGGGCGCTGGTTGCGATGGCGGTCGCACAAGCACCGTTCATCTTCGACAATATGATCGCATCGATCGCGTATTACGTGATCGCAGGCATCGGCTGGGTACTTCCCGCCATGCCGATCGTGTCCTGGATGTCGCGACCAAACCGGGTTTAAGCCGCATCCAGACGGCGGAAACCGCTCCACATCGCCGTTGCCGACCCGGACAGCAAAACCCGGACATAGCGCAGGCGCTGATATTCGCCGTTGAGCGAAATCCGCGGCAGCGCCGTCAGGTGATTGCTATGTTCGGCGAACAGCACGCCGGGCCGAGTCGTCACTGCGGTCTTGAAACCAAGCTCGGCGGCGATCTCGAACTCGCGTGGACCCGCCGAGGTGCGGTCGCCTACCGGATAGGACAAGTGCGCGGGGCGGATGCCGAGACCGGCTTCGATGATCGAGCGGCTTAAATCCATTTCCGAGCGCACCGCCTTTTGCGGCAGCTTTGCCAGCATGGGATGATTGACGGTATGGGCGCCGATTGTGACCAGCGGATCGGCAGCGAGTTCGGCCAGCTCCGGCCAGCCCATGCACAGCTCGCTGCAGAATGCCGCGATATCGACGTGGTAACAGGCGGCGAGATTATGGATGACGCTACGCAATTCCTCTTCGCTCGGCAGGCTGCGCAGCCACCAATAAATCTCCTCGTAGAGTGCGCGCTTGGCGGCGACGGTCTCGCAATCGAAAGTGCGATTACGGCCGGCGATCTGCATGCCAATGTGATTGTTGCGAGCGATGACGGCTTCGAGCGCGAGCCACCACAATTCGCCAATCCGGTCCGGAAAGCTCGTCGGCACATAGACCGCGAACGGCACGTCCGCATCTTTCAGAATCGGATGGGCCCATTGCAGCGTGTCGCGATAGCCATCGTCGAAAGTCAGGCACACGAAGCGGCGCGAGAAGTCGCGTTCGGTCATGCGCCGATGCATCTCGTCGAGGCTGACAAGGTCGAGTCGGGAGCGGCGCAAATACCGCACCACGCGGGTAAGAAAGCGCGGCGTTATCTCAAGCAGGCGATTGGGCTGGAAACGATCGGGCCGCGGCGGGCGCACGTGATGCAACGTCAGGATTGCGCCGACGCCCGCGACGAAGGGTTTCAGCGCGACATGCGCACCGCTGAAATAAAGTCCCTCCAATCCGCCGCGGATGATCTTTTGCCTAAACCCGGCCACTGATGATCCCTTATCGGATGGCGCATTATGTCCCGGCGACGCTGGCAATCCTTTGCCATCATTGTGACAAGGTCAACGCCGTGTCCGTAATGCCGCCTACGCCGCAGCCGCTGTCGGTTCGAATTCGGCAGCTTTGCGTTCGACGACGACCGTCACGTCCTCGAAGCCCGCGCTAAGGAGCCGTTCACGCGCCGCGGCTGTGCCGGCGTTGGTCAACATGCCGGCGGCAAGCACCGCATGCGGCGCAATAGCGGCAATCGCTTCCAGCTCTGGACCAACGATCGCGCCGGCGGCAACGATAACGAAGTCGTAGCTGCGCGACAGCGCTTCGAAACTTGGCGCGACAACCGGCGCGTCCAGGATTTCACCGCGGCCAGTTGGCGTCCGCCCGGAAGAAATCAGGTGGACGGAGGTCTTCCGGTCTTTCGTGATGATATCGCGGAACGAAGCTTCGCCCGACGCAAGGTCGGCGAGCCCAGCCGCGTCCGGATCAAACGACGCTGCCCTGATCGCGGCGTCGGCGGAACCGATACCCACAAGGATCGCACTGCCGCTTGTCGCTAACAAGCGGGCAAACTTGAGCGCCGTCCAGCTCGCATCCAAGCCCTGTGCGGAACCGAATATCGCGACCGGCCGGCCGGCCGAACCGTTGAGGCGTAAATCTTCAGCGACATCGTCGATGGCGCTGACCGGATAGGTCGGCTCTGACGGGCGCGTTTTCTTGCGCAGGACACCAAGTGCAGCGGCAACGCGCGACGGTGTTGCCTCTTCTTTGACAGCCGGCGCCGGACGCGCACGCCGTGCAACCACCGGCGCTTCCGGCATATCCAGCAGTTCCTTGGTCAACACAAAGCCCGAGGCGATGATCAGTGTCGTCAGGACGGCGATCAGCACGGTCGGCAGTTTCTTCGGATAAGCCGGCACATTCGAAATTGTCGCGCGTGAGATCACGCGAGCATCGGCCGGCGATGCATTGACCGCATCACGCGCGGAAGCTTCGCGATATTTGGCGAGATAGGACTCGAGCAGGTCACGCTGCGATTTGGCATCGCGCTCAAGCTCACGCAGCTGAACGTCGTCTTCGTTGTTCACCGCCGCCTGGCCCTTGAGCTGGTCGAGGCTTGCTTGCAGGGTGTCTACCCGCGTGCCGGCAATTTTTGCATCGTTATCTAGCGACCGCGCGACCGTCGCTGCTTCGTTGCCGATCTGATGATCGAGATCGGCGATCTGCGCCCGCAGTTCCTTGATGCGCGGATGATTGTCGAGCAGCGTAGACGATTGCTCGGCGAGTTGTGCTCGCAACGTTACGCGCTGTTCCGAGAGCCTTCGGATCAGCTCGGAATTGAGGATGTCCGACGATTCGATCGGCTGTCCGGACTTCAGCATTTCGCGGATCAGCTGGGCTTTGGCCTCGGCGTCAGCCTTCTGCGCACGCGCAGCCGACAGTTGACCGGTCATGTCGCCAAGCTGCTGTGCCGAAAGCGTTGTATTGTTGTTGCCGACAAGAAGATTCGATCGCGCGCGATAGGCCTCGACCTTACCTTCGGCCTCGACAACCTTCTTGCGCAACGTCTCGACCTGGCCGGCCAGCACCTGGGTAGCGCTCCGCGCCTGATCTTGTTTGACCTTCTGCAACAACTGCAGATAGCCGTCGGCAATGGCATTGGCCACCTGCGCGGCCAGCTCAGGATCTTCGGACAAAAAGTCGATGACAATAACGCGGGATTTATCGACCGGGAAAACCGTGAGACGCTCGTAGTAGGCTTCGAGCACGCGCTCTTCCGGCGTCATGCTCATCGGATTGCGCACCAGGCCGAACATGCTGAGCAGCGAACGTATCGGCGAAGAGCCGCCGAGCGCCGGATCGAATTCGGGGCGCTGATTAAGCTTGAGCTTGGCAATTACCTCATTGGCGAGGTCGCGCGACAAAATAAGCTGCGCCTGGCTCGTCACCGCCTCCTGATCGACGGTGCGGTCCATCGTATCTTTGTCGGCATCTGGGCGAAGATAGATGTTGTCGCGCCCTTCGACGATCACGCGCGACTCGGACTGATATCTCGGGGTGATGACCTGAACGACAATCAGCGTCAGCAGTCCGATCAAGATCGTCGGGCCCAGAATACGCCACTTCTTGCGCCAGAGGGCAGAACCAAGCCCGGAAAGGTCAAGCTCGGAGTCGGTATACTGACCACCGCTCCGCGCCGCCTGCGACGCAAAACTCATCTCACTTACTCCTCGCAACAATACTGCAGAACAAACCCAAACGCAGCGGCGATTACAAACTATTAAGGTTGCTATCCGGTTAAGGTCAGCTCTCACGCATAACCCCAACTCGCCGTGAGACTTTATTAACCGCGAAGGGTCTTCATCAGCTTAATCATTTGTCGCGATCTTTAGGGATGCCGGTCATGGCCGTTGCGCGCGCTGTCCAATGGGCAATCGATTCCGGCACGCCGACCGCTCGCTGCGGCTTCAAGCTCCGACCAGTCTGAAGATCCTTCACGTACTGCGAGCGCCTCTCGGCGGCCTGTTTCGCCACGTCATCGACCTGGTGCAAGGCCAAGCGGCGCGCGGACATCGCGTCGGCCTGATCCTCGACAGCACGACGGGCGGCGCACGCGCCGAAGCTGTGTTGCGGGAGCTCACGCCCTATTTGGCCCTTGGTTATGAGCGGGTTGCCATACCGCGCGAGCTAAGCCTGCGCGATCTCCCTGCCCTGCGCCGTGTCATGCGGCGCATCGATGAGCTCGCGCCCGATGTACTTCACGGACACGGCGCTAAAGGCGCGGCACTCGTACGGCTGGCGCCAAACGTGAGGGGCATGGTCCGGGCTTACACGCCGCATGGCGGCTCGCTGGTTTACAGCCCGGGCACCTTCAGCGGAGGATTTTATCGCTCGCTGGAGCGTTTGCTGAATTACCGCACCGATCTGTTCCTGTTTGAAAGTACATACGCTGCCGACTTGTTCCGGGCCAAGATCGATAGTCCGCGAGGCATGGTGCGGGTCGTGCGTAACGGCGTAAGTCCCGCCGAATTCGATCCCGTCATCGTCCAGCCTGATGCCACGGATTTTGTCTGTATTGGCGAGCTGCGCCCGGTCAAGGCAATCGACATTTTGATCGAAGCGACTCGCAATCCTCAAACAATCGGGAGATCCGGTAACGGCAACGGTTGTCGGCGAAGGACCGGACGAAGCAAAATTGAAGGCTCTGGTTCGCGAACGCGGACTTGCCGATGAAGTGCGCTTCGTCGGCTTTCAACCGGCCCGCATCGCCTTCTCGATGGGGCGAATGCTGGTTATCCCGTCGCGCGCCGAATCCTTGCCCTACGTGGTACTGGAAGCTGCTGCCGCAGGCTTGCCGGTCATTGGCACCAGGGTCGGCGGCGTACCGGAAATTTTCGGGCCGCACTCCGACAGCCTCGTGCCTCGCGGACAATATTGCCGCACTCGTTGCCGCTATGCGCAAAGCGGCTATCGATCCCAGCGAGGCGGACGGAGTCGCTCGAGCATATCAGGGAGCGCGTCCGCGCCGAGTTTTCGGTCGATCGAATGGTCGACGGCGGTCTTGGCGGCTTATCGCGAAGCGCTGGCACTGCGAAAGCTTGCACAATTCACATAACCAATTTTTGAAGATTGTTCACTATGTTGCCGCGCCGGGATCCGTGGTCCGGTGCGGAACGCCCCGGAAGCCCGGGCGAAAAAAATGTGTTACACCATGATCAGCTCCGAGCAAGGCTCGATCTTCGATGCTGACTCGGTATCGTCGGCCGTCAAGGCGATGCCACGCGTACAGCCTTCGGCGCCGCGCCAACTTTCTCCAACAGCGCTGCTTGTTGCAGCGCAGGATTTCAAACCAGCCTATTCACCCATCGTTGTTGCCGGCACCGTTCGATTGATCGAAGCCGCCTTGATCATTGCGGTCGGCCTTGCGATCTATTTCTGGTACGTTGTGCCAGGCATTATGGCTTTGAGTGGCATTACATCGGCCGCCATCGTCGGCATCGCCGGACTTTCAATGTTGGCGTTCCAGACCGCCGACATCTACCAGGTGCAGGCTTTTCGCGGTCATGAAAAGCAATACATGAGACTGGCCTCGGCGTGGTCAGTCGTATTCCTGATCGTGATCGGAATATCGTTCTTCGCCAAAGCCGGCGACCAGTTTTCTCGCGTGTGGCTCGGCGCTTTTTACGTGCTCGGGCTGATTATCCTTATCGCTTTTCGCCGTGCTCTGTTCCTGATGGTGCGGCACTGGACGCGCCAGGGCCGGCTTGATCGCCGCACCGTCGTCGTCGGTGCCGACAAAAACGGCGAAGCGCTGTTGCAATCGCTTGCCTCGCAACGCGATTCCGATCTGAACGTGATCGGCGTGTTTGACGACCGCAACGACGGCCGAAGCTTGCCGGTTTGCAATGGCGTGCCCAATCTCGGCGTCATCGACGACATCGTCGAGTTTGCCCGCAAAACCCGGGTCGATCTCGTAATCTTTTCGCTGCCGATCGCGGCCGAAGGCCGTATTCTTCATATGCTCAAGAAGCTGTGGGTGCTGCCGGTCGATATCCGCTTGTCGGCGCACTCCAACAGGCTCCGGTTCCGCCCGCGCTCCTATTCCTATATCGGCAACGTTCCGGTGATCGATGTCTTCGACCGCCCGATCGCGGATTGGGACGTCGTGATGAAATGGCTGTTCGACAAGATCGTCGGTACGCTTGCGCTCATCTGCGCTGCGCCGGTCATGCTCGCGGTCGCCCTTGCCGTCAAACTCGACAGCAAAGGTCCGATTTTCTTCAAGCAGCGGCGCTACGGATTCAACAACGAGCTCATCGAGATTTATAAATTCCGCTCGATCTATACCGAGCACGCGGACGCCGAGCGCCACGAAGCAAGTCAGCAAGAACGACCGGCGCGTAACCCGCGTCGGCCGCTTTATCCGCAAAACCAGCCTCGACGAACTACCCCAGCTCATTCAATGTCGTGTTCTTCGGCAATCTTTCGCTGGTCGGACCACGGCCACACGCCATCAACGCCAAGGCTGCCGAGCATCTTTACGACGAGGCGGTCGACGGCTATTTCGCCCGGCATCGCGTCAAGCCCGGCATCACCGGCTGGGCGCAAATCCACGGCTGGCGCGGCGAAACCGACAGCCAGGAAAAGATCCAGCGCCGCGTCGAACACGATCTCTTCTACATCGAGAACTGGTCGCTGCTGCTCGACATCACCATACTGCTGCGCACGCCTCTTGCCGTCTTCCACATGAACAACGCCTACTGACAAGTAATCAGCGATGGCGATCGCAGTCGCACAAAAGACCGGCCGGAATTCGGCTCTGGCGCAACGGCTGCTCAATCTGGTGCTGTTTATCGCGGCGTTGACCAGCTCGATCGCATTCATCGAGCCGTCGCCACATGACGCGTTGATGATCGTACTGCTGGTTGCGTGCGTCGCCGCGCGTACCAGTTTCGACCGTAAGCTGTTTCCGCTCCTGTTTCTGATAGCGGTATGGCTGATCGGCGGGTTCTTCTCGCTCGTTCAGGTCGGCGACAACACCAAGGACATCCAGTACGCCGGAACGTCCGTCTACCTTGGCATTGCGGCCATCATGTTCGCGTGCCTGTTTTCCGACGGCAACATGCAGCGGCTATCGATCCTGCGTCGCGGATACATTCTCGCAGCGCTGATTGCGACGGCGGCGGGCTATATCGGCTTTTTTCATCTGATGCCGCATTCCGATATCTTCCTCGACAATGATCGCGTCAGCGCCACGTTCAAGGACCCGAACGTCTACGGGCCGTTCCTGGTGTTTCCCATCGTATGGCTGATGATCCGGATTTTGACCCGCGGTATCTGGCCACTCGACGTCGCTTTGCTGATGGTTCTGATGGGAGGGTTGTTGTTAAGCTTCTCGCGCGGCGCCTGGGCCCATCTCGCAATTTCCGCGACAGTCGGCGTGCTGACGGTCTTTCTGGTCACGCCCGATCCGCGCATGCGCACGCGTATCGTTGTCATCGGCCTCCTGACGACTTTATTTGCCGCCCTCGTGATCGGAGCGCTGCTGTCCATCGGCTCGGTGCACGACATGCTGATCGAGCGCGCCAAGGCGATCCAACCCTATGACGTCGGACCCGGCGGCCGCTTTTGGCTGCAAGAGCAGGCGCTCGGCACCATTCTGCAAAACCCGAACGGCCTGGGGCCTTTTGAATTCGACCGCATCTTCGGTTTGCAGCAGCATAACGTCTATATGCAGGGCTTCCTGGTCTATGGCTGGCTGGGCGGCGCTGCTTACCTGACACTCGTTGTGGTTACGCTGATGCTCGGCCTGATCACGATGCCGATCCCGGCACCGTGGCAGTACTATCTGATCACGGCTTACGCTGTGTTCGTCGGCGAAGCGGCCGAAGGCATGATCGTCGACACCGACCATTGGCGTCATTTTTTCCTGATGCTCGGCCTGATCTGGGGGCTAAGCATGGCGTCGATCAACCATCGGCGGCGGCTGTCTTGGGAGATCGGCGAAAGCGGCCTTGTGCCCGCTTGAACGGGGCCCAAAGCCGTTTCAGCCCGCAATTTGCGCCGCTCAATTCAGATTTGGTTAGCCGCTAGCCACTAAGGTCGTGCCGGTCACTTTAGCCATTTCAAGGCGATCCGCCGGACCGTTGTCTCGACCATGCACGGAAATATCGCCCCGGCGGACACAGCCCTCGCCAAACCACCGTCATCGCGGCTGATCTCGATCCCGTTCCTGTTGCTGCGCGTCAGCACCGCCGGCGGCGCATTCGCCATGGGGCTCGTGCAAACGCTGGTATTTGCCCGCGTGCTGTCGCCCGAACGGTTCTCGCTGTTCATCCTGGTCGGAGCGATCGGCTACTCGCTTTGGCTTTGCGATCTCGGTCTCGCCAAGATTTTGTTCGTGCAACTGCGCAGTGCGCACATCGCCGGCAAAAAGGACGAACGCGCGGCCGCGCAAGCAACCGCGGTCATTCTGTTTTACGTCTTGCTCGCCATTGGCGGCGCGCTGGTTTGCTTTGCGTTCATGTCGGCAAGGCCGTCAGTTACGATCCCCGACGCCACCGATTTCGGTCTGTTCTTCCTGTATATCACGCTGAATCTCACTTGGGTCTGCCTGCGCAGCATCAGCATCGCGGTCGACGAATACGTCTTCTACGAAATTCTTGAACTGGTGCGCCGCGTCGGCAATATGACAACGATCCTTGCCATGCTGGTCGGGCTGCCGTTCACGGCTTTCCTCGTCGGCTCAAACGTGCTGTGGGCGCTGCTCGTCGGCTCGGCGGTGGCGAAACTGCGTTCACCGCGGCGCCATGGCGCCGCGATTTCGTGGCTTCACACGCGCGCTTGCCGAATTTTTCCGTGAGCATATGAAGTCGATCAGGCGCAGCGGCACTTTCGCCCTCAGCGACATCTTTATTTACACTTTCCCTTACTACGTCGTGCCGTGGGCGTTCGGCCTTGGCGCGCCGATCATCATTCTCGAAGCGACATTCCGCATCTTCCGCGGCGCGAGCGTCATCTATACCGCGGCCTGCGATCTCGCCATTCCCGGTCAAACCCGCGCACTGGCCGCGCGCGACGCTTCACGGCTCATTCGAACAACGCTCCTCGCAGCAGCGCTATGCTGTGTGCCCGCCGCGTTCGTCTGCCTGTTGCTGATATTCGGATCAAAACAACTGTTCGCGTTCCTGCTGGGGGCCGCAGCAACCGTTCCGCCGGCGGTCTCGCCAATCCTTATCGTGATGGTGCTGGCGAACCTGGTGCAGATGGTGGCGCAATCGCTTCTTCTGCACGCCGGATTTTTCCGCGAGATATCCCGCATCGGCGCAAGCGTCGCGATTGCAATGATCGCCGCAACCGCGATCTCGGTTGTGGCCAAACTGAATATTGTCGAGTTTCTTGCCGTCTACACGGCGGTCTATACCGCAGGGCGCGCTGTATCTCGTGGTCGCCGCTTATCGCGGCCCGATCCGCGCTGCATCGCCGCACCAAGCGCCGAACTTGAAGCCAGCGGCGCAAACTGTGGCTGCATACTAACCGGCAGCGCTTAGAACCATCCGATCCGGGTCGCGAGCGCGGCGAGCCAAACCAGGCCCGTAAGGCATAATCCGCAAAATACCGCGGAGGAGCCGAAATCCTTGATCCGGCCGATATCGTAATGGTGTTCGGGCGTAACGTGATCGGAGAGCTTCTCGATGGCTGTATTCAGGAACTCGATGGCCAGGACGACGAGCAGTACTCCGATCATGGCGACATACCAGGGCGGATTTGGCGCGATGAAGAAGCCAACCGGTATTGCCACTGCGAGAACGACAGTCTCCTCGCGCACCGCTGCTTCGGTCGTCACACCATCGACGATCCCGCGCCATGAATTCTTGGTGGCACTGTAAAGTCGCTTCACGGCGCGTGACCGTTTGCTGGGCGCCGGCGTGAGGCCCGCGCGAGTTGCGGTACGGGCATACGCTGACTATAGTGCGATCCCGGAATTCGGAGCGTGGCTCAGCCCGGTTAGAGCACTAGTCTGGGGGACTAGGGGTCGTGGGTTCAAATCCCGCCGCTCCGACCATTCTGTTCCGCCGGATCAGCATCCGACATCGCAGCATCGATCAGGTAACGACAGGCGACGAGTTCGTCGAGCGCATGCGCGAAGCTTGGTTTCGGCTGCAGTACTCAGCCGTCCGCCGGACGCCGGCACAGTGAGTGTCGGCTCGCGCCGCTCGCACGGGATTCGGTTCAGGCGCACGCTCGATGGCCGGTGACGCAGACAAGCTAAACGAGGAAAGATCCGGTTCCGACCGGCTTTCGTTCGAGTGCCTCGTGCGAAATCCTCCTCAGGAAGATCGTCCTCGGATTGGGGAGGCGGCGCCACCGCACCGGCGCGCCAGACGTTCTGAACGAAGGCCGTGCCCTCGTCGCGAAGGATGCGCTGCACGCCGCGGATGGTGTAGCCCTCGCCATACAGCAAATGACGGATACCCCGCAGCAGGTCGACGTCATCAGGACGATAATACCGCCGGCCGCCGCCGCGTTTCATCGGCTTGATCTGCGCGAACCGGCTTTCCCAAAACCGCAGCACGTGCTGCGGCACATCGATTTCAGCGGCGACTTCGCTAATGGTGCGGAACGCGTCCGGCGCCTTGTCCAATTCCTAACTCCCCTGCCGAAAAGCGGTTATTGACCGCCATCAGGCTCGGAATTGATCCGCTGCTTGAGGATGGCGGAAGGCTTGAACACCATGACGCGGCGCGGCGATATCGGGACTTCCTTGCCGGTCTTGGGATTCCGACCGATACGCTGGCCCTTCTTGCGTACAACAAATGAACCGAATGATGACAGTTTCACCGTCTCGCCCCGTTCCAGGCAGTCGGTGATCTCCTTCAGCACAAGCTCGACGAGTGTAGCGGATTCGGTGCGCGACAAGCCGACCTTTTGGTAAACCGCCTCACACAAATCGGCACGCGTAATCGTCTTTCCCGTCATCGCCAGCCCCGAGCACCGCGATCGATCCGCGGTACGATCAATATATCGTACTGAATTATCTACGATATTCGCTTGCCGTCGCAAGTGTCAACGGGGCTTCTGCGAAGGATAGCCGACCGTGGCCTGCCGTCACGCGCGACGAAAACGCTCACCAGCGGACCAGCGCCGCACCCCAAGTGAATCCGCCACCCATGGCCTCAAGCAACAACAGGTCGCCGCGCTTGATCCTTCGGTCGGCAACCGCGTCCGACAGCGCGAGCGGAATGGATGCAGCGGACGTATTGCCGTGCCGATCGACGCTAACAACGATTTTTGCCGGCGCGATTCCGAGCTTGTGCGCCGACCCGTCGATGATGCGCTTGTTGGCCTGGTGCGGAATGAACCAATCGATATCGTCGGCGCAGTAACCCGTCGCCTTGAATGCATCCTCGACCACGTCGGTGATCATTGCCACGGCGTGCTTGAACACCTCGCGGCCTTCCATCCGCAGGTGACCCACCGTGCCGGTGGAGGACGGTCCGCCATCGACGTAGAGCTTGTCTTTGTGGCGGCCATCGGAGCGTAAATGGATCGTCAGGATGCCACGGTCGTCGCGGGTGCCCGGCTGATCCTGGGCGTCGAGCACGACGGCGCCCGCGCCATCGCCAAACAACACGCAGGTCGTGCGATCGGTCCAGTCCAACAGCCGGGAAAATGTCTCCGCACCGATCACCAATGCGCGCGAGAATGCACCGGACTTAAGCAGAGCTGTCGGCCGTCGCCAAGGCGTAGACAAAGCCGGAGCAAACCGCCTGTAAATCGAACGCGGCGCCGTGATTAATGCCAAGCTGCGCCTGAACGGATACCGCAGTGGCAGGGAACGTATTATCCGGCGTCGAGGTCGCAAGCACGATCAGATCGATCGACTGTGCATCGACCCGGGCGTGAGCGAGCGCTGCGCGCGCCGCATGCACCGCAAGATCGGAGGTGAGCTCACCCGGCGCGGCAATGCGGCGCTCGTGGATGCCGGTGCGCTGGACGATCCATTCGTCCGACGTATCCACCTTGAGCGCCAGATCGCTGTTGGTAAGCACCTGGCTCGGCAGGTAACTGCCGCAGCCGAGAATGACCGAACGCCGTATCGTCACGAGGCGGCTCCGCCGACCGCCTGCAACGCGGCCTTGCCGTGGTGGCCCAGCGCCGTGGTAATTTTGGCCAAAAGCTGATCGCGGACCACGCCGTGCCCAAGCTCGATCGCGGCAGCAAAGCCTTCGGCGTCGGCGCCGCCGTGGCTCTTAATGACAATGCCGTTGAGCCCGAGAAACACGCCGCCATTGGCGCGCCGCGGATCCATTTTCTGCCGGAGCTGCTGGAACGCCGAGCGGGCAAACAGATATCCGATCTTGGCGCGCCATGAGCGGGTCATCGCACCGCGCAGATATTCGCCGATCTGCCGCGCCGTGCCTTCGGCGGTCTTGAGCGCGATATTGCCGGCAAAGCCTTCGGTGACCACGACATCGACCGTACCTTTGCCGATGTCGTCACCCTCGACAAAACCGAAATAGCTCAGCCCCGGCAATTTTTCCTCGCGCAGCATCTGACCGGCTTCACGCACCTGCTCGAGGCCTTTGGCTTCCTCGACGCCAATATTGAGCAACCCCACGCTCGGCTGTTCGATGCCAAACAGGATGCGCGCGGTGGCGGCGCCCATCAAGGCGAGATCGACCAGATGTTCAGCGTCGGCTCCGATTGTGGCGCCGACATCGAGCACAATGGACTCGCCGCGCAATGTCGGCCACAGCGCCGCAATGGCAGGGCGTTCGATTCCCGGCAATGTCTTGAGATTGAATCTCGACATCGCCATCAGTGCGCCGGTATTGCCGCCCGACACCACCATATCGGCGTCGCCTTTCTTGACGGCGTCGATGGCGAGCCACATCGAGGATTTCCAGCGCCCGTAGCGCAGCGCCTGACTGGGCTTATCCTCCATCTTCACCGCGACGTCAGTATGGATGATCTGCGACGCGGCTTTCAGCGCCGGGCGCGTATCGACGAGCGGTACGATCTGCGCCGAATTGCCGAAGAACCGAAATTCGCTGCCGGGGTGGCGGGTGAGCGCGAGATCGGCGCCGGCTACAACAACGGCGGGGCCGCGGTCGCCCCCCATCGCATCAAGCGCAATGCGGACCTTATCTGACATTGAATGACCTTGCGGTCCTGGTCCTACTTCCGGGGAAAACGGCCGTGTAACGGCGGGCGAGAATAGCGGTTCGGCCCCCAGACACAACTGCAGACACAACTGCGATCAATGGCCATCGCGGTCCTTCACCGCCAGGCCGGCAAGCGCGGCAAACGGTCCCTGATCGGGCTTAAGGTCCTGCGGCGGCTCGAATTTCGCATCCGGCTTACGGGGATAGGGATCGATCCCAAGGATCAGGGACTCGATAGTCAGCGCCCCCAGATCGATCGCGCCGTCGAGCAAAGGTTCCGGCCCATCGAGGTTCGGCTTCGGCCGGCCGGAGCGTTTTCCGGGCTCATCGCCCTGGTCTCTATCCAGCTCGAGCCCCGGCAGCGGCGGCCTAAACAGGAGATCGACCTTCTCCTCAATCTCATTGACAAGCGGCTCGAGCGTCACGACGCAATTCTGGCCGACGGTTGCGGACACCTGACCAACGACATGCAAACCGTCATCGCCTTGCCGCGTGACGTCGAATGTGGCGTCAAGCCGCGGCAGTTCCCTGATCTCGGCGATCTTGGCAATGGCGGCGCGCGCGTCCGCATCTGCGGTCAGCGCGAAATGCGCGCCGGTTTCGGCTGAAACATGAGCCAGCTCAACTGGAACGCTCCAGGGTCCCGGAGCTGGAGCGGGAGCTCGCTTGTCCGCCTTGTTGTCTGTCTCGTGCTCTGGCATCTACGCTTTTTCCCGCACAAAAGCTTCGGGCTTTAGAAACCCGACTACGCCGCGATTGAGCGCGTCATCGCGCTGGGCATCGAGGTCATCCATGACGGCTCTCGCATACTGCGCCAGTCGCGCGGCATCATCGCCTTCCCTGCCCTGATAGATATTGCGCGCGAGCGCCTTCTCAAAGTCCCGCCGGTCCGCCCCGGAAAGCGCTTCGCCATAGGCGGACTGCCGGCCGTAAAAGGCTTCCGCGAAACGCTGCATCCGCTTCGGCACGGCGAGGTCGCCCACGCCCATTTCGCGCAGGTTGGCGTCCATATCCCGGCAAAACTCGTCGAAAAGATCTTGACCCAGGCTGCGCCGCAGGTCGGTTCCTTGCCTCTGTCCCTAGTCTCTTCCCTTGCCCGGTCTCTTGGCCCAGCCGGCGCAGCAGCAGCACGAGATGCAGCACGATCAGGTCGAACCGGCCTTCGACCGTATCGGGCACGCCGTAATCGGTATAGAAAGTCGCAGAGCGCGCCTGCGCCACGACCGCGCCATAAAGCGCGGCGATGATGTGGGCTTGGGATCGGCGTCGAAAACCCGCCAAGATCATAGGGATAGACCGGTTCCTTGACGTAAGCTGAGGCGGGTCGATTGGCGAACTGATTGCCAATGTCGCGCTTTCGGCGTACGGCACGCGGCGTTTCGAAGCAAGATGGGCTGTTCGGAAGTGCGGGGCATCAACTGGCTTAAAAGGTACAGACGGCCCGCAGTCGCTTGCGCCGCGGCGGTCTCGCTTTCGCTTTTGCTGGGCGGCTGCTTCGGCATCGGCGAGACCTTCCAGCGCGGCTACGTGCTGCCCGACGGGGCGCTGGAGCAAATCCCGCTCGGCGCCTCGCAGGAACAGGTGCTGCTCGTGCTCGGCACGCCATCGACCGTCGCGACGGTGAGCGGCGAAGCGTTCTATTACATCTCGCAGAAGGCCGATCGTCCGATCGGCTTCATGAATGCCAGCATCACCGACCAACGCGTGGTCGCGGTCTATTTCGACAGGAACCGCAGAGTGCAGCGTCTTGCCGAATACGGCATGAAGGATGGCAAGGTTTTTGACTTCGTCAGCAACACCACGGCGACTACCGGCCACGAGAACACCATGCATCAACTACCTGTTCCGCACGATCAAAGGCCAAGGCTCGTAAGCCGAGCAACGGTTTCCCGCTCATTCCCGCGTAAGCGGGAATCCATCTTTTACGGAAGACGCACTGGGTCCCCGCTTTCCGCCTTCGCTCTTCGAGCTTCGGCGGACTACAAACCTGCCGAAGCTCGACTTCCGAGCGTAGGCAGGCCGCGGGTACGAGCGGTGGATTGCAACGGCCTTTGCAATCCACCCGGCTCAATCCAATCAGCGCGCCAGCACCGCCAACAGCAACAACGCGACGATGTTGGTGATCTTGATCATCGGGTTCACGGCGGGGCCGGCCGTATCCTTGTAGGGATCGCCGACCGTGTCGCCGGTCACCGCCGCCTTGTGGGCTTCGGAACCCTTGCCGCCGTAATGGCCGTCCTCGATATACTTCTTGGCGTTGTCCCACGCGCCGCCGCCCGACGTCATCGAGATCGCAACGAAGATGCCGGTGACGATCACGCCCAGGAGCATCGCGCCGACTGCCGAGAACGCCGCCGACTTGCCGGCCGCGCCGCCACCGGCAACGAAGTAGATGACGAAATAGACGACGATCGGGGAGAGCACCGGCAACAGCGACGGCACGATCATTTCCTTGATCGCGGCGCGCGTCAGCATGTCGACGGCGCGGCCGTAATCCGGCTTGTCCCTGCCCTGCATGATGCCGGGCCGCTCCTTGAACTGACGCCGCACTTCCTCGACGATCGAGGCAGCCGCGCGTCCGACCGCGGTCATGCCCATCGCGCCGAACAGGTACGGCAGCAGGCCGCCGAACAGGAGACCCGCAACGACATACGGATTGGTCAGCGAGAAGTCCGGAGCCACGCCTTTAAAGTACGGGTGCTGCGCCGCGCCTGCGATGAAGAACTTCAGGTCTTCGTTGTAGGCCGCGAACAGCACCAGCGCGCCGAGACCGGCCGAGCCGATGGCGTAGCCCTTGGTCACCGCCTTGGTGGTGTTGCCGACGGCGTCGAGCGCGTCGGTCGCCTTGCGCACTTCCTTCGGCAGACCGGCCATTTCGGCAATGCCGCCGGCATTGTCGGTGACCGGACCGAAGGCGTCGAGCGCAACGATCATGCCCGCCAGCGCCAGCATGGTCGTCACCGCGATCGCGATGCCGAACAAGCCTGCGAACGAATAGGTAACGAGGATGCCGGCAATGATGACGAGGGCCGGAGCCGCCGTCGATTCCATCGAGATGGCGAGACCCTGGATGACGTTGGTGCCGTGGCCGGTGACCGAGGCCGCGGCAATCGAATGCACCGGGCGGAAGTCCGTACCGGTGTAGTATTCGGTGATCCAGATGATCAGGGCGGTGACGACCAGACCGGCAATGCCGCACTCGTACAGCGACAGGCCGGAATACGTCACGCCGGCGAGCGGGCCGAAACCGATCAACTGATAGATCACACCCGCGATGCCGATCAGCGACAGGATCGCCGTCACGATCAGGCCCTTGTAGAGCGCGCCCATGATCGACGGATTGTCGCCGGCCGACAGCTTCACGAAGAACGTGCCGACGATCGAGGTGATGATGCAGACGCCGCCGATGGCGAGCGGGAGCGTCATCATCGTCAGCAGCAAAGCGGGCCCGGCGGAGGCAAAGAAGATCGCCGCCAGCACCATGGTCGCAACCGTGGTCACCGCATAGGTCTCGAACAGGTCGGCCGCCATGCCGGCGCAGTCGCCGACGTTATCGCCCACATTGTCGGCGATGGTCGCGGGGTTGCGCGGATCGTCTTCCGGGATGCCGGCCTCGACCTTGCCGACCAGATCGCCGCCGACGTCGGCGCCCTTGGTGAAGATGCCGCCGCCGAGACGGGCGAAGATCGAAATCAGCGACGCGCCGAAGCCGAGCGCCACCAGCGAGTCGATCACCTCGCGGTCGTTCGGCGCCATGTGCAGCGTGCCGATCAGGAAGCCGAAATAGAGCGTGACGCCGAGCAGCGCGAGGCCGGCTACCAGCATGCCGGTGATGGCGCCCGACTTGAAGGCGAGTTCAAGTCCGCCGGCGAGCGACTTCGTCGCCGCCTGCGCGGTGCGCACATTGGCGCGCACCGACACGTTCATGCCGATGAAGCCGGCCGCGCCCGACAGGATCGCGCCGACAGCAAAGCCGATGGCGACCAGCCAGCCGAGGAAATAGCCGACGATGAAGAAGATCACGATGCCGACGACGGCAATCGTGGCGTACTGGCGCTTGAGGTAAGCCTGTGCGCCTTCGCGGATCGCCGCAGCGATCTCCTGCATTTTTTCGTTGCCGGCATCCGCCGAAAGCACCGAGCGCGTCGCCCAGATGGCGTAAACAATCGCCAGTAGCGCCGCACAGAACGATGAGCCAAAGAGTATTCCATTGTTATCGACCCCGGTTGTCGTTTAAGGGGCCAAACTGGAACGCCGGCCCGTAAGAATCAATGTGCCCGGCCGAACAGCGTGCATCCGGCCCAATTCGGCGCGGACATCGCATAAAAAGTCCCGCCGCGCAACGCGTTACCGCCGTTTTCCGGCGTTTTATCCCTCCTCCCCGCCCCGCCCGGTTTGGATGATTTCCCAAAGGCCTGCGTCCGAATTCTCCTTACCCGCACGAACCGGACGGGAAGCCGAACGGCGGCCCGAACGGCGGGAGGCACGGCCGGATCGCGCCTGAGCGGAAACGCGACAGATCGGAAGGCGCTTTCCATGGCTGCGGCGAGCTCACTCAAGGTGGCCGTGCATCCACGCATGGCAAGCTCGTCCAGCCGCGAAAGCCGTGACAATTCGCGCCGGAGCGTTTTCGGGCGCGTCTTCGGCAACAGCCAGAGCCGCCGTTCGCAGGCCATCGCGTCATCGCCGCAACAGGTGCGATGCCGCTTGCATTGTTTGTTCGCGCACAGCCGATGACAATTGAGCAACTCGCATTGCGCGCGGCGCGCCAGATCGAGCTGGCGCGGATACGGCAAGCACAAGCCACTCATCGAGAGTCATTCGTCCCGGAAAGCTGCGGTTGGTTCCTCGTCTGGCTTTCATGGCGCCCTCCTTATCTCCGTCACCACTGGATGAACCGTCATTGCGAGCGCAGCGAAGCAATCCAGCGCTCAATGCAAGCCGCCCTTGGATGCTTCGTCGCTGCGCTCCTCGCAATGACGCGCTCCCTTCTTTCCGTCATGACCGGGCTTGTCCCGGTCATCTCGATTCAATTGGCAAGACCGTGCCCCGGCTATCGAGATCGCCGGGACAAGCCCGGCGACGACGCGTTTCATCATTCCCGCGATGCATCTGCATCCGAGTTTTTGTTCACGCGCTAAGAAAGTTTTGCCTCAAACGGACGGGAGGCATTCAATGTGCCTCCCCTGAAACAAGGGAGGCGGAGCGCCGAACGGCGCACCTCCGGTACCCGCATCTGAAAGAGATGCGGGCGCGGTCATATGCGACCGCTCGCCTTTCGGCGCTCCTCCGCGGCTATGCGCTGAGGTTATTCACCCCAACTCGGCCTGGGCCGCGCTTCCTGGAATCGCCGGATGCAAACGGGAGGACCCTCTCCGACGCCAGTGCAGCAGGCACCCTGCAGTCCGATCACGCGCCGGACGGGACGATGCCCAAACCGCCTGCGGACAAAAGTGACTGGCTCTCATCCGCAAGAACCGCTCCCGCTCCATCAATCGGTGTCACCGGCCGATGTCCCTGACGACGAGCGGGATCGGGATCAAATACCTACACATAGGATAAAAGTCAATAGATAAGTTACAATTATTTTCGCCAGTTATTTGCGCTTTGGCAGCTTCGGAAACCGGCCTCATCATTCGCGAGACGGCGCATCTAGGCGACACGACGGCGTTGTGTTTGTGGGCGTGACGGCTTACGGTGATGCTTGACCCAGCGACGCAAAACTGCATAGATCACGTCTGCCAGCCAGGCCCGGTCAAGCGAAAAGTGGCCGAGCACTTGCGGTGAAAGCCGAATGTGGATGTGGACCTTGGCATCTGCTTTTTTTGAGCAGGCCCCGGCTGCGCTGCAAAGTGCCCTCCGCCGGGCTTACGAGTTTCCGGCGATGGCGATTTCGGCACGCGCAGAACTGTGCTTTGAGTAATTCCGGCGCGTCATCGGGATAAACGCAGACGCGCCTCGAAGCGCTTTTTTCAGCGAGCATTGCACTTCCTCATTGAGATCACGTGACGATCCGCGCCACGCGGAGTCAAGAGGATCATCACCAGACGTTGAGCCGAGCAGGCCATGTTATCAGATGTTATAGCCCGCGCAACAGGCGCGGCCCGAAGTCCATTGATGACAGGCTTCGAAAGGCAACCCGGTCAGCGCAGAGTCCATAATCGATGGTGGCAGCTGAATGCCGCCGCTTTCGCGGAGCATGAAATGGAATGTGAACTGGGCATCCTTACATGCATTTGCGCTTCGGCAACTTCGGAACACGCCTCATAGCCTCGCCGGAAAAGGCTTGAGCAGATCGCGCGGATCGGGATCGGGGCCGAGCCAGCGCGGATGTTCGACGATCGGAATGATCGCCGGCATGCGGTCGTGCACCGCGCCGACCAGTTCGTTGGCCGGCACGGTGATGATGCAGAACGTGCGCTCCCATTGCCCTGCCCCGTTGCGCCAGTTTTCCCAGATGCCGGCGACGCCGAACGGATTGCCGTCCATCACGCCGAAGGCGTGCAGCTTCTTGCTCTGATCGCGCTCGTAGAACACATCCATCGGCACGATGCAGCGCCGCCTCGCATAGGCGTCCTTGAACATCGGCTTTTCGGAAACGGTCTCGGCGCGCGCATTGATCGGCGGCTTTTCGGGGCGCGCCTTCATCCAGTGCGGGATCAGGCCCCAGCGCAGCTTCGCCTCGGTGATCTCGCCGGTCTGCGGATGCCGCCGCCACACCGAAAGCTCATGGCCCGGCCTGGCGTCGGTCTCGTGATAAAGCGGCTCGACCCGCACATCCAGCACGAACGGGTCCTCCTTGGAACGCACCCTGACCAGCGCACACATGCTCGCCCTCTCCGCACTCGACTTCGGTACGCGGGCGGATTAGAACAAAACAAGAACAATCCAGTCAAGGGGCATTCAAGGATGCCGTCCCCAATAGCTTCACCGGATTGAATGAAGCGCCTGCGCGAATTCCGACATGGCCGATGGACCGAAGGGTCGCTCGAAATATCGAAGCGGTCGGAGCCATGTCCCGGCTAAACCCCGCCGAGGAACACCAGCGCGTTGGCGCAGCTACGATCTGCGCGGGCCATTATCTCTGAAGACAACGCTGGCGCTCGCAATCGCAATCCATAGTCTGCCCAGTAACTTGCCTTGGCCGGAGATCGACGAGGAAGCGTGGTGGCGTGACGTACTGTCGGATGCGCGGGTGCGAACGCCGACGATGAAGCATCTGCCGCTCGACGGCTGGCGCTCCAAATTCCGGCTGGATCGTCACCAATGTCTATCCATTACCTTCACCTGTAATCAGTGCCGGCAACAAACTACCGTTTCAGTTGCTGATCTGATCAAAGAATTCGGTAGCGGGCGCAACGTGACCTCAATCGGCAACGACATGCTGAAATGCCTAAATAAAAGAGCGCGCCGCGAAGGTTACGATTGCCCGATTACTTTGACGAAAGGCTTGCGCTCATGAGCGTCAGGGTTTCGGCGCGTGCATCGATGGGCCAAATTAAAATCGAAGGCCCCCGTCTCGTGGCGCGCCGAAGAGGAAACGGACAATGGCAATAACGGTCTTTATCGCCCTCGCCGGCCTCATGGGAGCGGCCGGCATCGCGCTGGCTGCGGCTAGCGCTCACGCCGCGCCTGGCGCCGGCCTCGACAGCGCAGCCTACATGCTGCTGTTTCACGCCGCCACGCTGATCGGCGGCGCGGCGCTGACACAGCAAGGCGTACTGTGGCGCCCGCTCGCCTTCATCGTGCTCGCGGCCTGGGTCGTCGGCGCCGGACTGTTCTCCGGCGACATCGCCATGCGCGCCTTCGCCGGGCACCGGTTGTTTCCGTTTGCCGCGCCATCCGGCGGCATGATCATGATCGCCGCCTGGCTTGCTCTCACTGTCGCCGCCGTGGTGCAGTTCTGGCGCGCATGAGCAATAGCGAGTCGAGCCAAGACCTATGAAGATGCATTGTCTTTATGTTTCTCGTCGGGCGGCAGTTGCGCGACATCCGCTTTAGGCAGACATCTTCTCTCAACTTCACCTTGGCACGCATGGCAAACAGCGCCGTTAATACATAGATGAATGACTTCAACCGAGGCCGGTGACTAGAGGGAAAAATGTACAAACTGAGGGACGATGGATACCCGACCTTCAAGAAGATCATGAATGGGAGGAAATGGGTTGGTCGCGTGAGCCCGACTACCAGCGGCTTCCTTGCGAAAATCGGGGATTACGAAGCCGAAGCGCTTACGGAAATCGCAGCGTTTCGGGAAGTTGTGGCAAAGGTTAGTCAGCAACCGCTTGAAGCAAATCCCGGGAGCCACGAAAAGTCCCGGCGAACGTCAACAGTGCAAGCCGACACAGAACGCGTGATAGAGTGGTTACGCGAACTGAGCCAAATAAGTGATGGTCATCCCAAGTTCACCAACGCCGACGTAGCTCGTACCCTTGGCAAGAAACGTCCTGGGCAAGAGCTGGGTAATCTAATGTCACGCCTTGACTTCGCTTGCTATGTCGCAGGGCTGCCCTCAATCGGGTGTACTACGGAAAAGCAATTCGCTGATGCATGGCAACAACAAAATCGTACCTGGAAATGGCCGGTCAGGAAAATGCGTGCTGCCGCAAGAGCTCATTCGTGGAGTTCAACTGACTTTGATCTTCTTCTACACGAAACGCAGCATCTGTCTTATGAACTTGGTCACGTTGCATGGAATGACGAGCTTGCAAAGTGCGACAA
This sequence comes from uncultured Alphaproteobacteria bacterium, assembly GCA_963742215.1. GTDB lineage: Bacteria > Pseudomonadota > Alphaproteobacteria > Rhizobiales > Xanthobacteraceae > BOG-931. Next base: position 434,176 of record CAVULJ010000005.1, read on the forward strand.
TAAAATAATGGCCTGGGCGGGCGTTTAAGTGCAGCCGCAGGGCGGCACTGCCAAGAATTTACAGTTAGATTGGTCGTGAAGGACCAATCGCGTCACTTCACACCGCAGAAAAAAAGTGAGCTATTTCGGCGTCGGATTACCGCCTGCCCTAAGGGCCGACAATTAGAGATTCATTGTCGACCCCGCTGCCAATGGACACTGGTGTAAAAAAAGCGCTGAAGACCAGGAGCGTAAGCGCGAAACAAGCCAGAGCGAAAATAAAGCTGTACCCGTGACTCTTGCGTTCGAGGTGCTCCGCCGGTGATAACGACACAGCTATTCTCCTAAACTTGGGTAAGGCCAGCGCATAAGACATCCTTCTCTTCGGTTTACGATCAGAATTGGTTGTATTGCTCGATTAAGGCTCCGAGGTCAGGAAAACGAAGCAGAATGTAGACCTCAAACAAAATCGTCAGCAAAAGCCCAACCGTAGAGAAGCTGGCAACGGCGATGAGGTCGCGACCTCCGCTTTGAGTTTGAATACGGCATCGACTGGGCAGGCTGGTGGGCATCCAATCGCTCCAAAAAAAATCGTGTACAGAACGGGCAACACCAATCATGTGCCGACCGAAGCATCTGATGGCGCTACACTGGTACGCCGTCGCAAGTTGCTGTTTTGCGTGGTTGGGAAACAACCGGGAGCAAAGACCAACGCTAAGCCGCTGACGTAGCGTTCCAGGCTGTCAGACCATCTATCCTGGCTGTGTTTCACTTAGAGGACACGACAAATTTGCGCACCTCTCCAATTGGAGGGGGCTTGGATAGTAGCGGTTCTGCCGATTGCTTGCGGGCCGAGCTCGTGTCTAATGCGAACGCAAGTCGCATAAGAAATATTCAAGCCGTGGGCGGGGCGAGTGATGAATTTGACCGACGCAGCGACCTTCATTGAAGGTCTCCCCAACCACAATTCTTCACGTGATGTCGGCGCGGCATTCGCAAACTGGATCTCCCCCAGCGGATATCTCGCTGTTTCCTGCGGGCGAGTCTCGCGAGATGCCCACCGGTCGCAGCTGGGAATTCTTCTTCAATACCTGGCCGATTGAATGGCTGCTTCAATATCAAAAGAACGACTACGTCAGACATGATCTGGCACCCACGATCGCACGCCTCACGGCGCACCCTTTTACGTGGCGTGAAGCCATGCAGGGAAAGGAACAGTCACAAGCACAGATTGATTTTAGCAAATGGGTCGCAAGTCTCGGCGTTGTCGATGGTTTCGCAGTGCCGATCCACTATCCGGGAGCGGACCTTGGGCTCTGCGTCAGCGTGGCGGATCATCCCATCGAGGATCCTGACGAGCGATTGGCGCTGCACACCGCGTCACTATACGCCCATCAGCGATGTCGCACGCTTGGGGGCCTTACCAAGGCGAGTTCCGTAAAGGCCCCTTTGACACCTCGCGAATTAGAGTGCCTGCGGTGGGTATTGCAGGGTAAGTCCGACACAGACATCGCGAAGATTCTAGGCATTTCCCACACGACCGTGCATTTTCACATTGAGCAAGTGAAGAAGAAGCTCGGCGTGAAGACACGGACGCAGGCCGCCGCGATGATCGTCACATTGGGCTATCTATAACCGTCATATCAGGGAGTGGCTTGCCCCGAACAGGCTATAAATCGAAGCTCTGATTAAGCGCGGGCATTTGGACCTGCGTTTTGCCAAGCCGCGACGCGAACGCCTGCATGGCGTCCTCCTCCCCGTGGGTCAGGAACGTGCGCGCCGCGCCTGTATGCCCATGCCATTCCAGGAGCTCGGCCTGATCGGCGTGGGCCGAGAACCCGTTGATCGTGTGAATGCCGGCTCTTACCGGGATATCGTCCCCAAGAATCTGCACCGGATTTTGGCCATCGATGATCTGCCGCGCCAGCGTTCCCTTGGCGGCAAAGCCGACGAAAATCACGCTGCACTCCTGGCGCGAAATATTGTGTTTGAGGTGGTGTTGCACCCGTCCTCCCGTGGCCATCCCGGACCCAGCCATGATGATCGCGCCGCGGACATTGTTCAGCGCCACCAATTCCGCCCTTTCCCGGGTGAAGTGCAGGCCGGGCAGCGCAAGCGGGTCGCGGTCCTTCCGGAACAGCCGAGCGGCCTCAGGCCGCAAGTCGTCGAGGTGACGAGCAAAAATCTCGGTCGCCGAAATCGCCATCGGCAAATCGAGGAAGACCTGCATTGACGCCACCAATTTATCCTTTGCGATCCCCTGGCTGAACATGAAGAGCAGGTCCTGCGCTCGCTCCAGGGCGAAGGTCGGGATGACGACGTTGCCGCCGCGCCCAAGCGTGTCGGAAATCGCCCCGTACAGTTCGTGGATCGACGCGTCCATCGGCTTGTGAAGTCGATCACCGTACGTTGTCTCGATCACAACCACATCCGCACGCGGCGGCGGTGCCGGCGTCAGAAGCAAGGGGTTTCCGGCGTTGCCGAGGTCACCTGAAAACAGCAGCCGCAACGAGCGGCCGGCTTCGGTCAGTTCAAGAAGGATGCTGGCCGAGCCAAGAATATGTCCAGCGTCCACAAAAGTTGCGCGGACGCCTTCGGCGAGATCGATCGGTTCGCCATACTGGGCACTGCGCTTGAACGACTCCAGACTCTTCAGCGCATCAGCCGATGTAAACAAAGGCTCCGCAGGTTTATTGCCCGCGCCGTGTCGCGGCCGATGCTGGTCTGAACGCGCCTCCTCCTCCTGCAGGTGAGCGGCGTCGAGCATGACTAACCGGGCGAGTTCCTGGGTCGCCATGGTCGCGATGATTTCGCCGCGAAACCCGCGCTTGGCCAGCAGCGGCAGCCGCCCGCAATGATCAAGGTGGGCGTGCGTCAGCAGCACAAAATCGATGCGGCTGGATCGAAACCAAAGTCGCCGGCATTCTCCTCTGCGATCTCGCGGCTGCCCTGATAGAGCCCGCAATCGATCAAAAAGCGCCGGCCGGCGCATTCGACGAGGTGGCATGATCCGGTAACATCGCGATCAGCCCCATGAAACGACAACCTCAAAACATTTCTCCTGCGAAAGCCGGTACAGTGCGACGACGGAGGCGATCACCGCCTCGGGCTCAGCGGGGTACCGCATGCGTCGTACCAATCCAGAATGCTGCTCCAAATCTCATTCGCCGTTTCGGCGAACCAGAATAGCTCGCGATCCTCCAGCATCGATGACCCCTTCATCGGCCAGAAACCCGATGTCGATGGCCGACGCCAATACTCTTCGCCCACCAGCACGATCGGAACCGGCTTGATCTTGCGCGTCTGCACCAGGGTCAAGACTTCGAACAGCTCGTCCAGCGTCCCAAAACCACCCGGGAAGGCGACCAGCGCCTTCGCGCGCAGCAGAAAATGCATCTTGCGCAGAGCAAAGTAGTGAAATTGAAAACACAGCTCTGGTGTAATGTAAGGATTGGGATATTGCTCGTGCGGCAGACTGATATTCAGACCAACGGATTTTGCGCCGACCTCGAAGGCTCCACGGTTGGCGGCTTCCATGATCCCCGGGCCACCGCCGGTCATGATCACCAGCTTGGATCGTGACCCATCGTTATCCTGGCTGCTGCCTACCAACCGTCCGAACTCGCGCGCGACCTCATAGTAGCGGCTCTTTGCCAGAATTCGCTCGGCCACCGCGAGCTTGCGGATCAGAATGGTGTTGCGGGGATCGGTTTCGAGGGCCAGGCACAGCGCCTCCACGCATCGTCGCGCCTCAGCGGGTTCCGCAATTCGCGTGCTGCCATACACCACGACGGTATCGCGAACGGCATGCTCCGCAAGCAGAGTCTCCGGCTTGAGGTACTCGAGCTGGAGGCGCACGCCGCGCGCCTCGTCGCGCGCCAGGAAAGCCAGATCCTGCTCGGCCAGGACATAGCTCGCACTGGCGAGAATTGCTTTTATTCTCGAAAGCGCATCGGGGTCCTCGTCGGCCGACTTCGGTCGGCACCAGGGCAGCGGCTGTTGCCGTCTGTCGGGGTCCGCCGGTCGTGGAATCGCAATCTTCCCGGATGAGGGCGTGAAGTCATTTGCCATTGCGGATCAAATCTCACTCGTGCCGACGTTGCCACGCCGAAATGACTACCTGCCAAGTTGATCTTGAGCAATGCCGGCGCAATTCTCGCGTCGCCTCCGTTACACGACATCCGTTACTTGGCATCCGTGACTTGGCATCACGCGCACCAGGCAGCAGACGCAAATTCGCGGCGCAGCCTTGCGCTTTGGTTACCGCGCGATTGCCCAGTCCTTGCGGAAAAGCAGGACGCCAATAAGATTGCTCCGGCAGGCGTAATCCGGGGGGCTTTGTATGCTTTACCGCTCCACATTACAGCGCATGGCGTGGTTTTGCGTGACCGCGACCATCACCTCTTCCGCGGTTTCGCAGCCTGTTCTTGCCGCCACGGAAGAACAAATAATGCAATCGTGCCTCCAGGCCCTGATGCCGCAAATAATGGCGTGCGCGCAGGCGAAGGGACTCAGGGGCAATCCCGAGGCTGTAAAACAGCAATGCGGCCGGGGGCAGGTGCGAGCCTGCGTGATCCGTGAAGAGCAAAAGCAGGCGGGCGGCAAGGCCGCTCCGGCCGCGCCAAAGAGTGATGCGGACGTAGTGCCGGCGGGTGCAAGCCCGGTGCAGCCGGTTTTTGTTGCGCCGCCCCGCACGATTGCCGACATCACAGCAATTCTCGATAGTGAAAAGCCGGACGAAACTAAAATCGCCAAGTACAAAGCCGAAGCCGACGCGACACCGGCGTCCAATCTCTCCGGTGAACAACTCGCGCGGTTTTACTACGACCGCGGCTCCGCACGCGCGATTCTTGCCCGTAACCAAGACACCATTGCTGACTGTTTGGAAGCACTCAAGACCGCCAAGGATATCGCACTAGTCACGCGTATTCGGCAGCTCCTCGCGCAGCAGTACCGAACTACCGGCGATCCCAGGCAAGCGGTCGCGCTTTATCAGATGACCGTGCGCGAAGCAGACCAGCCAGGCAAACGCGGCGCCATGATCAATGCACTGGTCGATATTGCCGAAACTCTTTTTAACATGGGCGATGTCGAGCAGGCGGCCGTCTACGCCGGTCGCGTCGAAGCGGCAGCACAGGAAGCGCGCGGCAGCCCAAACCCGCGCTGGCGACAAGCGTACGCGATTTACGGCAATTTCTGGGAGGCTCAAGCCGATACGGCGCGCGCGTTGGTGTTTCGCGGTCGTGGTCAGTATGCGGAAGCTGAGGCCGCGTTTCGGCGTGCCGAGGCGTTTCACCGCGCGGCCCTGAAAGATATTGGAAAATATGCCGTCACGCCGACTCCGGAGTCCATCGTGCATCGCGCCGACCTTGATCTCCTCGAAGTCGCGCGCAGCGAGGCACAAGAGGCTCGCCTCAGTGAAGCCGAAGCTGACGCGCGCCGTGCCTTGATCGAGAATCTCCAGCAGCTGGGCAAGTACAATCCTGCGCACCCCGAAATTCATCGAGGGCCTCGCTTACATTCTCGTGCAGCAGGGCCGTTATCCGGAGGCCGAGCAGCTTACACGCTCGGCGCTTGACGTGCAGCACACGCTCGGCATTGGGGACGGCGCATCGGCAAGCGCCAAGGCGCCTGTCGCAATTGGGCAATATCCTCGTCCTCGAGCGCAAGACGAAGGAAGCCAATGCGGTCTACGCGCAGTTGAACGCCGCAATCGCGCAATGGCCGCCGGAAGAACGCGAGGCTCTTACGCTCAACGACTCCCACATCACTGCCCTCTACGCTGCGGGACAACTGGATGCCGGAATTGCGGCGGCCGAAGAACTGGTCAAGCGCCAGACCGCGCGCACAGGACCAAATAGCTACGACACCACGTCGGCCCGCGGTACGCTGGCCATCGGCTATGCACGCGCCGGACGGGATGCCGACGCCGTTCGCGAGTTCAAGGCGGCGATCCCGATCCTGATGACGGGGGCGCGCGAAACGAACAGCGAGGACGATCCGACGCTGGTGGCGGCACGCGATAACCGGCTGCAGCGCATTGTCGAAGCCTATATCAGCGTGCTGGCCCACGGCACGACGGCATCGAACGAGGTCGCGGTGGAAACCTTCTCGCTGGCGGACGCCGTACGCGGCCGCGCCGTCGAGCAGTCGCTCGCCGATTCCAGCGCGCGCGCTACCGCCAAGGATCCTGCGCTCGCCGAGCTGGCGCGCAAGGACCAGGACTTGACCAAACAGATCAGCGCCGAGCTCGGTACGCTAAACAACCTGCTGGCGCTGCCATCAGACCAGCGCGGCGATCAAAACCCCGCCGCCATCAACGCCGAAATCGCAAAATTGCGCGCAGATCGCAAATCGACCCAGGACGAAATCAAGCGCCGCTTCCCGACCTATGCCGACCTGGTCGATCCGAAGCCGCCGACGGTCGATGAGATCAAGGCAACACTCCGGCCGGGCGAGGCGATGCTGTCGTTCTATTTCGGCCAGGACGCGAGCTTTGTATGGGCGGTGCCGAAAGACGGAGCCGTGGCGTTTGCGGCAATACCGGCGACGCAGGCGCAAATGGCAGCCAAGATCCAGACCCTGCGCGAGTCGCTGGAGCCGCAAGGCGCGATGGTGAGTGACATCGCGCCGTTCGACCTCACGCTGGCCTATGATCTTTACGCGACGCTGCTCAAACCGGTCGAGGCCGGCTGGAAATCGGCGAAAAGCCTGATCGTCGTGACGAACGGAGCGCTGGGCGAATTGCCGCTCGGTCTGTTGCCGACGGCGCCGTCGCTAGTAGATGCCCAGGCAAAGCCTCCGTTCTCCGGCTATCGCAACGTGCCGTGGCTTGCCCGCACGCACGCGGTAACCGTCGTTCCGTCGGCGTCGGCGCTGGTCACGCTGCGGCGATTGCCGCCCGGTTCGCCGAACCGCGAGAAACTGATCGGCTTCGGCGATCCCTATTTCAATACGCAGGAAGAGGCCGAAGCGGAGGCGGAGCAGCCGGCAGACTCCGCTACAGGTTGCCTCGAATGCTCCGGCCGACGGCGGCGCGCAGGCCGTTATGCGCGGCGTCCCGCTCAAGCTGCGCTCCTCGCCCCATGTCGAGGACGTCGACAAAGCTGAGCTCGCGATGTTGCCGCGGCTGCCTGACACGCGCGAGGAACTCACCGCAATGGCGCATGCGCTCGATGTCGATGCGGCCAAGGCGCTCTATCTCGGCAAGGCGGCCAACGAGCAGAACGTCGAGACGCTCGATCTGTCGCACTACCGCATCGTTGCCTTCGCAACGCATGGCCTTGTTCCCGGTGACCTCGACGGGCTGACCCAGCCGGCGCTGGCGCTGACCGCGCCCGGCATTGCCGGCGTGCCGGGCGACGGCTTGCTTACGATGGAGAAGATCCTCGCGCTCAAGCTCGATGCCGACTGGGTGGTGCTATCGGCCTGCAACACCGCGGTCGGCGCAGGCGCAGGCGCCGAGGCGGCTTCGGGCCTTGGCAGCGCCTTTTTCTATGCGGGCTCGCGAGCGTTGCTGGTCACCAATTGGTCGGTGCAATCAGCCTCGGCACGCGAACTGACGACCGACATATTCCGTCGGCAGGCCGCCGACCCGACGCTTTCGCGAGGCGAAGCACTGCGGCAAGCAATGATGGCGCTGCTCGACGGACCAGGCGCGGTCGATGCTTCGGGCCAAACCGTCTATACCTACGCGCACCCCCTCTTCTGGGCTCCTTATTCGGTGATCGGTGATGGCGGCGGTTCCTGATCTCGATTTCTACGGTTCGCAGCCGCGCGGTTGGCGCATTGGCCCTATTGCTGGCCGCGGCCAACGCGACGAGCGCTTTCGAGCTTGTCACCCAGAAAGAAGCCGCGTTACCCGCGGCCCCGGTACTGAGCCTCGACCTGCGCGGCAGTCCAACTCGCCGGCCGGCTGTCATTGTTGTGTCGCCACCGCCGGCCGCGGCTCAGCTAAGTTCTCCGCTGGATTTGAAGTTGCAATTCCGCGCTTTCGGTGGGGCGAGCATCGACCCCAGCACCGTCGTTATCACCTACCTTAAGCAGCCCGCCATCGACTTGACCCAGCGGCTGACGCCGTTCATCACCGCGCAAGGCATCAGTATCCCGCAGGCTCAGGTGCCCCCCGGCAAGCATCAATTCTGGATCGAACTGAAGGACAATGAGGGCCGGATCGGGGGCGGCGCTTTCAGCTTCCAAGTCGGCCAATAGACACGACCAATGCCGATAATCGCTATCTCATATCGCCGCTCCGATTCTTCGGCGATTTCCGGACGCATCTACGACCGCCTCACCGCGCACTATGGCGACCATTCGGTATTCATGGATGTCGACAACATCCCGTTCGGTACCGACTTCCGCAGTCACATCCGCGAAACGCTGCAACGCAGTGATATTCTCATCGCAGTCATCGGACCGAAATGGCTCGGCGCCAACGCCGACGCCAATTCACGAATGCAGGAAAAAACCGACCCGGTCAGGGTCGAGATCGAAACAGCGCTGGAGCGAAAGATACCGATCCTTCCGGTTCTGGTCGACGGCGCGAAAATGCCCGAAAGCACGGAACTGCCCATAGAGTTCGGCAGTTTCGCCTATCTCAACGCAGCCGAAGTAGCGACCGGGCGCGATTTCCGCAGCCACATGGAGCGCCTGATTGGCGCGATCGATCAGGTCACCACGGGCAATCCCGCTGCCGCAACTCCGCAGCTTATATCCAGAAGGGTGCAGGCAAGCACATCGTATGCCGACGGCAAACAATCCTCGCTCAATAACATCGTTTGCTACTTTGCCGCTCCGTTAATCATTCTGTTGATCGCGCATCACGTCATCATCAACGCTTATGACCTTGACGTCGTATACCTTCAGGCCGCTTGCACTACGGTTCCGTTCTCATTCGGCGCTGCACTCTCTTGGCTTGGGAGTCGCAGCACCGCCACGGCAACGGCCTTCGCCGTTGCGCTCGGCATTGTCGCCGACGCGGCCATGACCGTTTCACAGAGTCTCTATTCCGGCGATTCAATCATGCCGCAAACGCGCGGCGAATGGTGGGACAATATCGACTACGCGACTCTTGTCGCGATCAGTTACATAGCCGGATACTTCGCAGTCCGCGTTCTACGCAAAGCGGTGAAGAGGGACTTTCCATAGTTTTGGTCAAAGATAGTGGGGCGCACCTTTCCTCCTTTTTTGTTAACTGCTCCGGCCTGTCGCCATAGCGTTTCTAAGTGCGTGATGAATTAGTTAATGAATGATTCCAAACAGCGCGCTTCTCTTTAGCGCACGGCACTTCCAGATCGCGCGGTCCACTCTGAGCCACTCACGACGCCGTGATCGGAAAATACGCTCCGGTTACGTCAATGCCCGTCAATACTACGCGATGTTCCCTCGCGCTCTGAATCGGCAGCACCATATCGGGTCTGTTGATCTTCGGATCATCTTCGAACGTCGACTTTTGGAGAAGAAAAATGAAGAAGTTAGCAACTGCAACTGTTACTGCGCTTTTGATCGCGGCCACCACGTCACTCGCGATGGCGCAGGGTAATCAAACCAAGCGTTACTACAACTACGCCGGCTCCGGCGCCCAGAGCCAGGACTACAACACCAGCCCTGCCTCGACCAACTCAGGTCTTGAGCAACAGCGCTAATCAATCACTGCTGCCTGATAGGATGGCCCGCTGGAACAACCCAGCGGGCCTCTTCTTTTTCTGAAAGTCCGTGCCTAGCCGGTCCAAGTGCCGAATCCGCTATGATGCATGCGGCAGAATTTGCATTCGGCGAGGCTTAGACCTAAACCGCGTCCGGCAATGCCTGATGGTTCCGCCACAGCTCATCTCTACCGTCCAAAGCTCGTTACGCTCATCGCCGAAGGCTACAGCGTCGAAGCCTTTCGGCGTGACGTCATGGCCGCGCTCACCGTTGCCGTGGTGGCGCTTCCATTGTCCATGGCCATCGCCGTGGCGTCCGGCGTCGAACCGGTGCGCGGGCTTATACATCCATCATCGGCGGCTTTCTGGTCTCGGCGCTCGGCGGCAGCCGATTTCAAATTGGCGGTCCGGCCGGCGCATTCATCGTTCTGGTGTCCGCGACCGTCGCAAGATTCGGGCTGGACGGACTGCTCCACCGCGCCATCCCGAGCGAGGATGCGCCCTAGACCCTGATCCAACGAACGCGCCAGTCCAATCCTATCGCGTTCGTTTCGCCGCGTCGGCGACAATTTGATAGGCGTCGAGCACGGCCGGCTTGGACTTCGCAACGTCCGCGCCGACATTGGTAAGCGTTGCCATCATCGCGGACTGCTCGTCCTGCGGCAGGCTGATCAGTTCGCCGCCACTGTCCACCCAAGCCTTACGCTGCGCAGAGAACATCGCGGGCGCCACCGGACCCATCGCCGCCGACGCTGCGGCACCGTCACGGTCGACGATCTCCTGCAAATCCTTCGGCAGCGAACCGTACCATTTCTGACTAACCTCAAGCATCATGAAGATCGCCGGCTGGTTGATCTCGGTGACGTATTTCGCTGCGTCGACAAAATGGAAACTGACAAAAGGCCCGATGCCGGCATTTGCGCCATCGATGGCGCCCTGTTGCAGCGCCGGCAGCACGTCGCCTAACGACATCGCGACGGGGGTGGCCCCGAGCCGGTTAAATGCTTCCGTCTGGAATTGCGACGCGAAGATCCGAATCTTCTTCCCCTTGAAGTCGGCGAGGTGACGAATGCCGGATTTCGAGATGACCGAGGACGGCTGCGACATGATCAGGCCGACACCGTGAAGGCCTTTCGTCGCGCCGAGGCCCAGCATCAGCTTCCACACCGCCGGATCGGCGGCGACCCGCTGCGCATGTTCGAAAGAATCGACCAGGCCCGGAGCCGCCATCACCTCGAACCGTTCGTCGACGCCAACCATGAACTCTGGCGGCATCACCAGGCCCTCGATCGAGCCGAATTGCACGCCTTCGATCTGCCGGGGGATCGAGCCCAGTTGGCCTGACGGATAGACCTCGGCCTTGATGCGCCCGCCTGAATCCCGCTCCACCGCGGCGCCAAAGTCCTTGATGAATTGATGCGGCGCGTCGTTGAGTGTCGACGTCGACAGCTTCATTACGTAAGTTTTTGGCTGATCTTGTGCGCGAGCCACGCCGACCGACAGCGATAGCGTGAACGCGGCGGCCAAGACACCGAGCCGGATGGCACCTGCCCGCACAAACATTCCCAACTCCCTAAAGCGCATGTCACTCTCCCTGTTGCCGTTCCCGCCGGTGTTGGTCGTGATGATGCGCGATCTTGTGGTGCGGCGCTGTCTCGTAGTGCAGGCGTAACAGATCCATGCCGTAGTCGTTACCGTTGGGTGTGCGAACGATAGTATGGACGTGAAATTTTTCCGGTGTCGGATTGTTCAGAACCACCCCTTTATGGTGATCAAACTCAATCATCACCACCGGGCTTTGAATGCGATAGTAAAAAGCGTTGTCTTCGCCCATGCCGCCGGCCCAGCAGAAATGGGTCTCAAGAATGTGCTGTTCCACATCGTCCATTCGTGCCGCAAACGGACCGGCAGGCAATGCGGATAAATAGCATTGGGCAAGATCGAGCAGCGCCCGGCGCTGCTGCGGGTTAAGGTCCGAGCCGCTCACTCCTTCATAAGGAACGACGGCATTGTCCTTATAACGTCCGCCGAACGACATGCCGTCGTTGCCCTGATGCCGTCCGGGCGGGAGCTGGTCGGCAATGAGGGTGTCGGAAAAAACAGCCTTCCGCTTCTGCTCCACCGATAGGTTGCGGGCAAATTGCAGCCCGAGACACTCTTCGTCCTCGAAAACGGCTGTCCCCGCATATTTCCCCTCATCCACGCGCCTTGGTTCCGCGCCCATGAAGGTCGGCGTCAGCGTCATCTGCTCGCCCAGGATGAAGCAGGTGATGATCAAGTGATGGCCGCTCAACTGCCATCCCCAAGGTTCGGTTGCCCAAGGTTCGGTTGCCCACGGCGCGGTCGCCGAAGGCTCGCCGAACATGTGCAGTTGATAGCACCACTCGCCGAGCAGGAGCGGCGCGCCGACCAGCTCGCCGAGAAAGCCGTTCAGCTTCATCAGCGTGCGCGTCTTCTCGTAGCCTGCGGCGCTGAGACTGGCCTTGACGACGGCCATCGCCGCTTCTTTGAGATCGCCCGGAGCTTCGTCGAGCCGAAGTCCAAAGTCCTCATAACGGACGATGCTGTTCTGCCACAGCTGCCGCTGCCGCGAGTTGAGCGGAAGACAGACCTTCTTTTTTTGTTCCGGGCTGAGCCGCGCGATGAGTGCGAGCGCTGCGCCGAGGATTTCGCGCGTCGGCGCAGCTTCGGGCCGCAGCTTAAAAAGGCCCGGAACGATGGTGCCATCCGTCGTGACGCCCTTGAACGGCGTGGACAGAAGCTTTTCAACGCCGCTTCTTTCGTTTTCACCGCGCGCGCCGATCACGGCGTCATAAAATTGCTTGTGCGTTAGTCCGAAGTGGAAGGCTTTTCCCATTTCCGGAACGAATTTGCGAAAGTCAGAGGAATTTGCGAGAATCCAGGGGATTTGCGAGATTCTTGATCTCGGACATTGCGCGACATCATCGAAAGTGACAGTTAGCGGACATTGCCATCGCAGGATATGCCCAAAGAGATGTTCAAGGATATGCCCAAGCCGCTGAAAATCAGAGCCGCCAATCCCGAGGACAAATCCGCGATCGTCGATTTGTGGCGCGCCTGCGGACTGGTTGCGAGCTACAACGATCCCGCGGCCGATTTTGCTTTCGCCAAAGCCGGAGCATGTTCGGAAGTTCTGGTCGGCGAAGATGACGGTGTTATCAGAGCCAGCGTGATGGTGGGGCATGACGGCCACCGAGGCTGGCTCTATTACGTTGCGTCCGATCCTCGTTCACGCGGCTGCAGGCTTCGGCCGGCAAATCGTCGAGGCGGGAGAGAATTGGCTTCGCCAGCGCGGCGTCGCAAAAGTTCAGTTGCTTGTGCGCGAGACGAATACCAAGGTCGTCGCTTTTTACGAACATCTGGGCTTTGAAGTCACACCCCGGGTCGTTTTGGCGAAGTGGCTGGGAAACAGCCGCTAAGGCGACCCAACTTTCGCACGCTAACCCCGCTGCGAATGGCTTATCCCTTCGGCCTTCCAGGCTCTATCGACTAGCGAATAGCGCGTTTCGATTGTATGCATGGGCCGCCCATCGTCGTCAGTGACACGAAGCGTCGACGTAATGATGCTTGCCGCCTTTTTGAAAGTCACCTCGACGTCGTAATGCGGCGGATTTTCATAGCCGAGGACGACAGAGGCAGTGGCAGCCGGATCGCGTTGCAACGTCCAAAGGACTTCGCTCAGGAATGCCTGATCCACGCGTTCGCTGGTGAGGACCGGCCGTTCCTTACGAAATCTTTGTTTCAATGTTTCGTAGGCGGTCGTCGTGCTTGTTGCTGGTGCCGCGGCGAGTTGCCGGCTGGGGGAATCACTTTTTCAGTCTTTGAGACAGCCGCTCGATCGCCTTCGACTGCCAGGCTCCGTCAACCAACGTGTAATGCATGACAGTTGTTTCTGAGGGCCTCTGTTGATTCTTGCCGTCCTTCACGTGGACCGTCGAAATAATGCCATCGGGCTTCTTTTCGAAGATGGCGTCGACCACGGGAAACGGCGGATTGTCACAGCTCAGTTTGAGAGACGCCGCAGGGTCCGGATCGCGATGCAAAGCCCAGAGGACATCGTCGAGAAACGTGCTGCTGGGGATTGGCCAGTCGTCAACGAATTCTCTCCTCAATTCGACGTATGTTTTTAGGGCTCTTGCCGTTGTTGGTGCCGGCGCGGTCGCTGGCGGCGTGACTGGAGGCGCTACGGCTGAGGGCTCGGGAGTCCTTTTCGGCGTGGTCGCAGGCGCTGCGGCAAACGATTCCTCCAATAAACGTAGAACATCGGACTTCCGTTCTTCGCGAGCAACATCGCGCGCAGATTTTCCTTTGCGGTTGGCCGAGGCGGGATCGGCGCTGTGCGCCAACAGAATAGCAACGATTTTTGTATTTCCGGAAAAGGCGGCGAAATGCAGCGCAGTGTTTCCGCCTGTTGTCGCGAGATCAACCCGCGCCCCGCGCGCGACCAATAGCGCGACTGTCGCTTCATGCTCTTTCTGGGTTGCCGCATGGAGCGCGGTTGCGCCGTTAGACCGAACGACATGGTTCACATCAGCGCCGCGATCCAGGAGAGCGGTAACGATATCGTCGTTTCCTCGCTCCGCCGCCCAGACCAAGGCGGTGCGGCCGTCTCGCTCCTCGGCGTCCACGGTGGCGCCGCTGGCCAGCAACATCCGCACGATTTCGCTACGGCCTTTATCGGCGGCGAGCGACAGGGCCGTTGTTGATCCTCCTGCGACACTCGCATTGGGATTGACGCCGCTCTCCAACATCAATCTCACAATATTCGACGAGCCCTCTGCGACAGCGAAGCCGAAAGGCGTGGGACTATCCGGAGCGAAACCTTTCGCGGGATCAATTCCGCGGCTGATCGCGGTTTGAACCGCCGCCACGTCGCCGGCCCGTATCGCTTTCATGAGAGTGCCGAAATCGACGTCGGTTCCCGGCGTGGTCGCGGGCGCCGCGGCGGCTGGAGACACAACCATCCCGAGAAGCTCGGCAGCTTCAGGATGTTTGCACTCCTGCGCCCATTCTTGTGCCGATCGTCCGGTCCGGTCGCACAGGCTTTGGTCCGCGCCGGATTTCAGGAGAAGTTTGATGCTGTCGACGTCACCGGCAACGGCGGCGATGTGAAGCGCCGTCATCCCGCTGATCAGCGCGTCGTCGACCGCCGCGCCGGATTGAAGCAGGAGCTGTACGAGGTCCGATCGCTTGCCGTCCGCTGCAAGATGCAAAGCGGTGAGCCCGGTTTTCGGACACCTGAAGTTGACAAATGCGCTCTTTACTCCCGGCGGCGGCGACGGCCACCGGATTGATGCGCCATGCTCGATCAGCCAGGTGCAAATGTTCGCGTCCCCGCGTTGCACGGCCAGCATCAGCGGCGTCCATTCCGCCTGATGTGGATCGCCGACGCCGCTAAGCAGCGCATCCACGAGCGCCTTACGTTGCGCAGCTTCGGTGGATTTGGTCTCGGGCAAAAATGTCCACGGCAAGTTGACGTTCGCACCCACCAGCAGGAGCGCTTCGATCGTCCGCCGTTGGGCCCACGGCATCAGAAAATGAAGTGGCGGAGCCACCACAAATGACAGCACGCTGCGGAACGGCAGCGGTTGATTGAGGTCGACGCCGTCGGCGTATGCGACCCCCATGATCGCTTCGACGTCCTCGTTCTGCAAGGCGGCGATTAAACGCCGATTTGCCGGATCGCTCTGTTGCGCCGAAAGCGCAGTCTTCTCCTGCGCCCCGATATAGACGCCCGCACTTGCGAACACCTCGCGGACCGTTTGCTTGCTGCCGTAGATGAGGCAATCCAGCAATCCCGGCTCCCAATAGGGGGCGTAGGCGCGCAATGTGGCTCCGTCGGGATCGGCCGTCCAGGGACCGGGACTGAACTTCAGCGGTCCTTCATCCGGCTGTAGCTCGTGCCACTTGCTGCTCAGATGACGCTTCAGCATCTCCTTGATCGCCGCATTGGCCTTTTCAAGGCCGCCATGCCTGCTGATAAAGGCATTGTGGATTTGCTCTTCGTCCGGGCGTAGATGGAGTGCGCGTTTTCAACGCCAGAGAACGACCGATAGAGCGCGTTGACGGACTGGATCTTGTCGTTCCGGAAGCCGGTGTGCACACGAAACTCCGGCGTAGCCCGGTCGATATCGGCGCAGTAGAGCTCCCACAGGCACCATGACCGGTTGTACAGCGGCGTCGGCGTCACGGCCACGACAAGTTTGTCGATGGTCTTGACGACGCCTTACATGTCCTCAGATATTTTGCTGTTGTCGACGCGGTTCTGGTTGTAGCAGGCAAAATCGATCCATACGAACTCGTCTTCTTCCGTCGTAAACTGCGTCCAGCGTGCCGATCCGTTGCTCTCTGCACCGAATAAAAGCGAGTTCCAGGTATGCGAGATGAAGACCGCGGGCTTTCCACGATACTTCGGCGGCACCAGAGCGAACAACGGCGCGTCGATCTCTTTCGTCAGCGGAACGATGGATTGTGAAACGAGGGCGTGGGTATTCAGAAAATAGTACGGCGGGATTTCAGGAATCTCGCTTCGGCATATCAGGTGGCCCCAATTTCCGGTCTTGTTTTGCGCGCGGGCGTTATCGGCTTGCTCGCATGGCCTGCCGCGCGCCGCGTTAGCCGCGCCTGAAGGTCCCCGACGAAATTGCAAAGCCAGTGCAGGCTGATGCCCCGCTCTGCTGGTGGCAACTTTGTCCTCGCTCCACGGCCCTGCTTCGGCAGCAGACAATAATTGAGTTGCCACGCAAAACCTCCTTCGGGGGTAAGTATCCGCCGTGCGAGGAAAAAAATGCGACCAAACTGCACAAAAAGACTGCTGCTGACTGTACAACTATCGTCGCGCCGCGCTCAAATTAATCCGAGGCAATATTTCGCGCGCTCTTCGTTAATCCGAAGCAACCTCGGCGCCGGCTGAATGCCCGCTCGGACGGCCGCTGCGGAATAACAAGCAATTCACCCCCGCTATGGCGACCAGCCGTAGATGCGCGCGGCGGTGCCGCCCATCAGCTTGACCTTGTCGCTCTCCGAGATGCGGTCGGTGACGCGGAACGCCTCGACGCCCTGCGCGAAAGCTGAGAAGATTCACCGCGCGCGTCCAGTCGGTGCCCCATAGGCAGCGGTCGAGACCGAAAGCGTCGATGACGCGGCAGACCGGATCCCAGATGTCGTTATAGGGAAACGGCTCATGCGACAGCGTGCAGGCGCCGGTGATCTTGATGGCGACGTTCGGCAATTTGGCGAGCGTCAGCACTTTCGGCAGTTCGGCCCATGGTGCCTGCGGCGCCGGCGGATCGTATGGCTGAACCAGGCCGAGATGATCGACGATGATCTGCGTATCGGGATTGCGGCGGATCAGTTCGATGCCCTGGTCGAGCCGGCCGGCAATGTGCAGGTTCACCGGCATCGACTGACGCGCGGCTTCCTTCAGCACGCGGTTAAGGCCGGGATCGGCGGGATCCTCGTTGTAGCCGCCGCGCACCAGTAGCATGCGGACGGCAACGGTGCCAGGCGTGCGTTTCCACTCCGCGATCACGTCGGCGACTGAGGGATTAGCGGGATCGACCGGCTTGATCAGCGCGAAGCGGCCGGGAAAGCGGTTGCGCACCGCGACCGCGTAACTCGCGTCATAGCGGTACATCGTGAATGCCGAAATCAGGATCGCACCATCGACGCCGTTGGCATCCATCGCCGCGACCATCTGCTCGCCGGTGACTTCGGGCGGTCCCGCCAGCACCGCGTGCCACGGCCGGCCGGGATGATTGCGCTCGTAAGCATGCACCTGCGCGTCGATGATGGGCATGATGGTCTCTCCTTATTCTGTCATACCCCGCGAAGGGGGCATCCAGTAACCGCAGGCGCACCGCCTATGCGTTCATCGGGCCGGCGGAATTTGCGGACGATGACACGCTACACCACGCCCAAATGCCTTATCGGCCGGCCCGGCGCGATCGCTTCGGCGGCGGCGATGATGGCGCGCGCGTCGATGCCATAATGCGCGTAGAGATCCTCGATCGAACCGGTCTGTCCGAAGTGCTCGACGCCGAGCGGCCGCACGCGATGACCGGCGACCGCGCCGAGCCAGCCGAGCGTCGCCGGGTGACCGTCGACAACACTGACAATGCCGCAATGCCGCGGCAGTCCGGCAAACAGCCGCTCGATATGCGAGCGGGCGTGAACGAGGCCGCGCTCCTTGCGCCCGCCATGCCGCGGTCCAGCCCGCGTTGAGGCGATCGGCTGAGGTGACCGCGAGCAGGCCGACATCGCGGCGGTCTTCCGCCATCAGGCCGATCGCCTGGATCGCCTCGGGCGCGACCGCGCCGGTATAGGCGACGACGACCTGGCAGTTCGGGCCCGGCTCGCGCAGCCAATACGCGCCATCGACGATCGCCTGCCGCAGCTCCGGCGTCATGGCGCGCTCGATCTGGTCGATCGGACGCGTCGACAGCCGCAGATAAACCGAGCCGCCGGTTTCATCACGCAGCCAGTTGCGCTCCGACGCCTCGCCTTCTCCGTCTCTTCTGGATGTACGCGAATGCGAACGCGAGAATGACGGCGAGCTCATCGACAAAGGCCGGCTCGAAGGAAGCCAGGCCGTCCTGCGCCATGCCGATCAGCGGCTCGGCAATCGACTGGTGCGCGCCGCCTTCCGGCGCCAGCGTCAGGCCCGACGGCGTCGCCACCAGAATGAAACGCGCGTCCTGATAACAGGCGTAATTGAGCGCATCGAGGCCGCGGGCAATGAACGGATCGTACAGCGTGCCGATCGGCAGCAGCCGCTCGCCGTTGATGCTGTGCGACAGGCCGAGCGCCGACAGCGCGACAGAACAAATTCATCTCGGCGATGCCGAGCTCGAGATGCTGGCCCTTCGGCGAGAATTCCCAGTTGAACGTCGAGGGATGCGCTCGCTCTTGAACGTGTCGGCCAGCGCCTCGCGGGCGAACAGGCCGCGCCGGTTCACCCAGGCGCCGAGATTGGTCGAGACCGTAACGTCCGGCGAGGTCGTCACGATGCGCGAAGCCAGCGGCGTGTCGCTCCGCGCGATTTCATTGAGCAGCGCGCCAAAACCGTTCTGCGTCGCCATCTTCGGCTGGATCGGCACTTTCAGCTCATCCGGCACGGCGATCGGTGCCGCCTGCAAGCGGCGCTCGCCGCCCTGCGCGAACGGCACGGCGGCAAGAAATTCCTGGATCGCTCTCGGCCGGTTGCGTCAGCCCTTCGAACAAATCCCACTCATGGCCGGCCCGGACGTTCATCAGCTTCCGGAACGTCTCCATCTGCGCCGGCGTCATCAGGCCGGCGTGATTGTCCTTGTGGCCGGCGAGCGGCAGCCCATAGCCCTTGATGGTGTAAGCGATGAAACAGACCGGGCGATCGTGATCGATGGCATCAAACGCTTCGATGATCGCGCGCAGGTCATGGCCGCCGAGATTGTTCATCAGCCGCGCCAGCTCGTCGTCGTTGCGCTGCTCGATCAGCCGCGACACAGGCCCCTGATCGCCGATCTCGTCGTTAAGCCGTTTGCGCCACGCCGCGCCGCCCTGAAACACCAGCGCCGAATAAAGCTGGTTCGGACAGTTATCGATCCACTTGCCGCAACACCTCCCGCCGGGTTCGGCGAACGCCGCCTGCTGCAACGAGCCGTATTTGAGAACGACGACGTCCCAGCCGAAATTGCGGAACAGATTTTCGTAGCGCTCCCACAGACCTTCGCGCACCACGGCATCGAGGCTTTGCCGGTTGTAATCGACGATCCACCAGCAATTGCGCAGCCCCTGCTTCCAGCCTTCGAGGATCGACTCGAAGATGTTGCCTTCGTCGAGCTCGGCGTCGCCAAGCAGCGCGATCATCCGGCCTTCCGGGCCGATCAAGTCCCCAGCCATGAGCGCGGACATAGTCCTGCACCAGCGAGGAAAACAAAGTCTGCGCGACGCCGAGGCCGACCGAACCGGTGGAGAAATCGACGTCGTCGGTATCCTTGGTGCGCGACGGATAGGATTGCGCACCCTTGTAGCCACGGAACGCTTCGAGTTTCTCGCGGCTCTGGCGCCCAAGCAGATATTGGATGGCGTGGAAATTCGGCGCGGCATGCGGCTTCACCGCGACGCGGTCCTGCGGCCTTAAGGTGTGAAAATACAGCGCCGTCATAATGGTCGCGAGCGACGCCGACGATGCCTGATGGCCGCCAACCTTCACGCCGTCGTTGTTCTCGCGTAGATGATTGGCGTTATGGATGGTCCACGTCGCCAGCCACAGCACCTTGCGCTCAAGCGCGGTGAGGATGGGGAGGTTGCTGGCAAGTGATGGCGTCATTGTCATGTCGTACACGTCCAACTTCTGTCATTACGAGGAGCGATAGCGACGAAGCAATCCAGAGCGGCCGGCATTGAGCGCTGGATTGCTTCGCTTACGCTCGCAATGACACGCGATGACTACTCCAGTTCCACCGTCTCGAAATCGGCCGGCAGGATGATTTCCAGCACCTCGCAGTCGTCGGAATAGCCGAGCACGGTGTGCTTGATCTTCGGCGGCTGCAGCCAGCAGGAGCCCTCGCGCATGGTGATGGCGCCCTGCCCTTCAAATTCGCTCTTCATCCAGCCCTTGAGCACGTAGATCATCTGAAATTGCACGTCGTGATAGTGTCGCTTCGAGACTTCGGCGGGAATGAAGGGCGGGACAAACTTGATGACGTGGGCGCGCACCAGGCCGTTGGTTGCCGCGGCAATGCCGAGATCGCGATATTGGGCATAACGGCGCAAGCCCTGCTCGAACGCATCAGGGCTGTGGTGGCTGGCGACGAAGGTCTGTTTCTTCGCAGCTGGTTTCGCCTTGGCCGGTTTGAGCTTCGCTCGGGTTTTGGATTTCGTGCGCGCTGTTATTTTGCGGCGTGCCGATGATTTGACGGCGGATTTGGCAGGCTTCCGTGTTTTACGCATTGATCTGGCCATGCGCTTATCCTCCCCAAAAACGAATGCAGCGCCGGCGAGTTTATGCCGCCTTCGGACGGCGCACCAGCGAGCCCCAGGCAAGCAACACGGCGGCGATGAAGATCACCGGGAAAGCCATGTCATTCACGGCGGTCCAGCCGTAACGCGCCAGCAGCGCGCCGGATGAGAACGATCCGATTGCCATCGAGCCGAAGATCAGGAAATCGTTGAACGCCTGCACCTTGTTGCGCTCGTGCGGATCGTGGCATTCGGTGACCAAGGTGGTTGCGCTGATGAACGCAAAATTCCAGCCAACGCCGAGGATCGTCAGCCCGACCCAGAAATTCCAGATCTCGACACCAGCGAGTTCGATCGACGCCGCGACGACGATCAGCGCGAGCCCGATCGCAATCATCTGCCGCACGCCAAAACGCGCGATCAGGGAGCCGGTGATGAAGCTCGGTGCATACATACCCAGCACGTGCCACTGAATGCCGAGCGCTGCGTCGCCCACCGAGTGGTGGCACATGATCATCGCCAGCGGCGCCGACGTCATCATCATGTTCATCATCGTGTAGCTCGCCAGACCGCAAACCACGGCGACGATGAATTTCGGCTGCACGATGATCGCCGTCAGCGGCCGTCCGTCGGCGAGCGAGTGGGACACCCGCGGCCGCGGGATTTTGACGAAGTGCAGCACGATTGCGGCGAGCGCGGCGCAGGCCGATTGACCGATAAACGTGGCGGCGAACAGATAAGCCGGCCAGATGTCCTTGGTGTAGATGACGAGCTGCGGCCCGATCACGCCGGCGAACACGCCACCGGCCAGTACCCAGGCCACCGCCTTCGGCCGAAACTTCGGGCTCGCCGTGTCGGCGGCTGCAAACCGATAGGACTGATGCGCGGCGGCATAGAGGCCGCCGCAAAACGTTCCGGCAAGAAGCAGCAGGAACGAGCCCTGCAAAACTGCGGCACACGAGATCAATCCCGAGGCGATCCCGAAAGCCGACCCGGTCTGCAATGCAAAACGCCGGCCGTAGGCCTTGGTCAGCGCCCCGACCGGCAATGTGCCGAGCCACATGCCGGCGACCATGAAGCTGATCGGCAGCGTCGCCAGCGTCGCATCCGGCGCAAGCACCGATGCAATAATCGAGGTGGTGGCGGCAATCACGGTGTTGTTGCCGCCGGCAAGCGCCTGCGCCGCCGCCAGCACCACGGCATTGCGTGCGGCAAGCCGATCGTCGGTTAGATCGATTGCAGATTCGGCAACAGTTGGTTCGGCGATGGCCGCCATAATCGACTCCCGGAAACGGCCCGTTCTACCGGCCGAAAGCTGGCAAAGCTACCTCGGCCGGTGCAGATCAGAAGTGCAGCGCACCGTTATGGCGGATCGTCACTGAGCGCGACTCGTCGGGCGTCAGCGCGCCCAGTTGGCCGAACGCGGCCTGCGTCTCCTCAATGAGGATATCAATGACGTGGCCCGCGCCCTCCTCGCCCAACGCACCGAGGCCCCACAGGAAAGCCTTGCCGGCGAACGCCGCAGCCGCGCCGAGCGCATAGGCCCGCGCCACGTCGGTGCCGCTGCGGACACCGGAATCGTAGAGCACTGTGGCGCGGTTGCCGACCTGCTTGACGATCGCGGGCAGCACATCAATCGGCGCCGGCAGCGCATCGATCTGCCGGCCGCCGTGGTTTGACACGAACATGCCGTCGACGCCAAGCGACACCGCCTTCTCGGCATCCTCCGGATGCATGATGCCTTTGACGATCAGTGTGCCTTTCCAGCGGTCGCGGTATTGCGCGACTTCATCCCAGGTGAAGGCGCCGCCCATCTCGCGGCGTGCGAACGCGATCATATCGTTGATCGAGGTGTTCTCACCGGCGTATTTGCGCAAGTTGGAAAATCGCGGGATGCCGTTCTTGCGCAGCGCCATGGTCCACGCCGGAGACATCAGCATCTGTATGATCTTCGTCAGATCGGGATTGAACGCGCCGCCAAGGCCGACCACCACTTCGCGGGCGCGGGTGGTACGCACCGGCACGTCAAGCGTGAGCATCAGCGCGTGACAGCCAGCATCCTGGGCGCGCTTCGCCAGATCGAACCCGATAGCGTGATTGTTTTTGGCGGCACGATAAAGCTGAAACCAGAATACGTCAGGCGCAATCTCGGCAATGCGTTCGATGGTCGAACAGCCGACCGTACCGAGCGTGTAAGGAATGCGCGCCTTCTGCGCGGCGCGCGCGAGATACTCATCGGCGCCCGGCCAGACGATAGCCGGACCGCCCATCGGCGACACGCCAATCGGCGCGGCGTAGCGGCGGCCGAACAGCTCGACCTCGCACAACGGCAAAGCCGGCATCACGCCATAACGTGGCACCATCTCGACCGCGTCGAGCCCCGCCCAGTTGCGCCTGATGCCGAGGTCGTCCTTGCCGGAGCCGCCGTCGCAATACTCGAAGGCAAAGTGCGGCAGCCGGCGGCGCGCACCGCGGCGCAGATAATCGACGGTCGGAAAGTGCCGATAAAGCGCGGCGTAGCGCGGATTGGCGTTCTTGCCGACGTAGGGCTTTGGTTCCGTCACGGTCGCAGGTTTCAGTGCCGTCGTGTCATGCATGAGCGCTTCTCCGGATCGGCATTATAGCTGTTCAATCCAGAACGGTGACGAACAAATCGCC
This sequence comes from uncultured Alphaproteobacteria bacterium, assembly GCA_963742215.1. Taxonomy (GTDB): domain Bacteria; phylum Pseudomonadota; class Alphaproteobacteria; order Rhizobiales; family Xanthobacteraceae; genus BOG-931. The sequence goes on from CAVULJ010000005.1 coordinate 457,419, forward strand.
GAAGCTGGTGTCGCTGTCGGCCCGGCTCCAGATGCCCAACCGGCCCGCGGCGGTAAGGCCTGCGTCCGTCGCCTCGAACAGCGGTTTGCCGTCGAGCGTGATTTCGAAGCGATTGTCGATGGCTTTGACGCCCAGCGTCTCGGCTTTGCCCACGACAAGCTTTGTATCGCGGCCGGCGATCTCGCGCCGTTCGCCATTGATGATGCTGAGAAAGCGCACGCGTCCGGCGAGCGCGTCGGCTTCGACGACGTAGAAGTCCTGCGGATCGACAAAGCGCAAAACCATGCCAGCCACCCTTGCACTCCCGGCTTCGTGAGCGACGAACGGCAATTCCACCGCGGCATTTCGCGCCACTGGAAGGTCGGCAATACAAAGTGGAAACCGGTTCCGTTCCGCAACGCGGCTCGCTTCGATCAACGCCTTGCCGTCTAGCAGGTAGCGTTCAATGCGCACTTGCCATATTGGCGGACCGCCCAACCCGCTCAAAGCTGGTGTGCAGCCATCCGGACCGGAACCTTCCTCAACCAGCGGCGAAGCGAGAACGATATGCAGCGTCTCCGCGGCAACCGGCAGCGCCAGGCAGCTCGTACCAAAAAGCGCTGCCGCTACCGTCGCCGCGCGCATGGTGGTCGCACCGTCAAAAATGACTATAGGACGGCCGCGCGAACGTGAGCGGCTTGCCGTCGCGCAGAAAGTGGGCACCCTCTCCCGATGTGATGCGGCCGATCTCGGTGACCTCGACATCGGCCCTTTGTGCAGCGGCCCGGAACACATCAAGCCGCTGCGGCTCAAGCGTCAGCAGGATTTCGTAATCGTCGCCGCCGGTCAGGATCGTTTCGATCAGGGTGGGATCGGCGGTAAGTGAGCTCTGCGCGGCGTCAGACAGCGGCACGCGCGCTACATCAATTTCGGCAGCGACGCCGGATGCGCGGCATAATTTGGTGAGATCGCCTACAAGGCCGTCGGATATGTCCATCGCAGCCGAGGCTTGGCGCAGAACCGCTTCCGCCAGCGCAGTGCGCGGTTCCGGCAACAGATAGCGCACCTTGAGATAGTCACTTTGCTCGACCGACAGCGCCCAGCGTTTGTCGAGGATGTTATCCTTGTGCCGCAGCAGGCCGAGCGCCGCGTCGCCGATCGTGCCGGTAACCGCGACGACATCGCCGACCTTCGCCGTTGTCCGCCGCACCATTTTGCCTTGCGCCACCGTACCGAAGGCTGCGATCGTAACCGCGAGCGGTCCTGGGGTATGATCCGTGTCGCCGCCGAGCAGCGGACAGCCGTAGTGCTCCGCATCCGCGCCGAGCCCATCGGCAAATGCCGCGACCCATTTTTCGTCGATTGGCGCTGGCAGCGCGACCGAGAGCAGAAAACCGACCGGTTTGGCGCCCTTGGCGGCGAGATCGGACAAATTCATCCGCAATACTTTGCGGGCGATCAGGCCGGGCGGGTCGTGGGGGAAGAAATGCACGCCGGCGATGACGCCATCGGTAGTCAGCACCAGATCGCACCCCGGCGGCGGCGTCAGGATCGCAGCGTCATCGGTAAGACCGAGCGCGCCGGGCGCAGTTGCGAGCGGACGAAAATATTTTGCGATCAGGTGGTCTTCAGTCGAGCCCTGATCGGAGTGCGCCACGATTACCGGCCGGCGAATTCGGCCGCGCGCATATCGCGCGCGAGCTGATCGAGCACGGCATTGACCATGCCGGTTTCCTTGTCGTCGACGAAAGCGCCGGCAACATCGGCATATTCCGACATCACGACACGGGCCGGCACGTCTGGGCGATGGGCGAGTTCATAGGCGCCGGCGCGCAGCACCGCACGCAGCACCGCCTCGATCCGCTTCAGCGGCCAGCCGCGGGTGAGCGCGTTATCGATCTGCGGATCGAGCTTGCTTTGTTCGCGCACCACGCCGCCGACGATGTCGCGGAAATAAGCGGCTTCAGCCGGACGATATTGCGCGCCTTCGATCTCGCCGCCGAGCCAATGGGTCTCGAACTCCGCCATGATGTCGTTGAGGCCGGTGCCGGCGAGATCCATCTGATAAAGCGCCTGCACGGCCGCAAGCCGCGCCGCGCCGCGCTGATTGGCCTCGCGCCCGTCGTTGTTTTTGGCACCAGCCATATCAGCGCTTCCCGACTTTGCGCTTAAGCGCGATCAGCGCCAGCGCCGCGCGTGCGGCATCGCCGCCCTTGTCCTGTTCTTCCATGCGTGCGCGGGCGAATGCCTGCGCTTCATTCTCGACGGTGATGATGCCGTTGCCGATCGGCAGCCGCCGTTCGACCGAAAGCTCCATCAGCCCCTTGGCCGAGAGGTTGGACACGATCTCAAAGTGAATGGTCTCGCCACGGATTACGCAGCCAAGTCCGACCGCGCCGTCATAAGGTTTGCGGTTGCGCTGCGCGGCGTCGGCCGCGATGGCGATTGCGGTCGGAATTTCGAGCGCGCCAGGCACGCTGACGACATCGACCTCGGCCTTGGCTTCCTTCAGCGCCTTCATCGCTCCGGCCAGCAGCGCGTCGGCGATCGCATCATAGAAGCGGGCTTCGACAATGAGAATGCGTGCGCCCTTGCCGGCGCCTTCGATACGCTTGCCTTGCCGCGGACCAGCCATGGGTACTCCGCGCTACCGCGCTGTTTCCAGAAGGCGCGCAGCATAGCGCGCCATCATGTCGACTTCGATATTGAGCCGCGCGCCACGTTGCAAAGAGCCGAACGTGGTTACTTTGAGCGTGTGCGGGATCAGCAACACTGAAAACGTATCGCCGGAAACTTCGTTCACGGTGAGTGAAACACCGTCAAGCGCGACGGAGCCCTTTTGCGCGATGAACCGCGACAGCTCCGGCGGGACGCGCAGCGTGAGCTTTGCCATGTCGGGCAAGTCTTCCCGTTCGATCAGTTCGGCAATGCCGTCGACGTGGCCGCTGACAATATGGCCGCCAAGCTCATCGCCAAGATGGAGCGAGCGCTCCAGGTTCAACCTGGTGCCGGCCGCCCAGGTGCTGGCGGTGGTCATCCGCAAGGTTTCCGCAGCGGCGTCGGCTGCGAACGACGAGCGGTTACCGGTCCGCCCTCGGCCGACGACCGTCAGGCAAATACCGGAACAGGCGATCGAGGCGCCGATATCTATAGTGTCGGGGTCGTAGCTACAGGCGATATTAAGCCGGCGCAGGCCTTCAGCCTTCTCCTCGACCTCAAGAATCTCGCCTAAGTCGCTGACAATACCTGTGAACACGTCACTTACTCACGGAGATAGTTATCTTGCCGGTCGACGCCGACCGGCGCACTTGAAACCTGCTTTAGCTGGGCACTGAGCGCCGCCATAGCCCCCGATGCAAGCGCCTCGATCCCATCGGTTCCGACGATCTTTGGCGAGTGAAACAAGACGGCCTCATCGACCAGATCGGCCGCTAGGAACGTCGCCGCAAGCGTCGGGCCGCCTTCCACCATGAGCCGGGTGATACCTGCGGCCGAGAGCAAACCCAGGACTTCCCTGATGTCGAGCGGATCGGCGCTGTTCGGCGAGCGGAGCACATTGACGCCGCGCGACAACAAGCTGGATGCCGCCTGCTCTGCAGCGCCGCTGGCGCAAATCGCCCAGACCGGCGTGTCGCGCGCGCTCTGCACCAGCTGCGACTGAACCGGCAAACGCAGGGCACTGTCGGCAATGATCCGGACTGGCGAGCGTTTCGCCATACCCGGCAGCCTGCAGGTCAGTTGCGGATCGTCGGCAAGCACGGTGCCGATACCAACCATGATAGCGTCGTTCTCGGCGCGCAGAAGATGTACGCGCTCGCGCACCTCCTCGCCGGTAATAGCAATGGGTTTTCCGCCCGCCGCGCCGGCTTTGCCGTCAGCGGAAATCGCAAGCTTGAGCAGCACGCGCGGCCGGCGCTGCGTTATGCGCAGGATATGTCCGGCGTGGTCCCGCCGCGCTTCATCCGCACCGAGTCCAATCTCTACCGTAACTCCCGCGGCGCGCAGCCGCGCATGGCCCTGCCCCGCCACTTCCGGATTAGGATCCTCGATCGCCGAGACCACCCGCGACACGCCGGCCGCGATGACCGCGTCGGCGCACGGCGGCGATTTGCCGAAGTGCGAGCACGGCTCAAGCGTGACGTACATTGTTGCGCCACGCGCCGCCTCACCGGCGCGGCGCAATGCCTCGACCTCGGCGTGAGGTCGCCCGCCGGGCTGGGTCCAGCCCCGCCCGACAATCACGCCGTCTTTGACAATGACCGCGCCGACGGCCGGGTTCGGCCACGTGCGCCCAAGGCCGCGCCGGCCGAGCGAAAGCGCCAGCGCCATGAAGCGGGTGTCTGTTGCGGCGCTCATGAGCAACCCACACTGTCATCACCCGCGAAGGCGGGTGATCCAGTAATCACGGAGTTTTTAAGTAATCGCACAGCCAGAACGAATCTCACTGGGGCTACTGGATGCTCCGCCTTCGCGGAGCATGACAATATAGTGAGCGAATGCTCTCGGCGCCGCTGCGCTCACTTCCTTGCGATCTCGGCGGCTTCTTCCCCCGACAGCTCCGCCAGCGCCGTCTCGAAGTCCTTGGCTTCGCGGAAATTACGATAGACCGAGGCGAAGCGCACATAAGCCACATCGTCGAGATCGCGCAGATGCGCCATCACCGTCTCGCCGATGGTTTCCGACGACACTTCGCTCTCGCCGATGCTTTCAAGCTCGCGGACGATTTTGGATACAGTTTGATCGATGCGTTCCGGATCGACCGGGCGTTTGCGGCAGGCGATCTGGATCGAGCGCAACAGCTTGTCGCGGTCGAACGGCACGCGGCGGCCGGCACGCTTGATGACGGTCAGTTCGCGCAGTTGCACGCGCTCGAAGGTCGTGAAGCGGAAGTTGCAGGTTAGGCAGACGCGGCGGCGGCGAATGACGGACGAGTCTTCCGTCGGCCGCGAATCCTTCACCTGGGTATCGAGGCTGCTGCAACTCGGACAACGCATGCCCTCACCCCTCGTAGATCGGGAACCGGCTCACCAGCCGCCTGACCTTTTCCCGGACGCTTGCCTCGGCCTGGACATCCTGATCGGTGCCGTTTTTCGACAGCGCGTCGAGCACTTCCGAAATCATTTCGCCGACTTGCCGGAACTCGGCGATGCCGAAGCCGCGCGTGGTACCGGCCGGCGTGCCGAGCCGGACACCGGACGTGACCATGGGCTTCTCCGGATCGAACGGGATGCCGTTCTTGTTGCAGGTCATGTGAGCGCGGCCGAGCGCGACTTCCGCCACCCGCCCGGTCAGCTTTTTCTTGCGCAGATCGACCAGCATCAGGTGCGTATCGGTGCCACCGGAGACGATGTCGAGGCCACGGGCTTTGAGCGTCTCGGCGAGTACCTTCGCGTTATCGACAACACTCTTCGCATAGAGCTTGAATGACGGCCGCAGCGCTTCGCCGAAAGCGACCGCCTTGGCGGCGATGACGTGCATCAGCGGGCCGCCCTGCATGCCGGGAAACACCGCCGAGTTGAGTTTTTTCGCCAGCTCTTCGTCGTTGGTGAGAATGGCGCCGCCGCGCGGCCCGCGCAGCGTTTTGTGCGTGGTCGTGGTCACAACATGCGCATGCGGGAACGGGCTCGGATGGGCGCCGCCGGCAACGAGACCGGCAAAGTGCGCCATATCGACCATGAGATAAGCGCCGACTTCGTCGGCAATCTCGCGGAAGCGGCGGAAGTCGATAATGCGCGGATAGGCAGAACCGCCGGCGACAATGACTTTCGGCTTGTGCTCTTTCGCCAGCCGTTCGACCTCGGCCATGTCGATCAGGTGATCGTCGCGGCGCACGCCGTAGGGCACGACCTTGAACCACTTGCCCGACATATTGACCGGGGAGCCGTGGGTGAGATGCCCACCCGCGGCGAGGTTAAGCCCCATGAACGTGTCGCCGGGCTGCATCAGCGCCATGAACACTTCGGCGTTGGCCGACGCGCCGGAATGCGGCTGCACGTTCGCAAACGAACAACCAAACAGCCTGGTCACCCGCTCGATCGCCACCGTTTCGGCGATATCTACGAATTGGCAGCCACCGTAATAGCGCTTGCCCGGCAACCCCTCGGCATACTTATTGGTCAGCACCGAACCCTGCGCTTCCAGAACCGCGCGGCTGACAATATTCTCGGACGCGATTAGCTCGATCTCGTCGCGCTGGCGGCCGAGCTCGAGCGCGATCACATCGGCGATTTCCGGATCGGTTTCGGCGAGCGAAGCCGAAAACAGGCCGTCTTCCGCAGGCCTGGAATTGTGCGATACCGACATAGTCGCTCCTGGCGGAGAAATAGGGATATTTCCGGCGGTCATACCACCCCACGCCGGTATCATACCAGCGCGCAGGCGCAAGGCATGGATATTTCAGCGGATAACGCCGCTACATTTAGGGTTTAGCCGACGCTTTGGACAGGCCGGTCTTTCACCGATCTTCCGCCCGGCCTCTACTACCATGCCAGTCCGAGGCGGTATGTTGCCTTGGGCAAATGCCGCAAGGAAACGAAAGCATGACAAACGTCAACATCGTTTCGGGTAGTTCCGGTGAGACCTTCAAGGCCGGTCCGATCCAGATCCGCGTCCTGGAGGACGGCTCCCGCACCGACAACCGGTTCGGTGCGGTCATGATCACCGTGCCGCCAAAGGTCGATCAAATCCCGCCTCATCTTCATCGCATGCACGACGAAACGTTTTTGGTGATCAGCGGCAAGCTGCTATTCAGCGCCGGGAACAACTCCTACGAGGTGGCTGCGGGCGGCTATGTGGTTGTGCCGATCGGGGCGCCCCACAAGTTCACAAATCCATTCGATGAACCCGCTGTATTTTTCAATTCCTTCACGCCCGCCTATTACGTCGATTACCTGCGCGAAATATCCCGGCTGGAATCCGTCGGGCAGCTCAATAAGGAAGGTATCTTGAAGGTCATGGCCCGCTACGCCACGGAGCCTGCGTAAGAAGCGCTGTAGAACTACTCTGATCCCGAAAGCGCCACGGCGCCGTCATGTCCCGCCGTTTGTAATTTGACGGTGCCGACAAGAGCCGGAGACGGCATAACGACGTCCGTTGCCCAGCCCAGCCGCACGAAACCGCGGATTATCAGCCAGGTCAGTTCGATCTCCCACCACTTGTGACCTTGCCGCGCCGAGGCAGGATCAGCGTGATGATTGTTATGCCACTCGCCTCCAACCAAAAGCGATGCAAACAGGTTGTTTCGACTGCGATCGGGAGTGTCGTAGTTACGATAACCCCAAATGTGTGAAATTGAATTTATCGCCCAGGACGAGTGCCAAACAACAACCGTGCGGAGCGCTGCGCCCCATACCAGAAGACTCAAACCGAATTGCACCGAAGCTGCGGAACTTGAACCCGACACCCACGCTGCGGCAAATCCCACGACAAAATAGGCAAGCCACAACGCCAGTCCGATTCTCAGCCAATTGTCGCGTCGCTCGAGCCACGCATACAGCGGATCGCGCATCAGATCCTTGGCGTATCGTTCCAGCAGCTCGCGCCGGTTCATGTCGTCTACCTTCGCCACAAGCCAACCCATATGGGCCCACATAAAACTTCTGACCGGGCTATGGGGGTCGAAGTCGTCGTCCGTGTGGTGATGGTGCCTGCGATGAACGGCGGCCCAGTGCGCCGGCGAGAACTCCATTGAGCATGCGCCGATGACAGCCAGCGTGCATTCGAGCCAGCGGCGGCATTTGAATGCGCGGTGCGAAACCAGCCGGTGATAGGTCAGATTGACGCCGACGACGCCAAACAGGAACGTTCCCAGATTAAAGACGATGAAGCCGGTCCAGCTGAAGAACCACGGAAAGAGCGCGAGCGCCGCCACCGAATGGCAAATAACGAACCCTATCGCCTCCCGGTATTTAATCCCGACGATATGGCGACCCCCGCCAAGGGCTACAGCCTTCATATCAATCCCGCCCTTGGTTTGCCGGCGCATCGGCCGGGAGCAACCGCTTACCGCGGCGCTGCAGACATGCACGGGGCTGTCGTAGAAGCCACCCGGGTTGACCCTAGCATCGGTCTGACTCGCGGCCAAGCGTGATATGGGCGGACCATGCCGCACTTACATGAAACATCGCCCGCATAAGCATCGACGGGCACCGCTAAGGCGATGTGATCCTTGATCGAAACGAAGTTCCAAGCCGACCGGATACTCCGATCGGTCCCGAACATTGTTGCCGCATAAGTGCGCGCTCAAGGTTACCCACGACATCAGTCGTGTTCGCGTAACGGGTATATGGAACATTCGGTCAGCGTCGCCTGATCACTCGGTCTTGATGCTCGCGAACTTGATCACTTTGGCCCACTTCTCGGTTTCGGCGGTGATAAACTTTTGGCATTCGGCCGGCGCCATGGGCATTGGTATGATACCGAGGTCAGTAAACCGTGCCTTGAGCCTTGGATCGGCGAGAGCGGCATTGACCTCTTTATTGAGCATGCCAGTGATTTCGGCGGGCGTGCCTTTCGGAGCACCCAACCCCTGCCAAGTGCGTGCCTCGAACTCCGGGACGAATTCCCCCACCGTCGGTAAATTCGGTAGCGCATCTGCGCGCGATGCCATTGTTGTCGCCAGGGGCCGCAGCATTCCGCCCTTGATGTATCCGATCGTGGACTGGATTGGCTCAAACACCACCTGGACTTGACCAGCGATCAGATCGGTCAACTCTGGGGCCGAGCCATGATAGGGGACGTGCACCATGTTGGTGCCGGTCAACATCTTGAACAGCTCGCCGATCACGTGTTGGGGGGTTCCAATGCCGGCTGACCCCAAGTTGATCTTACCCGGATTGGCCTTCGCATAGGCGATGAACTCAGGAACCGTGGTGGCCGGTACCTTTGGGTTCACCTCCATGACGGCTGGCCCCTGGCTGATGCCGGCAACCAGCGCGATGTCGCGGATGAAATCATAACTAAGATTTTGGTACAGCGACGCATTGATTGCGTTGACTGTGGCGAGTTCCAGGACCGTGTAACCATCGGGTTGGGCCCTCGCGACCGAACTCGGTCGCAACATTGCCTGCCGCCCCGGGTCGGTTCTCGACAGCAAACTGTTGGTGCAATCGCTCCGACAGAAATTCGGCCATGATACGTGCTGTAATGTCGTTTGGACCGCCGGGCGGGAAGCCAACGATCCAGCGCACCGGCCGTGTCGGATAATCGAGAGCGGATGCGATACGCGATATAGCCGGCAGCGCAGCCACACCCGTTGCCAGTTGCAAAAGTTTGCGGCGGGGAAGTTTCAAGGCGCCCCCCAATGAAACAATCAACGGCCCTCAGCCGAAGCCGTAAAGTGCCTTGGCGTTGCCGGAGTAAATCTGCTCGCAGCGCTCCTTGCCGAGGCTTGCCGGCAGCGCGACGAACGGGTCGTCGAAATCCCAGTGCGGATAGTCCGACGAGAACAGGATGCGGTCGAAGCCGATCGCTCCCATGATGTCGGCGAGGTGCGCCGGATTTTCCGGCTCCTCCATCGGCTGGGTCGTGACCCAGAAATGATCGTGCAGATATTCGGACGGTGCGCGCTTGAGGTGCGGCAGGCCTGAACGCATCCGCTTCCAGTTGCGGTCGAGCCGATGGGCGAGCGATGGCATCCAGCCGAAGCCGCCTTCGATGAACACCATCTTCAACTGCGGGAAAGCTTCGAACACGCCTTCCGTAATCAAGCTTACGACCTGGGCCTGACAGGCATTGGCGTGTTCGGTCATTTCCTCGATGTAGAATGACGGCCAGCCGGTATTGCTGGCAGCGCGGCCGCTGTAACCAAACACATGGACACCGAGCGGGAGACCTGCCTCGCAGGCGGCTTCATAGATCGGCCAATAACGGCGTCGACCCATCAGTTCGCTGGTGCGCGTGAGCATCAGCACATGCGCAAACCGTTTATCACCGGCGCGCTTGCGGATCTCCGCGCGTGACGCGTCCGGGTCTTCATACGGGACGATCAGCGAGGCTTTCATGCGTGGATCGAGCTTGTTCCAGTGGTTGAGCTGGAATTCGTTGGCGGCGAATGCCAGCGCCGCACTGTATTCGTCGTTCTGCTCGCCCTGCCCCGTCGGCGACAGCGGGTTCATCACGGCGAAGTCGATGCCGTAAAGTCGAGATACTGCTCGCGCATGAATTCGTAGTTGCTCGCCGGCAGCCCGCCGTCCGGCGGCCAGGAGTCGCGGCGTGACGCCAGCGGCTGGGCTTTCGGATAGGGAAAGCCTTTGACATAGCCGTGGTGCGAGCGCGCGCCATAGGTCATCGCATAATCCCACCATCTGTTGCTCATATACGGGCGCAAATCCTCCAGCGAACTCTTAGGATGGATGTCGCAATCGATGATGCTCAGCTTGGTGTTGGATTTGCGGTCGATCTGTCTGGCTTCGATGTTCACGGCGGTTCCTCCGCGGACTCCGCCATTATAGCCCGAATTAGGCTTTGGCGAAATGCACAAGCCAGCCGGAATAAGGACGCCGATAACCGGCTTCTGCCCGCGATCAGGCGACTACACGGAGCTTCGGTGCCTTGTTCAAATACGCAGTTGCTTCTTCGGCAGGCCGAGCGGCTCCGAAATAGAAGCCCTGCACCGCCGTGCAGCCTTCGGCCTTGAGCCGCTTGAGCTGTTCCGGCGTCTCGACGCCCTCGGCGACGGTGGCAATGCCCAGGCTGCTGCCCAGCCCGGTCACCGCACGGACGATCGCCAGGCTGTCCCCGCCATCCGCCAGTTCGCGGATGAAGGACTGGTCGATCTTGATCTTATCGAACGGGAATTTGCGTAAATAGCTCAACGACGAGTAGCCGGTGCCGAAATCGTCCATCGAGATCGACACGCCGAGGTCGCGCAGCTGATGCAGCGTCGCGAGCGTCGCATCGCTGTCGTGGAGCAGCACCGATTTGGTGATTTCAAGTTCAAGCCGGTTCGGTGCGAGACCGGACGACGACAGCGCGCTGACCACGGTGCCCACCAAATTAGCGCTCTTGAATTGCACCGCCGACAGATTGACCGCGATGTGGACGTGGTCTGGCCAGCGCGCGGCCTGCCTACACGCCTCACGCAATACCCACTCGCCGAGAGGGATGATCAAGCCGGTCTCTTCCGCCAACGGGATAAACTCCGCCGGCGTGATCCGGCCGCGGGTCGGATCGTTCCATCGCAGCAAGGCCTCGAACCCCGAAACATCATTGGTCCCGAGATCGATGATCGGCTGATAGTGGAGCTCGAAGGCGCAAGTCGAGACCGCGTGCCGCAGGTCGAGTTCAAGTACATGCCGTGCTTGCATCCGCGCGTCCATTTCCCGCTCGAAGAAGCGATAGGTGCCGCGCCCTTCCGCCTTGGCACGATAAAGTGCGAGATCTGCATTCTTTAATAGCTGATCGGCTTTGGCGCCGTCGGCCGGCGCCAAAGCAATACCGACGCTCACGCCGATTTGCATTTGATGATCATCAATCATGATCGGCGCGCTCATCACCTCAACCAGCCGGCGCGCCAAGGCCGTAACCGCGCGTGGCTGATCTTTAGCAATCTGCAGCACTGAGAATTCGTCCCCGCCGATGCGGGCGATACAATCGGATTCACGCAATGCACCGCGCAGCCGTTCCGCGGCGATCTTCAGCAACTGATCGCCGTGTTGATGGCCGAGCGTGTCATTGACCGCCTTGAAACGATCAAGGTCGAGACAGAGCACAGCGACGGGACTGTCATCGTCTAGCTTGGCCAATGCGTTTTCGAGTTTTTCCTGGAATTGCGCGCGATTGGGCAGGCCAGTCAGGCCATCGTGACTCGCCATATAGGCGATTTTGTCCTCAGCTTCACGGCGTTCCGTAATGTCCTCGAATGTCTCGACCCAGCCATCCCTCGTCGGCATGTGCTCATGCGTGATGCAAAAAATGCGGCCATCGGTCCGTGTAAAAATCGTCTTGCCCGATTTCTGGTGACGCGCGAGCTCCTGAGCCCAGTGCCGAACGGCGAGTCGGCTATCGTCGGCGAGCGGGACCGAGTCTTCAGCCAAATCCATCAGCGCTCGCATCGGCATGCGTGGCGTGATCCGCTCCGGAGCAACCCCGAACATGTCGAGAAAGCGGCCATTCACGACCACGACCTCGAAATCCTCATTCAGCATGCACAAGCCCTGATACATGTTGTCCAGCGCCGCCGAGAGCTGATCGCTTTTTTCGTTGAAGCGCTGGTCAATGATCAAACCGACGGCGCCGATGGCGAGCACGAGTGTCGTTGCGGCCGCAATGAAAAGCGCAAGCACGCTCGGATCGATGGAAGCTGGCGTCACCACACGCGTCGGATCGGATACTACCCCGACGGCTGCCATCCCCGTGAAGTGAAGAGCGACGATGGCGGCGCTGAGTGACAGCGAGGCAACAAAGGTCATCGTCAAATTGGAGCGCCGCGTAGCGGCGTACATCGCGGCAATGCTAAGCATAACGCCGAGGATAATCGGAGGAGAAAACAAGATCGATCGACCATGTGAGCCGGCCCGGCACTTCCAGCGCCGCCATTCCGAGATAATGCATGCTGCCGATAGCAAGCCCGATCATGCGCCGCCCACCGGAACTCCCAGCCGCAACGGCAGGGCAACCGCGCACGCGATGCCGAACGCAGTGAGTACCGAGGCGCTCACCAGCGACAGCGCAGTCAAAATCAAATCGAAAGCGACCGGCACGCCGGGCTGGTAGGCCAGCATGGCGATAAAATGCGTAGCCCAGATGCCGCAGCCGCCGGCAATGCCGGCGCTCACGATCCAGAGCAAGCGCGAGCGATTTTTAGTCTGACGGGCGCGATGAAAGAGATTGATCGCAACCAGACTGGTGACGAAACAGACCATTCCCGCCAGCGCCACAAGACGCAGGTCATGCTGGCCGTCCAGGCAGGACAGAACGCGAAACATCGAAAAAGCCTCCTCACGTCCGCCGGTCCGGTTTTCGGTCCGATTATTCGGCTGGTTCTGCCGGTTTTGTTTTTGGGCTTGAGAGAGTGCTTAAAGATTCACTCAAACGACGCCATCGATAGCGTGGGTATGAGGCATCGCAACTTAAGTCCGGATAAAGAACTGCATCAGGACAAACGCTTACGGAAAATACTGCGCTTAGCTGTGAAATGCGGGTCGACACGACCGCGGCCATAGCCGCGCCACGAGCGCATAAGCCCCAACGTTTCGATCAGGTCGCCTTTGCTTTCCGCAACCGACGCGGGTAGCCTTGCGCTTCGTTAACCACCGAGATACGGCCGAAAATCCACCGAGCCGCCTAAATTGTCCTAATTCTCTTTCGCGGGTGTCCTAATTCGGACAGCACCCGGGGTTTGAGCGCGGTAGGCACCTGGGAGGGACCAGGACATGCCGCAGGTACCGTCAGACACAGAATTCAATCTTTATCGTCGATGATGAACCGGGAGTTCGCCAGCTCCTGTCGGTATTGTTTTCGCGAGAGGGATTTGCCGTCGTCTGTTTCGCCGATGGCGCAAGCTTCCTTGCCGCACTGCGGACGCAAACTCCAGCCTGTATCGTCCTCGACGTCTATCTCCCGGGTGAGTCCGGGCTCGATATCCTCAAGGAATTGAACGCGCGAAGCTACACTGCCCCCGTATTCATCATTTCGGGCAAGGGCGATATCGCGATGGCAGTCGAGGCCATCAGGAACGGCGCTCTGGACTTCATCGAAAAGCCGTTTCGCGGCAGCGACGTGGTGGCCAGAGTCCGCGAGGCGATTGCAGCCGATCACCGGCTGAACTACGATGAAACCGCAGCGAAGCGGGGGTCCTTTCATTTTCCGAACCGTGAACCATTGACTCGCCGAGAACAGGACGTGTTGGAGCTGCTCGTATCCGGCGCAACTAACAAAGGGGCCGGCCAACAGCTCGGGATCAGCCATCGCACGATCGAGATTCACCGCGCTCGCATCATGGAAAAGCTCGGCGCCAAAACCACAGCCGATTTAATCCGCATCGCGCTGAGCGACAATCGCCGGTAATCAGGTCTTGGTTCGACAGCCTCAAATCACATGCGGCGGATAGGGCTTTTTCTTGTCGAATGCCACGCCCAGTAGGTGCTTGACGCGCCATACGACCTTGCACTGCCGGAAAGGCTCGCCTCGCGGCGTGAAGACCATCGTGAATTTGTCCGGCACGTCGGCCGCTGCGGCGATCTCAAGCCGCGCGCCTGTGTCCGAAATATCCAATACGACGCATTCATGTTGCGGCGTATCCTGTCCACTCGTCAGTTTTGCCGGAATGTGTAACGTCCGGCGAACAGCATTGCGATTATCGAAGCGCATATTTGCAGCCTGCCCGTTAAGAGAACTGCCCTGGTGATTTTCCGGCGCCAGAGCCGCCTAATTTGTCAGAGTCGTCGCATGTTCTTTGTAGAGACGCTACGCTGCATCCGTTGCTTCCAGCCTAAGCCGACGGTCCGTACTAGCCCCTATACTGGCCTCTCCGGAAGGCTGCTATCCGAGGGCTGTTTCCAACGCTGCCCTGATCATGCGTGCGAGATCCGCTTTGCGGTACGGCTTGGCCAGAAGCAACACGCCGGGATCCAGCCGTCCGTGGTGCACGATCGCGTTCTCGGTGTAGCCCGACGTGTACAGACTTTGAGGCCCGGCCGCCGTTTGAGCGCTTCCTCAGCGAGTTGCCTGCCGTTCATAGCGCCGGGCATGACGACGTCCGTAAACAAGAGATCGATCGTCGCCCTGGCATCAATCAACTCAAGAGCTTCTGCGGCGCTGGTCGCAGCCAGCACAACGTAGCCGAGCGCTTTCACCTGCGCGATGACATAATCACGCACGAGCCCATCATCCTCGACCACGAGCACAGTCTCGCCACCGCCGAGCAAGACTTCGGGAACCACGGTGCCCTCGGGGTGCTCGGTTGCCTGTTCGGCCGCGTGTGGCAAATAAAGTTTCACCGTCGTGCCGTGCCCTTCCTCGCTGTAAATCTTGATGTGCCCTCCCGATTGTTTAACGAAACCATAGACCATACTCAGGCCTAGTCCCGTCCCCTTACCAACTCCTTTGGTGGTGAAGAACGGCTCGAAGACTTTGTCGACAATGGCCGTCGGGATACCGCCCCCTGTATCGCTGACGGCAATCATCACATACGGACCAGGTTGGACCTCGGTCTCGTTTTTCGCGTAATCCTCGTCGAGGAAAATGTTGGCCGTTTCCAGCGTCAGCTTGCCGCCCTCCGGCATCGCATCCCTGGCATTGAGCGCGAGATTAATGAGCGCCGTCGTCAGCTGGGCCGAGTCGACCAAAGCCGCGGCCAATCCGTCGCCCAGCATGGATTCGAATCTCGATGTACCCGCCAAGCGTCGGCCGCAGCAGCTGGCCGGCCTCCACGATCAGCTCGTTAACATTGACTGCATGCGGATCAAGCGGTTGCCGGCGAGAGAACGCAAGCAGGCGCCGAGTCAATTCGGCGCCGCGCTCCGTGGCATGGTCGATCATGCGGGTTATCGCCACCAAATCCGGCCGATCCGCGACGCCCTCTGACAGGATTTCGATCGAGCCGGTAACGACGGTGAGAATATTGTTGAAGTCGTGGGCGATGCCGCCGGTCAGTTGGCCGATCGCCTCCATCTTTTGCGATTGCCGCAGTTGCCGTTCGGTCTCTCGCACCTCCGTCACGTCGCGATAGACAACGAGCGCCCTGTGGGCCTGAGCCTTACGGTGCAGTGGCGCGCCGGTTGTCTCCAGCGCAACGAGCTTGCCGCCCTCGTGGCGGCGCACTGCAATCTCGTAGTTCGCAAACGCTTCGCCGCGTATGGCACGCATCAGCGGCCGCTCGTGAAGCGGCACTGGCGTCACGCCGTCGGCAACGAAGATCTCCTGCGCTGTTCGACCATTCCCCGACGTTCATGCCGGTTGTGATGCCCATCAGGCGCTCAGCCGCCGGATTGGCCAGGAGGATATTGGCATCCCGATCCGCGACCAGAACGGCGTCGACCATGCTGTTGACCGTGTTGTCGAGCACTTCTGCGATACGGCTGCGCTCTGCGATCTCCTGTTCGAGGGCTTCCTTGGATTTTTTGCTTTCACTTACGTCGCGCGCGATTTTACACGCTCCGATGACGGCACCGGACGGCGCCTTGATCGGCGAAACGCTGAGCGAGACCGGAACGCTGCTGTGGTCCTTTTTTAGTCTGACCGTTTCATGATGATTGACCGACTCACCGTGCCGGATTCTTTCCAGAATACCGCGCACCTCGCTGCGTCGATCGTCAGGCACAATCATGTCGATGGTTCGCCCAAGGATTTCGCTGGTGCTCCAGCCCAGCAGACGCTCTGCGGCCGGGTTCCAGCCGGTCACTATTCCGTCAAGCGTCATCGTCACGATGGCATCTTCGGACGACTGAACGGCGGCGCTGAACAGGCGCTCGCGGTCCGCATGGCGTTCGAGCTCGGCTTCAGTGCGGCGATGCTCAGCTAACCTCATATTCGAGGGATGCGGTCTTGTCCTTGACCTCACCCATCATCCGCGCAAAAGCACGCGCCAGTACTCCAATCTCGCCGCCGGCCTCAATTGGAAGTGTATTCGCGTGATCGCGGGAAAAGCCCTCGACTGCCCGGGTCATCTGAACCAACGGCCGGCTCAGCGAACGGGCCAGCAGGATGGCGAGCACGCTCGCCAGCAGAAAGGCGACAATGCCGACAAGCAGTGTCGATCGGGCGACGGCCTGGGCCGGCGCCATGACGACCGCTGCGGGAGAAACCTCTATTATCCCTACCCGCAATTCACCCGCCAGACGGATCGAAGCGAGTGCCGCCAGCGCCCCGGCGTTCGGCCCCTTTGTAATCTCGGTCGTCGTCAGGCCGCCGGAGTCGAACGCCGGGACCAGTTCAGCGAAATCATTTCGCCACTGTGTCAGACTGCCGGTCTGTGAACCAAATTCCAGATCGGGGTTCGTGTGCACCAGATAATTGCCACGTTCATCGACGACATAGATTTGGCCTTCGGGCGGTGCACTCGCGGCGATGTCCTTGAGAATTGGCCGCATGTCGACATTAATGACGACGATGCCGAAGGGCTTGTGTTCGGGAGTCGGAACGACGGCAGCGATCCTCAAGACCGCAATGCGGCCCCGGCGCATGTCATTCTCTGCACTCGTAAGATCTACCGGCGACACGTAAATTGCATCGGGTGAGAGAGTGCGGGCAGCTTTGAAGAACTCGCGATCGGTCCTCACTTGCAGCTTCTCGTCAGGGACAATGCGAATGGCGCCGTTAGGACCGAAGTGGTCGACCCTTACGAGCTCACGGCCGTCGTCGAAACCGATGACACGTACCAGATCATAGTTCGGCTTGGCGGCGAGCTCGATGGCGTAACGCGCCGCCATGCGTTTGCGCCATTCGGCTTCCGTCGTGCCATCAACCGGATCGATACCGCCGGCAAGACGCGAGCGGACGATGCCTTGCAGCGCTACCGCCGACCTGAATCCAGAAATGTCTGCGCGCGCACCTTGTCCGTAAGACTCAAGCTCCGTCGCAAGCAGATGTACATGCGATTGAACGCGATCGAACGCGCCGGGCAGCACAGCGGTTTCCACATTCCGGTACGACACCCAGCCAACCGCAACCGCGGTCAACAAGACGAGAGCAACCATCGCCAGCGTTATGCGCGTGGAGAGCTGCACGACGAGTCCTCCCGGTATGATGACGCGTGGATCAGGCGTTGCTGCGCCGTTATACGCTGCTCATCGCTGTAATACGCGACGGAAGTTATTATACGGCGGCAGATGCTGTGAGGACCGCGAAAATTCAAGCTGATCTTCGCAGCTACAAAACTCACGCTGGCGACAGAGCGACGTTTACAGATTTGATCGTCAAAAGCAGGGTGCCCGTTTTTATACTACGACGCAATGGTTACGAAAAGAGTACGGGTTTCTCCGTACGGGTCAGTCCTGAATTGTAGTTGCTCGCTTTTGAGGTTACCAGCTTCGGGCATGACGTACCCACCATCCTGCACCAGATGCGAACAGCAGATGAAGCTGGCCCGGGCATTGCCTGCGGTGGGAATAGCGCCGGAAGTTTTGGTCTTCTATTGCCGGCCGTGTGACGACAAGATGGAAAGTGTCGACCGACACGACCAACCAACGCCTTCTCTTTGGGGATAGCTGCCGCTTTTGCCGTTACCCCTGGTGCTCAGCGTCGGTTTTGGAATGTCCGCGGTGCGAGCGCCAGCGGGGAAAAATCGCGGACATTCCAACCTACCCTTACTTCTGTCACGCCGTTGATCGGACTGGTCTCGATATTCGCATCCGCTCTCCGTTCAGGACCCGTAGCCAAATTATTCGAATTTTAAATTGGCCGTTCTGACGAGATTCTGCCAGCGGGCGATCTCCTGATTGAACCAGGCCTGCAACTCCTTTGGGCTATTGCCCCATGTGTCGATGCCGAGGCTTGCGGTGCGATCAGTGAATTCCTGTGAGGTTACGACAGCGCGCACGTCGGCCGACAGCTTGTCCAGGACTGCCGGCGGAATTCCGGAAGGCCCGATCACCGCCTGGAATGCGATGACCGAAAGGCTTGGATAGGATTCGGCGATAGTCGGCACCTGCGGCGCGCCGGGGAGCCGCTTGTCGCTCGCGCCTGCGATCAGCTTGAGATCGCCGCTGTCGACATAGCGTTTGGCGGAGTGCCAGATGTCAAACATGATCGGCACGCGGCCTGCGATCACGTCCTGCAAGGCGGGCGCACTGCCATTGTAATTGATGTGCTGCATGGTGATGCCGGCGCGCTGGCCGAGAAGTTTGCCGGCCAGATCGCCGACGCCACGCGGACCGGGCGAGGTGTAATTCAGCGGCTGCGGACTTTTCCTGGCGTAGTCGATGAGCTCCGCAAGCGTATTGGCCGGGAAGTCCTTGTTGGCGACCAGCGCGACAGGCTGCGTCGCAACCATGCTCACGCCGACGAAATCCTTTTGGGTGTCATAGGGCAACGAATGTTCGATCGCCGGGTTTGTCAGCAAGCTGTTCGTTGCCATACCCATCGTGGTGCCGTCTGGCTTTCCCTTTGCGATCTCCTCGGTCGCAACGATGGTCCCGGCGCCTGGCCTGTCCTCGACGACAATCGGCTTGCCGCCCCAGCGCCTGGAAAGCAGTTCGCAGAGAATTCGCGTCACCACATCGGTTGGGCCGCCGGCCGCGAACGGAACGATCATTCGCACCGGGGCTGTCGGAAAATCAGACTGCGCCAGAAGCGGCGCGGCAAGAAGCGCCGTGAGCAATGTCGTGACGCATAGGACTACCCGCCGCATGGATCATTCCCTTTGAATTTTGAAGGCGTGGCGAGGGCTCACACTTCAATGATGTGGTCGAGGTGGAGCTTCCAGTTCCCCGGCGGCGGCGTTTTGCCGGAGAGCCAGGCGCCAGTGACTTTGCCTTCCCACTCGACCGGCAAAATCATGCCGCGCAGGAATTTCGCCGCCATCTGCCGTGAGCTCCAGGCAATCACGGTGTCCGAGCCGGTTTCCCACCACGCGTCGCCAGGCGCGAGGTCGCGATGCAACTCCGCATCCTGCTGCACATTGAACGTGCCTTCGAGCAGGCAACGGATGCCGGGGCCCGGATGCTGATGGCGATCGGCGATGCGCCCCGGACCCGTGATGATCCGATCGAGACGAAACAGCCAGCGCGATCCTTCGCCCATCGCGAGAGTGGTAATGACCCGCGACATGCGAAGGCTTGACAAAACCCCCTCGCCTTCGAGCAAGGTTGGTGCCGCGTTTGGGAGTGCCAGCTCCCAACGCCAGAGCTGACACCATTCGCCCGCCGACTTCACTGTGAACGCGCCGTCGCGGCACGCCGCTTGATCGGCATTCACGGCCTGGCCGCTGATCTCGGCGCGGCCGTGCCGCACGTAAAGCAAGCGATGAGCAGCGGGCAGCGGCGACGCGCTCGCTCCGTTCGCGGCGATCTGATCGTGATAAAGGTTCAGGGAGAACGGCATGTGAAACTGTAGCCCGGATCGCGGTTCCGCGAAATCCGGATCGCAGTCTGAAGATTAATCCGATCAGAGCTTGGTCTGGGCGACGGCGGAGCCACCGAGGCCGTCGCGATTATAAATATCCTCGCGGAATTGCACGACACCGTCGGACGCCGACCACGCCGTGACGTAAACCCAGTGCAGCGGCACGGCCTTGGTCAGACTCACATTCACCTGATCGCCGGACCTGACGGCCTGATTGATCTTGTCGTCATTCCAGCCTTTGGTCTCGCTCAGCAGCCATTCGACGAGGAGCTGCACATTCTGAATGCGGCAACAGCCCGACGAGTCATAGCGAAAATCTTCGCCGAACAGGTTCTTCAGTGGCGTGTCGTGCATGTAGACGCCGAACTGGCTTGGAAAATTGATGCGGATGCGGCCGAGCGAATTGTGATCGCCGGGATCCTCCCGGAACGTGTAGTGGACCGCGTCTTCCGAATACCAGTTGATCTGCGAGGGCGGCACTTCCTTGTGCTGCCCGTCATAGATGCGAATGTGGTTGTCGGTCAGGTAATCCGGCTTGTCCTGCATCAGCGGGATCAGGTCCTTGCGGACGATCGATACCGGCACGGTCCAGAACGGATTGAAGTTGACCTGAACGATCTTGCTGTTGATGTCGGGCGACGGGCGATCCGGCTTGCCGACCACGGCGATGTGCCGCTGCACGGCGACGTCGTTCTCGATGGCTTCAACGCGCGCCGCCGGAATGTTCACCACCACGTAGCGCGGCCCGAGATTGGTCGTCAGCGTCTTCAGCCGCTCGATATTGATCTTGAGCTGGTCACGCCGCTTTGCCGCGGGCACGTTCATCGCGTCGAGCGTCGAGGCCCTCACCAGACCGTCCGAGGTCAGGCCATGGCGCACCTGGAATCGCCGAACTGCCTCTTCGACATAGGAATCATAAACGTCGTTGCCAACGCTGCTGGCATTCGGATCGAGGTCGCCGGATGCCGCAAGCCTGGTACGGAGGCTAGCGATAGCCGGATCCCGTTCGCCGATACGCGCATTGTCGATCGGCGGCACCATCGGCCAGCCCCCGCGCGCGACGATGCTGTCATAGGTCGCGACGGCCTGTTCGGTAATGTGCGCGGTTGCCGGCGACAGTGTCGGCGCCGAGGCCGTCGGCATCCGAACGGTGCGGGAGGCCTGGTCAAAGCCCTGGCCAGGGGCCCCGTTGCTGTCGTCGCCCATCAGGGCGTCGAGCGCGGCATCCTCGGCGCGGGCGTGTGGGGCAAAAGCCGCGGTTAGCGCGGCAGCGCTGGCCAAATGCTTGAGAACCGAGCGCCGGTGAACCTTCGTCTCACTATCGATCAATCCGGGCTTTTTCATCGTGCCTGTCATAATGAGGACATCTCGGTGCATCGGTCGTAATTTCTTCGTCCCCGGCCGCACGACTTACCATGCAACCTGTCGTCGCCAAAGCGTGTGTCGAGCCGGGCCGCCCCGTACTCCAGGTATGGCGTTGGAGGGGCAATTTTATGGCTTAGGGCCTCAGTGGAGCATGATCTTTTCGGGAAACCGGAAGTCCACCCACGGACCAAGTCCGAGGGCATGCTTTTCCGGATCATGCTCAAACGCAAAAAGACCCCGGCATTTGCGCCGGGGTTTAGTTTCGCCAGTACCTCGAAAATTTCGGGCTGATTAACCGCTCAATTTAGAGCCGGTAGAGAATCTGATCGGTCCAGAAGCGCTCAAGGCGATGCAGCGCCTTGTTGAGCACGCTGAACTCATCGGAATTGATACCGCCGACCTGTTCGACCGTGCGCACGTGCTTCTGGTAAAGCGTATCAACGATGTCGCGAACCTCGGCGCCCTTTTCAGTGAGCTTGATGCGCACCGAACGCCGGTCAACGCGCGAGCGCTGATGGTCGAGGAAGCCCATCTCGACGAGCTTCTTCAGATTGTAGGAGACGTTGGAGCCGAGATAGTAACCGCGCGTGCGCAACTCGCCGGCGGTGAGCTCCTTGTCGCCGATATTGTACAACAGCAGCGCCTGCACCGAATTGATATCGGCGCGGCCGCGGCGGTCGAACTCGTCCTTGATAACGTCGAGCAACCGACGGTGGAGACGCTCGACCAAGGTCAGCGCCTCGAGATAGTGCGGCCGGATATGGTCGAAACGCGCCTCACGATCGGCGGGCTCGACCGTCTTGACGACGGCTTTCATGATGACGCCTTTCCCAACTACTTTTTGTTTTCGACGGGCCCTGTTTCCCCCGCCGTATTTCGCGAAACTACCGCTCAGGGTCTAAGATCAGTTTAAATAACAGGCTAAAAATAAGGTTTATTCGCCGATCTAGAGCGCGCAATTGCCAGCCAAATTAGACCGGATTTTTTGACAATTCATTTACCGCAGCGCGCCCCTACTATTACAAGCAGATAACTCGCGAGCCCTGTTAGCTCTGCCGCCTTTACAGCGGTGATAACAACAATCCGATGGAGACGGGAGCTTTGCTGCCAAGCTTAATAGGATGAGTCCCAAATCCGCCGATTTAATTTCGAGGAGCGACAAAATCTATTAGGCAGACATTGCTTGCCGCCCAATTTGCACAGACAGGTTCTCCAGCGTCAGCAGCATCTGCGAATATTCAAGTGCGGTGGGAGAGGTAGTAGTCGGATTATCCCCCAACATCAAAATGTTACGCCAGTGGTACGGGATTCCACCCTTATTGATCGGGCAAACGGTATTTTTACCACGCCCGCACCTATGACCCGCTCACTCCCCCGAGCACCGCCCTCGTGTGTGCGGCGTGTAATCCCTCGCCGATGCTTGTCTGCGAGAGCTTGAGTAGCTCGGCGAACGGTGCGTTCGAGATCGGCACGGCCGATGACAGCCCTATGGTGATGGCGGGTCTATGGGACACCTGGAAATCACCTAAGAGTGGCGAAGAGATCGTGACGTGCACAGTCATCACCTGCGAACCGAACGGCGCGATGGCCGAATTGCATGACCGGATGCCGGTCATTGGATGAAGCCGATTGGCCCAAATAGCTCGGCGAGCAGCCAGCAACCGAATGAGCTTTACGCGCTGCTTCGCCCGTGTCCCGACCCAACCAAGCGCTGAAAATCCGACGCGCCGATAGCGAGTTTTGTAAAGCGCTTACGCTGCAGGCGCTGTGGCAGTGCAAGCGTGATCGCCAGCCGACCTGAGTTGCCGCGAGCAACGCCGAAACGACTTGGACGCGCTGTTGCGTGACCATCTCACCAGAAGCTATGGGTCCCCACGAACTAAAAACTTAGAACTTTCTGCGCTACGGACAAAAAATAAAGCCCCAACCTTTCGGCCTGGGCCTTATTTAGTCGAGGCTGCTACTCAGTAATGACCTGGCGCATAACCGTTATGGTTCCCTATCACCTTCTGGTTACTTGAGGCTGAACCGGTCCTCATCGTGCCAACGTGAGTTCCAGGACCGCCACTCGCGGCCGCATTGTTTTCTGTTGACGAATAACCCTTCGCGCCCATGCTACCTGCACCGAAATTAGCAGAACCCGGGCCATTTAGTCCCTGCGCAAAGGCTGGAACCGCGGCGAATGCGAGTCCGCAAATCAACGCGGTGGTCGTTAGAATCGTTTTTTTCATCTGAGTTCCTCTATTTTACAGGCGGGAGCGCTACCGAACTCTCAGCCACCGACGCCTGACCAAAGGTCGCTGCCGATGATGGTTATCAACCTTTGCCGAAGATTAACGTTCCGAACTGAGCCGCTATAGCAACAAAGCAAATAACGCGGCATGTTCTTGTTCTTCGCGCGCGGATTTGACGGAATCGTCGGCACCCCGCTCAATGGAGTCGTCATAAGCCGCGTCAACAAGTCGGTGCTTTTCTATCGCGACAAAAATCGGCTCGGGGAATGCTCTCTGCCACGATGATCCTCTCCACTTCAAACTGCGTGGATTTGCAATTTCAGTTTACCGGAGAAGTGTAGCGTGGTGTTCGAGATCCCAGCGCCGGGCAAGAATCACCAATGAGGGTGAGTCACATGTTCGAGGTTACGAGATACGATCATCCGCATGTTTTCGTGACGTGTCACCGTACTGGCGAAACTTACAAGTTTTCGCTTCGGAAGTGACTTTGCGCTAACACGTCCAGAGGCGCGGTAATGCGCGCCGCCGAAAGCGAAGACGAACGCGACCTCGCGCCCGAGCCGTGGCCGCCTGTTATTTTGTTTGCCGCTATCGAAATTGAACGCACAACTTCGACCCACGGCAGGATCCGTCCGCCCGTCGGAACATCCCGCATAATTCGCTTGACTTATTTCGCTCGTACGGTTCGACTGGGCTTTGAGCATTGCTGAAAGGCATGCTCTTTCTAACAACCGTCGCGTCGCCGCGGCGGGACGTGGGGCGACTGCAACAGATTTTTGATGTGGCAAGGTTGCGCTTGCGCAACCGCCCGGTGAACTGCGCGCAGACGCAGAGCAATAACGCGTGGCTATCCTGGAGTGGGGATGCAGGTTGCAGCTAAGTGAGACCGTGCCGCGAAGACGGCCGGCTTTTTTTACTGGGGGGCGCAATGACGACAGTTACCAACGGACCCGGGACCACCGGGACTAACGGAACCAATGGCGGCAGCGGCGGCGCAGGGCAAACCGAGAGCGCAACCGCCGCACTTGGCACCGACGCCCTTAATGTGGCGACAGCCGAGGGTGGCACCGGCGGAATCGGCAGCGGCCCCGGCGGCAACGGCGGGTCGGGCGGCAACGCGTCGGCGAGCGCCACCACTTCCCTAAGCTCCGGTAGCGCGACAGCGACGGCTATGGCCCAAGGCGGCGACGGCGGTGCGGCCAACGATTCCTTAGGTACTGGCGGTTCAGCAGGCAGCGCTACGTCTGCGGTTGCCAGTGCCACCGGGGGCACTGGAGGCAACGCAACAGCAAGCGCCATCGAAGACACCTTCAACGGCGGCGCAACCAACGGGCTCGCCGGTAACGGCGGCACGGTCGGCGGCGCTGGCGGCACAGTCGGCGGCACGTCGGCTACCGCGAATGCAGTGTTGGGAGGGGCCTCGGCCACCGCGTCTGCTACCGCTACTCAACAGGGTGGCGAGGGCGGCGACGGCACCAGCACCGGCGGGACTGGCGCATCGAGCACTCTGAGCTCGGCGGTCAGCGGCGAGACCAACGGCGGCACTTTGGCGCTGAGTTAGACAGGCCTCCGGCGGTCACGGCGGCGATGGCACGGGTTCCTCCGGTACGGGCGGCAGCGGCGGCAGCGCAATCAGCAACTTGAGTTTCGACGACACCGCCCAGTCCTTTCACAGCGCGAGCATAACGGTCGTCGACTATGCGACCGGCGCGAGCGGCGGCAACGGCGGCACTACCGGAGGCGCTGGCGGCAATGCTGGCGTCACTGTCGCCATTAAAGGCACGCAGGCAATCGGCACCCCCAATGCGGGCGCCCTTGACGTCAGAGCAGACGCGGGCACGGGCGGTTCGGCGACGTCATCCGGTAACGGCGCGGCCGGCGGAACCGTCACGAACGCGTCCGCCAGCGCGATCAGCACCACGGGCTCGGTGAGCGTATCCCTTGGAGTGATAGCCGGCAGCGGCGGCGCCGGCATCGGCGGCGGACACAGCGGCGCTGCGGGCAGCGCGGCCACCGGCACCAGCGCCGTCGCCGACGGTGTGACGTTCGCGGGCGCAGACGTCATCCAGTACGGCGGCAACGGCGGTACGGGCACAGGCGGGGCCAGCGGTGGCGCAGGCGCGGCGAGCGCGCTCACCAATGCGATCACCGGTCAGACCAAAAACGGCATCTTCTCAGTTAACCAGAGCGCGTTTGGCGGCAACGGAGGCAACAGCGACACTGGCATACCGGGTGTCGGCGGGGCCGCAACCGATAGCCTGACATTCAACGACCTTACCAAGAATCCGTCTTCGCTCAGCAATAGCGTCAGCCTTTCGACGAACGACAGCGGTGGCAACGGCGGCAACGGCAACAGCGGCGGCGCTGCGGGCGGTGCCGCGTCGGCCACTGTGATCGCTACCGGCGCTAATACGGTGAGCGCAAGTACACGGGTGCTCGGCGGCAATGGCGGCAATGCGACCACGTCCGGCAATGGCGGCGCCGGCGGTAATGTCACGTCTGTCACCCTCAGCGCGACAGGTCCATACGCAAGCGCCACCGCGTTAAACCAAGGCACGGGAGCCTATGGCGGTGGCGGCGGGAATGGCGCGGGCGCTGGATCGGTCGGCGGCGCCGGCGGCACCGTCAACAGCGTGTCGGTTTCAGCCATCGCCATCGCCAGCGGTTCGTCCGGCGCCGATACTGCGTCGGCGGGCATCAACGTGTACGGCGGCAACGGCGGCAACGGCGTGGCGCAAGGCGGCGCCGGCGGCGCGATCACCATCGCCGGCAATGCCGTGAGCGGCGAAACCAACAATGGCACGCTCACGCTCAACGAAGTCGCCCAAGGCGGCATCGGTGGCACGGCGTCCTCGGGCACTGGCGGCGCCGGCGGTGCAGCGGCCGCGAACATGAGCTTCAACGACACCAACAACGCCGACCATAGCGCGAGTATTACCGTCAACGATAGCGCAAGCGGCGGGAGTGGTGGTGCGACCGGAGGAGCCGGCGGCAATGCGGCCGCCAACGTGGCGGTGACCGGCAGCGGTGTCGTCACTGTGACGGCAGGCGCGACCGGCGGCGCTGGCGGTTCGGGAACGACCGCAGGCACGACCGGATCGGCCACCGTACAGGCAGCCGGCAGCAGCTCCGGCTTTGGCGATGTAGTGTCGGTTCACGCCAACGGAAGCGGTAGTTCGGGGTCGGTCTCGGCCGCCGCCAATTCGACTGCGGCCGCAGGCAATCTGGTGACCGCGGCCTCGGCGAGCGCGGGCGGCGTCGTGTCCGGCCAGAGTGGCGCGGTGGCCTTCTCGTCCATCGGGACGGGTTTGCCGGTGGGACCTCCTGCCTCCGGCTCGGTCATCACCGGCGCGCCAAGTGCCAGCAGCACAAGCGTTCTGCTTGGCAACAATTCCAGTTTTGCTGCGGCTTTCGGTAGTAGCCCAGCGTATTTTGGAATTGCGGAATTCGGCGGCGAGGGATCGTCAAGCGTCAGCAGCGCACAGACCGTTACCGACAGCGCCTCGCTCACGGTCGCGCTGTCGCAAATCGCGAATCCCGGAAATTTGGTCCTGGGCTTCTCTGGTGGCGCGGAAGCCGCTTCGGGATTCACCAACCTCAGCCTGACGGTGACGGCCAACAGCACGACCGTTCTCAGCAAGACGTTCTCCAGCGTTGCGGCTCTCGACGGCTATTTCACCAACGACGCGGTGACGCTCGGTTCGCTCGCTTCCGACGGCTCGACGCTCAATCTCGGCTTCTCGCTGTCGGAGACAACA
The DNA here is from genome assembly GCA_963742215.1 of uncultured Alphaproteobacteria bacterium. Classification (GTDB taxonomy): domain Bacteria; phylum Pseudomonadota; class Alphaproteobacteria; order Rhizobiales; family Xanthobacteraceae; genus BOG-931. The sequence goes on from CAVULJ010000005.1 coordinate 484,756, forward strand.
AGCACCGCGTCATCCGGTTACAACTTCGGGATTCTTGTCGGCGCCTCGGCGGGGGCGCCACCCGCGCCGCCATCGTTTCCTCAGAATCCCGGCAACAACGACGAGTGGATTTTGTCTAATGGCGAGTGGGAAGCGAGCGCCGGGCCGGGCTCGCATCCGTCCGGCTACAATGTTGCCGGCGTCGGCAATTGGACCGGAGGCAGCACAGACGGCATCCTGTGGTTCAACCCAACAACGGGCGATACCGACGAATGGCAGTTATCGAATACGCAGTGGTCCGCCAGCGTCGACCTCGGCACCCATCCGGGCAATTTCCAGATCGCGGGCGTCGGCGATTTCACCGGCAACGGCATCGACGATGTGCTGTGGACCAGTAGTTCGGGTGGTCAGGTGCAGACCGATATCTGGGAATTGTCGAACGGCCAATGGGCCGCGAGCGTAAGCCCAGGTTCGCACCCGGCGGGTTATCAGGTCGCAGGCGTCGGCGATTTCACCGGCAACGGCACTGACGACATTCTTTGGTACGACCCGACGACAGGCGATGTCGACGAGTGGCAACTCTCCAACGGAAAGTGGGCCGCAAGCGTCGATCTCGGTTCTCATCCCGGCAGCGGTTGGACCGTTGCGGGCGTCGGCGACTTCACCGGCAACGGCATCGACGATGTTCTCTGGACCAACTCCAGCAATGGTCAGGTTCAAACAGACATCTGGGAATTGGGCTCAAACGGCCAATGGACCGCCAGCGTCAGTCCGGGCTCACATCCGGCAGGTTATCAGGTCGCGGGCATTGGCGACTTCACCGGCAACGGTACCGACGGCATTCTTTGGCAGAACTCGGCCACAGGCGACATCGACGAGTGGCAGATTGCAGGTGGCAAATGGTCTGCAAGCGTCGATCTCGGCGCACATCCCGGCAACACGCCGGTCTCTGGCGTTGGCAACTTCACCGGCAGCGCCACGAGCGATATCCTTTTTCACACTAGCTCGTGACCGAGAAATTTAGAGCATTCGCCAGCGAGTAGTCTCCTTGTGGCTATCAGGGCAAAACGGACATTGACTCTCGCACCTCTTCGGCGACGATCCGGCCATAGGCTTCAACAAGCGCAAAAAGGAAGATGAGCGCCGAGCCGCTGCCGAGAAGGAAGCGGCTGCGCGTCGGGCGACCGAGAATCCACGAAGATGCCGAGCGCCTGATCGCTGCGTGGAACGAACGGCAGGCCGCGCGCCCCATGTTGTTCTCGCCAACCATCGGCGCTGCCATCACCGCGCGTCATTGGTATCTATGGGTGCGCTGTCCGGCTTGCCGAACGACAACGGCCATCGACTTGCGCAAGAATTGATCGCCATCGCGACGCGGCGATTACGAGCCTCATCCCCGCGCTGTCTTGCCGATCGTGCCAACCGCACGCGCCGTTCGCCGAATTGGTGCGATTGTCGCCGACGAGCGTCGCGGATGAAATGCGCGAGGAGCATACGCGGCGGGTGCTCGGAGAATAAGCGCCGAGCGGCCTGCGCTTGCACGGCAATTTAATGCGTTCGGGGAGGCATTGGGCGTTTGCCTCCCGTCCGCGCATTCAGGCCTGTATCGCCGGTACGCAGAACACTACCGGCGCATCATAATTTCGCCGCGCTGGGCTTACGGTTTGGTTTAGCGGGGTGCGGTCAACTGTGCGGCGCGCGAAAAAACGGCGAACGCAAATTGCAGCAAAGACACCCGAGCCGCGACCGTTGGATGGTTGGCAACAAGCAGCAGCCACGGCCCGGGTTGCTCTTGTGTGCCCCCACACCCAAGAGCGAGGCTCCTGCATCCCAAGAACGATTGCGCAGGAGCATGTAAAGCGTATTCACCCCCGCATAAATCGAATTGATATGGATCAAATGCGCAAGCGCCCTACGCCTATCGAATGTTCGACGTGACACCGGGCCGGCGCGCGCTGGCTCGGCGCTCATAGCTTGAGCGTATGCGCGCGGCGCCAATATGCCAGCCGCTAGGGATTGGGGCGAGCCGAACAGGCTGCCTCAAATGCTCGGTAATGCGAACGCGCGCCCCGTGTTGCCGACCTCTCAGGCGCCGACCGCCGAACTGGTGTGCGGTTGTCGCCGACCAGCATTGCCGATGAGATGCGCGAGGAGCGTTCGCGGCGGGTGCTCGGAGAATAAGCGCCGCGGAGGCCTGCGCCTGTCCGGCTATTCGGTAGTAATGGTGAAGGCGGACATCGTCCCCTTTTGCAATCCCGTACATTAGCGGAACGCGGATTTGCCGATATTGCACAGTTGCCTTTGATCCACGTCAACGCATTCACGGAACGGTCGCGTAAGTTCACTCAGCTAGCGGGGGAACATACCCGACAGCGGGCGGCCAGTGACCGAACCGAATAGCTCCTAGGCACCTATTCGGCTCCGATCCTTGGTCGCTCCACCTTTGATAAGGCTGCCGGCCCTGATGGTACCATTCCTCTATCGCTGCCCCAATACCGGCTTGAAGGTGCAAGGCTTGGTCGCCGACGAACCGACCGATGACGATGCCGAGACCTATGAATCCATAACGTGCTTGGCGTGCGCGCGGGTTCATTTGGTCAATCCGAAAACCGGAAGGGTCTTGGGCGAAACTGACGAATAGGCTGCCTCGGTTGGCACTGGCCCCTAGATACCGAATTTGAGATAGAAGAAGAAAAGCAAGATCAAACCGACCACAACTACCAGCAATAAATTTGATCGCTTCATAGTGATAGGCTGCCTCAGTTGGCGGCCTCTTTCATTTCAAACCGGGATAATCGCCACCGATTTTTGCGTGCGGCAGCCCTTCGCAGTTGTGTTTGATGTGGCTCGATTGCAACAGGGACCAGACTTTAAACGCCCAACACAATTCGGACCCGAAATTGCCTCCTGTCCTTTCCAGCATGGGCGGGTCGGGAAAACGGGAACGAAGATGTGGAAACGGAAGACGGTGCCGGTCGCTTTCGGTCAGTCGCCGGTGGAGACCCACACCGCTTCTGTTGCAATCACCGTGGCTCAACTCTTTGGTCTTGATGCCGGGGACTGGTCAATGATTTTCCTAGGACTCGCCCTGTCGGGTTTGCTCTTAGCGTTTGCCTGATCCTGCATTCGCCCTCGCAAACAATCACACATCGAGCTTTGCAAACATAAGGGCCGGATGTTCGATTATTTTCGGTGCGTTGGAATCGCGTCGATGATGACGTGAACAAACCCGAATTTTCGGCGTGTCGTTTCACGTCGCGCATGTTGCATCATGTCGCACGGAGTTTTCGGTACACCCTGTAAGTCGTTGAAATTGCTTGGTACAGATTTGCACCGCGTGCAACACGAAACTGGTCTGTTTCGGCGCGATGGTTTTTCGGATTGTGCTGTAATTTCAAAGTGGTGGGAGAGGTAGGACTCGAACCTACGAAGGCGTAAGCCAGCGGATTTACAGTCCGCCCCCTTTGCCACTCGGGACACTCTCCCGCGCCATAGCGGGCCACCTTGGACCGGTCGCCCGGCCGAGGGCGCTGTATGGTTGGGTCGCTCCGACTAGTCAATCGAAAATGGCCCGAATTGCCAACCTCATGGCCTCATGACAGAAGCGGCCATGCCTGAACGGCCATGGCAGAAAAGACCGCGCCCGCAAGGCCGCCGTTTCGGCGGCAAGCCAGCCGCACGCGAGCGGGTACGCGGGGAACCGGGCGGTTCGGTCATTCTCTATGGCTGGCACACGGTCACCGCTGCCCTTGCCAATCCGGCGCGTCATATCCGGCGCCTGCTCGCCACCGAAAATGCGATGCGGCGTCTTGCCGAGGACGGCATCGCGCTCAAGATCGAGCCGGAATTGGTGCGGCCGGATGCGCTTGCAGCGCGGCTGACGCCCGATGCCGTGCATCAAGGCTTGATCGCCGAGGCCGATCCCCTGCCCTCGCCGGACATCGAGGAAATGCCGGAAAAGGGTGTCGTCCTGGCGCTCGATCAGATCACCGACCCGCATAACGTCGGCGCGATTTTGCGAACCGCCGCGGCCTTCGCGGTCACCGCAATTGTCACCACGGCACGGCACAGCCCGGAAGCAACCGGCGTGCTCGCCAAATCGGCCTCCGGTGCGCTCGAACTTGTGCCGATTTGTACTGTGCAAAATCTGGCGCGCGGTCTCGCTGCGCTTAAGGAGCGCGGCTTCCTGCTGGTCGGGCTCGACAGCGATGCCGAGGACGTTCTCGCGGCGATCGAATTGCGCGCGCCGCTAGCCTTGGTGCTTGGCGCCGAAGGCAAAGGGCTTCGACAATTGACCGGTAAAACGTGCGATCGCCTTGCACGGCTCGATCTTCCCGGCGAGATCAAAAGCCTGAATGTATCGAACGCCGCGGCGCTTGCGCTTTACATCGCCAACCGCGCCATCAGCTAGCAACTAAAAAACAAAGGCTCGCGACAAGCGCGGGCCTCTGCATTTTTCAGCGATGGGCGGCGAACTCAGCCGCGCCAGGAGTGATGCGTGTAGTAATGGCCGTAATACGGGTGGCCATAGTACGGACGCGGCGCGTAGTACGCGTGATGATAGTACGGCCGCGGATAGTACCGGTGCGGGTACGCCGGATAGTACGGAGGCGGCGCATATTCCGCCTGCGGAGCATAGGTGCGATACGGCACCATGAGGCCCGGACCGGAATAGTCGGGACCCTGGTTGGTCACATACAGCGGCGCCGGTTGCTGCGTGTAGACCGGGGCGGCGCATGGATTGCAGCCGCTGTAGGCGACCGGGGCCGGAGCACCGCAACCGCCGCAGCCGTTGCCCCAGGTCGGGGTTGGCGCGACTTGCGGAACAAAGGTCACCGCCGCGATCGGCGTGCCGCACACGCCGCAGCCGACGTTGATCGGCGCGGGCGCCACCGGCGTTGCGTAGACGATCGGTGCATAAGCCTGCACGCCGCAGGTGCCGCAACCCTGCGCGACCGGCGCAGGTGCGTAATAAGTCTGCGCCGGGGCTTGGTAGCCACAGCACTGAGCAAACGCCGACGGCGCCATGCCGACGACAAAGACTGTGGCGAGCGCCACGAAGACAGAACGATGGAACGACATGTTACTCCCTCTGCAACTGCCCCGATGAGGAGGCGGATAAAGGCCGGCCGGATTTCAGCCTGCCAAAACGATGGCCATCACGGATGATGGTGGTGCTGTCCTTTTTGATTGGGCTCGATGGTCGGCGAATAGACGATCGGAGGCGCCGGGTACGGCGGATAATCGGTGACGGGCCCCGGCGCCGATTGGCTGGACCAGCTACGGAAGTAGCTCGGCGCAGGCGGCGGCTTCGGCGCACCGGGCGGCGGTACTATTTCGAGACGCCCATAGCCGGGCTTGCGATTGTCGCGCGGGAAATAGCCCGGCACGGAATAAGGCACGGAAACCCGCAGCGGCCGGTAAACCACGGTGGGCGCCACCAGACCGGGGCGGTCTAGGCCAAATTCGCCTTCAACGATGCCCCATGAGGCGTCGATGCCGTTGATCATCACCGGCACATCGGGACGGCCGGGAATGACGATCTGCGGCTCGCGCTGCGCAAAGGCAGGCGAAGCAGTTGCGGTAAGCAGCATCGCCGTCAGATATGGAAATACACCGGCGAAAAAGCGCATCGAATAGCCCGGAGCTGTTCAACTCTTCGGGCAGTTCTAAGGAAGTCGCGGCGGAAATTCGTTTAAATCCCGGCACTTTAGCCGGTGAATTGCGCGGTAAGATTAATTGCCGGTTCGCTTAGCTCTCCCGTGGCGTTCCAAGAAGCCGGCGACACCCACGACTTTAGGCTTACGACCTCCGGCGGAGAGACACCGCCTCGCCCCCGGAATACGCTTGGCGCTGGAAAAACTCTGCGTCCGCACGTGTTGCGGTGCAGCGCGATTCCTAACGACTAAACATCAGGGGACTCGTCCATGACAACCATGGCAGTGAACGCGCCGCGCTCCGGCGGCATGACAAGCGAACAGAAGCTTGTCATTTTTGCTTCATCGCTCGGTACCGTTTTCGAATGGTACGACTTTTATATCTACGGCACGCTTGCGGTGTTCCTGGCGAAGTATTTCTTCTCCAATGTACCGGCGAACGTCGCCTTCATCTTCACGCTGCTGGCGTTTGCCGCGGGCTTCGCAGTGCGACCGTTCGGCGCCCTGATCTTCGGCCACTTCGGCGACTTGATCGGCCGCAAATACACCTTCCTGGTCACCATGAGCCTGATGGGTGTCGGCACGTTTTTCATCGGCGTGCTGCCGGGTTTCGCGACCTGGGGCATCGCCGCACCGGTGGTGCTGATCTGTCTTCGCCTGGTGCAAGGCCTCGCACTCGGCGGCGAATACGGCGGAGCGGCGATCTACGTCGCCGAGCACGCGCCGGCGAATAAACGTGGTTATTACACCTCGTGGATCCAGACCACAGCAACGGTCGGTTTATTTATGGCGATCCTGCTGGTGCTCGGCGTCCGCACCTGGATGGGCGAAGCTGCGTTCGGCGACTGGGGCTGGCGCATTCCGTTCCTACTCTCCGCGATCCTGCTCGCGGTGTCGATCTGGATCAGGCTCAAGCTCAGTGAATTGCCGTTGTTCCAGCAGATGGTGGCGGAAGGCACGCGGTCGAAGCGTCCGCTCAAGGAAGCCTTCGGTCAGTGGTCGAACGCCAAGATCGCGCTTCTCGCGTTGCTCGGCGCCACCATGGGCGAAGCGGTGGTGTGGTACGGCGGACAGTTCTATGCGCTGTTCTTCCTGACCCAGACCCTGAAGGTACCCGGCGTGACGGCGAGCATCCTGATTGTAATCGGCCTTGCGATTGGCACGCCGTTCTTCCTCCTGTTCGGGGCGCTCTCCGACAAGATCGGCCGCAAGCCGATCATCCTTGCCGGCTTCGCACTCGCCGTTGCGACCTACTTCCCGCTCTTCCAGGGCATTACTCACTTCGCCAATCCAAAGCTGGAAGCGGCGCTCAACGGCTCTCCGATTTCGGTCACCGCAGACCCGAACGAGTGCTCGTTCCAGTTCAAGGCAACGGGCGTCGAGAAGTTCACCACCGGTTGCGACGTCATCAAATCCACGCTGGTGAATCTATCGGTGAACTACACCAACACGGCGGCTGCACCGGGCACCAAGGCCAGCGTGCAGATCGGCGATCAAACCATCGCCGCCGACGCGCCGGACCTCGCAAAGACGATCGCGGCAGCGGTGAAAGCGCACGGCTATCCGGCCAGCGCCGACCCGAATGACATCAACTACCCGATGACGATTCTCCTTCTCGCCATCCTCGTGGTCTATGTCACGATGGTCTATGGACCGATTGCGGCATGGCTGGTCGAACTGTTCCCGACCCGCATCCGCTACAGCGGCCTGTCGCTGCCCTATCACATCGGCAACGGCTGGTTCGGCGGCTTTCTCCCGGCGACGGTCTTCGCCATCGTGGCGGCGACCGGAAATATCTACTCCGGTCTCTGGTATCCGGTCGGTGTCGCGGCGGTCGCTTTCGTCATCGGGCTGATCTTCCTGCCCGAGACGAAAGATCGCGACATCAGCAAGATCTGATAAGCACGCGACGAGTGAGCATCACGGGGCGGCCATGATGGCCGCCCCGTGAATTTTCGGAAGTAGCAATCTTAAGTCAGACAAGCCGCCGGGCGATGAAATTACGCAGTGCGGCTGCCAGCGCGCACAGCGCCGCAAATCCAAGAGCGGCGCCGGCGATTTCCGGCAGATTGTCCAACACCGCAACCGAACGATCGCTTATCCCGACCATCCCATGGAATAGACCGAACGTCTTTAATAGCGCCGCGGCGAGGCCGATGCCCGCGCCGTAGATTGCGGCACGCGGAACATTCCATGCCTGCTCCTTGTCTGGCGAAAGATAGAACGACGGCAGCATTCCGGTCCGACCGCTTCCTTAAGTGAACGCCTGTCAGGTCAGGCCACGGCGCAACATTTAGCCGCGCTGGCCGACGGCGGAATACTCCACTAACATCCCGCTCGCTAGTGGTCCTTGCTTCAAACATTCATGCAGGGCGCCTCCCAAAACGGGAGGCGAATGTTTGAATGGGGCCGCTGGAGAGGAGCGTCTATGGAAACGGACATGCTGCATTCCGCAGCGAGTGCCCTGCTGATCATCCTCGACCCAACTCGGATGCTCTATCTGTTCGGCGGCGTGTGTATGGGCCTCTCGCTTGGCATATTGCCCGGCATCGGCGGAATTGCCGGCACGGCCCTGCTTCTCCCGTTCACTTACAATCTCGATCCGCCGACGGCTTTCGCGCTGCTGCTCGGGCTCGGCGCGACCACGACCACGGCCGATCCGATCGCCGCCATTCTGTTCGGCGCACCGGGGCACGCTGCCTCGGCCGCGACGACACTCGATGGCTACCCAATGACGCGGCGTGGCGAAGCCGGCCGGGCGCTGGGCGCGTCCTACATGGCCGCTCTGATCGGCGGCCTGTTCGGTGCGGCGTTAATGGCGGTCGCGTTGCCGGTGCTGCGTCCGATCATTCTCTTCATTGGTTCGCCGGAACTCCTCGGCATCGCTGTGTTCGGCATTTCGATGGTCGCCGTGCTGTCCGGCAACGCGCCACTGCGTGGGCTTACCGCCGCCTGCTTCGGCATGATGCTGTCGATGATCGGAACCGATCCGCAGTCCGGCACGCTGCGCTGGACCATGGATTCTCTTTACCTCTGGGATGGCTTGCCGCTGGTGCCTCTGACGCTCGGCATTTTTGCGCTGCCCGAATTATGCGATCTCGCCATCGGCCGCATGGCGGTGGTCCAGGAGGGCATGACGCTCGACACTAAGACCGGCATGCTGCTCGGCGTCCAGGATTGCATGCGGCACTGGTTTTTGATCCTGAGGTGCTCGTGGATCGGCGCGGCGATGGGCGCCATTCCGGGCATCGGCGCCTCGGTGATCGACTGGATTTCCTACGCTCACGCACTGCGCACCGAAAAAGGCGCGGCGCAGACTTTTGGCACCGGCGACGTGCGTGGCGTCATTGCCGCCGAAAGCGCGACCAACGCTCGTGAGGGCGGCGCGCTGGTTCCGACCGTGGCATTCGGCGTGCCGTCGAGCGCCGGCATGGCGATCCTGCTCGGGGCGTTTCTCATTCATGGCCTTGTGCCCGGTCCGGAAATGCTGACCAAGCACCTCGACATCACCTATTCGATGGTGTGGAGCATCGCGATCGCCAATATTCTCGGGTCCGGCCTTTGCTTTGCGTTCTCCGGACAGCTCGCGAAGATCGCGACGCTGCGTTACACGGTGTTCATGCCGGGGGTGCTGAGCCTGATCTATATTGGCGCCTTCGAAGCCTCGCGGAATTGGGGCGATGTCTTTTCGCTACTGTTCTTCGGCATGCTCGGCTGGGCGATGAAACACTTCCGCTGGCCGCGACCGCCGCTGGTGCTCGGCTTCATCCTCGGCGAGGTGATCGAGCGTTACATGTTCATTTCCATCGAACGCTACGGCGTAAGCTGGATGCTGCGGCCGGTGGTCGTTGTCATGTTCATCATGGCGGGTCTGTCGCTGCTGCGCCCGCTATTGCAGGACGTGCGCAGCCATGGCGGTTTGAAGAAAATGGTCTCGCAATGGGGTCATCCGCAGTTCGCGGTCAACAACCTGTTCGCTGCCGGGCTGCTCTGTCTGTTCATCGCCATGCTTGGCGCGTCGTTTCAATGGTCGTTTGCCGCGCGCATCATTCCGAGCATCGTCGGCACCGGTGCGATCCTGTTCTGCACGCTCAGCCTGATCAACGACGTGTTCGGCCTCCATGAGCGACTGGGCGCCGCAGCAGCCGGAGCCGATGGTCAAGGCTCGCAGAAAATCCACATGGACATTGCGTCAAAGACCGCTCACCTACCGGGCAAGACTATTGTCACGCGTGGATTTTTGTTCTTCGGCTGGATGGCGGGCTTTGCCGCGAGCATGGCGCTGATCGGGCTTATCCCGACCGTTCCGGTCTTCATCATCTCCTTCATGCGGCTCGAAGGCCGCGAGCCCTGGAAGATCGTCATCCCCATGGCAGCCGGCGTAGTGTTGCTGATCTATGTCGTGTTCGATCAGCTTCTCGCCATTCCGTGGCCGCCGACGCTCGCCGGAATGCTGTTTCCCGTGCTGCATTCCATACCGAGCGTCTGAGCCCACCTAGTCGTGGCGCGACAACATCCTCGCTGTCATCATCCGCGAAGGCGGATGATGACAAGTCAGAGACTTTCAATCTTACTTCAAGCGATCGCGGATCTTCTCCAGTCCTGCCTTGGCGCAACCATCGTCGAGATTGCCGCCCGGCGCGCCAGCGGCGCCGATCGCTCCGATGACTTCGTTGTCGAGCTTGATCACCACCCCGCCGGGGAAGAAAAGAATGTGCGGCAGCTTGGCGAGCGGAGTAATCGGTCCGTCACCCTTGGCGCGATCGGCAAGCGCCATCGTGTCGCTTTTGAAGGTGACGCTGGTGTACGCCTTGTCGTGCGCGCTATTGAGCGTGTGGATGCCGGCGCCATCACCGCGCACCGCCGCGATCGTGGCACCATCGGCATCGACCACCACCACTGTTTCAGAATAGCCGCCTTTGGCGCAGGACGCGACGCCTTCACTCGCCGCCTCGGCCGCGAGCGCCGCGGGAATGCGATGGGTGACCAGGGTCTGCGCCGAAGCAGCCGATGCCAGAACAGTACCGGCAGCGATGACCGACAGCTTGATTGACCAACTCATGATGCATCTCCCGGATTAAAGGTTGTGCGTAAAGCGACAGTGTTTCGTGCCGATGCTATACCCAGCACGCACACTTTGACCATGCGGAGCCGTTCAGTTTACTTTCGCAGGAGTGGTCTGTGGGTTCAGCGCGAAATTGAGTCCAACCTGGCCGCTATAGTTCACCACGTTGGTCTCGCCGATTTGCCCGACGAACACCGCGTAACCGGTAATTCCGCGACCGATCGCAACAGTCGTTCCAACCTGCGCCATCGCCCAATCGTGGCCAGATACGACCGCTGGCATGGTGTAGCTTGGGCCCACCGTACTGGTGAGTGACGCGGTGATCGAGCGGTCTGAGGAAACAAGTTCATGGTCCCAGACCACCTTGGCGAAAGGCTGCCAAATCCCCAAGTCAAGGCTCGCTTTATAGCCGAGTTCAGTAACGGCTGAATCCCGGATTTGATCGGCGAAAGAAAGTGCCGTGAATCCGCCGACCGCCGCAAACGAGTCCGTTTCGGTAAATCCATCCACGTTCACGCGCTGCATCGTGATGCCGGCGAGCGGTCCGTGTGTAACGGGCCCGGTGAAGAACTTGTAGCCCGCCTCGGTGGCAACCGAGACATTGCTGCCGTTGGTCGTTCCGAGATTTGCCTGCGAGGTTATCCCGATCGGAACGATACGGTCGGTATCGTAATGACCTCCGCCAATCGTGCCGACCAGATCGGCCCAGAATGGACCGGTGGTGTTGGCCGCGTAGAAACTTGCCGCGAATTCGTTGAATTTAAAGTTGCCGCCGAGACTGAAACTTTGCTGCGTCGTGCCGACCGACATCGCGCCGCCGACGAGCCACCCGCCCGCAAGCGCATAGTCGGCTCCTACCGTGCCCGACAACGGAACTCCGGGATCGTTGGGAAATTCCGGATAGCCGGAGTTCGTGGATAGCGCCGACACATCGCCACTCACCCAGGTATTGAACGTGCCGGCGTTGCGGCCCCGTTCGGATATCGCGATTTGATTGAAGATCGAGTTGATCACCGCGGCCCGCGTTTTCACAGGCGCTTCGGCCAACATGGAAATCTCGATCGGCGCGACAACAAGGCTGTATTCGTAATCGCCGAGGATCATCTGTCCCGCCGTCGACAAATGTTCGTCGTCGGCGAACAGATGGGTGAATTCCGCATTCGGTGCAACGAGTGTCGAAATGGTCGAGGTTGGCGAGCACATGACTGCCCAACCGCTCGGGATTCCTGCCGGCTGCGTGCAAGCCGGCCCCGCTCCGGCAATGAGACCGAATTCGGAAAAATTCGACGTGACGGCGCGATACATGGCGTTAACGTCGGCGGGAATAAAATTCACATGGGCCGCGGCAAGACCGTTCCACAGCACGCTGTTGTAGGTAGCGCGCAGGGTCGGCTCCGGCGCCGTACCGAACGAGCTCGGTGTGTTCGGCACGATGATGTAGCGTGCGCCCGCCGCGGCAAGATCTACGATGCCGCCGAGAAGAGCATTTGCAGCCGTGGTGACGTAGGCGTTTTGCGCTACCGCACCGGCAATATTGTTGGCGGCGTAGGTAATGTCGTTGCCGCCGGAGCTGATGAGATAGAGTGCGTTGCCGTTAGCGAGGCCGGTGTTGGCCGCGAGATAGTTTTGCATCTGTACAACGGTTGGCACCGCGCCCAGCAGGCCACCGCTTGCAACGGTATTGAATTGAGCATTCCGCGCATCGCCCGTCGAATAATTCGTGCCACCAGGCTGGTCCGCCGGAATCGCGGTGAGCCCAAACTTTGCGGCAAGATATTGCGAAACGACCAGCCCAGGGTTGGTGGTCGCCTCGCCCCCACCCTGCGTCACCGCAATGGCGAAATCGGTGTTGTAGACCGGATTGGTGGAATTCGGCGCGGCGTTCCTGTACCAACCGCTGTCATTCGTACTGTCGCCGAAGCCGATGAATTGCCCGAAGGTTTGACTTGCCGCCGGACCTCCCGAGCCTGCGACCATGGCTGCAACAGCAGCCGCTAAGGCAAATTTGAAGTGCAGGCAGTTCAGGGGCACAGTCGCACGCACAGCAAGGTTTAACTGGGTGTCGGATTAAACTACAACACGAAACGAGAAATGGCTGTTGCTGCGAAACAACAACCAACCGGGAATTTCATGGCTATCGATGACCCGATTGCCGCGCCGGAAGTTTACGGCAACGACCGGGATATGCGCCAACGTCTGCTCACGTTCTTCGCGCTGGTCTATGTGGTCGAAGGACTCGGCCAAATTGGCGGACTGATTGCACAGCCTCTCAATTATTATCTGAAAACCGCGCAAGGCTGGACGCCGGTTCAGATCACCGCCTTCATAACCTTGTTCAACCTGCCCTGGATCATCAAACCGCTTTACGGACTGATTTCCGATTTCGTGCCGCTGTTCGGCTATCGTCGTAAAGGCTACCTGGTGCTCGCGAACGTGGCCGCGATTGCCGGCTTTATCGTTGTCACCCAACTCGCCGCGCCGAGCGACCTGTTTATCGCGCTAACGGTCACCGCCTATGCAATGGCGATATCGAGCACGCTGTGCGGCGCTGTACTGGTGGAGAACGGTCAGCGTCTTTCGGCAAGCGGCAGCTTCGTCAACCAGCAATGGCTCTGGTTCAATATTGCCGCCATGGCAGCCGCCGTCGTCGGTGGGCAGCTTGTTCAACGCTTTTCCCCCGAAGGTGCGTTGCACGGGGCGGCGGCAATCATCGCTGTCGCCCCAATCGCAGTCATTGCCGGCACGTTGTTTCTGATCCCTGAGAAAAAATTCTCGATCAATATCCAGGGAATAAAGGACACGTTCGAGGGTCTGAAATCGTCGTTCAAGCGCCGCGAGCTGTGGCTGATCGCGGGATTTCTCTTTCTGTACAATTTCAGTCCGGGATTGAGCACGCCGCTTTATTTCACCATGACCGACAGCCTGCAATTCTCGCAAGGCTATATCGGCGTCCTTGGTTCGATTTCAGCCGCGGGCTGGATTGTCGGCGCCTTGCTCTATCGTCGGCTCTTCGACGACCTTACTCTGAAAACGCTTTTGAACCTCAGTATCGTGTTCGGCACGCTCACGACCGTGGCGTTCGTATTTCTGTCGAATGAATTCGCGGCAGCGATTATTTATTTTTGTGCCGGCTTCGCGGGCATGCTGGCCATGGTCGCGACCCTTACGCTTGCCGCCGACTACTGCCCGCCCCGCGCCGAAGGTTTCGCCTTTGCCGTGCTGATGTCCGTTTGCAATCTGGCGACGACACTTGCCGACAATGTCGGCTCATTTCTCTATACGCATCTTTTCGACCACAGCTTGCGGCCGCTGGTCCTGATCTCGGCGGCGTTCACAGCTGTTGCTTTTGTCCTTGTCCCTTTGCTGCGGCTCGGCGATAAAAAGCAGGGCGAGCCTTGGCAGGCCTGATGTTGGCAAGCCTGAACTCTTGGCAAGCGCGGCCCAAACGGAACAAACCGGCTGACGGCGCGTTGCCCGCAGCCAAATCCATTATCGGTGCCCTGGTCATGCGAAAGATCGGCGCTTTTCTCGCAATCGCCGCGCTCATCGGCCCACTTTTTGTCCCGACTGAAAGCCAAGCCTTCGGCATCAGGGTGGGTCCGCTCTATTTCGGTTTCCCGTCATTCTGGCATCGTCGCTGGCATCACAGCAGCCGCGCGACCAGTCTGCGCGACGAAGCGAGCATGAAGACTGGCGCCCTGGGTCAAGCCGATCAGACTGGCGGATTGATGTCTCCGCTGATCTATCCAGTCCTCGCGCTCCCGACGGTATACGGTGAGATATTCCCTCCGCCGTCGTCCGCGCCGTCCTCCTCTCCATGGCCGTTCAGCTATGACGCGATTTTCCAGGCCGCCTTCGCAAAAACCGCGTCGGCTCAGAATGCTGAATTCCTGCCCGCGACTTGGCGGCCGCCCGGTTATAGCCGATCGGATCAAGACCGAGATCAAGCCGACGCCGGATCAGATGCAGCCGTTGCAAAAGCTCGGCGGCGCGCTGGGCTTCGCTTCCGATTATCTGGCCAAAGCCTGCCCAACCGATATTCCTCAGGATCCGGCCGCGCGGCTCCAATTAATGGAATGGCAGATCGAAAAGGTCGCCGAGGCACTCGATTTCGTTCGCCAACCCCTTCAGGAATTCGAGGGATCGATGACCGATGCGCAGCGCGCCCACTTCGCGCCACCCTCAACCGCCGCCGCGGCCTTTCATCCCGACCGGGCAGATAATATGGCGTCCGATTGTGCGGCAGCGCCGACAAAAGTCGACAGCTCGGTCGAACAGATATCGCTGTCGATCGAGCCGACCGACGCGCAGCACGACGCCATGAACAATCTCAAGCAGGCGTTCCGTAACGCGGCGACCGAACTTGACGCCAATTGTCCGATATCATTACCGGCCGATCCGCTGGCGCGGCTTGAAGCAATCCAGGCGCGGCTGGATGCGACGTGGCGTGCTCTGGTGTCGATCCAGACGGCGCTTGGCGGCCTCGAAAAGAATTTGAACGACGATCAGCGCGCACGCCTCTACGCGACCGACTTCGCCGCCGCGCAATAGCAGCGGCTAGTTCTGGAAAAATCTGTTGGTCGGCCGAGGCAATCCGAGATTTTCCCGTAGCGTATTGCCCTCGTATTCCTTGCGGAATATTCCACGCCGTTGCAGCTCGGGAATGACCTGATTGCAGAAATCCTCGAGGCCGCCCGGAAGGTAAGGAAACTGAACGGTGAAACCATCAGAGCCTTCAGTCTCAAGCCATTCTTCCATCTCATCGGCAATCGTTTTCGCGGTGCCGACCATAGCAAGGCCGGAGTAGCCACCGAGCCGCTGCGCGAGCTGACGCACGGTAAGGTTCTCGCTTTTCGCAAGCTTGATCGTGCGCTCGCGCCCGCTCTTCGACGCGTTGGTTTCCGGAATTTCCGGTAACGGACCGTCGGGATCGAACTTCGAGGCATCGTGGCCAAGCGCCATCGACAGCGACGCGATGGCATTGGCGTAGTTGACCAGACTGTCGAGCTTGGCGCGTTTGGCCTTCGCCTCATCCACCGTATCGCCGACGACGACAAAACACGCCGGCAGAATCTTCATGTGCTCGCGATTGCGGCCGAGCTTCTCCATCCGGCCTTTGATGTCGGCACAGAACTCCTGACCGGCCTTGAGGTTGCTCTGTGCGGTGAACACCGCCTCCGCGGTTTCGGCAGCAAGCTGCCGGCCCGATTCCGAAGCACCCGCTTGCACGATCAACGGCCAGCCTTGCACCGGCCGCGCGATATTCACCGGGCCGCGCACCGAGAAATACTTACCCTTGTGATCGAGCACATGCATCTTCGACGGATCGAAGAAGACGCCACTCTCGACGTCGCGGATCCAGGCGTCGTCGGCCCAGCTGTCCCACAGCCCGGTGACGACATCATAGAATTCACGCGCGCGCTTATAGCGCTCGCCGTGCTCCATATGCTCTTCCAGGCCGAAATTAAGCGCGGCGTCCGGATTGGACGTGGTGACGATATTCCAGCCGGCGCGCCCGTTGCTGATGTGATCGAGCGACGCGAACCGGCGCGCAATATGATATGGCGCGTCGAAGGTAGTCGAGCCGGTTGCGACGAGCCCGATATGATCGGTAGCCTGCGATAGCGCCGACAACAGCGTGAACGGCTCCCACGACGTCGAGGTATGGCTGCGCTTGAGCGCGTCGATCGGCATGTTGAGCACAGCCATATGGTCAGCCATGAAAAACGCGTCGAACTTCGCTTGCTCCAGTTTCTGGATGGATTCTTTCATATGGGCGAAGTTGAAATTCATGTCGGGCCAGGCGCCCGGATAGCGCCATGCGCCGGTATGGATCGATGCCGGGCGCATAAATGCGCCGAGACGCAACTGACGTCCGGAAGCCATGTGAAAATCCTCTACTGATCCATTGGACCGCGATCCGGGAGATCGCGCCGTCTCACTCTCAATATAGCGACGGCGGACGAACCGCACCCCTCCTCCGGCTAAAATAAGAAAAGGACCGCCCGGCATCCCGGGCGGTCCAAAACAGCCATTCTCCGTCAGGAGGACTTTCACGCCATTTTCATCCCCAGCGGATTGCAATCGCGCCGGCGATCGAGAGTGGGCGGGTGCGCACTGCGTGACCATCGTTGCCGGACTCGATGATCCACTCACCGTCCTGCTGTCCGACAATCTTGCCGACATGGTGCGGCCAGACCACGACAGCGCCGATGCCCGCCGGACCGGAATGGCCCCAATGCGCCCAATTACGCGCGAGGTTGTATTCCGGTCCCGGATCGCCACTGACGAGCTGCCGCATCTCCCAGCCACACCACGCCGCCGGACGGCCGCCAAGACTGCCGTGATAAGGCGGGGCCTCGGAATTATTCCGAATGTGCCGCCGGCGAATTGCTGTTGCGGCCCAAACGGCTCAGGAGCCCGCGACCGGCGCCGAGAGACGACGCGGTACGCCGGTGTTTCGGAATTATTCCAAAATCCGCCGGCGAATTGCTGCGGTTGCTCGAACGGCTTAGCCGCTCGTGACCAATGCGCAGTGACCTCGCGATACGCGCCGTGATGGCGATAATGCTCCCGCGCTTGTGCGGGCTGAGCAAACACGAAGGTAGCCGCGAGCGCGGCGGCCGGAATCATCATCAACTTCATTACGCTTTACTCCTAGTTGGTTTCGAACATCAACTCTTTGCTTTGCCCCGCGACCG
Organism: uncultured Alphaproteobacteria bacterium; assembly: GCA_963742215.1. Lineage (GTDB taxonomy): Bacteria > Pseudomonadota > Alphaproteobacteria > Rhizobiales > Xanthobacteraceae > BOG-931. The sequence continues at coordinate 502,158 of CAVULJ010000005.1, forward strand.
CAAACGAAAGCCCCGCCAAACCGAACGGTTATGGCGGGGCTAAAGCAGCCAAAGGGACGCAAGTCATACCAACAATCGCGTGGTCATAACGGTCTTGATTTGCATGACTAGGTGCCCGCTCGCGGGACGCCTGCGCCAAATTCTGGCCCCATTGTCACATGCCGAAAAATGCGGCACGCACGCCACATTTATTAACTTGTTTGTCAGGTCACAAAAGCAGATCAGGTATCGCAAACGCGCAACAGAACCCAAACGGGTACTGCCAGGGCGCTTGCAAATTGTCAGATTGAAGCGCAAGCGTGTGCATCATTCGCGAATTTTTCTGGAGTCTTTCTAATGTCGATGATCGCTCCCGTTGCGACACATGAAGCCGATCCGCGCGCGCCGCGTCGTGTGCGCCACGAGCCGCGCCGCCGAATGCTGATCGTCAAGAATGTCGAGAAGATCGCGGCGCACATGATCCGCGTGACGCTGACCGGCGATCTTGAAGGCTTCACGAGCCTCGGCTTCGACGATCATGTGAAGACGTTTTTTCCCGACGGCACGATCAACGCCGAAGGCGCGCCCAACACGATCGGGCGCGATTTCACGCCGCACCGTTATGACAGCGTGAGCAATACACTCGAGATCGATTTCGCCATTCACGATGCCGGTCCCGGCGACGCGCTGGGCGGCGGAGGCGAAGCCGGGACAAACATTGGCGGTTGGCGGTCCGCGCGGTTCATTCGTCATCCCGACCACTTATGACTGGCACCTGCTGATCGCTGACGAGACCGGACTGCCAGCGATTTCACGGCGGCTAGCCGAACTTCCCGCCGGCACAAAGGCCATCGTGCTGTGCGAAGTCGACGGCTCCGCCGATGAACTGAAATTCGAGACCAAAGCCGATGCGACGGTGACCTGGGCACATCGCAACGGCGCGGCGGCCGGTGGTGGAGAGACGCTTTCCAAAGCGCTCGCGTCGCTGAAAATGCCGGCCGGCGACTATTATGCGTGGGTGGCCTGCGAGTTCCTCGTCGCCAAGGATCTGCGCCGCCAGCTCATCGCCAACCACAGCGCCAATCCGAAATGGATGCGTGCCGCCGGCTACTGGCGCCGCGGCGCGGTCGCCGTGCACGAAGTGCACGACAGCTATTGACGGCCGCGCCAATCACCGCCGTTGCAAGCGCTGCTCGCATATTCGACCTCCAGCCTAAGGCCGCCTTGTGGCGGAAATTCGGGTGGTCCGCGATTGTTGACGGCACACCGTATGCAGCCATAAACAATGTCATGCGGAAGGGTAGCAAATCGGTAGCAGCCGTCGCCTCATGGCTTTGCTATGATAAAAGGAGAAGTGCCCGAGTGGCACTGGCCGGATTAGCTCAGCGGTAGAGCAGCGGTTTTGTAAACCGTTGGTCGGGAGTTCGATTCTCTCATCCGGCACCAATAAAATCAGCGTATCCAAGGCGCACGCCGGCTGAACTCATCGTATTGCCGGCAAGGTGCGAGGAACCGCGCGCAGACTTCGGTGTTATTTATCCGGAGGCGACTTGATAGTTGGGAAGGTCGCTATGCCATTTCCGCTGACGCAACGCGCCGCTCTGGCAATTCTGCTTCTCGCAGCCACGACCATGGCATCGGAAGCGCAATCTCAGTATTCGATGCCGTCCGGGACTTTCGAATTCGGCGCAACCCTACACCGTTCCTCAAGCACCGGAACAGCCGGTGTCGCCGGGCAATCCGAATACCGCTCCAGGTTCAACGCTGGGATCCGCAGGGACTAATCCGCTTACCGGCCAGCCTTGTATGGGTCAGGGTTCGAACGAGACTACAAGCGGCTCAAATACGATTCCAGGCAACGGCGCATCCGGCATTATAGGCTCTTGCTAGCCGCCACCACGACTACGCAAGCCGCCGACCCACGCAAGCTACAGCGTCCGCTGCTTCTGGCCGCATTCCTTGCATTTGTATTCGACGCGGGTCTGCCCCGGCTCTGCGGAAACGCGATTTGGCGCCCCGCATTTACCGCATACGGCCTCAATACGCGTATTGCCCTGCTTGATGCTGACGGTCTTGCGCTCCATCGCCTCTTTGACAAGGCGCTCGGCCTCTTCGCGCATCGCTTCTTTCGACATGACGGGCTTTCCAGGTTGCCGACGCTACGCTCCTACATGCGAATGCGCCCATTCGCAATGCGCTTGTCAGAAGCAGACCGTACTGACGACCTTGCCTCGTTTGTCCTTCACCACATACGGACACTTCATGCGCTCCAGCGCGGCTTTCGCGTCCTCATTACCGAGCGCCGCGGCTTGCTGATAATACGCTTTTGCGGCATCGGTATTTTTTGGCCCGCCCCGCCCGGTTTCGGCAAAGTTGGCCGCCCAATCCAGAGCTTGCGCATGGCCCTGCGCCGCGGCCTTTTCGAATAGCGCGCGCGCCGCAGCGTCGTCTTTCGGGCCGCCGGTGCCTTCCGCATACATCACGCCGAGCTGAAACTGTGCTTCGGCCGAATTGGCTGCGGCGGCCTTCTCGAGCATGCTTCTGGCTTCCGCCGGATCGGAAGGTAAGCCGCCACTACCGGACAGCGCGACGAGACTTGTTGCGCCGCGAGGATTGCCGGCCGCCGGCGGCGCGTTCAAACAGGCTTCGCGCTTGCTGCTGATCCGCCGTCACCCCGGTACCGTTTTGCAGCAGCAGACCGAGCTCTACCATCGCCGCGGTGCTGCCCTTGTCCACCGCTTTGCGATAGGCGGCGATCGCCTCGGCAAACTTCTGGCCGGCGGCATAAGCGCGGCCGAGCTCGAACATGGCGCGGCGCGACGAGCCTGCGGCCGTTTTGCAATATCTGATGGCGATAGGAACGTCGGAAGGCGCGATCGCCGCCGCACCTTTGATGTCGGCAGGTCTGTCGGGATCGGTCGGATCGGCGGCGACCCGGTCGCACAGCACCAGATCGGCGGATTGGGCGCGCGCTGGCGCTGGCGCCGCGGCAACAACCAGCAGCATCACACCGAGAGGCAGAACCAGATAGACGCTCTTCATAACCACGATATTATCATGCTTTTGCGGCATGTTGCGGACGGCTTTTGCAGTGATTGCTTCATCAGGCGAAGGAATAACCCGAGGTTCGGGGGGTTGAAAAGTCATGCCGATATTAAGCCGTCGCTCCCTGCTCGCCGGAACCGCTGCTGCGGCGCTCGCCCCCGGCGCCGAACGCGCCGCGGCGACAGCGCCGCCGGCCGGCAAGCAAGTACCCGGGATTTATCGTTACACCATCGGCTCGTTCGAGATCACGGCGCTTTACGACGGCATCTGGTACCGGCCGATCACGGATAAATTCATCCGCAACGCACCGTTCGCCGAAGTCGAGCACGCACTCGACATGGCCTATATGCCGCATGACAAGCTGGAGACGCCGTTCACGACGCTGATCGTCAATACCGGCAAGAAGCTGGTGCTGATCGACACCGGCACGGGCGGTCAGATTTCGCCAACTGCCGGAATGATCGGGGACAATCTCGCCGCCGCCGGCATTTCCGCAAAAGACGTCGATCAGATCGTCATCTCACATTTCCATCCCGACCATATCAACGGCATCAAGGACAAAGACAACGCGCTGGTGTTTCCCAACGCCGAGATCATGGTCCCGGCCGCGGAATGGAATTACTGGATGGATGACGCCAACCTGAACGCAGCGCCGGCGGACCTGAAACTCACCTTTCGTAATCAGCGTCGGATTTTTTCCGACATCGCGCCGCGCGTCGCCCGGTTTGAACCCGGCAAAGAGGTCGCGGCGGGCATCGAAGCGCTTCCGGCGCCCGGCCACACACCGGGCCATACCGTCTTTGCCATTCACTCCGGTGACCAATCGCTGCTGGTGCTGGGTGACACCGCGCAGCACCCCTCGATCTTTGCGCGCCATCCGAACTGGCAGGCTGCGTTCGATATTGACGGAGGGGAAGCCGTGGCGACGCGGAAGAGACTATTCGATCGCGCCGCAGCCGACCGTATGCTGGTGACCGGTTATCACTTTCCCTTCCCGGCCTGCGGTCATCTGGCGAAAACCGCGGGCGGTTACGAGCACGTGCCGTTGCCGTGGCAGCCTAGCCTGTAAAAAGATCGGAGGCCGGCTGTAGAGCCGGCCTCCCTATTCCGACGGCGTTGTTGTTGACTGTTCAGCGCGGCGTCATGCGACGCGCCGGCCGGCGGATACTTTTTTCCGACTTGCGGGCGCACGGCGAACATGAAACGCCCGCAAGTCGGTGCTTACGATCCGGTGTCCGACCTCATCACTGGTTCCTGAGACACCGAACCATGGCAATCTCGTTATGTCGGCGACTTGACGTCCTGCGTCGCAGCCGGCTTGACGGCATGCGCGGTGTGATGGCGCACCTGCTTACTGGCATGTTTGCCGGAAGTAACCGGCGCCGTGGCGCTTGCGGGCTTGGCGGCAGTGTTCGCGGGCTGGTTGTTCGCGCCGGAAGGCGTAGCCTGGCTGTTCGCCACGGCCGGCGCTGTTGCCGGAGCATTGGCTGAATTCGTCGCCGGCTGCGCGGCGAGCGCCGTCCCGGCAACCAGACCGGTTGCAACGAGCGCGGCAGCAAAGGTCTTCAACATGGGCATTCTCCTTGTTTTTTCGGCGCCAGTTCTGCGATTGCGCCGAGTGTCGAGACGAGTTTTACGTCTCCGGCACTGAATGCACCCTGAAGTGAGCCAGCAGGCGCCGTTCACCTACGTGAACTTTCGGTAATAGCGTGGGGGATGAAACGGCAACGTACGGTGTTAATGTCGCATTGCACCGGAAACGGAGGACACCATGCGCAAAAACTGTTTGCTTGCCGCTGCCCTTCTCATCAGCGCCGCCATCGGCGCGCCGCAGATCGCCAAAGCGATGGAAAGCCCCAGTCCTTCCCCGCCCTCGAATCCGCCATCAGGAAGTACGACTACGTCAAAACAGAAGACCAAGATCGCAAAAGCCGAAGCCGCAGAACAACAGTTCGCTGGATGATTTCTACAGCGGTTGGCACAAGGCTTACGCGCTGGTTTACGACAAAAGCGACTACGAAGGCGGTATCGCCGTGCTGCGTGCCATGGGCTACGACGACAATGCCGATGTCGCGACGCTGATCGGCTACGCCAGCCGCAAGCTCGGGCGCTATGACGACGCCAGGTATTGGTATGACAAGGCACTTGCGGCCGATCCCAACCATGCGCTGACCTGGTCCTACTACGGCATGTGGCAGGCCGAGCAGGGTAATCTGCTCAAGGCCAAGGACGACCTGCAAAAGGTGGCGTCGATCTGCGGCACCGAATGTCGCGAATACACCGAACTGAAAGCTGTGATCGACGGCACCAAGACCTACTAAGCAAGATCTACCGAGGTCTCGTTCAGCCGAACTCGGGCCCCGTCGCGACAAACAGACGCGACGGATCGCCGAATGGCGCGGAGCGATGCAACGCCATCCGCAGGAACGGACGCTGCACGGTATAACCACGTGTTTGCAGGCTGCGTTTGATCTCGTCCCTGCCATCGACCAGATCGAGGAACACCGAACCCGACGCAGCGCCGAGCGCCGCATTGAGCAACGCCGTGGCGGCTTTCTCGTCCATGGCAACGATCGGCCCGATTTGGGTCGCGATGCGACCGGGACGCGCCAGGACAAAACCAGTGCCGTCCTGCATCACGAAGGCGAGCTGTGGCGCACGCTGATAGAGGCTTTCAATCAAAAACCGCCGCGACGCACCGAAGGCCGCGGCATCAAGTGCCGCCACCGTGCCAAAATCGCCCGCTTTCATTGCGCGAATGCCTGCGGCGGGAGCCCCGCGGTCACCGGCATCCCCCTGCCATCGCGTCAAACCGAAAATTGGCTCGAAGCCGAATGGCCGGTAAACTCGCTCACCCGCCGGCGTTGCATCGAGCACCGGGACCAGGCCCTGCTTGACGATTTCAGCACTGCCGTTGGCGAGAATGCGCGTGCCGATCCGCTCACGCCGACGCGATGCCGTGACAAGCACCATGCTGATCCAGGCGAAACCACCGGCATACGGCAGCACGGCACCGGTCGCGATGGTGCGGCCGGTGTTTTCACACAGCCCAAAGACCGTCCCATGCTCCAGGAATAAGGACCAATCGTCGCCGGTTTGATTCCATCCCGCCTCGGCGGAGAGCGCCATGCAGTCTTTGACATGAGTCGCCACCAACGGCTGGAATTGCGGAACCTCAGTAGACCCCATCACGAACCTCGAAATGAGTCGGCTTGTTCAGGCTTGGCCGATCCCCGGCCACCCAATCGGCGACCCAGTCGATCATCGTATCGAGCCGGATCACGGGTTTGCCGAACAGCCGGATCGCTTGTGATGAATCGGTCAACAGCGCGGTCGGCGCTTCCTTTCCAACAACGCCCGCCTTCTTGCCAAGCCGGTTGCCGAATTCGCCGGCGAGCCACCGCACTGAAATCGTCTCCGGCCCGGATACGTTGAGCCCGCTGGTCAGCGTCGTCGTGTGGCGAAGGCAACGTAAAGCCTGCGCACTGGCATCGCCCTGCCAAATCACGTTGACATAGCCCATGCTGACATCGACGTCCGCACCATCGCGAACTTTGGATGCCACATCGAACAGCACGCCGTAGCGCATATCGATGGCGTAGTTGAGCCGAAACAGCCGGCCCGGCGTGTCATGGACTTGCGAGTAATATTCAAAGATGCGCTCGCGGCCGATGCAGGAGTTGGCGTATTCGCCAGGCGCCGAAAGCGGCGTGTCTTCGGTCGAGCCACCGCTATCGACCGGGACGAACGGATAAACACAACCGGTGGAAAATGCGACGATACGCGAGACGCGAAAGCGCTCAGCAACGATCGCAGGCACCTGAACATTCATCGCCCAGGTCAGCGCCGGATTTTCTTGCGCACCGAATTTTCGCCCCGCCATGAATATAATGTTGTCGGTGTGCGGCAGGCCAGCGACCGCGGCGCGATCGAGCAGATCGCAGGCTATCGTCTCGACGCCGCAGCGATCGAGACTTTTGCGCAAGCCCTTTTCGTTGAAACGCGCAACGCCAATGACGCGCTTTTGCGGCGCGGCACGCCGCGCAAGGCGCGCGAGGGTGGGACCGATTTTGCCGCCGACACCGAGCACCATGATGTCGCCGTCAACGGCGGCGAGATCGGCCGCCAGAACCCGGCTCGGCCGGCTCATAAAATCTTCCAGGTCGTCCGGCCCGTCGAAGCCGCGCGGTAAAGACGCTTCATCAAGCCAAACAGTCATGGCCGATTACTCCAGATGCACGCCGGCCTCATCGGCAACCGCTTTCCAGAGCGGCACTTCCTTGGCCATGATCGCGGTAATCTCCCGAGCAGAGAGCGCTTGCGGTTGCAAGCCGAGCTTGCCGATCGCGTCTTGGGTCTCGGACGTTCGCAATCCTGCGTTGACGGCGGCGTTGAGCTTGGTGATGACATCGGGAGGCGTCGCCGCCGGCGCCATCACCACAAACCACAGCGTTGTCGGATAATTGGTGAAACCGAGTTCGCCCAGCGTCGGCACGTCGGGAAGTTCGGGCCATCGCTCCGCGCTCGTCACAGCGAGCGCCGCAACTTCCCGGCTTTGATCAGAGGGAGCAGGACCGATTTGGCGCTGGCATAGAGCTGAATCTGGTTGCCCAGAACATCGGTGATAGCGGGCGCCGCGCCTTTGTACGGAACAAACACGATGTCCGTTCCAGAGTGCGCGCGCAAATATTCGAGCAGGAGGTGCGGGGCGATGCCGGCCGCGGAGCCCGACGTGAGCTTGCCCGGATTGGCTTTGGCATAAGCGATCAGTTCGGCAAGCGAATTTGCCGGCACCGCGGGATTGACGACGACGGCATTGGAATCGGTCGCCAGCGCCGCCGCTGGAACAAAATCCTTCACCGGATCGTAGTCGAGATTCTTATACAGCGCCGGCGTGATCGCGTTCTCGTTGGAGCCGCCGGACAACAGAGTGTAACCATCGGGCGCGGATCGCGCGACGTCGCGCGAGCCAACCCTGCCGCCGGCGCCGGGAACGTTTTCGATGACGACGGCTTGTCCGAGATTGGCCGCGAAGTTTTTGGTCGAGACCCGCATTATGGTATCGGCCGGCCCGCCGGGCGGATAAGGCACGATGATTTTGACCGGATGATCGGGAAAGATTTGCGCGCGCGCCGGCACAAAGGCATTTGCGGCAATAAAGCATGACAGGATCGCCACGAACTTGCGCATTACATTTATTTCCCTTGCGTTTCAGCTACGATCCACGCGTGGTAATCCGGATCGACTTTTTCGATCGGCAGCACCAGTATGGCAGGCGTGCTATAGGAGTGCATCTGTTTGACGGCGGCGCGAACCGGCTCCGCGAGTGAAGCGCGAGTTTTGATGATCATGACGACTTCCTCGCCGCGGTCGACTTTGCCCTGCCACCAGTACAAAGAGACCATACCGGGAAGAATATTGACGCAGGCGCATAGCCGTTGCTCGACCAAGGCGCGGCCGGCCTGCTCCGCCTCGACAACCGACGGATAGGTCGTATAGACGAACACCGCGCGCTCCAATTTCGCCTCCGTATCAATCGTCCTGCGGCGCTGCGCCGCTCATTTTAAGAAGTCCGTATGCCAAAGCGCCGTCCTGCCCCCCGTTACGGCCGCATCGCCTTCGTCGCCAGCGACGCGCCGGCCGCACAACGTGCGCGGACTCGCCTGGCCCGCCGTTACGGCGACGCGCGGCCCGAGACCGCCGACGTCGTCGTCGCGCTTGGCGGCGACGGCTTCATGCTGGCGACCCTGCAACGGTTCATGAATTCGGGCAAGCCGATCTACGGCATGCATCGCGGCACCGTCGGCTTTCTGATGAACGAGTTTCACGAACAGGGACTCGCGGAACGGCTTGCCGCCGCGCAGGTCACCGTGATCCATCCGCTATTGATGCGGGCCCGCGATGCGGCCGGCCGCGTTCACCGGCATCGCGCTATCAACGAGGTATCGCTATTCCGCCAGACCTATCAGGCAGCGCGGCTGCGCGTTCTGGTCGACGGCAAGGAGCGACTGCCAGGGCTTGTTGCCGACGGTGTGTTGCTGTCCACGCCTGCCGGATCGACCGCCTATAATCTTTCAGTGCAGGGACCGATCATCCCGATCGGCGCGCCGTTACTCGCGTTGACCCCGATCAGTCCGTTCCGGCCACGGCGCTGGCGCGGTGCGTTACTGCCCGATCGCGCGCGAGTGACGGTCGAAGTGCTCGAGGCCGTCAAACGTCCGGTCGCCGCGGTTGCCGACCATGATGAGGTGCGCTCGGTACGTTCCGTCGAGATCAGCATGGATCACGACATCGATATGCATCTACTGTTCGATCCGCATCACAGCCTCGACGAACGAATCCTGGGCGAGCAATTCGGATACTGAGCGTCAATCCCCGTCTCAGCTTATGGGGCCGTTGCCCATTTTACCTACGATGTACGCGCGCATTGATCGTTGTGAACGTTCACGCGCCGTTTTAGGCTCCCCGCCGTCATAAGAAGAATCATGGGAGGCGCATATGGGCATCACGGAAAATCGTCGCATGAAAATCATTCGCCGGCTTGCCGCCGCCTGTCTCGCCCTGCTGCCCTGGAGCACATCGCGCCAGGCTGACGCCGCCGAACCGCTCGTTCTCGCCAAGACAGGTTATCTGTTCGCCGGCGGCAAGATCGATTCATCGCTTCCCGGCTCGCCGATGATCGGCCAGCTCTACGCCGAGTTTCAGATCCCGCAAAAGCTACTGCACCCCTACCCCATCGTCATGATCCATGGCGGTAGCCAGACCGGCACCAATTTCACCGGCACTCCTGACGGCCGCGAAGGCTGGGCGCAATTTTTCCTGCGGCGCGGCTATGCGGTCTATGTCGTCGATCAGGTGGCGCGCGGCCGTGCCGGCTATTGGACGCAAAGCTACGGCCCGGTCACGGCGCCCGATCTCGATCGCACCTTGCAACGGTTTGCAGCGCCAGAGCGCTATAATCTGTGGCCACAAGCGCATCTGCATACACAATGGCCCGGTGCCGCAAAGCCCGGCGATCCGGCTTTCGATGCATTCTACGCGACGCAATTTCCGTCACTGACAAATTTTGCCGCCCAGCAGGAACTCAACCGCGACGCCGGCGCGGCGCTGCTCGACAAGATCGGCCCGGCAATCCTGCTTACTCATTCACAATCGGGCGCAATGGGCTGGCCGATCGCCGACAAGCGGCCAAACCTTGTGAAAGCGATCGTTGCCGTGGAACCGAGCGGACCGCCCGCGCACGACATCGACTTCAAGGGCGCCCCGGACTGGTTCGCCGACGTCGCGAAGACCAAAATCTCGGGCCTCGGCGATATTCCGCTGACTTACGATCCGCCGCTCAAGGACGGCGAGCAGCTTTCTTTCGTGCGCCAGGATAAGCCGGACCGGCCGGATCTGGTGCGGTGCTGGTCGCAAGCCGCGCCGGCGCGTCAGCTTCCGAACCTGAAAAACATCCCGGTGCTGATCATTTCCTCGGAGGCGTCCTATCACGCGTCTTACGATCATTGCACAGCCGCCTATCTCACGCAGGCCGGCGTCGCCAATACCTTCATTCATCTCGCCGATGCCGGCATCCACGGCAACGGACATATGATGATGCTCGAGAAAGATAGCGATGCCATCGCGGGCGTCATCGGAAACTGGCTCGACAAGACGCTGCCAGGCAAGGCCACGAGCCATTCCGCTCAACGCTGAGGCCGCGTTCCCGCACGATTTTTCCGCACGCCGCGGCGTCAAAACTTAACCGCGCGTTAACGACAAATATTTACGTTTCCACCGTGCGGTGATGCGCCCGGCGTCCGCCGCACGGGAGCTGCAATGGTTCGCATCGACTTCAATCGTTTGCGCTTTCTGGTCATCGACGACAACGCGCACATGAGACGCATTTTGCGTACGCTGCTGCATGGCTTCGGCGTGCGCGAAGTCTACGAAGCGGAAGATGGTGCGGCGGGTCTCGAAGCCTTCACTCATTACGTGCCGGACATCGTGCTGACCGATTGGGTAATGCCGATCTTCGATGGTCTGGAATTGACCCAGATGATCCGTCAGCAAGGCGCCAACGCAAATCCTTACGCGCCGATCATCATGCTGACCGGCCATTCCGAGAAAAAACGCATCATCAGCGCGCGCGACGCCGGCGTCACCGAGTTTTTGGCCAAGCCGATCTCCGCAAAGGCGCTATACGAGCGCGTCTTTAACATCGTCGCTAATCCAAGGCCTTTCATAAAGACCGATACCTTCTTCGGTCCGGATCGCCGGCGCAACGTCAACCCGAACTATGTCGGTCCCGAACGGCGCAAGGGCGGCAAAGCTGAAGTGCTGCGCCAACAGCCGTTGCTGGAAAAAGCCAGGGCATTGATCTGATGCTTCAGGAGCACCATTAGTCATGTCCCGCCGCAAAGACGACACGCCTTCGGTCGCCACGTACGCGGACTATGAGGTTATCACGCCGCCCCATAAGCTCCGCAACGCATTAGCCGCGGCGGAAGAGGGCGACGATCCGGTCGCGCGCGCCGAAGCAGCGCTGGCAGGCCTTTCAGGCGAATTCAGCACTTGGATGGAAGCTGAGTGCGTGCGGCTCGAAACCATGCGTCAGAACGTCAAGAACGAAGGCTTCACAAAAAAGACCCACGAAGCTCTGTTTCGCGCCACCCACGACATCAAGGGCGAAGCCGGCACGTTTGGCTATCCCGCCGTTGTCGGGGTCGCCACCAGTCTGTGCCGGCTGATCGAACACACGCCTGATATGGCCCATATCCCAGTCGGATTGGTCGATCAGCACGTCGACGCCATTCGCGCGATCCTCCGCGAATATGCGCGGACCGACCTCCTCGAGATCGCCGACCGTTTGACCAAGCGCCTCCGCGAGGTCACCGACGAATTTCTGATCAAGGAAAACAGCTTCCGGCCGGATTATCTCGAAACGATTCTGGCGCCGTCGCTGGTACCCGGGACATAGCACCCCGTTTTCTAATATACGCTCCGCTGCGCCGCCTAGGCCGCAATCACTTCCGAGCCACCATCGCAATTGGCGGGATCGGCGACCAGATCGTCACAGAATAGCCTGGCTTCTTCGCGTGCGGCCTCGGTTGCATACCGCCGCAACAGCGTGAGTAGCGGTTCAAGCTCGCCAAGATCCTGGGCTTCGCAGCCGGTAAGAACGCGTTCGATCATGCGACGTTTTAAACGCGCCGCATCGCCTGGCTCAGCGGCAAGGCCACCTTCCCGCATCGCTTCGATTGCACCTTTGAAGGCTGGATAAGTCGAGCGCGGCAACCCTGCCCTTTCGAACAACGCAATCAGGCTCGCATTGCCCCTGTCGTGGACCAGGCCTGAGACGCGCGCCACCGGTATGCCCGCAAGTTCGGCGAGCGCCTCCTCGAACAGCGCGACATTGCCGCACAACAGCGACCGCAAAACCAGCCCTGCGGTGAGCTGGCCCGTGCTGCGCAAGTGACAAATCAGCGAACGAATTTCCGTGGCCGACGTCCCGGCCGCAATAGTTACGGTCGCTTTCTCGCACGCCTCGCGCGCGACCCGATTGGCGTGATCGAGATCAAGCCATTCTCGCCCGGCTATAAAATTGGCCAGCGTCACCGAAAGTTTGGCGACGAGCGTCTGTCGCGTCGAAGCCGGAAGATCGTCGCGCGACAACAGTGCCTCGCGGATCGCCGCAAGATGGCCGAACCTTTCGACAATGCGATCCATCGATAGTGGTGCAAGATCCGCATCGCCGTTCTCCACCATGATCAGACAGGCTTCCGCCGTGCCGACTTCGGCGATCGCCGCCGCCACAGAGCGGGGCAACGCCGCACGGCTGGAGATCGCAGCCTGGACCTCCGGCTTTCCGGTCGCCACCGCATCGACCAGATCTGCGTCGATAAACAGCGGCGACAGCGCCAAAACCGGCGCTGCAATGCTCGGCTGATCCGCGGCGAGCGCGAACACGATAGCCGGCGGCGCATCGGGACTCGCAGCCAACACATCGGCGAGCGCGCGCCGTATCAATGGCGATGGATCGTCGAGCAGCATCAGCATGGCGCCTTCGGCGGCGCCAAGATCATCGGGCGACAGGTCAGAATAAAGATAGGCGCGCGCCAAAGCCGCAGTTGCCTCAGCCCGCTCGGCCGCCGAGGCCGTACGCACCCACTGAAGAAAATGGCGAACGATCATCGTTTGCTCACGCGACGGATTCAGTCACACCGATCGTAGGCGTGCTGCACTTAATAAATCGTTCACCATAAATCTTTGGGATTGCTGCCGAAGTCTTAAAGACCTGCCAGCGCCGTTCACGAGCGCTGGTCGGTATCGCTGAACAGGTCGCGCAAGTCGCCTTGTCGGGAACCCTGCCCCGAGCCGCCTTCGACAGGAACAAGCGGTGTCGTCCAAAGTTGACTGACAATCGCCGCCACCGGCGCCGCACGGTCAGTGTCCTGAAACAGGCCGTGAAACATCTGATTCTGATTTTTCACCGTCGCCGTAGCCGGCACTCCCGCAGACGACGAACTCTCAGGCGTCTGTGCGGGCGTGGCCGCAGCGAACGCGGACGTAATTCCCGCGGTATCGGGAGCGACAACCTTGGCAGACGTGGCCGAAGCCGTCAGTTGTGCCGTTTGAATGGGATCGGCCGCGCTGCCGCGCGACGCTACGTCGTAGCGCGCGGTCAAAACATTGCGTACCTGCGCCATGGAGCGCGCGGCGCCTGTCGAACGATCGAAAAAGATCGACGAATTGGCGGTTGCCGCATTGGGGAAATACTGCGTTGCTTTAGCGTTCGGATCGCTGCTCGCAAGCGATATCAGCCGTGCCGCGCCGCCAGCGCCGAGAAAGTGCGCGATATAAAGCTCGCCTTCGCTCGGAGCCCGGCCGAGCTTTTTCGAGAGAATGTCAGCGTTGGCGCGCGTGAACGCACCTGCCATCGTAGCATTTGCGGTCGGATCATTGCGCAGCGCAAGAATTTCCTTCCGCATTTCGGGATCGGTGACCTGATAGTGTCCGGACGCGGTTTGGCTGATTGCCGCAGCGTAGGGGCCGTAGCCGAGCTCCGCACCGGACTGCTTCATGGTGCCGAGCCAGGTCTGGTCGATGAACTGGAAAAGCCCGCGCGCCGACGACGTCGAGGCACCGGCCTGCGGATTGAGACCGGACTCGACCCGCGCCGTTGCCAATAGATAATTGAAGCTCGTACCGGTGGCGGCGGACGCCTGACGAATGGCGCCCGTCACCGTCGAGCCGACGGCAGACGTGCTGGGGTCAACCAGCATAAATTAGCTCCCCTGCCGGCTCCCACCGGCTGTTTCGGGCCTAGGAATGATTAACGATTATGGTAAACGGGCGATTAACAGAGTGGAGGCGGATATGACCCAACAAGCGGCCGTTCGTCATAAGCGGGGTGGCCTTTATTTCGAGGATTTCATCCCGGGCGAGCTCACCGAGCACCGTTACACGCGAACCGTCACCCAGATGGACAACATGCTGTTCTCCAACATGACGCTCAATCCGCAACCGCTCCATATCGACCGGCACTTCTGCGAGCAGGAGACCGAGTGGGGCCAGCCACTGATGAACTCATTGTTCACGCTCGGGCTGATGATCGGTATCCAGGTCTCCGACATGACGGTGGGCACCACCATCGCTAATCTCGGCATGACTGACGTCAAATTCCCTCACCCGCTGTTCGAGGGCGACACCGTCCACTGCGCCACCGAAGTCATCGGCAAGCGGGAATCGAAATCACGTCCAGGCGCCGGCATCGTCGAGTTCCACCACAGCGCCTACAATCAGGACAACAAGCTCGTTGCCGAATGCCGCAGGCAGGTATTCATCCTGATGCGGCCGAAGTAAAAGGCGAAACAGCCTTGATGCGCTCGCTGCTCTTCGTTCCCGCCGACAGTCCGAAGAAACTCGACAAGGCGATGACCAGCGGCGCTGACGCGCTGATCATCGACCTCGAAGACTCAGTCGCGTTCGACGGCAAGGCGAAAGCGCGCGAGAGCGCCGCTGCGTTTCTCAAATCCGCGATGCCGGAGGCGCAACGCCCGTACCTCATGGTGCGCGTCAACGCGCTTCAAACCGGCCTAACCGACGCCGATCTCGATGCCATTGCGCCGGCGAGGCCGGACGCCGTCATGTTGCCAAAGGCCGAAGGCGGCGCATCGATCATGCACGCCGACGCCAAGCTTTCGGTACGCGAGGCGATCAACGGCTTACCGGACGGTCACATCAGGATCTTCGCTATCGCCACCGAAACCGCTGCGTCCCTGTTCGTCGCCGGCACTTATGCCGGATCGAGCGCGCGATTGAGCGCGCTGACTTGGGGTGCCGAGGACCTTTCCGCCGAGCTTGGCTCACAAACCAATCGCGATGCGAACGGTAACTTCCTCGATCCTTACCGGCTGGCGCGGGTGCTCTGCCTTGCCGGTGCAGCGGCCGCGCAAGTGCCCGCGATCGACACCGTCTATGTCGATTTCCGCAACAACGACGGCTTCCGCCGCGAATGCGAAGAAGCCGCGCGCGACGGATTTGTCGGCAAGATGGCGATACACCCCGCGCAAGTGCCGATTATCAACGAGGTATTCACGCCCACGGCAGAGGCGCTTTCACGGGCAAAATCTGTCGTCGAGGCGTTCGCCGCGAATCCAGGAGCCGGAGTGGTGAACATCGGCGGCGTGATGTTCGATCAACCGCACCTTACGCGTGCGAAGCGCTTATTAAATCAAACAAGGACCGCCCGATCCTGAAAGCGAAGGTCTCTTGTCAGATTACCGGGAATTCATCCGCCCCAATGCAATGTTGCTTGACTTTCGCTATCCGTCCAACCAAATAGGCCTCAAATGACCCGGGGTATTTCCCTGTCGGTTTCGATGGCTCCGGTACGCACCGGGGCCATTTAGCTATTGGGGATACCCTTCACGAAGGGAGACCACGATGAGCGAGGAACGCGACTGCGAAAGATGCGGCAACCCGATCCCGCCGCGGCGTCTGGAAGTTCTGCCCTACACGCGGCTCTGCCTCGAATGCAGCGAAGCGATCGGCGGCGACTTCAAGACTTACGTAATCGCCGAGAACACTCATGGAAAATCCGGCAGCATGAAGAAGAACTACGGAAGCTGGAAGGTAAAACGCAAGCTTCGCGACATCACGCCGATCGACAAGGAGTAGCCAAGGGCTAGGCTTAACCCTTGCCGCCGTATGCGGCGTGGGGATCGAACAAACGCTCGTCGCGGAATTCGAGCTTCATCGCACCGCCCATCTGCCCGAGCGGCACCGCGCGATAAAAGCAGGAGCGGCGGCCGGTGTGGCACGCCGCGACGACCTGCTCCACTTTGATCCAGATCGCGTCCTGATCGCAATCGATGCGCATCTCGACGACACGCTGCGTGTGGCCGGAAGTCTCACCCTTCTTCCACAACGCGCGGCGTGAGCGGCTGTAATACCAGGCCTCGCCGGTCGCGATGGTCTTTGCCAGCGCCTCGGCGTTCATGTGCGCAACCATCAACACATCGCCGGATGTGGCGTCGGTGGCAACGCAGGTCACGAGGCCATCGGCGTCGAATTTCGGCGTCAACGCCGAACCTTCTTCGAGATCGGTCACGGAGGCCGACGCTGCAAACGCGGAATTTTCCGGCACAAGCTCCTCCAGCGCCGGCGTCAGCTAGCTTGACGCGGTCGCGGCGCCGCGCACCAGCGTCACAAAACGCATCTGATCTTCGGTGCTGTCGCGGAAGGTACCAAGGAATCGCGTCGTCACAGTCGAGACGCCCGGCTTGGTCACACCACGGATCGACATGCAGGTGTGCTCGGCCTCGATCAGCACGGCGACCCCGTAAGGCTTCAGTACTTCCTCGATGGCGCTCGCTATTTGCGACGTAAGCTGCTCCTGGGTCTGCAAGCGCCGCGCATAGACATCGACCAGGCGCGCAAGCTTCGAAAGCCCAACCACGCGCTCCACCGGCCGATAGGCGACGTGAGCCTTGCCGTAAAACGGCATCATGTGGTGCTCGCAGTGCGAGGTGAAGCCGATATTCCGGATCAGCACAAAATCGTCGTACGGCTCGGTTTCGCCGAACGTACGCCTGAGCGCATCGGCGGGAATTTCGTGGTAACCCCGGTAAAGCTCGTCGAATGCCGACACCACGCGCTTCGGCGTCGCCACTAGACCTTCGCGGACCGGATTGTCGCCGACATAGGCGATCAGCGTGCGGACAGCCGCTTCCGCTTCCTCCCGAGACGGCCGCTTTTCGACCGAAGCCGGGGCGTTATGAACATGATCACTCGCCGCTTCGGGAAACAGCTTCTTGACGGGGGCGTCCATCGTTTCTCCAATCACGCGGCGCGGAGCAGGGTCGCCTCGCGCCCGCCCCGGCCGGAACTTCAATTTCACTACGCCTGCGCCTATATAGTGGATCGGCGGATAGAGACAATAAAGCCGCCTTGAATCAGGTAAATCGGCCCTATCGCGATGCTCAACGAGGTCTACAACCGCCGGATTTTAGAGCTTGCGGGCTCGATCCCGAAAATTGGGCGGCTCCACGATTCGGATGCCAGCGCCACGGCGCACTCCAAGCTGTGCGGCTCGACTGTGACCATCGATTTGAAGATGGACGGCGACACGGTGACCAACTTCGCCCATGAGGTGAAGGCCTGCGCGCTCGGTCAGGCCTCCTCCTCGATCATGGCGCGCAACATCATCGGCTCCAACGCCGGCGAATTGCGGGCTCTGCGCGACGGTATGCGCAAAATGCTCAAGGAAAAAGGCGAGCCACCGGCGGACGGCAAATGGGCCGACATCGCGGTGCTTGAGCCGGTGCGCGACTACAAGGCGCGTCACGCCTCCACGATGCTGACCTTCGACGCCGTAGTTGACGCCATCGGCCAGATTGAAGCCAAGCGCGGCGCCAAAGCGCCGGCGCAGTAAGTTGCCGCCCATCGCGCAACACGTTCGTCTCGCGCCGCGCCGTGCCGGCCGGGGGCTTATCCAGGTCTATCGGCACACGCTGTCGCCTCTGATCGGATTTGAGTGCCGGCACCTGCCGACTTGCTCCGACTACGCCGATCAGGCGGTTGAACGCTTCGGCCTTTGGGCCGGAGGTTGGATTACGCTCGCCCGGTTGTTGCGCTGCCAGCCATGGGGCACCTCGGGACTGGACTTCGTGTGCGAGGCGTTGCCGGCAAAATCACGCTGGTATATGCCGTGGCGCTACGCACGCTGGCGCGGAACGAATCCCGGACCGCGTCGGAATAACCTTGCTGGACCGGACACGGCAAGCGGCTGATCAGATACCGTCCGGCCAAGCTTACCTGCGCTTGTTCGCAGGAGTGAGCAAAAGGAGCAGACAATGGTCGCGCTGACCTTCCCCGACGGCGCACGCCGGGACTACCCACCCAACACCACCGGCCTCGACATCGCCAAAGGCATTTCTCCGTCGCTTGCCAAGCGGACGGTCGCGATGGCGCTCGATGGCAAGGTTGCCGATCTTTCCGATCCGATCGAGCACGACGCTAAAATCGAGTTTCTCAACCGCGACGACCCCCGCGCGCTCGAATTGATCCGCCATGATACCGCACACGTGCTGGCCGAAGCGGTGCAGTCGCTCTGGCCGGGCACGCAAGTCACCATCGGCCCGGTGATCGACAACGGCTTTTATTACGACTTCTTCCGCAATCAGCCATTCACGCCGGAAGATTTCGACGCGATCGAAAAGAAAATGCGCGAGATCATTGCGCGCGACAAACCCTTTACCAAGGAAGTGTGGTCGCGCGATCAAGCGAAGAAGGTGTTTCGCGACAAGGGCGAACTGTTCAAGGTCGAGCTGGTCGACGCTATTCCGGAAGACCAGCAAATCAAGATCTACAAACAGGGCGACTGGTTTGACCTGTGCCGCGGCCCGCATATGACGTCGACCGGCAAGGTCGGCAACGCTTTCAAGCTGTTGAAGACCGCGGGCGCCTACTGGCGCGGCGATTTAAGCCGGGAAATGCTGTCGCGCATCTACGGCACCGCGTTTGCCAAGCAGGAAGAACTCGACGCCTACCTCAAGCAGATCGAGGAAGCGGAAAAGCGCGATCACCGGCGCCTCGGCCGCGAAATGGACCTGTTTCATTTCCAGGAGGAAGCGCCCGGCTCGGTGTTCTGGCATCCGAAAGGCTGGACGCTGTTCCAGACCCTCGAAAATTACATCCGCCGCCGGCAAGCGGAAGCCGGATTCGCTGAAGTCAACGCGCCGCAGCTTATCGACTCCTCGCTTTGGGTCGCCTCTGGACATATGGCGACATTTCGCGACGGCATGTTTCTCGTGCAACCGCGCGAGGAAGATGAGCGCACGTTCGTCATCAAGCCGATGAACTGTCCGGGCCACATCCAGATTTTTAAGAATGGCCTGAAGTCATACCGCGATCTGCCATTCAAGCTGGCGGAGTTCGGCAAGGTGCATCGTTTCGAACCGTCAGGCGCTTTGCACGGCTTGATGCGCGTGCGCGCGTTTACCCAGGACGACGCCCATATCTTCATTACCGAGGAGCAGATTGCCGCCGAAGTTTTGAAGGTGAACAACCAGATTCTCTCGATCTATCGGGACTTCGGCTTCGACGACGTGCGCATCAAGTTCTCCGACCGGCCGGAAAAACGGATCGGCGACGACGCCGTATGGGACAAGGCGGAAGCCGCGTTAAGGCAGGCGCTGGAAGCGTCGGGCCGGCCTTGGACCCTGAACAAAGGCGAAGGCGCGTTCTACGGACCGAAACTCGAATATGTGTTGCGCGATGCCATCGGCCGCGATTGGCAATGCGGCACCGTGCAGGTCGACCTGAACATGCCGGGCCGGCTCGGCGCGTTTTATATCGACGAGCATTCCAACAAGGTGACGCCGGTGATGCTGCACCGTGCGATGTTCGGTTCACTCGAGCGCTTCACCGGCATCATGATCGAACACTATGCGGGCCACCTGCCGCTGTGGCTGTCGCCGGTGCAGGCGGTGATCGCTACGATCACCTCGGACGCCGACGATTATGCGCGCGAAGCGGTTGCGGCGGCGCAGCGGGCCGGCCTGCGGGTCGAAAGCGATGTGCGCAACGAGAAGATCAACTACAAGGTCCGTGAACACTCGCTGGCCAAGGTCCCGGCGCTGCTTGTCGTCGGCAAGAAAGAGGCGGCCGAACGCACGGTCTCGATCCGACGCCTCGGCTCGGAGAAGCAGCAAAGCATGCCGCTCGATGCGGCCCTTGCCGCACTGGCTCAGGAAGCGGTGCCGCCGGACGTTGCTCGGACCAGACAGGCGGCTTAAGCAAGTTAACGTGCAAGAACCTCGACCTCGCGGTCGACGCCGGTAATGACCTTAAAGTCGCGCTGAAAAGTCTTGCCTTCGTTACGCGCGATCAAATGGTAGTCGCCTTCGGCGAGCACGACTCGCGGGAAGGCGCCGATCGATTCCTTGATCACGTCCCCGCCGGGCGTCAGCACGGTCCATTGCGTGTTGGCGAGCGCTTCACCACCGTTGTCGTTGACAAGCTTGAGCGTGAGAACCGCCGCGCGATGCGTGACCACGATATCGGTCAGCTTTGCCGCCTCGACATTCACGTCGGAGCGCACCACGGAATTGGCATCGCCATAATTCGACACGATGTAGTACGTGCCCTCCGGGAGCATGACGACATCCCCGCTCATGACATTCTGCGCGATCGACCGGCGGTCGGACGTATCGAATTGGCTGCCCGGAAAGATATCGAACGAAATCTGCCCTGTTGGAATGCGCACGTCGCCGACGCGGCCCTCCAGCCGGACGCCGCCTGCAGGAATGTCGAACACTTCGTGCACGGTATCGGCGCGCAGCTGAATGGCCTTGGCGGCGCTGGCGAGGCCGAGACTTGCATGCACGACATAGTTGCCCGGCGGCAGAATAAATGTTGGCGCTGCCGTGCGGTCTTCTTTGATCAGGTGAAATACGCCCGTCGAGTTCGGCTTGGCCGAATAGACCCGCCAGATCAGACCGCCGCCGATCGGCAGCGCGTCATGGCCATAACGCGCTGCCACGCCAAGCGCGACGCGCCCCACAGGCACGATCGGCGCCGCCTGTGCTACGGGGCGGTGGCGGTGGCGCCGGTGGCTGCGCTAATGGCGTGGGATTGGCGATTGTGGCGCCGGGTACGCCGGTGCCTGCAACAAGCGGCGCGGGCGCGGCGGTTTGCGGTGCGGTCAGACTGCTTGCTTGCGAATACGCATGGATCGGCGAGACGCAGAGAAGCGCCAAGGCAAGCGCCTTGCAGTGCCCAAAAACCCTAAATCCCCGTCCCAACCCCCATGCCATGACGTTTTTCTCGGTGCCAATCACGGCATTTTCATGCCGTTATGCGTCAAGCCTTTGAAGCATATTGGCACTTTCATCGCCCTCGGGCGTTAACTCTCGCCACCTCCGCTGCCGGCACAGCGGAAATCCAGGCCGAATGCAATTGCCTGCACAACGAGGATTAAGTGAGCATCGTCGATATTGGGGCTCCCGCGATTGACGCCAAAGCCGTTGTTGCAAACACCGTTGAAGCAAAGTCGATCGATAACAATCCGCTTGGCACCGAACGCGGCAAACCGCTGATCGGACTGGTTCTTGGCAGCGGTGCGGCGCGCGGCTTTGCCCATATCGGTGTCCTTCACGCGCTGAAGGCAGCCGGCGTCGAGCCCGACATCGTTGTGGGCACTTCGATCGGCGCGTTGGTCGGCGGCTGCTTTGCGGCAGACCAGCTCGACTCGCTCGAAGATTGGGCGCGGTCGCTGACGCGACGCCGCATTATCAGTTATCTGGACGTCAGGATCGGCGGCTCCGCTCTGATCAGCGGAGATCGGCTGGCCGCGCGACTGCATGAATCGCTCGGCAAGATGCCGATTGAGGACTTACCGGTCCGCTTCGCCGCGGTCGCAACCGAGATCGGCACGGGCCATGAAGTTTGGCTGGCGCGTGGCTCGCTGGCACTGGCATTGCGCGCATCCTACGCCTTGCCCGGTATTTTCCCGCCGGTATGCCTCGGCGGCCGTTGGCTGGTCGACGGTGCGCTGGTCAATCCGCTGCCGGTTTCGATCGCGCGAGCGTTTGGCGCCCGCGTTGTCATCGCCATCAATCTCAATGCAGACCGGTTCGGCCGCGGCGCCACCATTTCGAGCCATGGCTCAGATGCAAGCGATCTCGATCCGGCACTGCCCGCGGAGAACGGGCGCAACGGCTTTCTCGGACTGCGCGGCATGTTCGGTGCCGAGCGCGCGGTGAAGCGTCAAATCATCACCGGCCGCGCACGGCCCGGCTTTTCGACGGTTATGGTCGAGTCATTCAACATCATGCAGGATCGCCTGACGCGCATGCGGCTTGCCGGCGATCCGCCCGACGTGCACATCACGCCGCGTATCGGCCATATCGGCTTTCTCGATTTTCATCGCGCCGCGGAAGCGATCGAAGCCGGCCAGATCGCGACCGAACGATCGCTCGATCCAATTACGGAATCGATCGCCGAACTGAATTGAGATGCCGCGGCCTTTGGTTGCCGCTACGCCGTCAAAATGTAATCGCGCAGCGCAGCGGAATCGCGTTCGACCTCGCTCAGGCGATGCTTGACCACGTCACCGATGGAGATGATACCGGCAAGTCGGCCCTGATCTACGACCGGCACGTGACGGAATTTTCCGAGCGTCATGCGCTCCATGATGCTGGAAATGGTTTCGCGCTCGTGACAGGTCGAGACTTTGCGCGTCATCGCTGCGCTTACCGGCTCATCCAATGCTTTGCGTCCCTGCTCGGCCAGCGCGCGTACAATGTCGCGTTCAGACAAGATCCCGACGATACGACGATCCGCGCCGACAATAACCACGGCACCGATGCGCTTTTCGGCGAGCAATTCGACCGCACCAGCCAGAGTAGCGTTAGGTTCGATGGTGACGACGTCGCGGCCCTTGCCCGCGAGGATGATACTGACAGTCATCATAACCTCCCTTTGCCTTCGCGACGTCGGACCCCGGCGGCCGAGCGGGTAAAGGCGTTAAGGGTAATGTTCGGGAATACGTCTTGGTTCCCACGACGGGCGTGAAGCCTGTGGAAAAACCTGTCAGGCGCTCGGTTCGGTATCTAATTCGCGCTGCGGTAAAACCGGATCGAAAGCGTTGAATAGCAAAAGCCCGGCAAAAAAGCCCCCAATATGGGCCTGCCAAGCCACTTGCTGGTCGGCGGCCGTCCCAATCGAGATCGAGCCGAGCCCGAACAGCGCATTCAACCCAATCCAGACCGCGAGAAAAATCAGGAAGCGCGGATCCCTCAGCGTCGCCAGGAGCGGCTGAGCCGGGACGCGATAGGCATCACCCTCGCCCTCCCTGCGAAAGACGCCCAGCGGCCCGCCCTGCTGAAACACAAATCGCATCGCCGCCGCCATCGCGCCGGAAATCGCCGCTGAAGCACCGATGATCGGAACCATCGCTCCGGGATGGCTGACGAGATGTGCAAACGCGCCTGCCGCAGCCGTCACCAGCATGAAGCCGACATAGCGCCAGGCTCCAAAGCGGCGGGCAAGTGCGGTGCCAAACGGCAGCAGCCACGCCAGATTGACGCCGATATGCAGGAGGTCGGCGTGGATGAAGGCATAAGTAAAGAAGGTCCACAGTTCGGCCCCAAAGCCGCCCGGCAGCACCCTGGCGATCGAAGAGCCGTAGCGCGCCGGAATGAATGCGAACGTCAGAATGAATTGCGTGTCCTGGTCATCGGTCAGCGCAAATATCCGCAGCGCATGCACGAGCAAAAGAACAACCACCGTCGCGATTACGATCGGTGGCACGTTGAATATCGGTTCGTGTCGTTCAGCCACTGGAAATACCCGCGCCGGCCGGAGATAGGCCGGACCACTAGCGGCGGCAAGCGGCCCGGACGCGCACACCCCGCGACATAAAAACAAAAGGGAGGGCTTTCACCCTCCCTTTTGCACCCGTTTGCGCGGCCTCATGCCGACGTGATGCGGCGTTCAAGCCGCTCGTCGGTCACTGAACCTCGCCTCCCTCTATCTTAAGAGCCACAACTGAGAAGCCGCTGGGGAACTCAAGCGGCGCCTGTCCGAAGGTTAAGCCCAACCTAGGCGGCCCCGTTCGCGGCTCCAATCTCAACGCTTCGTTAATATTAATTTCGCGTTAGCGCCGCCCACCCGCGCCGGGACAGATCAACGGCACGCCGCCTGCTCAACAGCCATGGCGCAGCCGAGGAAGCGCAGAACTTGTCCCGATCAGGGACAGGTCTGCGGGCTGCACACGGACAGGAGCGGGCGTTTATGAAACATGCAGCGAGCCGGGAGCTCTATGCTTACTGGGAGGATCGGCGCGGAGGGCGCCTGGCGCCGGAGCGCGCTGACATTGAGCCAGGCGCAATCCGCCAGGCGCTCAGCGATACTTTCATTCTTGAGTTGGCCGATGCGTCCCATGGCCACTCGTTCCGGCTGGCTGGCACGCGGGTTTGTGCCCTGTTTGGCCGCGAGCTGAAAGGCGAGTCCTTCATCAATCTCTGGTCCATCGGCAGCCGCCAGGCAATTTCCGACTTGCTGACGATCTCGAGCGAAGAAAGTGTCGGCACTGTCGCCGGCGTTACGGCCGAGAGCGTTATGAGCGAGCAGGTCGATCTGGAACTGTTGCTGTTACCGCTCGGCATCAGGCGGCCGAAGTCTCGCCCGCACCATCGGCATTCTCGCGCCGCTCAAAGCGCCGCCGTGGCTCGGCACGACCTCGATCGGGGCGCTGACGCTGGGCAGCCGACGCCATATTGGAGCGACCGCGAAGACCCGGTTGTTGCCACGCTTCATGGCGCCGCGCCGCGGGCTGGTTGTGCTGCAAGGCGGGCGCAGTTAGGTCCGTCCAAATGCTTACGAATGGCGGCTAACTGGCCGTTAACGCCGCGCGCCTAGGGTTCCCCGAGGGTCCGACAGCCGCAGTGATTTAATGTCCTTAGTTGACACCAAGCCGAGTCTACGGGCGCTAAATGAGGACCGTCGCCGGTTCCAGCGGGTTAATGTCAATCTGCTCGGCCGTTACATGCTGCCGGACCGACGCGAATTCCCGTGCCAGGTCATTAATATGTCGCCAGGCGGTATGGCGATGATGGCGCCGGCCGGCGCCCAGCCCGGCGAGCGCATCATTGCCTATGTCGACCACCTGGGCCGCCTCGAGGGCCACGTCGCGCGCCATTTTCAGAACGGTTTTGCGATGACGATCGCAGCCACCGAGCGAAAGCGCGACAAGCTTGCCGCCCAGCTCACCTGGCTCGCCAACCGCCACCTGCTCGATTCTCCGGAAGACCGCCGCCACGGCCGTATGGCGCCGAAGAACCCGACGGGCCGCGTGATCATGCCGAACGGCGTCAACATCGCCTGCCGTATCATCGACGTTTCGCAATCAGGCGCCGGTATCGCCACCGAGCAGCGCCCCCCGATCGGTGCCTTGGTAACGCTTGGCAAGGTGCAGGGCCGCGTCGTGCGCCACCTCGAAAACGGCTTCGCCATCGAGTTTACCCGGCTGCAGCATCCGGACTTTCTCGAAGACAACATCTCCGGCGGCTAAACGCCAATCATAAAATTGTTCTGTGTTTTTGCCGGTGCACGTCCAGTCCCACTGGCGTACTTGCGGCTGCATTAGCACGATCTCCGTCACTCTCTTAACGCCCGTTTACACCGCGAACGAAGCGATAAGTGCGCGTCGCATCGCATCTGCACGCCAATAATTACAATTTGAATTAAACAAGAATAGATTCAATTTTATACAATATTACCGCCTAATAAAGCTCAAGTTTTGCTGAGTATTGAGCTAGTTTTACTTCAAATTGAACGACTAGACTTAGCGGCGCCGCAAAATCTTTGTGCGAAACGTGACCCCGACGAGACGGGATGGGGTCAAATGAAATCGCGTACAAAAAAAATCATCAGGCGGACTGCTTCTGCCGGCGTTATCGCGCTTGCACTGTTCACATCGCCGAATACCAGCACGGCGGAAGAACGTTCGATGTTCATCACGGTTGGTGAAGTCACACGTGCGCCGATTGGCTGGATTGAGTTCTGCGTCGAATACGATCCGGAATGCAAGACCAGGCCGTCGGCGCCACGTGATGTCGTGCTGTCCAGCCAAGCCTGGAAGGATCTTCAGCGCATCAATCTGTGGGTCAATACCCACGTCAAACCGATGACCGATATGGAGCATTGGGGCGTGGTCGAGCGCTGGAATTATCCCGACGACGGTTACGGCGACTGTGAGGACTACGTGCTGCAGAAGCGCAAGATGCTGACGCAAGCCGGCTGGCCGCGCGAAGCGCTCCTCATCACCGTGGTGCGCGACAAGAACGGCGACGGTCACGCGGTCCTTACCGTCAAAACCGACAAGGGCGAGTACATCCTCGACAACCAGACTGACAACATCGTGCTGTGGTCCGACACCGGCTACCGCTTCGTGAAACGCCAATCGCAGTCCGATCCGAATGTGTGGGTCGCGCTTGGCGAACCGCGCCCGGTGCCGCTCACCGCAAGCTCACGCTGAACTAAGGAGATACGCGGCTCGGTCACGTCCCCACCCCTCCCCGTCCCCAGACCGGGTCGCGCGCGGCCGGCTCTCCCCCAAGAGCCGGCCGCACTTTTTTATTTCGCGATCTTCTTATTTTATGACTTTTAGTTCTCCGCATCGCACAAGTTATGTTCGTTCAGCCTCTCAACATCGCCAACGCTCATTTAGCGCGCAGATGCTGCACTGCAATAGATCACTTGGTGACCTCGCAGTATAACCGCCACATAAACAAACCACTGATTTGATGCATGTTTGCGCATCAGAAGCCAATTCTTTGTGAGTTGAAGCAGGCACGATTCTGTGATATTTTGTGCGGTGCAGCGACGCCGTTCGCAGAAGCGCGAAGGGGATTCGTGGTCGCAGACTTAATCGCGCAAGCGCGCGAAACGTGATTGGGGACCTTCAACCGCAATGACAGCTCTAGTCCGCATAGCCTTGCGGCGCCCATATACGTTCGTCGTTCTTGCGCTGCTGCTCATGCTGATCGGTCCGCTCGCGATATTGCGCACGCCTGTCGATATCTTTCCCGAGATCAGAATTCCGGTGGTCGCGGCGATCTGGCAA
This sequence comes from uncultured Alphaproteobacteria bacterium, assembly GCA_963742215.1. GTDB lineage: Bacteria > Pseudomonadota > Alphaproteobacteria > Rhizobiales > Xanthobacteraceae > BOG-931. The sequence goes on from CAVULJ010000005.1 coordinate 529,297, forward strand.
TATACCGGGCTCGCGCCGGAAGAGATGGCGGGCCGCATGGTCACGCTCTATCAGCGCATCCTGACGACGACGGTCAATGACATCGAGCATATCGAAGCGACGTCCTATAACGGCCTCGGCATCGTCAAGGTTTTCTTCCAGCCAGGCGCGGATATCCGCACCGCCAATGCGCAGGTCACGGCGGTGTCGCAGACAGTGCTCAAGCAGATGCCGCCGAATGCGACGCCGCCGCTCATCCTCAACTACAACGCCTCGACCGTTCCGATCATCCAGCTTGCGTTATCGGGCAACGGATTACTCCGAACAGCAGCTCGCAGGACATCGGCCTCAATACAATCCGCATCGGCGTTGATCACGGTTGCCGGCGCGGCCGATCCCCTATCCTTATGGCGGCAAATCCCGCGAGGTTCAGATCGACCTCGATTCAGCCGCGATGCAGGCGCGCGGCCTGTCCGGCCAGGATGTCGCCAACGCGCTCGCCGCGCAAAACTTGATCACGCCGGTCGGCACCGAGAAGATCGGCAACTTCGAATACGCCATTCAACTCAACAATGCGCCGTCGGTCATCGCCGAATTGGGCGACCTGCCGATCAAGACCGTCAACGGCGCCATGGTCTACATTCGCGATGTGGCGCAAGTGCGCGACGGCAATCCGCCGCAGACCAATATCGTGCATGTCGAGGGCAACCGCTCCGTCCTGATGCAGGTGTTGAAGAACGGCGCGGTATCGACGCTTGCGATCATCGACGGCGTCAAGAAGAAGGTGCAGGAACTGAAGGCCATCCTGCCGGACAATTTCAAGATCGCACTGCTCGGCGATCAGTCGATTTTCATCAACGCCGCGATCGGCGGCGTCATTCGCGAAGGCGTCATCGCCGCGGCGCTGACCAGCGTGATGATCCTGCTCTTTCTCGGCAGCTGTGCGCTCGACCCTCATCATCGCCACCTCGATACCGCTTTCGGTGATGGGCTCCATCGCCACCCTGTCGGCGCTCGGCGAGACGCTCAACATCATGACGCTCGGCGGGCTGGCCCTTGCCGTCGGCATCCTGGTCGACGAGGCGACGGTCACCATCGAGAACATCAACTGGCATCTCGAGCAAGGCAAGGAGGTCGAAACCGCCATCATGGACGGCGCCGAGCAGATCGTGACGCCGGCGCTGGTTTCGATGCTGTGCATCTGCATCGTGTTCGTGCCGATGTTCTTCTTGACCGGCGTGGCGCGATTTCTGTTCGTGCCGATGGCGGAAGCGGTGATGTCGGCCATGGTGTGGTCGTTCATCCTGTCGCGCACGCTGGTGCCGACCATGGCGAATTATCTGCTGCGCAAGCACGCCCCGCATACCGACTTGCATGGCCTGGACGGCCCTCTGCCGCCGTCGCGCAATCCGCTGGTGCAGTCTGCAGCGCGGTTTCGAGGCCGGCTTCGAGCGCTTCCGCCTTGCTTATAGCCAATTGCTGACGCTCGCGCTTGCGCCACCGTGCAGTGTTTCGTGATCGGCTTTCTGGCGTTCGTGGTGGCTTCGTTCGCGCTGACGCCTTATCTCGGCCGCGATTTCTTTCCGTCGGTCGATGCCGGCCAGATCTTGATGCACGTGCGCACCCGCGTCGGCACCCGCGTCGAGGAAAGCGCCCAGAAATTTGCCGAGATCGAGAAGGCGATCCGTCAGATCATTCCGCGCGAGGAACTTGCCACGCTGGTCGACAACATCGGCTTTCCGGTCAGCGGCATCAACATGACCTACAACAACACCGGTACCATCGGCACGCAGGACGGCGAGATCCAGATCAAGCTGAATGAGGACCACGCGCCAACCGCAAACTACGTGCGTACCATGCGCGAGGAGCTGCCGGAGCGGTTTCCCGGCGTGACGTTTTCCTTCCTGCCCGCCGACATCATCAGTCAGATTCTCAATTTCGGCGCGCCGGCGCCGATAGATTTGCAAATCCGCGGGCCGAAGATGGAGACCAATTTCGCCTACGCCCAGGAGCTGCTGCGCCGGATACGCCACGTTCCCGGCCTCGCCGACGCGCGCATTCAACAATCCCTCGGCGGCCCGGCCTTCAACGTCGATGTCGACCGTACGCGCGCGCAATATGTCGGCATTACCGAGCGCGACGTCACCAATAGCATGGTGGTCAATCTCGCTGGCAGCGCCCAGGTTGCGCCGACGTTCTGGCTCAATCCCGACAATGGCGTCTCCTACGCGATCGTGATGCAAACGCCGCAGTACCAGATGGATTTGCTCAACGCGTTGAAAAACCTGCCGATCACCGCGGCGGGCGGGCCCTCGCAAACGCTGGGCGCGATTGCCGACATCAATCGCGTCAATACCCCCGCGGTGTACTCGCAATACGACATCATGCCGGTGGTGCAGATTTACGGCACGACGCAAGGCCGCGATCTCGGCGCGGTGGCAGCCGACATCCAGAAGATTGTGAATGAAAGCGCAAAGGATTTGCCGAAAGGCGTGCGCGTGGTGATGCTCGGCCAAGTCAACACGATGAACCAGGCGTTCTCGGGCCTGTTGTTCGGCCTCCTCGGTGCCATCGTGCTGATCTATCTGTTGATCGTCGTCAACTTCCAATCCTGGACCGATCCGTTCGTGATCATCACGGCGCTGCCCGCCGCAATCGCCGGCATCGTGTGGATGCTGTTTGCGACGCACACGACGCTGTCGGTGCCGGCCCTGACCGGTGCGATCATGTGCATGGGCGTCGCAACCGCCAACAGCGTGCTGGTCATCAGCTTTGCGCGAGAGAGATTGGACGTGCTCGGCGATCCGGTTGCTGCCGCAATCGAGGCCGGTTTTGTCCGCTTTCGTCCGGTCCTGATGACGGCGCTTGCCATGATCATCGGCATGCTGCCGATGGCGCTTGGGCTTGGCGAAGGCGGCGAACAGAATGCGCCGCTCGGCCGTGCCGTTGTCGGTGGACTCATTTTTGCAACGGTCGCAACGCTGATCTTCGTTCCTGTTGTTTTCAGCATCCTTCATGGCCATCGCGCCAAGTCGCCAGTTATGCCGAGTGGAGAACTGCATGCCGCCTGAAACCGCCCCCACTCCCAGCGTCGTAACACGCCGTGGGCTTTACCTGACGGGCACGTTCGTAACCGCCGTTGCCGCGCTCGTCGTCGTCATGGGGCTGACGACGCGCAAGATGGCCGATGCCAAGCTCAGCGAATGGACCGAGGCGCAGGCAGTGCCAGTTGTCTCGGTCGCAACGCCCGACACCCGCGGCCGGAAAACGACCCTGGATTTGCCGGGGCGGCTTGAGGCGTATCACCCAGGCGCAGATCTATGCGCGCGTCAGCGGCTATCTCAAGGAATGGAAAGCCGACATCGGCACGCCGGTCAAAGCCGGCGACCTCCTCGCCGAAATCGACGCGCCCGATCTCGATCAGCAGATCATGCAGGCGGAAGCCAATCTCGCCAGCGCCCAGGCCAATTCCAAGCTTTCCGACGCCACCTTGCTTCGCGGGCAGCAACTGATTCCGTCCGGAGCGGTATCCAAACAGGATCTCGACCAACGGGCCGCCGATGCGGCCAACAAGGAAGGGTTGATGAAGTCCGCGCAAGCCAATCTCGACCGCTTGCGCGTCCTTGAAAGCTACAAGCGGATTACAGCGCCGTTCGACGGGCTGGTCACCGCGCGCACCACCGACGTCGGCGCACTAATCAATGCCGGCGGCGGCGGCCCGCCGTTGTTCGTGGTGTCGGACACATCCAGGCTGCGCCTTTACGTCAACATTCCGCAGAACTTCGTGCCCAGCATCCGCGTCGGCACCAAGGCGCGAATGACGGTCCCCGAATATCCCGGCAAGGATTTTTTCGCGACCGTCGAAGCGTCCGCCCAGGCCGTTGACGTTTCATCCGGCACTACCCGCATGCTGCTGGTGGTCGATAATGCCGAGGGGGAGCTGATGACCGGCGGCTTCGCCAATGTCAGCTTCGACCTGCCGCACCCCGAGGTTGCCGTCAACGTGCCGGCCAGCGCGCTGATCTTCGACAAGAGCGGATTGCGTGTCGCCACCGTCGACAGCACCAACCACGTTGTTCTCAAGACCGTCACGATCTCGCGCGATCTGGGACGGGTGGTCGAGATCGGCACAGGCCTGACCGCGCAGGATCGTGTCATCGACAGTCCGCCCGACGGCATTGCATCGGGCGACCAGGTTCGCCTGGGTGGTTCGCCGGACCTGGCCGGCGAGCCCCACACGGCGGCAGCCCAGTAGACGCCGGCGCGTCACAATCTAAATTGGCTTTAAGCCCTTCGCGTACTGCTTGAAGCGGCGGACGTAAGTATCGGCGCCACGGGCGATCAATCTTATAGCCTCCTCGTCGAGCTGGCGCGTTGCCCGCGCCGGCGCCCCGACGATTAGCGATCCTTCGGGAAAGCTTTTCCCTTCAGTAATCAGCGCGCCAGCGCCGACCAGGCAGTTGGCGCCCACCCGCGAGCCATTGAGCATAATCGCACCCATGCCGATCAGCGAATTGGCGCCGATGGTGCAGCCGTGCAGGATGACGTTGTGCCCGATGACGCAATCGGGCCCGATCGTCATCGGAAATCCGGGATCCGTATGCAGCGTCGCGTTGTCTTGGATTTGCGACCGCTCGCCGAGCTCGATCCACTCGTTGTCGCCGCGCAGCACCGCGTTGAACCAGACGCTGGTATCGAGCTTGAGCCGGACCTTGCCGATCACCGTCGCGTTGTCGGCGATCCAATAGCGGCCGGCTTCCGGCAGTTCAGGCCTTTGTCCGTCGAGTTCATAAATCATGGTTGTCCGCACCCTGTGGGGTAACGGATATCAGACGCTCAACAAAGCTTGAAGCGCCAGTACCACGACAGTTCCTGACATCAAGCTCCAAAGTCCGGCGATAACTGTTGCCACCATCACGAATTCCGGGCGTCGGCGCTCGATGCGCTGACCGCGCAACGTATTCCGCATGATGATGTAAGGCGCGGAGAACATCAGAACCGGGATGACGGCAAACCGCGTCACCATCGGACCGACTTCGAGCTGGCGAAAGCTCGGCAGATGGTTGGCAGCAACCTGATAGGCGCTGGCGCACAGGCCGGCGATGGCAAAGCCCCAAGCCAGCGCAAAAAACGACTGGATCGTGTCCGCAGAAATCCCGTGGGTCATGGTTCCGGCTGCCTCCTAGGCAGGAACCAATCGCAGAGGACGCGGCGGCTCGCCACCGCTTGCTTAAGAAACAGTTAACGACCGTGGCCTAGTCATAGTGAAGCCAGTTACCAATCCTAAAAGCCGGGGGCGGATCTCATGACGGCGCACCTGCTTCCACGCCACAATGCCGGGCGCGGATGGCGCAATCGCTTGATGTTGCTTTTGACTGTTCTTGGCCTGCTGGTGATCGGGGCCGGAATTTTCGTGGCTTTTGCGCTGTGGCCTACCTGGCCGGGCACGGTAATCCTACTTGAGGCACCCGCCATACCGACCACGGTGGCCGGCGTCCTGTTCGACGTGCCGCCGGCTGCGATCCGCAATGTCGTGCAGCGTCACGCCGGGCCGAACGACCGCATCGACCTCGCCTTCATGTGGCCGTCGCTGTTGCCTCCGCCCTCCGACGCCAAGGCTGGCGAACAAGCTCGACTTGCCGGCGGCACTGCTCCAGATCCCGGCGCACGCTTCTTCGCGACGATAGCGCCGCTTGGGCCGGTTCTGCCTCCGCTCGAACGATTACGCGGCATTTATCCGCGCTACGTCGAATCTGAAGCGACGGCCGGTGCGGACGGGCTCGCCATTTTGCCGTTTCGCAAAGGATCGCCTTATGCAGGTGAGGACCTGGTTTATCTGTCCGGATCGCCCGAGCAGTTCTTCGCCCGGTGCACGCGAGACGTTCAAGACGTTCCCGGTACCTGCATCAATGAGCGCCTGATCGACGCCGCCGAAGTGACGTTCCGCTTCCCGCGCGCCTGGCTGGAAGACTGGCGCAACGTGTCGGCCGGCTTCGACCGGCTGGCGGCGCAAATGCATCCGCAGAGTAGTCGATAGGCTATTCCAGATCGGTGCTCAGGATCGCCATCTGGAAGTTGTAGGAACGGTCGTCGTCCTCATCATCGACGAACAGCACGCCGACAAATTCCTCGCCGACATAGACCTCGGCGGAATCCTCTTTTTTCGGCCGCGGCACGACGCGAATGTGCGCATTGCCGAACAGCTTCTTCAAATACGCGTCAAGCTTCCTGACTTCCTGCACATCCACCGCGCAACTCCTGCAATTCGATTTTGAAATAGCACGTGGCCGCGACCACAACAATCACGGCGCTGGCAATACTGTCGCGATCAAGCTTCGTCTTGGAACATCTGGTCCATGGTGCGGGCCGGCTCCGGGCAACCGGCCTTGCCAACGACCCTCGCAGGAATGCCGGCGACGGTCACGTTATTCGGCACCGGCTTGATCACCACCGAGCCCGCAGCAATCCGCGCGCAGTGGCCGACCTCGATATTGCCCAGGATTTTTGCGCCCGCGCCGATCATCACGCCGTAGCGAATCTTCGGGTGGCGGTCCTCCCATTCCTTTCCAGTGCCGCCAAGCGTCACGTCGTGCAGCAACGACACATCGTCGCCGATTTCCGCCGTCTCGCCGACCACAAGCCCGGTGGCGTGATCGAGGAAAATGCCGCGGCCAATCTTGGCAGCCGGATGAATATCGCACTGAAATACCGCCGAACAGCGGCTTTGCAGATAAAGGGCGAAATCGCGGCGGTCCTTGTGCCACAGCCAGTGCATCAGGCGATGGGCCTGAATCGCGTGGAAGCCCTTGTAGTATAGGACTGGCTCTATCAGCCTATGCGTCGCTGGATCGCGATCGGCCGTCGCCATCATATCGGCTCGGAACGCTTCACCGATCGATGGCGTATCCTTCAGCGCCTCAGCATAGGCTTGCCGGATCAGTTCGCCCGACACCGCAGCGTGGTCCAGCCGTTCCGACAACCGATAGATAACGGCTTCTTCGAGCGTGTCACGGTGCAGAATAGTCGAGTAGATGAAGGTCGCGAGCTCAGGCTCGCGTTTGACCGCATCTTCCGCTTCATGACGGACGCGCGCCCAAACCGGATCGAGTTTGTCGATAGCCGGCCTGACCTGTTGCTGCCCCATCAACTGCCTCCCGAACCGCGGTGAAAAAGCACTTTGAAATATCATAGTGGGGAGGACTTTGCCTAAAACCAAGGGTGGGAAAGTAAATAGCTTCTATGCCAATGGATTAGGGCCTTTGGCTGACTTACTAGGCCAATGAATATATCGGCCATTGGCTTATGGGCGAGCCACCAGGAACTCCAGAACGCCGGCCTTAAAGACCTTATCGCCAACCGCCAGCATATGCTCCCGGTCGGGAATAGGGAGCGATTGCGCGCGAGGAATAAGCGCCGCAAGCTGCTCCCCCGAACCGGCGACCGTGTCCTTGGTTCCTGTGGCAACCAAAATCGGCACGTCAATATCTGCAAGCTGTTCGCGCTCGAGCGGTTGGCGCGACCCGCGGATACAGGCCGCAAGCGCCCGCAAGTCCGATTTCGTTTGCTCGGCAAACGATCGGAATTGATGTGCGGTCGGGTCGGACACATCGGCTAGCGAAGGCGCTTCAAGGCCTTGGGCGATCGTGTCGGGAGAAAGCCCCACTCCACCGACGAGACGAATGCCGACGCCGCCGAGAATGCCGGAGCGCATGCGCTCTGGATTGGCCATCGCGAGGAACGTCGTATTCCGCGCGCCCATCGAATAACCCATGACATCGGCACGTGGCAGGCCGAGATGATCGATCAGCGCGCGAACGTCGTCGGCCATCAGTGCGCTGTGGTATGCCGCCGGATCGTAAAGCTTGGTCGAGGCACCGTGGCCGCGATTGTCGAGCGCAATGACGCGCCGGCCGGCCCGGCGCAGGGTCGAAACCCAGCCCGGAAAAACCCAGTTCACCTCCTTGTTGGACGCAAAACCGTGGACAAGGACGACCGGCTCACCCTCCCCTTCGTCGAGGAAAGCGATTTCTACGCCATCATGGTCAAAGCTTGGCATTCGCAGAGTTTAGCGGCCTCGATGCGTCCGCGGCAATTTTGCAAGACCGGAGCTCCCGTCGGAGATTGCAAGGCTCCTCCCCGGGATGCAGTCTTGTAGTCAACGATAAATCGAGGCTTGGGAGGATGACGATGCAACGCGTTCCGGTCCTATGTCTGTTCGTGCTGCTGGCTTGCGCGAGCAGCGCCGCTAGAGCTCAGGTTTCCGACGATGTCGTCAAGATCGGCGTGCTGACGGACCTGTCGGGCCCGGCGGCAACGCCGACCGGCGCAGGCTCGGTCGCCGCCGCCGAAATGGCGGTCGCCGACTTTGGCGGCAAAGTTGCCGGCAAGCCGATCCAGGTAATCTCGGCCGATCATCAGCTCAAACCCGACGTCGCGGCTGGCATCGCGCGCGAGTGGTACGACCGCGATCAGGTCGACCTTATCGTTGACGTGCCAGTCTCGGCGGTCGGTCTGGCAGTGCAGGGCGTTGCCAACGAAAAGAAAAAACTCTTCATCACTCATTCGACGGGCACCGCCGATTTCCACGGCAAGTTCTGCTCGCCGTACACGATGCAATGGGTATTCGATACCCACGCACTCGCTGTCGGCACGGCGCAGGAAGTTACCAAGCGCGGCGGCAATACCTGGTTCTTTCTGACAGCCGACTATGCGTTCGGCTATTCACTCGAACACGACGCAACGCAGGTTATCGAGCAGAACGGCGGCAAGGTCGTCGGCTGCAGTGCGGCATCCATTCCGCACGCCGGACCTTTCATCGTTCATCCTCCAGGCGCAAGCTTCCAAGGCGAAGATCATCGGTCTGGCCAGCGGCCCACCTGACAACGTCAACGCGATCAAGCTTGGCGGCGAGTTCGGCCTGTTTGCGGGCGGCCAGCAGATGGCGGGGCTTCTGGTGCTGATCACTGACGTCAATGCGCTCGGCTTGAAGGCGGCGCAGGGGCTCGTGCTCACCACATCGTTCTATTGGGACATGGACGACAAGACCCGCGAATGGTCGAAGCGGTTCTTCGATAAGGTGCACCGCATGCCGACGATGTGGCAGGCCGGCGTGTATTCGTCGATCATGAACTATCTCAAGGCGGTTCAGGCCACCGGCACCGACGATCCCCTCAAGGTTGCGGCAAAGATGCGAGAGGCCCCGATTGAGGATTTCTTCGCGCGCAACGGCCACCTTCGCCCGGACGGTTTGATGGTGCACGATCTCGTTCTTGTGCAGGTCAAAAAGCCGGAAGAGTTGAAATACCCGTGGGATTACTACACTATCCTCGCGCATATTCCGGGTGAGCAGGCGTTCGGTCCGCCCAATCCGGAATGCCCGTTGGTCAAAGGCTGACGCAGCGCAAAGCGAAGCAAATCATGCACGAAACGACCATTGCGGACTTCCGCCGCTCGCGGAGCCGCAATGGCTTTCGACATCCGCAAGCTGACGGCGGATTTCCTCGACAATCCCTATCCGACGTATCAGGCGCTACGGCAATTCGATCCGGTTCATTGCATGCCAGACGGGTCGTATTTTCTGACCCGCTATGACGATTGTCTGAAGGTCTATCACGACACGGCAACGTGGAGTTCCGACAAGAAGCTGGATTTCCGGCCGAATTTCGCCGACAGCCTGCTCTACGAGCATCACACCACAAGCCTGGTGTTCAACGATCCGCCGTATCACACGCGGGTGCGAAAGCTGCTGGCACCCGCGTTCACGCCGCGGGCGTTACGAGTACTGCAAACGCGGATCGAAAGCCTGGTTGACCGGTTGCTGGAATCGGCGACCGCGCGCGGTGAAATCGATCTGATCGCAGATTTCGCGGCGGCCATCCCCATTCAGCTCATCGGCGACATGCTCGGCATCCCGCAGGGTGAACGGGAGCCATTGCGCGACTGGTCACTGGCAATCTTGGGCGCACTCGAGCCCGTGTTGGGTCGGGACCAGTTCGACACCGGCGTCGACGCGGTCGCTGAATTCAAGGTTTATTTGGATGAGATCATCGTCCATCGGGCGAAGAACGGCGAAAGCGATCAGGCTGAAATCCTGTCAAAGCTCATCGCGGGCACCGATCTCGGTTCAGACACCAACAGCGACGATAAGCTTTCAAAGCTCGAACTGATCCACAATTGTATTTTCCTGCTCAATGCTGGTCACGAAACCACGACCAATCTGATCGGCAACGGCGTCGATCTGTTGATCCGTCACCCCGATGCGATGCGCGATCTGCGCACTCATCCGGAGGCAATCGAAACGGCGGTCGAGGAATTCCTGCGGATGGAAAGTTCAAACCAGCTCGGTAATCGCCGCGCGGTCAAGGATACCGCGCTTGGCGGCGTTGCGATGCCGCCGGGCACTTACGTGCATATCGCGATTGGAGCCGCCAACCGCGATCCGGCGCAATTTCCCGATCCTGACCGTCTGGATATCCGGCGGCAGCCGAATCGGCATCTCGCCTTCGGCACGGGAATTCACGCCTGCGCGGGAATGTCGCTTGCACGAATGGAAGCTCAAGTGGCGATCAGCAGGTTGTTGAAACGCTTTGATCGGATTGAACCGGCGGGTGCTTTTGTCCGTAGCGGACGCGCGCGGTTTCGCGGATTCAAATGCTACCCGGTTCGCATCAGCAACGCAGGCGCGGCATAAACCGCGCGGACCTTGCGCCAGCGGATATAACGCAGCGTCATTCGCTCGACCGCAGCTTTGCACGACGACACAAAGCCGAACAATGCAAATGCGGCCCACAATACCCATAGCGCAAGATCGAGTGTGGTTGCGGTCAGCACGATCGCGGCGCGGCCGAGCAGCTTTACGATCGCGCGGGTCTTGCTGCCTTTGACTGCGGCGAGCCTGGATAAGCGGGACATATCGGCCGGCTCTTCGGCAACCGCGAGACCATCGAGCGCGGCCTGTGTGCCGGCTTTGGCTTCGATCTGCCCGGTATTCTCGGCGAGTTCGACCAACCCGCCCGCATTCTCGAATTTGACGGCATCCCGCGCCGCGCGCACCGCCAGTACCGGATTGAGCCGTCCCGTACGGCGCGCTGCCTTCACAACCGACAAGCCGACGCGCTCCGGCGCAGTGAAACCAAGCGACGTGTAGGTCGCCGCCGTGATAGCGAGCCCAACACCCGCCAGACCGAGGATCCACGGATCGTATTTCTGACCGGTCAGGTAACGCGTACCTTCGCGCGCGCCATCGCGGATATCGCCGAAGACGAACAGATCGCCAAATGCAGTGCCGACAAGGCTCGCCATGTCGGTCGGCTCGCCGGTCCACAGTCCTTTGACAAAACGGCCTGCGGTGCCAGTTACCGAGGCCGCCTTATTACGCGCCCGCTTAACGTCATCGGCGAGCGCCGGAGCGACGGCAACGCCGCGATCGGCGGCGAGATCGAGAAAGCTTTGCGCAAGATCGGTATCGCCCGCCGCAAGCGCGGCGCGGATTTCGCGCTCCGCAACATCGTGGTTGAACACGCGATCGAGCGCCTGATCGCTGATCTGCACGGGATCGTCCGCGGCGGCCAATCGCGTGCTGGCCGCCATGCCGCCGCGGACAAAGCCAAACACTGCCGCCGCGAACAAAATCGCACCGGCAAGTGCGAAGGCCGGATGACGCACGACACCGATGAATCGCTCTTTCGTCATGACACGCTGCTTCTGGCCGCCCTTTACGGCTTTTTGGCAACGGGGACCCGCATTTCTGATGCGAAGCTAGGAATTCTTCGGCGAGCCCGCTATGGTGCGGCCATGAGCGACGCAATCGTTCCCCATTTCCACAACGACATTGGTGTGGCCGTCATCGAAATCGGCGCCCAGGAATTCATGTGCGTAGGCGCCAAGCCTCCGTTCGACCACCCTCACGTTTACTGCGACATGGGCGGTGACAAGGAATATGTCTGCCCCTATTGCTCGACGCTCTACCGCCACGATCCGGCTTTGGCGCCCCGCGCCGCTCGTCCGGCGGAATGCGCTCTGACCGACGCCGCTTAAACTGTCGTTTCCGGAGCGGGTGTCCTGACGCCCTCACGCAATGTCTTGGTGGCCGGAGCCGGTATCGGCGGCCTGACCGCGGCGCTGGCTCTTGCGCGCCGGGGCTTTCACGTCACGGTGCTTGAGCAAGCAGAGCGCCTCGAGGAAACGGGCGCCGGCATCCAGCTTTCGCCCAATGCCACCCGCGTCCTGATTGATCTCGGATTAGGCGAACGACTTACGCCGCAGGTTGTCGCGCCGGAAGGCCTGCGTGTGCTCGACGGCAAGAACGGGCGTGAAATCCTGCGCATGCCGCTTGGCGCGTTTGCGTCCGCGAGGTACGGCGCACCCTACTGGTCCATCCATCGCGGCGATCTGCAAGCCGCGCTCGCTGCCGCGGTCAACGAAAATCTCGACATCAACCTGAAACTCGGTTTGCGCATGGAGGATTTTGCCGCGCACAACAACGGCATCAGCGTCTCCGCGCACAGCCGCAACGGTATCTGGCATGAGCAGGGCGATGCCCTGATCGCCGCCGACGGTCTGTGGTCGGTCGCGCGCGCCCGCATCGGATCGGCCGACCAGCCGCGTTTTGCCAAACGAGTCGCATGGCGCGCGCTGGTCCCGGCAAATCTCGCTGCACCGGAATTTCGCGAACCGCTGATCCACCTCTGGCTCGGCCGTGATGCCCATGTCGTGCACTATCCGGTCAAAGCGGGCGCAATGATCAACGTCGTTGTCATCATCGAAGACAGCTGGAATGCGCCGGGCTGGAGCGCACCGGCAGACCGCGGCGATTTGCTGCCGCGTTTGTCGTCGCTGCATTGGGCAGCACCATTGCTCGGCTTGCTGAATGTCCCCGAGAGCTGGCTGCGCTGGGCGCTGTTCGATCGCAGGCCGTTGCGCAATTGGTCGCAGGGGCCCGCTACGCTTCTTGGGGATGCCGCCCATCCGATGCTGCCCTATCTGGCGCAAGGCGCCGCCATGGCGATCGAAGATGCCGCGGTTTGCGCGCAATGCCTCGCGCAAATGCCTGAAGATGCTGAAAGCGCGCTGCGTACCTACTGTTCGCTGCGCCGCAAACGTGCGCACAAAGTGCAGCGCCTCGCCGCCAGTAATGGGCAACGCTATCACTTCGGGGGCTTGAGCGGGACGATCCGGAATACCGCAATGCGGATAATGGGCGGCACACGCCTGTTGCGGCATTACGATTGGATTTATGATTGGCGTCCGCCAGCGACGTTGTCGCTCTCGTAACCGGCCATCGAGCGCACCGTGATGTTTGCCACCACCATTGCCGGCAGCTTGCCGAAGCCCGCGTGGCTCGCCGAGCCAACCAAGCTGTGGCCGCAATGGCGACTGCAGGGCGAAGAGCTTGCGGCCGCGAAGGACGATGCCACGCTGCTTGCAATCAAACTCCAGGAGGATTGCGGCATCGACGTTGTCACCGACGGTGAACAGTCGCGCCAGCATTTCGTGCACGGCTTTCTCGAAGCGGTCGACGGTATCGATTTCAACAAGCGCGTCGAAATGGGCATCCGTAACGACCGCTATAAGGCTATGTGCCCGACGGTCACCGGTGAATTGAAATTGCGCCATCGCGTGCATCAGCGCGAAGCGCGGCTCGCACGCGCCCACACCACGCGGAAACTGAAATTCACCCTGCCCGGCCCGATGACCATCGTCGATACAATTGCGGATGCGCATTACGGCGATCGCGTCAAAATGGCATTTGCATTCGCCGGATTGCTCAACGAGGAAATTCGCGGCCTCGCCGCCGACGGCGTCGATGTAATCCAGTTCGATGAGCCGGCCTTCAATGTCTACATGGACGCGGCCGCTGACTGGGGCATCGAGGCGCTGCATCGCGCCATGGAAGGCGTCGCGTGCACCAGCGCCGTGCACATCTGCTACGGCTACGGCATCACCGCCAATATCGAATGGAAAGCCACGCTCGGCGCCGAATGGCGGCAGTACGAAAAATTCTTCCCAGCCCTGGCGAAAAGCCGAATCGATCAGGTTTCGATTGAGTGCATCAATTCGCACATTCCGATGAGCGTGCTGAAGCTGCTCGGCAACAAGGACGTCCAGCTCGGCGTGATCGACGTCGCGACCGATAAAATCGAGACGCCGGAGGAAATTGCCGCGGTGATCGGCAAAGCGGCAGAATTTATCCCTGCGCAAAAAATCATCGCCGGGACGAATTGCGGCATGGCGCCGATGCGCCGCGAAATCGCCGCATTGAAGCTCGAAGCACTCGGCCGCGGCGCCGCCCTGGCGCGCAAGATGTTCGGCTGATCTTCGTTACCGTCACGCAGCCAGATCCGATCGTGTGAAGCGCGCCAAGGGGCGCGAGTAGGATTTTGTTAAAGATTTGCCGATTTGATGCAATGCAACAAAAAGGGAAAGTTGGAATGTACGCGCCGTTCGTAACTACCGTGTCGTTTGCCGACCGCGACGGGACCGCCGTTCGGCTTCAGTATGGAGTTTCAGCGGGCGACGCGCGCGAGGCTCGCAGCGAAATCGAGCGGCGGCTGATCAATCAGGAACTTTATAATTATTCGATTTTGGAAGTGCGGCCGGCGACTTCGACCGAAGCCGAAACCCTGCAGCTTCCCGAAGGCATGGCCCGGCTTCTGGACTGAACCAGTCCTCAACGGTCGCTGCGCGAAATAACCTCGATCAATTCAGTGACCTTGCGCCGCTGTTCGGCTTTGTTGCCGGACGCGATCGCATGCTCGACACAGTGCGCCGCGTGATCGGCGAGGATTTCTTCCTCGGCGCGGCGTAGCGCCGCGCGCGCTGCCGAAAGCTGGGTCACGATATCGATGCAATAGCGATCGTCCTCGACCATGCGCGAAAGTCCGCGCACTTGGCCTTCGATACGATTGAGGCGCTTCAGAACCGACGTCTTGGCAAGTGGCTGCATGGCGTCTATATACCCCCCCAGGGTATCAATTTCAAGCGGGTCAATCGCCATGAACCACTCGACGCACTCACATGCCGGCGCAACGGCGATTGATCCGGTGTGCGGCATGAAGGTCGACCCGGAGAAGAGCCCGCATCGCCATGAATATCGGCACAAGACCTACCATTTCTGCGGCGCCGGCTGCCGCGGCAAGTTCGCAGCCGACCCGGTGAAATATCTCGACAAAGGCAAGCCAGCAGCGCCACCGCCCAGCGCGCCGGCGAACGCGATCTACACTTGCCCAATGCATCCGGAAGTACGCCAGGTCGGACCGGGCTCCTGCCCGATTTGTGGCATGGCGCTTGAACCGGAACTTGGCGGCGAAGCCGACGGCGGCGAACTCGCCGACATGACGCGCCGCTTCTGGATTTCGCTGGCGCTGGCGCTGCCGGTCGTCGCGCTGGATATGGGCGGCCATTTCGGCCTGCTGCATCTGCCGCACGGCATTTCCGGTTTTGTGCAACTCGCGTTCGCGACGCCGGCAGTGCTGTGGGGCGGTTGGCCGTTCTTCGTGCGTGGCGCGCAATCGCTCGTCACGCGCAATCTCAACATGTTCACGCTGATCGCCCTCGGCACGGGCGTTGCCTACGGCTACAGCCTGTTCGCTGCGATCGCACCGGGTCTGTTCCCGCCGGCTTTCCGTGACGAACATGGCGGCATCGCGCTTTATTTCGAAGCCGCCTCTGTCATCACAGTATTGGTGCTGCTCGGCCAGGTGATCGAGCTTCGTGCCCGCGCTTCGACCTCCGGGGCGATCCGCGCCTTGATGGCGCTTGCGCCAAAGACCGCGCGGCGGGTCAAGGATGATGGCAGCGACGAAGACGTGCCGCTCGATGCCGTTGCGGTCGGCGATCGCTTACGCATCCGTCCGGGCGAGAAGGTGCCGGTCGACGGTTCGGTCATCGAAGGAAAGTCGTCCGTCGATGAGTCGATGGTCACCGGCGAAGCAATGCCGGTCGGCAAAGAGCAAGGCGACGCGGTAATCGGTGGCACGCTCAATGGCAGTGGCAGTTTCGTCATGCGGGCAGAGAAAGTCGGCAGCGACACTTTGCTGGCGCATATCATCGCCATGGTCGCATCGGCGCAGCGCTCACGCGCACCGATCCAGCGGCTGGCCGATCGTGTCTCCGCCTGGTTCGTGCCGGCAGTAATCGCCGCGGCGCTGATTGCTTTCGCGGCCTGGTCCGCGTTCGGCCCGGAGCCGCGGTTCGCTTACGCGCTGGTTGCCGCGGTGACCGTGCTGATCATCGCTTGTCCTTGCGCACTCGGCCTTGCCACACCGATGTCGATCATGGTTGCGGTCGGCCGCGCCGCTTCCGTCGGGATCCTGGTCAAGAACGCCGAAGCGCTCGAACGCCTGGAGAAGGTTGATACACTTGTCGTCGACAAGACCGGTACGCTGACACTTGGCAAGCCGAAGGTGACGGCCGTCCTCCCGGCACGACACTTCGACGAAAATATTTTGTTGCGTTATGCGGCGAGCGTTGAGCGGGGCAGCGAACATCCTCTCGCCAGTGCAATTCTCGCCGCTGCAACTGACCGCCACCTGGAGCTTTATCCGGTTAACGACTTTAACGCTCCCTCGGGCAAGGGGGTCAGCGGCATAATCGAACGCCGCCACATCGTGATGGGCAATACGAACTTCCTAGCCGAATTTGGCGTTACAACCGAAGCGCTGCAAAGCGAAGCCGACAAGCTGCGCGAGAGCGGCAGCACCGTCGTCTTTTTAGCCATTGACAGACGCACTCGCCGGGCTCATCGCCGTTTCTGATCCGCTCAAGCCCACAACTCGATCCGCGCTTGATGCTTTGCGTGCGCAAGGCATCGCCATCGTGATGCTCACGGGCGATAGCCGCGGCACCGCCCGCGCCGTTGGCGACACGCTGGGTATTACGGAGGTCGAAGCCGAGGTGTTGCCGGAGCGCAAGAGTGCTGTCATCGAGGAATTGCGCCGGGCCGGCCACGTGGTCGCCATGGCGGGCGACGGCGTCAACGATGCCCCTGCCCTCGTAGCCGCCGACGTGGGTATCGCCATGGGCGGCGGCACAGACGTTGCGATGGCGAGCGCCGGGCTCACTCTGGTCAAAGGCGATCTCATCGGCATCGTGCGCGCTCGGCAACTCTCCACCGCCACCATGAAAAATATCCGGCAGAATCTGCTGTTCGCGTTCCTTTACAACGCGCTGGGGGTGCCGATAGCAGCGGGGGTGCTCTATCCGGTTTTCGGGCTTTTGCTGTCACCCACATTCGGCGCAGCCGCCATGGCCCTGTCGTCGGTCAGCGTTATTGCAAACGCGCTTCGGCTGAGGCATTTCACGCTTTAGAGAGCCGCAACGCTTTTCTTTGTAGAGCATGATCTGTTCGGAAAACCGCTCTCCACTTTACCTGATCATGCTCTCGCTGAAAAGATCAACGGACCGTTTGATCGCTCTGGTAGGTCTGCGTCAGCTCGCATTTCTTCTCGGCTGCCTTTTGCTGCACCATCTTCTTCTGTGTCATCAGTGCTTGATAATCCGAGCCGTACACCACCGCCCCGACAACCTTTCCGGTGGCGGTCTGGCTTGCGCGGTCCACGTTGGCCCGCAGTTCAACCTCGCGTTTGTTCAGCATGTCCCACTGCGCAACCAGATCCTTGCAGTGGTACGCGTCGTATAGCGACGGATCGACGAGGAACTCACCAACGCCGTTGCCGCTGCTGCAACCGGCCAACGCAATGGCCGCCACCACGCAGACCGCGGCGGCAAAAGAAGATGTTGTACGCGGTCTCTGACTGACCCGGTCAAACGACATTACCATCCCTGGATCCTCGGAATAGTCCATTCGGTTTGCAGTAAGGTGTGCCGCAAATATGGCGGACGGTGCTGAGGAAGGCTTATCCTACGACTGCGGGGTCGGGAAACTGGACGCCAACGAACAGGCCGTTGCGCCACACGATCTTGCAACGGCGCCGTGCGTGGCCGCCCTTAGTCAAAAGCAGCAGGAAATGTTCGGGCAACTCGAAGCCGTCCTCAAGCTGAAGTCGTGCGCCGGTATTCGAGATATCAACGATCGCACAGCGATGAGGCTGCGTGTCGCCTTCAATAATGATGGTGGCGTTATAGTGGAACTGCCGGCGAGGACTTTTCCGCAGTTCGGTTCGGCTGCGAAAATTGCCGATAACGACCATCACAAGAATTCCTGCATGGGTCGGTAATTACGGGCCGAGCCCGTCTAGGAGACGGTAGGTAAACTCCATTAATGAGACGTAAATCTTTCCTGTCTCCGAGGTAGCGCCGGAGCGAGTTAAGGGCTCAAATTCCGCTTCCAGCCGATAAGGAAATAGCCACCGAGCCAGGATTAAGTCGGGGCCAAGTCGGGACCACGCCAGTACCAAGTTGGCTCGGACCAAGTCCAATTGACGTTTCAAAGCAAATCGCCCCGGCGCGTTGCTGCACCGGGGCGAGGAATAACCGTAGCGGAAGCGTCAGATCGCTTCCTTGAGGTCCTTGGCGGCGCGGAATGCGACCTTCTTGCCGGCCTTGATCTTGATCGCCTCGCCAGTGGCCGGGTTGCGGCCCATGCGCGCCGCGCGCTTGCGGACCTGGAGGATGCCAAGCCCGGCGATACGAATCCGCTCGCCCTTCTTCAAATGCTTGGTGATGAGCGCAACTAACCCCTGCAAAAGCTCCTCGCCACCGCGCTTGGTTAGCTGGTGCTCTTCGGCCAGGACCGCAGCGAGATGTTTGATGGTGACGGGTTTGCCCGGCTTCGCGGGAGCCTTGGACTTGGAAACAGCCATTTTGAATTACCTTCTCCGGCGCGAAATTGCGCTGAGACAAGGGGAAATATGATTCGGGGCGAAAAGGAAACCGCCCCAAGGCTCGCATCCTGCGCTTCGTTCCCAGGCCGGTATCGCAAACAGTCCCTTTTGCAAAAGGCGCCAACCAAGGCCGAGGTGAATTTATTGCACAGCTTCTGGGTCGCACCTGTCACGTTTCAGGTGCCCAAAAAATACGAAATGTGCAAAATCCCAGGGTAAAATCCGTTTCGCGGCGTTACAAAAGAGACAGCGGTTGTCCACCAGGTGCTTAAACTTGCGCTGGATCAAAACCACCAAGCGCGAGCTTAAGGCTCGATGATACTCGCAAGCGGAGAATAAATCTGGAGGGGCTGAAACATGAAGGGGCTTTTGCTGATTATTGTCTTCGGACTTGCCCTTTTGAGTTTTACGGCTGTCACGGCAGAAAACACCAATGTCGCTGTCGAAGGCTACAACTGGGCAACGCGTGTTTGTTCATCGGCCCAAGGTCTTTGCAAGTACCCGCACGAACTTGCTTACGCCGCAGTTGGCTGCGCGGTAATCTGGCTTCTCACGTTGATAATGAAGTGACTTCAACATCAGTATTTTTGGTGCGGACGGCCGGACTCGAACCGGCACAGGGGTTTCCCCCCGAGGGATTTTAAGTCCCTTGCGTCTACCATTTCGCCACGTCCGCGGGGCGGACCGATTGAATGTCCGCCGAGCGGGCATTGATGAAATGCCCGCGCAGAATCGACTTTAGCATCCGCCACGCTCGTGGCGGAAGCGAACGCGGGTCAGCACAAGACTTATTGAGGTTTGGTCTTCGACGGCGTCTGCCCAGCCTGCGGCTGCCCCGCCTCGCGAATATTGCCCCAAGGATCGTTGGTCTTCTTTTCGGGGATTTTGTTCAGCTGCGCCTTGTAGGCTTTGTCGCGTGCGTCCTGTGCCGCCTGCTCTTCGGGCGTGAGCTTTTTCTTCTCGTCGTGCCCGAAGGAAAGGCCCGGCATGGGCAACTGAGCGGCCGCGGCGCCGGTCAGCAAGGCAACGATAACAGCGGCTCCAAAAAGCTTGCGCAACATGATCCAGCTCCAACCCTCCAATCAGGCTGTGGCAGTTCGGCACAAATAGGGCAGCAACATCACGCTTTCGCTAGAGCGAACTACTCCTTGAAAATGTGGCCCCAGAGCTTGTCCCAGGCTTCGCCGGAAAGATCCGTGACCCGCCCATCATTCTCGAAGAATTTGTTGGGCACCTGAAACATGGCCAGCATCAACCCGCCCTCGGGCGTGCAGGCGGCGTGGCGGCTGCCCGCTTCGCGCCAGACGAATTCACCCGGGCCGACACTGAGACCCTCCGCCGGGCCTTCCTTATCGACCAGCCGCCCCTCGAGTACGTAGGTCTGCTCGATCTTGACGTGCTCGTGGTCGGGCAACACCGCGCCCGGCGCAAACCGCATCAGGGCGGTAACGACGCCGCTCTCCTTGTCGAACAGCAAGCCTTTCACCTCGCAGCCGGGAAACCGCGTCTTCTTCCATTCAAGCTGCGCGGGGCGCACCACGTGGGAATGGGTATCGAGGGTATCGTGCTTGGATTTCGGGGTGATGGCGTCCATGGCGGTCTCCCATAAGATCAGTTTGCAAGTTCGGCTTATCTCGGCTGCGGCCATCATAGCCGATTGGCGGAGCGCGCTCTACAAGCCCGTTTCGCGGATCGGCGGCTGGAAGGCTAGGCCAGTGTCCCAGGGAAAATAAATCCAGGTGTCCTGCGACACTTCGGTGACGAAGGTGTCGACCATCGGCCGCCCCATCGGCTTGGCGTAGACGGTAGCGAAGTGTGCGCCCGGCAAAATTCCCCGCACAACCTTGGCGGTCTGCCCGGTATCGACCAGATCGTCGACGATCAGCACGCCCGCACCGGTGCCGCCGCCAAGCGCGACGATCGACGGGGCAACGTCCTTGAGAACCGTCAACTGACCTTGCGTCTGGTGCGCGTAACTTTCCACGCACACGGTTTCGATCACCCGCACCCCAAGTTCGCGGGCGACGATCCCTGCCGGGACGAGGCCGCCGCGTGTGATGCAGACGATCGCTTTAAACGGACCAGCGCCGTTGAGTCGCCAGGCCAGCGCACGCGAGTCGCGATGGAATTGATCCCAGGAGACTGGAAACATTTTTTCTGGGCTTATTGGCTCTGCCATGACGGCGTCTCCCCTTATTTCTGGCCGGCGGCGAGCTCCACCCGCACCCGCATCAGCATCGTCTCAATCTCCGCTATCGCAGCGGCGATCTTCTGCGGATCGCGCGAACGCACCACAACATTGGTGTTGCCGCCACGCTCGTCCATGAATGGATAGGACCCAATAATCACGTCGGGATGCTTTTTGGCGATCTCGCCGAGCTCGGTGCCGATATCGCCTTCGCGGCAATCGGCGCGCACGGACTCCGACAGCATCTTCGAGCCGGTCTTCAATTTCGGCGCGACGTAATCGAGCATCGCCTGCATGATATTCGGCACGCCGGCCATGACGATAACATTGCCGATCCAGAAGCCGGGCGCTGCGGAAATCTTGTTGAGCACAAGCTCGGCGCCTGCCGGCGCGCGCGTCATGCGCATGCGCGCTTCGTTCATCACGCCGCCGGTTTCGGCAACCCGCGCCTTCATCATCTCGACCGCTTTCGGATGATAGTCGAGGCTGACGCCGAAAGCCTTGGCGACGCAATCCGCTGTAATGTCGTCGTGGGTCGGCCCAATGCCGCCGGTGGTGAAAACGTAGGTGTAGCGGGCACGGAGTGCGTTGAGAGCGTTGATGATCTCCGGCTCTTCGTCCGGAACGACACGCACTTCCTTCAGGTCGATGCCGATATTGGTCAGATATTCGGCGATATAGCCGATGTTCTTGTCCTTGGTGCGCCCCGAGAGGATTTCGTCGCCGATGACGAGGATGGCGGCGGTAATAACGCCGCCGTCGGTCTTGGCCATGCCGTCGGCCATTGGGCTAAATCTCCGTGTTGCTGCCTCCTGTAGCGCGGCGTCGGAGGCGGCTCAAGGCCAGGCGAGGCAATGATCAATCCGCCCAAATCCTGTGCAAAAAGGCAGCTCGGACCCTACCCTAACCCCTCCCCGCGCGGAACAATTTGGCGCGAAGATTGCTTGAACGGTAGATTACCGAAGGTCTTGTCGCCTTAGGCATTTTGGCGTTTCGATCAAGCGGGCTGGGGTTGGGGCATGTTCGACGAGATGCGAGACAGCGGCGGCGCGGTGCGGCCGGCCTACGT
>CAVULJ010000006.1:0-175232 GCA_963742215.1 uncultured Alphaproteobacteria bacterium
TGCGACTTTGCCAAACCAAGAAAGCCATCCATCTGCGGTATGAAATGTGCTGGTCTATGCAATGCATAGAAAACGTGTTACGCAATCTCGTGGAGCAATGCTTGCAGGTAAGAAGAGGATTTTACGATGCCCAAACGAAGCGCGCTTCGAAGCGAAACGTCGGAAGAAGGCATTACCGGTGATGGGAATCGCCGGGGTGTCCTTGTCGTTGGCGGGCGGAGCATCCGCATCGACCGTCGGATCGACAACGGATATGCAGTCTCAGAATAGCTTACCGCGTCATGAAGTCTCTATTGGTGAGGAAGAGATCTCCGACGTCAGCCTGGGGACGTTCTACGTCTTCGACAAGGAAAATGCCGCAAAGCCGCGGCTTGGTGAACAAGTGGCTTGGTGGCGAGGATGCGGCGGTTGCGCTGCGGCGGATGTGGTAGGCTGCGGCGGCTGTGGCGGCTGCGGAGGCTGCGCTTGGTGCTTCTCCAGGGGTGGTTGCCACGTCTGCTAGGCCGTAGCCTTTCCGACAAGTTGACAGACATAGATCGTCACGGCCCGGGCTTGCTTGACCCGGCCGCCGCTATGTCGTTTTGCGGCGTTATCCGCGTGGAAGAGCCGGTCGGTGCTGGTAATGACGGTCGCGTGAGCGGCCAACCATATCGACAAGCGCTTGCCCGCGAGCTAGACGACGGTGTTTTCGCAACCCAAATAATATTTGCCTCGCGATGGTGATCCACACCGGTGGCTATAAGCGCAGAGCTACGCCTGCCGACCCCGTGAAGAGTGATCGCGGTGGCAGCTTTACGCAATTTGCCAGTAAAGACGTTCCGCAGTTCGCACCGAATTTCTCCGTCTACGTGCTGCCGCCCGATGTCGTGTGCCTCTATTCCGAGGATCGGAAGTTCTTTCTTCACGGCGAGCTTTATTGTGCGCTCGCGTCCGCAATAGGAGCGGGAAAGAGCTTTCCGGCAGATCGCTCGCGAGCTGGAGCGCGATTTTCCGTTCGACAAAATCCAGGAAGCCTTAAAGCGGCTGGTCGACCGCCGCTATATCGTTTCAAAACTGGAATCGTCCACAAGCGTTACAGCAGCCTATTGGGCGAGCCTCGGCCTGCCGCCGGGGGTCGCCGAGAAAAATCTTCAGAAATGCCGTGTGCGCATTCAATCGATCGACGCCAAGGGTGCAAAGGAATTGGCTGCCGCGCTGAACAAGCTCGGCGTCCGCGTCGTGACTCGCTCCGCCGACCTGACGGTGATGCTGGTCAACGATTATCTCGAAGGACAACTGACGAAATTGAATCGGCAGCATCTGTCCGACCATACGCCATGGCTGCTCGTTCAGCCTACCGGCGTTTTCCCCTGGTGGGGCCGGTGTTCAGTCCCGGCAAGGGCGCCTGTTGGACCTGTCTGGCCGACCGGATGAAACGCAACCGGGAGGTCAGGGCGATGCTGGACCGCAAAGAGGCGCGCTGCGTCGCGGTTTCGCCGCTCAGGCGGGACTCGCTTGGACAGAGCGGCATCCAGCTTGCAGCCGTCGAGATCGCGAAGGCGATCGCCACCGATTTCCGCACGCCATTGAGCGATCACGTCATCAGCCTCGATCTGTTGGGCGCGACTATCGTGAAGCATTACTTGCCGGCCCGCCCGCAATGTCCCTCATGCGGCAATAAGAAGCTGCGCGATCCGCGGCGTGCACCGCTGCCGGTTGAGCTTGCCGCCGGCACGAAGCTGATTATGACGAGTGGGGGATATCGGTCTGTTTCGTCGAGGGCTACGGTGGCCCGTTTCAAAAAGCTTGTGAGCCCGCTGACCGGCGTAGTATCGCGGCTTGAACGGATCGAAGTTGATTTGCCGTTGAACACTAACTATTACGCCGCGCACAATTTTTCGGGACCCGCCGAGACCGTCAACGAGCTCAGGGCCGGACTGAGCGGCGGCAGCTTCGGCAAGGGCAGCACGGCCGAGCAAGGCGAAGCCAGCGCGCTCATGGAGGCGATCGAGCGCTATTCCGGAATTTTTCAGGGCGACGAGATCAAAGTAAGGCGGCGGTTTACGGATTTCCTGGCGGGCGATGCCATTCCTCCAAACGATGTCATGCTGTTCAGCGACGCGCAATTGCGGCGCGACCAAGCATCGATGTTCGCTCAGGACGTGACGCCGACGTCGGCGCCATTCGATCCGTCGGCCGAGGTCGAATGGTCGCCGGTCTGGTCGCTGCGCGACGGACGCTTCAAATATCTGCCGACCAGCCTGTTATATTTTTTTTACAGAAGCGACTCCGGATGCGGCGAGATCCACGCGGATTCCAACGGCTGCGCTGCCGGCAACACGCTTGAGGAGGCGATCGTCCAGGGATTCCTTGAACTGGTGGAGCGAGATTCTTACGCAATTTGGTGGTACAATCGATCGCAGCGGGCGGAAGTGGACCTCGGCCAGTTCGAGGATTCCTATGTCCGCGATCTGCGAATCCAGCTTGCCGAAACAGGACGCCGGCTTTGGGTGCTCGACATTACCAGCGATCTCGGCATTCCAAGTTTTGTGGCGATGTCGCACGCGGTGGAAAACGCGCAGGATTTCGTCGAATACGGTTCCGGCTCGCACTTCGATCAGCGGATCGCATTGCTACGCGCCCTGACCGAGCTGAACCAATTTCTGTCCATCGGCCTCATGGGCGGCCGGGATGCGGGGGCGTCGAGCAATGACAGCTCCGGTCCGTTTCGCCTGCAAGACCATCCCTACTTGATGCCGAACGGCGGTCCGGCCCGACTGAACTTCTGTGCAGACTTCGGCCGCTTTGACACGCGCCAACAGGTCATGGCCTGCGTGAACCTCGCCAAGCGTGAGGGCCTCGATTTTCTTGTCCTCGATCAGACGCGCCCCGACATCGAGGTTCCAGTGGTCCGAGTGATCGTTCCGGGATTACGGCATTTCTATCGCCGCTTCGCGCCCGGCCGGCTTTACGATGTCCCGGTCAAGCTCGGCTTGCGGGACAGGCCGCTATCGGAAAACGAGCTCAATCCGCTTCACCCCCACACTTGAGGTCCCCCGGCTTGCGCGCTCCCGGAATAAAGCGTGGGCGACGTGCAGCGCCGGCAACGCTTTCCGCCCGGCTTGGCAGTCACGTCACCCTCGAAGCGCGGACCAGCGGCGAAATCGCCGCCTGCTTTGAGGGCTTTTCGGTCGGCTTAGGCAAGTTCAGCGCGAGCGCGGCGGAATGCGCCCAGGGATTGCGCAGAGGTCTGCCGTTAAGCTCGTTAGCGTCTCCCAGCCGGAACGTTGACAAAGAAATTCATTTATTAGTCCGGCGATTGGCCGGCCACGGTTTGTTGGAATACCACCTTGGGCGTTCGCCAAACGGCAAGGACCAGATCGTCATCGAGCCGCAGGTTCCGGATTATTGGCCGCGAACGGCGCAGCTCCGCGAGGCCGACGCGGTTGTGCTGTCACGATTCGCCTATATGCGACGCCGCGCCAACGACATAGTGCTGGAATCGCCGCGCGCCGGCGCGCTGTTCAAGATTTGCAATCCGAAGATTGCGGCCGCCTTGGCTATGCTGTCGACACCGCAACAAATCAGGCGGCTGCGCCGACATCCCGGCTTTCCGGGGATCGAGCTGCTCGCCCTGCTCGTCGACTGCCAAATCCTGTTCAAGACCGGCGCTGCCGGCGGCGATGGCCTCCGACCGGCCGAGGGCGACGATAGCCTCGTGCTTTGGGACTTTCACGATCTTCTGTTCCACGCGCGCAGCACCGAGGGCCGACACGCCAACCCGCTGGGCGGGGTTTATCCCTATGTCGGCGTCATTTCTCCGCTACCGGCGGTGCGGCCCAACTGGCCGGGAAACAAAATTGATCTGCGCAAGTTCTCCGACGCGCATCCTGAGGCAATCTCATTGGCCGCAAAGCTGTTGCGTGAACGTCACTCGACGCGCGAGTTCGACGACCAGCGGCCGATCACGCTCGGCGAGCTTGCGCGGTTTCTCGACGGCGCTGCGCGCGTGCAGTCGGAATTGCAAACAACGCTCGATGCTGGAGATGGACTGACGCTCAACTACGCAGCGAGGCCGTATCCTTCGGCGGGCGCCAGCTACGAACTCGAGCTCTATCTGGCGGTCGACAAATGCGATGGGCTACCGCGCGGATTCTATCACTACGATGCCGGCGGACATGCGCTGGCGCTCATCTGCGTCCGCGCCAGCGAGCTCGAAGCGCAATTGAAGGCAGCCGAACTTGCCATGGCCGCGCCTGCCGTGCCGCAGATCCTGATCACGATTGCCGCACGCTTCGGCAGGACTTCATGGAAATACAGCTCGATCGCCTATGCGCTTATTCTGAAGGACGTCGGCGTATTGATGCAAACGTTTTACCTGATGGCGACCGATATGGGGCTCGGCGGCTGTGCGATTGGCACCACGAATATCGATCTGTTCGCGAAGATGACGGGGATCGAATTCCACGTCGAGGGCCCGGTTGGTCAATTTGCGCTTGGCCGCGGCGCAGAACCGGGCCGTTCAGTCTGACAATCAGACGACCGCATTGTCGGCGCCGCCTTTTTGGGCACAAAAAACCGAGCGGCGGAAGGATCGCGCGACGAGACCGGCTTGAAGTATCCGAACACCTTGTTGCTCCGCATTCCGGCCAGCGCGAACATGGCACCCTGAGGGTCCGTGCATCGCGCGACCCAGCCGCCGCCGTGCACTTCAAGCGGGCCCTCGAGGATCCGGCCGCCACCGGCCTTTACGCGCTCCGACGCCGCGTCGATGTTGTCGATGTTGAAGTAGTAGAGCCAGAAGGGCATGGGAACCATGGAAGGTTTGGTGTACATGCCGCCGATCGTCTGGCCTCCGGCGGAGAACATTTGATATGTTCCCATCGTGTTGACCTCGGCATTGACTTTTTGCCAGCCAAAAAGCTCGCCGTAGAACGAGAACGCCTTCTCCCAGTCGGCCGCGAGTAGTTCATGCCAGCCGATGCGGCGCGGCGTTTTCAGCGCGGCGGGTTGCTCTTGACCGGGTCTCGGCCACTGGGACAACGCAAACGCTGCCATTTGTGGGTCAGCAACTACCGCAAAACGGCTGATATTGGGGACATCTGTCGGCGGCAGGTGCACGACACCGCCAAGACGCCTGATCCGCTCGGCGGCGGCGTCCACGTTGTCGACCCCGACATATCCGATCCACCGCGGTGCCGCGCCCATTCTCTGCGCCTCCTCCGGCAGGTTCATCAACCCGCAGACCGAGGCCTCACCGGCGGTAAACACCATATAGGGGATGCCGCCCATCGACGCGTCCACTGTGCCCCAGCCGACGACCTCGGCATAGAAGACCTTGGCCGCCTCCGGGTCTGTTGTCATCAATTCGTACCAGACGAAACGGCCATGAGAATTGACCATGTCTGTTTCTCGCGTTCGAGCCTGCATCGCGGCGTCGGCACTTGCGCGGGCCTAGCCCGCCATCCGGCGCAGAGTTGACGGGACAAGTTGGCCCGAATAGCGGCGGGACGGAGGATGTGCAAGGACGGACAAGTCTTTTCGCCCGCCAGAGACGGCAATTCATTTCTGCGCTCGGCGGCGCATCTTTCGCCTGGCCGCTCGCCGCTCGGCATTACGGTCCCGCTACCGCTGTTCGGCCATGCCGACGAGGTGATCGAATAAACGCAGTCGATGTCCGCTTTTGATGCTGTGGACGGCTCCTCCACCCGGCACGTGAGTGCCATGGATGTGGGCGCTGATAGAGGCTCCCACGATTCGGAGGAGCTAAGCCATGCAAACGATCACGACAATCGGTCTGGATATCGCGAAGTCGGTTTTTCAGGTCCACGGCGTTGATGCGGAGGGCAATGTGGTCCTCCGCCGGCAGCTCAAGCGGCGCTACGTGCTGGCATTCTTCCAGAAGCTGCCGCCGTGCCTGGTCGGTATCGAAGCCTGCGCCTCGTCGCATCATTGGTCGCGCGAACTCCAGGCGCTTGGCCACACCGTTCGCCTGATGCCGCCGGCCTATGTGAAGCCCTATGTGAAGCGGCATAAGAACGATGCCACTGACGCCGAGGCGATCTGTGAAGCGGTCACCAGGCCGAACATGCGGTTCGTCGCGACCAAGACGCCAGAGCAACAGAGCTGCCTGACGCTGCATCGTACCCGTCACTTGTTCATCCGCCAGCAGACCTCGGTGATCAACGTCATCCGCGCTCATCTTGCGGAGTTCGGCATCGTCGCGCCGGTCGGACGCAATGGTGTCGAACAACTGCTCGGGGTCGTCGCCGATGCAAGTGACAAGCGGTTGCCCGAGGTTGCCCGCGCGTGTGTTGCCGCTCTCGGCGCCCAACTGCGGATGCTGAAGGCGCAGATCCTGGAGTTCGATCGTATGATCATGGCCTGGCACCGATCCAGTGAGGCAAGCCGGCGGCTCGACGATATTCCTGGCGTCGGTCCGGCACTGGCGACTGCTCTGGTTGCCAGCGTCGCTGATCCGAAGGTGTTCCGATCAGGAAGGGACTTCTCGGCCTGGATCGGGCTCGTCCCGAAGCAGAACTCGAGCGGAGGCAAGGACAGGCTCGGCAATATCAGCAAACGAGGCGATCGCTATCTGCGCAGCCTGTTCACGACCGGCGCGCTCGCCGTCATCCGCTATGCCAAAATCCATGGCACCAAGCATCGGCCCTGGCTCACCGCATTGCTGGCGCGGCGACCCACCAAGGTCGCGGCCATCGCGCTCGCCAACAAGATCGCCAGGATGGCGTGGGCGATCATGGCCAAGGGTGAACGCTACAAGGAACCGGCCGCGCTCGCGGCTTGAACGAGATCGCACCGGGCATCCGGCGTGATGTGAAGGTTGGGAGGGCGAACAGCACGTAATGCAGAGCCGGTCGATCCGGCGATCAGGACAACCCACTTGGGCCACAGCATTGTCGAATGCGAGCTTTTGACCGGGACCTGATCCGCGGAGGGCATTATGGCCAGCGGTCATGTGAACCGCACTCAAAGGCCGAACACATGGCTGCACCGACCAATGCTGCACTCGTGAAGAAAACCCTTGCCAACTCGGAGCCGTCCACACATGGCCGATTTTGTTGCAGAAGTCGGGCTTGATTGGGGTTCTGGCGCGCTTTCGGGGGGTGATAGCGGACATTAAAGATTGGGGCCGTGCCGTCCGTCAGGAGAATCCCGCCGCGAACGAAAGCCGTTGCTGATACTCGCGCCAATAAGCGATACAGCAGGCGATGGTCCACATCGAAACAACGTGCAGATAGTTGAGCCAGCTTGTTGATAGCGGGACGTGCGTCCCCATCATGATCAGCGCGTGTAGCGCGGTCATCACTGCGCCAATCAACACCGTGGATACGACGCTAAGCGGGAGCAACGCAAGAAGACCCAATGTCAGCATAAAATTCATGGTGCCATTGCCGGTCTGGATCCGGAACGGCGTCTCTATTCCAAGCAACACCACGGTGATGTAGACGCAAACGCTAAGTGTGATTGCAAAGGCCGCGATGAAAATCTGCGAATGGCGCCTCGCGATTTTCTTGTAACTTAAACCGTAGAAGATCAATAGCAGCGGGCAAGCCACCATGTAGCGAAATCTGGTCGAGTAGATTGCCGCATCGCTCGCCATATCGGAAACGCCGTACACAACATAGGCAATCAATGCCACCAAGATGGCGAATTGCGCAACGGTATAGGTTCGTTCCCTGACATATTCCCGAAATTCCTTTTCAACAACCTTTTCGGGAAAGCGCAGACCTGCTGCGACCATACATGCGGCGAATGTTTTAACGATCCAGTTGCTTTCGACTTCCGCTTTCGCCGATTCCTGTGGCTGCTTCTGCGACATTGGGAGGACCGGTGTGGCCTTGCCGCCGGCGGCTGGTTCGCTCGCGACGACGGCATGATCAAGCCGTCTAGCCAAGGCGGCCAAAAGGCGTAAAAAAGCCTCTTCGTCGGTGCCGCCCTGCCAGCCATCGAAATCAATTGTCTGAATTTGCAAAAATTGTAGAGGCGGCTCGCTTGGATCGATCGAGATTGGCAGAAGCTTGTGCTTGCCCAGAGCATAAGCCGCTTCCGCGCGCACCCAATTCGATCTGATGGAGTGCTTGGACCAGAGAACGATTACGACCCGAGTTTGGGCGATGGCATCTTCGATTTGAGTATCATAAGCGTCGCCTTCTTGGATCCCGCTCCGGTCGAGCCAGACTGATAGGCCTTTCTGGGACAAGGCCGCCGCCAACGCCTGCACAGTGGATGAATCACGCCGAGAGTAGCTGAGAAATATCTCATGCATGAGAGTCAAGCCCCGTGTTGACTCAGTCGCTCCGCGAAAGCGGCAGTCCATGCACCGCAACCCGCAGCTTGATCGCCCAGGATCCCGATGGTCGGCAGCTTGTCGGGCTGCGCCGCCGGATCGGTGAGCGACCAAGCGAACATCGTGCCGCCGAGCGCGGCTATGAATCTTCGCCTTCCCATGCCGATTGTCATTCGCCCAGTCCGCAATCGGATCATACCCGCTGCCATGTGGGCAAGGATATCATTCCTCAATATCAAGTTCGGTGACCTATTAGTTTGCACACCTCCCGACCAAGGTGGCGGCTGTAGCGCTCGCCAACAAGATTGCACGCATGGCCTGGGCCATCATGGTCCGCGGAGAGAGATACAAAGAGCCGAAGCTGTTGCTGGCAGCCTGAGAGACCCAGCTGATAGATCAATCGGCAACACCAATTGGCGAGGGCATGACGACGTAATGCAGACACGGTCGTTCCGGGGATCGGGAGAACCCGTTTGGGTCATCGCACATTAGAAGTGCGTGTTAACGATTGGGACCCGATCCGCGCAGAGCATTAGGGCCAGCGGCCATCCAAGCCGCATCAACAGGCCGTACACATGACCGCACCCGACCAATGCTGCAGCAACGTCAGAAAGTTCTTGCCAGGGCGCCGTCCACACATGACCCAATGTATGGTCCGGCCGTGCGTTGCAAGAGTCTTTGTCGAGATAGCGGTGAGCGGTCTTGCATCAATGTATCCGGCCTCTGATTGGAACGTGTCGTGCTCCGGGCCATCATGGATATCAGCGCGCGTGCGATCTCATTAGCGGACAGGCCTCGACCGGGCCATTCGGGTCACCAGTGTTCGCATGCGCCGGGAAGACCGAACCTCCATCTCTTCTCATCCTCTCGCAGACCTCGGCGGGTAAGTCTTATCGATCTGACTACATCATCGCGGGCTCCTTATCTTTCGGTGCCCATCTCGCGTTGGCCGATCAAGCAGCTTGGGCGGTTGCGTTGGTATTCGTCCTTGCCTCGAAGTTCCGGCCGCGGGCCAGAACACCCCAAGCGATGCGGGCGAGCTTGTTGGCCAGCGCAATCGCCAGCACGTTGCGGTGCAGCCGCTTCTTGGCGGCTTCAATCCAGGACTTGAGCCCGTGGCGCTCCCAGATCTTGGGTTTGATCAGCACCACCCATGCCGCCTGCACGAACAGCACGCGCAGGTAGCGATTGCCGCGCTTCGATATCTTGCCCAGGATGGTGCGGTCTCCGGTCGACATTTGTCTCGGGACCAGCCCAAGCCAAGCAGCAAAGTCACGGCCTTTAGAGAACCCATCGCCACTGCCGATCGCGGCCACCATCGCACTGGAGATGATCGGGCCGATGCCGGGCACGCTCATCAGCCGCTCGCAGCCAGCATCCTGGCGCGCAACAGCCTCGATCTCGCCCGATAGACTCTCGACCCGCTCGTCCAGCCGGCGCCAGTCGCCAGCCAGGTCCTCGATCAGGCGCACCATGCGTGGCGATAGGACATCGGGTGGCGTAGCTAATATGCGCGGCAGCTCGGCGCGCAAGAAGCGTTGTCCCTGCCGCACCGCAACGCCGCGCTCCAACAGGAAGGCGCGAATCTGATTGATGATGCCGGTGCGCTGGCTGACCAACCGTTCTCGCACCCGGTGCAGTGCCTGCAGGTCAAGCTGATCGGCAGTCTTCGTCGCCACGAACTTCATGGTCGGCCGCTGCACCGCCTCAGCAATCGCCTCCGCGTCACGGAAGTCGTTCTTCTGTCCCTTCGAATAGGGCCGAACATACTTCGCCGGCATCAGCCGGGCATCGTGACCAAGCGCTTTAAGCCGGCGACTGAGATGATGCGCCCCAACGCAGGCTTCCATGCCGACCAGGCACGGCGGCATGTTGGCAAACCGTGCTTCCACCTGGCCACGTGACCATTTCTGATGCAGCACGACGGCGCCGCGCTCATCCTGCCTACGACGTGGAAAGCGTTCTTGCCGATATCGATACCGACTACGGCGATCGCAGCGTTGAGTATCTTTGACATGGCGTGCTCCTTGTCTTTGGTGCCCCTGGCCAGCTTAAAACGCTGGCGGGGCAGGAGCACGGCCGGACCATTCCATTAGCAGACGTGTCGGCCGCCGATTGTCGCGTCCGCTTCCGGGGGTAAAGCGGGCACCAACTGTCAGGACGGTTGCGGCAGTTTTTGACCGATACTGTTGAAAAAGGCAAAAATGAACTGAACAAAATTTTTGCCTGTGCGCCCGTCGAAACCGGTTTTTCGTAATCTAATGCCTCGCAGAGAGCTTACGAAGGCCGCTGGTTGGAAATGGGACTGATTATATGTCCCCCTACATCATTTTCTGACTACCGCACCGGTGCCTCTGAAAAAATTCGTTCAACCCCCCGAAAAACCTTTTTCAACAGTATCGGCCCATAACGGACATGGGAGGCTTAGTGATGATGTCATGCCTAGTCGCAAAATAGGCTTTGCCCGCCATAGGGGGCATACACCTTCAATGTTGGCTGACTAAGACGATGTTCTTCGACAACGCTAACCCCAGTGCATATTCTTTTGCATTGCAACGGACATTGCAGCCGCATCGCGAATGCATTTCAACGCTTCGCGGACAAATTCCGTTTTTACCCCGGCCCAGTACGGATCGAGCGGATCGAGCGCATTGAGGCGGTCGAGGT
The DNA here is from genome assembly GCA_963742215.1 of uncultured Alphaproteobacteria bacterium. Lineage (GTDB taxonomy): Bacteria > Pseudomonadota > Alphaproteobacteria > Rhizobiales > Xanthobacteraceae > BOG-931. Next base: position 10,955 of record CAVULJ010000006.1, read on the forward strand.
CTTCGAGGATGAAATGGCTGTCCTCACAGTCATTGGTCGTCGCGTTTGCGAGATTGAGATCTTCCATGACTTGGAGCAGCACGCTGTCATCGCCTGTTGTCAAATGTGCAATGTCCTTCTCAAGATGACCGGCAAATGAATATGATCCAAGCCGGCCGGAGAAAGCATCGCCGCCGTGTTCGCATGCCGTCGCGCGCCAAGCGTCGAAAGCCTGATTTACGGCCTGCGCCTCCTCCAGCGGAAGCGGAAGACAAATTTTGACACTGAGCCGATCGTATTCCTCATCCGGCGGATCGAGGAATTTCATGTCGACCGGGCAGGGCTTGCAGAGACCGCGTTCCCAGCAATTGCAACTGACCCAAATTCCAATGCCCATAACTTTGCTTTCTCGTCATCCGATAGGACAAACGTTGCGTACCAGCATTCGGGGTTAAAGCAGACATAGAAATTTGACCGCGCCGCGGCAGTTAGTGGGGGTAAAGCGGACACCGAGAATAAGTGCCGCCGTGTCTGCTAATGACCGATTGTGTTGCAAAAGTCGTTTTGCACTGGTGATCAAAAATTCTGCGGGCTACAGGTGCGGCTTTCGTGTACAGATGTGAGGGGCCTCATCGCCTCACGTTAAACTCACAGGCGACTTCGGTAACGCGATTGAGATTATACGAATCGGCGATTGCTTCCCGTTTCGTGTTTTCGCGAAAAATTCGTAGACCTGCAACTTTCGACTTTTGCAACACAATCGACCCACAACGGACGTCGTGGGTTATTCATTTGCCCGTCGCCCATACCCAACGTCGCGTGCGAGCGCCACGGCCTGGGCGCGACTCCTTAACTGGAGCTTGCTGAAGATCGTCGACACATGATTGCGCACGGTCTTTTCGCTGATGTCGAGCCGCGCAGCGATCTCGTAGTTGTCGAGGCCTTCAGCAACGACTTCCAGGATTTCTCGTTCGCGCGCTGTGAGATCGTCAAGAAGAGGCAAAGACCCGCCGTCGGCCGAGTTTACAGGCAGGAAATCGCTGAGCGCGCTAACGAGTTGTTGCCACGCCGGCTCCGTATCCAAAACGAGACGATTGCGACTTTCCAGCGGCGCAAAGCGCGCCCCCGGGATGAGCGCCGCGACCTTGCGACCCTGATCGAATGAAATGATGGCGTCGCCGCGCGAATGCAGGACCAGCGTGGGGCACGGGACCTTGGGCACGATGTCTTGCACGTTGATGCGGTTGAAGGTGTTCAGCAGACTGATGGCGTTGGCTGGAGAAGTCGTGCGTCGCAAATGGTCATTGTACGAGCGACATTGCTCTATCGTTGCATCCGGGATGTGCAGCGAGGCGAAGAACGGACCGTAACCTGGATTTTCGTTTGCCCAGCCGAGCTCATAGACTTTGAGCCGTGCTTGTGCCTCTGCCGCTTGCTCAGCGGTTGGGCTGTCCCCCAGCGGGCCACGGGTATTGCAGCCACAAAGGACAAGATGGGTGACCCGCCCCGGGTGGTGGACCACGTAAGTCATGGCGACCGCACCGCCGCTTCCACTCATGCCAAGCAGCACGAAGCGATCGAGGCCTGCAGCCGCAATAACGGCATCCAAGTCCTCGGCGTATTTGTCGAAAGAAAACTGCACGCGCTCGCGATCGGAAAGGCCGCAGCCCCGCCAGTCGTAACGGATCAGTGTGTGATGACTCGCCAGCAGCGACAGCCAGGGAGCCCAGACCGGGCTATCCCAGTCGTATTCCAAGTGGTGAGTCCAAAGCTGCACCCACACCAGCGGGGGACCCGAGCCGCAGGTCGCATAGGCGATGCGCGTGCCATCGGCGCTGGCGCAGAATCGAATTTTCTGCTGGGATTGCGACATGCGGATCGGACTCTCGGCCGATCCTAGATCATATTCCGCTGAATTTCGATGATAGTGGGGTAGACAAAGGCCCCCGAAATCTTTCAGCGAGACACAGCGGCAGTCGCGCCCATACCCATGGCACGGCAAGCGCTTTCGCGCACGCTACGTGGCTCCGACCAACTTGCTCCAAAGCATATCGGGGTCATCGGGCGACCGGTTGCCCCGCCAGGCCACATGCTGGTCGGGACGAATGAGCACCAGATCGCGCTCGTAGAGATCGCGCGCTGCGTCGCTGGGGTGATCGAGGAGGTCAAGCGGAATGCCACGGCGGCGCGCCGCAGCCTCGAGTGGGGCGCTGCCGGCGGCGTGGCCACCGAGCCTGAGCAATGTGAAGCCGATGCCCAAGCGATCGTAGAGCGAGCTGCCGCGCCCGCGCCGCTCGTCCAGCCAGATATGCGGGGCGCGACCGCCAGGGACGCTCGATGGGGTGTACCGCGAGAAGTTGTCGGCCGGCGGCGCGCCATCCGGCACAACGATTGGCGAACCGTCGTAGCGCACGCCGAGCTGCAAACCGATGGATGAGAAGGCGTCGCCGAAGGTCGACAAATATGCCCCGACCCTGCGCCTGGCGGCCTCGCCCTCGGTATTATCCTGCTCCATTGCGGGCGAGGTCGGGATCGTACCGTTGCGCTTGGCCAGCTCGCGCGCCGCGATCGTGTTGCGTACGGCGACGGGTTTGCGTTCGCGCTCGTACGAGTTGACTAGGCTCGCACCACCCCATCCGTGCACCATAGCCGCCAGCTTCCATGAGAGATTTGCGGCGTCATCGATGCCGGTGTTCATTCCAAAGCCGCCGGTCGGCGTGAACAGATGCACGGCATCGCCTGCGAGGAGCACGCGGCCTTCGCCGAAGCGCTCCGAGACTAGCGCCACCCCGCCGGTCCACGGCCGATGGCCGAGCATCTCTAGCGGGACATCGGCCCCGGCTGCGCGTTGCACCATGGTCGCGACGGTTGCGTCATCGGACCCCGGCTCCGGATTTGCCGGCTGGCTGAACACCAGGAACTCGTCGCGCCCGTTGAGCGAGGCGAGCATTAACTGGGCTTCCTGCGTCACCGACCAATACTGCCAGGCATGACGATCGCGCAGGACGCTGCGGACGAGGGTAGGCGCGCGGATGTGTGAGGCGATCATGCGGCCGCCCATGTATTGCTGCTGCAGGGCATCGAAGCCGCGATAGTGAGCGCCGAGCGTCCGGCGCACGAAACTGTGGCCGCCGTCGCAGCCGACCACGTAGCTGCCGCGCCAGGATTTGCGCGCGCCGTCGCTGCACCTTTCCGCCTCGACGATAGCCCCGCCCGCTTCAATCGCAAGGCGGTCGACCTGCCAGCCGAAGCGCAGCGTGATATTGGGCCGCGTGCGTGCATGGTCGAGCAGGAACGCCTCGACATACATCTGGTTCGCCCGCAGGATCGGCTCGGCGACCTGATCGGTCGCCGGCGCGGCGGCGACGGCGCGCATCTTCTCCGCCTCGGACGGCATGCGGATGCGCGCGAGCTCCCACGCGTTGAAGCGGGTGAAGTAGGCGACGTCGGTCGGATGATCGGCCGGCAGGCCCAGTCGGCGCACAGGCTCTGAGATGCCGAGGCGCCGGAAATGCTCCAGCGTCCGTGCATTCTGCGTGCTGCCCTTGGGGTGCGCCCGCTGGCCCTCCTCGGAATTGAACAGCACCGTGCGCACGCCGTATCGATCGAGAAACAGCGCCAGCACCAGCCCGACCGGGCCGCCTCCGACGATAGCCACCGGAATCGTCGAGCGCTTTGCGGCGGAGTCCAAAGGTGCCGTCCTCTGCTCTACTCGACCTTGATTCCCGCCGAAACGATGACCGACCGCCAACGCTCCCGCTCTTGGGCGAAGAAGGCAGCGGTATCGGCAGGCGATGAGCCGACCGGCGTGGCATAGAGATCGCGGAAGCGGTTGGTGACATCGGCTGTCTTGAGAATCCCGGCGATGGCGGCAGACAGCTTCTCGGCGATCCCCGCCGGTGTCCTCGGCGGCGCAACGATGGCGAACCAGGTGACGGAGCGGAATCCCGGAACTGCCTCTGACATAGACGGCAGATCGGGCAGGAACGCATTGCGCCGCTCGCTGCCGACTGCGATGGCCTTCAGGTTCCCACTCTTGATCAGTGGGGCGGCGCTGCCGAGATTGTCGAACAGCAAGTCGACGTGGCCGGCCACCACATCGTTGACGGCCTCGGGCAGGTCTTTGTACGGCACGTGTACGAGCGCAATTCCGCTCATCGACGCCAGCATTTCCACGCTCAGGTGCTGCACGCTGCCGACCCCGGGCGACGCGTACGTCAGCTTTCCCGGATTGGCTTTGGCGAATGCGATCAACTCCTGCACGGTCGAGAACGGCAGCTTGGGGTTAGCGACCAGGACGTTGGGCTCATCGGCCAGGACCGTGACAGGTACGAAGGCGGTGAGGTCGAACGTCAGCTTCGGGAAAAGACTTGGATTGACTGCAAGCGTCGTCGCTGGCGCGGCGAGCAAGGTGTACCCGTCCGGCTCGGCCCGGGCTGCGGTCTCGGCGCCGATGTTGGTGTTTCCGCCAGGCCGATTCTCGACAAAGACGGGATTGCCCCATCGGGCGGCCAGCTTGTCGGCGATCAAGCGCGGCACCAGATCTGCGACGCTGCCGGCCCCCACCGGGGCGATGATCTTGATCGCCCTGTTGGGATAGGCGTCTTGCGCGAGCACTGAGGTGGGTACGAGACACACGCATACCGTCAACGCAATCCGCCGCGCTAACTTCGACTGAATGATCACCGTGCTCATAGCGAAGCCCTCCAACGTTGCGCTTCCGATCTGATCTTCTTCGATCGCGCTACAGTGCTGATGGGACGAGCTGATGTCATGATGCCTCAGTCCCAAATTCCTGCCGGGACTGAATTGTCCGCCTAAGCATCAGCTGGGACTGGGGTCACACGAATGAAACGCTACGCCATGCAACCCTTCAAATATGCTGGCTTGGACAATGTCACCGCCTCGGCTTGTGTCTCCTATTGGCCGATACTGTTGAAAAAGGTTTTTCGGGGGGTTGAACGAATTTTTTCAGAGGCACCGGTGCGGTAGTCAGAAAATGATGTAGGGGGACATATAATCAGTCCCATTTCCAACCAGCGGCCTTCGTAAGCTCTCTGCGAGGCATTAGATTACGAAAAACCGGTTTCGACGGGCGCACAGGCAAAAATTTTGTTCAGTTCATTTTTGCCTTTTTCAACAGTATCGACCCATAGCGGACATGCGGCGGGGCGCGAGACGACGAATTCCCTTAGCCTAGCGCCTGCAGTGCGTGAGTGGGTTTGCCCGGCCCATCAATCGTCGAACCGGCCGCCTCAACCGGTCAGCGTCATCTCAAGCGCGGTGCGGACCCGTACAGTGTGCTGGCGGTTAGTTCGGATTGTCTAGAATATCGCCGTCGGGGATCGCGCTGCTCAGGCTGGGATCCATCTCTTGATACAACGAGGCGCCGGACGGAGGTGTGCCCGGACTGGGCATACTAGATATATACGGTGCCGACACGAGGCCTTGGTAGTTCGCCATGGCGAGCGCGTTGCCGACGAAGATGCATTGGCAGAGGTCCGGATCAGCATAAATGAAATAGCGCTGGCCGTTCTTAGTGCGCGCAATGAATTTGTGCGGCGGCAACAACTTCACGCGTTCAAGCTGTTGCGGCGTAAGCGCCGGGCGCATGACGAAGCCGCTAGTCTCCAAATCCATGTCCTTTACTTCCTGGGCGACGGCGGCGGTTCCCAACAGGCCAAAGGCGAGCAGTGCGAGCAGATGCGCTTTGTATGCAGCCATGGAAATATCACCTCCCGAGTAATCGAAACCGCGAGCGCATCATTATTTCGTTCTACGCAGATTCTGCTAGAATGCGCCCACGTTCGCGCCGCTCTCGCTTTTCGAAGTCCCAGACCTCGCGGATCATGGCGTATAGAAACGCGGTGGTCAGGCCGAATAGCAATGTGCCGTTGAGGGATTCTAGCGCGTCCAAAAGCTCCCATCGGTCTTCCAGATATATTGTCGCATGGCCATAGGTTGTCATCGCGCTGAGCGAATAGAGCATCGCCGACCGGTAGTCGGATAATGCGCCAATTAATCGATATGATGCGGCCCAGATTGCCCCCTCGAATCCGTGAAGCAGCACCGCCAGCAGTGAAACTGCGGCCATCGATAGAATGAACATCGGAACAGCGTGGCGGCGGATTATCGCGCCCCGCATCACATCTACAAAGCCTCTAAAGATGAGCATCAATCCGACGACATGAACGATCACGGTCGTCACAATCAACGGCAGGCTCCAAAACCAATCCATGCCCCAAGGGGCCACCAAGGATGGATGCATTTGTCCTGACTCCCATCTATATGGCCACGCCCCACGGCAGCAGCGTGGCTTGCGGCGGATTGTTGCTCCTTTAACACAGCGTCTAGAATTAATCGCGTGATCTGAGTGACACCTATCAAACTGTGTGGGTGGAAAGTGCTACCGTATTTTCTGAATTGCCAGATAGTTCGGAGGTCGCTCGTGCAAAGATATTTTCTCGCAAGCGTTTCTGCCATCTTATTCGGCGCGTCTGCGCTTGCCTCTGATTTGCCCACCAAGGCTCCGCCCTATGCAAGGGTCGCTACGCCAACCTACAACTGGTCGGGACTTTATATCGGCGCTAATTTCGGCGCGGGATCGACCAGCGGCAGCCTCAATATTCCCGGCAACAATTTGTATGGCGGCATCACCGAACTCATCGGGGGCGGCCAGATTGGCTACAATGTTCAGGCCGATCGCCTTCTATTTGGCGTCGAAGGTGATTTCGACTGGGCAAGCTTTGATCATCCAGCAATTCCATTTCCAACACTAGGTTCTGTGAGCCAACACTGGATCGGTACAGTGGCGGGCCGCTTCGGCATCGTAAACGACCGATGGCTTGTGTTCGGCAAACTGGGCGGCGGTTGGGTGGGAAGTACTGCGTCGCTAAACGTTCCGGGCGGGGGTTGGAACGGCTCCAGCACCGATGCGGGCTGGTTGGTTGGCGGGGGCATCGAATACGGCTTCAAGGCGCATTGGACGGTCAAACTCGAATACGATTACCTTACGCAGTCAAACTGGTTGTCGACCACGGCTCCTACGTCGTCGTTGAACCGCGACGTTCAAATGATAAAGGCCGGCATCAATTATAAGTTCGAGAGTGGTGTTTCTGCTGCAGCCGAATCTTCGGGCAGCGGTGGTTCTGCCGAGCCTTCAGAAGACCTGCAGAAGCAATCACAAAATCCCATCGCGGACCTCGTCAGCGTGCCGTTCCAGAGCAACACAAATTTCAACACCGGGCCATTCAACCGCACTCAAGAAATATTCAACATTCAGCCAGTCGTACCGATGCACTTAAACAATGACTGGAACGTGATCTCGCGAACCATCATCCCAGTGATCAGCCAGCCTAGTCCGCTGCTCAACAGCAACACGAATGGAATTGGCGACATCACTCAGTCGTTGTTTCTTTCACCCGTGAATTCCGGTGCTCTCATCTGGGGCGTCGGCCCGGTCTTTACCATCCCGAGCGCGAGCGATCCAATTCTTGGCACAGGCGAAGTGCTGTTCGGCCCCACAGCCGTCTTGCTGACCACGCCCGGACATTGGGTGCTCGGTGTCCTGCTCAACAATCAGTGGTCGATCGGCGGCAATCCGTTGCGGCCACCCGTGAACGCTTTCCTTGCCCAGCCCTTCGCCAACTACAACATGGCGCACGGCTGGTATTTGACCACATCACCTATCATCACCTCCAACTGGCTCGCGGCACCGGGTGAGCAATGGACCGTTCCGGTAGGTGGTGGTCTTGGTCGAGTGTTCAAAGTGGGCGATCAGCCGGTGAATGCTCAGATAGCAGGCTATTACAACGCGGTACGCCCCACCGGCACATCAGACTGGCAATTGCGGGCCACGTTAGCGTTTCTATTCCCAGTGAAATAGCGCAGCGCGTCCGCGCATTATTTCTGCATCGGCGGGCTCGCCTTCTTCGGGAAATCATCGCCAAGAGGTTCGCCAGGAGCGGCTCACCCTGAACCACACCTCGTTGGCGCCGTCGGTTGGGACACACCATCCGTCGATCATGAAAACGGGGCGGTTCTCGTTTACTGCCGGCGGAGAACTCGGTACCGGCAAGAGCTCAAGGGTTGGTGCAAAAGCAACGAACGTCGTACCGGCGACGAAGGCCCGACGATCGATTGTCATGCGGCTGCTCCTTCCCGTCTTGCTATGTGGCATGTAGCCAAAGGCGACGATTTGAATCTGGTAGTGTCGCCCCAATGCTCGGCGGCCTTTCCAAGAAGCGAGGCTGCGGCGGCGGCGTCGCCGGCGGAGACGGCGATTTTGTGCGCCTGCTCGAAGGCCCGCAGTGTCGGTCGATTGGCAACGTTGACGAGCGCAAGTTCAAGGGCCCGACGACAATCATTGCCGCTGCCGGCGTAAAATTCCGCACCGTGGTCGGCGAATGCGAGCGGGTGCCGCTCAAGAACAGATTCAAATCCAGAGCGGGCGGCTTGCATCCGGGCTTCGGCGTCGGCGATTTTGCCTTGAGCAGCCATGATGTCAGCGAGCCTCCAATGCACTTCCGGATCGCCGCTCGAAAGCGCCGGCATGAGTACGGACTCTGCGTCGTCCGCCCGGCCGGAAGACAAATAGATTTCCGCCAAATGTACGCGCGCCTTCGTGAAGCTTGGCAATCGCTCCAGCGCTCTTTCGTACCACCTGGCGGCCCAAGTCGCTCGCGGCTCCGCTACCAATTCTCCCCACAGCACGCCGAGCTGGAAGCATACCCAGGCGACCGGGAATGGAGAAACATCGGAGTAGTTCTGGAGCGCTCGCTTGTAGATGCGATCGGCGTCACCGAATTCGCGCAAATCCGCCATTAGTCCACCCAACGCCACTTGGTCCTCTATTCCGCCAGATTTCGTGGCCGTCTGGCGCCGCTCGCACAATACCCTGTCGAGGTCGGTCCCGCAGGCTTGGTCGATACTCAGCCGAAGACGGCTGATGTCTGCCTCGGGTGCTCCGCGGATTTTAGCTTGTTCGAGGTGGTGCGTTGCCTCGGCGAATTGATGCGTCATCGACGCGACTTGCGCTTGAACCAACGCTGTGCGCGCCGAAGCAGCATCCGTTTGTGAGAGCTGTTTGGCCAGAAACTCAAGGCGGTCGAGTGCCGTCAAATCGCCGGCAAACTGTGCTGAGAGCTGCTCATGTTCCACAACGGTCTCAGCTATGCCCTCCCGCATCGGGTCCTGGTAGAACCGGCTCCAGGACCGTAGGCGGGCGCTCTCCAAGTTGATAACGGCGATGTCACCGTCAGTCGTCTGGAAGCATGTGTCGTGAAATTCGGCAGCCTCGCACATGGCGATACCTCAAAACCGCGACTTGAGGCTTTCGAGCCCGGTTTTGAACAGAGTCGCAACAATGGTCTTCGTGATAAGTGTACCCGGCCCGTTTGGCAGAAACTGCGACCGCCATTCGACGGAACTTCCGACACCTTTCGGCTTGACCTCCAGCATGCCCGTGTAATCCGAGGCCGGGATGCCTCCGATGTTGGTGTAGCGATAAGATCGGGCGGAGTTGTCGAGCGCATCCAGACGCTCGATGATTTGCTTGCCGTCAATAGTCTCTATGACGCGCAGCTGACCAATTCCCGTTCCGATCAACTTGATGTTAGCAATCAAAGGATGCCAGGTTCCGCCAAATTGTCCGATCAGTTGCCAGAACTCTTTCGGGTGCAGCACCGAGCTCGACGCTTTCCACCACGCTTTGCAAATCGGTATTCGGTGCGGCGAAATAGGGAAAATTCTTGGTGCCGGGCTTAGTCGCCTTGGTTGTCCCGCCTTCGAGGAATTCACGGTCGCGGTTCACCATCCACGTCAGCAGAACATCGATGACATCGGCATCGACTGTGCGCCCGCCACCGGTCTGATAGGGCCGGCCGTTGAGCGTGCTCTTCTCGATTTCTAGATGACTCGTATCCGTTATTGGCTTTGCGACATCAAACACCATGAAATCATCGAGAAACATGTTGGCGTTTGCGGCCAGTGCTGACGGCGTCCAGTCCTGCTTGCCATCGCGCATGTCCCAATTGGCTAGACTGTCCTTCAAACGCTGGAGGAACAGCGGGCGCAGCTTTTCGTCGATCCCGAACGGTGTCTGCTGATTCCAAAGATCCCGAAGGTCGTCGACGCCCGCAGCTTCGTTGTTAAGACGCATATTTGTTTGCTCAGGCCGACCAACCCAATCAAGGCGCGGAGGTTCGTGTCCAACGAATGCAGCGGCGCGCGGCCTTGGTACCGTTTCGGCGATTACCGCAAACAGCGAGCCTTTGTCCGGATCGAGCACACGCCGCGTATCGAATTCGATGGCAATGCAAAGGACGTTATCGTTGAACAATAGATTTTGGAATTTCCTCATACCTCCTCCGAATAACCAGGCGAGGATAAATGGATCGGAGCGCATGCCCGCGAAAATGCGGAATGCGCCGTCCGGCGTCGATGCCCCTTTTTCGTCATTGGTAATGAATTGAAGCGTCTGCCCGTCGGGCAACGTACAGCTACCGCGCTGGATCGGCTTTTGGTCCGCCGCCCCGCGCTCAAGCGTGTCAAACCTGCAGGTAAAGCGTATTTCCGGGTCGCCGGTCTCGAATTTGGTCGCGTCGCCGATACCGGCAACTTTGGCCCGGCGAACGACGATTGAGTGATCGATCGCATTAGAGAAGATCGCGTCCCCCCCACAGGTTGGAAAGACATTGGCAGCTAAAACTGTGTGTGCTGGATTTTCCGGACTTGTGAACGCGAACAGGTCGGTGAGATCGGACGACGGATCGCCGATCTGTCTAGGCCCATCGATATGATCGGACATAGCCTCGCTCCATGATCGCTGAACTTACACCTTGCGACTGCGCCGGGGCGTACCGTGCGAGGTGGTCGCGCCCCAAGCAGCACCAAGCATTACGGCCTCTGAGGAAGGAGCGTTGCTGGCGGACCTCCGAACGGGGTCACTCGACCGGGATCCTCGGGAATTGATTTCAGATATTCGACGAGCGCCCAGCGCTGATCGTCTGTCAGTAGCGGCCCAATAATGCCGTCGCCGCGCGGACCATCCTGGAAAGAGTGACCGGCATTCGAGTTCCCCAGCAGCGTCGTATCCATCAGGAAACTCCCCGAGGTTGCCGTGGTGTCGAGCCCGACCTTGACCGGATCGAAATCGCCTCCGAGGTAAAACTTTTTCGTGCGCTCGGCGGCCGGGACTAGCATCTCATAGAGGTTAGGCACCGACGCGTTGTGCAGGAACGGCCCCGTAGCCCAGACCCCGTCGCGCGGGGCCGCCTTGTAGACGTGCTCCGGCGGCCGCGGCGAGGGCAGTTCGCGATAGCCGTTTAGATCCAATTCTTGGGCTTCACTCAGGTTGAGTTTCCGAATAGCCACTGCCCGAACCTCCGCCCCAAGCACAGTGCTAAACACGAACGGCGGCAGCATAGGCTTGTCCCGGAACTCCGGAGGCAAGAATTTGCTCAGGTCACCGGTAATTGCGAATGGCCCGAGAGCTTCAAACTGTGTCTTATCGGTGCCTACATATGTTTGTGGCACCAACCCCACCAGGACGAAGCGCTTGCCATACTTATTGGGTTCGCTCCACGTGTAAGGCCACGCGTTGTGGCAGCCCGAGCAAAGGGTAACAAACAAGGCTTTACCTGCCTTGGCCTTCTCGCGGTCGATCTTGCCAAACACGTCTTCCGGCCAGCTTGGTGGCGCCAAGCGTTCCAATTGGCTCTCGACCCGTTGAAGTTCCCATATCGCGCCGTTCGACTGGAATAGCCCTTCTGTGGGAGATTTCGAAGTCAGATCAACGGGCAAGAATACGCCCATCGTCTCTCCAAAATTTCGGCCGATCGGGTCCTGCGCAAAGGCACTCCACTGCGCCCACAATCCCTGCGGCGCATTCCACAGAAAGGGAGGTTTGACCGGCGCGATACCCGCGGACCAGTTCTCGTGAATTCCCGTCAACACGCCCGTCGAGCGATCGACAATCATTGTGAGTGCATCGACGCGTCCCGGGCCCCACGGGTACGGGGTGAGCGACGTTCGGGCAGCATAGTCGTGCACCCGGTCGTCCTCGCTCTCAACTCGCTTGCGAAGCTTGTCTTTTGCATCCGGGCTAGATGCTCCGAGCCGCGCCGCCAAACGGTCGAATTTTGCCGCATCGGTCAGGGTCGCTCGAAGCGCGTCGTCGATACCTCGAGCAAGACCCTGGAAGTCGAAAGTGTGTGAAATTCCGCCTTCTATACGAATGAGCTTACCCTTGTACTTCAGTTGCCCTTCGTGGCACGCCGCGCAGGTCATGCCAGCGTAGTCGCCTGCAGGCCAGCCTTTGATCGGCGTCGCAACCACCGTCTTGCTGACACCGATCGGCAATCCATCCGGATTACCCGGGCCCGCGGCCTCGGGGACCAGGCCGTAGCGAGGGTTGTTCAGCCCAGACCGGAAAAGCTCTTGGCTGTCGGCGGCTTCCAGATTCAAAAAGATGTCATATGACAGGACCGCCGAGCCTTGCGAAAAATGATAGTACCATTCCCGGTCGTCTTGCGACCAAGCCTGATTTAGATGGATCACATTGTCGTTTGTCGACTGCGCCATCGCGGGTGCTGGGAGGAAGCAGTCGGCTACGCCAAGGAGTGACAAAGTGAGCGAGGCGACAGTTGATGCGACGCTGTTGTATCGCGTCATAAAGACTCTCCCATACGAAGGTGGCTCTGTCCTTGCGTCGATAGTTACACAGTTAGGATTTTGCGTCAAAACTCCGTGGTAAAAGATGAACTGGCCTTACGACGTTTCGAAAACTGCAAGGGTGGATCAAAGACTGATCTACTGCATCACATTCGCTACAGCTTGCTACACAGCAATAATTGGTGGCACGAACGCAGTCCGGGCCCCTTCCAGTGCAGTGGTCTGAGCCTATACGATGCTACGTCTGAGCCTTTGGGATTCTGGAATGGCCCTTAACAAGTCCAGAGAACGCGCTCGTCTACGAAAGCCGGTTTTGGCCGAAAGGCGCGCCCTTAGGCGTTTGATACCGCTCGGCGTCGCTATGCTGACCGCAACCATTTCGACCGCCCATGCCGGCTGTTCGGACGACATCGACCGCATGCAGGCGCGCATCGACGCCGGGGTAGAGGCGATCGCGGCGGCCGGGCCGTTTGTGCCGGCGGGCGTGATCGCCAGCGTGGGCGTGCAGCCGACGCCGTTCGGGATGGCGACTGTCGAAGAAAGAATGGGCGAGATATCGCGCAACAAAGTCGATGCGATACACGACGCCATGGCGCGGGCGCGCGCCGCCAACGCCGGCGCCAATACCGCCGCCAACTACAGGGCCTGCGAGAAGGCGCTCGCCGACGTACGCCATATGATGGCGCACTAAGATGCTTGCCCGCACCGTCGCGCCACAAACGCTATTACTGTCGATTTGAAGAAGGAACTGACGATCATGCTCCTCCGCCGTTTACTGCTTGGGATATTCGCCTTGCTGTCGGCACTTTCGCTGCCTGCCGCGGCCCAGGGCCCGAATTGGACGCAGGTTGGCCAGCTGATGTGCACGGTCAATCCGAGCGTCGGCTTTATCTTTGTCGGCCATCAGCCGATGCAGTGCACCTACACCCCGACGCTCGCGCCGGCGCCGCCACAATATTACGATGGGGCCATCAATACGGTGGGCCTTGACATCGGTGTCAGCGCCGGCAGCATATTGGGCTGGGGCGTGTTCGCGCCGACGTCCGGCGTAGTCCCCGGCGCGCTCGCCGGCGAATATGTTGGCGCCACCGGCGATCTCGGCCTTGGCATTGGCGCTGGCGCTAATGTGCTAGTGGGCGGCTCGGTCCGAACCTTCGCCCTACAACCGCTCTCGCTGCAAGGTTCAATCGCAGTGAATGTCGTTTTGGGTGTCTCGTCGCTCAAACTACGCCCCGCCACATGGAGGTAACCCGATGCGCCGGAGCGATCTGCAAAGAGAGAGCGCCAGCATTGGCTGTAGGGTGAAGACGGGCATCGAAATCTTGTTAAGGGTTGTGATCGTGCCGCTCCTTGCAGACGCTGGCGCGTCGCCGCTCCATGCGCAGCGGTGTGTTGCGTCGACCGATTGAGACCACCGCCCAAAGATGGGGTAATCGGCCGGCGTTCTTGTGGATAGCAGAAGATTTTGGGTGCTGCGCTTCAGGCTAATGGTGAAACGAGGTCACCGTGGTTACGGGCCTCAAGCATCAGAAGGAGAAGCGCAGCATGGACCATTTTGCTGGATTGGACGTATCGGTCAAGGAGACCAACGTCTGCATTGTGGATGACGCGGGCAAGATCGTTCGGGAAGTGAAGGTGGCGAGCGAGCCGGAAGCCCTACTGGCGGTGCTGACGAGCCCCTCCTACCACTTCAAGCGGATTGGATTAGAGGCCGGGCCATTGTCGCAATGGCTTTACAACGCGCTTGCGGAAGCGGGCTTGCCGGTGATCTGTGTCGAGACGCGGCACATGAGGGCGGTGCTGAAGGCTCAGATCAACAAGACGGATCGCAACGATGCGCGTGGCATGGCGCAGATGATGCGAGTGGGGCTTTACCGCCCGGTGCATGTGAAGACGTTACGCAGTCAGAAGCTGCGCATGCTGCTGACCCATCGCAAGCTGCTACAGTCGAAGGCCATCGCCATCGATAACGACCTGCGCGGTACGCTGCGCAACTTCGGTCTCAAGGTGAGCATGGTTGGGACGGCGAAGTTCGAGGCCCGCATCAAGGAGCTGGTCGAGAACCTGCCCGACCTGGCTATGCTGGTCGAACCGCTGCTTGTTGTGCGGCGGGTGCTTCGCGAGCAAACCGGCGTCCTGCATCGCCGTTTACTGGCCATCGTGCGCGATGATGACGTGTGCCGGCGCCTGATGACGGTTCCCGGTGTCGGTCCTGTGGTGGCGCTGACCTATCGCGCCAGCGTCGACGTGCCAGCTCGCTTTAAGAACTCCAAGGCGGTCGGGGCGGTATTTGGACTAACGCCATCCCGGCATCAATCCGGCGAGAGCGACCGGCCCGGTAGCGTATCACGGTGCGGAGACGAGATGATGCGGATGATGCTCTACGAAGCGGCCCAGACCATGCTGGTCGTTTCGACGAAATGGTCATGGCTCAAGGCCTGGGCGATGAAGATTGCCCGGCACCGTGGGGTGAAGAAGGCATTCGGAGCGGGGTGCGGGCTTGTCCGAAGAGTTCACAAGCTGTTCCAGATTTCCGATCTCTTCCCATTGGGGGGTGGGTACTGACCCCTTTCCATAGTCGCTGGTCCCTTTTGAAATTGAGGGTGGCCCCTTTTGATTCTGTTCATCTTACGGCATCGGAATGGCCCTTGTCGGGAACCTCCGCGACGCTTTCTCATTGAGGGGCCATGTTGGCGAATATACGCATGGCAATTCCGCTCCATCCGGTCCAAAAGAGCCGGATGGGTGAAGGCCGATTGATCCGGGTTAGCAAATATCGGGGCGATCCGGAGGGGAAAGCCTATCTTGTCGCTGTGTCGGACAAGGTCCAGGCGATGCAGCTCATCGCTTCCCAGGCCGCAAGCGCAGCTGATGAAATCGAAGACCTTGGCCGGGTCAGCGACGCCCTGTTAGCGGCAATGTCCCTCGCCCCGGGCGAGTTCATCCCTATCGACGGCGTCCGACACGTGGCCCAGCAACAGCAACAGATACAGCCCGACGATCCCGAGAAGAAATAGGCCGCCTCAGTTGGCGGCCTCTTTCATTATGTCGAACCGCAGGCGCGATGTTTGCTGTTGAATGTGATGCAGAGCACAAAAGCCGCTTGGCGGAAGTCCCTGGGGCGTTTGGGGTGCTTGGTCAGGGCGACTTCCCCGCTTCGGACGCCCTACCCTGAGGTATTTCAGCACGAAGCCGTTATCGGCCGAAGACAGGGGATGGAGGCAACTAATGCAAAATAAGGACCTGTTCGACCCTTCGATTTCCGGCTTTGGAACTCGGACAAGCTTGTAAGATTCCCCGCATTCGGGGCAGATATGGGCGGGCGTCCGGGCATTCACCTACGATAGGTCCTTCCGCCAAGGCCGCAAGCCCTATTCCGGGCTGCCTCATTCAAACTGCCCCGCCATCCGCAAATCCGGCCAGTCCCAGCGGGCCGGTTCCCGCCCCTTTCCATCCCCTCTGGTCCTTTTTGATTTTGAAGGTGGCCCCTTTTGCGTCTTTTGACACTCGACTCTGACCGTGCAGCTATTGCAATATTGGAGCATTATTGGAGTGACCTGCGCGACATATGGCTGCTTCGATGGCTATCTATCGGCTGATTGCCAACGGCACCTTTGGGCCGGCAGAAATTAAAGCGATGACGGCGGCCTATGAGGCTGCGTTGATTGATCTCGGCCTAGTAGATCGAGACGACCCAATAACGGAAATCGTTGCTACGGCCATCGTCAGCATTACGAGCATGGGCGAGCGCGATCCCGCGACTATCAAAGATCGCGCATTAAATACGCTTGGTGCGGGCAGATTTGACGCCAATGCCGCATCGGCCGCCTCAGTTGGCGGCCCCTGCCGCTCATAGCGAGGTTTCAGGACTAGGGAGGCGCCCGCTGGTCGGCCCTTTTTAAATTTCACAGCAACTTTTCGGAAATGGATGGTCGCTATTCGTTCTGCGCCGGGGATCGTCTGAGCCCGGCATTCTGATTAAGCCCCGGCGCAAAATGCCGGGATTTTTTACTCCCGGTTTTGGGTAGTGGGGCCGGTCTGAATTGAGGGAAAAAATCGGCGCTCAGGACGATAACGGACTTTTAGATAACTTTCCAAGAAACAGTGAATTCCGAGACGTGGATCCGCGTTTGCTTCGCACTTCCATCATGGAACTTGTGTGCTGTCATCAAGTTTAGAGGTTGATGAGGCATTCCCCAGACGAACTTTGGGCCCAGGAGCGACGAAGAGCAGCAGACGAGCTGTTAATGCCCGCTGATGAGCTTGCTGCGCTTTTGCTGGCCGTGATTTTGGTTGTGATGCTGCTTTTCTGGAAAACTCCGGAACTTACTAATTTCGCGACTATCACTCCTCACGCAAAAGCAGAACGTGTAGCGAGTTTGCCTGCTGAGAACACCGTCAGGCTTCGGACGTTGCAAAAAAGCCCATAGAGGAGACTTCTGCGGCGGCCGACATCAATGTCGCGGATGACCACGTCAATTTGCAGTTTTTCCTGCCGTGCGCGTGCGCTGGCTGTCGTCCCTAGTCGTTCATCTTATAAATAAAAATGGCTCGCGTTCGTACCAAATCATCGACTTGCGGAGGCGTGCGCGGACCGCGCCATCTTGAGGTTCTGACTTACGTCAGAATCTGTTGGCGGTCGTCAGGTTCGGTCATCCGTTACGCATTACTTGCATCACGTATGGTTCGATTTGTCCGATCGGAGCGAACGGATGATAATATTCGGCTCGCTCAAATTCTCCCGAGCAAAACCAAAATCAAAAGGATGACAATGACGAGGCCCAATCCGCCGCCGCCGTAATAGCCGGTCCCATAGAATGGACCGCCGCCAAACCCGCTAAAGCCCCCAAGTAAGATGATGACCAAGATTATTATCAATATGGTTCCAATAGACATGGAAGGACTCCGTAAGCTTCAATGACGGTTTGTTTCAAGAAAAAACCGCGTCTTTCGACGCCGCTTCCTATTGGTCAGTGTGAGAATAACGCGAGAAGGATGATGATCGGAATCGGGACGCCAAGCAGCCAAAGAAGAATGCCTCTACCCATGGTGTGCTCCTATATTGGTCGAGGAGTGAGAACGTGATCGTTCCAGGTGCCGTCGCGCAGCGAACCGCCTTCGACGGCTGCGAGGCTGGCTGCGAATGCTCCGAACAACATGGCCGCAGTCAGCCAGAAGGAAAGCTTGGCGGCGCCTTTCCGTGTGTCGTCGGCAGCAGTCTTCGCTTCGCTAATCACGTCATTGACGCGCTTCTCAGCATCGGATTGGCTCAGCCCGGTGTGCGCAGCGACGACCTGCGCCACATAGTCTTTGTCGGCGGCGCTGAGATCTTGGTTATCCTGAAAACTAGCCGTCCACAGCCGCAAAACTTCAGCCCGCGACTGGCCGGGATTTGTACCATTCGGTGCGGCGATACTTGTGGCGCTCGAATCTGCCAAAGAAGGGGTTACGGGTGCAGCCTGCATCGGCGGCCCGGCACGAAACAGCTTATCGACATAGAGGTCCGCCGGATTGACGGATCGCGTGGCCTGCGATGCGGTGTTGCCTAATCCGGCCGCGGCGCCATTTGCTAGATACGCGGTGGCAGAACTCAAAGCGCTTGCGCTGAGAAGCGTCGCAAAGGCCCATGCAAGAAAACCGTGTGCGGAATCGCGAAAGAAAGCCTCATGGGTGGAAACTCCCACCCATTTTGTCCTCAGGCGAGCGGCAAGATACCCGCCAACAGCGGACGACATCACGGCCACGATCACCAGATATATTCCAGTCCCAGTTTTGAAACTCGATGCGGAAATGCCGCTGTCGCTCCAAGGCGATACAGCCGATAGGCCAAGCCCCGCTCCGAACGCGATCAGGACAAGAGCCAATGCCGCTGCGGCAACCGCTCCCGCGGCGATGGCAGGCCACGATACGGCAGCCTGCGCGTCCACAATCGCGGACACAGGACGATCATATTCCATTGGGTGTCTCCTCGGACGGTTCGAAATTTACTGCCTAATAAATCGGCTTCCCGGGAAAAGTTCCGAGCGCTTCAATTGCTTGTCACGACGGGCGAAACATGGCGGCGCGGTAGTCCGAGCGGTCCCGGCATGCGAATGGATTTGGTGCATCAGGTTATTGTTGGAAACCTGAACCGTCGAGCATGGCGAGACTTACGACGATCAATGCTCCAAAAACCGCAAGTGCCGCGAACAACTGTATCGACGGCTTGGGAATGCAACGTAGTACAGATCGGCTAATGCTCATCACTATCAACGTTTCGAAGTATCGAAACGTTCCGGCGTGGGATGCAACCTTAAGGTGACGCAACGCTTCTTTTGAGGCTCGCAACTACGGCCTTAAGCGCCGCGCGATCGCTCGGGCCCCCGGATGCGGAAAGGCCGTGAATTTTATTGTACACGTAGCTCAATTTAAGCATTGAAGGCGCGCCAAGCACAAATGGGTACAGGTCACTGACGCCCATGCTGCGGTTGATCGAATTGAACGTGAAGGTTAAGGGCAACCAAGCATCAATGAGTTGGTCAACACTGGCTGTGTACGGATCGAAGTCGACGGAAGCATCCAGCGTCGCACTCATGGCGCGTGGATGAACCTGGATTCCAAATGCTCTGGCCGTTTCCAAAGTGTCGACGATGTGAAAATAATGAGCCCATGTTTCTGCGAAATCCTCCCACGGATGTGAACTCGCATAGGCTGTAACGAAATTGTTTGACCAATCTTCCGGCGCACCTTTAGAATGGTGGCGTTTGAGTGACTCCCTATAATCGACCCGCTCGTCGCCAAAGATCTCGCGAAATTCATCTATCGATCCACCATCGCGCACTAAGCGATCCCAATAATAATGCGCGATTTCGTGACGGAAATGTCCGAGCAGGGTGCGATAAGGCTCGTCAAGCACGCCGCGCTGCTTTTCTCGCTCTGAGTCATCCGCCTCCGCGAGATTAATTGTAATCACACCTTCCAGATGCCCAGTCATCACTGGTTTCTTGGTAGGAGCAAGAAAGTCGAATGCTAGGCCCGTAGAATCTTGCGATTTGTCGCGAAGGGGAAGTTTTAGCCGCAACAAGCTGTAAAATAACCTTCGCTTGGCAATCTCGATTCGACGCCACAGGACGAGATTCCGCGGGTCGGATAAGTCCGGAATTGTGCGATTGTGTCGGCACGCTAAGCAAAAAGTCTGTCCGCTATCAGCCGGAACCAACCAGTTACAACTGTCGAATCTTAAGTTAGCGCAGTAGATGTATTCAGAAACTGGGTCAGCCAAGGCCTTCCAACGCCCGCCGCTCGGCTCAAGCGCTGTCATGGTAATCTTTGAGGAGAGGAAACCTAGGCGACGCCCGCAACTCTCACAAAAGGAATTCTCAAAAAAGAGCGGTTGGCCGCAAACTTGACATTCAAAGAGTTGCATAGGTACCTCTGCGTTTAGCTTCTAAGTCACCGATACTCCTGCTTATAGCCTCTAGGTCCACGCATATTCCTGTGGACGCGAGCGGGCAGTGACCTCCGCCCTCGCTGCGGCGCATCGCACTCTACCATCGGCGCTATGCTGCGGGTCATCATACGGCCGGAACGTTCGCCTCTCACCCGGCGTTTGCTTTCCAACCAGGAGAGAGCTCATGGATGAAAACCGGATTGAAGGTACCGCCAGAAACATCAGTGGCAAAGTGCAGGAAGGTGTTGGACAGGTGACCGGCGATGTCAAAACGCGCGTTGAGGGACTGGCGAACCAAGCCGCAGGCGCGGCGCAAGACCTTTATGGGCAAACGGCAGATGCAGCGCGTGAGCACGCTGCAAATTTGGACAAGTGGCTTCGAAATCAGATCGAGAACCAGCCCTATACAACAGCATTGGTCGCGTTGGGGATTGGCTGGCTTCTGGGTAGAATGCACCGGCCGCTCTAGCAATAAAGGGCTCCGGCATTCGCGCCGGAGCCCCACATAGCAGATGCGGTTTTTATTTTTTAGCGGTTCTGCTGACCTCCCTGTTGGCTACCTTGACCGCCTTGCTGGCCACCCTGACCGGGCTTCGGGTTGGACTGCTGCTGGTTCTGCTGGTCAGGCTTTTGCTGACCACCTCCGCCGCCCTGCTGGCCACCGCCTTGACCGCCTTGCTGGTTTTGGCCGCCTTGGTTTTGATTCTGTGTCATTTCAAACTCCATGAGTGTTGTGAACATAGGCCAACGCCCCGTGGATGCGGACGTTCCGAAAAAGTGATCATGTCATTGCAGGCATAGAACGATAACTCCGCTGGACGTTCGGGCGGTCTGACCAGCGCGACAAGATTGCGCTGTAACGCCTGGATAGCCCCCGCAGAGAAATTGTCGAAGAGGAACCTAACGTTCAGCCACGCATTTGGTACATGCATCGCAGAGCATTTGGACGGCAATCAAACCCACTGGTCGATTCGACAACCGTGTGCAGCGTTTCTGAAAACTGGAGGCCCATCATGGCGAAAGAACCTAAGCGGTTGGACGAGTTGTTCCACGATACGTTAAAAGACATCTATTTTGCTGAGAAGAGGATCCTCGCCACGCTTCCGAAAATGGCGAAGGCGGCACAATCTCCCGATCTGAAAAAGGCCTTCGAAAAACACCGAGGCGAGACAGAAGGTCATGTCACGCGGTTGGAGAAAGTTTTCGCCGCGATCGAAAAGAAGCCACAGGCCAAAACCTGCGACGCCATAGTTGGGATCACTGACGAGGGCGGCGCAATCATGAAGGAATACAATGGCTCGCCGGCGCTCGATGCTGGCCTATTGGCTGCGGCGCAGGCGGTTGAACACTATGAGATGTCGCGTTACGGCACGCTCAAATCCTGGGCGCGGAAACTTCGCCTGAATGATGCGGCGCGGTTGCTAGAACAAACGTTAGAGGAAGAAAAGAAAACCGATGCCACGCTGACGGAAATTGCGGAAGCTGCCGTGAATCAACATGCGGAAGCTGCCTAGCAACCGATCCGGAGAACCCCCTCACGCCGCGCGCGTGAGGGCCCCCGCGCCGCCCTTCACAGCAATTGGGTGTGCCTTGCATAATCCATGGCTCGCGTTGTTCTTCAAGACTATGCAGCTTGGTCTCGACGCACAGAACGTCATTGCTCTTCGCATGATGCGATTTGTAGTGGGCGGCGCCCGCGGACAAAGCGAAGCGCGCCGTATGGTCACCGAAAAGATCGCGGCAGGTGTCGAGGCTCACACCACGGCGGTGTCGGGCGCCATTACGGGTCAAAGCGACACAGTTGTCGCTTGGAAGGTCCTTCGAACCTTAAGAAAACGAGTTCGCGCGAATAGGCGCCGATTGTCTCGTTAGATACGCAGCCATACACGGCCGTGTGCGTCGCAATGGGTCTCGACTGGCTGCTCGGAAGAATGCATCGGCCGCTATGAGACCCCTAAAGATGTCCACGGTGCGGAATTGGTAGATCCCTGAATGGCGCGAGGGGTCACCCGCGCTCTTGGGTTTGTACGGAACCAACCGGTGTTTTGATCGGTTGAGGCTGCGGCGGTGGCGCTCGCCTCCCGTGATGCGACATTGCCTAGCCCGCGAGGTTCCATGTTTTATCATCGGTCGTCCGCGTTAGCTCCTAGCGTAACAGCCATCCAGCAGCACCTCGGAGCGGTCGAGCAGGAATTGGAAAAGATCGGCCATATCGCCCGACGGCGCGGCTCCGCTGCAGCGTCGGTGGCGAGCGAACAGATCGGCGATACCATCTCCTCGGTTCTAGGCAACATGCTTGAGCGCATTAGTTGGGGCGGACAGGCGGTGCGTAGCGAAGCGGCGCGATTCGGTAACAGAGCAGTCGATCTCGGTGCGGACTACGGCAGTAGTGCACTCTCGCGCGTTTCCGCCAAGGTTGAGGACAGCCCGCTGATCACGATCGGTGTTGCGGTCGGCATCGGGGTTCTGATCGGCGCGGCCCTGCTGGGAAGCGTGAACGGCGAGGACACCAGCAAGCGCGGCCGCAAACGTCGCCATTAGTCGAGCTGCGTGCAGTCCTATCGGATCGGGGGGAGGCAAGCTCGCCGAGACTCGGCTGACGTTGGAGTCTCTGGGCTCGGGATGGACAGACCGTCGCGCAGAAGCCTTGGACAAGCTCGCCGCCAACCCAATAACCAACCCGTCTCTGCTTTTCCCAAAGTAGGCTACTACGTCAAGGTGATAATTCCCCAAATTCCGGGCCTTTTGTCCTAATTTGCAGAGAGCGGTGTCCTGATTTAAACTTCTCGGCGGGGCTAATTTCCGAAATCGTCTGGGGATACGCCGTGGGAAAATCCCAAGCTGACAAGGCAATGAAATACGTAAATTATGCCGAGCACTGTTTGAAAGCAGTGGAAACACTAGCCAATCGGGAATCTCGCGTCCTTCACCGCGAAATGGCAGCCGAGTGGATAAGGCTCGCCGGTGATGCAGCCGATCAAGATGCAGCGCCAAGCTCGGCAAGCGATCACACGGTCAAAAAAAACCGCCACGGCTAGTTCGTAGGGCGCTTCGGTTGGCGGCCTGTGGTCAATTTTGATCAGACTCCCCAAGCAACACGCCCCAGTTTTGATCGTTGGTGGGGGAATCATGGCGATTCCGAAGAATGACAAGCACAAGACTTATGCGCGGTACGCCGAGCATTGCCTGACAATGGTGACCATGGCGACAGACCAGGACGCTCGCGCCATCAATCGCGAGATGGCGACAGAATGGCTAAGGCTGGCGGATGCCGTCCTACACCCGCTAAAGCGGACGAAATGATCTCCAAACCCAACCCTAACTTTCCCGCTTGCCCAAATTGCGGGGAGCCGATGCGGCTAACCCGGACTATTCCCAAGTTAGGCGTCGTGCTTGAATTAAAAAGCTGGGAATGTGCGGGCTGCGGAGTACACTTCACGGGGGAACATACCCTTCTCGCCTAACGGTCATTCTCCGAGGCTTCTCAATAGGCCGCCTCAGTTGGCGGCCTCATTTATTTTTTATCACAGCCGCGATGTCTGCTTATGGCCCGTAACGGACGTGCTGGTCGGCGACAGCCGCGGCAGCTTTCGGGGGGTAAAGCAGACGCGCTTCCCGTTGGGCGGCGCGGCAATTCATGACCCAATGTATGGTCCGGCCGTGCGTTGCAAGAGTCTTTGTCGAGATAGCGGTGAGCGGTCTTGCATCAATGTATCCGGCCTCTGATTGGAACGTGTCGTGCTCCGGGCCATCATGGATATCAGCGCGCGTGCGATCTCATTAGCGGACAGGCCTCGACCGGGCCATTCGGGTCACCAGTGTTCGCATGCGCCGGGAAGACCGAACCTCCATCTCTTCTCATCCTCTCGCAGACCTCGGCGGGTAAGTCTTATCGATCTGACTACATCATCGCGGGCTCCTTATCTTTCGGTGCCCATCTCGCGTTGGCCGATCAAGCAGCTTGGGCGGTTGCGTTGGTATTCGTCCTTGCCTCGAAGTTCCGGCCGCGGGCCAGAACACCCCAAGCGATGCGGGCGAGCTTGTTGGCCAGCGCAATCGCCAGCACGTTGCGGTGCAGCCGCTTCTTGGCGGCTTCAATCCAGGACTTGAGCCCGTGGCGCTCCCAGATCTTGGGTTTGATCAGCACCACCCATGCCGCCTGCACGAACAGCACGCGCAGGTAGCGATTGCCGCGCTTCGATATCTTGCCCAGGATGGTGCGGTCTCCGGTCGACATTTGTCTCGGGACCAGCCCAAGCCAAGCAGCAAAGTCACGGCCTTTAGAGAACCCATCGCCACTGCCGATCGCGGCCACCATCGCACTGGAGATGATCGGGCCGATGCCGGGCACGCTCATCAGCCGCTCGCAGCCAGCATCCTGGCGCGCAACAGCCTCGATCTCGCCCGATAGACTCTCGACCCGCTCGTCCAGCCGGCGCCAGTCGCCAGCCAGGTCCTCGATCAGGCGCACCATGCGTGGCGATAGGACATCGGGTGGCGTAGCTAATATGCGCGGCAGCTCGGCGCGCAAGAAGCGTTGTCCCTGCCGCACCGCAACGCCGCGCTCCAACAGGAAGGCGCGAATCTGATTGATGATGCCGGTGCGCTGGCTGACCAACCGTTCTCGCACCCGGTGCAGTGCCTGCAGGTCAAGCTGATCGGCAGTCTTCGTCGCCACGAACTTCATGGTCGGCCGCTGCACCGCCTCAGCAATCGCCTCCGCGTCACGGAAGTCGTTCTTCTGTCCCTTCGAATAGGGCCGAACATACTTCGCCGGCATCAGCCGGGCATCGTGACCAAGCGCTTTAAGCCGGCGACTGAGATGATGCGCCCCAACGCAGGCTTCCATGCCGACCAGGCACGGCGGCATGTTGGCAAACCGTGCTTCCACCTGGCCACGTGACCATTTCTGATGCAGCACGACGGCGCCGCGCTCATCCTGCCTACGACGTGGAAAGCGTTCTTGCCGATATCGATACCGACTACGGCGATCGCAGCGTTGAGTATCTTTGACATGGCGTGCTCCTTGTCTTTGGTGCCCCTGGCCAGCTTAAAACGCTGGCGGGGCAGGAGCACGGCCGGACCATTCCATTAGCGGAAGTCGCACCTAGCCAGCAACGTGCCGCTCAAGTGATGGGCATTCAGCCCAAAGTTAAGTTTTGTGACCGCAAAAACCGAGCGAATGCTTTGAGCGTCGTTTCCGATACATAATGCTCGATTCCTTCGGCGTCAGCTTCAGCAGCTTCAACGGGTACGCCCACCGCAAGAAGTACATCCACGACGAGCCTATGACGGGTCCGCACTCGTGTCGCTAGCTCATGTCCGCTTTCCGTCAGAAAGACACCACGATAGGGGCGGGCCGTCGCTACCCCTTCGCGCTTCAGCCGGGAGATAGTTTTAATGGCGGTGACATGGGAAACGCCGAGGCGACGAGCAATCTCCGTAGGACGTGCTTCGCCGGTGCTGGCCAGCAGGTCAGCAATGAGCTCAACGTAGTCCTCAAGCAGAGCTGTCGATTGGGCCGAACGAGCCTTCCCGAAGCGGCGTGCCTGGATCAGCTCTGCAGGAAGTCCTGAGAGAGTTTTGACCCTCTTTACCATTTCGCGCCGGGACATCGCGTCTCCTTGTGATCGCAAGCATAGCATTAGCCGGATTGACCGTGCTCCGAGCGCGAGAACGGTTCAATTGCCTGATCAAGGTGATACCGGCCATACATCTTTGTCACGATGTTGACAATTTATGTGTCGTCTGTAGTGTGTAGCATTGGTTACGTGTTGGTGTCGATGCTGGATACACAAAACCTCGAATGACCGACTTAAAGATGCGTCGGGGCTCTCTCACGGAGCGGAGCGTCGGGGCGGCACGCGGAATATTGAGCGGGGAGCGCCGGAATCCCAGTGCGTATCTGGCTTTCGCCGGTCCCGCGATAGTTGTCTCGATCGCCTATATCGATCCTGGAAACTTCGCGACAAATATTCAGGCGGGTGCGAAGTATGGCTACGGTCTGCTTTGGGTCGTGCTGCTGGCCAACTTGATCGCAATGTTGTTCCAGGCTCTGTCGGCCAAGCTTGGCATTGTCACCGGCAAAAACCTCGCGGAGATGTGCCGCGACCAGTTTCCACGACCCGTCGTCTGGGCGATGTGGATCGTCAGCGAGGTCGCTGCCATGGCGACCGATCTAGCCGAGTTTCTCGGCGGTGCCATCGGGCTCTCGCTCCTGTTCAGCATGCCCCTGCTTGCAGGCATGGTCGTCACTGGCATCGTTACCTATGGCATCTTGATGTTTGAACGCCATGGGTTCCGAGCACTAGAGCTGATCATCGGCAGCATGGTCGGCATTATTGCACTTTGCTACCTGATCGAGCTTTTCATAGTTCCGGTCGATTGGAGCTCGGCAGCGTTGCATACGGTCGTGCCGCAGCTAGCCGATGCCGAGGCTCTCCTGCTTGCCGTCGGCATCATCGGCGCCACTGTCATGCCGCACGCCGTTTATCTGCATTCCGGCCTGACCCAGGCCCGCACGCCGGTCCACAACGCGGACGAACGGCGAATGGTGCTGCGCTTCTCAAATCAAGAGGTCATCATCGCACTGACTATCGCCGGCATGGTCAATATGGCGATGGTGATGATGGCGTCGGGCGCTTTCCATGCTGGCCATCCCGAAGTCGCGGAAATCGAAACGGCCTATCACACATTGACGCCGTTGCTCGGAATCGGGGCAGCGGGCGTGTTTCTGCTCTCCCTCATTGCGTCGGGGATATCGAGCTCGACGGTTGGCACGATGGCCGGCCAGTTGATCATGCAAGGCTTCGTCGGGTTCCGCATTCCGATCTGGGTCCGACGACTTGTAACAATGATTCCGGCCTTCGTCGTTGTCGGTCTGGGTGCGGACGCAACAAATGCGCTCGTCATCAGTCAGGTCGTGCTCAGCATTGCCCTGCCACTTCCCATGATCGCCCTACTCATCTTCACTCGACGGTCAGACATTATGGGTCAGTTCACGAATAGCCGGGTCACCCAGATCGCCGCGCTGATCGGAACCGGGATCGTGTTGCTGCTCAACATTTTCCTCATTCTTCAAACCTTCGGCGTCCCGATCCCGGGCCTGTCAGCGGGCAACTGAGCCGGCGTTTTCCAATCGACAACATGATGCAGGCGCTCCTAACGATAAACGATTTGATCTTGCTGGGATGCTTATTGATTGCGCTGGTGATGCCGCTGCTCGACAGGAGGCATTGATGCACGCGGGTGCAGTGAATTGGGGATAAGCTAGGGGCGTGAGGTGCGGGCAGCTTGGGTGTTAGCGTGCGTGGGAGCGCTTTTGATTGACGGGTCGACAAAGGCTGTCGACGCCGCGGATGTCTTGACGAAAGCGCCGCCGCCAGCGGCTCCACGTGAGTACGATTGGACTGGCTTCTACGTCGGCGCGCACCTCGGCTATGCCGGGGGAAGCTCGAATTGGACGACGGCGCCGGGTCTCGCTGGCTCGCTCGACCTGTTTCAGGGATTTGACGTCTTCAAGGGAACGGGAAGTTTTTTTGCGGGATTGCAAGCCGGCTACGACTATATGCTACCGAACCGGTTTGTCATCGGCGCCGAGGCCGACGCATCGTTTCCCAGTTTTCAAAATCCCTTTGGAATCTCCACAGGCGGCATCTCGACATTTTCCTCGCCGGTCGGCCCGGAGAGCTATAGTGAGACGGTGCTTTCGTCCGGCACTCTGCGTGGTCGCATCGGTTATGCTCCGGACAACTGGCTGCTTTATGCGACGGGCGGCCTCGCTTGGACCTACGACCAGCTAACCCTGACGCAACTAGCCACTGGCACGACCGACATGCCATTTTTGTGGCGTTTGGGTTGGGCGGCCGGCGCCGGCGTGGAGGTGCCGATAGCACCACATTGGACTGCGAGTATCCAATATCTGTACAGCGACTACGGCCACAGCAATGAGTTGTTCGCGAACGCAGGGCAGCGGTTCGATTCCGACTTGTCACTGCAAGAGCTGCGCGCCGGCTTGAACTATCGATTTGGTGACGACGTGGCTTCGGCAAACGTGTCGGCGCGGACACCGGACCCGGACATCGTCAATTTTCATGGCCAGACCACGTTCACCTGGCAGGGTTATCCTGCGTTCCGATCGCCCTATCAGGGTCCCAATAGCTTGCCCGGTGGTGGCCAGGGTCGTGAGACCGCGGACGCGACGCTGTATGCTGGCGTCCGTTTGTGGCAAGGGGC
Source organism: uncultured Alphaproteobacteria bacterium (assembly GCA_963742215.1). Lineage (GTDB taxonomy): Bacteria > Pseudomonadota > Alphaproteobacteria > Rhizobiales > Xanthobacteraceae > BOG-931. The sequence goes on from CAVULJ010000006.1 coordinate 39,270, forward strand.
TGAGATATGGATCAACCCGGAAATCGACCAAGGGTTTGGGCTCGGCAACACGCTTGGAATCGCGGGATACTCGAGCGGTGAAGCCTATAAGCTCGGATTCTCCTACCCCTATGCGCGACTGCAGCGTGTGTTCATCCGCCAGACCATCGATCTCGGCGGCGATACAGAGAAAGTCGACGCCGACCTCAACCAGTTTGCCGGCAGCCAGACCGCCGACCGTCTTGTCATAACGGCGGGAAAATTCAGCGTCGCCGATGTCTTCGACACCAATAAATACGCGCACGACCCGCGCAATGACTTTCTGAACTGGGCAGTCATCGACACCGCAACGTTCGATTACGGCGCCGAACCGTGGGGCTATACACTTGGCGCCGCCGCTGAGTGGTACCAGGGTGAATGGACGCTGCGCGGCGGTCTTTTCGATCTGTCAATCCTGCCCAACAATCTCGAACTCGATCCGACATTCGACCAATTCCAATGGGTCGGCGAAATCGAGCGCCGCTACGAGCTGTGGGGACATCCCGGCAAGGTCGCGGTGACGGGATTTCTCAGCCGCGGACGCATGGGGACTTACGAGGATGCAATCGCATTGGCGCAGATCACCGGTGGCCCTGCCGATATCGCCGCCGTCCGTCAATATCGCAGCCGCGGCGGCTTGAGCATGAATCTCGAACAGGAGATCACGTCGGATTTGGGCGCTTTCGTGCGCGCCGGCATAACAAACGGCGACGTCGAACCTTACGAGCTCACTGACGTCGACCGCACGGTGGCGGCCGGGCTGGCGCTCAAAGGCACGCAATGGGGTCGGCCAGACGACACGTTCGCATTAGCCGGTGTAGTCAACGGCATTTCGGCCGAGCACGAGGCCTTCTTCAACGACGGTGGGCTCGGCATCCTCATCGGCGATGGACAACTACCGCATCCCAGTCTCGAACAGATCATCGAGACTTATTACCAATTCCCGGTCTGGTTCTGGCGCGTCACGCTCGACTACCAGTTCGTGGCCAATCCCGCTTACAACCGCGACCGCGGGCCGGTTTCCGTTTTCGGGGCGCGACTGCACGCCCAGTTTTGACGTGACGCGACGCGATGACACGGCAGATAGGTCCGGCGTCCAAGTCCGCGAAACGGTTGCCGACTAGGCGATCGTGAGACATATTTTTGCTGCGGTGCATGAGTCTGAAAGTGGCCCAAAGCGGACGCGCCGGTTGGCGACACCCGCGGCAGCTTTGGGGGTAAAGCAGCCGCGCCTCTAGTTAGGTCGCGTGGCAGCTCATGACACAAAGCGGTCACCGGGACCGCACGATTGCCGCCTACCACGTTTTGCAAATGTCTCACTTTTCCGATTTGTCCTAAGGCGCAAGGCACAAGCGAGGGTTGGATAGTTGTCGTCGCCTTGGTCAACCCGAACGCCGCTCGGTGTGACAGCTAAGGCGGTAGGCCGGCTGCTGACCAAGCATCGGAGAGAAGTTCCGCCAGCGCAGTCGGAAGCCCGATGGCGGCACAGAATCTCCCGCACTAAAGGTGGGGTCCAGTGCCAGCACTTGCAGTGCGACCGCTTTCGCTTCCTTATACGCCCGAGCTTGGCGAGCGCCGCCGCCAGCAGGCTGTAGGAAAAGCTGAAGCTTGGAACGGACTGGACAGCGCGGCGTGCGGCATGGGCCGCTTCGTCGTAGCGGCCGCGCTGAAAATGCCCAACGGCAAGCGCAAGGTAGGAGATATAGTTCAGTCGGTCGAATGGACTGAGCCGAAGCGCACGCTCCGCCCAGTCGATAGCGCGCTCGGCTTCGCCGGCGAAGGCTAGCGCCAGGGAGCCGAAGAACAGCGTGAAGGAAGACGACGGGCTGATGGCCAGCGCCTGGTCAAAGGCTTCAAACGCCGTGGCGCGGTCATGTTCGAGTAATTGAGATGACAAATCCGCCAAGCGCCAGCGCCGTCGCATCGTCGCGGCCATAGGCGACGGCGGCACGCGCATGCCTGATTGCCGCGTCGCGGCTCTCTTTGTTGAATCCGCGGCGGGTGAACAAAATCTCATGGCACCAGGCCAGGAGACCATGGGCGGTAGCGTAATCGCTCTCGAGCGTCAGGGCGCGCTCAAGAAGCGGCATGGCTTTCTCCGCCTCTGTCGGCATCGCCACGAAGACGTGAGGAAGTGCCCGCAAAGCGAGATCATAAGCGTCAAGATTTTCCGGCCGTTTCCGTTTGACGCGCTCGATCTCCGCTTCACGCAAGCTTGGTATGATCGCGCCGACGACGTTCAAGGTGATTTCGTCCTGGAGGGCGAAAATGTCGTCGAGCGGACGGTCATATCGTTCGGCCCAAATATGAACGCCGGTTTCGGCCATCGACCAATTGGCCGGAGACCCGCACACGCCCGTCCCGCCTTACGAACGCTACCTTCGAGCACATACCGCACGCCGAGTTCACGGCCCACGCGGCTCACGTTCACCGCCACTTGACCTTTATAAATGAAGCTCGAATTGCGCGCGATGACGAAAAGCCACTTGATACGCGAAAGGCCGGTGATGATGTCCTCGACCATTCCGTCGGCAAAATATTCTTGCTCAGGGTCTCCGCTCATATTTGTGAACGGCAGCACCGCCAACGATGGCTTGTCGGGCAGGGGAAGCGCAGGTGCAGATGCAGGCTGCGCGTGGGGCGCAGCACCTTCGCTGCGGTTCTCCATAGCGACGACTGGCCCGACATAGCGGTAGCCGCGGCGCGGCAATGTCTCAATCCAACTTTCGCCGCCGGGTTCTTCCGCAAAGACTCGCCGCAACGCCGCAATCTGAACGGTCAAGTTGCTGTCCTCGATCGCGAGCCCCGGCCAGGCGCTTTCGATCAGCCTATCCTTGGAAATCGGGGTCCCCGCTCCCTCCAAAAGGATCTGAAGAAGGGCGACGGCGCGCTGCCCGAGCACGACCGGTTCGGCCCCCCGGAACAGAATTCCGGTCGCCGTATCAAGGCGGAAGGGTCCGAACGTATAGATCGCCGTCATCGTTTGTTTCGAGCCCAATTCGGAAACATTTTCGAATTATTTCGGAACCGTTTTACGACTTTCGGTCGGGTCGGTCGCTATTTAAGTGCCGCAGACCACGGAAGGTCCGTGGACCAACTTCACCAAATAAAGGAGTCTAAGATGACTATCACCGCCAAGCTGTCCATGGTCTCCATCCTTGCGCTGTTATTCGCGGCGCCGGCCGCCGCGGCTCAACTGCGGGCGACCGACGGGGACTATTATGCGCCTACCACCACAGTTGTGCAGCAGCCGACCGCTGCGCAGACGAAACAAGCGGAGGAGGGAGACTTCTATGCCCCCGTCAAGACGATCGTGCAGGAGCCAACTGCGCAAGAATTGAACCAAGCGCGGCAAGGCGACTTCTACGCTCCGATGAGTGGCAGTTAAGGGCGTGCCGACGTTATCGCCCTCCGGACAGGCTTTGTTGCCCGGGGGGCGATACTTTCGGACGCATTCACCCACACCCCGTTGGCGGACTGCGCGAAAGACCCAATAAGGAGTACGAAAATGTTTAGCTCAGCGACGACCGCAAAGAAGATCATTCTGGCATTGGCGCTTCCCGCCACTGCAGCAACGGCCACTTTGGCGAACGCACCTGGTGGCGCGTACATCCAATGTGACGCGAGTAACCCTCAATCGCCCGTCAGATGTACGCCGGACGGCTCGTAATCATAGAGCCTAGCTGCCGGTCTGAGTGGAGAAAACCCATGAAACTCGGTATAATCGGGACCGGAAATGTCGGCTGCGCCATTGCACTCGCGGCAGTGACGCGGGGCAGCGCGCGTGAAATCGTGCTGGTCAATCGCACCAGCAAGACGGCGGAAGCCGTAGCAACCGACATTCGCTATGGCACGCCGCTTTCCCCGAAGGTCAATATCAGGCACGGTGATTTCGACGCGCTTGCCGACGCTGGCGTGGTGCTTATCACTTCGGGCGTCAACGAGAAAACGGGCGGCGCAACGGACCGCAACGATCCGCAAGGGCGGCTCAGGCTGCTCGAAAAGAATGCTTCGATCTATCGGGACATTGTCCCGCAAATTGCGCGCGCCGCGCCGAAGGCGGTGCTGGTCGCGGTCACCGATCCACCCGATCCGCTTGCCGATATTGCGCGCGAAGCGGCCGGCCACGATCGCGTCCTGAGCACAGGCACATTCCTCGACAGCCTGCGCTTTCGCGTCCATCTCGGAAAGCATTTTGGCGTGGACCCCGCGGATGTGGAGGCGCAAGTGATCGGCGACCACGGCACCTCGCAGGTTTTCCTGTGGTCATCGGCGCGCATTGCGGGTGTGCCAGTGACGGCACTGCTAAAGGAGCGTGGTGAGAAGCTCGATGACGTGCGCACACAGCTCGAAACCGACGTGCGCTACGCCAACATCACCATCATCGAGGGACACGACGCCAGCCAATATGGCATCGGTATTGTCTCCGCGCGGATCGCGGAAATAGTATTGCGCGACGAGCATGCAGCGATTCCGATCGGCAGTTACCAGCACGCATTCGGCGTCACGCTCTCGCTGCCGAGTATCGTCGGCCGCGACGGCTTGGTCGCGGTTTTGCAGCCGGACCTATCGTCCGAGGAGCAGAGCCGACTTGAAAAGAGCGCACAGAGTTTAAAGAACGCACTGCTAGCCGTGGGCGTCGCTGGTCAAAAGGAAAAATGATATGAAAAAGTTAATGACGATCATTGCATTCGTCAGCCCCATTGTTGCCCTGGTGTTTGCAACGCCAGGCCAAGCTGCCATGGCCGTACTGCTGGCCGCCATCGTCCTAATAGGCATTGTGACGGTAATGAGCGTTGCGTGTGCGATCCAGCGCATTTAGCAGCTTATCGTATCCCACCTCTGGCCTATCAGACGTCTAGTTGACGCTGCCGCGTAATGACTTGCGCAGCACTGAGTGCAAGTCTGCTTATGGCCCTTCGCGTCATTCGGTGCGCTGCGGAATTTGGTCGCTATCGGAGCATAGCGGACTCTGGCAAGCCATCCGGCCGGCAGATTTATGGGTTCACGGCCTAGATCAAAACGACCGACGCGCTCCTGCCGCGTCGTGCTTAACCCGCAAGCGTTCCGTAATCTGTCATTATGCGTATCATGCCTGAGGCCGATATAATCGGGAACGACCAAGGCGCGCCCAACTTGCTAGGAAATGGCAATTTCATGGCAAGTTGGCGTACTCGCCGGCAAACTGACTCCATAAGTCACATTTCCCAGCAAGTGTCAGCAACTGACTCCAAAATGCGTCTTTCCTTACCAGTTGCCTCGGGGGCACCGCTTCTTTTTTCGATCACGTTTCACTCTTCCGCTTCAGTTCATGTTGTTCGTAGCGCGCTTTGAGCGCCGGGTCGCTGGTTTTACCGAGAACTTCGTTCTGTTCGTCGTTTCCATCAAGACCGGGTGCTTGGACGATTTTTTCTGCTAGGCGATCTTCGGGTACCGCCGCGCGGATAAAGGGCTTCAGGTAGGCGTCGAGATGGCCCTTGCGGGGACTGTCCAGCTCTTGCGTCAGCGCGGAAAGGTAATCGGCTTTTCCCGTGGCGGCCCAATCGATACTGAATCCAGCTCGGTGCGCCAGAACCCCGTGCACGACCATGATGGTGCGTCCGTTGCCATCCAGGAACGGATGACCATAGGCGAGATAGCCCATGATCTCACCCGGCTTTGCTGCCATGAATTTCTTGTCTTGCCCATGACTGAGCGCGAATTCTACCGCGCGCTGTATGTCCTCGGGGCGCGCGAAGAGAATAGGGCCCTTGCTGATCGCAAGGTCGGGCGCGGTTTTGAAGCGGTCCTGACCGGCCCAGGGGAAAACGGCCTCGAACAGAATTCTGTGGGTTTCGAGCACATCCGAATAAGAAAGTTGCTTGGCCTTACCGAGCCGCTCTAGGGCCGCATCAATGCCAGTCGTGAACGACGTGTGCTCAAGGCGACGGACAATATCGGGATCTTTTTCCTTGGCGAGATTACGCAGATAACCTTGCGTTGCAAAATCGCCAAACGGATCGAACGTCACGGCCTAGCTTCACGCAGATAGGCTGCCTGAAGTTGCACCATCTCGACTCGCGAGAGGCAGCCTCTCCGCTGCAAAGCGATGAGCAATTGTTCGATTTCATCGAGGTGCACGTCATCGCCAGCGAGACGCGTAATATGATGCGCAAGCAGATCGCGTGGTGTAAGGACGTACGCCACGTCATTCTCCTGGGCCATCTTCCGGATGCGAGCGGCAATGGCGCTTTCGGTCTGCATGGACGTGAATTCTCCTAAGCAAAATATAGCATTTGGCGGAGTGAAAATCCATTAAGAACACGAAAAATTACGTCCAATCAGTGACTTCTGTTTACCATTCGAAATTGCCACTGGGTCCGCTTTGGAAACCCACTTGGCCAGTTTTTCAAAGATGAGAGCCACTCTTGAACTGCCGAAGCCCCCGCTGGTTGCGGCGGGAGATTCGGACCTCCGAGTAACGGAATCATGAATCGCGAATTCACCAGGAATGAGCTTTACGACCTCGTCTGGTCTCAACCTATGAGAACTGTGGCTGCAAGCGTCGGGATTTCCGATGTCGCACTCGCCAAGCAGTGCAAGAAAGCCAATATCCCCGTCCCAACCCGAGGCTATTGGGCGCGTAAGCAGGCTGGAACACCGACTATTCGGACTGCCCTACTGCCGCGCTTTCCTGGCGCCTCCGACCGGGTCGGCGGCTCTGCACATCATCACTACTATGGCGGCTTAGACTGGGTGGATGAATTTCGGGAGATGCCAGTCCCGCCCATTCCGACATTCGAAGAAGAAATATCTTCCGTCGAAGAACGCGCTCGAAAATTGGTCGGCAAAGTCCGCTGCTCACGTAAATTCGAAACAGCGTACCCCTTGGTCGCAAAGCTCCTGGCCCATGACGAGGAGCGACGAGAGGAATTCACCAAATGGCGTTCGGACTATTACAAGCCGAAATATGACGAAGGTATCGAGCGACGACGCCTGCTGATCATTAACGCCCTCTTCATGGCCGCCGCTCATCTCGGGTGCAGGCCGTCGATGAGTACTTCAAAATACGGGCAAGACGCTGGCAGCGAAAGGCAGATCAGTATCAAAATCGGCGAAACTCATATCAACTTTACTATCGAGCCAATCAATTCAAAACAGAAGGATCAGAGAGAACGCTTGCGTCTGGTTTTCGACACGGCGGCGGATGCAGCGAGTGCAAGAGATTTTTGGGAAGATAGCGACGGCAGGTTGCTCGAAGACCAGCTAACCGACGTCTTGGCGGGAATGCTGGTTAGCGCCGAAGCCCGCTACCGCGATGGTTTGGTTCGGAATCGAGAGTGGGTTATTGAGCGCAAGGCCGAAGCCGAGGCCGAGTTCAAGCGACGGGAAGAGGAAGCTAAGCGAAAAGCACGCGAACTTCAGGAGAGGCTAGCAAGGGAACGGATCGGGCGACTGCTCTCTCAAGCGAAGGCGCTCGACCGCGCCAATCAGATTCGGACCTATGTGAATGCCGCGCTCTTACGAGCTGCGGAAATGCCGATAGCGCAGGCCGAATTCGAGAAATGGGCGATGTGGGCGCGACAGGAAGCGGATCGTATCGATCCGGTAAAAAACGGTACGATCACACAAGCTATCAAAGAGCATTCAATTACCGAACAGACGGCGCAGGCTTCCTAAAGATGCGAGCTCTCGGCCATTACCAGCGGAGAGCGTTCGCTTCACACGCGAGAGGTCGTAGGTTCGATCCCTACACCGCCCACCACTCACTACCCTACACGTCGTTTTGGGGAGTCCGCTTTACCCCCGTAAGCGGACCCGGCAGTTGCGCCCCTAGGCACAGCAGCTGAAGCACACCAATCCTTCATCCGCAATTCCATATGAGTCCGATAGGTGTATGGGTCCAGCACGGACCGTAACTGCCGCCATTCCAGCGGCCGTGGTAAAAGCCTGGCTCGCCGAAATAGTACCACCCGCCGCCATACCAATAGCTTGGCGCGAAGTCCGGAGTACCGTGGATTGAGCCCTTCGAAGCATAAATTGGAACGCTGTTGTTAGGCGGTTGATGATAACCGGGCAGGAAACCGTAGCCGTGCCAATGATAAATGTGCGGCTTTCCGTGCACGGAGCCGGCAGATGCAACTGCTGGCAGCAATAAACAAACTACGATCGCGAACGGGAATTTGCGCCGCAGCATGTTGGCGTCTCCATTACGGATTTTCGCTAAATCGGAAGGGCTAACTCGGCACCTTTGTTGCGGACGTTCCCCACCTTCTTATCGACCGGCCAAACCTTCAATATCCGATTGGGGCTCGGCCTGAGCATCGCCAGCAGCTCTTCGTCGGTCGCCGGCTCCTCGCCCAGCCATTTCGGCCAATCCGCTTTATCTAAAATGACCGGCATCCGGTCATGAAGCTCCGCCATTACTTTATTAGAACTAGTGGTCAGTATTGTGCAGCTCTGAATCTCATCGCCAGACTTTGGGTCTTTCCACTTCGCCCAGAGACCTGCCATGACCATCTGGTCATCGTCCGCCATGGCGATCGCGTAAGGCTGTTTCTCTTTCCCTTTGGGGTCGAGCTTCTTCCACTCGTAAAACCCATCGGTCACCACGAGACATCGTTGCCCGCGCTTCCACGCGTCGCGAAACGCGGGTTTCGCGGTGAACTCTTCGGCGCGGGCATTGATTGTCCAGAGAGATAAAGCGTTTCAAATAATCAATGTCGCGGTGGGGAAGATTAGCTGGCAACAAGAAACCTACCCTCTCGGTCCGAGCGGTAGATCAATTCCTCAATTTCGACATTGCGAAGATAGTCGCGACCTGAATTGACAATCGGCGTGCCGCGCACGAAGTGGTCAACGATATGACGAACCTGTTGGAAGACGCAATCGCCGCCGAAGCCACGATTTTCCCACGGATAGGCGTGCTCGATCTCAGCACCACCGTGGGCGCGCAGAAACAGGCGCCCGAAGCCGTCGAGGCGGATCGTCCCGCCGGTCCCTTCCAGAAACATCACGCCGTTCGTCATGCGAGCGTCGTCGGCCGGGTGGCCAACGAGGCGATTACCGTCAAAGATGCCGGTGGCGCCGTTTGCGAAATCGAACACGACGATGCCGGCATCCTCACCCTTGATCGCTGGGTTGATGCGCTTGAGCCGCGCGAACACGCCCGAGATCTCGCCCATCAGAAAACGGAATACGTCGATCAGATGAATGCCGGTTTCGTGGATGAGAAATCGCGGCATGTTTTGAAAATAGGGCTGGCGCGCCAGATAGGCCTGCGGCCCTTGACCGTCGCCCGGCCGCAAGCGAAAGGTCACGTGCAGCGGCATGCCGATCCGGCCTGCGTCGACGAGATGCCGCGCCTCGCGAAACCACGGCATGAAACGAAAATTTTCGTGAACAATGAGCGGTATGCCCGCGCGTTGTGCAACCTCGACCACCGCGACCGCGTCGTCCCACGCGGGCGCCAGTGGCTTCTGGCAGATCGTCGCGATTCCGCGCGTGGCCGCGGCGCTCACGAGGCGAAGGTGGGTGGCCGGAGGAGTGACGATATCGAGACAATCGGGCGTGACCGCGCCGAGCATCTCTTCCGCATTGTTGAAGCGCCGAGCATCGGGAAACAGCGTCGCGGCGGCGGCCAGATTGTCCGGCTCGGCGTCGGCGACGGCGATCACGCGCACCTCCGGGCACCGGCTCCACGCGTCCTGGTGAAACCGGCTGAAATAGCCAAGTCCCGCGATGGCGACGTTCAGGCTCATGAAGGGTCGGCCTCGCCCGCGCGAATTGCATCCGCAACGGTGCGCCCGATCGCGACTGTTCCGTCCTTTCCGCCTATGTCGTACGAGCGGATCTTGCCAGATCCGAACGCTGCATCGACGCTAAGCTCGATAGCGCGCGCCGCCAGTTTGGCGTAATTGCTGCCGTGCCGCTCTCCGAGCCAATCGAGCAGCATCGCGGTGGACAGGATCATGCCCGTCGGGTTGGCGACACCCTTCCCGGCAATGTCCGGGGCGGTGCCGTGGCTTGGTTGGAATAAGCCATGCGCATCACCGATATCAGCCGATGGCGCAAAGCCCATTCCGCCTATGAGGCCTGCACCCAAGTCTGACAGGATATCGCCAAACAGGTTCTCCGTCGGCAGGACGTCGAAGTCCCAGGGGCGGCGCACGAGATCGAGCGCCATCGCGTCGACGTGGTGGTGGCGCGCTTCGATATCCGGATGACGCGCAGCCGCCTGGTAAAACACTTTGCGCATGAAGGCGAACGACCGGAACACGTTGGCTTTGTCGACCAGCGTCACCCTGCCTGGAGTACCGCGTTGTATCTTTCGGCGCAGTGCCAGGTTGCAGGAGAAGTCCGTGAGCCGCTCGGTTGCGTCGCGGGTGATGACCTGCGTGTCGCGCGCCTCGCTGTCATTGATGATCTCACCCTTCCCACGCGAGACGAACATGCCCTCGGTCGACTCCCGGATGATTACAAGATCGATCTTCGCTGCGCGTGGATCTGCGAGCACCAGCGGCACCCCCGGAATCGTTCGGATCGGCCGGACGCCGGCGTAGAGATCGAGCGCGACCCGTAGGTCGAGTTGAGGTGCGATTTCAGTGCCGTCAGGAAAGCGGATGTCCGGCCAACCCATCGCACCGAAGAGGATCGCGTCCGCTGCCGCCGCGCGCGCGATGCCGTCCTCGGGAAGAACCTTCCCATTGTCCCGGTAGTAACGCGCACCGCCCGGGATTATCTCGTTGCGAAACCTGAGGCAGTATCGTGCCTCGACCGCTTCAAGAACCGCGTTCGCGGCTTCCATAACTTCAATGCCGATGCCTTCCCCGGGCATGCGGGCAATCGTGAACACGTTGGACTCGGTCATGATCCTTTTTTCATAGTCGCTGGAACCCGTGGCGTTCGATGATCGCCATCAATTCATCTCCGCCGCGCCGCCGGTGCGCCGCATAGAGCTCGCGCGCGCCGGCGACGTCCCCGGCGCGCACCGCCTCGACGACATCGCGGTGTTCCTGCGTCGACCGTGTCGGCAATGGACGCAGTGTGAGCGTGAACATGCGGGCTCGATGAGCCTGATCCCAGACCGTCATGATCATGCCGGCGAGCCGCCTGTTGCCACACAGAGTTGCGAGGTTGCTGTGAAACGCCTCGTCGGCGGCGGCCCAGGCCTTGAGATTGGGCTTGCGACCGGCGAGCGCCCTTTCCATGGCAGTGCAAGCCTTGATTAGCGGTGCGAGCTCATCATCAGAAGGTCTGCGTCGCGCCAACAGTTCAACCGCCATCGGCTCCAACGAGATGAGAACTTGGTAGATTTCGCGCATATCATCGGGCGACAGAACGGAGATGCGCACACCGTGTCGGGGCACGATCTCCAGCAACCCATCCTGTTTGAGACGAACAAAGGCCTCCCGGACGGGAGTACGTGAGACATTCAGTTCAGCTGCAATGTCCTGTTCGAGGATCTGAGCGCCCGGCGCATACTCGTTGTCGAGAATGTTCTGTTTGATCAGCCTGTAAGCGAACTCCGTCGAGCGTTGCGCGCCGCCGCGCTCGTCCTCGGTTCGGGTGGAAACAACCGCTGGCATTGTCGATATCCGTTAGCGTATACGTTATTGCAAGATTTCTGAGAACATGCAAGATCGTTTCGCGGTTAAGGCCTGCAGACGGAGCATAGCGATGTACGTCGTCACTGTAGAATTCGAAATTCGAGATACCGATGTCAGCGCGTTCATGCCCTTGATGCGCGAAAATGCTCGCCTGTCTCGCACGACTGAGCCGGGCTGCCGACAGTTCGACGTATGCACTGACCCGAAGCGTCCAGCTTTTGTCTTTCTCTATGAACTCTATGACGATCGAGCGGCCTTCGAAGCGCACATGGCGACCCCGCACTTCAAGAGCTTTGATGCGGCGACAGCGGCGCTGATCGCGTCCAAGCAGGTTCGTTTGCTGAATCTCGAATTGTAACGAGACAACCAACGGCGAACCCGCTCATGTTGCTGGGTTGCATTGCAGATGACCTTACCGGCGCAACTGATCTCGCACTCACCCTGACTCGCGGCGGCATGCGAACAGTTCAAGTGATGAGCGCGCTAAGAGGAGAGATGGAGGTCGAGCATTTCGACGCGGTCGTTGTCGCTCAAAGATCTCGCACGATTTCGGCAGCCGATGCGATTGCAATGACCCTTGAGAGTGCGGACGCGCTGCTGGAATGCGACGCACGCCAGCTGTTCTTCAAGTATTGCTCGACTTTCGATTCGACTGACACCGGGAATATCGGCCCGGTTGCCGACGCTCTCCTGGATCTATTGGGAGAAGAATTTACGATAGCGTGCCCGGCATTCCCGACCAACAAGCGCACAATCTACATGGGCAACCTGTTTGTGGGCGAGCTTCTCCTGGCGGAAAGCCCAATGAAGGATCACCCGTTGACGCCCATGCGTGACTCCAACCTGGTGCGTGTGCTGCAGCGGCAATCCAGGCGCAGAGTTGGTCTCATTCCTTTAGCCGTTGTCGACCGCGGCTCGGCCGAGATCCGCAACGCATTCGTTCGTGCTCGTTCACGCCACGAGAACTATGCGATCGTTGACGCGATCACGGACCAGAATCTGCTCGAGATCGGGAGGGCCGCAGCTGGGTTGCGACTCATCACGGGTGGCTCTGGTGTTGCGTTGGGCCTGCCGGAAAACTTTAGACGGCAAGGGCACCTGAAAGGAGCAACGGTACAGCAAAGTATGCCGGCCCCGGCGGGACGCGCGGTGATTCTCGCCGGCAGTTGCAGCGAAGCGACGCGTGGCCAGGTTCGATCCGCCATCGAGGCCGGTATCCCGAGCTTTCGCATAGAGCCGAGTTGTCTCGCGAAGGATCAGGACCTTGTCGATGACGTATGCGCTTGGGCAATGAAGCAGTCTGCGAACGCGCCCGTCCTTATCTACTCCACTGCCGAGCCCGCGGCAGTGTCAGCGGCCCAAGAGATTCTCGGCAGAGAAAGGGCTGGGGAGTTGATCGAAGACGCGCTCGCGGCGGCGGCTGAACGGCTCGTGGAACAGGGCTTCACCCGTATCATTGTGGCGGGCGGAGAAACATCCGGCGCCGTCGTGAAGCGGTTGAATATTGCTGCCCTGGAAATTGGACCGGAAGATAGACCCGGGCGTTCCTTGGACCCGTACCGTCGGTGACCCGCATCTGGCGCTGGCGCTTAAGTCAGGAAATTTCGGCGGATCAGAATTCTTCTTGAAAGCGTGGGATCGCCTCTCATGATAACAGAAGGCAAATTGCGAGAACAAATCTGCATGGTCGGGACATCTCTATTCGAACGCGGGCTCACGCACGGCTCGACGGGAAACATATCGGTTCGGCTGCCAGACGGAGGCTGGCTAATGACACCGACTGGGTCATCCTTGGGGACTCTGGACGGCGACCGCTTATCGACGCTCGACCCTGACGGAAGTCTGATAGCGGGCGAGAAGCCGACGAAAGAAGCGTTTCTGCATACAACCATGTACGCGCAACGCCCCGACGCAGGCGCTGTCGTGCATCTTCATTCCACCCATTCCGTCGCGGTGAGTTGCCTCGAAGGAATTGATCCTGATGACGTGCTACCGCCGATAACCGCCTATTACGTGATGCGCATCGGGCGTCTCCCGCTTGCGCCTTACTTTCCACCTGGCGACCCCGCGTTGGCGGAGGCCGTTGGAAAGCTTGCGGGCAAGCACCACGCCATACTGCTCGCCAATCACGGCCCGGTCGTTGCCGGATCGTCATTGGCGGCCGCAACGGATGCCATCGAAGAGTTGGAAGAAACGGCTCGGCTATTTCTCATTCTGCGCAATGAGAGAGTTCGCTCACTGACGCCTGAACAACTGGCTGAACTTGTGCGCCGCTTTCGCTGAGCTGAGAAGGCTAGTCTAGGCGGAGTCCGGACCCGCGCGGTCGCGCGACCTGTCCCGCCGATTGCGCAGAAACAATTGCAAATAAATCCAACACAATTCAGCCCGAAGACAGTCATCCTTCCCGCGCAAATTCAAGCTCTCCATCGCGAGTTGTTTGAATGGGAAGCAATGCTGCGAAAACTTCTGAAACGATCATTTCAGGCTTGGACCAAAGGCGCGCGTCTCCGTCTCGGCAAACTGTTCGACACGATGGAGACCCTTGCGGTCATCTTATTTGTGATTGCGTGCATTGCGTTGTGCAGTCGCTTTGCGAAGCGATGCGACGCAATGGATCCTCGCGGCCCGACACACCATTAGGTAGGCAAAAGGTTTCTTAGCAGTTGGGTCGACCTAGGGTAAGGCCCTAGAAACAAAGTGATTATCAGCGGGTTCTTCGTTTCAAAACCGTCTCCAACGGTTCCCCTATCTGACCAGACATGAGCGGCAATCCCGAAAGGCCACGCTACAGCGCGTAATGTCCATTATGGAACATTCCCATTTAAACAAGCTGACTGAATTAGAAATATACAAAGTCTACAGCGCTCAAATTTCGACACACGGACTAATTGTCAGTCTGTCGAAGGATATTTCCCCTGGAGGTAGTTAGACATCCACGCATTGATGATTTTGTCGTAATGCGCTTTCACCGCGACTAAGTCTGACGATACGTCCGGGAAATGACCCGCATAGATCGCAGCACATAGGCCCAGGTGCTTCGCCATCTCCTCTAGCCACGCCACGAGCTGCTTTTCATCAACGAACGGTCCAATCTCCCCGAGATTGTTCTTTGTCGTGAGCTGGAAGCCTCGATACGTCGCGTGTGAAGCATGCGATGACAGCAGCGCGTAAATCTCGCCGCGCTTCTTACCCGTTGCCCCATCCCGCGCATCCAATGCTTCGCGCATGGTGAATGGCGCATATCTTGTCTTCAGCTTCTTCCTGTCTGCCGTCTTCCACTCAGCAATCTCAGACTTATTGCTCAGCAAGTAGTCCATCAAAAACTGCGTCTCCAAAATATCCCGCACGTGCACGAATGCAGCCTGATAATACCCACTCAGTGCGAGTTTGATCGATACAGCCGCGGCATTCATCACCCGGATACCCAAAAACTGCATCGTCAGCTCATCGTCACTCTTGTGCACGTGAAGTTTCGTAAGGGCGTGCAAGACGTTCATCGCCTCGCCGACGACCTTGTAATGGTCGGACAGAACCGCACTCTTTTCGATTGGTGCCAAATTCTGAGGGCGTAGCGACTCCTCGTACCCATGCAGGCTCGCGAGATTTTGTAGGTGCGTTTCCATATCCAAATCTCGTTCAGGGCTCCGGATCGATACCTGCCATGATGGACCGGCTCTATACCTGAACCGCCTTTATCTTTGCGAATTCGTCCGCTGAAGCTACTTTCTCGGACAAAAATGCAACCCATCTCTCAGAATACGTGTAATCGCCGTGCGCAGCGTGGTAGATGCAATAATCCTTGTCTGTATTTTGCGGCTGCCTTGATCCCTTCGGGGGTCTGACCTTATACAATCGCCACGCCTGCGTGTTATTACTCACCATAAATCTCTTGCCGCTCCGCTCCGAAACCAATTTGGCTACGCGCGACGGCTTGTGCGGGTATTCTTCATCGGCCAGTTTGTATTTCATCAGCACATTTTTGATTTCCTTTGCCTCCTCGGTGCCTGGTTTGATGAACTGGATTCCGGATTTGCCTTTCGAAGCGTTGTCGAATGTGTAGATCACCCGGAATTGATATTCGAGATCAGCTAGTTGCTCTTCCGTCAGAGCTTCGCGCAGACGAGCATCCAACGCCTCGATATGATCAGGTATATCGAAGCTCTGGAATGTGTTGATTTGGTCGATATCGAGTTTGGTAAATTGTAATGCAAACGACAGCTCCCTTTGGAGTGATAGGCGTTCGCCATACAGCTTGACTAGGCACGTTTCGAAATTGAGGCAGCATGCCTGGAACAATGGCGCCCATTTTAAATCGCTCCTCCCCAACAGAAGATGCTCGACCTCGTCCCGAATGCCCTTGATCGTCGTCAGATTATCCTTCGCACCTTTAGACAACGGGCAGTCCTGCCTCGCGAGCATTTGCGTCAGCGAGAGGGATCGTCCATCAGCGCCGACGATCTTCACACCTTTCTGCTCATAGTGTGTGTGCAACAGATAGGTCCACGCGATATTCGTAAGCACGGCAAATATTTCTGTCTTGAAGCAACACGATGGACTGTTGAATACGTGCACCGCCAGGATCATTGCCTCTCTGGCACGAATGAGGCGCTCGTCATCGTAGAGGTTTAGGCCGGTATGCCAATCAAACGATTGCTTTCGCTTTTTATAGAAACTCACCTCATCAGCGCCGGCCGGTATTATCGTGTCATCGTGTTTAACGGCAGTAATTCTCGCGCTGTTTATTGTCGCGTCACGGCCAATGTTCACGAGCGCCTGTATGTCCTGATTTCGCATTCCCTCCGCGAGAAGCGCCTTTACGATTTGCTTCTCGTCTGCGGTGAGACCGCCTCCTCGTTGGCGTTTCGCCATTGAGCGCCTCCCAGCTCACGAATGGAGTTATATTATCTGGACAAAAAAAGCACCGCTTTCGCGGTACTCCCTTACTCACTATACCATGCGGGATATAGTCCCAGCGCTGTGACAGCGGCCTCTTCAACAGCAGTAGGTCACGTAGTAGCCGTGGGTGCTTTTAGATTGGCGTGCGCGTCGCACACCCCCTTTTTGCCATGCAGATGCCCTGCAGATAATTTTATTCTGCATGGCATCTTTTCCGGCGTTCAAATTGTGCTGATTTTTATTGGACTTCTGGCGCGCCCGAAGAGATTCGAACTCCTGCCCCCCAGATTCGTAGTTTGGGGCGCTACAGGCCACTGCTCGCGAATTAGCCGATCTTGCGAGCGGCAGGCGTATGAGGAAAGCAATGGACTTCATCAATCGCAAGATCTGCTGCGATGGTCCACGCTTTTCGCTATTCGCGACTGTCGCCAATTGCTGCCGCCAATGTCGCCAATGTTCCGGGTAAGCTATTGATTTTATTATATGGTGGGCCCGGGAGTTGTGCCACCGCGCAGCGTTTTCAACAACTTGGATTGTCAAACGGCACTAAGCATGACCACGGGCGCTAAAGGCATTTTTCCGCACTGTCAAACCGAGAAGTTCACAACGCAAAACGCTGATGTTTACGAACCCCGAGTTCATGTCCGCTTTCGGGGGTAAAGCGGACACGGTCGCCATCAGAGACCGCGGCAGCTTTTGACCAAAGCGGACATTGAGCCTAGCCAACGTCTGAGGTCGGTGCGCCATTTCTTACTCGCCGCGCGGCCGTGTTATGATTTTTGCATTGCAAAAGGCGTGGTCGCGCGCACAGCGGTAGCAGATGATCTGTTATCTCCATCAAAGTTTGGCCGCAACGATCACAGGCCAAGCCCTGTGAGTACACGTCCTATATCAGCCGCTTCGAACCGGGTCTCGGGTTTGCCGGTCGTGATCATCCGCCTCGCGGCTTTCCAGCCACATCGCGTTGAGAATGGCGAAGGTGCAGGCGAAGCCCAAACCCAGAACCCAGGAAAAATACCACATCGTCCATTTCTCCTAGTAGGCGGTCTTTGAATTACGCGCGATATCGTCAGCCCTGACCGGCCCGCGCATCACACGATAGACCCACGCTGTGTAGGCCAGCACGATGGGCAGGAAGATCACTACCGCTGCCAACATGATCGCCAGCGTGAGCCGACTGGAAGACGCGTCCCACACGGTCAAGCTGTCATTGGGCTCGCTGGATGACGGCATCAGGAAGGGAAACAGTGCCACGCCCGCCGTGGCGATCGTGCCGAACGGCACCAAGGCTGATGCGATTAAAGCGAGGCCGGGCCGTGCGCGAAGCAAGACCGCTCCCAACGCGCCCAGATAGGCGACCGCCACGGTCAGCCATAGCGCGGGATAAAGTGCGACGTTTGCAAACCATCCGCCAGGAACAAGCGTCACCGTCTTGTTCAGCGGATTGGACGGCCCATCATGCGCGATCTGTCCCGCAATTTGGAAACCTTCAAGGTGCGACAGCCAGAAGCCGGCGAGCGCGAACAGGACGCCAAAGAACAGTGCGGCATAGGGAATGACCGCGTGGGCGCGTGCTTTCACCGCACCCTCGGTCTTGAGGTTCAGCCAGGCGCCGCCGTGCAGAACGATCATGCTGAGGCTGACAAGCCCAACAAGAAGCGCGAAAGGATTGAGCAGCCGAGAACAATGTGATCGTGGAATGCATGCGCAGATCACCGTCGAAGCCGAACGGCACGCCTTCGAACAAGTTGCCGAAAGCGACGCCGAAAACCAGCGCGGGGACGATGCCGCCGGCAAACAGTGCGTAGTCCCAGAACGTCCGCCAGCGGGGCGATTCCACTTTGCTGCGATACTTAAACCCGGCCGGCCGCAAGATGAGCGTGGCCAGGACCAGAAACATGGCCAGATAGAAGCCGGAAAAGCTCGCCGCGTAGAGCGCAGGCCAGGCGGCGAAAATCGCGCCGCCGCCCAGGATGAACCACACCTGGTTGCCTTCCCACACCGGGCCGACGGTGTTGATCGTCACGCGCCGTTCGACGTCGTTTCGCGCGACGAAAGGTAATAACGCCGCGGTACCGAGATCGAAGCCGTCCATGATCGCAAAACCGATGAGCAGGATGCCGAGCAGCGCCCACCAGATGAAGCGAAGAATTTCATATTCGGTCATGGCATTACTCCGCAGCCACTTGGACCAGCCGCGGGCTAGCCGCCGGCGCTTCGTCAGGACCCAGGCGGATGTATTTCACGAGCAGGTAGACATCGACGACGAGCAACGCCGTGTAGAAAAGAGCGAAGCCCAGCAGGCTGAAGAGCACATCGTCCGCCCCCGTCGAGGAAACGCCAAGCGCGGTCGGCAGAACGCCCTCGATCACCCACGGCTGGCGGCCATACTCCGCCACGATCCAGCCAAGCTCGCCGGCAAGCCACGGCAACGGCAGGCTCAAAAGTGCGGCGCGGAGAAACCAGCGATAGCGGTCGAGCCGGCGGATCGCGGAAAGCCAGAAGGCGGTTGCAAACAGCGCGATGAACCAGAACCCGAAACCGACCATAAAGCGAAACGACCAGAAGAGAACGGGTACATTCGGGATCGTGCTGTTCGCGGCATCATCCATTTGAGCCGGCGTAGCATTCTCGATATCCGGCCGGATAGACTTGAGAAGCAGCGCATAACCGAGATCGGCGACATGGGCATCGAGAGTGGCGCGAAGACCTGCGTCGTGCGGGTTCTGCTTGATCGCCAGTAGCGTTTTGTAAGCGACGAGCCCATCTTCGATCCTCCGGCGCGCCTCGACGACGAGATCACTGATTCCCGGCACCGGTGTGCTGACCGAGCGTGTGGCGATCAGACCCAACACCCAAGGCACTTTCACTTCATATTTTGTTGTGTGCGACTGCAGGTCTGGAATGCCGAACACGATGAAAGACGCCGGCGCGGGCTCTGTATTCCACATCGCTTCGATCGCGGCGATTTTCATCTTCTGGTTCTGGCCGGCCGTGTAGCCGGACTCGTCGCCCAGAACGACCACGGAAAGGGCGGATGCCAGTCCAAAGCTTGCCGCCACCGTCATGGAGCGTTTGGCGAATTCGACGTTGCGCCCGCGCAGCAGATAGTAGGCACTGATTGCCAGGACGAAGACCGACCCGGTGACATAGCCCGCGCTGATCGTGTGGACGAACTTGGCTTGCGCCACGGGATTGAACAGCACTGCCATGAAATCCGACGTTTCCATGCGCATCGTGTCGACATTGAAGCGTGCGCCGACCGGATATTGCATCCAGCCATTGGCGATCAGGATCCACAGCGCGGAAAAATTAGTGCCCAGCGCCAGCGCCCATGTCGCGACCAGATGCTGGATGCGCGACAGCCGATCCCAGGCAAAGAAGAACAAGCCAACGAAGGTAGCCTCCAAGAAGAACGCCATTAGCCCCTCGATCGCCAACGGCGCACCGAAAACATCGCCGACGTAATGCGAGTAATAGGCCCAGTTGGTGCCAAACTGGAATTCCATGGTTATGCCGGTGGCAACGCCCATGGCGAAATTAATGCCGAACAGCACGCCCCAGAATTTGACAAGGTCGCGCCAAATCTGCCTACCGGTCATCACGTACACGGTCTCCATGATGCCGAGCAGGATGGAGAGACCGAGCGTCAGCGGCACAAAAATGAAGTGATAAAGCGCGGTGACCGCGAATTGCAGGCGGGAGAGTTCGACAATATCAATATGCACGATCGTCCCTCAGTTTCCGCTGCCGCGAAGAAGATATGCAGCCATCGCCGGGCCATCGGGCTCTGGCCGCGCAACAGGTGCAACGAATGCGTAGTAAATAAGGGTCAACGCCGCAGCCTTGATGCAGATCAACAGAATGATGTCGCGGCGTATGGTTTTGGGAAACACGAGACCATTCCTTAAAGGTCTAACTTGCGTCGCAGGAGCGGCGGGGGCGTTGACCTAGATCAAAGTTATGGTGCGGCCCGGTTGATCTAGCGCAATGCCGCCCGTCGCCCACGACAATACTCTATCCGTGCAATGAACCACGTCACCATACATCCCAAAGGGAAGAAAAGCCATGCAACGGGAAAAAACGCATTACGATGCAGACCAGGTTTTCATCGTATTCTTCCGCCTTACGATGGGTTGGACCTTCTTATGGGCGGCGATTTACCATTACGGCGACGATAAATTCGTCCTTGGCTTTCTAAGCCACGTCAAAACGTTTCACGACGTGTATGCGCCGTTCACCAATACGGCAGCTGTCCCGATCCTCACGTTCCTGGTCGAATACGGCCACATGCTGATCGGATTGTCGTTGATCTCGGGCCTGTTCGTGAGGGCCAGTGCGCCGTTCGCGATCATGTTGATGCTGCTCTATTGGACCGCGCATATGGACTTCCCGTACATCGAAGACGCCAACAATTATCTGGTCGATTATCACATCGTGTACGCGGGCGTGCTCGTCTACCTGATTGTCAAGCGCGCCGGCCATGTGTTCGGTCTCGACGGCTTGGTCAGTCAACTCGGGACGGTGCAGCACGCGCCCATGATGCGTTGGCTCGTCGCCGCCTGATAGCGCCGATCACATCGCCTATCCGGTGATGGAAGGCCCAATTCGGACGATAGAAGCCGATCGGGATAATAAAACGAAGCGGCTGGCCGGCGGTGATGAACCTCGGCCGGCCGCTGTCTTGTGCGAAACTACTGCGAAACGCTCGCCGGATACCAGCGAGGAGGCATCTTAACGATGCAGGCGATGGTGCTGGAGCGGCTCCGCGAGCCGCTCCAGCTTCATGGAGCGACCCGATCTGCGCCCATCGGACGGCGAGGTCAGGCTTCGCGTGACCGCATGCGGCGTTTGCCGGACCGATCTTCACGTCGTCGATGGCGAACTGCCAAATCCCAAGCTTCCGATCGTTCCAGGTCATGAAATCGTCGGTCGCATCGACGTCGTCGGCGGAGGCGTCGAGGGGCTTGGTCGGCATGCGCGTGGGCATTCCCTGGCTTGGTTGGACATGCGGCCATTGCCCATACTGTCGCGAGAGCCGTGAGAACCTGTGCGATCATCCATTATTCACCGGCTACACACGTGACGGCGGCTACGCCTCCCATGTGGTCGCTGACTCGCGTTTCGTCTTTCGATTGCCTGAAAACGGCGACGATGTCGCGACAGCACCCTTGCTGTGCGCAGGCTTGATCGGCTGGCGATCCCTCAAAATGGCCGACGACGGAAAGAAGATCGGGCTTTACGGCTTCGGCGCGGCCGCTCACATCATTGCCCAGGTCGCAGGCTGGCAGGGCCGGGATGTGTTCGCCTTTACCAGATCCGGTGATGCCGCGGCACAAGCGTTCGCGCTGAAGCTTGGCGCGCGTTGGGCAGGGAGCTCCGAAGAAAGGCCGCCCGAGGAGCTCGACTGCACCATCATCTATGCGCCCGTCGGCGCTCTCGTTCCGTTGGCGCTCGGCGCGGTGCGCAAGGGCGGACGCGTAGTCTGCGCAGGGATCCACATGAGCGATATTCCCAGTTTTTCCTACGGGCTGCTGCGGGAGGAAAGAGAACTCACTTCGGTTGCCAATCTGACCAGGAAAGACGGCGACGAGTTTTTCACGGTTGTTGCCAAGGCCGGGATTGTCACGCAGACCGTTCCGCATCCGCTCAGCCGGGCCAATGACGCATTGTCGGATCTAAGAATGGGACGGCTGCAGGGCGCGGCGGTTCTGGTGCCGTGAACGTCGTCCGTAAGCGCGAGTTCCGCGATTTCCGCGTCAATTGAGAATCGCGCGCGCCTTAGCCAGCGTCGCCTCGGGCGAACCCGATGCATCGATCACAGACCACGCGACCGAACCGATCGAAAACTCTTCTTGCCTTCGCGCCACGACGACGTCGGCATCGGAGGCATCCGGCTGACGCGTCGCAATCCTCTTGAGGCGCGTTTGGAGATCAGCCAGGAGGAAGAGACCGCGAAAGCGTAAGCCGACGTCCGCGACTGCTGCTTCGATCGCAGAGCGCTCTTCCGGCTTAGCAAAGACGGCGTCGACGATGACCGAATGCCCGGCTCGCGCAACTCGAACGGCCTTGTCATTCAAGATCCGATAGATTTTTTCGAACACCACTGGTTGATATGCCTCGGGCGCCAGACGATCGGTCTCAGCGACCTCAAAAAGGGCCTTACGCTCGACGTCAGATCGAAATAGGAGCGCTCCGGGAATTGGACGAAGACAAGGTGCCAAGGAGCGTGCCAGAACCGATTTCCCGGTGCCCGATAACCCGCCCGTGCAGACAGCTATGGGTTTTGCGGGAGCCAGCAACTCGATAGCGAGATCAAAGTAGCGTCTTGCCGATTGAGCGATGCCGCGCCTGTCTCCATCCTTCGTCACATCGAGGCGAGCTGCTGTCACTTTGGCTCGTATGGCAGCCCGTAGCGACATGAAGAAAGGTAATGCGGCGATGCCGTCGCAATCCTCAATGCGTCGTGCTGCGGAAAAATACCCGTTTAGAACGCCATTCGCGGCGGGTTCGAGACCCCGCTCGACTAAATCCATGAGCAGAAACGCCAAGTCGTAAAGCACGTCGCCCGATGCGATGATGGGATCGAATTCCAACGCATCGAAAGCGACTGGCTCGCCGTTCAGCACCGCGATATTGCCAAGATGAAGGTCGCCGTGACCACGGCGAATCAAACCAAAGCCTCCGCGCACCGCAAGCAGAGGCCGCAGTCGCGCAAATGCCGTCTCGGAGTTCCGTTCGAGTTCCGCAACCGATCGACCTGGAAACAGGTCTTTATGTTCTTCAAAGGCCGCCGTGTTTTGTTTCACGAATCGTTCAAGTGCGGCGATCCATGGAGTGGCCTCAACAGGCTGCGCGCGCCCATGCATGGCGGCGATTGCAACAGCGAGCCGGCCCAGCAGCTTGTCGTCGAGTTTGCTGCGGTCAGCAAGGCGGTCCAGGGTCATATTCTCGTCGAAGCGAGTCATCTCCACGGCCCACTCGACCGGATCGCCCGAACCATCCAGGGCAAGCGAGCCGGTGATTTCGCGTGTGATCGGTACGATGCGACGGTAAAGCTGCGGCGCGAACCGACGATTGACTTCAAGTTCGGCTAGGCACGCGGCCTTGCGCTTCTCTAACGTTGAGTAATCAAGAAACGGATAGCGCACCGCGCGCTTGACTTTCAAAGCGCGGTCGCCGGCGAGGAACACGACAGCGCCATGCGTGTCGCAGCGCCGCACCTCAATAGCCCCATATGTCGCGGGGCTGCAGAGAAGTTTGAAAACAGAACCCTGCAATGGGTCTTCGGAATTTGTCACGATCACGTCGCTGAATTGGACGGAAACTACCCGAAATGTCCGCATGTTGCCGGCTTCGTCACGGACCGAAACATACTCGCTTGTGACGAACTCGTAACCGGCTAATGCACCCGCTCAGGCACGGAATCAGACGTCCTTTGAGCCTCACGGTTGCCGGCGGCAATCTCGGTCTTAACCATCGTTGGTACACGGATTTTGCCGCTCCCGCCGACGCGTCGTGGAGCGCTCGGGGCCAAATGCCTCGTTTGGTGTTCTCCCCACGCCAAAACCACTCCAAAGAGCACAAATGCGGAAACTATCGCCGCCAGTATAATTACGCTTGTGATCGGCATGATGCCCTCCTTTTGTCGGCATCATGCCGATGTCGGGAAAATTGGCTTTGATATGAATCAAAGCTGGCGGGCGAGCTATCGGGCCGTGTCACGGAGTGAGAAGCTGGCTGCTACAGCCCGGATTGAGACAGGCAAATGTCGACCTATCGTCTCGACAAGTTGTTTTCGCCGAGCTCGATCGCTGTGATCGGCGCAAGCCCGCGCGAAAAATCACCGGGCCATGCCGTACTGAGAAATTTGCGGCGCGGTGGCTTTGCCGGGGCGCTTCATCTGGTCAATCCTCACTACGACACGATCGAAGAGGTTCAAGCCGTCATATCCTATGATGAGTTGCCGGAGGCGCCGCATCTGGCCGTGATCGGAGTGCCGCCGACCGCCGTTCCTTCCATTATCGCCGCTGCCGGCGCAAAAGGCACGGCCGCCGCCATTATACTCACCGCGGGTCTCGGTCACGGACCTGGCTCTCACAGGTCCTTCAAGACAATACGATGATGCTGGAAATGTGCCGAAAACTAGGTTTTCAGATCACTTCCGATCCTCAGGAATCATCTGTTCTTATCGTAACGCTGTCGATCGAAGCCCAATAAATCCGAAATCGGCATCTAACGTTCGAGGGATTTCAAATAAGCGATTACATCGCCGACCTGGCCGGGATCGAAGCGAAATTCCGGCATCGTCGGATGTCCGGTGACAATCCCTTCAGCAAGCGACTCTTGGAGATCCTCGACCGGATAGCGCGAATGCAATGTGCGGAATGGTGGCGCGATCTTAAGCGGGCTATCTCCGAGCTTGCCGATTGCGTGGCAACGCGAGCAGTCGCTCTGCACGATAACGAACCCCCGTTGCGCCTCCGGGGACAGCACCTCGTCACCCTTGGCACTCAATGGCGTCAAGGCCACAAATATGGCCACGATGTAAGCCATACTGGCGACGCTCACGCATAATGGAGTAATCCTGCGCATTGAGGTTCCTTGTCTTGCCATCAGCGGGTTCGGCTAAACGCGCCATCACGACGCCGCGATACGCTCCTTGGCCTCATCCTCCGCGGACGGGAAAGCCATGCCGGACATCGGATCGACCCAGACCAGATGGTCGTGGACTTGCTTGACGCCGGGACTATTCTCCACCGCGACAATGATGCCCTGGCGCTCGCGCTCGTCGGTGATGATACCCCATAGTTCCGCAACGCCATTTTTGACGACCACGTTGATGTGGGGCGCCCAGCGCGTCTTACTCAGGGTGGCGAGGATATTATCGCGGATGGCCGAGTCGCCGACGACGGCAGCCGGCATTTCGCGGGCAAGACTCGCCAGTGCGTGCATGAGATTGGCCCGGCTTATGATGCCGACCATGCGTCCGCCGCGCGTCACCGGCAGCCGCTTGATATGACGGCGCTCCATCGTCTCGACGACATCTTCCAGCGAAGCGTCTTCCGCGACAGTGTAGGGATCGGGCGTCATGATCTGTTCGATCTTCCTGCCCGCGACGTGCACATATTCTTCGGCCAGCCTTCCCGGCCCAACGATAAATTCGACCCATTTCCGCCGCTGGCGTTGCGTGCCGAGTTCGCCCCGGCGCAGAAAATCACCCTCCGACACAATGCCGACCAACTCACCTTCCCGATCGACGACGGGCAGACCGCTGATCCTGTTTTTCAGCATCAATTGCGCGGCGGTAAGGACCGATTCATTGGCGTCCACAGAAATCACGTTCCGTGTCATGACGTCTTTGACTCGCATGATTGCTCTCCTTTTGTCTCGGCTTCGCGGCGTCAGCCATTCATGCGGCTCAGCGCCGAGCGGTTCCGCAACACGATGCGGCGCGACGTCGGCACCTCGATCGCCGCCGCGCATTCCAATGACGTGAGCGTTCGCGAAACAGTCTCGATCGTAAGGCCGAGATAATCGGCGATGTCTTGGCGCGACATGGGAAGCTCAATGGCGTTACCCGCCGACACGCGCTCGGCCATTTCCAGCAGAAAGCTCGCAACACGCTCCTGCGCGCTTTTGATAAGCAGCAGGACCCGCGTCTGCATCCGCCGCAGCTCGTAGTTGGAGAGCGCGAAAAGCTGACGCGAAACCGAAGCATCGCGACCCGCCAGCGCGTTTAACGCGCTGCGCTTGATCACGAGGACTTTTGTGTCGCTAATCGCCTCGGCCGACAACGTGTGCTCGTCGGCAAATTCGAGCCCGAAAATATCGCCAGGAAGATAGAAACTCCCGATCTGGCGACGCCCGTCGCTCAGAATTTTATAGGTGCGCACACCGCCTTTGACGACTTTATAAAGATAATCGGCGGGTTCGTTTTCGCCGAAGATTTCAGAATTGCGCGAATAGGCCATGGTCGCACCCATGAGCTGCATCATTTGATCGAGCGCGTTGGCGTCGATCACTTTCTCGCGCTTAAGGCTCGGCATCGGTGGAGGACTGCCCGCCGAAAGGGCCGCACGGATTACATCGGCTCGCATCGCGATCTGTGTCAGCATGGCCTTTACCTCCGTGAATTTCGGAGAGTATTGCTAAGCCCCGCGCGGCCGGGGGAAAATTCAGATAATGACCATAAGGGCTTTCCCGGAGGACACTCGGAGCCTTCTGCCGGCATCCATTGAATTAGTCTTTGAATTGGCGGCTTTATCGTACTCTAAGTCCATGTGCCGGTTGGCGATCACTGGCCTTTTGATGGCTGAGACGATGCCCAACTCAAATTCGCACGCGCAAAAACCGCCATTAATGGTCCCGACTTTGCGCGGGTTTATCAAACCCTACGGCATTGCGATCCTGGCTGTCGCACTGGGGCTTGTCGCTAAGCTGGCGTTGCAATCGGTACTGAGTGGCGAAGCCTCCTATTTGTTCTTTGTGCCGGCGATTCTGGTCGCCTCGGCATTCGGCGGCTGGGGATCCGGGCTTTTCGCCACAATGCTCGGCTTGCTGCTTGGTCTGCTATTTATCGCCGACATTCGGTCGGTCTCGACGTCTGACATCATCGATGCCGTAGCGTTCGCCCTGGTCGGCGCAGGCGCGTCATGGCGGGGCGAACTCTTGCACCGCGCCCGCCATGCGGCATCGGCGAACGCGGAAGATGCCGAAACGCGCGCGGCACACCTTAAATCAATTCTCGACAGCGTTCCCGACGCCATGATCGTCATCGACGAACGTGGCGTCATGCAATCGTTCAGTGCGGCGGCGGAGCGGCTGTTCGGCCACGACGCCACGGAGGTTTTGGGCAAAAACGTCAAAATGCTGATGCCAACGCCGTATCAGCAAGACCACGACAGCTACCTTAGCCGCTATATGCGCACCGGCGAGCGGCAAATCATCGGCATCGGCCGCGTCGTCGTCGGCCGACGGCGGGACGGTTCGACCTTTCCGATGGAGCTTACCGTCGGCGAAATGCATGTGCGCGATCAGCGGTTTTTTACCGGATTTATCCGTGACCTTACGGAACGACAGGAGACCGAGTCCAAACTCCAGGAATTGCAGTCGGAACTCGTCCATATCTCGCGGCTGACAGCGATGGGTGAGATGGCATCGGCCCTTGCCCATGAGCTCAATCAGCCATTGTCCGCGATTGCGAATTACATGAAAGGATCGCGCCGGCTGCTCGAAAATAGCCCCGACGAGAACGCGGCGCTGCTTCGCGACGCCATGGACAAGGCGGCAACCCAGGCGCTGCGTGCAGGCGACATCATTCGCCGGTTGCGCGATTTCGTCGCGCGCGGCGAGAGCGAGCGGCGGGTCGAAGATGTGAAGAAACTGGTCGAAGAAGCCAGCGCGCTAGCTCTCGTGGGCGCAAAGGACAAAGGCATTCGTGTGCACTTTCGGTTTGATCCAGGCGTGGATTTCGTGCTTGCGGACAAAGTGCAGATTCAACAGGTTCTCCTCAATCTCATGCGCAACGCCATCGAGGCGATGGAAGAGACCGATAAGCGGGAACTCATCATTTCGACGACGCAAGCGCCGCAAAATCTGGTCGAGATCAGCGTGGCCGACACCGGGGCCGGAATCTCGCCCGAGATCAGTGCCCAGCTGTTCCAACCGTTCGTCACCACGAAACGCCAGGGGATGGGCGTCGGCCTGTCGATTTCACGCACCATCATCGAGGCGCATGGCGGCTCTATCGCACCTCGGCCTAACCCTGGAGGCGGTACGGTGTTTTGCTTTACGCTGCCCGCCGTGACCAAGGAGGAATCCAGCGATGCCGTCTGAAATCGGGACTGTGCACGTCATCGATGACGACGAGGCTCTTCGTGATTCGCTCACGTTTCTGCTGCGTGCGGCCAAGATAGACGTGGAGACGCATTCGTCTGCGGTCGCTTTCCTCGATGCGCTTCCTGGCATCCGCTTGAGCTGCGTCATCACCGACGTGAGAATGCCGGGCTTGAGCGGGATCGATCTGCTGAGGCGCTTGAAGGAACTCAATATCGCCGTGCCGGTCATTGTCATCACCGGCCATAGCGATGTCCCGCTGGCCGTCGAGGCCATGAAGAGCGGTGCAATAGACTTTTTGGAGAAGCCGTTCGACGATGAAGTGCTACTGGCAAGCGTCCGGTCTGCTCTAAAATTTCGCGAGGGGGAAGAAAAGCGTCACACCGAGCGCGCGGAAATCGAGAACCGGCTGGCCGCGCTCTCGAACCGCGAGCGCGATGTGCTCGGCGGACTGGTGGCAGGCCGGGCCAACAAGCAGATTGCCTTCGATCTCGGAATCAGTCCCCGGACCGTGGAGATTTACCGGGCGAACCTCATGGACAAAATGAGGGCGGGAAGCTTGTCTGATCTCGTGCGCATGGCGCTGATCGTCGGGATGCTGGGAAAGTGATATTCCGGCCTCCAGGGTCTGTTCCCGAATATTGAGCGAGATCAATGCAGCGCTGCGGATTTCCCGTCATCTAGCCTGAAAGTCGGTCGCAGTAGGGATTTTTCTAAGGTTCAGGCGAGTGATGAAACCGTTGCCAGCATTGATGAATCCTGCCCCCATTATCGCCGTCGTCGACGACGATGCGGCGGTTTGCAATTCCTTGAAATTTTCGCTCGAGCTCGAAGGCTTTGCGGTGCGTGCCTATCGTGGCCCCACCGCGCTTCTCAATACCGGCGACCTCGGTTCGTACAACTGTTTCGTTATCGACCAAAATATGCCGGCCATGAGCGGAATGGAGCTGATCGCAAAATTGCGCGAACGCAAGGCTTTGGCGCCGGCTATTCTTATCATCAGCCAGCCTAATGCCGCGCTCTCCGCGCGCGCCGCGGCGGCTAAAGTTCCGATCGTTGAAAAGCCGTTTCTCGGCGACACGCTCGTGGAGCAAATCCGCGAGGCATGTCATCGAAGCGAATAAACGCGGTTGCTGAGCAAATTGCAGATGAATTCCACCACTGTTCCGGTCATGCATCCAACCGATCTTTCGGATCTGAGCATCAATGCCTTCAATCATGCGCTCAAAATCGGTGTCAGCGCAAAGTGCGCGCTCTACGTCGTGCACGTCGCTGAGGGGCAGGACGAGGCCCCTTGGCGCGCGTTTCCCCAGGTTCGCCGGACGCTTGCGCGCTGGGGCCTTTGTGACGAGAACGAAACGCCGCCGGCTGTATTCAAGAAACTCGGTATCGAAGTCGCGAAGGTTGAGATCGAGCCCCAGCATCCGGTGCGAGGTCTATTGCGTTTCCTCGCCGGGCATCCGAGCGGTCTCTTGGTGCTGGCCACGCACGGTCACAAAGGTCTGCCGCGCTGGATTCAGCCGTCGATCGCAGAGACGATGTCGCGGCGATCGGCAACGCAGACACTTTTCATCTCTCCGAATTGTCGGGGTTTTGTGGATCCGGCAACGGGCGAGCTCGATCTGAAACGCATCCTGGTCCCGGTGGATCATGTCCCGCCTCCAGCCGCAGCCATTGCTGCTGTCAGGCAATTTGCTCGCGCGTTAGGCGCCGATCCGGAAATCAAGGTTCTGCACATCGGGACGAATGCGCCTGTCCTTGGGAGGTGTTCTCCATCTGCGCAACACCTTTCACTGGAGATGCACACCGGAAACGTCGTCGAGGGCATTCTTCAGGCTACGGCAAAGACAGCGGCCAATCTGATCTGCATGGCGACGAGCGGTCATGATGGCGTCCTCGACGCCCTGCGCGGCAGCACGACGAAGCGGGTGTTGCGCGAGGCGCCGTGTCCTGTTCTGGCGATTCCCGTCATCCGCATGCTGGAAGAAGCGGTTCCATGAACGCAAACAATCCGAATTCTGGCAATCTCGCCGCCTGGAACGTCAATCCGTCGGACTTTCCGGCGGCCGGAACCACGGCGGAGAAGGCTCGCTTTGTTGTCCGTTACGCGATTCTCGCTCCGTCCAGCCACAATACCCAGCCATGGCGGTTCGTGATCATCGGCAACGAACTCCTCGTCTGTGCCGATCGCACCCGAAGCCTGCCGAACATCGATCCGTTCGACCGCGAGTTAATCATCAGCCGCGGGGCCGCGCTCTTCAACCTGCGAGTTGCGTTCGCATATTTCAATGTTTCGGTCGAGATCACCACGTTCCCGCACAGCGCCGAACCGGATGTTGTCGCGCGCATCGCGTTCCCGGGCTCGGGGCCGATGCTCAAAGATCTTGCCGCGCTATTCGACGCCATTACCAAACGTGCGACCAATCGCGGTCCCTTCATCGAGGAGGACGTGCCCGATGCCGTCGTTGAGCGCCTGCAGTCGGCCGTCGAACTGGAAGGCGGCGATGTTGCATTCGTCCGCACTTTGGACGAGCGAGAGCGCGTTGCAGCACTGATCGCGCGGGCCGATCGACGCCAATTCGATGATCCACGCTTTCGGCGCGAACTTGCCAGTTGGATTCACACATCGCGCAGCAACGACGGCATGCCGTCCGCTTCCCAGGGGTTCGCTACCCTCACCGATGTTGGCACCCCGATCCTCGCCATGGCTATTCGAACCTTCGATCTCGGCAACGGAATTGCCGCGGCACACGAACAACTGGCGCGCGGTTCACCGTTGTTGGTGGCGCTGGCAACGGCGGCGGACAACAATGACGCGTGGCTTGCCGCCGGCCAAGCTCTGCAGCGCCTGCTTTTGGTTGTTACGATTGCGGGCTACTCGACGTCGTATCTCAATCAGCCGATCGAGGTTTCCGAATTTCGCTCCGGTTTAACGACCGTCTTGCGCACGGCCACTTATCCGCAGCTCCTGCTCAGAGTGGGTCGCGGTTCAACCGCGCCACATTCGCCGCGACGTCCAATCGCCGAGGTGCTCGTGTAACAATATGCCGGTCTGCGCTCGATCACGATTCCCTTTTGCGCAAAGCGAGTCATAATTGGGGGACGGCTTCTTCGGGAAAGTCGCCAATCGCCGAAGTCTTTGGTTCGTCGCTTTCCGCAGTCCAGATATTTGCCACGATATAGATATACAAGTGCGCAAAGTTGCCGCCGCACGCGTCCAGAAGATCGGGGAGCGTGGGGCAGTAATAACCATCACCAATATCGCGAAAATGACTTTTCAGCTCGTAAGGTATTATGGTTACTTCACTTTTTAGAGCCACCTCCGACCACCCCGCTCCGCGGCATTCCCCCATGATCTATGTCAACCCGGCCCCGACCACGTAACGCCGTCGCCGTCCGTCTCGACCGGCGCCTAAGGACAATTCCTGAGTTGAATGTCGGCATCGATGACATAGGAGCGCGGCATGGCGAGTTTGATCTATCGATGCCCCAGGACGGGCCAGAATGTGCAGGCTTGGTTCGCGGACGATAGTTCCGGGAAGAGCGAGCAGTCATATGAATCAGTAAAATGCCTCGCTTGTCAGAGGGCTCATCTCATTAATCCGAAGACGGGCAAGATTCTTGGGGCACCCGAAAGATAGGCGCCGCGCGCCGGTTCACGACGCTCAAATCGTCAACCGCTCAAAATAAGAAAACAAATTGCGTTCAGTCCGTTTCCCGAACGGGCAAAAGAGTCTCTCGCCGTTAACAGAGAAAAAACGTGCCGCCTCCTACCGGATCAGGTGCTGCCGCCGTTCCGGCCATTCGGCAGCCAACCATGCGAAAGCAAGCGCGCTGCCGTCAGCATGAACTTCTGGCCGTCGGCCATCAGGTCTTACTGTCTTCGGTGAAAAGCCTCGCAAATAACGCATCAAGTGCTGTCATTACGAGCAACAGATACTATTGCTAATCCCGGATACCTGTTGAGTTAAACGTGCGGTATTGTACATAGTAACATTTGAAATCGTGAAAGTCGCCATTTCCGCTTATGGCCCTTAGCTGCCGCGCCAGACCGCCATGTCCGTTAATGACCCTTAGCGACGCCGCGTGAGGCTCAATCCGAAGTAGCTCAAGCCACCCGCGACGACGAGCCCAATCCAGCTAACCCACATCGGCACAGCCCAGTCGGCGATCGTAACTGGCCAACCCATGTAAATTCGTAACAGATGGGCCAAGGCTACTATTGCAAAAATGACACCAGCGAGCAGAGTAAAAGCTTTCTGGTCCATTGCTCATACTCCAATAGCTTTCGAACTCTACAATAAATGTGAAATCGCGATCAAAGGTCAAGCGGATTGATCGCGGCTAGTATGGAATAGGATTTTTGCTGCAGCGCATGAGTCCGCTTGTGGCTCTTAGCGGACACGGCGGTCAGCGAGTGCCGTGGCAGCTTTCGGGGGTAAAGCGGACACACCTCTGGTTAGATCGCGTGGCGGCTAATGACCCAAAGCGGACATTCCACAACTGCCGCTGAGGCATGGGCGTTTTCACGGCTCTTGCATTCGGCGTTCTCATCAAGAGGCTTTCTTGAGGACCTGATTGACGCTGCGCGCGATAGGTTCGGCGCTCTCCTTGGCCATCTTCTGTCCGAGCGCCGACAGCTCTTTGGTCTGCTCGGTAAGTGTCTCGAACTGCTTTCGCGCGTGAGCAGTCCACAACTCCATAATGTCGGACGGCGCCTTCGCCGTGGCGAGCTGGCGAGCAAACCCGAAGAATGACTCCATATTCGCGTGAGCTATATCGATCATTTTGACGTTGAAGTCACGAATGCTTTCAAAAGTGACAGGAATACCCTGATGATGATTGCTTGTGAGGCTCATGGTGTTTTCCTTTGTGGTCGTTTGTTAAAACTAAACCTAAAGATAAGCGCCTTAGCTCAGGTTCTCTTGATCTGAATCAAATGGTCCCCAAGCTTGAAGAGGCGTGTCCCAATTCCGCGCCTCATTTGGTGGCATTTTGGCCATTCGCATTCGCGGAGGTGTCTACGTTCAATTCTAGGCTGACATCGCCGTGAATGTCCCTTTTTCGGTGTTCCGATATAGTCGTTTGCATTTTGGTTTGCCCTTTTGTTGTCCGCGCGGCGAATGACGCTTTTCGCATGTCTGCTGAGGGCCAAGCGCGGTGTGGCCTTTTGACATTTATCAAGCTCCCCAAAGCTCAATCCCGCTACCGTGCGGGATGGCTTCTTTAGTCTTCCGCTGCCCCAACACGGGCTTGAACGTGCAAGGCTGGATCGCTGATGATCCAGCTGGTGATGACGCCTTTGAGCCCGTGACCTGCGGGGCCTGCACTCGGGTGCATTTGATCAACCCAAAAACCGGAAAGGTCTTGGGGTCGATGAGGAATAAGCTACATGCTCGGCTTGCGAACACCCGATGAAAACTCATTTCCGCGATATCGCCGAAATGTCGCTGGATGTCTTTGGATGTTCGGTGGGTTGTTGCTAATCATCGTGATCTTGCTAATTTACGCGTCTCATTTTTAGAACTGAAACTGGCTCAGCGGACGCCGAGCGCTTGGGCCACACTTAACAAATACGCGGTAGTGGATCATCCTCAAGTTCCTCCAGTAGCCGTTCGCCTCCGATTTCGGTTTGCAATATGACCTGGGAGACCGATCCGTTTAGGTGCCCGATTATGGCCGCTGCTTCACCGCCGGGCAGTGCGCGCCAAATGTCCAATGCGCGTTGCGCGTCTTCGGCCGACAACACCGCAACCACTCGGCCCTCACAGGCAAGATAGAGCGGATCATAACCGAGCATATCGCAGACCGCGCGCACAGGCGGGTGGACCGGAATGGCAGTTTCGTCCAAACGGACCGTCAATTCAGTCATACGCGCGATTTCGTGCATCACGGTCACGAGCCCGCCGCGCGTCGGATCTCGCATGAAGCGCAAGCCCGGCAAGTTCCACAGCGCTTGCGCCAGAGGAAGGATACTGGCCGCATCGGAGGCCAGATCGCCTTTCAAACCGAAATCCTCGCGTGCAAGTAACACCGCCGTCCCATGGTCACCGACCGGGCCACTCACCATCACCACGTCGCCGGTACGGATCTGATCGAGGCCGAGCCGAAGGCCTGGGCGTCGTATGCCGATCCCTGTGGTCGCAAGGTAGAGGCCGCCACCCTCACCTCGGCGCAGGACTTTGGTGTCACCTGCCGCAACCCGTACGCCACAAATCTTTGCGGCGTGCGCCATGCTTCTAACCAGGCGATCGAGTTGAGAAAATTCCATTCCCTCCTCGATGAATGCATTCAGACTCAAAAAAATCGGCGTCGCACCCGCGACCGCCAGATCATTGACCGTTCCATGGACGGCAAGCGAGCCGATATCTCCGCCCGGAAATTCGAGCGGGTGCACGGTAAAACCGTCCGTGGTGATCAGGACCTCCCCCGGGGGCAGCGGCAAATAGGCTGCGTCG
Organism: uncultured Alphaproteobacteria bacterium; assembly: GCA_963742215.1. GTDB lineage: Bacteria > Pseudomonadota > Alphaproteobacteria > Rhizobiales > Xanthobacteraceae > BOG-931. The sequence continues at coordinate 74,068 of CAVULJ010000006.1, forward strand.
ACAGTGATGTTGAGCTGCGGATTGGAAAGATGGCGCGCAAAAATTTCGTCGATGATGGCCCGCATGAAACGGCCACCGTTGCCATAGGCGAGGGTAACAAATTTATCTTCGATCATGCGCGCCTGCCTCAACGATCTGCCCGAAACTGAGGCCAGCGTCGTTACATGGTAGCCTTTCCGGCAGCGAAGCGGAAAGGCCTTCCCGCTGAGCGCAGGACAGGACGCGTTCGCAAAGGACACGATTTTGGAATACGCCGCCCGTCATGCCCACTCGGCACACGCCATATTCTTCGCGCACTGCACGCGCCTGGGCCAGTAGCAGTTCGCCGAGCGTAGCGTGGAATACAGCAGCCCGGGAGGACGTGCTTTGCCTTGCATCCTGTAGGCAACCGAGTAGCGGGCGCCAGTCGCCCTCCCAAATGCCGTCTGCGCGGCGGGACAACGGCAACGCAATCGGCGCAGCCTCCTCAGCGGCGATCGACTCAAGATGGCCCGCGGCTTGCCCTTCATAACTCGCTTGTGAGACAAGACCTAGCAAGGCGGCGGCACCGTCGAACAACCGACCGATCGACGAGGTCTGAGGACAATTAAGCTTGCGCGTCCAAGCGTGACGCAAAAGGCCGGTTTCCTGCTTGCAATTCTCCCAGTCCGTCCCGGCCTCCCAGCACAGCGCAAGAGCGCTCCGCCATGGTTCGTGGGCAGCGCGCTCGCCGCCGAGCAACGCAAATGGCCGCATCGTGGCCACGCGGCGCCAGTGTCCCGGCCGCCCGAGCAGCGCCTCTCCGCCCCAGATCGTTCCATCCCGCCCGAAGCCCGCGCCGTCCCAGGTGAAAACCAGCCAATCGGCGGTTTGGTCGAATTCTCCGACCAACGCCGATGCATGGGCCTCATGGTGAAAGATCTCGATCACCGGCAGCCCGAGCTGCGGGGCGAGACGCGTTGTCGCGTAGCCAGGATGGGCATCACACAGAACCGTCTCTGCGCGCACGCCATATAGGAATTGCAAATCAGTCGCGACCGATTTGAGCAGATCCAGGCCGCGAGGCGTGCCCATGTCCCCAAGGTGCGGGGACACGACCGCGCGGTTTCCCCACCCCAGCGCCACGGTGTTCTTCAGGTGGCCGCCCAAGGCTAATAACGGTTTCACCAAGGAGAATGGCAATTCGATCTCGAGCGGCGCGTTTCCACGGCCTAACCGTATTGGTCTCGGCTTGTCGCCGACGACACGATAGACCGGATCGTCTGCTGGACGAACAATGGGGCGGTCGTGATGCAAAAAGCCGTCGGCAACGGCGGCCAGACGCGTCTCAGCCATGCTGTTGTCAGTTAAGACCGGCTCGCCACTGATATTGCCGGAGGTCGCAACGAGCGGAGCGCCGAAGTCCGCGAGTAGCAGATGATGAAGCGGACTGTAAGGAAGCATGGCTCCAATTTCGCTGCTGCCGGGGGCGATTTCAGATGCGAGATCGCCGCCGACATTCTTCGGCACCAGCACGACCGGACGAACTGGATCGCACAGCAGGGTCTCGTGAGTCAGCTGCGGAACTGTAGCCCTGCGAAGCAAGGTGAGATCGGGCCGAAGTGGGAACATCACTGCGAGCGGCTTGTCCGGCCGCTTCTTGCGTTCTCGTAGCGAGCGCACCGCTGCGGAATTGGCCGCATCGCAAAGCAGATGATAGCCGCCAATCCCTTTGGCCGCGACGATTTTGCCCGACCGTAGCGATTCAATCGCTGCCGAAAGAGCGGCGGCACCAAACTGTGCATCACTTCCAAATGCACGATATTCTAGGCGCGGTCCGCACTGAGGGCAGGCAAGTGGCTCTGCGTGAAATCGGCGGTCGGTTGGATCGGCATACTCAGCCGCGCATTGCGGACAGAGGACAAAGCGTGCCATCGACGTATTGGCACGATCATAAGGAAGGCGCTCGATCACGGTATAGCGCGGGCCGCACTGAGTGCAATTAATGAAGGGATAGCGGAAGCGCCGATCTCGTAGATCGTTCATTTCGGCAAGACATTCGGCGCAAGCAAAGTGGTCTGGCGGCAGATGAATATGCCCCGAGAACGCCCTTTCACTGACGTGAATTTGAAAATCCGCAATAGCTTCCGGCGCGACCGTCTGTTCTGAGAGAAACTTGGGCCGCGCCAAGGGCGGCGCTTCGGTAACAAGCGCGTCGCGAAAGCGCTGCAGCAATTCGGGAGCTCCTTGAGCGAGCACCTCGACCTCGCCGGCGCGGTTTCTTACCCAGCCCTTAACACCGCAGCGGTGCGCCACGCGATAGACAAAAGGGCGAAACCCCACGCCCTGGACGCGACCGCCCAGTATCAATTTTCGCGCGATACACGCGGTCACTGCGTTTCCCTCGGCGCGATATAAGCGTCAGTTACGGCCTTGAACAAAGAGCCGAATACGGCCCTGCTCTGAGCACCTAGGCGCCCGCATGGGCTACTTCGCGCGGTATCCGTACGCCGCTCGCCCACCAGATACGGCAAGCGCCTTCATCCGACACCATGCATGGCCCGATCGGCGTGCGCGGCGTGCAGGCACGGCCGTAAAGAGCGCACTGATCCGGATAGATGCGGCCGAGCACCACGCGCGCACAATCGCAGCCGGGCGGCATCTGTCCGGCACGTTTGCGCATCACATCGTTGAATGACGGATAGAGCTGCGTCGCATCATGTGCGGCGAATTCTGGCCGCAGCGCATAGCCAGACGCCGGGATGATGCCGATGCCGCGCCAGTTGGCATCGACCACGTCCATCGTGGCGCCGAGCTGGCGTTGCGCGGTCACGTTGCCACCGGGTCGTACCACCTCGGGATAACAATTATCGAGAAAGCACCGATCCTCCACTAGCTGGCGCAACACCGAGTAGAGTGCCGCCACCAGGCTCTCGGCGTTAAATCCCCCGACCGCTGCGGGTATGCCGTGCTTCTCCGGTACGAAGGCCCATTCTTCGGGGCCCATCACAGTCGATACGTGGCCGGGCGCAACGAGGGCATCGAAACCAGGGGCCTCCGATTCGAGCAGCATGGCAACCGCCGGCCACGTGCGGCGCCCCGCCAGCAACACAGAGAGATTATCCGGCACTCCTTCGGCGAGCATCGCGGCCACCGGCGCGGTGGTAGTCTCGAAGCCGGCGGCAAAGAAGACAACGCGGCGATCGGGGTTCTCCCGTGCGATACGCACCGCTTCGAGCGGAGATGCGATCGGCAAAATCTCGGCGCCCGCGGCGCGAGCCTGCTCAAGCGTGCGTACTTCGCCTTTGCGGACATTGACTGGCACCCGCAGCATATCGCCGAAAGCGACAAGAATAACTTTTTCTGACAGGGCGATTTGAATCGCCTGATGCACAATCTCCTCTGGACAGATGCAAACCGGGCAGCCCGGACCCGGTACAAGCTCGACATTATCCGGCAACGCCTTTCGCAGGCCGGTCATCGCGATCGTTCGCTCATGACCGCCGCAGACGTTCATAACTTTCAAGCGGCGCGGAAGGTTGAGCGCCCGAAGGCGATCAAGCCATTGCCGAGGGGTGGTGGCCATGGTGAGCCTCGTGAAGTTCCTGCGTGGATGCTTGTCCGGACCGAATTCTTGCGATCTCGCCACGTAGCCAATCGTCCCAAGGCTTGAGATTTATTGCCTTGCGTGCAGACAATTCGATGATCGGCGCTGGATTGGCGAGATCGCGGACAGCCTTCTGCGCACGCATTGGGTCGAAATCCTCAATAACCGGGGCGAGATCCATCTTGGTCAGCAGCACGAGATCGGCGGTGCGGAAGATGACAGGGTATTTCGTCGGCTTGTCATCACCCTCCGTCACAGACAGGAGGACGACATCGCGATGCTGCCCAAGGTCGAAACTCGCAGGGCAGACCAGATTGCCGACGTTCTCGATAAAGACGATATCAATTTGGGAAAGTGGCAGATCGTGCAACGCTTCATGAACCATCCGTGCATCGAGATGGCAGGCGCTGCCCGTGTTGATTTGTACCGCGGGAACCCCATGCGCACGAATGCGCCGCGCATCGTTGTCGGTCTCAAGATCTCCTTCGATGACCGCTAGGCGGAAGTCCGACTTGAGCGCTTCGATTGTCACCTCCAGCAGGGAAGTTTTGCCCGCTCCCGGCGACGACATAAAGTTGAAGGCGACAACGTGATGGCTATCGAAATGTTCGCGGTTGTGCCCCGCTACCTGATTGTTGGCGTCCAGCAAGCGACCCAATACCTCGACAGTACCGGCATCTTTGACGCGTGCTGGTGTGACCGCACAGCCGCAATCCTCACACACGAAGAGCCTCCACTTCACATTGACGTTTCGAGCTCAACCCTCAATAACAAGAGTTCATCACCGGCGAGCAGATCGGTGTGCCAATCGCCGCACGCCCCACACACGAGGCGATTGGTGGCTGCCGTGGTCTCAGCGCCGCAGCCACGACAACGGACGCGCACATCGGTGTGTTCGATCTCTAGCTGCGAACCTTCCGCCCGCGTACCGGCACAGGCCAGCGGATATGCGCTTTCCAGCAGCTGCGGCTCTATTCCGGACAGCGGGCCAACGCCGACGCAAACCTGCCGTACCCATGCCGTTCGCTGAACGGCAATATCTTCGACTTGCGTGATGAGGGCCTGGCAGATCGCAAGCTCATGCATGGCTGTCCGCTCTTTCGGCGGCGAGCACTTCATCAAACAGTTCCCACGTGGAGCGAGCCTGTTGTGGCGTCATTTTTTGGATCGCATAGCCGACATGAACCAAGACGAAGTCGCCGGTCGCTACTGGCTCGTCCTGAAGCAGGAACAGGCTAACCTCTCGCTCGACGCCCTGAGCGGAACACCGCGCCAGAAAACCATCGACGGCGATGACCTCCATAGGAATTCCCAAGCACATGACTTCGCTCCGATCTGTATCGAATTGATTTCCATCAAAGCGCCACTCAAAAAAGCACCACACAAAAAACGGCGAAGTCAAAAATCTTCGACTTAGATCACATGATTGGCTTCCACCCTTATGTATGCTACCGTACTGAGAAAGCGTTGTGAATGCCCACCGCAACTTCAAGTTCCTTGAAGTTCGATAGTGGAGGTGACTGATGATCGCCCACAACCTCACTCAAGAACTCGAACATCGCGGCATTTCCCGTCGTGAATTTATGGGATTTTGCGCGTCGATGGCGGCGGTTCTGGGACTTCCGGATTATGCCGGCGCTGCGATCGCTGCGGCGGTAGAAACCGAGGCAAAACCGATTCTGGTCTGGCTTGAGTTTCAGGACTGTGCTGGCAACACGGAATCTTTATTGCGTGCAGGCCATCCGACGGTTGCCGATCTCATTCTGGATTCGATTTCCCTCAACTACCATGAAACTTTGATGGCGGCCGCCGGTAGTCAGGCGGAGGACGCGCTGACGCAAACAGTCCGCGATAATGCGGGCAAATATATCGCGCTGGTCGAGGGCTCAATTCCGTCGGGCGCCGATGGCGCCTATTGCACGATCGGTGGCAAGGCCGGCCTGGATATCGCCCGCGAGATATGCGGAAACGCCGCCGCGACCATCGCGGTTGGCACCTGCGCATCATTCGGAGGCATTCCGGCGGCGCGACCAAACCCGACCGGTGCCTTGTCCGTCGCCGACGCGGTTCCCGGCGTCAAGAATCTCATCAACATGTCGGCTTGTCCGGCCAATGCCGAGAACCTTACCGCGCTTATTGTCTACTACATGACCTTGAAGCGGTGGCCGCCACTCGATCAGAATAGGCGTCCACTCTTCGCTTACGGCAAGACAATCCACGATAATTGCGAGCGGCGCGCGCATTTCGATGCCGGGCAGTACGTAGAGGCCTGGGGCGATGAAGCGCATCGCCAAGGTCACTGCCTCTACAAGATGGGATGCAAGGGGCCGGCGACCTCGCAGAACTGTCCGGTCGTCAAGTGGAACGAAGGCACCAACTGGCCGATCGGCTGCGGGCATCCCTGCGTCGGTTGCGCTGAGCCGAATTTCTGGGACACGATGACGCCGTTCTACCAACGTCTCCCCAATGTCGACGGCTTCGATGTGGGCGGCTGGGTCGACCCTGTCGGTCTCGGCCTGACCGGCCTGGTGGCAGCAGCGGTCGCATTGCACGGTGTCGGCGAGATCACGCGCCATCACCTCGGAAAGACACCGTCAATTGAAGACAAAGTGGAGTCCGAGTGATGACACACATCGTCGTCGACCCTGTCACGCGGATCGAAGGCCATCTTCGCGTCGAGGCGGAAGTCGATGGTGGCGCTGTGACGGAGGCATGGTCGTCGTCGACGATGTTTCGCGGCATCGAATTGATTCTGCGCGGCCGTGACCCGCGCGATGCCTGGGTCTTCGCCCAGCGGATCTGCGGCGTCTGCACCACAGTCCACGCCATCGCCTCGATTCGCGCCGTCGAGAAGGCCATCGGCGCGGTACCGCCACCCAATGCCCGCTTGCTGCGCAATCTCATCATGGCGGCGCAGAACGTCCAGGATCATGTGACTCATTTCTATCAGCTCCACGCGCTCGACTGGGTCGACATCGTCAGCGCGCTGGACGGCGATCCGGCCAAGACCTCCACGCTTGCCCAATCGATCTCGGACTGGCCGCTGTCCAGCGCGACCTACTTTTCCGGCGTGCGGGACCGCATCAAGGCGTTTATCGAGCGCGGCCAGCTCGGCATCTTCGCCAACGCCTATTGGGGTCATCCGGCCTATCGATTACCGCCAGAGGCCAACTTGATGGCGGTGGCGCACTACCTTGAGGCACTCGACTGGCAGCGGCGTTTCATCAAGATACACGCCATTCTCGGGGGTAAGAACCCGCACCTGCAGAGCTTTCTGGTCGGCGGCATGGCGACGCCGGTCGATCCTGATTCCCAAAACTCGCTCAATATGGACACGATCGCAGCGCTGGATAAGCTCGTTGCCGATGGCTTGGCATTCGTCAGTCGCGTCTACCTCCCGGATGTGCTCGCGATCGCGTCCTACTACAAGGACTGGGCATCTATTGGCGCCGGCGTCGGCAATTACATGGCCTATGGCGATTACCCCGAGGACGACAGCGAGAATCCTAAACTGTTCCTACCCACGGGCATCATTCATAATCGGGATCTGACGAAACTCGACACGGTCGATCAGGCCAAGATCACCGAGCAGGTCGCCCATTCCTGGTACGATTATTCCGTCGGCGACGACAAGGGACTCAATCCATTTAAGGGCGAGACCTCACCTCACTATACCGGCCCGAAGCCGCCTTATCAGAGGTTGGATGTCGCGCAGAAATACAGTTGGCTCAAATCGCCGCGCTATGACGACGCCGCCATGGAGGTTGGACCGCTGGCCCGCACGCTGGTTGCCTACGCCACGGGGCGACCGGTCCGCGTCAAAGAACTGGTAGACAAAACTTTGTCGACCCTCGGGGTCGGGCCTGCGGCACTGTTTTCTACCCTCGGCCGCATCGCCGCGCGCGCCATCGAGGCGCAGGTGCTTGTCGAGTCAATGGACAAATGGGTACGGGGCCTGGCCGATAGCATGGCGACCCGCGACTATCGCATACAGGATAATTCGAAGTGGGATCCGGGCAGTTGGCCGAACGATTGCTTCGGTGCCGGCTTCCACGAAGCCCCGCGTGGCGCGCTCGGTCACTGGGTGCATATCAGCAATGGCTCAATCGTGAACTACCAGTGCGTGGTGCCGAGCACCTGGAATGCCGGTCCGCGTGACGCCATCGGACACCCCGGCCCCTACGAAGCCTCCTTGGTGGGAACACCCGTCGCCAAGCCGGAGCAGCCGCTGGAAATCCTGCGAACACTACATTCCTTCGATCCATGCATGGCCTGCGGCGTCCACGTGGTTGATGCGACTAAACGAGAGTTGGCCCGTGTCAGAGTCATGTGACTGCCATGGCGGAATCACCTAGGAAGAAAATTACCCTCGAACGAGTTTATGTCTGGGAACTGCCCGTGCGGCTGACTCATTGGGTGCTCTTCTTTTCGATCCTCGTATTGTCAGCGACGGGCTATTACATCGGCAATCCCTTCATCAGCGTTCCGGGCGCGGCGAAAGACCATTTCGTGATGGGAACGGTGCGCACCATCCACTTTTATGCTGCGATTGTTTTCGCGCTCGCGGTGCTGGTACGCATCTATTGGTTGTTCGTAGGCAATGGCTATGCGCGCCTGTCCGAGCTTATCCCCTTGTCGCGCCGGCGCCTGCGCAGTCTCTGGAAAACGTTTTTGTACTATTCCTTTATCCGGCACGATCCCGACGATTACGCGGGCCATAATGGACTCGCGGGCGGCAGCTACGCCATGATCTTTGGGATTTATCTTGTCATGATTGCTACCGGCCTCGCGCTCTACACGGTCGACGTTTCGGTCGGTTCGCCATTCAAGGTCTTTGATTTTTTAATACCGCTGTTCGGCGGTCTGCAGTACGCGCGGTTGATCCACCACGTTGGAATGTGGTTGGTGCTGATATTCGCCATTGTCCACGTATACTTTGTGTTTTTATCGTCAGTCATCGAGCACATCGGAACATTCGATTCGATCTTTTCCGGTTACAAGTTCATGCCCGAGCGAAAAACAGACCCTTCGTGAGTAACGAACCCGCCGAAGAATCTGCAAAAAAGCACATTGGCGTTCTCGTCTTAGGGCTGGGCAATGTGCTCCTTGGCGACGATGGACTAGGTGCCGCAGCTGTCGCTTGCATCGAGCGCGACTACTTTATTCCTCTTGGCGTTCGACTTGAGGACGGCGGTACTCTTGGGCTTTCGCTTCTCGGTCTAATAGCGGATTCGGACCGCGTGATTTTGGTGGACGCTGTGCGCACTGACGCCCCGGCCGGGACGTTGGTCCGGCTCGACGGTACAGATGTCATGGATGCTGTGCGGGACCGCCTGTCTCCTCATCAGATCGGAGTTGCGGACCTACTTGACGCGGCACGTTTGATCGACCGCTATCCGTCCGCGATCACGCTACTTGGGCTCGTGCCGGATGTCATCGATTTGGCGGTGGTTCGATCCCGCGCCGTCGACGGGGGGCTGGACCAACTCGTCGCCGCAATCGTCGGTGAGGTGCAAAGCCTTGGCTACAAGATGGTTCGTGAACCCGAGACTTCAGGCCGACATCGCCCTATTCACGATCTCACTCGCCATTTCGGGATGTGAGCGTGAAATCGCCGAAGACGGCTTTCTAAATTTAAAACGTGCCGCAACATGAATGCCACGGAGAAGCCACCCGCCCGACGGGTGGAGGCGGAGCAATGCGGATCAGTTTTTGGCTGTTAATTGTGCTTTTGATCGTCGGCGCTGTTTTCGGTGCCGGCGGCATTATCGCCAGTATCGCGTTCAACCGTTACACTTCAACCGACGCCTTTTGCACGTCATGCCACACCATGGCTTTTCAAGCCGATGATCCGTATTTCCAGCACTCGGCGCATCGCAGCGCCAACCAAGGCGTGCGGCCGAGCTGCGGCGATTGCCACATCCCCAAGACCAACTGGTTCGTCGAGACCTACACTCACGTCTCCTCGGGGGCACGCGATGCATATGCCGAAACCATCAAAAATTTTAGCAGTCCCATGCTCTGGGAGGCGCGCCGGATCGAGCTTGCGCAGGAAGTTCAGGCCGATATGCATGCCCAGGACAGCGTCACCTGCCGCAGTTGTCATGACGCCAACGCAATTCACCCGCCGAGCGAAAGTGGCCAGAAAGCTCACGCCTTACTGCGCCAAGGTGGTGTGACCTGCGTCGATTGCCATACCAATCTCGTGCATCCCGCGGCGGCGTCACCGGCCACTCAGTCCTCTGCTCAGCAGCGGGGTGGCGTCATTTATGCGGCCAACTGTGCCATCTGCCACGGCGCCGAGGGCAACGGCCGCGGCCAGCGGCAAGCGAGTATGAATCCACCGCCGGCAAATTTGACTTTGCCGCCCTGGTCCGAACCGACGAACGCCAGCCGGACATTTCTTGCCATTCGCAATGGCGTGCCTGGGACGGCGATGGCGTCATGGCCGATGTTCAATGATCAGCAAATTTGGGACCTGATTGCTTACATCACCTCGCTCAAGGGCTAGCAAAGTTGTCCAGTTATGTTTGCAATAATCTTCAACGGATGAAGGGTCGAGCACAGCCTTTTAAATTCTAAAAAGGCTCCTCAACGTGAATACGACGGGAAGGCCACTCGCACGACAGGCGCAGGCATAGAATGCGGATCAATCGCTGGCTGTTAGTTGCCCTATTGATCGTCGGCGCCGTTTTCGGCGCCGGTGGGATCATCGCCAGTACCGTGGTCAATCGTTACACTTCAACCGACGCCTTTTGCACGACGTGCCATACGATGGCATTTCAATCCGACGATCCGTATTTCCAACACTCGGCGCATCGCAGCAACAACGAAGGTGTGCGGCCGAGCTGCGGCGACTGCCACATTCCAAGGAATAATTGGTTCGTCGAGACCTATACCCATGCCTCCTCGGGCGCATACGACGCATTCGCTGAATTCGCGCACAATTTCAGCGATCCCGAGCTTTGGCAGGCGCGTCGGATCGAGCTGGCGCAGGAAGTTCATGCCCAAATGCATGCCCAGGACAGCATCACCTGCCGGACCTGTCATGATGCCAACGCGATTCAACCGGCGAGCGACGAAGGACGGAAGGCCCACGCACTGCTGCGTCAGGGCGGCGTGACCTGCGTCGATTGCCATACCAATCTCGTGCATCCCCCGGCACCGGCGCCGGCTACCCAGCCCACGGCATCGCCAACGAGCGAGACGAAGTGAGCGCACGCGAGGAGGACACGAGGCGCATGTTCGCACCACATGACGTAGAGTCGCTTATCTAAACCGTCGGCTGATCATGACGGTTTACACGCGACGCGAACATCTGAATTATACCGCTTCGCAATTGTTCGACCTCGTCGCGGATGTCGAACGTTATCCGGAATTTATGCCCTGGGTGATCGATGCGCATATCCGAGACCGCAAGGATCACACCATTCTGGTGGATATGACAATTGCCACCGGCCCGCTCCGCAAGCGGTTCTCAACCGTAGGCGCGCTCGATCGACCGCGCCGAATCAAGATCAGCAGCCGCGATCCCATGTTCGATCGGTTTGAGCAACAGTGGACTTTCGAGCCTGCGACCGAGGGCGGCACCAACATTGAATATCATGTAGATTTAAAGTTCCGCTCGCGCGTTCTGCAGCTTCTGATGGGAGCATCTTTCGCGGATCGGGCGGTTGCGACGATGTCAGCCTTCAAACGTCGGGCGCATCGGCTTTACGGCGGTCAATCGTGACCGCGGTCTGAGTAAGTTCGACGCGCGCATCAATTCTGTCGCGGAACAAAGACGCAAATCATTCACGCGGGCTTGGCATGGGGATTGCTGATGCACACAGGCGACATGGCGCAGTTGACGCATCGGCCCGACGGCATGGCTTCCGGATTGAGCCGTGGCTCAGCGCCTAGCCAATAAAGCGCATTCGCCATGATGCAATAGCCGGTGGCAGCGAACCAGACCATGGCGCCACCCACGAACAGGGTGAACAACGTCCACCAGGGACTAAGCGTAAGCACCAGAATCGACGCGATAGAAATGTTGATGCCCACCGCGAGGTAGATTCGCCGCTCAAGATACCAGCGATCGATCTGTAGAAAATAGAGATTCCAGCGCGTTGGAGTTGCCGATCCGAGCATCGGCGTGAAGCCGAACAAGCGTAGCACATTGCCCACGGGGCAGAACCCAGTCAGCGCGACGTTGATGGAAAAAAGTCCGGTCGCTGTGACTCCGAAAATCGCCAGTGGATTCCACAGCAGGGCCAGCGCCGTGCTCGCCACCAACACCACGCCGGCGATCAGCCAAACAGTTCGTTCGATGTACCAACGGTGGGTCGGAACGATATAAGTGCCGGCTCGTATTGTCATAGGCACATCTCCAAAAAGAACCTGCGCAAGGCTCGTAGCATGACAAGTGCTGACGCAATATGGGACGTTAGGAGTGTCGTTACAACACCAGACCGATAGAGAGCAACAGGCCGAACAACGTCTGAATTTGCACGGTTTGTAGAAGGATCCGATTGAACCCGCGGCCGGGTGGTTCACGGACGAAGCGGTTGATCAGCACGCCGGCGAGCGGCAATGGGATGAGCGCCAACCACACGTAACCGCGCGCGAGCGCGAGACCGATCGGAACGAGCAACGCAAAGGGGAATAGCATTAGGGCTCCATAAATCCAGTTCGTCACAAATGGGCCTGTCAGAATGGCTAGGGTCCTTCGTCCCACGCGCGCATCTGCCTCGACGTCGCGGTGATTATTGACCAATAGCACCGCTCCTGTCAGGGAGCCCATCGCAAGACCGGCTTCGATCGCAGCCAAACCGAGCGTCGCCGTGCAAAGCCAATATGTGCCACATACGGCGCCTATGCCGAAAAAAACCATCACGAATAATTCTCCAAACGGTGTGTAGGCGATGGGAAGCGGGCCGCCGTTGTAAGCCCATCCGGACAGGATCGACGCAACCCCGAGCAGAAAAATCGGCCAGCCGCCAACCCAAATTAGATAGGCACCTATGAGCGCCGCTCCTGCAAAACATGCAAATGCAGCTTTATTGACCGCGGCCTCGTCCAACAGGCCAGACGCGGTTGCCCTCGGCGGTCCAACGCGATCCAGACCATCACCGCCACGCTTGGAACCGGTCGCGTCATTGTGCAAGTTGGTACCGAATTGGATCAAAACGCTGCCGATAAGTGCAGCTAAGACTGCGGGAAAACGGAGCTGCCTTTCCACAGCCCAAGCGAGCGCTGTGCCGACGATGACGGGTGTCATCGCTAGACCGAACGTGCGCGGACGCGCCGCTATAATCCACGGTGACAGGTTCTTTAGGGGCAACTCAAGATGCGATATTAAAGACAATACCCCTCACTACCAAAATTTTAATGCTGCCACCATTGTGAGATTTCGGATGTTCGCTTGAAAGTGCCTTGCATCTTGAGGACGTTCATCACCTGTGTAAGTTTGGCTTTTAGATCGGTCATACCGGGGATATGGAAGCACAAGGCGACGGGTCGTTCTAACGTAGCCGGACACCGGCGCCGGTGATCTCCGGTCGTCCACACCCACAGAGTTCACACGGCCACGCTTAGTCCAGTCGCCCTATGATCTCGTCGGTAGCGCAATCATCGGCAAAGCACTAGCCGATCGACTAGCGACCACGCCGGGAAGCATCTCAATCGCTACTTGTGGCTCGTTTGGAATGCTTTTCCGCGCGCCGTAAGGTCTCCACCACCCGCCGAATTCGTGTGGCACGCGCCACAAGGCTCTCCCGTCTGCGCAGCATAAGCCGGCGTCGCCTGCGCCTGACGAGGCGAAAGAGTGGCCATCGCCGCCGCGATTAATACCGCGCATACTACGCCGGCTGCTCCGCACAGAATCGCCGCCATCGGGATAAAAGCGCTTGAACCTGGCTTGTTGCTCATGGCCATTCCTTTCATCGCTGTCGCCCAGCCTCTCTTAGGCTTGCGCGCCTTTTTTCGCTTGCATCATTGTTAACTTAAGTGGCGGTGGAGGAAATTCTGTCCAAAATAGCTCACCCGCAGACGGTGCCGCAACTACCATGTCCAAGCCATCGATCCGCTCGCCGCGGTGGGCCGACCATCAGGAGGGCGCGAGGAACCGGCGTGTCCGGGAGCCCGGCAATCTGCTATCGTCAACATCGTTTCGGAGGTCATCTGGGGAATGTCAGGTACCAGACTCGCAAGCAGCGACGACTCGTCATGATCGGCGGCGGGATGTCCGCGCTTGCGGTCGCGCTCATGCTCAACGCATTCCGCGATTCCATCGTCTTCTTCAATTCACCAAGCGAGGTGGTTGAGAAGCACGTCGAGCCTGGCACGCGCATCCGGTTCGGCGGATCGGTGAAAGACGGTAGCCTCATGCGCGGTAACGATCTGCGCATCCGGTTCGAAGTACCGACGGCAAGAGCGAAATTCGTGACCTATCAGCGCGTCCTGCCCGACCTGTTCCGTGAGATTCAGGGTGTCACCGCTGAGGGCGCGCTCGACAGTGCCGGAGTACCGGTCGGCGGAGAATACGAGTGATTCCCGAACTTGGCCAATACGCTTTAATACTCGCGCTTGGGTTGGCGCTGATCCAGGGCATCATGCCGATCATCGGCACGCGCACCAACGATCCCGTCCTCATGAGCATGGCCGTGCCAACGGCCTTGACGCAGTTTGCCTTTGTCGCGATCGCATTTGTGGCGCTCGCCATCAGCTACGTCACCTCCGACTTCTCGGTGCTCAACGTCTACGAGAATTCGAATTCGCAAATGCCATTGATCTACCGGCTCACCAGCATCTGGGGCAACCACGAAGGCTCGATGATGCTGTGGGTTTCGATCCTTGCATTTTTCGGCGCGATGGTCGCCGTGTTCGGCACCAATCTGCCGGCGGTGCTCAAGGCCAATGCGCTCGCGGTACAGGCCTGGATCGCTGCCGCCTTTTACCTTTTCATCCTCATGACTTCGAATCCGTTCCTGCGCATTCCAAACGCGCCGTTCGAGGGTCAAGACCTCAATCCAATTCTGCAAGACCCCGGCCTCGCCTTCCATCCACCGATGCTTTATCTCGGCTATGTCGGCTTCTCGATCGCATTTTCGTTCGCGATCGCCGCCTTGATCGAGGGCCGCATCGATGCGGCTTGGGCACGCTGGGTGCGGCCGTGGATCCTCGGCGCCTGGATGTGCCTGACGCTCGGCATCGCCGGCGGCTCGTATTGGTCTTATTACGAGCTCGGCTGGGGCGGCTTCTGGTTCTGGGATCCGGTCGAAAATGCCTCGCTGATGCCCTGGCTTGCTGGCACTGCGCTTTTGCATTCCGCCGTGGTCATGGAAAAGCGCGGTGCGCTCAAAGTATGGACCATTCTGCTCGCCATTCTCGCCTTCTCGCTGTCGCTGATCGGAACATTCCTGGTGCGATCGGGCGTGCTGACTTCGGTCCATGCGTTCGCGACTGACCCGACGCGCGGCATTTTTATCCTAGTCATCCTCGTCGTGTTCATCGGCGGAGCGCTCGCTCTCTACGCGTGGCGCGCGCCGATGCTCAAGCAAGGCGGCTTGTTCGCGCCGATCTCACGCGAGGGCGCGCTAGTGTTCAACAATCTGTTCTTGACCTCGGCCTGCGCCACCGTTTTCGTAGGCACGCTCTATCCGCTCGCCCTCCAAGCTTTGACGGGCGATAAGATTTCTGTGGGACCACCCTTCTTCGACTCAACGTTCGGTCCGTTGTTCATTCCGCTGATGTTGGCTATGCCGTTCGGACCGCTCTTGGGGTGGAAACGCGGCGATCTCCTGGGCGCAGCACAACGCCTGCTCGTGGCTGGCATGCTCGCGGCCGTCGCGGTCGCAGCTGCATTTGCGCTCGAGCATGGCGGCCCGGTACTGGCTCCATTCGGCGTCGGCGTTGCCATCTTCGTCATGGTGGGTGCCGTGACCGATATCGCCGAGCGCACGATGATTTTGCGTATCCCGTTCAGCGCGGCGCTGAGGCGTGCGGTGGGATTGCCGCGCTCGGCCTGGGGCACGGCCTTTGCGCATTTCGGCATCGGCGTGACGCTCCTTGGCATCGTCGGCGTAACCGCCTCGGGCAGCGAGCGCATCGCCGCGATCAAGCCAGGAGACACGCTCGATCTTGCCCATTATCGGCTGACCTTCGACGGAACGTTTAACCGGTCAGGACCTAACTATCGCGATGTCGTCGGTCATTTCACTGTACACCGCGCAGGCGGCGAATTGATCGGCACCATGGAGCCGAGCCGGCGCACTTTCCCGGCCCGCAACGAGGCGACGACCGAGGCGGCGCTGATGACGCGCGGTGTGAGCCAGCTTTATCTGTCGATTGGCGACCCCAATCCAGACGGTGCCATTCCGGTGCGCCTCTACTTCAAGCCGCTCGTCCTGTTTATCTGGCTCGGTGCCATCATCATGTTTCTCGGCGGCGGCCTGTCGCTGTCGGATCGACGGCTGCGCGTCGGCGCACCTCGGCCCGCGAAAGCCAAGGCGGCACTGCAGGCGGCGGAGTAAAACCGTGAAATATATCTATACTCTCGCGTTCCTGATCGCGCTTTTCTGGTCGTCCCCGATCTGGGCGGTGCAGCCAGAAGAAATACTGTCCGACCCGACCCTGGAAGCGCGTGCTCGTGCGCTGTCCAAGGAATTGCGCTGCATGGTGTGCCAGAACGAGTTGATCGACGATTCCGAGGCGCCGCTCGCCCATGACATCCGCGTGCTGGTTCGTCAGCAGTTAACGGCCGGCGAAAGCGACGCACAGGTGATCGATTTTCTCGTCGCTCGTTACGGCGAATTTGTGCTGCTCAAACCGCCCCTGTCGTGGCACACGGCGGCGCTATGGGGGATGCCGCCTGCCGTACTGCTCATCGGCATGGTCATGATTATTGTCGTGGTGAGGCGCCGCAATGCAGCACCGGCTTCGGCTGAACCGGCAAACCTCACGACCACCGAGGCAGCTCGCCTTGCGGAACTTCTGCGCAGTGAAGGCGTCCCCTAACGATGTCAAAGGTGAGCACAGCGATCGTCGACAAAAGCAAATTCATGCTTGGACCGGCAGCCCCCAGTCGACAGGGCCAACCGGTTTGCAACAACGAGGCGAATAACCAACAATCTTTTCTGCTTGTTTTGCCAAACGATTCAGCCGGTGCGACCCAAGGGCCTTTGATATAAAGTTATTAGTGGCAAAGCGGACAGTCGCAACCGACCCGAAAAGCGATGCGTTGGAGCCAAAGCGGTCATCTGGGGCGTAGCCGCGACGTTCTTGGCGAAGATTTCATAGCGCTTTTTCTTCAGGTCACGTTTGCGTAAAAAAATGCAGCCAAAACCGGAGCCGATGTAGGTTCGGTCAAGGCCGCTCGGCTCAAGGTATCAGAAGTGAGGACCGCCGAGCTTAAATGGTAAGGGTCCTAGCTTAGGATGCCTTGATGTAGATCAGGGGACCTGCGCATAATGGAAGCGATGATTACAGGCATTGTCTCAAAAGGAAAGCTCATGAAGAAGCCAAGAATCATGCTTGTCAGCGTCGCCGTCGGCGGTCTGTCATTGGCAGCGGCAACGGTATTAACGCCAATTCGCAATGCCTGTGCGCAACGAGCCCAGACGAGCTTTGCCGAAGACATCGCGCCCATTCTCAAGGGATATTGCGTATCGTGTCACCAACCGGGTGGCGAAGGTTACAACGCCAGCGGATTCGACTTGACGAGTTATGACGGGCTGATGAAGGGCACCAAGTTCGGGCCAATGGTGATTCCAGGCCAACCAGACAGCAGCAATCTCATTGTCCTGATCGACGGAAAGGCAAAGATCAGGATGCCCTTTGGGCATAAGCCTCTGCCGAGTTGTCTCAGGGACAACATTTACAGCTGGATTTTCCAGGGGGCCAAAAACAATTGATTGCAGCGTGCCGTTGTCCCCCAGCAACGATGGCTGACCTAGAGCGCGGCTGATGTCGGTACTCGCGCTCTACTGCACTAGTTGCCAATGAAGCTCTTAAGCGTGTTGTTGAATTGCTCGAGCGTAGCGGGATCATTGGCGAGGGCTTGGCGGGCGTCACTGATGGCCACTGTCGCTTTGTCCTTTTCACCAAGAGTTACATAGGATCGTACCAGCATCAGCCAGCCGGCGGGATCCGATCCGGCTGTTTTTAGTCGTTCGGCAAGCCGGTCAACCATGTCTTGCATCGTCGCTGTCTGCTGGTGGTCCGCGGGCGCGCCGACCGGGGCCATCGGCGCGGCTTCGTTAGCGCCGGGCGTGGAAGCTGCGGCATGATCTGCGTCGGAGCCTTTCAGCTCAGCGTTGAACTGCCCCAGCTTGCCTGGGTTGTTTATGAGCGCCTGCTGGGCGTCGGCGATGGCGGCGCGCGCCATGTCCCGTTGGCCTAGAACTTTATACGCGTTGACCAATCGCACCCAGCCGTCAACGTCCGAACCGTCCTGCTTGAGCCGCGTCGCCAAGCGGTCAACCATGCTTTGAATCATCGCCGCTTGTTGGTCAGGCGGCTGGCTAGCGGCCGCCGCCATCTGCGCGGCGCTGGGTCCAGACGGTTGGCCCGAGGGATTTTCCGCGTCACGGGTTCCGAGCCCTGCGTTGAGTTTTTCGAGCTTGCCGGGATCGCTTGCGAGAGCCTGCTGGGCGTCGGCGATGGCGGCGGCGGCCTTGTCCGATTGGCCTAGAACTTTATACGAGTTGACCAACCGCACCCAGCCGTCAACGTCCGACCCGTCCTGCTTGAGCCGCGTCGCCAAGCGGTCAACCATGCTTTGAATCATCGCCGCTTGTTGCTCGGGCGGCTGGTTGGCGGCCGCCGCCATCTGCGCGGCTCTGGGTCCGGACGGCTGGGCCGAATTGCTCTCGACACGAGCAAGCGCATTGCGCACATCGCTCACCCATTCGGCGCCTGCCGGCGCCTCTGCGATGAGGTCGCGCCAGATCTTCGCGGCTTTGTCGCGATCGCCATCCTGTTCGGCCGCCAGTCCCAAATAGTAGCGCGCGGTGACAAGGGTCTGGTCGAGCGTTGCGGCACGAACAAAGGCCGCCTTGGCTTCGGTGGTTACAACCCCATTCGCCTCAACCGTCAGTGCCTCGCCAAGATTGGCGTCACGTTCAGCATTCTCGCCGAGGAGCTGCAAAACATTCCGCCAAGCGGTCACCGAATCCGAATAACGATTGAGACGCATATAGACTGGGGCCAAAACTTCCCAGGCCCGTCCGTCCTCGGGATGGCGCTGAAGATATTCCTCAGCCTTTGCGACCAGACTCTCAACCGGCTCCTGAGCAGATCCGCCGGCACTCTGAGCTATCGAAGGCTCGAATGCGAGTTCCGGCGATCCGAGCCAAAGGTAAAGTCCGCCGGCTATAATGGGCAGTGTCAACGACACACTCGCAGCTACGCGTCGCCGACGCGCTACGGACATCTCATTGGTAGGCGGTATGGTTTGGTCGGCATTAGCCGCGGCAAGCAGGCGCCGGGAGATTTCCACGCGCGCTGCCTCTGCCTCGGTGCCACCAATAAGGCCCGCCGTCCGGTCGCGCTCGATCTCATCAAGCTGATCGCGATAAACCTCTATGTCCCTACCGCCGGAGTGCGCCGATTCACCGCGGCGGAAAAGCGGCCGCAGCACGGCAAATATTGCTGCCGCCGTCATCAATGCCAAGGCCAGCCATAGACTCATTGAACGCTTTGAACGCTTCCGAACCAAAGGGCCACGACGGGCCTCTTAATCTTGCGAACCGCAAGGCATCCGCTCAATCATGCCGCCTAATAGACGGCGGCGCGTTACCCCGTTTAACCGCGCCGCCGGCCCGCAATGACCCTCTTTCAATATCCACGATCGCTACGAGCATAACGTCCTTACCGGGACTATGCCGTACACAGCATTGAGCCAGATCAACGATTGCCGCGCAAGAATCAATTCCGGAGTTTCTGGTGTTGCCGAAGTGCACCACTTCGTCAAAATTACGCTTAGCAGTCGTTTTTGGACTGCCAGAACGCAATTAATCTTTTATCGTGAGGGACCCCGTGAATTTCGTGCTCTGCGCGCTTGCGCGGAGGGCGTGGTGTTGGATGGCTCACGATGGGGGGCAAGTGGGTTCGTATCGGCATTGTTCCGGCGTTTCCCGGGCTTATCCCCTTTAAACAAAGTCGCCCGTTAGCTGCACTTGCGGTGCTTGGTGTCGTTTGTGCGGCGCTCTCGGGCTTTGTCACGTCGGCGGCGAGAGCGAATGATCTAGAAGTCCGCGACGATCCGGTCGCGGAGTTGGGCGATTACGTTCAACTCGTTGCCGCCGGACAGCCTGATACGGCTGCTGCGGCCAATTCCAATCAAGCATCCCCCAACGTCGCCCGTAGCGAATCCGACGACGATGCCTACGCTACTTTGCGCGCCTTCGTCGAACATGCTGCCGACGATCCACCGCAGTCGACCACGAAGCGGCTGAAAGTGGCCCAGGCCGATAACGCCTTCGACGCGCTGCGCGAGTTTTTTCAAAAGCAAAACGGGGGAGCAGCGCCTGAACAACCGAACCTGTCAACCCCGCCGGCAACAAACCCGAGAATGCCACCTGCCGAAGCGCCAGTCGTAGAAGCGACATTTGTTGGAGGAAAGGTTTGTCTGGGCTGCCACACCGGCCAGGCCGACACGTTCAGCCACACGCTCATGGGCCGGCTGGTCACGCAAGGCAAGCTGCAATGCGAAACCTGCCACGGCCCAGGCTCGGCGCATGTGCACGTCGCCGGCTGCGCGGCGTGTCACGGCGACGGCGGGATCACCACGAGGCCGGGAATTCCAAGCCTCGTCGGGCAGGACCCGCAATATCTCGTCGCGGCGATGAAGGATTACATTACTGGCCAGCGCAGGAACGCCCTTATGAAGGCGCTTCTCTCGAGCGTGAGCGAGGCAGAACTTAATAACATCGCGCTTTACTACGCGCGGCAAATTCCCGCTCGGGCGCCGACTCCGCCGGTCGGCGATCCGTCGGCCGGAAAGGCTGCCACCGGTTTGTGTGCTGCATGCCACGGCGCGCAGGGCATTAGCGTAAGCCCCGCATTTCCAAGCCTCGCCGGTCAGGATGCGCAATACCTCGCCAACGCGATCAGGGGCTACAAGGACGGATCACGTATCAAGGACGTCGCTTGTGCGGCGTGTCACGGTGAGCGCGGGATCAGCAAGACACCCGGAATCCCAAGCCTCGTCGGGCAAGACCCGCAATATCTCATCGCGGCGATGAAGGCTTACGCTAGCGGTCAGCGCAACAACGCCGTTATGAAGGCGCTTCTTTCGGGCGTGGGCGACGCAGAACTCAATAACGTTGCCCTTTTCTACGCGGGGCAAATCCCGGCGCGGGCGCAGACCCCGCCGGTTGGCGATCCGTCAGCCGGGAAGCCTGTTTCTGCCGTCTGCACCGGGTGCCACGGTGCGCAGGGCGTCACTGCAAATCCGGCGTGGCCAAGTCTGGCGGGTCAGGATGCGCACTACCTTGCCGACGCGCTGAGCGCCTACAAGAATGGATCGCGTAACGATGCAACGATGAAAGCAGTCGTCGCGTCGCTTGACGAGCGGACGATCAATGACATCGCGAGCTACTTCGCCAGCCTGCCTCCCTCGCAACCCGCCGGCGCAAAAAGCGCGGCGGGCCAGCATGAGCCCGTCCTGGCCCGCAACGGACTCGTTTCGTCTCTTGACCAGCGCACGATTGATGACATCGCGAGCTTTTACGCTAGCGTCAGTCCCGCGCAACCCGCCAGTGCGAAAAACGCGCCTGTCAGGCCGGTTCCCATTCTGGTCCGCGCAGCTGCGCCCACCGATGGACGCAGCGCGGGTGGGATCATTTCGTTCCGCCCGGACGACCCGGGCCGGACCGCAGCGGAGAACAACGGCATCTGTCTCGCCTGCCATGAGCGTGGCGAGAGAACATACTGGGAAGGCAGCGTGCATGAGGAGCGCGGCCTCGCCTGCACCAATTGTCATACCATTATGACGAGCGTGTCGGCCCAGAACCAGTTGAAGACGGCATTCCAACCCGACACCTGCTTCCAGTGCCATAAAGATCGGCGCGCGCAGATGTTCCGCTCATCGCACATGCCAATGCGCGAGGGCAAGATCGTGTGCTCGGATTGCCATAATCCGCACGGCAGCACCACCGAGGCGCTGCTGCGGACCGATACGGTCAATGACACTTGCTACAAGTGCCACGCCGAAAAGCGCGGACCGTTCCTGTTCGAGCACGCACCGGTGCGCGAGAATTGCCTGAACTGCCACGACCCGCACGGCTCCATCAACGAGTTTTCGCTGAAAATGTCGCGGCCGAGGCTGTGCTACGAGTGCCACACGATTGGCCATACGCAAGCCGGACCGAATTCACAATTTACGATGGGTCGAGCGTGCCAGAACTGTCACACCATGATTCATGGCAGTAACAGTCCGGCCGGCGCGGTCTTCCAGCGATGAGGTGAGAGTGCGGGCGTTCATGCGAAGAGGTGCAGTATTTGTTAGGGGCGGAGTTTGGGGCAATGTCGTACCGGACCGGATGGGTTCAAGCGTTAATCGTCGGCGCAGCTTTGAGCGGGGCGGTGTTGGTTTCGACCAACGCGCGCGCGCAAACGGCAACGACTGCTGGTTCGGCGCCGGTCTCGGTCAACGTGCCGGCTACAACGGCAACGACTGCCGGTACCGCGCCGGCCTCGGCCAGAATGCCGGCTACGATGGCAACGATTGCTAATCCCACGCCGGTTTCACCCGGCGCGCAGGCGCAAACGGCAACCATCGTTAAACCTAAACCCAAACACAAAAAACCAAAGTCGGTTGCCGCCGAGGCGCAGGCCGCTGATCCTCCGTCAGTTTCGACCGGCGTGCCAATTACACTCGGCCCGACTGCTCGTCCGCCCCTGGTTTTCGGCGGGCAGACTCAAGGATGCTGTGAGGGAGGATCGGCGTCTGGCGCCAATGCGTGGAGCACCGGCAACGCCACCGCGGCCGATTGGCCCACGACTGCCGTTGAACCTGTACCGTACTGGTGGACCCATGGCGACATCGAGGTCGGCGGCCGCGGCTTTGTCAGCGCTCCGGCACGGGATGGTTCAGGCGCCGTCAACGCGAATGTGTGGCAACAGGGGGGCAATCTTGCAAAGTATTATGAATACAGCACCATCGCGCCGGGAGCGTTTGGCGGCGGTCATGTCGCCACCGGCAGCAGTGATGGTCTGTACCAGGCCGATTTATGGGCCAACAATATTGGCTATAGCGATCAGAGCTATTTGCTGAACGCCTCGAAGGCCGGTGAGCAATACTTCACCGCAATCTGGGATCAATCCCCGCATCTCTACAGCACAACCGCGCAGACGATCTGGAACGGGGTCGGAACCAATAACCTGACATTGCCGTCGGGCCTCGTTGCAGCGCCATTACCTGCTGCAAGCTCCGCTCGCATCGTTCCCTTCCTGAATCAGACGGATATTGGAATCCAACGCGATACCGCGGCGGGCAGCTATCGTTGGACACCCACAGAAGCATGGGATTTCAACGCAGATTACGCGCATATGGATCGCAAGGGCACGCAGGCCGGCGGCATAGTTGAAATGGACGGCTTTATGCCGACCCAAGTCCCCGCACCGGTGGACGACACCACGCAGAATTTCGGCGCGACCGGCGAATATGCCGGCACTTCGTTCTGGGGCCAAAAATTCACATTCAAGGCGGGCTATAATGGCTCAGTCTACACCGACAATATTTCGTCTTACACCGTGCAAAATCCTTTTTTTCCTACTCTAGGTTCATGCGTGAAACCTGGGGCAGGAACGTCAGGAACAGCGAATTGTGTAAGCGCCCAGATGTCGACGCCGCCCAGCAATGACGCCAATGGCGTGAGCGGAACGCTGGCGGCGGATTTGCCGATGGAGAGCCGCTACGTCGGCACCATAAGCTACACAATGATGAGGCAGAATGCGACTTTTCTGCCAATGACGAATAACCCCAACGCAGTGACCTCCCCATTCGGCCCTAACTGGAATCAGGTCAACTTCGGGTTCATCAATGGAAACTTGGCCGATCCGACGAGCAGTCTCAACGGTCAAATCAACACGCTTCTGAGCAATAACGTACTGACCAGCCACATCACTCCCGATTTGACCTCGAAATTGAGCTACCGTTATTACGACTTCGACAACGACACCCCGCAAATTATTTTCCCATGTTGGGTATCCTATGATGGCACCGGCGGTACAACAAGCGCGGCAGTCCATCCTTCTTGCACACCCGGGGATGGCGGCTTTGAGGACACGATTTCGAGCTTGTCGATCGGCTACATCAAGCAGAATGGCGGTTACGAGCTCAACTGGCGACCGTCGAAGGAATGGAACCTCAATGCCGCCTACGGCTACGAGCGGTATAATTACACGCAAACCGACGTCAACGTCACCAACGAAAACTCCGGAAAACTGTCCGCCGACTGGAGCCCGACGAGCTGGCTCACCGCACGCGCGAGCGGCTACTATGCCGATCGACGCTACGACACTTATGACTACGACCTGTTCGTGAAATCCATTCAATTCCCGACAGTGCCGGGATTTACGCCTCAAACGAGCGCTAGTTGGTTTTATGCTCCGGCCTATCAGCAATTCATGTTCGACAATCGGCAGCGAACAAAGGTGAACCTTGCGCTTGACGTCGTGGCATTTCGCGGCGTCACCATCAGCCCCACCTTCAAATACCAGGATGACGATTACGGCCTCAATCCGCTGAACCAGGAAGGCATCAACGATAGTCGCTCAACGAGCTGGGGCGTCGATCTCGCCTATGTCGTTAGCCCCGATCTATCGTTCGCGGTTTCGTACTACTCGGAATATTACAATCAATCGCTGTACAACTATACCAATACTTTCTCTGGCAACGGCTTTTCGGCCCAACCCGGTACCTGCACGGCTGTCCCGGCGTCAAGCGCAAACTGTCTGCTCATCACCTCCGACAAGGAACATGTGAACACGATAACGGCGGTGGTGAACTATACGGCCATACCCAATAAGCTCGATCTTGATTTACGTTACACAATCTCTGACGGCGTCGATGAGCAGGCGCTGTTGACAAATCCTGCTATGCCCGCGGCTGCGTGCTCCAACTGTGAGGTGCGTTCCCCAACGACACGACATTGTTCGAGCGTTTGGATGCAACGGCGACATATAAGTTCGACCCTACCGTTGTCAGTCAAATGGGCTTTAAGGGCGATATCAAAGCGAAGCTGCGCTATACGTGGGAGCGCAATTCTGTAAGCAATTGGCAAAATGATTCGCTCGCGCCATTCACGCCGAGTGTCTCAGCAACGGCGATCTGGCTCGCCTATGACAACCCGAACTACAACGTCCAAATGCTCGCCGCGTCGCTCGTAGCCAGCTGGTAGCGGTAAGACCGGTTCCGATCATCTAATCTGGGAGAAAACGCAATGCCGCCCAAAATCGCCGCGCTTCTCGCCGTTACCGGAGTGGTCTGCATTCTGCTTTCCACCCTGTTTGGCGTATCAGACTTATCGGGCTGGTTGCTTGATGCCGCACAAGCTTTCTTTGTATTGGGAGCCGTTATTTTTGCGGCTTACATCTTTTCCGGAATCATCCGTGATGCTCGCGCCTTATAGACGACATCGTTCGGCAGCCGCTGCTATTCGACGGGGTTTATCATGAGCGATCCAGGCCAAGCGAGTTCTCGACGGGGACTCCTCGTGCGCATTTGGACAGTCCTTTGGCGCCCGAGCGCGCGGTTCACGCTTGCGACGTTGGTCATCTTCGGCGGGGTCTGTGGAATAGTGTTCTGGGGCGGCTTCAACTGGGGGATGGAGAAAGCCAATACGCTGCAATTCTGCATTTCCTGCCATGAGATGCGGGATACTGTTTATCAGGAATACAAGCAGACCATTCACTATCAGAATCAGTTCGGCGTCCGAGCGGCCTGCCCCGACTGTCACGTTCCCCATCCATGGTTTCTCGAGATTCGGCGAAAAATCCAGGCCAGCAACGAACTCTGGCACAAGCTTCTTGGCACCATTGATACACCGGCAAAATTCGAACGCCATCGGCTGGAGCTTGCTCAAGACGTCTGGGCCACCATGAAGGCAACTAACTCGCGCGAGTGTCGCAATTGCCACAATCAGAGCGCCTTCGATACTCATCAGATGACCCAAGCCGCGCAACAAGGTATGATGCCCGGTTTGCAGGCTGGCTTAACGTGCATCGATTGCCACAAAGGCATCGCGCATCATCTGCCGCAAACTTCCGACAGCTCTGGGAATCAACCAGCCAAAGAGTAAGAGCTCACACGTGGACTAACATGATGCTGGGCAGGGAAAACCGCCCGCTCGGCGGTTCAACGTCGAAAAGGAGCACAATGATGACACGCACGCTATTGAATGCAGGAGCGATCTTTTTGCTCGCGATCAGCGCCGCGCAAGCCGCTGGAGACCCTGCGGCTGGCAAGGTGAAATCCGTGGCTGCGCCGCATGCCATGGACCAGCAGGCCAAGGCATTCCGCCAAATCCTGCATTGGCAGGCAAAAGTGAAGATCAACTTCTCCAGGCATTGAACGATTTCAAATCGGGCAAGCGCGATAACGCGGTAATGAAGTCAATGGCCGCCGGGCTTTCAGATCAGGACATGGCCAACCTGGCCGCTTACTACGCGTCATTCAAGTAAAGCTAATCCCCTTTGCCGCGCGTTCGGGTAGCTCTGGGGCGGTTGACGCTGAGTTGGTCAATTCGTTAGCAGGTAGCCAAACATCGGTCGCAATTAAACGACCTCACCCGCAGGACACTTTGGCTGCGCGACTGTACTCGGCCGATCAACCTGCAATTCAAACAAGATATCGGCATTAGGGCAGAAGCGCGGGGCAAACGCCGCCGATGCCGGCATACCGTCGAGCCAACCCTTGCAGATTTGTGGGGACGGGCACGCTACGCAGCGGTGAAACGCGGTAGCGTAGGTCAGGCTCAAGCGAGGCACCACGCCGCCGGCCGGATCGATACCGAGGCGCGTCATCATTTCACGCAAATACGGTGATTTGAACTCATGTGCGGCGGGCAAACTCGATGACTGCCTCCTCGATTTACCGGCTGAGGTAAACTAGACGGCGCGCCGCTTCTCTCTTTGATTTAGATCAAAAAGCGCAATGTCTGATAGGTAGCCGAGTTCGCGCATCACTTGCTGGCTCCGACCGGCATCGCGGCCCGCTGCGCATAATCGTCTTTCCAATGTCCCGACTTCTTCAAAGCGTCGGCGACCTCTTTTGGCATATAGGTCTCGTCGTGTTTGGCGAGAATCGTGTCGGCGTTGAACACGCCGCCGCTGTCGAGCGCGCCTTCGGCCACGACACCCTGCCCTTCGCGGAACAGATCGGGCAAAACGCCCTGATAGGCTACCGGAATTTCGATCTTGCCATCGGTGACTTCGAAACGGACGCTCAGATTATTGCCGTGGACGAGGCTACCGTACTTGACCAGACCGCCGAGCCTAATGCGCGTGCCGGCGTCGACGTGTTTCTCTACTACGTCGCTCGGCGAATTGAAGAACACGATGGAATTGCGGAACGCATTGAGTATGAGCGCGACAGCGACGCCCAGCACAGTAAGCCCGCCGCCGATCAAAACAAGACGTCGCTGTTTGCGGGTCATTGATTGCCTGACAAAACGACGTCGATGATAGCAGACAGGGCCCACAAGCCACCAGCAGACTGGGCAGTGTACCGTAACGATTGCGTCATCGCGAACGACATTTGGATCTAACGATCGGCCAATGGGTCAGAATGACAGCGCACTTGCCAAGTCAGCGGCGGATCACCACCAACTGATAAAGTCCGCCGAAGAATACGCGCTTATGAGCGCGTCTCGCAAACGATGAGGGCAGCCAGCTGGTGATTTCTTCTCGCCATAGGTCGAGAGCAAACGGTTCAAGCTTCGCAAGCACGACCGGAAACAGATAGCGCAGCGGATGACACCGGCGTGGCCGCGCATAGTCAACAATGATGATCTTGCCCCCCGGCTTGACGACCCGAAGCAACTCGCTCAGCGTTCGCTCGCGACATTCGCGCGGCTGCTCGTGCAGCAGAAAGAATACGAGTGCCCGATCGTAGCTAGCGTCGGGCCGCTTGAGATCCGTAGCATCCATTGCCAGCAATCTTGCCGGCGCACCTTGGGGCAATTTGTTGCGCAGATTTTTCAACTGTATCGGCAAAACGTCAACAATGTCGATCGAGCCGCTGCCCGTCGCAGCCCGTTGGCTCAAGCAATTCGTGAGATCGCCGTAAACGCAGGCCACTTGTAGGGTCGTCCCAGACAAAGGTTCGCCGATTTCCGTCAGCACCGCATCGCGCAGCCGCGCGTAATTACCGCATAGGATGAGATTGACTAGCCATTGGCGCTCAAACAGCTTTACTGCTTTGGGATGAATATAAGCCCACCAATAGTGAGCGCTGAGGTAGTCGGGCACTAATACATTCGAATAGAATCCAATGGTTGCCCTGTCCTTGCCCAGGGATTGGGGAGGGACCGGCAGCACATCGTTTGCGAGTATCGACTTCGGCCGCATCAATTTCTCCAAGACTATCACAGCCTGCGCTCTTAGTTCACAGCGAACGCGAGCTGCCGGTGCACAATCCAGATAGTCAGATTCCATGCCAACGGAATAGCTAGCGCCACGGCGAGTGATAACATCGGCCCGACTGGTACGATCAAAACGTTGAGCGCGACAAGGCTTAAACCGATCCCAAGTAAGCTCCAGAGACTGTTTGCAATGACCGCGGCGGCTGCGCGGCCGCCGACCCGAGGCTGCAGAATGAAAATCAAGCTTGTGCTTGCGATCGGATAGACGGCGAGCGTGCCAGTCAATTTCGGCCCCGCCCAATTGCTAGCCTCAAGGATCACGGTCATCAGACCACAGACGAGAAAGGTACGCATCGGCAAGTCATACCACTCATGCCTCAGCTGCGGCATGCGGGCCGTACGCATGGAGCTGCTAAGCCGCAGGCAGACGGAATAAACGATCAAGTTCAGTATACCGGCGCTGGTCAGCGTCCATTCGATCGACCTTGCAAGCATTGCCAGGGAAATCCAGCATCCGAGGGAGAGTGTAAGACTGACCAAAACCCCGCGTTTTTGCGCGAGCGTGGCATAGACGAGCAGAAACAAGCCGGTCACGGCGTTGATAACAAGGCCGCTAAGCGCCGCTTGCGCTACATAGGTTGGCTCATGATTGAGCGAAAGAAATAGATAGGCTGGCCATATCGTGACCGGGAGGGTGGCGATCAGCGCTCCTGTGAGCGCGCCGGCCCGCTCAGCAACTAACGAGGCGATGACGACGATTCCCGCCGTCAACATCAATTTAATCGCCAACGGGAGCCAGGACACCAGATGTGCAGACATCGCCACAGTCGTTCTCGGATCCAGGATCGCAAGCGACTTTGGAGCGATTGAATAGCAAAAAGCGACGTTCAGTTTTGATCTTACGCAAATGCGCCGCGCGGATTACCGGCACCTGTTTAGTATTGTTCCGAACTGAGGCACAGTAGTTATTCATCAATGATCAGGGACTACATTTAACCCGCGGACAGATTGAAAAGCATCCTGAAGCCAAAACCGACGAAAAAGGCGAGCGCGGCAGCGCTCATCCCGATGCAGAGGGTATCCAATCCCGAACGCCACCACCTGGCCAGTGACCATCGGCTCTTGATTGCTCCGATAGCGTAAAAGACTATTCCGGTTGCGACTACGCACGGGATGAGTCCCCCGGCCCCCAGATAAGTTACAAGCGGTACCAGGCCACACAACATGAACGCAACAAACGTACTGAGCGCGGCCAATGTCGCCGATTTTGGAGTCGGAGCAAGCCCGTATTCCTCCACCACCATGGTCTTTGCCCAGCGGGAATTATCTGAGGTAATTACATCGACTATTCGCTCAAGCTCCTCACCCGAGAAACCCTTGCCACCGAAGATCTGCCTGATCTCTTCCCGTTCGCCATCTGGAATCACGGCGATGTGTTTGCGTTCGACGGCTAGCAGACGATCATAATCATCCTGCTCTGACTGGGTGCCGCTGTAATTGCCCGCTGCCATGGCGAAGCCGTCGGCTACGAGATTGGCAAGCCCAAGCACAAGCACGACCCTAGAGGGCAAGTCGGCACCAACCACACCTGCAACGATCGCAAAAGTCGTCACAACTCCGTCGATCCCCCCGTAGATCCAGTCGCGAAGATAACTGATGTGGGGGTCTCGGGCCAACCGCGCGCGGATGGCTTCCTTCGTGTGGCTGTGCTCGAGTTTAACCTCCACTTACCGCCTCATTTGCCAAAACATTATGAGGCTCGCACGCACTTGCCGGCGCCGCTCCCCCCACTCCGCCTCGGCGCGTTTTCCGGGCGGCACAAGGGTCATCGTCAATGACGCCTGGTATTACCACTCGCGCCGCGCCGCCCAAGGCAGTGCATCCAACAATTTCAGTATCGCAACATTCGGGCAGTAATCTTCCCATGCTGGGTCGGTCGGATCGCGCCGAAGGTCGCCCGCGCACTGTCTGCTACTTTTGCACTGTGTGCAAACCCGTTGAAGATCCTGGAGCGTGCTAGGTGCAACCGCGGCGATCTCTTTCGCGTCGAGATCAAGCACAGCCATTCGACGCGCTAATAGATCGGCGGCTTCAGGACCATTGTCCGCGACCTTACGAAGTTCAGATACAGACATGCCCAAATCATGAGCCATTCGCTCAACTTCATATTCTCCACAACACATCAATTCCGAGAGGCGGGAATTTGCCCCTCTCCAATTCTGCCACCAATGCCACATCTCATTGATTATTGGCCACGGCTTGTCGCCAGGGCGCAAATCGCTCATCTGCTCCTCCTCTCCTGATTTACTAAAATATATTCGCTTTTAGAGCCGGGGCGCATTGATCCATGTCAATTAATCGAGCAGGGGAACCACTGCGCCTCCGATCCCCATTACATGCGGGCGAACGGCAGCGTTCCGATAGGTTCGGAGGCCGGAGCGCAAGAAAGAGGCGAAATAATTCCAACGGAAAGTTGGACTTGATAATCAACAATCGTCT
This sequence comes from uncultured Alphaproteobacteria bacterium, assembly GCA_963742215.1. GTDB lineage: Bacteria > Pseudomonadota > Alphaproteobacteria > Rhizobiales > Xanthobacteraceae > BOG-931. The sequence goes on from CAVULJ010000006.1 coordinate 104,701, forward strand.
GATTCTAACCTGCTCACCGACCAATATGATATCGCACAGGCGGTCATTCGCGCACTTTGCCGTTTGACAAAAATCAATGTCAAACGATCAGGTTGAGGGTCAATTTATAAAGCAGCGGAGTTCTATCCGTGCTCATTGCGATATTCGCCGACATTCACGCTAATCGGCAAGCGTTCGCTGCGTGCCTTTCACAAGCGCGCAATTTAGGTGCGACGCAAACTGTTCTCCTTGGCGACTATGTCGGCTACGGCGCCGATCCAGAGTGGATCGTTACGACTGTCATGAATCTTGTCGATGAAGGCGCGATGGCCGTGCGCGGCAACCATGATAATGCGGTCAGCAATCCGCGCGAATCGCTTAATATTGAGGCCCAGATTGTCATTGAGTGGACTCGCGGAGAACTCGGACTTTCGGAACGGCAATTTCTTGGAGAGCTACCACTGACTGTGAATGATGACGACCGCCTGTATGTTCATTCCGAGGCAAGCAAGCCAAAAGGTTGGCGGTATGTAACTAATATCGACGATGCGGCGCGAAGCCTTTGCGCGACGTCGGCTCGAATTACATTTTGTGGTCACGTCCACCGGCCGAAACTGTATACCGTCAGGTCAAGCGGCAGCATTGCCGCTTTCACGCCGATAACTGACTCCACAATTCCACTCCTGCCCGGACGGCGGTGGTTGGCGGTACTCGGCTCGGTAGGTCAACCCCGCGATGGAAATCCAGCCGCCTCTTATGCAGTGCTGGATACTGAACGGCACGAATTGACCTACTGTCGCGCGGCGTATGACATAGAGGCAGCTGCCGGCAGAATCCGGGATAGGGGCTTACCAACCTGGCTCGCAGACCGGTTGTTCCTCGGGAAATGAACCATGGTTAAACCGTCGCTCGAACTGGGTGCGATTGTCGACGGCTTCCAAGTCGAGGAATGCGTTCATCGCGGAGGCATGGCGACGCTTTGGCGCGTTTCGCGGGTGGGCGAGACAATCCCTTTGCTGATGAAGGTGCCGAAAATTGCAGAAGGGGAAGACCCCGCGGCGATTGTCGGCTTCGAAATGGAGCAAATGATCCTGCCGCGTCTATCCAGTGTCCACGTTCCAAAAATCGTTGCCATAGGGAATTTTGCGGTCCAGCCATACATCGTGATGGAGTGTATCCCCGGTAACACTCTGCTCCAGCGGCTTGCTGCGCTTCCTCTGCCCTATGAGGAGGTTGCCGGAATCGGTGGGGAAGTTGCCGCCGCATTGGATGATTTGCATCGCCAGCACGTTGTTCATCTCGACGTGAAACCGAGTAACATCATGTTTCGGACGACGGGCGAGGCGGTCCTCCTCGACTTCGGCCTTTCCCATCACGAACGATTGCCGGACCTGATGCAGGAAGAATTTCGGCTGCCTTTCGGGACCGCTCCTTACATTTCACCGGAGCAATTACTCGGCGTTCGCAATGACTCACGCAGCGACCTGTTTGCATTAGGCGTATTGCTATATTTTTTTTCGACAGGTGTGCGTCCATTCGGCGAAAGCGAGACCATGTATGGAATGCGCTGGCGGCTCTGGCGTGATCCGGTTCCTCCACGGCGATTGCGACCCGATTATCCACCATGGCTGCAGGAAATTGTTTTGCGTTGTATTGAGATCAAACCGGCGTGGCGCTATCCAACGGCGGTTCAACTGGCGTTTGACTTGAAGCATTCAGACAAAGTCAAGTTGACCAAGAGATCCGAGCGCCAAAAGCGCGACCCGCTATCCACTGTTCTGAGGCGGCGCTTCAACAAGGACCTTAAGAAGTCAATCACCGAGCCCGACGTCGCGACGCAAATCACATCCGCGCCCATTGTCGTAGTCGCCGTTGATCTTGCGGAAGGATCGATGCCGCTCAACGACTCGCTCCGTATCACGGCGCAGCGTATTCTGGCGACGCTTCCTTCCGCGCGGCTTGCCTGCCTAAACGTGCTCAAGCTGGGTCGGATTACAATTGATTTCACGCTCGACAAAGAAGGCCACAATAAGCAGATCGATCGCCTCGTTGCACTAAAGCACTGGGCCGAGCCTTTGAAGCTCGACAATGATCGGCTCACTGCTCACGTGCTTGAAGCGGTCGATCCGGCTAATGCGATCCTAGAATTCGTCCGAGCCAACCGAATCGATCACATCCTAATCGGTGCACGGCAAAATTCTGTGCTGCGTAATATTTTGGGTAGCGTATCAGCCAAGGTTGCCGCGGAAGCACCTTGTACGGTCACCATAGTCAGACCTGCGTCCGATAGTCTTCATCGCTACACAAACCCACCTAAATTCATCCAGACATAATGAGTGAGCAATATCAGCGTATGCTAGATTAATTCTGACGCGCGTTCACGATTGAATGATAAACTTGGCGGTAGTAGGCCGCGCGGATCGCTCCGTTGTTCAGTCAAGCCGCTCCGCCTGCGCATTCTCTTCCATTTCCAAGATGTTTCGCCGGAGCGTGCTGAATTTCTCTTCGAAGTCCGGCTGAGAGGGTGCGCCGTAGCGGTCGGCTAATTGCAGAGCGATATCTGCCCAGTCTTCCGGCCGCAGCGCATTGAGCACGGCCGGAAACACAACGCGCTCCTCCATGGCCATGTGCTGCCGCTCATGGCTGATAAAGTCGCGAATGATGTCATCTATGGTCTGGCGCGAGAGATCCTGATCATTCAGGACGTGCTCGATCACCTGCGCGACCCGGCGCAGACGTCTCGCGCCCTCTCGATGCTCGGCTTCGAGATCCCCGATACTCGTCGCCGCGACCGCGTCGCGCGCCTTGAGCTTTTCCACGATAATATCTTCCTTCGGGTGATGGCAGGAATTTGGATAGTCCTTGAAATAGTCGATGACCGCGAGGACGACCTCGTAATCCGGGCGATCGCCGCGGCCGAACACACTCAGCTCTTGTTCCAAGACACGAAGCAATTTTTCAATGTTGCGATGTTCCTGATGTAGAACCTCGATGATCTCTATCATCGTGACCTCCCTCGGTTTCGCTTGACCGGATGCGAAGCGCACGTCGATACGCGGGCACAAAAGGAGTTTGACGGCATTGAGCTAGATCAAAACGACCGACGCGCTCCTGCCGCGTCGTGCTCAACCCGCAAGCGTTCCGTAATCTGTCATTATGCGAATGCGCGGAATTGCTCGGCGGCTGTTGTGGTCTAGGCGCCCCACCACCGAAGCTAACTGATAAAGAAACGTCACTTTCCTTATCAGTTGCGCCGGCTAATTTGGGAGCACGGGCTCTGAATGGAAGTGTCGGCGCTCAGAGAAGCTTGAGGTAGCAAAGCGCTTTGCCGACGATCTCCAGCTCGTTGAGCGGCACTTCCTCGGTCGCGTGATTGGTATTGTCGGAAATGATCTTTACCCGCGGAGGCCGGGCGGAGCGCAGCAATTGCAGGCGCTTGACGACAATGCCTTCGAACGCGTCGCGAATGGCATAGAGCCCGTCTGGAGTAGGACTTCTTGTGTCCGGTGTCGATAATGACGCGATCGCCGGTCGTGAGCGTGGGTGCCATGCTATCCCCGCTGGTGCCGAGGACCAAGAGACGTTCCGCGGAAGTATGAAGTTGGTCGCGAACGAAACTCGGCGGGAAAACCCATCCTTCCGATTTGACCGGGTCGGTGTGGCGACCATCTTTGCGGGACTTGCGTGTCTTTACGCCTCCGTCGTGGTCACCACGCAGGTCGAGTTCTGGCACCTGCCCCGGGAGCGCAGTGCCCATCTCCTCTTGGCTCGCTTGGGCGCGGCCCGCCTCACTCGATCCAATCTGACTGGCCCCAGTGCCTGGAAATCTCCCCCACAACAAAATTTGCTCTGGCGTGTAGCCAAGGTGAGCAGCGAACGGCTTTAGGTGATCGAGCCGGAGCCTGATCTGGCCGTTCTCCAGGCGTGAAAGTTGCTGCTTCGAGACACCCGACAGATCGACGAGCTTGGTGCGGCTCATGCCGCGCGCCTCCCGGGCGTAGTAGAGCCCGGTCTGCTGCCGCGATGGTTTTGCCCGCCGTGCCACACGGTCATTGTCACGGATTCGGTGCCAGAAAGCGAGAGCTAAAATTAAAAGCTCGTCTCAGCAACGGGTTTGGCGTCTTCAGCCCGATGCGTCTTGCGATTTGCTAGCTAACGGCTGCGGCACATGCGATGGCCGCTCCGTTGGCCTGGATGGAGGGACTATTGCATCAGCAGGTATGTGATCTGGACCAGTCGCGAGCGGATGCGTTTGCAGCCACAGCGTCCGCGCCGCTGTCATCGCATCGATGCCGCGCCCACCCCACCAGGCATTTTCGTCGCCGCGTCGATGAACCTCGCGATGATGCCCGCGGCATAATGGAACAGTGAACTCATCGCTGACCTTCCGCCCAAGTGCGCGGGGTTGAGCGAACCGCAAATGATGCGCATCACAAGGACACCGCCCGCAAATCAAGCAGGCCTGCTGTGCAACAAAGCGCACATGATCGCGGTCGCGGATGCGCCGCGCGTGTAGCAGAACGCTTTTGTCGATTGTTTTTGTCCCGGACGATGTCCTTCTTGGCTTCGGGTCAGTTTTCTTTGGGTCGAGGCTATCACCCAGCTGGGTGACAGGCGGTGGCAAATCGTCTCCTGAATGGAGCGCGTCCGCCTTAGCGTGATGGATAGCGAAGCTCAAAAGCTTGGTGCGGAAAATTTCCTCGATGTGATGGGCGTCGCGCTCGCTGAGCTTGTTCTTATCGGTAAGACGGCGATGAGCCCACTTTGCCGCCTCATCGCCGCTGCCGATCTCGTTAAGTTCGCTCAACATCTGATCGCGCAGTCGCGCCGAGGCCTCGATGCTCAGTGCGGCCGCCGCAGATAGCGAAACCACCTTTTGGCCACTTTGGCCACCTTCGGCTTTGCCCTGCCGTGGCATCGGGGTTCGAGCGGCAAGATGAGGCGGGCTACCGCTGGGTCGGCCGTTCCCATTGTTGAGGCGTCGCGACCGATCCGGTCGAGCGGTTTGCGGTGTGGGAGTGATGAGACTGGGCGCATCGAGATCATCCTCGCCGGCGATACCGACCAGCGTGAACAGCGCGTAGCGCCGGGCATACGTTAGCGCCGCGCCCATGCGATGTGGCGTCGCAGTATCGCTGATCCCACAGACCGGCCAGTCTGAAGCGATCCATTCCCCTGATGAATGGGCCAGCATCGTCGTGAGATTGACGACGCCAGCGTCCTGATCGATCGCGGTTGTCTGCACCGTAGCGATCTCATGCTGGCCTAATGTCTTGCGCACGATGTCAAGGCCGCTCGAGAGCGATGCATAGCGAAACAGACGCTGGGCAGCCTCCCCTGCCCGCGGCTCGATGGTCCCCACCAGAGATTTCTCCGGATTGGTGAGCTCGATTTGCGCTTTGGCGAGTGCCGCTGCCAACGCTGCAATTGATTCACTAGACCGCCGCATAATTGCCCTCCCCTTCATTGCCGGTAATGGTCTCGAAGCTGACAGCCCCAGACTTCGAACGTTTGGCTCGGACGCCATGCCCGACGGCCTCCTTGGCATCCTCTGGTACTAGCTTTTTGAGCTCGGCCTTGGCCTGCTCATGCTCAAGATGAGCAGTGCGGGTCCGTGCAAAGATGCCGGAGAATTCCGCCCAGGCATTGGACGCGCTCATGTCGACGACGCGGATTGCCTCGATCCGCGGCTTGGGTGGCTCGACGCCGAACAGCTGCGGCGCCTCGCCGCTTTCGACACATCGCCAGAACTTTCTCTCGGCAGTGACGATGAGGTGCTGATAGAGCGGATCGGCAAGAGCCGTAATCTCCACCCATTTGCCGCCGCCGGTGATGACCGAGAGTACCGCGCCCTTTGCATTGACCACCCACATATTGTGCTGCAGCTGCGGCATGTATTTCTCAGCGGCCGCTTCTTCCGAGAACGACCACGGCAGCATGAATTTGGCTTCGAACACCGCGTCGCTGCCCTCGACCCGCCCATCGAGCGTTGCTGCCATCCACCGCACCGCCGGATGCCGGATGTGCCGTTGAATATCGGTTATGACCTGGCCGGTATTGGCCTCGTACCAGCGCCGGTTAAGGTCCTCGGTGACAACCCCCAGCTGGACAATGAGATTGCCCGATAGGTCTTCCGGCTCGACCTCTCCGCGCTTCTCCCGCCACAGCCGAATGAGGGCGGCCTCATCACTACCCATGACAATCCGGGCGTCCGAACCGCCGATGAAGCTGCGCCGCTTCTCGGGGGATATTTTCCATATGGCGTTTTTCATCTCTTCCTCCCTGCCGCTAAGATCGCTGTTAATGCACGATATATGATATTAATACATCCATATGGTATTAAATATAGCTTCTAGGGGATGTCAAGATGCCGGAACCGCCTCTGACCAGCGCCCAGATCAGGGCCGCGCGGGCCCTCATCCGCTGGAGTGCGGAAGACCTCGCCAACCATTGTGCGGTGAGCGTCACCACTATCCGCCGCGCCGAACTCACGCGCAGCGCGACCTCACTAACGCGCGTCAATGATTACGTCATTCGCCAGGCGCTCGAAGCCGCCGGCGTCGAATTCATCGATGAAAACGGAGGTGGCCCAGGCGTGCGTCTGCGCAAGCATCCAAAGCCCATCCCTTAGCGGCATGCGTCTTAGCGGAATCATCCTTCGGGATTCGATGCTTGGGGCGAGCATTCCCGCGCGGGGAATTCAGACGTCTTGCAAAGCACACTCCGCGTTGCCGCGTAGAACTCGTGCGCGCAACGCAGCGAGCGCACTTGGGGCTGACTGCTCCTCGATGGGGTCAGAGCGCGCCGGCATCAGCGTGGCTATTGCGGACCAATTCCTGATCAGGCGCGCCGCCGTTGTTTTTCTTAATCCGGCGCCGCTCCTGTTCTTGCTCGCACGATTCCAAAGCTTCTCTAAGTGTTATGGACCGGCGTTCTTGATCTGGCGCATTTGGTCCAGGCACTCTAATCCGCGCGTGCAAAAGCGCTTGCTCGAGATCCTCCTCTCAGGTCATTTCTGGCTATACCTACGCCTCTTCAAGAACTCGTCTAAACGCTCCCAATCCTTCTTGCTTTCAACGGATGTATATCCGGCAGGACGCTCCATTACTTTGAGCGCTTTCCAGTATTCAATCCTCCGTGCCGCGATCTCCGCCAGTTCGCGTTTATAAGCCCTCCCTTCCGCAGTCTCCCCCCGGTTTCCCGTGCAGACGCATTTGAACACCCTCTGACCGTAACAATTCTTCTCGCACCGCATCATCCCGTATCGACTTTGCCAACGCGGGATCGATTTTGAAGCCGAACTTGTCTTCGAGGACGATTAGCATTTCTCCCGCGTCCGCCTGGGCGTGCTTATATCGCGCCGCCACCCGCGCCGCCTTGATGCGTTGCTGCGGCTTTGCCTCGGGATCGTTCATCACGCCGAGGAGAAAATCTAACGGAGTAAGATCGACACCGCCGGCGGCCGCAGGCCCAGGCGGGTTTAACTTTGCCTCCGTTCTCCGGATAGTAATATCCGCGCGAAATCGGGTGACCCAAATTTTGGGGAGACTTTTTGGCCTTGGATGGACCAAGGGTGCCGCCGCTGCCGCCATCTCGATGCGAAGATCGGTCGGTACTTTCGGGTCCCGCATCAGGTCCAGCATAAAGTCGAGAGGTGACGGGTTGGGGTGAGCGGCAGCTGCGCAAAGAACGGCATTTCTCAATTCGGTTTTTTTGTTAGGCGTACCCCGCTGACGACCGCCGCGCCGCTCGCCTGGTTTTGATCCCCGGGGCATTTTGCTACTCTGCTACTTTCGACTGCGAGGACGTCTACGAATCATTAACCCGTCCGTTTGGCGGTATCGCGCCAAATCTCATTCACCACGGCTTTGCTTGTTAGTTCGTCACGAGTTTTTACACCTCGGCCGCAAAAATTGCGGCCAAGTCTGAATACAACTCATAATAGCGAGTTGGCAGAACGAACCCAAACTCAATCTGGCTTCACCACACGGATATGCAGCTCGCGCAACTGCTTCGGCGTGGCCTCCGACGGCGCGCCCATCATCAAATCCTCGGCGCGCTGGTTCATCGGGAACAGCACGACCTCGCGCAGATTTTCCTCGCCGCACAGCAGCATGACGATGCGGTCGATGCCCGGCGCGATGCCGCCATGCGGCGGCGCGCCGAGCGAGAGCGCATGCAGCATGCCGCCGAATTTTTGTTCCAAGAGGCTCTCGTCATACCCGGCGATGGCGAATGCCTTTTTCATCACGTCGGGGCGATGATTACGGATAGCGCCGGACGAAAGCTCCACACCGTTGCAGACGATGTCGTATTGGATCGCCTTGAGGGCGAGAATTTTGTCGCGGTCCGCCGCATCCAGCGCCAGGAATTCATCGACCGAAGCATTCGGCATCGAGAACGGGTTGTGGGAGAAATCGATTTTTTTCTCCTCCTCGTTCCATTCGTACATAGGAAAATCGACGATCCAGCACAGTTCAAAGCGATCCTTGGCAACAAGCTTGAGCTCTTCGCCGACCTTGGTTCGCGCCGGCCCGGCAAACTTGACGAATGTCGCCGGTTCGCCGGCGACAAAGAACACCGCATCGCCGTCCTTCAAGTGAAGCTGCGTGCGCAGCGCCGCGGTTTTTTCCGGACCGAGATTGTTGGCGACCGGCCCGCGGCCGACCAGGGCGCCATTATCGAGCGCGAAAAAGATATAGCCAAGGCCCGGCTGGCCCTCGCCTTGCGCCCAGGAGTTCATGCGATCGCAAAACGCGCGCGAGCCGCCGCCCGGCGCCGGAATGGCCCACACCGCAGCCTTGGCGCTCGCTTCCAAAATGCGCGCAAAGATCTTGAAGCCGGAGCCGCGGAAAATCTCCGAGACATCCGCCATGACGATTGGATTGCGCAAATCCGGTTTGTCGGTGCCGTATTTGGCGAGCGCCTCGGCATAGGGAATCCGCGGAAATTTCGGCGTCACCGGCTTGCCGCCGGAAAATTCCTCGAATACGCCACGCATCACCGGCTCGACGGCGGCGAAAACATCCTCCTGCGTGACGAAGCTCATTTCGAGATCGAGCTGATAGAACTCGCCCGGCGAGCGGTCGGCGCGGGCATCCTCGTCGCGAAAGCACGGCGCGATCTGGAAATAGCGGTCGAAGCCGGCGACCATGATGAGCTGCTTGAACTGCTGCGGCGCCTGCGGCAGTGCGTAGAATTTCCCCGGATGGATGCGTGACGGCACCAGATAATCGCGCGCGCCTTCGGGCGAGGAGGCGGTGAGAATCGGCGTCTGGAATTCGAAAAAGCCCTGTTCCTTCATCCGCCGCCGGATCGAATCGATGATCTCGCCGCGCTTCATGATGTTCTGGTGCAAGTGCTCGCGGCGCAGATCGAGAAAACGGTATTTGAGCCTGGTTTCCTCGGGATATTCTTGCTCGCCGAACACCGGCATGGGCAATTCGCCGGCCGGCCCCAAGACTTCGATCTCGCGGATATAGACTTCGACCGCGCCCGTCGCCATTTCGGGGTTTTCGGTTCCATCAGGTCGCCGCCGCACCTTGCCGTCGACGCGCACCACCCATTCCGAGCGCAGCGTCTCCGCTACTTTGAAAGCCGGACTGTCCGGGTCCGCCACCACCTGCGTCAGCCCATAATGATCGCGCAGGTCGATGAACAGCACGCCGCCATGGTCGCGGATGCGGTGGCACCAACCCGACAGGCGCACCTCGGCGCCGATGTCGCTATCGCGAAGCGCGCCGCAGGTATGGGTGCGGTAGCGATGCATGCTCGAATCCGCCCAAAGGGAATAAGGGGTGAAAGGTGGCGCACAACCACATCGGCAGAGCCGACTTGTCAAGCGTCGGGTCCGGCCCGAATCCGGGCGGTGGGACGCCTCGACACAGCGCCGCCGATCTGCACACTTCCGGGCCGCAAGGATCGAACATGAAAAAGAAGAAGCCCGACAAGGCCGCGGCGGCGCCCAAAAAGACAGACATGACCACGGCCGAAGCGCTCGTCGCCACACTGATCGCGCACGGGCTCGATACCGTCTATGCGCTGCCGGGCGTGCAGAACGATTTTCTGTTCGAAGCGCTGTTCAAGTTCTCCGACCGGTTGCGCACGGTGCACACTCGCCATGAGCAGGGCGCCGCCTACATGGCGCTCGGCGCGGCGTTGGCAACCGGCAAGCCGCAAGCCTATGCGGTGGTGCCCGGACCGGGGCTTTTGAATTCCGCGGCGGCGCTGCTCACCGCGTTTTCGATGAACGCGCCGGTGCTGGCGCTGGTCGGCCAAATTCCCGATGCCGATATCGGCAGGGGCCTCGGCCATCTGCACGAAATCCGCGACCAGCACGGCATCATCGCCCGGCTGGTTGACCATGCGGCGCTCATCCGCAAGCCGCAACAGGCGTCCCGCGCGACCGCGCTGGCGCTGCGGGCGATGCAAACCGGCCGCCCGGGACCGGCCGCGCTCGAATGCGCCATCGATGTGTGGGGCAAATCCGCTTCTGTATCCTTGCAACCGCCATTGCCGGCGCCGGCCGCCAAGCTCGACACCGATGCCATCCGGCGCGCCGCCAAGCGGCTTGGCGCGGCGAAACGGCCGATGATCCTCTGCGGCGGCGGCGCCCAGGATGCTGGGGAAGAAGTCACCGCACTTTCGGCCATGCTGCAAGCGCCGGTGCTCGGCTATCGGCGCGGCCGCGGCGTCCTCGACAGCCGCGATCCGCTCAGCGTCACGCTGCCGCTCGGGCGCGATCTGTGGGGCGAGGCCGATGTCGTGCTGGCGGTCGGCACACGGCTCCTGACGCAATTCCGGCAATGGGGTGTCGACCGCGAACTCACAATCATCCGCATCGATGCCGATGCCGAGGAACACAATCGCCAGCATAGGCCCACGATCGCGCTCACCGGCGATGCCAAGCCCATTCTGCGGCGGCTGCTAGCCGAATTGCCGAAGCACAATACCAAGCGTGCCTCGCGCCAGGAGGAAATGAGGGAGCGTCAGGCGGCGTGGCGCAAGCGCCTCGAAAAACTCGCTCCGCAGATCGCGTTCCTCGAAGCGATCCGTGCCGAGCTTCCGGAAGACGGCCTATTCGTCGACGAAGTGACGCAGGTCGGCTTTGCCGCGCGGCTCGCCTTCCCGGTCTATAAGCCGCGCACCTTCCTGTCGCCCGGCTATCAGGACAATCTCGGCTGGGGATTTGCCACCGCTCTGGGCGCACAAGACGCCCGGCGCGATGTGCCGGTTGTGGCGATCTCGGGCGATGGCGGCTTCATGTTCACCGCCAACGAGCTTGCCACCGCGATGCGCCACCGCATTCCACTGGTTTCGGTCGTCTTCAACGATGGCGCCTTCGGCAATGTGCGGCGCATTCAGCAGGAAAACTTCGGCAATCGGGTGATCGGCAGCGATCTCGCTAATCCCGATTTCGTCGGGTTTGCCAGGAGCTTTGGCGTCGAAGCGGTCCGCGCCAACGGCCCCGAGGACCTGCGCGCGGCGTTGCGGCGCGGCTTCGCGCATCGCGACGGACCCACCGTCGTCGAGGTGCCGGTCGGCGCCATGCCGAGCCCATGGGAATTCATCCAGATGGGCAGAATACGCGGCAAATAGCGGCCTTAGCCCGGCCGCAGGCCTTGCCACGCGTGTAGCACCTGAACCAGACTAACAGGCACCAATGGCGTCAGATTCCATTTCCTCAGTTTCGCTGCAGCCGATTACGACGACGTCCGAGCTTGCCGCCGTGTGCCGGCGCATGGCCTGCCACTCCTTCGTGACCGTCGATACCGAGTTCCTGCGCGAGACGACCTATTACCCGTTGCTGTGTGTGGCGCAGATGGCCTCGCCGGACGAGGCTGTGGTGGTCGACGCGCTGGCGCCGGGCATCGATCTTGCGCCGTTCTACGCGCTGATGGCGAACGAGACGGTGATGAAGGTTTTTCATGCCGCGCGCCAGGATATTGAGATTGTCTGGCATGCCGCCAAGCTCGTTCCGCATCCGATTTTCGACACGCAGGTCGCGGCCATGGTGCTCGGCTATGGCGATTCCATCTCCTACGACCAACTGGTGCAGCGCATCACTGGCGATGCGCTCGACAAATCGCACCGTTTCACCGACTGGACACGCCGGCCGCTTTCTGATGCGCAGTTGACCTACGCCATCTCCGACGTGACGCATCTGCGGGAGGTTTATCTCACGCTGGTTGAGGATCTTGGGCGGCGCGGCCGCGCCGATTGGGTAAAAGACGAGATGCGCGTGCTCACCTCGCCCGAGACCTACCGCATGGACCCGGACAATGCCTGGCAGCGCCTCAAGATCCGCGTGCGCAAACCGAAGGAGCTCGCCGTCCTCATCGAAGTCGCCGCCTGGCGCGAGCGCGAGGCGCAAAGCCGCGACGTGCCCCGCTCGCGCGTGCTCAAGGACGACGCGATCGCCGACATCGCGGTGCAGGCGCCGACGACGATCGAGCGGCTGCGCAGCCTGCGTTCGCTGCCGAAAGGTTTTGAGCGTTCGCGCTGGGGCGAGGCCATCGTCGCCGCGGTGGCGCGCGGCATCGAGCGCGATCCGGGCACCTTGCCGCACTTATCGCGAACCCAGCCAGTGCCGAACGGCGGCGCGACGGTGGAGCTTCTCAAAGTGCTGCTGCGCATGGTGTCGGAACGCCATCACGTTGCCGCCAAGGTGATCGCCACCGTCGACGATCTTGAGCGCATTGCGGGAGACGACGAGGCCGACGTTCCTGCGTTAAAGGGCTGGCGGCGCGAGCTGTTTGGCGAGAAAGCGCTGGCGCTCAAGCATGGCAAGCTGGCGCTCGCTATCGAGAAGGGCCGCGTCGCGACAGTGGAGCGGGGCTAACCTTCACCCCATCAGCATCACCGGCTCTCGGCCGATCAGCCGGGCGAGCGAACGCAGCCGGTTGAGCACGCGCTCGCCGGCGAGCGCCGCGAAGTCGCCGGGCATGCGCAGCGCGAGGCGATGCCGCTCGATCGCCAGCGAGGTTTCGTCGAGCACGCCCGGCATCGCCGCGGAAATGACATAAGCCAACCGCAGCGCCGCGCCGAGGACGCGCGCGCGGTCGAGCATGCGCGTCGATACCAGCTCGCGCAGTCGCGGCGACAATTCGTCATCCATGACCAGCCCGACGTGGCGGAAGAACACCGCCAGCGCCAGATAGGCGCGGCCGGGATGGTCGATCGCCGAAAAGCCGCCGTGCGCGATGATATTGAGCGATTGCTCGCCGCGATAATCGGGATGCGCCCGCCAGCCGATATCGGCGAGCAGGCACGCGGCGTGGCGCAGACGGCGTTCCTCGCCGGTTTCATCGAGGCCGGAGGTCGCCATGAAGCGGTCGGTCCATTCGATCAGCTCCTCGCCATGGCGCGGCGAGCGCGAACGCAACTGATTGAGATGGCGCGCCGCCTCGATCAACGCGTCCTTCTCCTTTTCCTTTTTCTTCAGCAGCGAATAGAGCAGGCCCTCGCGCACGCCGAGCGCCGAGAACACGACCTGGTACGGCCGGCCGATGCGCAGGATATATTCGAGCACCAGCGCGGCGTAAGGCAAAAGCGGCCGCCGCGCATTGTTGACAACTTCGATGTTCGACAGTGTGTCGACGTCGACGCGGTGCACGAGTTTAGCGAATTCCAGCGCTTCGTCGGCGGCGATGGCGTAACCGTGCATTACATGCAGCGGATAGCCGGTCTGCCACATGTGCAGCCGCGCCAGCGACCGCCAGGTTCCGCCGACGGCATAGAAAGTGCGATCCTCGCAGGTTTTCAGCACCGGCAGGCCGGTCAAAGACTTCTTGACGTATTTTTCGGCCTTCTTGATCGACTTCGCCGAAATATCCGCCAGCGCCAGACCGCCGAGCGGCCGCGTCAAACCATGCCGCGCGCGGGTGCCGCGGACGTCGACGAGTTCGAGCGAGCCGCCGCCGAGGTCGCCGACGACGCCGTCGGCGCGGTGCACGCCGGAAATCACGCCGAGCGCCGTCAGCTCGGCCTCGCGGGCGCCCGACAGCACGTCGATATCGGCGCTGATGGTGCGCTCGGCGAGCTTAATGAAAGCGGAACCGTTTTTGGCGTCGCGGCAGGCTGCGGTGGCGATGGCAAAGGTCTTCTTCACCCCCATCGTGTCGCACAGCGCGCGAAAGCGCCGCAGTGTCGATAAGGCGTGCTGCACGGCGTCCGCAGCCAATAGCCGCGTGGTCTGCACTTCGCGGCCGAGGCCGCACAGAGCCTTCTCGTTGAACAGTTCGGTCGGACTGCGGGTCAGCCCCTCATAGACGACAAGCCGCACGGAATTCGAGCCGATGTCGACGACGGCGATCGGCGGACCGTGGTTAAGTCGTCCCTGGGCGTCTGATCTGGCGCTCATCGATGCAATCAGCGAAGCCAATCAACGGGCTTACGCCCAATGGCCAGGAGATGTCGATCATAGGAGACAGCGGCGGCATGGGCCCGGCATGGCCGCTGTCGTTCACCCTATGCGATTCGCGGCGCGATCACATTCGCTCCGGGCGATGGCGTAAGCGCGGAATTGATTCCTTGGGCGACTTACCGCGTCCGGACAGGCTGGGATTGGTCATGAAATACGTTGTGCAGTTGAAAACCTCCTCGCCCGGCGCCGGCGCAATGCGCGAAGAGCAGCCGTCGCCAAGGACCTGCCAGCTCTGCTCGTTGTCCTTCAGGTTGGCGACCATGATCTGATCGAGCACCTGCTCGTGCACGGTCGGGTTGAGGATCGGACAAAGCGCCTCGACGCGGCGGTCCAGATTGCGCGGCATCATATCGGCGGACGAAATGTAAACGGCGGCCTTCGGGTGCGGCAGGCTATGGCCGGCACCGAAGCAATAGATACGGCCGTGCTCGAGGAAGCGACCGATAATGGATTTGACTTTGATGTTGTCGGACAGGCCCGGCACGCCGGGGCGCAGGCAGCAAATGCCGCGCACCACGAGCTCAATCGGCACCCCGGCGTCGGACGCCCGGTAAAGCGCGTCGATGATGTCGGGATCGACCAGGGCATTCATCTTCATCCAGATCGCGGCCGGCCGACCGGCTTTGGCGTTGGCGGTCTCCTCGTCGATGTGGTCGTGGATGCGTTTGCGCAGCGACAACGGCGACACCGCCATGCGATCGAGCTCGGCAGGCTCGGCATAACCGGTCACGAAGTTGAAGATACGGGCAACGTCGCGCGCGATGACTGGATCGCAGGTAAAAAACGACAGGTCGGTATAGATACGCGCCGTCACCGGATGATAATTGCCGGTGCCGACGTGGACATAGGAGGCGAGCGAGGCGCCCTCGCGGCGCACGACCAGCGACAGCTTGGCGTGGGTTTTCAGCTCGATGAATCCGAATACCACCTGCACGCCGGCGCGTTCGAGATCGCGCGCCCAGCGGATATTGGCCTCCTCGTCGAAGCGCGCCTTCAGCTCGACGAGCGCGGTGACCGATTTGCCGGCTTCGGCGGCCTCGGCAAGCGCCCTGATGATCGGCGAGTCGGCCGAGGTGCGGTAAAGCGTCTGCTTGATCGCGACGACGTCAGGATCGCGCGCCGCCTGCTGCAGGAAATTCACCACCACGTCGAACGATTCGTACGGGTGGTGGATGATGAAATCCTTCTGCCGGATGGCGGCGAAAGAATCGCCGCCGTGGTCGCGAACGCGCTCGGGATAACGCGGCGCGTATGGCACGAATTCGAGGTCCGGCCGGTTGAGATTGGCGACTTGGCCCATTTCATTAAGGGCCAGCACGCCATCGACGCTGAACACGCTGTCGTCGGAGACACCGAGCAGGTGTTGCACAAAGCGGCGCAGCTCGACCGGCATTGTGGCTTCGATGTCGAGCCTGATCACCGACCCGCGGCGGCGCCGCTTGAGCGCGGTCTCGAACAGCCGCACCAGGTCTTCCGCTTCTTCGAGGATTTCGACTTCCGAATCGCGAATAACGCGGAATGCGCCGACGCCTTTCACAGCATAGCCGGGGAACAGCTTGCCGATAAAAAGGCTGGTGGATCCTTCGATCGAGATCAAACGCACCTCGCCGCCCGGCCCTGCTTCCGGCAGGCGCACGAACCGTTCGATCCGGTTGGGAATGCGAATCAGCGCGTTCATCGCCTTGCCGTCCTTGGCGCGGGCAAGCTGCAAGGCAATGGTGAATCCGAGATTGGGAATAAACGGGAACGGGTGCGCCGGATCGATGGCGAGCGGCGTCAGCAACGGAAAAACGTGGGCGAGAAAGTGATCTTCCAGCCAGGCTCTCTCCGCCTTGGTGACGTCGGGACCATCGATCAGCACGATGCCGGTCGCGGCGAGCGCCGTGCGCAGCTCACGCCATTGCGCCTGCTGATCCGCGGCCAGGACCGAAACGGCCTCGGCGATACGGACAAGCTGCTCGGCCGGCGTCAATCCTTCAGGACTTCTGGTGTTGATGCCTTCGCGGACCTGGGCGCCAAGCCCGGCGACGCGCACCATGAAGAACTCGTCGAGATTGTTGGCGGAGATCGACAGGAATTTCAGCCGCTCGAGCAACGGATTTTTGGGGTTGGCCGATTCCTCGAGCACCCGGTGATTGAAATCGAGCCAGGACAGCTCACGGTTGATGAAACGGTCCGGGCTGGAGGCGAGATCCGGCGCGGGCTGGCGAACAGGCGGCTCCGGCGGCCGCGGAGCTTCCTCCAGCCGCCGCACGGTTCCAGATTCTCGCGCAACAGCAGTGGCTTGGCCGCGATCGGCCATGACTGATCCGTGCTCCTCGAGGGCTATGTTCGCCACGTTATGTAACAATCCGATGAATAAAGCAGGTTAAGATAAGGCGGCGACGGCCGCCATGGCGTCAAGCCCGGCTTCGCACGTAAAGTGAACGAAATCGAGGCCGCCGGCCGCAGATCCAAGCGCGGCCACTTAGACGGTGTCGCGGAACATTTCCGCAGCCAAGGCGCGGGTCGCCGGCCGGCCTTGGCGCAGCGCCTCCCGGTCCAGCGCGATGATCGCCGAACGCGCCGCCGCAAACGACCGTTCGATGTGCGTGGAAAGATAGCTTACCACGCTCTCATCGAGTGCGAGCTGCCGATCGGCGGCGAGTTTTACGATGACCCCGCGCAACATGACATCGCCGGGGGCCAGAAGAGTCACCACCGGCAGCGCCCGCAGCCGCGAAACGACATCGGGAATGGTCAGGGGCCAAAGCGACGGCTGGGTTCGCGATGTGAAAAGAAGAAAGACGCCTTCCTCGCGGGCAAGATTGATCAAGTGGAACAGCGCCCGCTCGTCGGCCGCCGCGCCGGCATCCTCAATGACCAACGCGCCGGTCGCGAGCGCCGCGGGAACATCGATCTCGCCGAGGCTATGAGCCGAGACGGCGCGCGCGCCCGCCGCCGCCGCCCAGATCGTCGCCAAATGCGTTTTGCCGGATCCCTCCGGTCCGACCAGCGCAAGTGCGCGCGCCGGCCAATCCGGCCAGGAGTCGATCAAGGCGAGCGGGCCCTCATTGCACGGGCCGGACAGAAAATCCTCGCGCGCATAGCTTTCGGCGTGATCGAGCGCGAGCGCAAGCTGGCGCGGGCGGGAGGACATGGACCCTGAGGGCTGACCGGCGCTTCCGGTGTAGAGCGGACTTTCGCGGTAGCGCCGCAACGCAAATCGGATCAGCACGGCGGCCGCCGCCGCGAGCGGCACGGCGAGCAACAGGCCGACAAATCCGAACAGATAGCCGAAAGCGAACAGCGCAAACATCAGCCAGACCGGATGCAGCCCGACGCTGTGGCCGACAAGCTTCGGCGCCAGCACATTGCCTTCGAGGAACTGACCGAACAGGACGATGCCGGCGACGATGAGAATATGACCCCAGTCCGGGAAAAACTGCGCGACCGCGACGCACAGCGAGACCACGAGCGCGGTCAGAGAACCCACATAGGGAATGAAGCTGATCAGACCGCCCACCACGCCGATGAGGAAGCCGAAGCTCAATCCCGCCAGCGAAAGACCGACCGCATAATAGGAACCGAGTATCAGGCACACGCCGGATTGGCCGTGCACATAGGCGGAAATCGACGCGTCGATCTCGCGGGCAAGCTTGCGCACGGTGTCACGCTGCGGCAGCGGGATCAAATGATCGATGTTGTCGACCATGCGATCCCAGTCGCAGCCCAGATAGAAGGCGACCACCGGCGTGATGATAAGCAGCGAGAAGATCGAAATCAGCGCCTGGCCCTTCGACCACAGCGAGCCGAGAAAGCCGGAAACATAGCCCATCGCCTGATTCATCAGATCGCCGGCGGACTGCCGCCGGCAAGATTGTCGCCGACGAGGTGCTTGAGCCAGGGATAATTCGGATCGCTGACCAGACCTTGCAAACGCTGCGCATAGGTCGGCGCGTTGTCGATAAAGCCCGAAAGCTGCCTGATCAACGGCGGCGTAATGAGCAGGAACAGAGCCGCGAACGCGAGGACGAAACCGGCAAGAATGACGAGCGCCGCGACGAAGCCGGCTCATGCCGCGCTTGGTCAGCCTTTTGTTAAGCGGATCGAGCACGTAGGCGATCGCCATGCCGAGCACGAACGGCAACAGGATCGGGCTCAACAGCCACAACAGCCCGACCAAGACGACGAGCGCGGCGAGCCAGAACACGATGTTGCGCTCGAAATGCATTGCGCCCCCTTCAAGGCCGCCATCAATGCCCGGCGCCGAACGAGTTCATATGGCGAACCCACTCGGCGAGATAGAAGGCGATCGAGAGCAAGGTCAAGATGGCGACCAGCGCCATGGTAAGCTGCGACACAGGTCACGGCGTCGAAGCCGAAGGCCTGTTCGGCCAGGACCAGCGTCGCGAGCAGGATCTGCGCCACGGTATTGGCTTTCGAGACCAACAGCGGCCGGATCGGCATCGGCTTGCCGACCAGCCAGGACAGCATGAAGGCGCTGATGATCATGATATCGCGCGAAACGACGAGAATGACGAGAAAGATCGGCAGCGCCCCGGCAATGCCGAGCGAAACATAGATCGAGACGATCAGCGCCTTGTCGGCCAGGGGATCGAGATAGGCGCCAAGCTCGCTCGTCATGTGGAAGCGCTTGGCGAGGAAGCCGTCGACGGCGTCGCTGATCCCGGCGGCCAGGAACAGGAAAAAGGCGATGCGCATCTCTCCCGAGGTGATCGCCCAGACCACGACCGGCACCAAGAGGATGCGACCCAACGTGATGAGATTTGGGATACTCAAACCGCGCCCCGGCGCACCGCTCGTTGGAACGTTGCGCACACAATATACCGGCGCCCGCGCGCTTGCGCACCCGGCGATTCCGACGTAGGAGGCGCGAGCAATGCCTCCCCCGCCGGGGAGGATCTTTCTCGTCCGAATTGGTGGCTTTCGTGGATGAGGCACGCTACGCGGCCGCCGGCGTCGATATCGATGCCGGCAACCGCATGGTGGAATTGATCAAGCCCTTGGTGCGCGCCACGGCGCGCGCCGGCGCCGGCGCCGAGATCGGCGGCTTTGGCGGCCTGTTCGATCTCAAGGCCGCGGGCTTTTCCGATCCGATCCTGGTCGCCGCGACCGACGGCGTCGGCACCAAGGTCAAGATCGCGGTCGAAACCTCCCGCCACGACACGATCGGCATCGACCTGGTCGCCATGTCGGTCAACGACCTCGTGGTGCAAGGCGCCGAGCCGCTGTTCTTTCTCGACTATTTCGCCTGCGGCAAGCTCGATCCGGCGGTCGGCGCCGCGGTGGTGAAGGGCGTCGCGGCGGCCTGCCGCGAGGCCGGCTGCGCCCTGATCGGCGGCGAGACCGCGGAAATGCCCGGTGTCTATCAGGGCAACGATTACGATCTTGCCGGGTTTGCCGTCGGCGCCGTCGGGCGCAAAGACGTGCTGCCGCGAGCCGACATCAAAGCCGGCGACGTCGTGATCGGGCTCGCCTCGACCGGCGTGCATTCGAACGGCTTTTCGCTGGTGCGCCGCGTCGCCGCCGACGGCCGGGCTGACCTGGGAAATCCCGCGCCGTTCGATCCGTCGCGCAGTCTCGGCGAAGCGCTGCTGACGCCGACGCGGCTTTATGTGCGATCCTGCCTCGCCGCGATCCGCGACACGAAGGCGGTCAAGGCGCTGGCGCACATCACCGGCGGCGGCTTTGTCGAGAACATTCCGCGCGTGCTTGCCGCAAGGATCTTGGCGTCATCCTTGGACCTCGATCGCGTTCCGGTTCTGCCGGTGTTCAAATGGCTGGCGGCGGCCGGAAAAATCAGCGAAGACGAAATGCTGCGCACGTTCAATTGCGGCGTCGGCATGGTGGCGGTGCTGGACCGCGATGGCGCGGACGCCGCAAGCGAAGTTCTTCGCCAAAAATGGCGAGACGGTGGTTCGCCTCGGCGAAGTCGTCGCGGCCCCGGGCGGCCCGGCCGTCAGCTTTCGCGGACAGCTCGACCTGTTCGTGGCGAGCCGCATGACCAAGAAGCGCGTCGCCGTGCTGATCTCCGGCCGCGGCTCGAACATGATCGGCGCTGATCGAAGCGGCCAAGGCGAAAGACTATCCGGCGGAAATCGTGCTCGTCGTGTCGAACCGGCCCGACGCTTTGGGGCTTGCCCGCGCGCGCGCAGCCGGCATCGCAACCGCGCTGGTCGATCACCCGCAGTTCGGCAAGGACCGCGAGGCGTTCGAGCGCGCGCTCGATGCCGAGCTCGCCGCGCACCGGATCGAGATCGTCTGCCTTGCCGGCTTCATGCGGCTTTTGACGCCGTGGTTCGTCACCCGCTGGAGCGGCCGCATGATCAATATCCATCCGGCGCTGTTGCCGCAGTTCAAAGGGCTGCACACCCACCGCCGCGCGCTCGAAGCCGGCGTGGAGCAGCACGGCGCCACCGTCCATTTCGTCAGTCGCCGAAATGGATTCGGGACCGATCATCGTGCAGGAGCCGGTTCCCGGTCATGCCAACGCGACACCGAGGCGACGCTGGCCGCGCGCGTGCTCGAAGTCGAGCACCGGATTTATCCGCAGGGCGCTGCGCCTGGTGGCCGAAGGCAAAGCGACGTTTGCTCCGCCCGCCGGCGCGAAGAACGCGCACTCGTCCAATAAAATAACCCCCCGGCGCAAGCCGGGGGCTACGAATACCGAGCGCACCCGGCATGGCTCACGCCACCTTGAGATTTTCCGCCGAGGTCCTGCCGCGGTTGGTGACAAGTTCGTACTCCACTTCTGGCCATCATTGAGCGTGCGCAGGCCGGCGCGCTCGACCGCGGAAATGTGAACGAACACATCCTTGTCGCCGCTCGACGGCTTGATGAACCCGTAGCCCTTCGTCGGATTGAACCACTTGACGGTGCCTTTCTGCATCGTCTGTCTCCTGATTCATTCCAGATGTCAGTGAAGACGCGCTCCGCGGCCATTGCACATCGCGTGCAGAGTTGCGATTCGCGCCACAAGCCAGATTTTGGGGGAAGTCCGAAGAAGCGCGTTTGTCTGCAAGACAGCACCAGCCGGATGCCAAAATCCGTTGCTGCCGAACAAGCCGCAGAAATACGGCGCAAGCATGACTACTGCGATTGGCACAGTGCGCGCTTTTATTTCGTGCAGCCGTCGCCACAGTCCGCCCGCGGCGATGACGAAAGCGGCACCGGCGCCGGCCGCGGCGAATTCGACCTGCTGCGCGAATGTTGCGCCGAACCTGCCGTCAAATAGCCGCGAAAGCGCCGGATCGGTCGCGATCATTTCGCCGGCGACCCAGCCGAGCAGCGCCGCGCCGGCCCAAACGAGAATCGGGAAGCGGTCGAGCAGCGCCATGATCAGAGCCGCGCCCGCCATGATCAGCGGAATGGAGACGGCAAGACCGATCGCGAGCAACAACACATTGCCCTTTGCGGTGGCGGCGACGGCGATGACGTTGTCGAGACTCATGATGATATCGGCGACGACAACGATCCTGATCGCGCGCCACAAATGCGCCACCGCCTCGACTTCGTTTTTGTCGGCGTCCTCCGGCACGACCAGCTTGGCCGCGATGACAACAAGCGCCGTGCCGCCGATCAGCTTGAGGTAGGGCAGCAGCATCAGCCGCGCGATGATTCCGGCAAAGATGATGCGCAGAAGCACGGCGACGCCGGCGCCGATCACCATGCCCCAGCGCCGCTGATGCGGCGGCAATCCGCGGCAGGCCATGGCGATGACCACGGCATTGTCGCCGGACAACAGGATGTTGATGAAAATGATTTGCAGAACGGCGAGCCAAAACGCCGTGTAACCCAATTGATCGACGCCGGCATGAAGCCAATCGCGCCACAGCGCCGGATGGAGATATTCAGCGAGCGAACCCACCGCGCATGCCTTTAGCCGACGATTTCGTTGCCGGCGAAGAACTGCGCGATTTCCTTTTCCGCGGTATCGGCGGCGTCCGAGCCGTGCACGGAGTTTTCGCCGATCGATTTGGCGTGCGCCTTGCGAATGGTGCCGGGCGCGGCCTTGGCCGGGTCGGTCGCGCCCATCAGGTCGCGATAGGCCGCAACGGCATTTTCGCCTTCGAGCACTTGCACGACGACCGGCCCCGAAATCATGAAATCGACGAGTTCGCCAAAGAACGGCCGCGCGCGATGGACGGCGTAAAATGTCTCGGCTTCCTTGCGGCTCATCCGCATGCGCTTCTGCGCCACGATGCGCAGCCCTGCCTTTTCGATCATCGCATTGATGGCGCCCGTCACGTTGCGGGCGGTGGCATCCGGCTTGATGATCGAAAATGTACGCTCAATCGCCATCAGATTTTCCTTTTTGGGATACCAAAGCGGCGCGGAACCGCGCCGGCTTATTACCTTTCACTCATGATCCCGGCAAGCGCGTGCGCCGCATGAATGACTGCGTAAATTTCGCCCTCAGCACCGGTTCAGACGCAGCACCTAAAATCGGCAGCATGAACCAAAGGGCCGATTGGCCCGACCAAACAACAACGACGTGCAACAACGTCAAACCAAGGAGATCACACATGCTGCGCAAGACGATCCTGGCTCTCGCCGCCAGCGCAACGCTCGGCGCCGCCGCCCTCGCACCCAGTTCCGCATCCGCCCATTGGGGCGGCGGTTGGCGCGGCGGCTGGGGCTATCATCCGTTCGTTCGGGTCTATGCCGGCCCGGTTTATGGCGGCTGCATGGTGCAGCGCTGGGTCTACACGCCGTATGGCCCGGCGCTGCGCTGGGTCAATCGCTGCTACTGATCCGGAGCCGCGGCATCGCAAATGACGGCCCCGGCTCGCCAGAGGCCGGGGCGTTCTCATTCGATGAGCAACCCGACCCAATGCATGCGGCGACCGGCAGCCGGGCCGGCGGCTATGTCTGATTTTGCGGCTTACCCGACTTCGCCGGCTTGGCCGACTTTTTCTTCGCCGTCTTGCGGCGGCGCCGGCGGCGCCGCGACGGCATCCATTTCCACAAGCGCGCCGCGCTCGAAATGGTAGATGCCGGGGCGCGGACCGCTGTTAAAGGTCAGGACCGCGGTGCGATCGCCGTTCGGTTTGTTGCCGAGCTGGACCGCGGTCGGCGCTCCGGCACGAGAGACCACGTCGCACTCGCTCATGCCGAGCGCGACGCCGCCGCCGAGCAGACGAAGTCCGGCGCTGCCGCCGCCGGCGCGCGGCATGGGCTGGACACCAGGACGGCCGCCGCTTGCGGCGCCGCCGGCTGCGCCGGTGGCGGCGGGCAGCTGCCATTGCTGTTGACGAGATCGTTCGCGGTGATCGGACGCTGCTGCTGCTTGGATTCCTGCAAGTTCGGAAAAAGTATAGCCGCCGGTTTCGCCCGACGACATCGAACGGCTTGGCGAACCAGGCCTGCTGACTGTCGAAATCGACATTGGCGCAGCCGGACAAGCGCGACGGCCATCCCCAGCGCCGCCAGCGCGCCGGAACGATGTGATCGAAGCTGCACCCGCAAATCCCCTGAACCTAATCCACCACGAAGCATGCGCGGTTTGTGTTGCGATCATGGCACGACGCACCCGCCTATATTAGCAGCTCCAGCGCCATCCGTGCCTATCAGAACCCAGAACGAACATGGTAAAGGCCAAAAACACGATGGGAAGACAGACGCTTGGTCGGGTTCGGCCGATCGCGCCGGAGATTCGCACGCATTGTGATACAGATCACGGACTGCCTGGCCGCCTGACGCGACATTGTCAGTCGATGCCAGGTCGCAGCGCGCCGCGGACCGTTCGGCATCGAGCGAGGAGTTTCCATGCACCTGCAATTCGTCGGCTGCGGCGACGCCTTCGGCTCGGGCGGACGATTCAATACCTGTTTTCATCTGGTCGGGCGCGAGATCAATGCGCTGATCGATTGCGGCGCGACGTCGCTGGTCGGCGATGAACAAGCTTGCGATCAACCGCAACGACATCGATACGATCTTCATCTCGCATTTTCACGCCGATCATATCGGCGGCCTGCCGTTCTTCATCCTCGAAGCGAACTACATCCTCAAGCGCCAGCGCGCGCTCACCATCGCCGGGCCGCCCGGTCTGAAATCGCGCTATGCGGAGATGATGGAGAGCGCCTTTCCCGGCACGCAAGACTTGGAATTGTCGTTCCCGTTGACGCTGCGGGAACTGGAGATCGGCAAGCGCAACGAGATCGGCCACATGCGGGTGACGCCGTTCCATGTCGTGCACGACGATCGCGCCGGGCCTTGCCTCGGCTTCCGCTTCGAAGCCGAAGGCAAGGTCATCGCCTTTTCCGGCGACACGCAATGGACGGAAACGCTGATCGATATCGGACGCGAAGCCGACCTGTTCATCTGCGAGGCCTATACGCGCGACAAGCCGATCACGAGCCACATGGCGCTGAGCTTGCTGGAACAGCCATCTCGACCAGATCCGGCCGAAGCGTCTCATCCTCACCCATATGAGCAACGACATGCTGGCGCGCCGCGCCGAAGCTGCCGTTCGAAACCGCCGAAGACGGAATGATCGTCGAAATGTGAATTGGCGGCCGGTCGCGGCGGTCACGCCGCCGAGCGCCGCTTCGATCGCCGCCAGCGCCGCGTCCGCCTTCGATCCGTCGGGACCGCCGGCCTGCGCCATGTCCGGCCTGCCGCCGCCGCCTTTGCCGCCGAGCACTTCGGCGCCCTTCTTGCACCAGATCGACGGCGTTGAAGCGCGCGACCAGATCGTCGGTGACGCCGACCACGATGCCGGCCTTGCCGTCGCCGGTGACGCCGACAATGGCGACAACGCCGGAGCCGACCTTTTTCTTGCCTTCGTCGGCGAGGCTGCGCAGGTCCTTGAGATCGATGCCTTCCACCGCGCGCGCCATCAGCTTCACGTCGCCGACGGTGCGCACGCCATCGGCGCCGTCGCTCTTGCCGCATCCGCGCCACCGCCACCGACATGCCGCCCGACATGGCGAGCTTCTTCTTCGCGTCGGACAGTTCGCGTTCGAGATGCTTGCGCTCTTCGAGCAGCGCCGTGACACGCGCGGCACGTCCGTCGAGCGGCACGCGCAATTCGGACGCCGTCGCCTTGGCGAGACGTTTCGCGAAATTGTTGGGATCGTTGCGCGCGCGGCGTTCGCCGGTGAGCGCCTCGATGCGGCGCACGCCGGACGCCACGCCGGCTTCGCCCACCACCGAGATGATGCCGATATCGCCGGTGCGATTGACATGGGTGCCGCCGCACAACTCGACCGACCAGCCCATCGTATTGCCGCCGCCCTCGCCCATCGCGACGACGCGCACTTCATCGCCGTATTTCTCGCCGAACAGCGCGCGCGCGCCTGAGGCAATGGCGTCGTCGCGGCTCAAGAGCCGCGTCACGACCGGCGAGTTCTGCAAGCACGATGTCGTTGGCGATATCCTCGACGCGCTCGATCTCTTCGCCGCTCATCGGCTTGGGATGCGAGAAGTCGAAGCGCAACCGATCGGGCGCGACCAGCGAGCCCTTTTGCGCCACGTGATCGCCGAGCACCTGGCGCAGCGCTTCGTGGAGAAGATGCGTCGCCGAATGATTTTTCCGGATCGCGCCGCGCCGATCGTGATCGACCTCAAGCGCAAGCGCGGTGCCGGCCTTCAACGTGCCCTCCTCGACCGTGCCGATATGCGCGAACACGTCGCCGGCATATTTTTGCGTATCGGTGACCTTAAAGCGCACACCGTCGCCGGTCAGAACGCCGGTATCGCCGACCTGGCCGCCGGATTCGCCGTAGAACGGCGTCTGGTTGAGCACGACGGCGCCGCTCTCGCCTTTCTTCAGCGCGGCGACTTCCTTGCCGTCGCGCACCAGCGCCGACGACGACGCCTTCGGCCTTCTCGGTCTCGTAGCCGAGAAATTCCGTGGCGCCGAGCTTTTCGCGCAAGCCAAACCACACCGCCTCGTCGGCCGCCTCGCCCGAGCCCGCCCATGACGCGCGCGCCTTCGCGCGCTGCCGCTCCATGGCGTCGGTGAATGAGGCGATATCGACGCCGATGCCGCGCGGCCGCAGCGCGTCCTGCGTCAGATCGAGCGGAAAGCCGTAGGTGTCGTAGAGCGTGAACGCGGTCACGCCGTCGAACATGTCGCCTTTCTTGAGCGACTTGCTGGCCTCGTCGAGGATGGCAAGGCCGCGCTCGAGCGTGCGGCGAAAACGGATTTCTTCGAGCTTCAGCGTCTCGGTGATGAGCGCCTCGGCGCGATGCAATTCCGGATAGGCCTGGCCCATCTCGCGCACCAGAACCGGCACCAGCCGCCACATCAGCGGCTCTTTGGCGCCGAGCAGTTCGGCATGACGCATGCCGCGGCGCATGATGCGGCGAAGCACATAGCCGCGGCCCTCGTTCGACGGCAGCACGCCGTCGGCGATCAGGAAGGCGCTGGCGCGCAGATGGTCGGCGATGACGCGATGCGAGGCCTTTTGCTCGCCTTCGGGATCGACGCCGGTGAGTATCGGCGACGGCCTCGATCAGCGCGACGAAGAGATCGATCTTGTAATTGTCGTGGGTGCCTTGCAGCACGGCCGCCATGCGCTCGAGCCCCAGGCCGGTATCGATCGACGGCCGCGGCAGGTCGACGCGCTTGCCGCCGGCAAGCTGCTCGTACTGCATGAAGACGAGATTCCAGATTTCGACAAAGCGGTCGCCTTCGGCTTCCGGGCTGCCCGGCGGGCCGCCCCAGATGTGCTCGCCGTGATCGTAAAAGATCTCCGAGCACGGACCGCACGGCCCGGTGTCGCCCATGCGCCCAGAAATTATCGCTGCCGGCAATGCGGAGGATTTTCTTGTCCGGCAGGCCGGAGATCTTCTTCCAAAGCTTGAACGCCTCGTCGTCGTCGATATAGACGGTGGCCAGCAGCTTATCGGCCGGCAACGCCGAATTCCTTGGTCACCAGCTTCCAGGCAAGCTCGATGGCGCGCTCCTTGAAATAATCGCCGAACGAGAAATTGCCGAGCATCTCGAAAAACGTGTGATGCCGCGCGGTATAGCCGACATTGTCGAGGTCGTTGTGCTTGCCGCCGGCGCGCACGCATTTCTGCGCCGTCACCGCGCGCGAATAGGGGCGCTTTTCCAGGCCGGTGAAGACGTTCTTGAACTGCACCATGCCGGCATTGGTGAACATCAGCGTCGGATCGTTGCGCGGCACCAGCGGCGACGACGGCACGACTTCGTGCCCCTCGCGCGCGAAGTAGCCGAGGAAAGCCGACCTGATATCGTTGACGCCGGTCATCGAGTGCCATTCGAAGTTCGCATGTGCTAGGCCACTCTCTAACGACGCGGTGCTTTCCTGTCCAGAAAAGCAGGCTTTTAGGCACGGAATTGATGTGCCGCCGCAAAGCATATAAGCGCTGTGGCGGCGGACCGCCGCCCGCCGACACCGAGCATGCGATGAACGACAAGCCGCAGCCCCCTGCCCCACACGCTGGAAGACCGGCTGCGCCAAAACGGGCCCACCGCCGATTCGTCATGACCGCGGAACTGGCGCCGCCGGTGTCGTGCGATCGCGCAAGAGCTGTTGGCGCAAGGCGGCGGGGCTCAAGGGCCTGGCCGACGCGGTCAACGTCACCGACGGCGCCGGCGCGCGCGCGCATATGAGCGCGCTCGCGGCCGCGAGCCTCCTGATCGGCGCCGGCATCGAGCCGATCCTGCAAATCACCTGCCGCGACAAGAACCGCATCGCGCTGCAAAGCGAGATGATGGGCGCGGCCGCGCTCGGCATCCGCAATCTGCTGCTTCTGACCGGCGACGACCCGAAAGCCGGCGACCAGCCCGACACCAAGCCGGTGTTCGACATCGATTCCAAGACGCTGATCGAGACCGCGCGGCGGCTGCGCGACGACGGCACGCTGCCGACCGGGCGCAAGGTCGGCGGCAAGGCGCGCGTTTTTCATCGGCGCCGCCGACATGCCGATCGATCCGCCGCCCGGCTGGCAGCCGATGGCGCTGCTCGCCAAGGTCAAATCCGGCGCGCAATTCGCGCAGACGCAGTTCTGCATGGATGCCGCAATCGTGCGCCGCTATGTCGGCGCGCTCGAAACAGGCGGGCATCACCAGGCAGCTTGCCATCCTGATCGGCGTCAATCCGCTGCGCTCGGCAAAATCGGCGCATTGGATGAAAAGCCACCTCTACGGCACCATCATTCCCGATACCTTTATCGAGCGGATGGAGAAAGCCGCCGATCCGGCGCGCGAGGGCGTGCGCATCTGCGTCGAATTGATCGAGGAGCTTGCGACCATTCCCGGCGTCGCCGGCGTGCACATCATGGCGCCGGGCAATGACGCGGCGATACCGGAGGTGATAGCGGCGGCGAGGACAAGGGTTAAATAGCCCGACCGAGCTGCCGAGCCGCGTTGACGGATGACGTCCGTTAAAGCTTGATATTGCCGTAGATCGTTACGTCCAATCCGACCTTTTCGATCGATAGCGTCACACCGGTGCGTACAGGCCTCATTGGCTCGCAATTCCCCGTTGGCAATGGCCTTACGAACGGCTTTTTCCAATTCGCTCTGTGCGGTGCCGTTGACGTATTTCAGGAACTGACCGACCGCCGCTTTCAATGCCTCGTCATTCATGGCGATCTCTTGAACCGTTGCTGAGATTCGATAAAGAGCTCAGCGTCCTTAAGCTTCGGATTTGGTAAACGCTGCGAAACCACAAAATACTTGAGCGGCCACCAAGCGACGATCGTCTCGTCGAGCGAAGGCCGGACGTCACGCGCCGTCTCTCCCGGCTGCGTTATCCTTGATCCCAATATTTCGCGCCCGACAAAACTATACGCTTTATGATGGGATCTGAACAATAGCGGCGCCGCTTATTCGCTAGCGGATGGCCAGAACTTTCAACCCTGTTGGGATAGGGAACATAGCGTGGGTGTCTTTTCAAAATCGGAAAGCGACGATAAGGGCCTCAACGTCAGCCGGGGCGAAGCTAAGCCCGAGGTGAAAGCGACATCCGGCAAAATATCGCCGGAAACAATTTCAACTCTTGGCCACGGCGTGCTGGTTACGGGCAATATTGTCAGCGAAAGCACCCTGCAGATTTGCGGCCGCGTTAACGGCGACATCCACGCTTCGCATCTGGTTATCAAAGAAGGTGCGCAGATCGAAGGAAATGTCGTCGCGCAGGAGACGATCATCCTCGGCACTTGCAAGGGCATTATCCGAGGCAATAGCGTCAAGCTGCAAGGCATGGCCGTGGTTGAAGGCGAGATCTACAGCAAGTCACTGACCATCGAGCAGCAGGCGCAATTCGAAGGCGTGTCGCGACGGCTCGATAAGCCGGTGGACGCGCCACCGCGTGCTCCAGTCACGATTCCTGCCAAGATCCCGCTAGCGCCCGCAATGACCGAAGCGGGTCCGGCCGCCGCGGCGGCGGAGAAGATCGACGCTTGAACGAACGGCAAGCGGCCGTTTGCAAACGGTCGCTAGTAATTCCACGCCCTAGCCGGCGGGCTCTTCCACGGTGCGGATGCTGATTTCCGATGTCAGCGTGCGGTGCACCGGGCATTTGTCGGCGATTTCCATGAGCCGGGCGCGCTGTTCGGCGGTGAGATCGCCCTCAAGCGTGATGATGCGTTCGATGCGATCGAGCATCCCGTCTTTGGTTTCGCATTCGGCGCAATCCTTGGCGTAAATCCTGTGATGGCGCAGCCGGACTTGCGTCCGGGCGAGCGGGATCTTCTTGAGATCGGCGTAGAGCCGCAGCGTCATCGAGGTGCAGGCGCCGAGCGCCGCAAGGAGAAAATCGTAGGGACCGGGACCGCTGCCGAGCCCGCCAGCATCCTTCGGCTCGTCCGCGATCAGATGATGCCGGCCGGAGATAATCTCCTGCTGGAATGAACCGTGTCCGGTTTCGCGCACCAGGACAGTGTTGAACGGAGTGTCGTCGGGAAATGCCGGTTCGGCAGCCATGATATTTCTCCTCCGCGTTCCAGCTATTCGTACAACGACATGCGCAGCGGCGCGACTTGACCGCCGTCGATATCGATCGCGGTGCCATGCAGCAGGCTGCCGCGCGGCGATACGATGAAACGCACCATGCCCGCGATATCCTCCGGCGTGCCGAAGCGCGTGATGTCGAGGTCTTGACGATGACGCTCGGTGGCCGCGGCCTCGTCGAGCCCGGTCTTTTTCATGACCTCGGCGAGCCGGCCGCGAAAGCGGTCTGTCTTGATCGAACCGGGATTGACCGCGTTGACCTGGACGCCGTCGCGCTTGCCGAGATCGGCGAGCGCTCTCATGAAGGCGAGCATCGCGGCGACGACCGATGCACCGACCATGGAATCGGCCACCGGCGCGCGCGGACTGGTGCCGGCGATGAACACCACTGAGCCCTTGCCGGCCTTGAGCAGCGGCCACGCAAGCCGGCTCAGGTCGACATGCGCAAAAAATTTCAGATCGAATGCGTCGCGCCACTCCTGCCCGGTTTGCTCAAAAAAACCGCCGCGTTTCGTGGCGCCCGCATTGTTGACCAGGATATTGAGACGTCCGAACGCAGCCGTCAGCGCCGCGACAAGTGCGGCAGGTTCCGTGCTCGCGGTCAGGTCGGCGGCGTGGATCACAGCCTTCCGGCCGAGCGCGCGCACCTCCTCGGCTACACCCTCCAGCGCTTTTCCGTCCCGTGCCGTCAGCATCACGTCGCATCCGGCGGACGCGAGTTCAAGCGCGATGCCCCGGCCTATGCCGCGGCTCGCCCCGGTGATCAATGCGACTTTGCCATCGAGCTCAGCCACGCGACGCGCCTCGCATGAGGACCGTTGTGGTCACCGTCCCAATTCCCGCATCGCTGCGTCGAGACCCTCGATCGTCAGCGGATACATCCGTCCGCCGAATATTTGCCGCATCAGGCGGATCGAGGCCGTCGTCTCCCATTCGTGCTCGGGCACCGGATTGAGCCAGACGCAGGCCGGATAGGTCGTAACCACGCGCTCCATCCAGACGCGGCCGGCTTCCTCATTGAAGTGCTCGACCGAGCCGCCCGGCGCGACGATCTCGTAGGGCGACATCGACGCGTCGCCGACGAAGATCACCTTGTAGTCGTGCGGATAGGTGTGCAACACGTCCCAGGTCGGCGTCGTCCCGGTCCAGCGCCGCGCGTTCTCTTTCCACACTTTCTCGTAGAGGCAGTTGTGGAAGTAGAGATGCACGAGGTGCTTGAACTCGGTCTTGGCCGCGGAGAACAATTCCTCCGTCGTTTTGACGTGCCAGTCCATCGAGCCGCCGATATCGAGGAACAGCAGCACCTTGATCGTATTGTGCCGCTCCGGCCGCATCAGGATGTCGAGATAGCCCTTGTGCGCGGTGCCTTTGATGGTGCCATCGAGATCGAGCTCGTCCGGCGCGCCGGTGCGGGCGAATTTGCGCAGGCGGCGCAGCGCGATCTTGATGTTGCGGGTGCCAAGCTCGACGTCACCGGCGAGATCCCTGAACTCGCGCCTATCCCACACTTTCACGGCGCGGAAATTGCGATTGGTGTCCTGGCCAATGCGCACGCCTTCGGGATTGTAGCCGTAGGCGCCAAACGGCGACGTGCCGGCAGTGCCGATCCACTTCTTGCCGCCCTGATGCCGGCCCCGCTGCTCGGCAAGCCGCTGGCGCAGCGTCTCCAATAATTTATCAAGGCCGCCCAGCGCCTCGATCTGCTTCCTCTCCTCCTCGGTGAGATATTTTTCCGTCAGCTTTTTCAGCCACTCGACGGGGATCTCGCCGGCCAGCGCGTCGCTCATAAGATCGAGGCCCTTGAACACATGGCCGAACACGCGATCGAAAGTGTCGAGATTGCGTTCGTCCTTCACCAGCGCCGCCCGCGACAGATAATAAAAATCCTCGACGCGCCGCCCGGCGATGTCCTTTTCCATCGCTTCCATCAGCGTGAGGTATTCACGCAGCGTCACCGGAACACCGGCTTGCTTGAGCTCATGGAAGAAGGTCGCGAACATGTCTCAACAATCGCCCAGGCCTCGACAATCGTCCAGCCGTTTGGCGCTCAAGCGGCCAATCTTGCCTGCCTGTTCTGAAATGCCGATATGATCCCGCGCATGGCCGAAATTGTCCTTGTCATATTCATCGTATTCCTGGTCCGCGCTTTCCTTCAGCATAATCTGCCGCGGCCGGGCGGCAAGCTCGGCGCACTGCGGGCCATTGATCCGCCGGTGCCGATCCCGGCGGGATTTTCCCGGGTTTATGCGCGCACAATAACGGTCTTTGCCGCCTCGTCCGAAGCCAGGCACTTTTCAAGCCTGAAGGCGTTTTTGCGCCATGGAACCGTGCAGTACCCCGCCTTGATGCGGATCTACCGCGTCGCCGGCTGTATGACCGACATTGAGATTCCAGCCGAGACGGCCAATTACGACCGTATGGAAGCCACTGAAGCGCTGGCGCTGCTGCGCGAGCTTCCCGATCTGCGTTACATCCGCCGCCTGCAACTCAGCGACGAGCCGTGTTATCTCGACCCGTGGCTGCGTGCGATCCACGGGCCACAATTTTTGCTGCTCGGCAATGCGACGAAAACCGGCGTTGTTGTCCTCTACAGGCCGGATCGCCGTGACCGCAACACTGCCGGCCTGACGCTCCTGCACGAATGGCTGCATGTCGTCGCCCTCAACTCGCCGCGAGACTTGCGGCGGTTCCAGCGCGCAAGCGGCATCGAGCCGTTGACGCCGCCATCGATGCCTACGGTGTCGGTGGGAGTTCGCAAGACGGCAGTTCACGAAGCCTGGGCGGACCTTGGCGAAAGGCTGTTCGGCTACGACGAAGCCGCCGCGCGCAACGCGGCGCTCGCGGCGCCGCTACACGCAATGGTCTTATGGCAGTCCTTGCAAAGCGCCATGCGCCAAGCCCCTCCGGGTTTTCGCAGCACGCGATCGGCGGAATTGGATGCACGGGGCCATTTTTTTGAGAACCTCGACTTGGCGACAGAATCTCATAAACATAACTAATTGATATTACACGTTTTACGGTTTTAAGATATATCTTGCGTTATAGCTAGTTATGATCTATCTAAAGATATATCTTAACTTGGAGAACCAAAAATGCACGGACATTGCGAAACTCGCGGCGATCATCACGGCAAATGGGGCGCTGGCCGCCATCGGCACCGCCGCTTCGGCGGCTTCGGTTTCGGCGGACGCCATGGCGGCCGCGGTGGCTTCGACGGAATGGGCGGCGAAGAGACGATGCGCGCGCGCCGCATGCTGGCGCAGGGCGACCTGCGGCTCATTGCGCTCGCACTCATCGCCGAAGCGCCGCGCCACGGCTACGAGATCATCAAGCTGCTCGAGGAAAAGACCGGCGATTGGTACTCACCGAGCCCCGGTATCGTCTATCCGACCCTGACTTATCTCGAGGAAGCGAACTACGTCACAGCCTCGGCCGAAGGCTCGAAAAAGTTTTACACCATCACCGATGAAGGCCGCGCCTATCTCGCGGCTAATCGCGAACTCGTCGATGCCGTGCTGGATCGCTTGGCGGCGATCGGCGAGCGCGTCAACCGCTGGCGCCGTGACTCGCGCGGCGAGCGTGAAGACCGGCGCGACCTGCCAACGCTGGTGGAAGCCACTCTCGATCATTTGCGCGAAGCTGTCGGCCAAGCAACTCGACAACGATGCCGAGGCCGAAGCCCGGCTTGTCGAAATCCTCGCCCGCACCGTGACGGAATTGCAGCAGAAAGGTTAGCCGGCGTCCGGCGTCTGCACGTGCTCGGGTCGGATGCCGATGGCCAGAAGGCGGGCGGGCACACGCTGCAGAAACGGCAACAATCCGAATAGCTTGAACAGCAGCGGCGGCTTCGGCCGCTGCTGGCTCGCCAGGACACGGCTGATCAGCCGCTTCTGGATCGTCAGCTGCAGCCACTGGGTGAAGCGCACCGGCAACGTGCGCCGTTCTTCGATCGCCTGCAGATCCGCATCGGATACGGTGCCCGCTTTCAGCGGTGCGGCAAGCCGGTTGGCCGCGGCGACCGCATCCTGCACCGCCATATTGATGCCGACACCGCCAATCGGCGACATCGCGTGCGCAGCATCGCCGATACAAAGCAGGCCCGGCCGCCACCATTTTCGCAGGCGGTCGACAGCAACGCTCAAGAGCTTGATGTCATCCCAGCTTTTCAGCTCGCCGACGCGGTCGGCGAGAAACGGCGACATCTGCACCACGATGTCGCGAAATGCGTCGAGGCCCCTGCTTTTGACCTCCTTGATGCCGTCTTTCGGAATGACGTAGGCGCACTGCCAGTAAGCGCCGCGGTCGAGCATGACCAGCATTTTGCCGGCTTCGGCGTGGCCGAACGCGTCGGTGGCGTCGTTCGCCTTGCGCGTGATACGAAACCACAGCACATCCATCGGCGCGCCGTAATCGTCGCTCTTCAGCCCGGCCTTCTCGCGCACCGTCGAGTGCCGGCCGTCACAGCCGACGACCAGATCGGCACGGATCGCAAGCGCCCCGTCCGGCGTATCCGCACGCAAGCCGACGACACGGTCATTTTCCTCAATGAGGTCTTTGGCCTCGGCGTTCATGCGCAAATCGAAAGTCTTGTAGCGTTTGCCGTATCTGGCCAGGAAATTGAGAAAATCCCATTGCGGCATCATCGCGATGAATTTGCAGTGCGTCGGCAGATGGCGGAGATCGGCCATGCGGACGCGTTCGGCGCCGACCTGCGCCGTGAGCGTCTCGATTTTCTGGTGCGGCATCTTGAGGAATTCGTCGAGCAGGCCGATCTCGTACATCAGCTCCAGTGTCGAGGGGTGTACGGTGTCGCCGCGGAAATCGCGAAAGAAATCGGCATGCTTTTCCAGCACCACGACGTCGACGCCCGCGCGCGCCAGCAGGAAGCCCAGCATCATCCCGGCCGGTCCACCGCCGGCGATGCAACACTTGGTGGCGATTGAAGAATCCGGCATCCTGATGACTTGTTAAAGGCTTGCGAGCGGCGTCGGTTTGGGACAAGAGATAAATAGCTCTTTCGACCCCCTGTTCCTCGTGCGCCCCTCACATTTCCGCCGCAAGCGGGGTGCTAGAAGAACTATCGGTCCCTCACCCACCATGCGCGCCACTTTCATCCTGGCCTTCTTTATCGTCCTTGTCCCGCTGGATATGGCGCCGGCGCAGCTCGCGGGGACGGGCGATTTTCACATCGGCTGGGAAGTGAAGAATCGCTTCCGCTTGTTCCGCAACGAGGCCGACTTCCAGCGCCAGGTCGCCGCCAATCGTGGCGACGGGATACTCGCTGCCGAACGGCGGCTGGAGACCGATACCGACGGTGAAGGCTGGGCCAAGGATGTCGTCGACAATCTCTGTCTCGACCAGTCCGGCGAGCTTTTGGAGACCTGCGAGCGCGACGGCGAGAAGGAAAATTACCTTGACCCGCGCGATCACCCCGTTGGCGTGACGCTGTCCGGGCCGCTGCCGCAAGATGCCGACTGCGTCTGGAATTTCGATGACGGCCAAACGGCGGTCAAACAGATGACCGTACCCTGCAATCAGGAAGTCAGGCTGCGTGTACCCTATGGCCGTCCCACGGTCGCCACCGTCGACGTTCCGCTCGGCGACGGCACCGCCCAGCGCGTTGCCACCGAAATCTCAGTCCGCGACGTGCTGATCGCCGGCATCGGCGATTCCATTGCGGCCGGCGAAGGCAATCCGGACCGCGCGGTCGAGCTCGAAAGCACCTTCTGCTTTCGGCGTTTTCTGCGCGCTGGCGGCAGTCAATATTACCGGCCGGGCCGGGCCGGCTATGGCGACGACCGTTCCTGCGAAAACGGCCCGTCGAGCCCGGCCGCCGCCAAGGACTGGGCGCGCCACGGCGCGCGCTGGATGAATCCCGCCTGCCATCGGTCGCTGTACAGCTATCAGGTGCGCACCGCGCTCGCTCTGGCGATCGAGCAGCCGCACCTTGCCGTGACTTTGATCCCGCTCGCCTGCACGGGCGCGACAATCGGCGCCGGCATGTTCGCCGGGCAGCGCGCCGATGACTGCCCTTGGGTGGTTGGCATCGACAGTTGCTCGGGCACCGCGCCCGCACAGTTCGGCGAGCTCAAGGACATCATGGCCGCGGTGCACCGCCAGCAGCCCAACCGCAATCTCGACATGATGCTGCTGACGGTCGGCGCCAACGATGTGAATTTCGCCGGGCTCGTCGGCAATGTCATCGTCGAGGCGACGACCGAACGGCTGTTGCTCAAAGAGGGCGGTGCCATCGTCAGCGTCAGCGATTCGCAAAAGGCGCTCGACACGGATTTCCCCGACGAATTCGCGCAAATGCGCGCCGCGCTCAAACCCTATGTCGGCGGCAATCTCGGCCGCGTCGTTTTTGTCTCCTATGGCAATCCGGCGATGCAGGCGGATAATAAGCCCTGCCCCGGCGGCCTCGACGGACTGGACGTTCATCCGGCCTTCGGCGCCGATCCCGATCGGCTGCGCGCCACGGCGGAGTTCGTCGATACCAAGTTCCTGCCCAAGGTCAAAGCGCTTGCGACCTGTGACGGCAACAAGATCTGCCACGATCCGACGACCGAGCGCATGACCTTCGTCGACGGCCATCAGGCCGAGTTTGCCAAGCATGGCATGTGTGCGCGCGCGGCCGGCGATCCCGAATTCGATCGCAACTGCTTCTCAACGACCGGCAACAGCTTTCAAACCGATCTGTCCGTTGCTCCCGACGATCCGATGGTCTGTCATGAACCGGCCAGCAATTATCGCCCCTACGCGCCGCGCGCGCGCTGGATCAGGACCGCAAACGACAGCTACTTCACCGCCATGACGTATCCGGAGGGCATGCCTGCGCTTCTCAAGCCGAGCGACATCCACGATGCGCTATGGGGTGTCTTGAGCGCCGTGTATGGCGGCGCGGTGCATCCCACCGCCGAGGGCTACGCGGCAATGGCCGACGCGGCGCTGCCCGCGGTGCGCGCGGTGCTGGGCCTGACGGCGCCGCCGGCGATCCAAGCCGAGCCGCTGCCGCCGCCGGCTGTTTCCGCCCCTGCTCCGGCTACCGTCGCCGCGCCGTCCCGCGCGCCCTAGACCGTGATCCGATTGGATCGCGGCGGCTCCGCAGGGATGATGCTCAAGAGGCGGCGCGCTGGGGCGCCGCGCGCTCGGGCGCCACGCCGAGCTTTTTCTGCAGGCTGGTCGAGGAGGTGGTGTACTGAAAGACGAGCCTCTTGTCCGGATAGATGTAGCGGTACGCCTTCTGCGCCATCAACGCGCCTTCGTGGAAGCCGGACAGAATGAGTTTGAGTTTGCCCGGATACCAGTTGATGTCACCGATGGCGAAAATGCCGGGCATGCTGGTTTCAAAGCTCTCGGTGTCGACCGGAATAAGCTCGTTGTTCTTCAGCTCGAATCCCCAATTGGCGACCGGGCCGAGCTTCATGGTCAGGCCGAAGAATGGCAGCAACGCGTCACAGGCGATCTCGAAAGCGGAGCCATCGTTGGTCTTGACCATGGCCTTGCTGATCTGACCGTCGTTGCCGACCAGCGCCGTGACCTGTCCGAGGACGAAATCGATTTTGCCTTCACCGACCAGCGCCATCATCTTGTTGACGCTGTCCGGCGCGGCGCGGAATTCGCTACGCCGATGCAACAGCGTGAGATGGCTGGCGAGCGGCGCGAGATTGAGCGTCCAGTCGAGTGCGCTGTCGCCGCCGCCGACGATGAGCACGCGCTTGTCGCGAAACGCCTCCATCTTGCGCACCGAA
The DNA here is from genome assembly GCA_963742215.1 of uncultured Alphaproteobacteria bacterium. Classification (GTDB taxonomy): domain Bacteria; phylum Pseudomonadota; class Alphaproteobacteria; order Rhizobiales; family Xanthobacteraceae; genus BOG-931. The sequence goes on from CAVULJ010000006.1 coordinate 142,790, forward strand.
TAGAACACCGATTTGCTTTCGAACGGCTCGATGCCGGGAATCGGCGGGCGCTTGGGCTGGAACGAGCCGCCGCCAGCGGCAATGACGACGATCTTGCTCTCGAATACCTGGCCCTGGTCCGTTGTTACGCGGAACAGCGGATCGCCGATCTTCTCGACCAACTCCACCATTTCGTTGAGATGAAATTGCGGATTGAACGGCTTGATCTGCTGCAACAGCGCCTCGACCAAGCCCTGGGCGCTCGTATAGGGAATGCCCGGAATATCGTAGATCGGTTTTTCCGGATAGAGCTCGGCGCACTGGCCGCCGATCTTGTCGAGAATGTCGATGAGGTGACACCGCATGTCGAGCAGACCGAGCTCGAACACGGCGAACAGTCCAATGGGGCCAGCACCAATAATTACGACGTCGGTTTTGATAGGTTCGCTCATGTCATATTCCAAGCTTGTTCGGGCTTCCAAATATGTTGGGGAGGGCGACTGTCTAGCGTGGCCAGCGCGGCAGGGAAAGGGACAAATCCTCAGCGTTTTGGAGCAATTCCAGTCATGCCTGGCGTGACGGCGTGCTCACGACCAACCCATCGAGGTCATCGCGCAGCTTGATCTGGCAGGACAGCCGCGAATTCGGCCTGACTTCAAAGGCAAAATCGAGCATGTCCGTTTCCATCGGCGATGGCTCGCCGACCTTCCCGCGCCAGGCCTCGTCGATATAGACGTGGCAGGTCGAGCAGGCGCACGCGCCGCCGCATTCCGCCTCGATCTCGGGCACGCCTTGCTTGATCGCGGTTTCCATCACCGTCGAACCGGCCTCGCCTTCGACGGTGCGCGCGGTGCCGCCGGAATCGATGAATGTGATTTTGGCCATAGTGGAAGACTTAAGCGAAGGCTTTGGAGTTCAAACAGGCGCGGCAAGATCGGTCGGGCCGCAGGAGGTTTTGGGCCGCCTCTTCTATAGTCTCGCGCCGGATGGCGCCAGTACGGGAAATGATCGAGCCGCGATCAGCGCCGGCGCGAAAGTTCGGCTAGCAGCCCCGTCAAACGCGCCCCGATTGCCGCGCTGGCTTCAAGGCTTGCGGCTTTGAGTTCCTCGATTGCTTCAACAAGGTCGCGACCGCCGCTGGCGGCGTTGCCATCCGCGTTTGCGGCGTTTTCCAAATGTTCCGCCGCGCGTGCCACGCGCCAGGCGCCGATCCCGCGCGCCGAGCCTTTCAAGGTATGGGCGGCGGCGGCGGCCAGAGCCGGTTCGGCGCCCATAATGCGATTGAGCATGATGGTGGTCTGGCGCACGAAGATTTCGAGGACTTCACGTTCCAGCCGGCGGTCCCCAAGCGTCATGCGCGCGAGATGATCTTCATCGATGGCGCTCGGCTTGTCGTCGCTGCCTGCCGCGGCCGATAGGTTCGATGCGGTCATGGAGTCTTCCCCTGGGAGCGCCGCCGCGCCCCAGACTGGCCGTATTGTGGGCAGCACAATGGCGTCTTCATCGCGGGCCGAAGGCTAATGCTGGCAGGGTGAAGAACCCGTTAACGATGATTAAAAGGACGTTACCGACCCGGTTTTCTTCGATCTGCCAGACCGATAGGATGGGCCCCAGCAGTGCGACTGTGAGGGTTTGGTTGGGGAGCCCTACAACCGGTGAGGAACCGAACGATCACGCGCTCGTGGCGCGGCCCTAGAGCATGATTGGGCCGTCCTAGTCCGGCGTAACACGCGAGGCGACGACCGAAATGGCCAATAATCCGAAGAAGATGACAGATCCGACCGAGGCGGCGCTGTCGGCAATCCAGGAAGCGCTCAATATCCGGGAAGACGAGGAGAGTCAGCCCGAGGGCGCCGTGCGCCGCGCGCAAGGCGCCGCCACCGAGCCGGCGGAGAGAGACCTTTTCGCCTCCGACCCGATCGGCACGCGCGATCATTCCGGACCCGGCTCGCCCGCGGCCAATGACGACCAGCAATCGATCGGCCAGATCCTGCACGCCCTGCGGCGGCGGCCGGCGCGCTCCTCCTATTTTGTCGCCACCGTGTTTTCCGCCGCCTGGATTGTCGGCTGCCTGTCGCTGTCCTGGGCCTATCTGGGGGAGCTGAGCGCCGCGCTTGGCCCGGACCGCTCACCTGCCGCACTGATGGTCGGGCTTGGCGCCGCAGCGCTGTTGCCGATCATCTTCTTTTTCGGCGTCGCCCATATGGCTTGGCGCTCGCAGGAATTGCGCCTGATCGCGCAATCCATGGCGCGGGTCGCCATGCGGCTCGCCGAACCGGAAAGCGTGGCGCGGGATTCCATCGTCACCGTCGGCCAGGCGATCCGCCGCGAGGTCGCGGCCATGGGCGACGGCGTCGAGCGCGCGCTGGCGCGCGCCAGCGAGCTCGAAGCGCTGGTGCAGAACGAAGTCGCGGCGCTCGAACGGACCTATAGCGACAATGAAGTTCGCATGCGCGGACTATTGCAGGATCTCGCCAGCCAGCGCGACACGCTGGTCGGGCAGGCCGAGCACGTGCGCTCCGCCCTCAATAATGTTCAGATCGATCTGACGCAGGACCTTTCCACGATCAGCGATCTGGTCGGCGAGCAGGTCAACGAGGCCGCGCAACGCATCACCCATTCGCTGGCGGAGCGCGGCGAACAGATCACGCTCGCGCTCGGTCAGATCGGCGACACTATGGTCCAGCAATTGACCGATCGCGGCGGCGAGATGCTCGACCGTCTGAAATCCACCAGCGACGAAACCTCGCGCGCCATCGCCGCCGCGAGCGACCGCCTGTCCTCGAACCTCGACTTCAAGACCAACCATATCGGCGAGGAATTCGCCGAGATCGCGACCGGTCTTGAAGACATGATGAACTCCCGTCTCGACCGGATCACCGAAAGCTTCTCGGAAAAGTCGCTCGCCGTCGTCGACCTGATGATCGGCCGATCGCAGGAACTCACCGACGCCATTATCGATACATCGAGCCAGCTCGCCGAAACGATCGCCATCCGCGCCGACGAGGTCAACAACACGCTCAAATCGTCGGGCAAGTCGATTATTCTCGACCTCGACCTGCGCGGCAGCGAAGTGGCGAGCAAGCTGCAACAGACCGGCGACCGCATCGCCGAGACGCTGGTTGCGCGCAGCGCTTCGATGACCAATTCGGTGCGCGAAAGCGCCGAGCATGTCGCCGGCGTCATTGCGACGCGCAGCGATGCGGTGAAGGAAATGCTGGAGACGCGACTGGCCGGCTTCGAGGAGATGTTCGACCACACCGGCGCCGAGCTCGGCGAGAAAATCTCTCGCGATTCCTCGACGCTCGGCAACCTCATCACCCGGCATCTCGCCGAATTCGACCGCACGGTGAAGACCTACGGTTCCGAACTGGTCGAGCGGCTCGGCGCGCGCACGCAGGACGTATCCGATTCGATGCGCGGCTATGTCGACAATTTCGATACCCGCGTCACTTCAAAGGCGAACGAAGTGACCACCGCGCTCGACCAGCGCCTCACCCGCTTTCAGGAAGCGCTCGACGGCCGCTCGCAGACGCTCACCGACGCGCTGTCGGCGCGCGTGGTCGACATTGCCCGGACGCTCGCCGAGGGCGGCAAGGAAGTCGTCACCTCGCTCGACCGGCGCATCAGCGACGCCACCACGCTGATCGACACGCGCACCGCCAAGCTTGCCGACACAATCGGCGATCGGATCGCGAATATCGATGCGACGCTCGGCAAGGGCGCGCTCGAAGTTACTCAGACGCTGGACAGCCGGGTCGACCGTATCGAGAAGTTTTCGGAATCGATCAAGATCAACTCGCAGAGCGCCGAGCGCGCGCTCACTGCGCTTGCCACCAATACGACCGAAGCACTCGGCAAGAGCGCGACGGCCAGCACGGCGGCGACCGAAGCTCTCAATCGCAGCGCCGCGGAAGTGACGGTCTCGCTCAATCGCAGCGCCGGCGCGCTCAGCAATACCATCACCAAGAGCGCAGCGACCGCAAGCGACGCGATCGGCAAAACGACGAACGAGGCCGAGCGCAAACTGGTCGGGATGAGCACCGAGGTTTCGCGCAATCTCGTCGGCAAGGCCAATGAGATCCACAGCGCGATGTCGCAGCGCGTCGAGGACATGACGCGCATCCTCGACGAAAAATCGAACGGCCTGCTCGGCGCGTTGACCGCCAAGGGCGAGCAGTTCGCCGGCGAAGTGAGCCGGGCCACCGACCAGGCGGTGAAGGCAATCGACTCCAAGGGCTTCGTCTTCACCCAGACGATGCTGGACAAGAGCGAGGATATCGCCCGGCACATCAACGACGCGAGCCTGACCGCGACCGCCGCCATCACGCGTACGCTTGGCCAGATGCAGGAAGGCGCGCAGGGCGTCACCGAATCCGCCAAACAGACCATCGCCCGCTCGCTCGAAGAGCTGCACCGCGCCACCAAGACCGCGATCGAAGAGTCCAAGCAGACCGCGGCGGCGACGGTGGCCGAAATGCTGGAAACGCACACCATGCTGCGCTCCAACTCCACCGCTTTGTTCGAGCGCCTGCGCGAAGCCAACATCCTGCTGCAAGAGGTGCTGAGCGGCGCCCAAGAGAACATGAACTCGATCGAACACACGATGGCGACGCGCGTTTCCGAGTTCGTCGCGGCGATGAGCGATCTCTCCAGCAAGAGCGGCGCCACCACCGCCAAAGTGGAACAGTCGCTGGGCACGTTCAACGGCGTGACCGCCAAAGTGCTGCACGATCTCGGCGACCTCGCCGACCAGTTCAGTTCGCACGGCCGGACGCTTTCCGATGCGGTTGAGCTTCTTGAATCGAGCAACCGCAGGACCGATGATTCGATTGCCGGCCGCCACGCCAGCATCGAGTTACTGGTGTCGACGCTCGACGCGCGCACCGAGGATTTCGGTCAGCGGCTGACGCGCTTTTCCGGCCTGCTCGACGAGTCGCTCGATACCGTGACGACACGGGCGCGCGAGATTGCCGGCATCATCGCCGATTCCAGCAACGAAAGCGTGCAAACGATCGAGCAGCAATACGATCTCGTGCGCAAGACTTCGGAAGAAGAGCGCGTTCGCACCAGCGAGGCGCTCAACGCGGTGTACGACGAGTCCTTCGCCGAAGTGCAGGCGATGTTCAACCAATCGGCCGGACGCTTCACCGAGATCATGCAGGGCATGAAGCAGATGGCGACGGAAATGCAGCAGGAACTCGAGACGACGCGCGGCGAATTGCGCCGCGGCATTCTCGAACTGCCGCAGGAGACCGCCGAGAGCACCGCGCAAATGCGACGCGTCATCGTCGACCAGATCGAGGCCCTGGCCGAGCTCAATCGCATCGTCGCCCGCCATGGCCGCTCGCTCGACGCCGCCGAACCGCTGCGGCGCGAGGCTGAGCCGCTCTACGCCAACAATACCGGCCGCGGACAAGTGCGGCAGATGCGCCCTGATATCACGCCGGCGCCGCCGCCGACGCCGCCGCGCGACATCACCGGCGCGCCAGCGCGCCGCCCCAACGCGCCCGCGCTCAGCCCGGTGCCGGGCGGCAAGGATGAGAATAATGGCCGTAATGGCGGCTGGCTGTCCGATCTGCTGACGCGCGCGTCGCGCGAGGAAACCGCGCCGGCGGCGCCGCCGCAGCCGACGCGCGAAGCCCCGCGCGCCGACGAACGTCCGGCACGCGACGCCATCGATTCGATCGATTCACTTTCAGTCGATATCGCCCGGATGATCGACCACGAAGCGGCCGCGGAGCTGTGGGAACGCTATAAGCGTGGCGAGCGCGGCGCATTCACCAAGCGCCTTTACACGCTGCAGGGCCAAAAGGCGTTCGATGAAATCCGCAACAAGTACCGGTCCGATCCCGAATTCCGCCAGACCGTCGAGCACTATATCCACGAGTTCGAGCGGCTTCTCGACGACGTCTCGCGCGGCGATCGCGGCCCCGCCGTGGCGCGCAACTATCTCGTTTCGGATACTGGCAAGGTCTACACCATGCTGGCCCACGCCGCCGGACGGTTCGATTAGAGCGTGATCCGGAAAACTGGCAGCCGGTTTTCCGCCTTCGCGAAACCTGCTTCGGCGGGCCAAGCAAGGTCCGAAAAGATCATGCTCCTTTAGTCAGCGCGGCCCTTGCTTGTGACGCAATCGCGGCGCTACCGTTGCCGCCATGGTGAGCGCCATGGACCGTGCAATGGACCGTGCAATAGACGGCGCGACGGACGCGCCGGTCGCACTGCCCACTGCCGCGGACGTCGATGAGGCCGCGCGCCGCTTGGCTGGCGTTGCGTTGCACACCCCGCTTTTGACCTCGTTCGCGCTCGACGCCATGACCGGCGGGCGCATTTTCCTCAAAGCCGAAACGTTGCAGCGCACCGGCTCGTTCAAGTTCCGCGGCGCCTATAACAAGCTCGCCTCGATCCCGCCGGAGCGCCGCGGCGGCGGCGTGGTGGCGTTCTCGTCGGGCAATCACGCGCAGGGGGTCGCCGCGGCGGCGCGGCTCCTCGGCATGCGCTGCGTCATCGTCATGCCGCAGGACGCGCCGCGCGCCAAGCGCGAGCGCACCGCGGCGCTCGGCGCCGAAGTCGTGCTCTATGACCGCGCACGCGACGATCGCGAGGCGATCGCGCGTGACATTGCCGAGCGGCGCGGCGCCGTGCTTGTGCCGCCTTACGACGACGCCCTGATCATCGCCGGCCAGGGCACCGCCGGACGCGAAATCGTCGAAGATCTTGGCGCGCTCGGCCTTGTCCCCGACGTCGTGGTGGTCACCGCATCCGGCGGCGGGCTCACCGCCGGTATCGCGCTCGCCGTCAAATCGCGCGTTCCGGCGGCCGCGCTCTACACCGCCGAACCGCACGGCTTTGACGATCATGCGCGTTCGTTTCGCAGCGGCCAGCGCGAGCAAAATGCCGCGCTGACCGGCACCATTTGCGATGCGCTGATGGCGCGCACGCCGGGCAAGCTTACTTTCGCGATCAATCAATCGCTGGTCGGAGCCGGTGTCGTGGTCAGCGACGACGAGGTCGCCGCCGCAGTCGCCTTTGCCTTTGCCGAATTAAAGCTCGTGGTCGAGCCGGGCGGCGCGGTCGCGCTCGCTGCGGTGATGACCGGCAAAGTCGACGTCAAGGATAAAGTCGCCGTGGCCGTCCTGTCGGGCGGCAATGTCGATCCGGAACTGTTTTCGCGCCTCGTTGCCTAGGCGGCGTCGACGCTACGGGATCAAGCCCCCGCGCCGGGCAGGAAGCAGCGAATTTGCGTCGCGCCATCGGCGTCCTGATACGGCCACACCACAGCGGGGCCGAATTTGTTCGGCTCCGTCACCACCGCCATATCGGGAACGACGAACCATTGACCCTGGATGCGCACGCGATAGCGGCCGTTCTGCGTGTCCCAATCGACGTTTTCGACACTCACTCCGTCGGCGAAGGAACAGCACAAGCCCTTGCCGCTGGCGAGCTGGTCGAACCAGGCTTTCAGCGGCGAATTGGCGTAGCGGCCGTCATCACGCGCGGACACGCGGCTTGGAACGAACACAAGCATGCACACCGCTACTACCGTCAAAACGAGACCGGTAAGTCTGTGCATAGTGGCCTCCAATGATCGTGGACGGACCGCAAACGAATGGTCCTGCAGACCCGGAGCACTGAGCGCACATCGCCTGCACGTCGTTGTTGATCCGCTTACGCATTGCCAAGCAACTTCCGTGCCGTGTCTTATACGCGACAGAAGACCTTGAGCGTCCAACGCGCAGTCAACGCAGAGCGGTCACAAAATTTCCAACATTTGGCCGCGCGATCGGCTAGCCGAACAGAGCGATCAGCTCGTCCTCGCTCAGTCCGCGCACCCCGACCAGTGTTTCGTTGAGCGTCGGCCGCGGCGCGGCAGGCGGCGTCGCACCGTTGGCGACGCGTAATTGTGGCGGAGGTCCTTCCGCAGGAGTGGCAACTTGTGCCGAAGCGAAGACTTGTGCGCTCGCGGCGCCGCCCGGCTGTTCGAATAAGTCGGCTGGATCGTCTTCCGCGCGGGAGAAGAATTGCGGTCCAGCCGGCACCGGACGCGCTTGTCTGGATTCGCCGGACGATTCATCCCGGCCATTACTGATCGGCTTCGGCTCGGGTGCGCGAAACACGAAATCCGGAGGCTCGATGTACCAGCGCGGCGCGGAGACGCTCTGCGGCGGGGCTGGCGGCGCGGTACTCGGCGTATAATCCGGCGGCGGGATTGCGCTATCGGCGGACCCGCTTTGTGGTTCGGGATCCGTCTCGACTGGCTCGGTGAGCGAGCTTAGCGACGAGCCAAGCTCCGCAATCGCCTCGGCGAGCTTTTGGCTCTCTGCCAATTCCATATCGAACAGACCGGCATGCGCCTCGCCGTCATTGGCAATTTCCGCGGCGAAGCGTTCCTCTTCGGTGACGGCAGCGGCGAAAGCCTCGATGGGCGTAGCCGCGGCTCCGGCGGACGTTGCGCCGTTCATTGCGTGCGTCGGTTCATCGCGCGCAATGGCCGCCTCGATCCGTGCCAGTGCATTGGCCAGCAACTGGGTATCGGCGTTGCGATTGCGATTGGCGTATTCGGCCAAAAACCAGCGCCCGCGCTCGGTTGCCGTGACCGCCGCGTAGACGGCATCGTATTCCGTGTCGCTCGGCGCTCCGGTCCAAATGTCCGCATGCGCCAGTGGGTCGCTGGACATGACAATCCTATGACCGAATCAACAGCATAAGCCCGAAGCATGCAATCGAACAGGCACGCCAATGGGCCGGGAACCCACAGGTTCTGCGCGCGGCGGCGGGCTTAGCCCCACAGCGCCGGTTCGGACGAATAGGCGATACTACCCGCATACCGCAGTCCCTCCGGCCGATCCTTGGCCAGAAGCAGCGGGCCATCGAGATCGACCACGCTCGCCCGCTGCGCCACCAGCATGGCCGGCGCCATCGCCAGCGAGGTCGCCACCATGCAGCCCGCCATGATGCCGAAGCCGCGCCGCTCGGCTTCGGCCGCAAGCGCCAGCGCCTCGGTGAGCCCGCCGGCTTTGTCGAGCTTAACGTTGACCGCGTCGTATTTGCCGGCGAGCGCATCCAGCGATGCGCGATCGTGCACGCTCTCGTCGGCACAGACCGGGATCGGCCGCTTGACCTGCGCGAGCGCGCCATCGCGGCCTTCTGGCAGCGGCTGCTCGATCAGCACGACGCCGGCTTGCGCGCAGGCAGCGAGATTCTTCGTCAGGTCTTTCTCGTCCCAGCCCTCATTGGCATCGACGATGAGCCCTGCTTGCGGCGCCGCGCGGCGCACCGCCGCGATCCGCGCAACGTCATCGCCGCCGCCGCCAAGTTTCACCTTGAGCAACGGCCGCGATGCCGCTTGTCCCGCTGCCTCGGCCATCGCCGCCGGCTCGCCGAGTGAAATCGTGTAGGCGGTGACCAGCGGCTTTGGCGCGGCAAGGCCCGCCAATGCGTAAGCGCGGCGACGCGCTTGTTTCGCGCTGAAATCCCAGAACGCGCAATCGAGCGCGTTGCGCGCTGCGCCCGCAGGCATCGCGTCTTGCAGGGCGGCGCGGTCGAGGCCGCGCCGCAGCGCCGGACGCAATCCTTCGATCGCCGCGACAACGCCGTCCGGGGTTTCGCGGTAGCGTGCATAGGGCACGCATTCGCCACGGCCACGATGCGTTCCGTCGCCAAGCTCGACGACCACCACGACGGCTTCGGTCTTGCTGCCGCGGCTGATGGTGAAGGCGCTGGCCAGCGGCCAGCGCTCGATTCGGACAGAAAGCTCCATGCCGGAGATATGACCGAAGCGGGCGGCATCGCTCAAGCTGCGATTTCGGTGTCCTCGTCGAGCGGGAGGTCCGGTCCTTCTTCCGGCAGCGGCGGCAGCGCGGCGCTGCGATCGATCCAGCGGATGATCTCGAAGCTGCCGTCGTCGTGTTCGGCGAGCGCGGTGCAGCTTTCCACCCAGTCGCCGCAATTCATGTAACGGATGCCGAAATCGTCGTGCATCACGGCATGATGGATGTGGCCGCAGATCACGCCGTCGACGCGGTGGCGGCGCGCCTCTTCGGCCAGCGTCTGCTCGAAGGCGCCGATATAGTTCACCGCGTTCTTGACCTTGTGCTTGGCCCATTGCGACAGCGACCAATAGCGAAAGCCGAGGCGGCGGCGGATGGCGTTGAAATAGCGGTTGACCAGGATGGCGAGGTCGTAGGCGGTGTCGCCAAGCAGCGCGAGCCAGCGCGCGTGCTTGACCACCATGTCGAACGCGTCGCCGTGCACGACCAGATAGCGGCGGCCGTCGGCGGCCTCATGGATCGCGGTCTCGACCACTTCGATGCCGCCGAAATGGGTGCCGTAATAATCGCGCAAAAATTCGTCGTGATTGCCCGGCAGATAGACGATGCGCGAGCCCTTGCGCGCCTTGCGCAAAAGCTTTTGCACCACGTCATTGTGGTCTTGAGGCCAGTACCAGCCGGAACGCAATTGCCAGCCGTCGACGATGTCGCCGACCAGATAGATCGTGTCGGCCTCGTGATAGCGCAGGAAATCGAGAAGCTGGTCGGCCTGGCAGCCGCGCGCGCCGAGATGCACATCGGAAATAAACAGAGTACGGAACCTGATTGGGCCGTGCTCGAACGTCACCGAGTGCGATCTCGCGCTCTGTTGCATTTGGACGCGCTTATAAATGCGTTCCATTGCAGCACCATGACAGCAAACGTTAACGCGGCGGCGCCAGATTATTAACGGCGGCGATTTACCACGCTCGTCGAGTTCACAGCTCTGTCACGGCGGGGAACTAAAAGTTGCCGCGATGACAGCGCCGATTCTCGCCGCAGCGACTTTCTGCATCGCCGTCAGCTCATCCAGATCGCGAGCATCGCGATCGCGATCGTGCCGCTTGCGGCCAAGCTGCGTACCGCGCGCTGTCCAAAGACTATCCGCCCGTCAGTCTGGTGCGCCCGCTCTGCGGCATCGACAATTATGCCGCCGACACGCTGCGTTCGACCTTCGAGCTCGATTATCCGCACTGCGAAATCCTGTTCTGCGTCGCTTCCGCAAAGGATCCCGTGCTGCCGCTGGTGCGAGGCTTGATCGCCGAGCATCCCGGCGCCCGCGCAAAACTCCTGATCGGCGACGATCGCGTCAGCACCGAATCCCAAGCTCAATAATGTGCTCAAGGGCTGGCGCGCCGCCGCGCCACGACTGGATCATCATTGCCGACAGCAATGTGCTGATGCCGCGCGATTATATTCAGCGGCTGTTCGCAAGCTGGCGCGCCGATACCGGTCTCGTCGCCTCGCCGCCGATCGGCTGCCGGCCGCAAGGATTCTGGGCCGAGATCGAATGCGCATTCCTCAACACCTATCAGGCGCGCTGGCAGTATCTGGTCGACAGTTTCGGCTTCGGCTTCGCCCAGGGCAAAACCATGCTGTGGCGGCGCGCCGATCTCGAACGCGCCGGCGGCATCGAGGCGCTGGCCAAGGAAGTCGCCGAAGACGCCGCCGCCACCAAGATCGTGCGCGATGCCGGTCTCAAGGTGCGGCTGATCGATCGGCCGCTGGCGCAACCGCTCGGCCGGCGCAGCGCCGCGGAAGTCTGGAATCGCCAATTGCGCTGGGCGCGGCTGCGCCGCGCCAGTTTCCTGATCTATTTCCTGCCGGAAATATTTTCGGGCGGCGTCCTGCCGATGATCGCCGTTGCGATCCTGGCGCACGCTTTCGGCCTGCCGCTCGCGCTTTGCATCGGAACATTCGCCGCGTTCTGGTACGGCGGCGAAATGCTGCTTGCCGCGGCGGCGGGCTGGCACGTTACCGGCGCTTTATCCGCTCTACGGGCTGGCGCGCGACCTGCTGTTGCCGGTGCTGTTCGTCAGCGCGCTCAATGGCAACGACTTCGTCTGGCGCGGCAACGAAATGCAGGTCGAGCGCATGCAGATTAAGCCGCGCCGCATGATGGCGCGGATGCGGCCGCGCATGCAGGAGGTCGCGGCCGGCAGCCGCCGGCGGCTACGCTCGCTGCGCGAACGCCTGTCGGAACGGTGAATTTTTAGACTGACGCCGCTTCGCGCGCCGCTCGGTCGGCGATCGCCTCGATCGCCGCGCGGTCGGCCGGAAAATCCGCCGCAATCCAGGCTGCTTCGGCGGCGCGCAGCGCCTCACCCATTCGCGGCCCCGCGGCCACGCCGCGGCGCAAAAAATCCGCCGCCTTGAGCGGAAATACCGGCGCCTTCCAGTGCCGCGGCAAGTCCGCCAGACCACGCCACGCATCGTTCGCCGCACCCGCATCGGAGCGCGACCAGGCGAGCAGCGCGCGATCGGCGAAAGACTGCGGCCCGAGATGATAGAGCAGCGCACGCGCGGCTTGTTCGCCGGCCGCCGGCGATACGCGCCACCAGTAGTCGAGCGCCATCAGCCGTTCCGCTTCGGCATTGGACAGGCGAAGCCGCTGCGCCAGCCGCTCCGCATCTTCACGCACCGCGACGCCGAGCGCGCCCAGCCGCCGCACCGCGTCAGCCTCGAGCCCGGCCGCCGCTTCGACTTTCACCATATTCTCGAAGCTCGCCAACAGCGGCACGCCGCCGAGCACCGTGCCGAGAATGCCCGTCTCCGTCATGACCGCGAGCATCGGCGTCGCGTGCGGCGCGAGCAAAAGCTTCAGCAATTCCATGCGCACCCGCTCGCGCGACAGCATTTCGAGCCCGCCGCGCGCGACAATGCAGGCGTGCAGGCCGGCAGCATCGAGCGCGCCCTCGCCGTACCAGGCGTGAAAGCGAAAAAAACGCAGGATGCGTAGATAATCTTCGGCAATCCGCTTCGCCGGATCGCCGATGAAACGCACGCGGCGCGCCGCGATGTCGGCAATGCCGCCGCCATAGTCGTAAACCGTGCCGTCCGCCGCAGCCGACAGCGCATTGATGGTGAAGTCGCGCCGTTCGGCGTCCGCGCCCCAATCGCGGCCGAAACTGACTTTGGCTTTGCGGCCGTAGGTCTCGACGTCCTGCCGCAGCGTGGTCACTTCGAACGGCTTGCCGTCGATGACGACGGTGATCGTGCCATGCTCGATGCCGGTCGGAATGGCCTTCCATCCGGCGGCGTCGACGCGGCGCACGACCTCTTCCGGCACCGCGGTGGTGGCGACGTCGATCTCGCCGACCGGCAGATGCAACAATTCGTTGCGCACCGCGCCGCCGACCACGCGCGCTTCTTCGCCGTCGCGATTGAGCACCGCCAACAGGCGCGCGACCTCGCCGTGCTTGAGCCACGGCGCCTCGCCGAGCTGCGCGTCGGCCGTCACCGCGTCTGCCCGGGCACGAACTTGCCGCTGTCGATATGCGCCGGCACATAGGTCGAGCCGGGCGGAGCGCCGGAAAACTGCGCCAGCAGCAGAAAGCTTCCCACCACCAGCAGCAGCGATACGATCACGAGCGCCGCGAGCCGCCGGATCGACCACGCCTCCGGCTGCAGCATGCCGGCGCGCGTCGCCGTGAGGAAGACGGCATAGATGACGAACGGGGTGAGAAACAGCCCGATCTCGGTGAGGATTGGCCTGATCATGCGGCGTAGATCCGGTCGTAGAGGTTGCGCAGGATACCCGCAGTGATGCCCCAAATGTAGCGGTTCTCGAAGGCAATCGCGTAATACTCGCGCTGCATCCCATTCCAGTCGCGCGTCTTGCGCTGGTGATTGTCAGGCGTCATCAGGAATTGGAGCGGCACTTCAAACGTCTCCACCACTTCGCCCGGATTGAGCGTGAGCGTGAATTCCGGCTTTACCCGCGCCACCGTGGGCAAGATGCGAAAACCGGAAAACGTCAGATAGAGATCGAGATAACCGATCGGCTCGATCAGGGTCGAAGCGAGGCCGGTCTCTTCGCTGGCTTCGCGCAGCGCCGCGGCGACCGGGCTGTCATCGGTCGGCTCGATCTTCCCGCCGGGAAAGGCGATCTGACCGGCATGGCTCGTGAGTTCGGCGGTGCGCTGCGTCAACAGCACCGTCGGCTCGCTGCGATCGATCACTGGAACGAGCACCGCCGCCGGCTTGGTCGCTTTGACGCCGGCACGGACCCACATATCCGGATTGAGATCGAGATCGCCGCGCGCGCCTGGCCGCGGTCGGATCGGTCAGCGCCGGCGGCACGTCGAGCGTCAGCCGCGCGCGCGCGCGGTCAAAGAAGCTCGCCGTTGCCGGCCGCTGCAAATCGCACCCCGTTCGTTCACGCCAATTCCCTCATCTGATCGGCAGGCGCCATGGGAAAGAAATCGCCCATCGACGAAACGCCGAACATCGCCGTGCCGCCGACATCGCGCTCCTCGCCGAGTTCGACGAGATCGAAGAACAGCGTCCGCGTCACTTTCGCCCACAGATCGCGGCGAACGTGGAGATAGGGTTTTAGCCCGCCGGTGCCGCTTTCGGGCTCGAAGCGCAATGCGATGCTGCGGCCCGCAGGCAACCCAATCGTCGACATTGGTGCGGAAATTGAGCACGCGGCCCGCCGCATTGTCTTCGATTTTAAGCTCGACCGCGAGAAACGGCGCGTCATCGACACGGATGCCGCACTTCTCCACCGGCGTGACCAGGAAATATTTGTCACCCTCCCGCTTGAGCACGGAAGCGAACAATTTGACTAAAGCCAGCCGGCCGATCGGCGTCTTGAGATAGAACCAGGTGCCGTCGGTCGCGATGCGCATGTCGAGGTCGCCGCAAAATGGCGGGTTCCACAATTCGACCGGCGGGGGCCCTTTCGACGCCCGGCCTAGCGCAGCCGTGATCGCCTCCAGCCCGGATTGCCCTTCCTTCGCCATGGTTTGCCTTGAACTCTGCCGCCTTGGACGAATGTCCGGGGGCACAGTCACTTTCGAGTTTGAGGGTGCCAATCTGCATCCGAGCAGTCCGGAACCCAAGTTGTTCCTGTCGGTTGCGAATCAGCGCAAAATCTTCTGGGGGTGGCTGGCGCGCATATTGCATCATCCGCTTCGAACTCGTGCGTAAGGCGCGACCCCGATCGATACAAGAATAAGCCACAACGACAAGGAGTTAGCCATGCCCGCTGCTGGCGGAGATGGGCTTGAAAAGCTCGAAGACATGATCGTGCGCTCCGCTGAAGCAACCGGCGAACACGTGCGCGCGGCCAAGGCTGCGATCGGCACCGTCATATTCGGCCAGGACAAGGTGGTCGAGCAGGCGCTAATCACCATCCTGTCAGGCGGCCATGCGCTCCTGCTCGGCGTGCCGGGGCTGGCCAAGACGAAGCTCGTCGATACGCTCGGCATCGTGCTTGGGGTCGATGCGCGGCGCATCCAGTTCACGCCCGACCTCATGCCGTCCGACATTCTCGGCACCGAGGTGCTGGAGGAAAGCCAGACCGGCAAGCGCAGTTTCCGCTTCATCTCCGGCCCGGTCTTCGCCCAACTCTTGATGGCCGACGAAATCAACCGCGCCTCGCCGCGCACGCAATCGGCGCTGCTGCAGGCGATGCAGGAGCAGCATGTTACCGTCGCCGGCACGCGCCATGATCTGCCAAAGCCGTTCCATGTGCTCGCCACCCAGAACCCGCTGGAACAGGAAGGCACCTATCCGCTGCCGGAGGCGCAGCTCGACCGCTTCCTGATGGAAATCGACGTCGGCTATCCAGACAAGGATGCCGAGCGGAAGATCCTATTCGACACCACTGGCGCCGAGGAATCGCGGGCGAAGCCGGCGATGACCGCCGAGGAATTGATGGCGGCACAGCGTTTGGTGCGCCGGCTTCCGGTCGGCGAGTCGGTGGTTGAAGCCATCCTCACGCTGGTGCGCTCGGCGCGACCGGGCCCGGAAGGCGGCGAAGGCGCGAAACTGATCGCCTGGGGTCCAAGCCCGCGCGCCAGCCAGGCGTTGATGCTCGCGGTGCGCGCCCGCGCGCTGCTCGATGGCCGCCTCGCGCCTTCGATCGATGACGTCATCGATCTCGCCGAGCCGGTACTGAAACATCGCATGGCGCTGACCTTCACGGCCCGTGCCGAAGGAGAAAGCATCGAAGCCGTGATCGGACGATTGAAGGCGCGGATCGGTTAGGCGGATGGCGCCCGATCCCACTCGATCCCATCAGCGCACATTCCAGGATGGCCCGGCGGTTGGCCGTGCGGTCGGCGAAGGCCGGACGCTGGCCGGCAGCATGCCGCGATTGATCCTGGAAGCGCGGCGGGTTGCCGCAACGGTGATGCACGGCCTGCATGGCCGCCGCCGCGCCGGGCCGGGCGAGAGTTTCTGGCAGTTCCGCCGCTTCGTGTCCGGCGAGCCGGCTTCGCGGATCGATTGGCGGCGCTCGGCGCGCGACGACAATCTCTATGTGCGCGAGCAGGAATGGGAAGCCGCGCACACCGTGTGGATCTGGCCCGACCGCTCGCCGTCGATGTATTTCGCTTCGCCCTTGGTCCGCGACAGCAAGCTCTACCGCACACTCGTCATTGCGCTCGCGCTCGCCGAGGTTTTGGTCGAAGGCGGCGAGCGCGTCGGCGTTCCCGGCCTGACGCGCCCGACCGGCAGCCGCAATGTCATCGACATGATCGCGCAGGCGGTCGCGTTCGATCGCAGCGAGCGGACCAGCCTGCCGCCGAATTTCGCGCCCTCCCCGCTCGCCGAGGTCGTGCTGCTGTCCGATCTATGGAGCGAAATCGGCGACGTGCGCCGTACCGTCACGCAGCTTTCGGGCGGCGGCGCGCACGGCCATGTGGTGCAGATCGTCGATCCGGCGGAAGAGACCTTCCCCTATTGGGGCCGTATCGAATTCATCGAGCCCGAGAGCGGCGGCCGCATCACCGCCGGTCGCGCCGAAAATTGGCGCGCGGACTACGTCGCGCGTGTCGCGCGGCATCGCGCCGAGATCAAGAGCGAGACGGATCGGCTGGGCTGGAGCTTCACCATCCATCGCACCGACCGGCCCGCGAGCGAGCTTCTGCTCTCGCTGCATGCCCGCATCGGCGCCGACACCGCGCATAACGCGACACGCTTGCACGCCTCGGCGGCGTCGCGGGTGCCGGCATGATCGGCCTCCCGCTCGGCTTCGCCGAACCGCTGGTTCTCATCGGGCTATTGACGCTGCCGGTGCTGTGGTGGCTGCTCCGTCTGATTCCGCCGCGGCCGCGCCGCATCGATTTTCCGCCGACGCGACTCCTGCTCGAAATCGCACCCAGG
Source organism: uncultured Alphaproteobacteria bacterium (assembly GCA_963742215.1). Classification (GTDB taxonomy): domain Bacteria; phylum Pseudomonadota; class Alphaproteobacteria; order Rhizobiales; family Xanthobacteraceae; genus BOG-931. The sequence continues at coordinate 159,916 of CAVULJ010000006.1, forward strand.
GAAGAGACCCCGGCGCGCACGCCGTGGTGGCTGACGTTGATGCGGCTCGGGCTCGCCGCGCTCGTCATCGTCGCCGCCGCCGGGCCGTTGTGGCATCCGCCGCTGGCGACGACCAAAACCCGCGCACCGGTCGCGATCCTGATCGACGACGGCTGGGCGGCTGCCGCGACCTGGGATGCGCGAGTGCGAACCGCCGATGACATTCTTGCCCGTGCCGATGACGATCGGCGCGCCGTCGCGCTGGTTCCGCTGTCGCTGGGGCCGCGCGATATCTCGCTGGAAACGGCGGATTCGGCACGCGTCCGGCTGCACGAGATGAAGCCCGTGCCGCATACACTTGCCCGCGCCGAGGTGCTGCCGGCGCTGTCGCGGTTTCTTGCCGGGACGCAAGACGCCGAATTGGTGTGGCTGTCCGACGGAACCGACGTCGGCAACGGGGCGGACTTCATGAAAGGCCTGGCAGACACAATCGGTCAGCATCCGATCACGGTTGTCGCCGGCGGCGTCGCCGGAGCGCACGCCTTGACTGCCGCCGATAACGCGGCGGGCGTCTTGAGCGTCAAGGTGCTGCGCACCGTGTCGGGCTTTGAGGAAAGCGGCACCGCCCGCGCGCTCGATCTCAAGGGACTGCCGCTCGGCGAAGCACCCTATACCTTCAAGGCCGACGACCGCGACACCGAAGCCCGCTTCGATCTGCCGGTCGAAATCCGCAACGACATCTCCCGCATCGAAATTTCCGGCGAGCGCTCCGCCGGCGAGGTGCAACTTCTCGACAAGCGCTGGCGCCGCCGCACCGTCGGCATCGTGTCGGGCGCCAGCGCCGACGTTGCCGAGCCGCTGTTGTCGTCGAGCTATTATGTCCAGCGTGCTTTAGAGCCGTTCGCCGACGTGCGGCTGACGCAGGGTGAATCCCCGGCTGACGCCGTTGCACATTTTCTCGATCAGAACTTGCCGATGCTGATCCTCACCGATGTCGGCAATGTCGGCGACGCTCACGATCGGCTGGAGCATTGGATCGAGGACGGCGGCGTGCTCGTCCGTTTCGCCGGCCCGCGGCTCGCTGCTGCCGACGACGACGATCTCGTCCCGGTAAAGCTGCGGCGTGGCGGCCGCACTCTCGGCGGCAGCCTGAGCTGGGACAAGCCGCAGCCGCTCGCCGCATTCTCGCGCGAAAGCCCGTTCAACGGCATGCCGGTGCCGAACGACGTGACCGTCACGCGGCAGGTTTTGGCGGAGCCCGACGCGACGCTCAGCGACAATACCTGGGCGACGCTGGCCGACGGCACGCCACTCGTTACCGCGGCCCGGCGCGGCAAAGGGCTGATCGTGCTGTTCCACGTCACCGGCGACACCCGCTGGTCGGATTTGCCGCTGTCGGGTGCTTTCGTCGAAATGCTCAAGCGCATCGTCGCACTTTCCGGCACAAGCCCCGCCGCCAGCAACGCTGATGCGCAGGCGAAGAACGTGCATGAATTGGTGCCGCCGAGCCATGTGCTGGACGGCTTCGGCAGCTTCATTACGCCGCCGGCAACCGCGCGGCCGGTGCCGGCCGACTATTCCGGCAGCGCCAGCACCGAGCATCCGCCGGGCTTCTATGGCCCGCCGGAAAGCCTGCTCGCGGTGAACACGCTCGCCGCCACCGATCGCCTGGCGCCGCTCGATTTCTCGCCGCTCGTCAACGCCAGCCACGACATCTATCGCACCAGCGAGCCGCAGGATTTGCGCGGCCCGATCTTCCTCGCCGCGCTGGCGCTCTTGTTGCTCGACACGATCGTCGTTCTCTTCCTCGGCGGCGGCATCCAGCGGCTCATTCCGCGCATGTCGCGCGCCACGACGGCTGCTGCCATCGTTGTTGCCGCGCTGGCGCTTTCGCTGGCGCAAGCCCGCGCGCAGCAAGAAATCCCAAACCCGGACGTGCCGCAATCGGCGCTGGAGACCAGGCTCGCTTATGTCGTCACCGGCGACACCGACGTGGACACGATCAGCAAGGCGGGCCTTGCCGGCCTGACGCTGTTCCTCGCGCAGCGCACCGCGCTCGAACCCGGCGATCCGATCGGCCTCGATATCTCCCACGACGAGCTTGCCTTCTATCCCCTGATCTATTGGCCGGTCGTGCCCGGCGCGGCAAAACCTTCCGACCAAGCGCTCAAGCGCATCGACACCTACATGAAGGATGGCGGCACGGTTCTGTTCGATACCCGCGACGCCGTAGAGGCGCCGCCCGGTCCGGGCGGCGAGACGCGCAGTCCCGGCATGCTGGCGCTGCGTCAGATCCTGTCCTCGCTCGATATTCCCGAACTCGAGCCGGTGCCGCGCGATCACGTCCTGACCAAGACCTTCTATCTGCTGCGCAACTTTCCCGGGCGCTTCGACACCGGCCAGCTTTGGGTCGAGGCCTTGCCGGCAGCGAACGAAGATGAAGAGGCGACGGGTCGGCCGGCGCGCGGCGGCGACGGCGTATCCTCGATCATCATCAGCTCGAACGATTTTGCCGGCGCCTGGGCGACGCGATCGGACGGCCAGCCGATGCTGCCGATGGTCGAGGGCGAACCGCGCCAGCGCGAACTCGCCTTCCGCGCCGGCGTCAACATCGTCATGTATACGCTCACCGGCAACTACAAGGCCGATCAGGTGCATGTGCCGGCGCTGCTCGAGCGCCTGGGACAATAGGAGAGAGCGGTGAATCTCGGTGTTGCGTTCGCTCCTCTGGTCGGCGTCCCAATCTTGTGGGCGGCTATCGGCGTTGCCGCCATATCCTCGTTGTTCCTATTTGTGTCACGCAGCCGCGGCGCGGCGATCCGCACGCTGGCGCTCGCTTTGGTCGTGCTGGCGCTCGCCAATCCGTCGCTGACCCGCGAGGACCGCGATCCGTTGAGCTCGGTCGCGATCGTCATCGTCGACAAAAGCCCGAGCCAGAGCTTTGGCGACCGCACGGCGCAGACCGAGGCCGCATGCGCGGCTGTGGTCGAGCGATTGAGCCACATACCGGGCCTCGAAGTGCGCGTGGTCGAAGCCGGCCAGGCCGACGGCGAAACCGACGGCACGCGACTGTTCACCGCGCTTGGCTCGGCGCTCGCCGATGTGCCGTCCGACCGTGTCGCCGGTGTCGTCATGATCACCGACGGCCGCGTCCACGACGTGCCGACGGACGCCGGCGCGCTTGGCTTTGCCGCGCCGGTTCACGCGCTGATCACCGGCCACAAGGACGAACGCGACCGCCGCGTCGCGCTGATCGCGGCGCCGCGTTTCGGCATCGTCGGCCAGCCGCAGACCGTGACCTTCCGCGTCGAGGATCATGGCGCCAACGAGCCGACCGCCGACGTGACGGTGCGCCGCGACGGCGACCTGGTCGAGACGCGCACGGTTCCGGTCGGCACGCCGCAAAACGTCGCCATTCCGATCCCGCATGGCGGACCAAACATCGTTGAGATCGAAGCGGCGCCGCTTGCCGGCGGCGAGCTGACGCAGGTCAACAATCGCGCCGTCGTCACCATCGACGGCGTGCGCGACAAGCTTCGCGTGCTGCTGGTGTCCGGCGAGCCGCATGCCGGCGAACGTACCTGGCGCAACCTTTTGAAATCGGACGCCTCGGTCGATCTCGTCCATTTCACCATCTTACGGCCGCCGGAAAAACAGGACGGCACGCCGATCAACGAACTGTCGCTGATCGCATTCCCGACGCGCGAGCTGTTCCAGCAGAAGATCGATGAATTCCAGCTCATCATCTTCGACCGTTACGCGCGCCAGGGCGTGCTGCCGATCATCTATTTCGACAACATCACGCGCTACGTGCGCGACGGCGGCGCGGTTCTGGTCGCGGCCGGTCCGGATTATGCAAGCCCGACCAGCATCTGGCGCACGCCGCTCGATGCGATCCTGCCGGCCGAGCCCGACGGCAACGTCACCGAGGAGGCGTTCCGGCCGACTTTGACCGAACTCGGCCAGCGCCATCCGGTGACGCGCGGCCTCGAAGGCTCGGAGTCCGACCCGCCGAAATGGAGCGAGTGGTTCCGCATCGTCGATACGCGAAACGCCAACGGCACGACGGTCATGCAGGGGCCAGACGAAAAACCCCTGCTCGTGCTTTCGCGCGAAGGCGAGGGCCGCGTGGCGCTGCTTCTGTCCGATCACATCTGGCTATGGGCGCGCGGCTTCGAGGGCGGCGGCCCGCATCTCGATCTGCTGCGCCGGCTGTCGCACTGGCTGATGAAAGAGCCCGATCTCGAAGAAGAAGCGCTGCACCTCAACGTCAGCGGGCATGATCTGGTGGTACGGCGGCAAACTATGGCGGACGAAGTCGCCGACGTGACGCTGACGTCACCGTCAGGCACGGCACAAACGCTAAAACTGCAGCCGACCGAACCCGGCGTTTGGGAGACCAGCGTCGCCGCCAACGAGCTTGGGCTGTGGCGCGCGACCGACGGCAAGCTCAATGCGCTGGTTAATATCGGCCCCGCCAATCCGCGCGAATATGCCGAGGTGACCTCGACAACCGACGTGCTCGCTCCGCTCACCGATGCGACCGGCGGCGATTCGCGAAGGCTCGACGAGGGCAGCGGACTCAGTGTGCCGCGCATCGTCGCGGTGCGTTCCGGCGATACCTTTAAGGGCGACGACTGGATCGGCCTGAAAATGCGCGACGTCAGCGTGGTGCGCGGCATCGGCGTCTTGCCGATTTTCGCCGGGCTGCTCGGCCTTCTGCTTCTGCTCGGCAGCCTCGCCGGCACTTGGGCGCGCGAAGGGCGTTGAAACCTTTCAATCCGGCCGGATCGGTCCGAACACGCCGTCAAACGCACCCGCGCTGAGCTCGGCGACCAGAAGCCGCGCCGGATCGACCGGGCCGGGCATGATCGCGCGGCCCGGCGGGATTGGCTTGAACCCGCTTTTTCCGTAATACGGTTCGTCGCCGACGAGGATGACGAGGCGATGACCGTTTGCGCCCGCTTCCTTGAGCGCGCGTTCGATCAAAGCCTGGCCGACGCCGCGTTCGCGGAAGGCCGGCTCGACCGTCAGCGGCCCGAGCAGGAGCGCCTTAGTCCCGCCGATGCGGATCGGCGACAGCCGCACCGAACCAACAAGCAGCGTGCCGGTACGCGCGGTAAACGACAGCTCGGCGCGGTGCGCGATCTGCTCACGCAGCCGATAGGCCGTCTTGGCGAAGCGGCCGGGCCCAAAGGTGCGTTCGTACAGCCGTTCGATGGCAATCGCGTCGGCCGCCGTCTCGGGCAAGATGGTGAGCGAAATATCGTTCATCGCGCCGCGTAGCATTTGGACAGTTCGAGGTCTAGCGCACTATCGCCAGTCCCGGGAATGCTTACATTAGGCGGGGAAATCGGCGGAGAAAACGATGGGCCTGCTCGTCAACGGCGCCTGGCAAGAGGATATTTCGCGAACTAAGGAAGGGCGCTTTGTCCGGCCTTCATCGAGCTTCCGCAATTTCGTCACCGCCGACGGCAGTGCCGGTCCGACCGGCGAAGGCGGCTTTGCCGCCGAACCAGGCCGTTACCACCTCTATATCTCGCTCGCCTGTCCGTGGGCGCATCGTACGCTCATCTTCCGTGCGCTCAAAAAACTCGACGATGTGATTTCGGTTTCGCTGGCCGAGCCGCTGTACGGCAAGACCGGCTGGGAATTCGGCTCAGCGCGCGGCGGCACGCCCGATAGCGTCAACGGCAAGGCGACGCTGGCCGAGATCTATCTGCTCGCCGATCCGCATTATACCGGGCGCGTCTCGGTGCCGGTGCTGTGGGACAAGAAACGTCGCACCGTCGTCAACAACGAATTCCTCCGAAATCATCCGCATGCTCAATTCGGCGTTCGAGGCGTTCACCGACGTTCCTACCGATTACTATCCGGCCGAGCTGCGCGGCGAAATCGACCGCATCAACGATCTGGTCTATCCGAACATCAATAACGGCGTTTACCGCGCCGGTTTTGCTACCAGCCAGGACGCCTACGAAGAGGCGGCGCGCGGCATTTTCGCGGCCTTCGACCAGATCGAAGCGCGGCTGTCGCGGCAGCGTTATCTCGCCGGCCGGCAAATCACCGAAGCGGACTGGCGGCTGTTCACCACGCTGATCCGGTTCGACAGCGTCTATTTCAGCCACTTCAAGTGCAATTTGCGCCGCGTCTCCGACTATCCCAATCTGTGGAACTACACCCGCGAGCTTTATCAGGTGCCGCGAATAGCCGAGACCGTCAGCATCGATCAGATCAAGGCGCACTATTACGGCAGCCAGCGCCAAGTGAATCCGACCGGCATCGTGCCGATCGGGCCGCTGATCGATTTCTCGGCGCCGCACGATCGCGACCGCTTCGGCTGACCGAAGCGTCACCTCACCAAAGTTCGCTCACCAAATCTGCGCGGCCGCGCGGCCGGTCAACACTTCGGCGATGCGCTCGCGCGTCGCGCGCGACGTATCGGCCGGCAACACGTCGGTCGCGAAGAACCCATGCGCGATGATTTCACGATTCGGCTGCGGCGGCGCGGTCTGGCGGAACGACCGCACCACATAAAGCGCGACGTGATCGCGCCGCGACACCCGGCGATTGAAATAGACGGCGTGGAAAACCGGCGGCTCGGTCAGCTCGATATTGCCTTCCTCGCGCAATTCGCGCTCGAGCGCCGTCAGCAGCGTTTCGCCGGTTTCGACGCCGCCGCCGGGCAAATGCCAGCCGCTGACGTAAGAGTGCTTGACCAGAAAGACGCGCTTTTCCCCGTCGAGGATCACCGCGCGCACGCCGACCGTCAGCCCGCGCGAGACGCGCCAATAGATGTGCAAAAACCGCCGGATGAACGGCTCGAACGGGCGGCGAAAAGGATCGATCAGCATTTGCAATCCGGCTCTGGTCCCAGTAATTAGAATGTTTCTAATATAGTGTTACCGTCGATCCTGCGGATCGAGGCGTCGAGGTAATCCCGTGAAAAGCTTTGCCGATCTGAACGAGCAGGAGATCCTCGCGCTCGCCATCTCCAACGAGGACGAGGACAGCCGCATCTACCGCTCCTTCGCCGGCGTGCTGCGCCACTCCTATCCAGATACCGCGGAACTGTACGATAAAATGGCGCAGGAAGAGATCGGGCATCGCGACATGCTGCTCGATCTGCATCGCAAGAACTTCGGCGATTTTCTGCCGCTCATCCGCCGCCAGGACGTCAAAGGTTTCGTCAAGCGTCGGCCGATCTGGCTCAACCGTCCGCTCGCGCTCGACGCTACGCGAAAATTCGCCGAGGAAATGGAATACGAGACCGCACGGTTTTACCGCCGCGCCGCGCAATCGGCGCGCGATGACGCGGTGCGCGATCTGCTGCGAACGCTCGCCGCGGCGGAAGACAAGCACGAAAAACTCGCCCATGATCTCGGTGAGAAGATTTCGCCGCAGACGCGCACCTCCGAAGACGAAACCGCCAAGCGCATATTCGTGCTGCAATATGTGCAGCCCGGCCTTGCCGGTCTGATGGACGGCTCGGTGTCGACGCTGGCGCCGTTGTTCGCGGCGGCTTTCGCCACGCACAATACCTGGTCGACATTCCTGGTCGGGCTTGCAGCCGCGATCGGCGCCGGAATCTCGATGGCCTTCGCCGAGGCGATGTCCGATGACGGCTCGCTTACCGGGCGCGGCGCGCCGGTAATGCGCGGCGCGGTCACCGGGACGATGACCGCGCTCGGCGGCCTCGGCCACGCTTTGCCCTATCTCATTCCGCATTTCTATGTCGCCACCTCGCTCGCATTTGCCGTGGTCGCCGTGGAACTCGTCGTCATTTCCTGGATCCGCACGCGCTATATGGATACGCCGTTTCTGCAAGCCGCGTTCCAGGTGGTTGTCGGCGGCGCGCTGGTATTCGCCGTCGGTATTATCATCGGCAGTTCGTGATTTATTATTGTGAACCTGCGATCCTGATCTTCCGATTCCCTTCCGCCATCATGCCGCGATGTTCACGCTCGCCCATTTGTCCGACCTGCATCTTGCTGCCGCGCAGCCGCCGCTCGCCAAGCTTTTTTTGAGCAAGCGCGGCCTTGGCTTCATCAATTGGCAGCGCAAGCGCAGATTCATTCACCGTCCCGAAGTTTTGGACGCCATTACCAGCGATCTCAAAGGCCAAAGCTTCAATCACATCGCGGTCACCGGCGACCTGGTCAATCTGTCGCTGCCCGACGAATATTTGCGCTCCCAGCAGTGGCTCGAAACGCTGGGTAACGCCCACGACGTTACCGTCGTGCCCGGCAATCACGACGTCTACGTCCGCGAGGCCGAACAATCTCCCGCCGCGTATTGGGGCGACTACATGCGCGGCGACGACGGGCTCGACCGTTTTCCTTTCCTGCGCCGGCGCGGCAATGTCGCCTTGATCGCGCTGTCGACCGGCGTGCCGACCGGCCCGTTCATGGCGACCGGCCGGCTCGGCACGCGGCAGCTGGCGCGGCTCGCTGAACTGCTCGATCAAACGCGCGGACTTTTTCGCGTCGTCGTCATTCATCATCCGCCCAAAAGTCCGCGGCGGCGCTATCTGCGGCGCCTGACCGACGCGCCGGCGTTGCGCGCCGTGCTCGCCGAACAGGGCGCCGAGCTTTTGATCCACGGTCACGATCATCACAGCGCGTTCGAGTGGCTCGACGGACCGCAAGGCCGAGAAATCAAAAAGATTGCCGCCGTCTGCGTGCCGTCGGCCTCGGCCGCCGCGCCGCACGGCGAGGAAGGCGGCGCCGGCTATCATCTCTTCAGCATCGACGACACGCCCAGCCAGTGGCGCTGCGAAATGATCGTCCGGCAGCGCAATGCCGACGGCACGATAAGCGAAGCCAAGCGCGAGAAAATCGTCTAAAAACGCGTCGCCAGCAGCAAAGCGACCGCGAAGAGCGTCACCACGCCGACGAGAAAGCCGATGACGAGCGCGCCGAACGTTCGCCAGCGCCGCCGCTGCCGGTAGCGCGCGGCTTCCGCCGGCGGCACGCGCGTCACCAGACCGGGATCGGCTTCAAGCGCACGCTGCCGCTCGACCAGGCGCCGCGCCACATAGGTGGTCACCGCCTGCACGATGTCGGGAATTTCGTGCGAACTCGGCCAAGACATGCCGGCCCATGCGGCTGTCGTGTAGGAAACGATAGCTGCGCTTGTCGCGGCCCATGGCGACATGCGCCACCGCATCGATCCACAGCCGCGGCGTCTCGCCCCGACTCAACCCGCGGTCGAATAGCTCGACCTCGCGCGGAATGTCGGCAAACAGCGGATCGAGCGCCTCGTTCAACAGTTCGAGCCGCGCCACTTCGGCGTCGCGCAGATCGACGACAACACTGCTGCGCTCGGCCGCTTCGACGCGCGCCTGGTGCAGCGCCTCTTGCAGCGGCGAAGCCTCGGCGGCTTGCGCCGGTACATCGGATTTGCGCTTACGACCCCACATGATCGCTATCGTCCCTTAGTCCCTTAGTCCCTTAGTCCCTTAGTCCCTTAGTCCCTTAGTCCCTTAGTCCCTATTAGTCCCTTAGTCCCTTAGTCCCTTAGTCCCTTAGTCCCTTAGTCCCTTAGTCCCTTAAAGCGCACGATACCCAACAAATACGCCTGCAAAAAGTCGGCCAAGCGTGTTCCGTTGACGTTATCGCCGATTCGCCCGCCAAAGGCCTATACGCATCGCCCGCCGTCGACCTCGACGATATTGCCGGTGAGAAATTCGGCGTCGGCTGAAGCGAGAAACAGAGCGGTATTGGCGATGTCCTGCGGCAAAGCCAGCCGGCCGAGCGGCACCGTGGCCATGAATTTTTCGCGCTGGCCTGGCGCCGGGCCCAAAAAACTCGGCAACAACGGCGTATCGGTCGCGACCGGCGCGATGGCGCAGACGCGGATGCGGTCCGGCGCGAGTTCGACGGCGAGCGTCTTGGTCAGGCTATGGACCGCGGCCTTGGTGGCGTTATAGGCCGAGAGGCCCGGCCGCGGCCGCAAGCCCGCGGTCGAGCCGATATTGATGATCACGCCGCCGCCCTGCGCGCGGAACACCGGCACCACCGCCTGACAGCCAAAGAACACGCCCTTCACATTGACCGCAAAAGTGCGGTCGTATTCGGCTTCGTCGATGTCGAGCAGCGGCTTGTTGGTATGCGTCGCGCCGGCATTGTTGACGAGGATGTGCAGGCTGCCGAGCGCCGACAGCGTTTCCTCGACGGTACCGGCAAAGTCGGACTTTTTGCTGACGTCGCAGCGCAGCGCGATAGCGTTATTGCCGATGGTTCGGGCGGCGACCTTGGCCGCCTCGCCATTGATGTCAACCACCGCGACGCGCGCGCCCTCGCGCGCAAATGTTTCGGCGATGGCCTTGCCGATGCCGGAGCCTGCGCCGGTGACCAGCGCAGTTTTGCCTTCCAGACGTGTCATTAATTGCCCCCTTTTGGCACGACGCCGTAGCGTTTCGCCCAGCCCATGCCCTCGGCGGTGCGCGTGCGCGGCTTGTATTCGCAACCGATCCATCCGTTATAGCCGAGCCGCTCCATCGCCTCGAACACAGCGGCGTAATTGACTTCGCCTTCGTCGGGCTCGGCCCGCGTCGGCACCGCGGCGATCTGGGTGTGACCGATGACGGGGAGAAATTTCTCGAAGCGCTTGATGAGATCGCCGCCGACGATCTGAATATGATAGAAATCGAACTGGATCTTTACATTCGGCGCACCGATTTTGCCGATCAGATCGGCGGCGTGCTCGACATGGCTCAAAAAATAACCGGGCCGGTCGCGCGGATTGATCGGCTCGATCAAAACCGTGATGCCGGCTTTGGCCGCCGCCGCGGCGGCGCGCGTCACATTTTTGATGAACACCGTTTCCGCCGCCGGCCGCTCATTGACCGGCACGACGCCGGCCATGCAATGGATGGCGCCGCCGCCGATGGCGGTGACATAATCGAGCGCGCGGGCGAACGCGGCATCGAAATCGCGCTCGCGGCCGGGCAGCGCGGCGAGACCGAATTCCGGCCCTTGCGGCGTGTTGACGCCGAGCTGGGTAAGGCCATGTTTCGCCAGTTCGGCTTTCACCGCGGCGGGCGCGATGTCATAGGGAAATTGCAGTTCGACCGCGCCAAAGCCGCACGCCGCCGCGGCGCCAAAGCGCTCGATCAGCGGATATTCGGTGAACAGATGACCGAGATTGGCGGCGAAGCGGGGCATTGGCGTTTCCCTATTATTCTGGGGGAACGGTAACCCGAAAAAGTCGTCATTGCGACCGTAGGGGCACCCCTCGTGGGTGCCCGCGCGCGGTACCCAGTCCAGCGGGCGGCCACGAGGGCCGCCCCTACGACATGCCATTTCGTTCTCGCAGCGCGAATGCGTGCGAGTTGATCCAATCACATTGTCAAACAGCTCTGAACCGTAGCCCGGATGAAGCGAAGCGAAATCCGGGGACGATGGTTCAGCTCTAATGCCCACCCGGATTTCACTCTGTTTCATCCGGGCTACGAAGAAGAAGGAAGCGGAACGCCGACAGACGCATTGGTTCAATGATGCCGCATCAATCGGATGCGGCAGCGCGCTGATCGCAGCGCGCTCGCCTGTCGGCGTTCCACCCGGCGCTTGCGGCAGCGACCGAACGCCACCGGCTCAGGTCCAGAACGCGCTTCCTGGGACGCGGCTTGATCAGGCGTTACCTGACTTCGACCTGTCCCAGTCCAAGCGACAGAGTCGCGAGACCGGTCGTCATGCCGGCCGGGCGGGTTCCCGGACCGCCCGAGAGCGGATTGCAAGACCGCGCGCGGGCACCGCACTCGCCCCCACCTTCAGGTTTGCCTCCCGAAAGCGTCCTTCACGAGAAAGATTCGCTGGGCGATTATCTGCCAGTTGACAAAGACCTTCAGACATGGCAATATACTCCTACGCTAAGGCTCAGGGGTAGACGTCATGGCAAAGCGCCCGAAACCAGTCCCGCAGATGACCACGGCCAATTCGAGGCCCGTTTCCCCGTCGGGGACGATGAAGCGTGCCTTCGATACCTTGTGGCGCGGCGTTGGCCGGAAGGCGTCCATTGCCCGCGTTGCGGCAATGCGGACCTGTACGACGCCTCTAGCTACAAGCCGTTTCATTGGCAGTGCCGCGGAATGCGCTGAGGACGGCTATCGGTTTTCCTGCCTGGGCGGCACGATTTTCGAGAACACCAAGAAGCCTCTCCGCGACTGGTATCGCGTCGCCCATTTGATGCTTTCCAGCAAGAAGGGGATGAGCGCCCTCCAAATTCAACGCATGCTGGGCTTCGGCAGCTACGAGACGGCCCATTCCATGTGCCACAAAATCCGCGCCGGCGCTGATCGCGCCCGAAATCAAAATTGGCGGCATCGTGGAAATAGATGAAACGTGGATTGGCGGCAAGGACCACAACCGCCATTGGAACAAGCGCAAAGGACCGCGCGCTGGCAAGACGCCGATCATTGGCGCGGTCGAGCGCAAGGGCAATGTCGTCGCCCGCGTCCTCAGGCGGGTCACGTCCCAGAGCATGCTCGATTTCGTGAACGAGGCGGTTTCCGACAAGGTCAGTCTGCTGGCGACGGACTCTTGGCCTGGATACAGCGAATATCTGCGCCGCTTCCCGCACGCAGATGGTTGACCACAAGGAGCAACCAATACGTTGTCGGTGCGGTCCACACCAACACGATTGAAGGCTTCTGGTCGATCTTCAAGCGCGGCGTGGTCGGCACGTTCCACAAAATGTGCGCCAAATATATGCCGCTCTACGTCGCGGAATTTCAGTTCCGGTACAACAACCGCATCAATCCCGACATGTTCGGAACGGCGATAGCAGGCTGCTGAGACGAGGTCACTGGTCATCCGTCTCAGCTAGACGGAAACGACGCCAGCGAACCAAAGGAGAAACAATTGGAATTGTAGGAGGGATAATCATTTGCGAAATTTCCTACGCAAAAGAAGCATCGCGCCGAGCGCGGCGAGCCCCTGCCGACAGCCTAAAATCGTCCCAAGAGGCGCGGATGACTGATACTGATGTCGTTTGGTGGTCTTCGTTTTGGACCCAAGTTGAGCACTGGGCGTTCTTGGGCGTCGTTCTGACGTTAGCCATCGAGTTTGCCGCGCTTAAGCTTGGCGAACCGTACAAGAAGAAATTGGATGACGCGAAAGACGTAAAAATCGCCGAATTAAATAAAGAAACGGCACAACTACGAAAGCAAATGGGGCCGCGCCAGATCGATGGTGAAGCGTTCAAGAAATATCTAGAGGGCAAACCAAAGCCGCCCGCACCTACAGAAATAATGTTCCCGCGAGAGGACGGCGAAGCATATTCGCTTAGCACTAGAATACGCGACATTTTGAGGATCTTGAGTTGGAAGCGCGAGCCAACGCCCGTCCCCGCCCGGTGACGTGCCCCGCCTACAGAACCAACCTTCTGTCGCATCCTTTGGCTCATATGGGAATTTTTTTTTTTGTGGGGGGGGGGGGGTTCCGGGGACGGGCCTATCGACGTTTTTAATTTTTCGTATATTCAGCTCCTCCCCTGTGATATTCGCTTTGCGCTTCATCCGGACGAAAAAAAAAAAAAAAAAAAAAAAAAAAAAAAAAAAAAAAAAAAAAAAAAAAAAAAAAAAAAAAAAAAAAAAAAAAAAAAAAAAAAAAAAAAAAAAAAAAAAAAAAAAAAAAAAAAAAAAAAAAAAAAAAAAAAAAAAAAAAAAAAAAAAAAAAAAAAAAAAAAAAAAAAAAAAAAAAAAAAAAAAAAAAAAAAAAAAAAAAAAAAAAAAAAAAAAAAAAAAAAAAAAAAAAAAAAAAAAAAAAAAAAAAAAAAAAAAAAAAAAAAAAAAAAAAAAAAAAAAAAAAAAAAAAAAAAAAAAAAAAGAAATGCCTGCCTCACCCCCCCAAGCAGCTCTGGGCCGAAATTCGAAATGCATCGTATCGTAGTGGTACCATTTGCCGCCCCAGATGAAGCCGTGCTTTTCGAAGATCGCGACGATCTCCTGCGGCATGCGGTTACGATAGGGCGAGCGGATCGTCGTGCGGCTCGCCAATACCAATAATCCGAGAAGGCGGTGTTGAGATCGATGGCGATGCCGTAGCCGTGCGGGCTCGGTCGCCGGTGTCGGCGACGGCGCGGCAATTGTAAGTGCCGGCGATCGGATAGGCGGCGCGTTTGATGTATTCCGGCAGCGCGTCGATTTCCGCCGACACCGCGCGCAACTGCGCATCGACGCCGTTGACCGACGTGATGCGGATTGATTGGCCCCAGCTTTTGGGAAGCCAGGCGAGCGAAACAAGGTGCGGCGCCACCTCGCCTTTTTGGCAGTCGCCGTACATTTTGGTGAAAAACGCAGTGTTGCGGAGCCGGCCCGGATCGGCATCGACGGCCGGCGGCTGTTGCAGCGGGCCGCGCGGATAGGGCATGCGCAACTGATCGGCGATCGAGGCGTGCCGCAGCAGTTTGCGCGAATGGCTTGCTGTCGTCGCCGTCGGACACCGGCATGACCGTGCCGTCGCGCCAGCGCAGCACTTTGTCGTCATGCCCGGCGAGCGCGTCCGGGTAAGCGGCGACCAGCCTGTCGAGCGCCAGAGCGATGCCGATCGTCCTGCGCGAGAAGCGGAGCGCCCGCCGCCAGCAAGCGAAACCGGCGGCGAAGCAAAGCGTCCTCATGTTTGAGCAAGTCTAGGCGCCGGATGGCGTCGGCCAATGCCGGTCGCGGAACCAGCCGCGGTAGTCCGACATTTTGGTGCGCTGCGCCGCCGGCGCATGCCGCTTGCAGGTCGAGGCCTCGTCGCTGCCTGCCGGCGCCGCCCAGCGCAGCTCGACGCAATCGTTCGGATTATACGCCATCTCGAAATCCGCCATGCGGTCGATCACGTCCTTGAGCGTGAGCGTCCATTGCGAACCGTCGCTGCGCGTATAGGTGAATTTGCGCGCTGCAAGCTCCGAGGCGAGCGCGCTCTGCAATTCGGCTTGCACGTCCGCCACGCTCTTGCCCGGCGGTATCGCGTAGCGGTCGGACCGCCGCGCGACGTGATCGGGAAAGCCGCGCACCACATCGATCGCGATCAACAGGCGAAAATCGCGCGCCGGCGTGGAGTAGTCTTCCCACGCGCCGGTGGTCTCGAAGATCGACGGGCCGTCCGGCATGGTCGTGTCGCCTTTGCCGGAGTTCTGGTACTTGCGGCCGTTTTCGATCGAGGTGACGCGGGTGTTGACCTGCTCTTCGAGCGACGTGATCGCGTCTTCCATCGCGCCCAGCGGATCGAGCGGGGCCGGCGACATCACGTCATCCATGCGATCGTAGAAATCCTGGGCGCTGAGCTGCGACTGATCGAGCGAAAAATCGCCGTAGTCGGGATTTTTGGCGATCTCGGCATTGGTCAATC
>CAVULJ010000007.1:0-479542 GCA_963742215.1 uncultured Alphaproteobacteria bacterium
ATTGTCGGACGCGCGCGGGGAAATCACGATCTTTGATGGCAAGCTGATCGTTACCTACGGAAGGCCTAACACACCGACAGACGCCAACGTATCTGCCGCGCTCTTGGCTATGGGGCCGGTAGCCGAATGGCAAAGTGTGCAAGTCGGAAGAGATGTTGGGCCTGCGGAAATAGAGACCTTTATAGCGACCACCGCCAATGGGCACGGCATCGACACGCGGAAATCATTCCCGTTCCAAGTACGCGGACTCCTCTTTTCCTATGTGATGCACGTAACGCGGAAGCCGTACCGGGACCACACGGCATGGGATTGCCCATGGCAACTACAGTTGAGCGTAAGGGCGACGACCCAATCGACTCGTTGGTATCCGGTCTGTACGTGTCACCTGATCTTGTTGGTGTTGCCACACATGGCGGCGAGCGCACGCACGCGCATTGGGTTTCGCTCGACACGGCATTGACGGCGCATCTTGATAGATGGGGCCTTAAGGCAGGTGCGTTCCTATTATTGCCGAAGGCGCAATGATCGTCGCGATCGGTGATGGTCCCTGAACGTCATACGCGGCGTTCCCGTTGCATCGATACCGCAAAAGGCGCAGTCTTTTGCATCGAAGCCTTCTGAAACATAAAAAATCGGGCTCGAAGAATAGGGCCAGGACCTCTGGCTAATTGGAGGGAATTCGGACCGGCGTATTTTGCCGTGGTCCGCAAGGAGGACATCATGCGCATTCGCAAACGTCATCACAGCGATTCTCCGCCGACCGTCGCCGGCAATGGTCTGCTCGATCGCCGCGCATTGCTCGGGCGCGGCATTGCTGTTGCAGGAGCCGTTGGCACCTCGCTTACCAGCGCCGCGGCCGAACCGTTGACAAACGGCCCGTGGAGCCTGGCGCCCGGCGTACCGGTCCCGCCCTACGGCCAACCGTCGAAATTCGAAAAGAACGTGGTGCGCACCCTAAGCAACCCCAATATGGAGCCGCGCAACAGTGCAGCGCGCACGCCGCACCAGCTCCTCAACGGCACGATTACGCCAAACGGCTTGCATTTCGTGATTTCCCGCGGCGGCGAAACCAACATCGACCCGAACCAACACCGCTTCTTGATCCATGGGCTGGTCAAGCAGCCGATGGTTTACACGCTCGATGCGCTGCATCGCTATCCGATGGTGTCGCGCACCACTTTCCTGGAATGCGGCGGCAACAGCGCGCCGCTCTATTCGAAGGAACCGATCCAGGCCAGCGTCCAGGCGATACACGGGCTCTCCTCCTGCGCCGAATGGAGCGGCGTGTTGCTCTCCACTTTGCTTGAAGACGTCGGCGTTGATCCGAAGGCGAAGTGGCTGATCGCCGAAGGCGCGGACTTGCCGACGATGAACCGCAGCATTCCGCTCGCCAAGGCCATGGACGACGCAATGATCGCGCTCTACCAGAATGGCGAGGCCCTCAATCCGTCCAACGGCTATCCGATGCGTCTGTTGCTGCCCGGCTACGAGGGCAACATGAACGTTAAGTGGCTGCGCCGGATCAAGCTCGTCGAGGCGCCCGTGATGGCCATCAACGAGACCAAGCAGTACACGATCCTCCTGCCGAGCGGGAAAGCCTGGCAGTTTTACTTCCCGCAGGAGGTCAAATCCTTCATCACGCATCCGTCTCCGGGTCTCGACATGGAGACACCGGGCTTCTACGAGATTTCCGGCATCGCGTATTCTGGAAATGGACGCATCAGCAAAGTGGATGTCTCGGCCGATGGCGGCAAGAGTTGGGCACCGGCGGCGTTGCAGGCGCCAGTGCTGAGCAAAGCGTTCACCCGTTTCCGCATGGCGTGGAATTGGGACGGGCGGCCGGTGATTTTGCAAAGCCGTGCGACCGACGAGGCTGGCAACATCCAGCCGACACGCGACGCGCTTATCGCCGAGCGGGGTCCGCCTCACGGTACCCCGAATGTTGCGGCGTTTACCATGGAGCACTTCAACGCCATCACAAGCTGGGGCATCGATGACAAGGGCGAGGTGAGCCATGTCTATGCTTGAGAAGGTTGTACCTATGACGTCCTGCATTGCCATTGCCATTATGCTCGGCCTAAGCGCCGCCAACGCCGCCGATGGTCCACACTTCGGACAGCCCATTAGTGCGGCCGATCTTGCGCCCTGGGACATTAGCGTCGGTCCGGACGGCGTCGGTTTGCCGCCTGGCAGTGGGACGCCGGCGCAGGGTGCCGCAATCTACGCGGATCACGGCTGTTCTGCCTGCCATGGTGACAACGGGACCGGTGGGCCGGGAGGGCCGCTGGTCGGCGGTGGTCCGCTCAACACCACCGACCGCGCTCCGGTGAAACTGATCGGCAACTATTGGCCTTATGCCACGACCATTTTCGATTTCGTTCGGCGGGCCATGCCCTGGCAGCAGCCGAAAACACTCACCGACAATGAAGTCTACGCCCTGACCGCCTATGTCCTCGCGCTCAATAAAATCATCGGCGAGAACGACGTGATGAACGCCGAGACGTTGCCAAAAGTGAAGATGCCCAACCGTGACGGATTTGTCAGCCGGTACCCGGACAAGCATTAGGCATTGGCAATGATCGCTTCGATACCGCGCGGCGCTTATAGGTAGACGCTCTTCATCTGGCCTTCCGGATAGCGCAAACCCGCGGCGGCGCCGACCGAAATAGAGTTGACGATTTGCGCGAGGTCGTCCTGGCTGAGCTGGACCGCAAGCGCGCCGATGTTTTCGATCAGCCGCTCTTTTCGCTTGGTCCCGGGTATCGCGAAGATGTCGTTACCCTGCGCCAGCAGCCAGGCGAGCGCGAGCTGGCCGAGCGTACAGTGATGATCGTGCGCGATCTCCTCAATGCCGCGGACCGCCTCAGGGTCTTGCGCCATAGGCAGCAATGAAAGCTCCTACAGCCGCGGCCGCCTGGCGGTCCAACTCCGCTTTTGTGCTCGGCTTGTTGTTTCCAGTGAACATGGCCTCGTTCACGGGAATCCAAAGCAACATGCCTGCGAAATGATTGGCAGCGAGAAGTGGGTCCTTGATCTCTAATAGCCTTCTCTCCGCGAGCGACTGAAAGCAGGACGCGAGCGTGGCCAGAATGCGGGCAAATCCCTGCTCATACCAGCTACGGCCAAGATCTGGCATTCGCTCGGCATTTGCGATGACCAATCGTCGGATCTGCAATAACTCCTCGGCCATCAACGCTTCAAGAAAAGTTCGGCCAAGTCTGCCAAGGTCAAAGGCCAAATCCCGGGTGTCGTTAAGCGTCAGTGGCAACCAGTCCTACGACATGATCAACGCGTTGTGTCGTAGCGAGGACAATCTCGGTGAATAGATGGTCCTTGTCAGAGAAGTGCTTGTAGATCGTTTGTTTCGATACACACGCTTTGGCCGCGATCTCATCCATGCTAGCGCCGTCGTAGCCTTTCGCGACAAAGACCTTGGTCGCGGCCTGCATGATCTGACGGTGTTTACGATCCGACCGCTTTTCTGCAGGTAGGTCCACGGCATCCTCCAAATCAGAGAAAGTAGTACTAGACAGTTTAGTACCAATCTGATAGCAAGAAGTACTGTACGGTCTAGTTTTATTCAGGAGCAAGAAGATGCGAGTCCTCACGCGCTACAGGCCTGCAAACCCCCACAAAGGTCGTCCAAGTCCTGACCAAATGGCCAAAATGGGAGCTTTTATGCAGTCCTCCATTAAGTCCGGGGTGCTTATCGCCACGGGCGGAGTCACGCCCGGCCCCGCGAACGGCATGAAGATCAAGCTATCGAACGGCGAGTACAACGTGACGACCGACCCTGCTTCGGAAGCGCAACAGGCCGGGGGATGGGCAATTCTCGAAGTCAATTCGCCCGAACATCTCGAGGAAGTGACGCGCGAATTTCTCAACGCGGCCGGCGACGGAGACGTTCAGGTCACCGAGATCACTCAGATGCCAATTCCCTGAACGTCGAGCAGATTGTCTGGAAGCATCGGTCGAGAGGTACCCATGAACAAGGAAGCTAAAGGCGGGGCTGCAGTACCGGGAGGTAGCTCGGCAAGTATAATCTGGGTCGGTCGCGTCTTGAGCGGACTAGCGATCGCCTTCTTCGTGCTGGATGCGGTGATGAAATTGATCCAGCCGCAGTTTGTTATCGACTTAACGCGCGGAATTGGATGGCCGGCCGATCCTGTGACGCTATCGGTTCTCGGTTGCCTGCTGCTGGCGTCTACAGCCCTTTATCTTTTTCCCCGGACCGCCGTGCTCGGAGCGATCCTCTTGACCGGCTATCTCGGTGGAGCTGTCGCGTCACATGCACGTGTTGGCAGCCCGTTGTTCACTCACGATCTGTTCGGGGTCTATCTGGGACTATTTGTTTGGGGCGGACTTTGGATGCGGGACCTTCGTGTTAGGGCTCTCATTCCCCTGAGCGATTAAAGACTGCCAATTCTGGTCGTGCGCAGCATCGGCATCGATGAGCGAGGTTGCCGCGCATACCCCTGGATGTAGGACTTATAGGTAGACGCTCTTCATCTGGCCTTCCGGATAGCGCAAACCCGCAGCAGCGCCGACCGGAATAGAGTCGGCGATTTGCGCGAGATCGTCCTGGCTGAGCTGGACCGCAAGCGCGCCGATGTTTTCGATCAGCCGCTCTTTCCGTTTGGTCCCGGGAATCGCGAAGATGTCGTTACCCTGCGCCAGCAGCCAGGCGAGCGCGAGCTGGCCGAGCGTACAGTGATGATCGTGCGCGATCTCCTCAATGCCGCGAACCAATGACAGATTGTGTTTGACGTTCTCGGCGGCAAAGCGTGGATGCCGTTTGCGCGTATCGGTGTCGGCCAAAACCTTCGGGTCCTCGGTCACGCCGGTCATCAGGCCGCGGCCGAGCGGCGAGTAGGCAACGAAGCCGATCTTGAGCTGCCGCGTGGTTTTCAGCGTCTCTTCGGCCTCGGCACGATAAAGCAGCGAGAACTCGTTTTGCACCGACGGAGATCGGATGCACCGCGTGGGCTTTGCGAATGGTTTCCGGCCGGGCTTCGCTTAGTCCCAGCGCACGCACCTTGCCCTGTTCGACAAGCTTCGCCATGGCGCCGACGGTGTCTTCCACCGGCACGTCCGGATCGATGCGGTGCTGGTAGTAGAGATCGATCACATCGACGCCCAACCGCTTCAGGCTGGCTTCGCAGGCGGTCGCGACATATTCCGGCCGGCCATCGGCGACCTTGCCGCCGCGGCCGCCGAGATTTCCGAACTTGGTCGCCAGCACCACGTCCGCGCGGCGGTCCTTGATCGCCTTGCCGACGAGCTCTTCGTTATGGCCGTCGCCGTAGGCATCGGAGGTATCGAGCAGGGTGATGCCGCTGGTCCAGCGCTTCGCGGATGACGGCGAGGCCCTGGTCGTCATTGCTCGCGCCGTAGGTGCCCGACAGTGACATGCAGCCAAGGCCGATGGCGGTTGCCTGCATGCCGGACGAGCCCAGCGGGCGGGTTGGAACACTCGTTTGATCTGCC
This sequence comes from uncultured Alphaproteobacteria bacterium, assembly GCA_963742215.1. Classification (GTDB taxonomy): domain Bacteria; phylum Pseudomonadota; class Alphaproteobacteria; order Rhizobiales; family Xanthobacteraceae; genus BOG-931. The sequence goes on from CAVULJ010000007.1 coordinate 5,488, forward strand.
ATTTTGACGGACTTCCCGATCTTTTAGCTCAAGGTTGCAACATTGCTACGCCGGCGCGTGCGATTGTTTTGGCTATATCCTATGGTATATAACGATATGCTTCCGGGCAATCGCCGCCACGGCGGGTGAATGTCGTACCGAGCGGTAGCGATAAACGTGAGGCATGGAAAGTGGCAATCGGCAGTTCTGAGGACCTCGAAGGTGCGTCGGCGGACGGGCAGCGGCCGGAAACAATCACAAGCAGCCGCCTGACGACCTGCCAGGTCGTGGAGGGAGGCAGGGCGGTGCGGCTCGGTTTCGTCGACGATGCCGGGAAATCCTCATCCGTGACCTTTCCGTTCGATCAGGCGGAATCGATTGTCATGACGCTTCCGCAAATGCTGTCGATGGCCTTGCAACAACGCACGCACAACAAGCAGGCGCGCTATGTGTTCCCGCTGCGGCGATGGTCGCTTGAAAGCAGCGGTGACGATTTCCTTGTGGCCAACATGATGACTGGCGATGGCTTTCAGGTGTCGTTTGCGATTCCGGCGCGAGGTCTGCAAGGCGATCGGCTGGTCTTTGAGCCAGTACGGCCGGCCCGGCTTGCAGGAGCGCGAGGGCCATGGCGCCGACGAGCACGTCAAGCTGAACTAGATTTGCTCATTTGCGTTTGGTTTTGCGAATGATTTTTTCGACCGCGCGGAAGTCATCGCTGGCTGATTTAAGCGCCGTCTTTTCGATGGAGCGGTAGATGTCGATGATGCGCTTGCCGACGGGAGTAAGAGCCGCGCCCCCGCCGTGCCGTCCGCCCATGGTTGAGGCTACGCTCGGGCCTTCGAACGCGGTGTTGATCTGTTCGACCAGGAGCCAGGCGCGCCGATAGGACATTCCAATCTTGCGCGCCCCGGCGGAAATCGAGCCGGTGTCGCGAATGGCTTCCAGAAGGGCGATCTTGCCCGGCCCGATCCGGTCGCCATTCTCCAGATCGATACGAATACTCAGGCGCGTCCCGTTCATCGGCTGGCGACCATGGCTGATGAGCGTTGTGGATGACAAGAAGACCGAGACAAATAATTCAGGTCAATGGCCGCTCTCGACCTGCTCAGCTGGCAAACCGACAGATTTGATGAAGCGCCGAGGAATGACATAGATTTGATCGCGCGCGCGAAACATTTATGCGACCGTTATAGTCGATTGCATACAGCGCGTGAAGACAGCGCCGGCTGCCCGCCAACAGGCGACGGTCCACGATAGCGAGACCTTAATGCCCAGAGAGATAGTGGCCAGAGGCTTGATCCTGGGTCTGCGCCACGCGCCGTGCGCTCACATCTGCCGGTATTGCCTGGTTTCGGAAACCCGAAAGGGCAGCGCGCTGCCGTTTTCGCGCTTCGAGCGGCTCGTTCATCGCTTCCATGACTGGAAGGCTGCGAGCGGCAACGATTTCGACATCCGCATCTTTGTCGGCCCCTCGTTCGACTACGACATCGATACGCTCAAAGGTGTCGGCCGGCTTCGCGCCCGAAAGGGCCTGCCCTTTGAAATCCTCAATCTTGGTGGCTTGCGCATCCGCGATCCGGATGCGCTCGGTGTCTGGATCGATGAGCGCCATGCGGCCGGCATTGTCGGATTCCACACGTCGCTCGCCGGCTGCGACGCCACTCACGATCGCTGGAACGGCCGCCGCGGGGATTTCGCCTACCAGACCTTGCTGCTGCGGATGGCCGGCGAGCGCGGTATGGTCCGGCAGGAGCGGTTGTTTCTCGCCAAAAATACGCTGCCAGGGTTCGATCGGCTGCTCGACATCATGGAAGAAATCCCCGGCGAGGTCCGCAACCGCTTTGTCACGCCGTTCTTCTATGCCGGCCTGGCGCGCCGCTACGAGGACGAGCGCCTCACCGAAGACGAGCGCGACAATCTGCCGGAACGGGTCGCGAAACTCCGCCGTGGGCGATTTAACGAATGGCGGTCGGAACGAGAGTGGATTCCGGTGCTGATGGAGACCGCGAGCGAGCCTCGCAAGATCGCCATGAAGCTCGATGTGGACGAGTTAAATATCGATGAGCTGGAGCGCATGTCTTGCGAGGATATCTTCGCCGCTCGCGAACAAGCTTATCGCGATGATTACCGGCGTTTTCCCGGGCTCGACGAAGTCTGTTCGCGCTATGGCGATAAAGACGGCCGCAACGTTTACATGCTCGACCGCGATCTTGAGCAAAAGTGGAACGACATGCACGCGCGCGAAACCGGTATTCAAATCCCGCTCGATTAGGGTGTGCACTCATAAAAGCGCAGCAATCGCGGCCCCAAAGGAGGCGCTACCGCTTCTCCCAAAGGGCTTGAAGCTCACTCGGCTTAAGAAAAGTGCGAGATATTTGCGCACATTCGAAAATTGAAGGTTTTTGAGATGCAACGGCCGGGTTTGAGATCCGACGAGGCGCGCGAGCGCGAAGAGTATATCCAGATGGTGAAATTTCACCGGGCCCACGTCATCGAGATCACCTACTTTTGCGTTCTCGCCGCTGCCGCGCTGTTGATAATTTCTCTTTTTGTCGATCCGGACTGGGCCTGGTTTTTACGAGGCGGGATTAGCGGGCTGTCCCTCACATTTTTATATATCTGGGGCAGGGTGGCGAGCCGGTCATTCTCTTAATCCGACCGGCACTTAGCCTACATCGATCGCCGTCTATCGATGTCCGTTTCTGGCCCGAAACCGAAGTATCGCGGCACCCGCGATCGGGCGGAAAGCTCGATGCTCAACCGGCAATAATCGATCTAAATATTCCGAGTGTGTTCGTATATTTAATGCGTTCGTATATGACGGTCGGCTGATGACACCGAGCAGCATTTCGGTGTATAAATGGGTACTTATGCATTGGGAGCAGGTTGATGGCTAAAGGTACGGTGAAGTGGTTCAATTCGCAAAAGGGCTACGGCTTCATTCAGCCGCAGGCTGGCGGCAAAGATGTGTTCGTCCACATTTCGGCGGTCGAGAGAGCCGGGCTCAGCGGTCTTAATGAAGGGCAAGTGGTCGAATACGAAGAAGTCGCGAACAAGGGTAAAACCTCAGCCGAGAACCTCAAGGTTCAGCGCTGATTCCGGCTGGGCGCTCGCCAGCCAATCACTGTGGCTTCGATGCATTTGTCGGTATCGAGGCTTTGCCAGGCGCTATCATGCCATCGGCACAGGAACGGAATGACATAAGTGCCGACGTGGTCCTCACAAAGGAGCTCGAACGGCTGGTCAGTCGGCGGGGTTCCGTCATGACTGAACTCGTCAATTCGTTCCTGGCGTGTTGCCATGTGTTGCCTCGCCTCGGCTGCGGCCGCTTCAACGGTTTCTACCGGATCACGGCTCGTTAACCGCTGGCCTCCATTCTGCCAGCGGACTGATTCGGGGGTGATACGTGAGCGCCGAAATACTGAGGCTCAGCGACTATCGCGTGGACGATGGCGCTGACAGCGAGATTGATTTGGCTACCGCAGTGGATGTCGCGATCCGGGACTTGCGTGAAATTCTGCTGTGCTGGGGTTCCGAGACAGCGCGGCAGCGCGTCGAGGAATGCGAGTCGGTTTTGCGGCGTGCCTACTCCGGGTTTGTCGATTGCCCGAGAGCATCTCAATAGGACTGACTGCGATGGAAAAGGATTCAACTTTCAGCCCCGTTGATTACAGCCTTGCTATCAAAAACAAAGGGCATCCGCCCAAACCGTGGCGCTGGGAGATCTACGCGGCCGGGAAGAGCAAGCCGGTGCGGCAATCTGAATTTTTTGAAACGATGTCCGAAGCCACCCGTGCAGGCAAGACGGCATTGGCGGAACTTCGGGCTAACCGGGCAGCTTGATGGCTGTTATCGGCTCGTTTCGACCTTTCCGCAAGTTTTCGGCGCGGCACCAGCAAAGCAAACGGCCGCGAACTCAATAATAGCGGGTATTGCTGTCGATCCTGGATTGCGATTACCCGCCACATCGTCAATCATGGCTGAGGAAATTTATGGGGCGGGTGGCCGAATGTCTCTTCTTCTGGATCAACAGTTTGAAGCCAGGCTGCCTGGCCTCGCCAAACCAATCCGGATAATGACACGATATGATGCCGCTGCTTTCACATGCAGATGGACCATCAGGGACAAAGACCCTGCTTTGAAGTCGCTTCTCCGGGAAATGCAACGCGCAAATAGTTCGGCTACTGCAACCAGCGCTATCTTGCGATTGAAGCAAGCTCTCGCGTCTCGCGGACTGCTGGGCCCTGTTGGATTAGCCTAGCGGAAAATATGAAATATCGCGCGTGAGGCGGTTCATGGGCCTTCGCGGATATGAGCTAATCCGACGCGAAGTGCGGCGCGCGATCAGCGAAATATGGCATATCGCGCGCGACGCGCGATACCGGCTATGAAACCCGCTCGACTAAGGGTATGTCCTCGCAGTCGATCTCACCGCTCGCCAAAAGGCGATCGCGGTGGCCTAACCGCCGCGGCAAATCCATCACGGGGCTATCAGCTTAGCGCTACGATCATCCCCCAAACGGCCCCCGCTGAAGCCGCCAGAAGGGCTAACGTGGCAAAAAGCCCGAGCGAAAGCAGAAGGCCGTCGTCCTCAAGATAAGCAACCGACAGGACGACGATGATAATTCCAGGTACGACCTGGATGAATGGCAGCGGCGTTAGCAGCAGCAGTGATGTTAGCAAGAAGACGGCTGCCCCCACCAGACGCTTCGTAGCTCCCAAAGGCAGTTGCCAGCGCGGGCGGATTATCTTTTCAAGATACCTCAAGGCTGGCACCGTCGCGCCGCACTGCCGAAGAGCAAGGTGGCGAGTAGGGAGGGGCCGGTTGGCAATTCGGTCAGGAAAAGTTGGCGCGCCGTGTCCAGCGATCATTTCAATCGCTGGAGCGAAGAGCAGCAAACCAGCCAAGTAAGAAAGGCCCGGCACCATCGCAATCAGCGCAAGAACCAGCACGATCACGCCGAACGAGCGCCTCTGCAGGTGGCTCGACAACCAACCCAGTGTAAAGTGGTCCGGCGGCAGGCTAGCCAGCATCTCCTGAAGAACTTGAGAGGCTGGTAGAAGCGCGCCGCCGTCTTGAGGCTTGTTGGGATCTGGCTCGGCGGCAAGGGCTATCGCGCCGGCTGCTGGCTGTTTCTCGGCTTTCATCAGTCTCTTCTGGAATTTCGCGTCCATGCAGCGCAAGTGCGGCCATCAAACTCTGACAAGGGTCATTATGCCTTTCGGAAATATCTCTTCCGGTTTGACGTGGCGCTTGGCTATTCCCTGTTCGTAAGTGTAACGCATGAACTGCTCGAGCGTCGGCCGGTTCTCTTCGATGCCGTAGGGGAATGGATCGCCGTCGAACGTGTCCTGCATCTTGCGGGCATAGACCGGCAGCCACGGCAGCGGATAGCGCGACACTGCGGGATCGAGCAGGCGCTCCAGGCTGCGGCGTTTCAATTCAACGAAGGCATTGAAGAGATTGCGCGCCACCCAGGGATTCTCATCCAATATGCGCTTCTGCACCGTAATGATGTGCATGATCGGCCAGACTTTGGTCCGCTTGTAGTATTCCTGTTCCATCTCCTGATAATTCGGAAACAGCCGCTCGACATCGGGATGGCGCTCTCGGAAACAGTCCGGTGGCCGCGCGATCAGCGCGCAGTCGATCTCGCCGCTCGCCAGCAGCGAGCTGAGCGACTTGTCCGATACGCGCGTGAGCTTCACGTCTTTCGGCAGGTTGAGTTCGACTTTTTCGATTCTGCCCGCCTCGTTGGCGCCGGCCTGATACCAATGAACATCCTTCAGGCTCACGCCATGCTCGTCATTGAGCCAGCCGCGCATATACACCGCCGCCGTGTGCGCCCATTCGGGGGAACCGATGGTCTTGCCTTTCAGATCCTTGGCCGAAGTGATCTTGCTTTTCTTGTTCACGTAGAACGAAGAAAAGCGGAATAGCCGCGAGCACACGACTGGAAGGCCGACGATGTCGCTGTCGGGGCGCGTGACCTGGGCCATGAACTTGGCAAACGACAGCTCGCTCACGTCCCACTCCCGATTAAAGGTGAAGCGCGCGAAGACCTCGTGATGGCCGAGCGTCAGCCAGGTGTGATCGATACCTTCGGCTTTGACCAAACCAAACCGGAAGTCGCGAAAGTGGTCGTAGTCGGTCGTTGCGATCGTCAACTTTAGCCGGTTCATCGCTCGAACGTCCTCCCGATTAGCGCTTAGGGCCGCACGATATCTGTTTGCCCGCGCTGGGTTAACGCACAAGCATGACGGGAAGCAAATTAGGCGTGGACTAACAAAATGAGGCCGACGGGACGCAAGTGGTCCAGGTCCGTTATACCGGGGTGAGTTCAACCGGTCGACGCAACACCTTCCTTTAGAGAGCAAAGATCAATTATAGGCTGATAAGTCAGAGACTTTTTTGTGGTACGAGGGCGGCAGAGAAAATTACGTTGTAAAATAGCTGGTTGTGGAGGGACTTGCTGAAAGCGCTTGGGCGAGCGTTTGGCAAGCCGTTATCGTTATGTATTGCCAGCCGCTCCTGGTGTTGCGTCGACCGGTTGAGACCACCCCCCGAAAGCGGTCGCGACAGTCGCGAACCGGAGCGGCAGCTAAGCGCCATCAGGAGACTACTCGCTCGCGAATGCTCCAAACTTCTCGTCACGAGCTAGTGTGAAAGAGGATATCGCTCGTGCCGTTGCCGGTGAAGTCGCCAACACCAGAGACCGGGTGTGTTGCCGGGGTGTGCGCCGAGATCGACACTGGCGGCCCATTTGCCGCCTGCGATCTGCCACTCGTCAATGTCGCCGGTGGCCGAGTTCTGCCAAAGGATGTCGCTGGTGCCATTGCCGGTGAAGTCACCGATGCCAGCTACCTGATAGCCGGCCGGATGCGAGCCCGGACTGACGCTCGCTACCCACTGTCCGTTTGATCCCAATTCCCAGATGTCGGTCTGCACCTGACCGTTGCTGGAGTTGGTCCAGAGAACATCGTCGATGCCGTTGCCGGTGAAGTCGCCGACGCCGGCAATCTGTCCAACCGCTGACCCGGATGAGAGCCGAGATCGACGCTTGCGGCCCATTTCCGTTGGAGAGTTGCCACTCGTCGACATCGCCGGTGGTTGGAGTTGTGCCAAAGGATGTCGTCGTGCCGTTGCCGGTGAAATCGCCGATGCCTGCGACCTGATAGCCGGCCGGGTGCGAGCCTGGACTGACACTTGCCGCCCATTGGCCGTTCGACAATTCCCAGATGTCGGTCTGCACCTGACCGTTGCTTGAGCTGGTCCACAGCACATCGTCGGTGCCATTGCCGGTGAAGTCGCCGACGCCAGCGATCTGATAGTTGCCGGGATGGGTGCCGAGATCGACGCTGCCGGCCCAGGCGGCGTTGGAGATCTTCCACTCGTCAGTGTCGCCGGTGCTGGCGTTGTACCAGAGGATGTCATCGGTGCCGCTGCCGGTGAAATCGCCGATGCCGGCGACCTGATAGCCGGAGGGATGCGAGCCGGGCTCGGCGCTGGCGCTGCCAGTGACCGCCTGACAGGATCCACTCGTCGTTATTGCCTGGATTTTGAGGGTACGACGCTACGGCAAGGAAGCCATGCGTCGCGCCGCTGCTGTCGGTGTAATGCCCGACGATCTGGTCGGCGTCGTTGAGACCGGTGGCAGTAGTCGACGTACCCGATGGATCGCTGAGTGTAGTGTAGCTGCCACCGTCATAAAAGAGGAGGGACCGAAAGCTCCGGGCCCAGTGAGATTCACGCCAATCTCTTGGCCTAAGTCGTTCATGCCTGACGGCTCGCTGAAATCAGCGCCGAAGCCGAAGTTGCCGTTGATATCGATAAACCCATAGATTGAACCAATATCGTTATTCCAGCCGATGATTTGCCCAGCATTATTGATGCCAGTGACCACTCCAGTCGCCACGATGAAGGAGGTGTAGGTGCCGGCGCTGTAAACGTAGTCGATTCCGGCAGAGGCCGTCGGCCCAATAATTTCACCGGCGCGGGTGATGCCTATCGCTTCGGTGGGAGTGATGCCTGATTGGCCATTGAGGGTGGTGTAGGTACCGCCGCTGTAGAGGAAAGCGTGAAGCCCGTTTGAGCTGTCAGCGTAATGTCCGACGATCTGGCCTTGGTCGTTGATGCCGGCCGCAACGGTGCCTTTGCTGCCAGAGGGATCGTTGAGAGTAGTGTACGTTCCGCCGCTATAGAGGAAGCCGTGGTCAATGCCGCTGCTATCTACATAATACCCAACGATCTGGCCGTTGTTGTTGATGCCGGTTGGAAAGGTGCCTTCGGCGGCCAAGGGATCATTGAGAGTGCTGTAGCTAAAAACAGTCATGGAAATTCCACCGCTTTTATCAGGCTCTAAAATCAAACTACCCTCGCGGGTATGCCGGTTCAAGGACCATCAATTGCGAGCACAGGTAGGTGGTGGGCCGATATCGGTTCGGGTCTTGGCTGTGTAAAAACGCGGAGACGCGCAACGGCGATAGAATGGACATCTCCGAAATCAAATTCTGGTGCGCAAAAATTGTCCGCGCATTTAGCATCGATCGATTGAAGAAAAATTATTCTTGTCGCTTCTTGGCTTTTTGCGTTTTCACACAGCCTAGGTCACAAGCGGCGGTCTGGACGCCAGTCCACCGCGTCCGCTTCACCCCCCAATCGCGACCAATTCGATGTCGGCGACAAGCGCCGTTATTGATCCACAAGCGTCGTCTTACGCCATCATGCGGAGGGCGTGCCCCTACCGCGGAGAGAACAGTGGGCCCGGCAAGGATGATCGTGGAGAGCTTGACACCCAGACCCGGAATTAGAGAACACAATCGGCCAACAGCCGACCATTCGCGCCTCACGCCGGCTGAAGAGATGTGGCACGCACATTCGCCCGCCGCTCCACTCGCCCGCCAAACCTCAATGTGAAGGGATGACCAGCGATTGCCGCTCCCAACGCTTCACTGAACTTCAGCGGCGTGCAACGGATAAAGGCTTCGGCGACAGCACGGCGGTACGCCGAGCGCGTTTCGTCAGACATGTTCGGCGACTTAAATGTGATGAATGGCTTTCCGAGAATTTCACCATCGCCTTTGAAGCTGAGACGGACCGTGATGTCCACGCTGAACTGACCAGCATCCATTGGAGGCGGGATCCAGCATGCGCGCAAAGCCAAGACCACGTCGCGCAGCGTATTGAGCGGCGCTGCCGAGCTCTCAGCGCTGCCGGTCCCCGTCGCGCATGACAGAAGAATGCCTACACATATAATTAGCCGCGTAATCGGCATGACGTGCATCGAGCTCCTTCCGTTTTCCCTATCCCCTTCATTTTCGCCCGACGCGGCGGTGGTATCGTTAAGACCATGGGGTTCAACAAGGCATTGTTGTAGCGTTTGGCATCGCTAGAGCAGGCTTATAAACAATTAATACTCGAATTTCGGTTCCATCAGCTTGGATCGCATTGTCGATCACTTCCCCGTACGCGCTGTAAACGTCGAAGTCCGAATTCCTCATTGACTCCAATGCGGCGCGCCGATCATTAAATCCTTACTGCGGGATCCAAAGATACGGTCTTTTGACTTTGCGCGGGAAGAGGCTCTCACCCGTATTTTCCCATATCTTGTTCGATTGGTACTGCCGCGAGGTGTCATCGACTATGAAAACCATATTCCAAGCGCTGATTTGACAGTCATCGCGACTACCAATGGCGTTGTGGCGCGCAAAGAAACCCATCCCGCCATTATTGATCTCTTGCTACAAGCAATGCAGGAAGAACATTCGGGGGCGAGCATTTTGCATCCAGCCGGTTATTTTCCCACGCAGACCGATCCCGAATATCCCATGGCTCAACGTGCTATCGATTTTTACAAGAACGGTCCTTCAGTACTTCTCCGCTATCTGCCTTTCTGGATGGTCACACACGTTCAGAGGCTCCTCGCGGTGTTGCTGGGATCCATTGTGATTGTGCTCCCGCTATTCAATTTTGGACCGAAAATGTACATATGGTTTGTGAGAGAGCGCATGAGCAAGCTATACGGCGGCCTCAGATCCATTGAAAAACAATTGCAAAAAGGAAAATACGATTCCTCAACTCGTCGGCTTTCAAAGCGAATAGAAAAGATCGATTATACGGCGAGTCATCTATGGATTCCGACACGACACTCGGCATTGCTTTTTAGTTTAAAAGTCCACTGCAATCTCATACGTACACGCCTCGTTGCGCGTCTCGCTGAGGTGCGAGCCCAAGCAGTCAAAGCTGCTTAAGACGTGAATACGAAGATGTTTCTTTAACCGCCCCAATGTCCGCTTTGGGTCTTGGCTGTGTAAAAACGCGGAGACGCGCAACGGCGATAGAATGGACATCTCCGAAATCAAATTCTGGTGCGCAAAGATTTGTCCGCGCATTCAGCATCGATCGATTGAAGAAAAATTATTCTTGTCGCTTCTTGGCTTTTTGCGTTTTCACACAGCCTAGGTCACGAACCGCCGCGGCTGCAATAAGTCTGCGCGGCAGTTAGGCGACCAATAGCGGACACGATGCTGATCGAACCGCTCTGTGAAGGGCTATGCCCGGCCATGACAGAAAAAATCACATAAACTATTGATTACCGGGCACAATTTCACCTTCTGCGAATTATTGTTTCTGAAATTTTCTCAAAGTCGCCGCGCTCGTCTCTGAACCATATCGCGTAACATCCCGATCTCTCTGCACAAATTGTGCATCGCTGGATGTGCCACACCGGCTGGCGGGGGGTCCCGCCGCGTGAGCCGCGTGTGTCACGAAGCCTGGCCCAGGTTGAGCCTTGGGATGAATAGTCCCACAGGCAGAGAGCCGTGGTGGAACGCCGATTGGCGAGCGCGCTTTGCAAAGCGCGCGCCGCATCGCAAGTGCGGTGGATACGGACCCGCGTTGATCGGCGTTCCGCTTTCCTTTTCTTCTTTTCTTACATTCGTGGCTCAAAGCTCTGATCGTGAGGGTACCGGCATCCACCGCCGGCATTCTCTGGCGAAGATCGGTGCGGAGAGCGAAGAAAATCTTCCGGCGTGACGATAACTCGGGTGCGGACCGCATCGCGAGAAGGAGAACGTTTGGGTCATTGCGAGGAGCGTCAGCGACGAAGCAATCCAGCGGCGGCTTGCATTAAGCGCTGGATTGCTTCGCTGCGCTCGCAATGACGAAGAAAAGTATCCGCCCCCGATATCGTGGGGGCGGGATGTGCTTTTTGACATTGTGGATCGGAAGAAGTGGCGCGCTGTTTAAGCGGCGGCCGCTGCGGGATCTCTTCGTCGAGGTACTGTGCGAGGCGCGCCAGCACGCGTGGGTTGATCATCATCAGCTTGCCTCCAAGGTTCGTGCCGTTCTCGATCAATAGCCGGGCGTCATCGGTCACCGTCTGCGAGTGCATTTGTCGCGCAATCGTCGTTGTGCCGCGGCAAGCTTTCATCTACTTTCAGCCACTCGGCTGCCAGCAAAAAAATTGAATAACGCAGCCGTTCGTTCGTGCCGCCGGTTCAAAAGAGCGCGCCAACGGTATGCCAGAGGGGAGAGCGACAATGCGTTGCAGAAAGGCATTCGTAACGTACGTGGCGGCGGTCGTGTGTGGCGGCGCGCTGGTCCTGTCTGCGATGGGAGCCCATGCCGACGACAAGACCTATGTGATAAAGGTCGGCACGCCGACGGTCAACGACACACCAGAAGAGTTCACCCGTGGCTTTTCCGAGATAGTCGAGAAAGAATCCGGCGGCCGTCTCAAGGTCGAGATTTATTCCGCCAGCAAGCTCGGCTCAATTCCGCGCGAAATCGAAGGGCTGCAATTCGGCTCGATCGAGTGCGGCATTTTCCCGCCGGAGTTCTATGTCGGGATCGACGAGCGTTTCGAGGTGCTGGCAACGCCGGGCATGCTGGATTTGCTGGCTCACGGACAGCGTCTGCTCGCCCAACCCGAAGTGATGAAGATGATGCTCGGCCTTGGCGCCGATAAGGGTCTGCACGGTATCGGTTTGTACATGGCGCTGCCTTCCGTTCTCTCGTCACGAACTCCGATCCGGACGCTTGCCGATCTCAAAGGTAAGAAAGTCCGGGTGTTTGCCTCGAAGTTTCAGACCGCGGCTTTTGAACGGCTTGGCGCTACGCCGATAGCGATGAGCACTGGCGACGTTTTGCCGGCGCTGCAGCAGGGCGCGATCGACGGGGCGATTTCCGGGATTACCGTTTTCAACGCCATGCATTTCCAGGACGCGGCGAAATATGTCACCGAGATCGGCCAGCCGCCGATTTTTCTCATCATCGAAGTCAGCAAGCGATGGTTCGACAGTTTGCCGAAAGATTTGCAGGACATCGTCGATCGAGCCGGGGCCGCGGAATCGGTGGCGATCAATCCGTTCGCTGCCGGGCTGTGGCAGAAAGCACGCAAATCCTGGGTCGAGAGCGGGGGCGAATTGATCAGCCTGCCGAAGGACGATCAAGCGGCAATGATGACCGCGCTGGCGGGGGTCGGCGAGGATATCGCCAAGACCAAGCCCCAGCTCTACGAGGCTTATAAAGTCGTGACCGAGGCGGCAGCGCGCACGCGTTGAACGAGGGAAGCGTTGAACCGCGGCGGGGGGGCAGGCATGATGAGTACAAGGCTTGCGCGGATGCTCCTAGCATTGGCAGCCGGTGCTTTCACGGCGTCAGCGGCGTTGACGATGGCGGCCCGTGCTGACGACAAGCCGATCGTGATGAAAATATCGCTGGTCACGCTCGATGATGCTTTGCATCTCTATGCGCGAAACTATGCCGAGGCAGTCGAGCGCGACTCCAACGGCCGCATCAAGCCTGAGATCTATCCGGCGAGCCAATTGGGCTCGACCCAAAGACAGACCGAAGGCGTGCAATTCGGTGCAATCCAATGCGAGGTGGTGGCGCCGGAATTTCTGGTCGGTATCGACGAGCGCTTCGAAGTGCTGGCGGCTTCCGGTCTCGTCACCTCGTGGGCGGCGGGGCAGCATCTTGCGGCCGATCCGGCGGTGCAAAGCCTGATGCTCGGCCTCGGCGCCGACAAGGGCCTGCATGGCGCCGCGCTTTTCATGGCGACGCCGTCGTCCATCATTGCCAGCAAGCCGATCCGCCGGCTCGCCGATTTTCAGGGCAAGAAAATCCGGATTTTTGCTTCCCAATTCGAAAGGGTCGCGATGCAGCGGCTCGGCACGATACCGAAACCGATGACGCTCGCTGAGGTGCTGCCGGCTTTGCAGGACAACTCGATCGACGGCGCCATCGCCAGCGTCAGCAACGACAACACCATGCACTATGTGGGCGCGGCGAAATATGTGACCGAGATCGGCCAGCCCGTGATCTTCGGCATCGTCGAGATCAGCAAGAAGTGGTACGACTCGTTGCCGGCGGACTTGCAGCAAATCCTCGATAAGGACGCTGTTTCCGAAGCTTTGGCGATCAACCGCCAGTCGATTGAGATCGACGACCAGGCGCGTAATACCTGGGTGAGCAGCGGCGGCGAATTGATCAGTCTGCCTGCCGACGAGCAGTCAGCGCTTCTCAAAATTATCGGCAGCGCGGGTGACGAGGTCGCGAGCACAAAGCCGCCGTTGCTTGCGGCCTATAAAATAGTCGCCGAAGCGGCACAACGGGCGCAATGATCGGGGAGATTTTCGTTGTCGGCAGAAAAGGGATCATCTAGCCTTGTGGCTCGGATAGCGTGGGTGCGGTGCTAGGCCGCAAGCCGTCCGCAATACGAATATGACAGACGCAGTCTGGGCAGGTTACGCTGGCTGCTGCATTCCTTGGGGGGAAGCGGCTCCAGAGGGGGAGGGAAACATGCAACGTAGGGTGTGCAATATCCTGGCCTTGTCGGCATTGGCAGCAAGCGCCTGTCTTGTTGTTTCGCTCCTGCCGTGCGCGGCACAGGCGCAGGACAGGACTTACGTCATGAAGATCGGTCTGCCGACGATCAATGACGCGCCACATCAGTTTGCCAAGGATTTTGCGGCGGCTGTCGAGAAAGATTTCGGGCGGCCGCATCAAGGGCGAGGTTTATCCGGCAAGCCAGTTGGGTTCGATACCGCGGATGATCGAGGGCACACAGTTTGGTGCTATCCAGGGGGTGGCAATACCGCCAGAATTCATGGCTGGCGTCGACGAGCGCTTCGAGGTGCTGGCGGCGCCGGGATTGGTCGATTCGATCGAGCATGGTCAGCGGGTTGCCGCCGATGCTTCGGTCCGCAAGCTGATGCTCGGGCTCGGCGCCGACAAGGGGCTGCACGGGGTTGCGCTTATGATGGCGCAGCCGTCCTGCATCATTTCGAAGACCGGCATTCGGCATCTCGCCGACTTCAAGGGCAAGAAGATCCGGATATTCGCTTCGCAGTTTCAATCGACGGCGTTCGACCGGCTCGGCGCGACACCGATAGCGATGACACTGGCCGACGTTCTGCCGGCCCTGCAACAAGGTGCGATCGACGGTTCAGTCGCCGGTATCGGTCCGTTTGTGCATCTGCACTTTGTCGACGCGGCGAAATATGTCACTGAAACAAACCAACCCGCGATCTTCATTATTATAGACGTGAGTCAGAAATGGTACGACAGCCTGCCGAAGGACTTGCAACAAGTCATCGATCGCGTCGGAAGCGAGGTGTCGACCTCGATCAATCCGGTTGCGCTGACGATGTATCAAGAGCAGCGCAAGGCATGGACTGACAACGGCGGCGAATTAATCAGCCTGCCGCAGGACGAGCAGGCGGGCCTGATGCACATGCTGGCGAGTGTGGGTGAGGATGTCTCGAAACCGAAGCCACTGCTGCGCGAGGCCTATGAGATCGTCAGTGACGCCGCAAGACGGACGCGACAAGCGCCAAGTCAATAACAAGGTTCACGCCGACCGAAGTGCCGTCGAACGGGAAAGGAAGGAAAGCATGAATGTGATTGATCGTCGCATCGGCGTCTCCCTGGGAAATGTCGGGGCACTCGTCTTGTCTCTGGGATTCATGCTCGGCGCCGCACAGGCGCAGGACAAGACGTTCACGATGAAAATCACGTTGCCGACGCTCAACGAGCGCAGCACCAACTCGCCAAGAATTTCGCCGCGGCGGTGGAGAAGGATTCCGGCGGCCGCATCAAGGGGGAGGTCTATCCGGCGAGCCAACTCGGCTCGATCCCGCGGCAAATCGAAGGCTTACAGTTCGGCGCCATTCAGGCGGTGTCATCCCGCCGGAGTTTTTTGTCGGCGTTGACGAGCGGTTTGAGGTGATGGCCGCTCCCGGTCTCGTCGATATCTTGGAGCACGGCGCAGCGCATTGCGGCGGATCCAGCGGTGCCAAGTTGATGCTCGGGCTCGGCAGCCGACAAGGGCCTGCACGGCGTCGGACTGATCGGGTCGCACGCCGTCCTCGATCATTTCCCGGACGCCGATCCGTCATCTCGCGGACTTCCAAGGCAAGAAACTCCGGATATTCGCGTCTGACTTCCAATCCGTGGCGCTCAAGCGGCTAGGCGCGACGCCGGTGGCGATGACGCTCGGCGATGTGCTGCCGGCGATCCAGCAGGGCGCGATCGATGGCGGCGATCGCCGGCGCTGCACGTGTACGTTCCGATGCATTACGTCGACGCGGCGAAGTACGTTACCGAGACCAATCAGCCGATGATCTTCCCGGTCATCGAGATCAGCCAGAAGTGGTACGACTCCTTGCCGCCGGATTTGCAGCAGATCGTCGACAAGGACGGCAACGCCGAGTAGACTCGAACGATCAACCAGTGGGCGATCGATTTCCGCAGCAAGATGGGCAAAGGCTGGACCGATCAGGGCGGCGAGCTGATCAGCCTGCCGCAGGACGAGCAGGCGGAGATGATGCATACGCTGGCGAGCGTCGGCGAGGACGTGTCAAAGTCGAAACCCGCGGTGCGCGAGGCCTATGAAATTGTCGCTGACGCCGCGAAGCGAACGCGGCAGGCGCCGAGCCAATGATCTGAAAGCGCGCGTGCGAGGGGTACGGCAGGTCCGATAATCATGGATATTCTTGTTACGGGCGTAAGGTGGCTTTTGGCGATCACCCGCACTATTGCGGGTATCTGCCTGCTAAGTAGCGTCGCCATCAACTTCGCCAACATCATTGGACGGTATTTCTTCAGCGTGTCGATCCCGTGGGCGGAAGAGATCATGCTCTTCCTTATGGTGGGTTGTGTATTCACCGGCTGCTGCGCGGTGGCCTGGGAAGGCCGGCAGATCCGCATGGACGTCGTGGTCGGCATGCTGCCGGCAAAGGTGCGCATGCTGCTCGGACTGTTGTCCGAACTCGCGCTGATCGCTACTGCCGCGGCAGTAACGGCATTTGCATATCCAGTAATCACTCAGCTTGCGGAGTTCGATGAACGCAGTCAGGCGGCGAATTTTCCGCTGGTCATTCCGCAGGCGATGGTGCCGATCGGCTACACGCTGATGGGCCTCCTGGTCGCCGTGCGGTTGATGCAGCGCCGCCCGTCGCAAGGCGACGGCGCCGGCGCTGATGCGCCGCGGCATTAGGGGCAGGCGGCGACGATGGCGTATTTGATCTATTTCGCGTTGCCGATGATCCTGCTGGTGATCGGCTTTCCGATTTTTCTGATCCTGCTGGTAACGTCGATCGTTGCGGTGCTGACGGTGGCCGACGTGCCGACCGAAGCGATCCAGACCTATATGTTCGGGAGTCTCGACAACTTTCCGCTGCTCGCGGTGCCGTTTTTCGTGCTTGCCGGCGAGATCATGGCGCAAGGCGGCATCGCGCGACGCGTCATCGCCATGGTGATGGCGATGGTCGGCGGCGTGCGCGGCTCGATGGCAGTCACTACGGTCGCGGCATCGGAATTGTTCGGCGCGATGTCGCATACCGCCGTCGGCACAGTGGTCGCGATGGGGCGGATGATTTATCCATCGCTGCTCGAAGGCGGCTACAACGAACGCTTCGCGGTCGGACTGATCGCGTCCTCCGGCGCGATCGCTGTGGTCATTCCGCCGTCGATCGCGATGATCCTTTACGCCATTTCCGCCGAGCAGTCGGCGGTGATGCTGTTTACTGCGGGCATCCTGCCGAGTCTTCTGATCGGCGTCATCGATGCCGCTTATGTCATGGGGTATGCGCATGTGAAGGGTGTGCCGCTGGGCGACCGCGCGCATTGGGAGACGATCTGGAAGACCAGCAAGGAGGCAAGCTGGTCGGTCGGCTCGCTGGTCGTGATCTTTGGCGGCATCTACGGCGGTGTGTTCACGCCGACCGAGGCCGCCGGAGTCGCGGTGGTGTACTCGCTGTTCGTCACGATGTTCATCTATCGCGAGGTCAACCTTGCCGGCCTTTGGCGGATCGTGATGTCGTCGGCGTTTTTGATTTCGCAGATTCTGCTGATCGTGACTTCGGCCGGCATTTATTCGTGGCTTCTGACCACAAGCGGCATCCCACAGCAGATCGTGTCGTCGATCGAGGGCCTGCATCTTGCGCGCTGGGAGCTGCTGCTAATCCTCAATATTGGGCTGTTGCTTGCCGGAAGCTTTCTGGAACCTCCGGCTGCAATCCTGATCCTTACACCGCTGCTGTTGCCAATCGTGCGCGCGGTGGGCGTAAACCCGATTCACTTTGGCATCATCGTGGCGGTCAATCTCAGCGTTGGCATGTATACGCCGCCATTCGGACTCAATCTGTTTTCGTCACAAGCGATTTTTAATGCACCGTTGAGCCGCATCTACCTCGGCGTGTTGCCTTTCTTAATCGTCAATTTCATTGCGCTGCTTATCATTACTTATATCCCCGCAATTTCGATGGTTTTGGTCAGTCACTGATCGAGCGCGGCGGTTTCTCTCGATCGCGGCCAGGAACCAAAGCGCCGTCCATTTGTTTTCCTAGAGCGGGATTGTCCCGCGAAGAGGAGTAGCCTCATGAGCAATCAGAACCAAAATCCAGGTCAGCAGGGCGGTCAACAGCAGAAACCTGAGCAGAAACCTGGCCAGCAGAATCAGCAACCTGGACGTCAGGGCGGCGGCCAGCAAGGCGGCGCCCAGCAAGGTGGTGGCCAAGGTGGTGGCCAAGGTGGCCAGCACGGCGGCCAGCAGAATCGGTAAGCGGGTCTTTGCTGAAAATTTGAGTGAAAAGGTCCTCCGGCTTCTCAGCCGGGGGACTTTCTTTATGCTTCGGCGTTGTTATCTCAATTCGGTTGTCTTCGTTTTATCTTAAGCCGATTGAAGAGGGGCCATGAAGCTTTTCAGATGTCAGCATTGCGCGCAGCTTCTCTATTTTGAAAATTACAAATGCGAAAAATGCGGTCATAGCCTCGGCTATATCGCGGAGGCGGAGACACTTTCCGCACTGGAGCCGGAGGGCGACAATTGGCGCGCGCTTGGGTTCAAGAAGAAGCTCTACCGTTTTTGCTCCAATGCACAATTTAATGTGTGCAACTGGTTGATCGAAGCTGACTCGCCAGAGATATTCTGCGCGGCCTGCCGGCATAATCGCACCGTGCCGGATACATCGATCCCGGAAAACTTGGTTGCGTGGCAAAAAATCGAGATCGCCGCGCATCGGCTGTTCTACACGCTGATGAAGCTGAAACTACCGCTTGACCACGGCTTTAACGACGACCGCGAGCGACTGGCGTTCGATTTTCTGGCGACACCACTTGACGCGATGACGCCGAAGGTTTTGACCGGCCATGAGAACGGCCTGATTACCGTAGCGCTTGATGAAGCCGACGACGCGGAACGGGAAAAACGGCGCACCAGCATGCACGAGCCGTATCGGACGTTGCTCGGCCATTTTCGCCACGAGGTCGGTCATTATTATTGGGACATTCTGGTGCAGGACGCCAACCAGCTTGAAGGTTGCCGCCGCATTTTTGGCGATGAACGGCAAGATTACGCGCAATCCCTGCAGAAGCACTACGCCGAGGGCGCACCGCCGAACTGGCAGGACAACTTTGTGAGCGCTTACGCGACGACCCATCCCTGGGAAGACTTCGCCGAGACTTGGGCGCACTACCTGCACATCGTCGATACGCTGGAGATGGCCCGGGCCTTCGGTATCTACGTCAATCCGCCGCTGGCGCGCACCGACGAGTTCGAGGCCGCAGTCGATTTCCAGCCGTATCGGGTGCCTGACGTCGACACCCTGGTTGAAACCTGGATTCCCTTAAGCAATGCGCTGAATGAGCTCAACCGAACCATGGGCCAGCCCGACATTTATCCGTTCATCCTGTCGCCGTCAGTCATCAAGAAGCTCGGCGCAATCCACGACCTCATTCGCGGCGACGGGCTGCCGGCGGCCGAACCTTCCTCCAAGCCTGCGCCGGAACCAGTTCCGCCCAAGGACACCAAGGAATTCGAGGTGGCGAAGGCCGTGCAGGAGATCCTGCAACAGGCGGCGCAACCCCAGGGCAAGGTAGTCCCCCCGCCCTCGTAAGATTTTTTCAACCTAAAAGGGTTTTGGGCAGGAACCTTCCCATCATTGCTGCGTTCGCGGTCATGGCAAGGGAGGTGAGATCCGCGCGTGCGGGGGATTCTACTTCGGATTAATGGCTTATGGCGGGTCCAGAGCCCGTCCGATGGTGAGCGAGGGGCTTGGCTGTTCGCGCTGCACCGTGCCGTTTCCCCATGTGTCTCCGCTGCCGCAATCATCCCATCCTTGCACTGTCCCCGCGCCAATGCGGGCTCTGGAGAGCCTTATGCAGACGCCCGCTGAACTGCTTGATCCCACCACCAATGGCGCCGCCAACGGCTCTACCCATTCGGAAGAGATGGCCCAAGCGGCCGAGAATGGCCTCAACGGCGACGCCCGCGGGCTTGCTGAACTGCTGCATGCGCTGCAATCGATGCGGGTCGGTGACTTCTCGGTCCGCATGGCCGGCGACCGGGTCGGCATCATGGGCAAGATCGCCGATACCTTTAATGAGATCGTTGCCATCAACGAGCGGATGGCGAGCCAGCTTGAACGAGTCGGACAAGTGGTCGGCCGCGAAGGCAAGACCCGCCAGCGCGTGCGCTTCGGCCAAACCGATGGCGCTTGGGGCGAGATGGAATCCTCGGTCAACTCGCTGATCGATGATCTGCTCTGGCCCACCACGGAAGTGACCCGCGCCATCGCTGCGGTGGCGCAGGGCGACCTTCTTCGCACTGTTGCGCTTGACGTCGACGGCCGTCCGCTCCAGGGCGAATTCCTGCGGTCCGCCGAAATCGTCAACACGATGATCAAGCAGCTTAACGTGTTCACCTCGGAGGTGACGCGTGTCGCCCGCGAAGTCGGCACCGAAGGCAAGCTTGGCGGTCAGGCGCAGGTACGTGAAGTGACCGGCGTGTGGAAGGACCTCACCGAGAGCGTGAACTCGATGGCGTCGAACCTCACCGCGCAGGTCCGCAACATCGCCGAGGTGACGATCGCGGTCGCCAACGGCGACTTGTCGAAGAAGATCACGGTCGACGTCCGTGGCGAAATCCTGCAACTCAAGGAAGCCATCAACACGATGGTGGACCAGCTTCGCTCGTTCGCCTCCGAGGTGACGCGCGTCGCGCGCGAAGTAGGCACCGACGGCAAGCTCGGCGGACAGGCGATCGTGCCCGGCGTCGCCGGCACCTGGAAGGACCTAACCGACTCGGTGAACGCCATGTGCGGCAACCTCACCGACCAGGTCCGTAACATCGCCCATGTGACCACCGCCGTGGCGCGCGGCGACTTGAGCCGCAAGATCACCGTCGACGTGCGCGGCGAAATTCTCGAATTGAAAGACACCATCAACACGATGGTGGACCAGCTCAATTCGTTTGCATCGGAAGTGACGCGCGTCGCGCGAGAGGTCGGTACCGAAGGCAAGCTCGGCGGCCAGGCGCAAGTCCCGGGTGTCGCGGGGACCTGGAAGGATTTGACCGACAGCGTGAACTTCATGGCCGGAAATCTCACCGCCCAGGTCCGCAACATTGCCGACGTCGCGACCGCGATTGCCGGCGGCGATTTGTCGAAAAAGATAACGGTGAACGTCTCCGGCGAGATTTTGCAGCTTAAGGAAACCATCAACACGATGGTGGACCAGCTCAACGCGTTCGCCGGGGAAGTGACGCGCGTGGCGCGCGAAGTCGGCACCGACGGTCGCCTTGGCGGCCAGGCCAACGTGCTCGGCGTCGCCGGCACGTGGAAGGACCTAACCGATTCAGTGAACTCGATGGCGTCGAACCTCACCGCGCAGGTCCGCAATATCGCTGAAGTGTCGACGGCGATCGCCAACGGCGACTTGTCGAAGAAGATCACGGTGGACGTGCGCGGTGAAATCGCCGAGCTGAAAGACACCATCAATACAATGGTTGACCAGCTCAACGCCTTTGCCGGCGAGGTGACGCGCGTCGCCCGTGAAGTCGGCACCGAAGGCAAGCTCGGCGGTCAGGCCATGGTGCGCGGCGTCGCCGGCACCTGGAAAGACTTGACCGACAGCGTGAACTCGATGGCGTCGAACCTCACCGGGCAGGTCCGCAACATCGCCGAAGTTGCGACCGCCGTGGCGCGCGGCGACTTGAGTCGCAAGATCACGGTCGATGTGCGTGGCGAAATTCTCGAGCTCAAAGACACGCTCAACACGATGGTGGACCAGCTCAATGCTTTCGCCGCCGAAGTGACGCGTGTCGCGCGCGAGGTCGGTACGGAAGGCAAGCTCGGCGGCCAGGCCAACGTGCCGGGCGTCGGCGGCACCTGGAAAGACTTGACCGACTCGGTCAACTCGATGGCGTCGAACCTTACCGGTCAGGTGCGTAATATCGCCGAAGTCGCGACGGCGATTGCCGGCGGCGATTTGAGCCGCAAGATCACCGTCGACGTGCGCGGCGAAATCCTTCAGTTGAAGGAAACGCTCAACACGATGGTGGATCAGCTCAACCGCTTCGCCGGCGAGGTGACGCGTGTTGCCCGTGAGGTCGGTACCGAAGGCCGCCTCGGCGGTCAGGCCAATGTACCTGGCGTCGCCGGCACTTGGAAAGATCTGACCGACAGCGTGAACTCGATGGCCGGCAACTTGACGGCCCAAGTGCGCAACATTGCCGAAGTGACGACGGCTGTGGCGCGCGGCGACCTGAGCCGCAAGATCACCGTGGACGTGAAGGGCGAAATTCTCGAGCTGAAGAACACCATCAATACCATGGCTGATCAGCTCAACGCGTTTGCTTCCGAAGTGACGCGCGTGGCGCGCGAGGTCGGAACCGAAGGCAAGCTCGGTGGTCAGGCGCAGGTGCCGGGTGTCGCCGGGACCTGGAAGGACCTGACCGACAATGTCAACTTCATGGCGTCGAATCTGACCGCGCAGGTGCGCAATATCGCTGAGGTCGCGACCGCCATCGCGGGTGGTGACTTGTCGAAAAAAATCACGGTCGACGTGCGCGGCGAGATGCTGCTGCTCAAAGACACGCTCAACACCATGGTCGAGCAGTTGCGCTCGTTTGCCGCCGAGGTGACGCGCGTCGCGCGCGAGGTCGGCGCCGACGGTCGGCTCGGCGGTCAGGCGGTGGTGCCCGGTGTCGCCGGTACTTGGAAAGACCTCACCGACAACGTCAACCTTCTGGCGGCGAACCTCACGACCCAGGTCCGCAATATCGCCGAAGTGACCACCGCCGTTGCGCGCGGCGACTTGAGCCGCAAGATCACGGTGGATGTGAAAGGCGAAATTCTCGAACTGAAAAACACCATCAATACGATGGTGGACCAGCTTAATGGTTTCGCTTCGGAAGTAACCCGCGTGGCGCGCGAAGTCGGCACTGAGGGCTTGCTCGGCGGTCAGGCGCAAGTGCCCGGTGTTGCCGGCACCTGGAAGGACCTGACCGACACCGTCAACGTGATGGCCGCCAACCTCACCGAGCAGGTGCGCGGCATCGTAAAAGTGGTGACTGCGGTCGCCAACGGCGACCTCAAGCAGAACCTCGCAGTGAAATCCAAAGGCGAGGTGGCAGCGCTTGCCGAAACCATCAACAACATGACCGATACGCTCGCGACCTTCGCCGATCAGGTGACGACGGTGGCGCGCGAGGTCGGCGTCGAAGGCCGGCTTGGCGGTCAGGCCAACGTGCCCGGCGCATCCGGCACCTGGAAAGACTTGACCGGCAACGTGAACCTTCTGGCTGCCAACCTGACTACACAGGTACGCGCCATCGCCGAGGTGGCGACAGCCGTGACCAAAGGCGACCTGACTCGGTCTATTCAGGTGGAAGCGCGCGGCGAAGTCGCGGAGCTGAAAGACAACATCAACACGATGATCGACAATTTGCGGCTCACCACCGACCGCAACACTGAGCAGGATTGGCTGAAGACCAACCTCGCCAAGTTCACCAACATGCTGCAAGGCCAGCGCGATCTCACCACCGTCGGCCGGCTGCTGCTGTCGGAGCTCACGCCGCTGGTAAACGCGCATCAGGGCGTGATCTATCAGATGGAGGGTGAGGAAAATCCCGGCCTCAATCTGCTCGCTGCTTACGCCGACGATGGCATAAACGGCCACCCGCGTGGGTTGCGGCTGGGCGAGGGATTGATCGGGCAATGCGCGATGGACAAGCGGCGCGTGCTGATCTCCGAAATGCCGGAGACCACGCGTCCCGATCGCTTCAGCGCTGTTCAAGGCGCCGCCGAAGAACGTGATCGTGCTGCCGGTGCTGTTCGAGAATCAGGCAAAGGCGGTGATCGAGCTCGCTTCGATTCAACGAATTCACCGCATTGCAGACCATGTTCCTCGAACAGCTCACGACGTCGATCGGCATCGTGCTCAACTCGATCGAAGCCACCATGCAGACCGAGGGTCTGCTCAAACAGTCGCAGCAGCTCGCCGGCGAATTGCAGGCGCAACAGAAGGAATTGCAGCAGACCAACGAACAGCTCGAGCAGAAAGCGCAGCAGCTCGCCGAGCGCAACGTCGAGGTCGAGCGCAAGAACCAGGAAATCGAGCAGGCGCGCCGCGCTCTCGAAGAAAAGGCGACCGAACTCGCGCTCACCTCGAAGTATAAGTCGGAATTCCTCGCCAACATGTCGCACGAACTGCGTACGCCGCTTAACTCGATCCTGATCCTCGGCCAGCAGCTCACCGACAATCCGGAGGGTAACCTGAGTGGCAAGCAGGTCGAGTTTGCCCGCACCATTCACGGCGCCGGCACCGATCTTCTCAACCTGATCAGCGATATTCTCGACCTGTCGAAGATCGAGTCCGGCACGGTTACCGTCGATGCCCAGGAAGTGTTCTTCTCGAATCTTGTTGACTCAGTCGCGCGGCCGTTCCGGCATGAGGCGGATACGCGACAGCTATCGTTCGACGTTCACGTCGATCCGGCTCTTGGGCGCACCATCACTACGGATACAAAGCGCTTGCAACAGGTGCTCAAGAACCTGCTGTCGAACGCGTTCAAATTTACGGCGCAGGGCGGCATCCGGCTCAACGTCAATGCTGTGCTCGGCGGTTGGAGCGCGGACCATCCGGTTCTCAACCAGGCACCGGCGGTGGTGGCTTTCGAAGTCGCCGACTCCGGCATTGGCATTCCGCTGGAGAAACAAAAGATCATTTTCGAAGCCTTCCAGCAGGCGGACGCCTCGACCAGCCGCAAATATGGCGGTACCGGCCTCGGCCTTGCCATCAGCCGCGAACTGGCGAGCCTGCTCGGCGGCGAAATTCACCTGCACAGCTCGCCGGGTGAGGGGTCGGCCTTCACGCTTTATCTGCCGGTCAAATATGTCGGTCCGACCATGCCGGCGCATTCGTCGGCGGCTGCGACGACGGTGCCGAAGCAGCTTGCCGGGCTGCACATCGCAACCGAGCGCACG
The DNA here is from genome assembly GCA_963742215.1 of uncultured Alphaproteobacteria bacterium. GTDB lineage: Bacteria > Pseudomonadota > Alphaproteobacteria > Rhizobiales > Xanthobacteraceae > BOG-931. Next base: position 30,238 of record CAVULJ010000007.1, read on the forward strand.
GTCGAACCGATCCCGGACGACAGGATGGATTTGAATCCGGGCGACAACATCTTGCTTATCGTCGAGGACGACCCGCATTATGCGCGTATCCTTATCGACCTGGCGCGCGACAAAGGCTTCAAGGCCTTGTTGGCCCAGCGCGGCGACGATGCGCTCAATCTCGCCAAGCAGTATCAGCCGAGCGCAGTCTCGCTCGACGTCTTCCTGCCCGACATGCTCGGCTGGAACGTGCTGAGTCAACTCAAGCAGAACTCGCTGACCCGGCATATTCCGGTGCAAATCGTCACGCTCGACGAGGATCGACAGCACGGACTGGCGCGCGGCGCCTTCTCATTCGTCACCAAGCCGACGACCCGCGAAGGCATTGCCGAACGCCTTGTCGAAGATCAAGGAATTCGCGCAGCCGCGGCGCCGGCGCTTGCTGGTAGTCGAAGACAACAAAGCCGAGCAGATGAGCATCCGCGAGCTGCTCGGTCACGACGATATCGAAATCGTCAACGCCGGTACCGGCGACGAAGCTTTGGCGACGATGCGCGACCAGACCTGCGACTGCGTTGTGCTCGATCTCCGGCTGCCCGATATGTCGGGCTTCGAAGTGCTGGAGAAGATGCGCTCGGAAAGCGCGTTGGCGGATGTACCGGTCGTGGTCTTCACCGGTCGTGAACTGTCGGCCGAGGAGGATGCGCAGCTTCACACCATGGCGCGCAGCATCGTGGTCAAGGGCGTGGAGTCTCCCGAGCGGTTGCTTGATGAGACGGCCTTGTTCCTCCACCGCGTTATCGGCGATTTGCCGACCGAAAAGCAGAACATGCTGGAGAAGCTCAATAGCTCCGACGAGGATCTCGTCGGGCGCACCGTGCTTCTGGTCGACGACGACTCGCGAAATATTTTCGCGCTGTCGAGCGTGCTGGAACGCCGCGGCATGAAGGTTCTGACCGCGACCACGGGTAACGAGGCGATTGCCCTGGTCGAGGAAACGCCGGAACTCGCGATTGTTCTGATGGACATCATGATGCCGGAAATGGATGGCTATCAGACCATCGGAAAGATTCGCGAGAACAAGGCCTATCGTCGGCTGCCGATCATTGCGCTCACCGCGAAAGCGATGAAAGGCGATCGCGAGAAGTGCCTCGATGCTGGCGCGTCCGATTATCTCGCCAAGCCCGTCAATACCGAACAGCTATTGTCCGCCCTGCGGATGTGGCTGCATCGCTAGGCGGGGATGCCCATGAGCGATAAAGTCAACGTCCTGCTCGTTGACGATCAGCCTGACAAGCTGCTCTCCTATGAAGTCATTCTGGGTGAGCTCAACGAGAACCTGGTCAAGGCGGCGTCGGCGCGCGAGGCCTTGCAGTTTCTTCTGAAGAATGATGTTGCGGTCGTGCTGATCGACGTCTGCATGCCGGAACTCGATGGCTTTCAGCTTGCGGCAATGCTGCGCGAGCATCCGCGGTTCAAGGAAACCGCGATCATCTTTATCTCAGCGATCCATCTGACCGATGTGGACCGTATTCGCGGCTATGCGATGGGTGCGGTTGACTATGTGCCAGTTCCGGTGATTCCGGATGTGCTACGCGCCAAAGTGAAGATTTTCGTCGAATTGCATCGAAAGACGCGCGAGCTTGAGCAATTGAACCTGAAGCTTGAACGCCGCGTCGCCGAGCGCACCGAGGAACTCGAAGCCTCGAATGCCCGGCTTTTGCAAAGCGAGCAGGGCAGGAGCCTTGCGCTTGCCGCGGGTCAGATGGGGTCCTGGGGTTGGGACATTACGACCGGTGAATGGCGCTGGGACGAAGGCCAGTACCGTATTTTCGGCGTCGATCGCAGCAATTTCCACGTCAGCGCCGAGAACGTTGCTGCTCTTATCCATCCGGATGACATTCAGCCGCTGCGCGAATTGGTCCAACGCATGTCGAAAGGCGAGCCGACCCAGCAGAACGATTTCAGGGTGCGGCGCCCTAGTGGGGAAATACGCTGGTGCACCGGCACGGCAGCAGCGTCGATTGATCCGAACGGCCAAGTGCAACGCATCAGTGGGGTCACGATCGACATCACTGAACGCAAGGAGGCTGAGGAACGCCAGGGCCTTTTGGCGCGCGAGGTCGACCATCGCGCGCGTAATGCGCTTGCCGTGATCCAGTCGATCATCCGCCTGACGCGGGCGAAGAATGTCGACGACTATGTGCAAACTGTCGAGGGCCGCATCAAGGCGCTGGCGCGGGCGCACACGCTGCTTTCCGAGTCCCGCTGGCGCGGAGCCGATCTCGGCACATTGGTTGTCGAGGAGTTGGCGCCTTATCGAGCGCGCGACAAAGTAGAGATCAAGGGTCCCCATATCGCATTGCTGCCGGCCACTGCGCAGGGCATCGCGCTAGCGCTGCACGAACTTGCTACCAATGCGGCGAAGCACGGCGCGCTGTCGTCACTGAAAGGCAATGTAGGCCTGGCGTGGCAGATGCAGTCCGATACTCTGGTGCTGAAATGGGTCGAAGATAGTGGCCCGAAGATCAAGCCGCCAACATCGCGCAGTTTCGGACTAAAAGTCATTCGCGCCAGTATCGAGCAGCAGCTCGGTGGTGAGGCGATGTTCGATTGGGCCCCCGAAGGATTGCGCTGCACACTGTCGATTCCGCTTGCCGAGCGGCTTGCGCCGTTCAAGCGCGACGCAGCGCCCGACGACGGCAGAATTAACGGTTCGCCTATCACCTTCAGCAAGGCGGACCGGCCGCGGGTGCTCCTTGTCGAGGACGAGGCGCTGGTCGGCATCATGATCCAGGAGTGCCTGACCGAATTCGGATTCCGCATCACCGGACCGGTCTGCACCGCTTCGGAAGCCCTGTCTGCCGCCAGGGAGGGGCACTTCGATGCGGCAATCCTTGATATCAATCTGGGCGATGGTTCGGTTTACCGGGTCGCGGAAATCCTTACGGAGCGCGGTGTGCCATTCATTTTCGTTACCGGTTACGATTCCGACAGCGTCGACAGCCGCTTCCAGGATGTGCCGGTTTTGCAGAAGCCGATCGAGCGGCAGATGCTGCAAAAGATTTTCGTGGCGCCGGACAACCGCGCGATCGCGAGCTAGTTTGCCGACCAGATATCGACGGTTTTGTCGTCGCTGCCCGAGGCGAGACGGTGCCCTTCCGGCGCGACCGCGAGCGAGCGTACGGCGGCGGAATGGCCGGTCAGCGCGTGCAGGAATTGCCCGCCTTGGGCATCCCACATCATGACATTGTTGTTGCTGCCCGCGGCGTACAGATATTTGCCGTCGGCCGAAAATTGCACGGCGTTGAGGATACTGGATTCCGAGACGAGCGTGCGGGCTTGCTGTCCGGTAGTTACGTTCCAGATTGCGACCGAGTTGGCGTTGCCGCTTGCAGCAATGCGCTTGCCGTCGGGTGCGACCGCAACGGAAAGGACCTGGCCGGCCTGGTTCGTGAACATTTGCAGGTTCTGCCAGGTGTCGGCATCCCAGATTTCGGACGGTGCCGTCCTTGCTGCCGGAAACCAGCATCTTGCCGTTAGGAAAATAGGCAACAGAAGTGATGACATCGGAGTGGCCGTGCAATACGCGCAACAGCTCGCCGGTAGCTGCGCTCCAGACCTTGATGTTGGAATCCGCGCTACCCGAAACGATACGGGTGCCGTCCGGCGATACCGCGACCGCCCAGACCGCGGGGGGCACTTCCCACGAATAGGTTTGTTCGGAGCGCAAGGTGCGGATTGCCTCTCCGGTATCGGCGTCCCAGATCACCACGCTGCGGTCGAAGCTGCCGGAGATGATGCGCTTGCCGTTCGGCAAGTACGCGACCGACGAAATAAGATCGGTGTCGCCGGTCAGGGTCTTGAGAACCTGTCCCGACGTTGAGTCCCAGATCTTCAGCGTCCGATCGACGCTGCCTGATACCAGCGTGCGTCCATTCGGAGCGAATGCAACCGAAGTGACCGGGCCGGAATGTCCGCTGAATGTAAGAAGTTTGGCCCCGGAACCACCGGAACCGCCGGACAAGGCAATAACGGCAACGATCAACAGGACGGTCGCCAAGGCGCCGGCGATCGACAACCGCACCATTCTGCCTTGCCGGTTGTCCGGCCATAGCTGCTCGCGCCAATCGGCCGGGACTGCCGATGCAAACGAGAAGGTCTTACTTGCTGTGGCCGAGTCCGATGAAGCGGGTGTCTGGACGGCGGTACGGCTGCCGGTAGCGTTGCGGCCTGGTGCATCGCCGGATGTCGCGGCCTGACGCTCCGCAGTCGGGGGCCGGGGCGACGGCGCTTTAGTTTCGCGACTTGGCGGCGATTTCGGCGATTGTGTGAGAATACCGTCCATCGCCTTGATCAGGCGGTCCATGTGGTAGTCGAAGTCCTGACCGGTATCGAGCTTCACCGCATTGCGGAAAGCAAAATCCTTCAGGCTCGGTGGCAACTGTTCGGAGCTCGGCATCCGCGTATTGCCGATCAGTACCGGAATAACCGGGACGCGGCGACGCAGCGCAGTTTCAACCTCGACGCGAACAGGATCGGATTCTTCCTGGATTCGTTCGTTGGCGCCCGGTATCGCGCCAAGCCAGGCAGGCCCAATGATCGCGAGCAGGATGTGGGTTGACCGCAGCACCTCGTTGATATGCACGCGGAAGTCGATGCCGACGGGAATGTCGTCGATATCGCGGAAGATCGCATCCTTGCCGTAATGAGCGATCAGGCGGTCAAAGATACGGCCCGTCATCGCCTCGGAGTTGGCGCGGCGGTAGGAAATGCTGATCTTCGGCATCAAAAATAGCGCTGCCGGAACTGAGACATCCCGACCCTCAAGTCTCCGCCTGGCGGTTTGAAATCACCCCAGCCATGTAGCGTAGCGGTCCCATTTGAACCTATAGCACTTCCTGCCGCCGAGCGCTTATCGCACCAAGCATCGGACGCTCGTTACCGTCATTATTTCCGGCCCAAATGGGGCGTCCGCCCCTCGTTCGCCCCAATCGGCCGCTATCACTTACGACGCTCGACACTGGCACGGTGGGAAATTTCCGGCTGATTGCTTTTTCTGTCAATGCCTTGGCATGACGCAGACAGCGCCCGTGCGGATTGATTGCTTATAGGCGATTCATCGGGCACAATTTGTACACAAGTCGGGACCCGGTCCGGTTCCGCGTGGGAGACACAGATGCGTGGAACCGGCAAACCTTCGCTGACGATGGGGCTCGCGCTTGCCAGTAGCCTCCTGATTCTGGCGCCGGCTGCGGCCGTGGCGCAATCAATTAACATCCCGCTGCCGTTTATTGGCGTACCGCACTTTGGACCCACCTACCACAACAACTATCGTGCACCGGCGCCGAGCCATCATTCATCATCAGGCTCCAGCGGCCACGATTTCGTCATCTTCGTCCTCCTCGACACCGGAAAAGGACGCTACGCAAGAGGACGCTTCGTCCAACGGAGGATCGCACCCGACCGGTTCGCCCAGTACGATGCGGCAGACCTCCGACCCCGCTCCGTCATCGTCTTCATCGTCGGCGCCAGCTTCATCGTCGGCGTCAGCGAACCGCGGCACCAACGACGCACCGGCTTTCGCTCCATCACGCTGACCATCGCCTGAAATTAATTATTTGTTGCCACTGGCTAGGCGGTCGAGCGCGCGTTGTGCATCGACGCTACCGTTGCTTGCTGCCTTTTTGTATTGGGCAATAGCGTCGTCAAGGCTGGCCTTTGTGCCAAGGCCCTTTTCGTACATGTAGCCAAGCCGGAACTGTGCCTCGGCAAAACCCTGGTCCGCCGCTTTCTGATACCAGGTCATCGCTTGCTTGTAGTCTTTGTCGACCCCATGACCGAAGAAGTAGAGGTCGCCGAGATTCTTCTGTGCTTTGGCAAATCCTTGATCGGCCGCCTTCTGATACCAGGCGACTGCTTGCTTATCGTCTTCCTTTAGGCCGTCGCCGCCCGTTGCGTAGAGAGTGCCGAGCACGTTTTGCGCCTCGGCATAGCCGTGATCAGCCGCGCTTTGGTAAAGCTGTGCAGCGTGTGCCGGGTCTTTGTCAGTGCCGAGACCCTTCTCGTAAAGATAGGCAAGCCGGTATTGTGCGTCGGGCCAATCCTGTTGCGCGGCCTTGAGATACCACGACGCGGCATCGCTATTGCTCTGCTGCAAACCGCCGCGGCCAAAGAGATACATATCGCCGAGATTGGTCTCTGCCTTGGCAAATCCCTGATTGGCGGCTTGCCGGTATAGCGAAACTGCCTTGATGTCATCACGCGGGATAGGGTTTTCGCCTTGAGCGTATTTCACGCCCAACTGGTTCTGTGCTGCCGGATCGCCGCGGTTCGCCGCGTTGACGACATCGGCGAGATCCGCGGGAAGCGTCGACGGGTCCAGTGGGGGGCTGGTATCGATTGGTGTGGCAACAACTGGAGCTGGGGCGGGAGCTGGAGTAGGCGCTGGTTGCGGCGCAGGTACGGCAGGGACCGCGGCCGGTGTCTGTACGGCGACGGCGGCAGGTTTTGCCGGAGCAGGCGGGTTTACTGCAACCGCGGGAACTCACCGGTGACGGCTGCGGCACTGTCTTCTTCAACGACGGGAAGAACAGGAAGCCGATGATGCCGAGCGCAACGACTAGGGCTGCACCGCCGCCGTAAACCGCGGCGCGCAGATCCGACGACATATTGCTCAAGAACCCCAAGCCGAATCGGCTGCTGACGCCGGCAGCCGGCCTGCTTAAAGCAGGAATGTCGGTAGCCTGGATCAGCCGCGTATCGTTGTGCAGAATTTTTGGCGCATCCATGCGAAGCGTCGATGCGCCGAGCGCGTCGCTAAACGCCCGCGTCGAAGGAAATCGCTGGTCGGGCTTTTTCGACAGCGCCTTGAGTAGGGCATTTTCGATCTTCGGGTCGAGGCCCGGAACTTTCGGAGTCAGCCGCTCGGGTTTCTGATTGATCTGCGCCTGCATCAGATCGTATTCGCTGGCCGCGTTGAACGGCGGCGAACCCGACAGCATTTCGTAAAGCACGATGGCGAGGCTGTAGAGATCGCAGGAATCGTCGCCTTCCTCGCCGCGCAATTGCTCGGGCGCCATGTAAGCGAGAGTGCCGACGATGCTGCCGCTTCGGGTCAGGCGCTGCGAACCGCGAACGCGCGCAATACCGAAGTCCATGATCTTAAGTGTGCCATTTTCCGACACAATCAGGTTCGACGGTTTGATGTCGCGGTGGATCACGCCCATGCTGTGCGCGTAATCGAGGCCATCGGCAGCTTGTGCGATGATGGCAAGGCACTCGCGGACGTCGAGCGCGGTCTTGCGCTTCTCTAAAATGGTGTCGAGCGTAGTGCCGCGCACTAGTTCCATCACCATGTAAAGGTTGCGGCCATCGGGAAACAGTGAATAGAGGGTAGTGATGTTGGGGTGATTGAGTCTCGCAAGGCTGGTTGCTTCGGCGCGGAAGCGATCGACGAAATTGGCGTCGTTCAGAAGCTCCGGTCGTAGCGACTTCATGGCCACTTCACGTTGCAGGATCGTATCGTAGGCAGCGTGAACCTGGCCGATGCCGCCTTCACCGAGCAGCGTGCGTATTTCGTATTGGCCGATCATCTGGCTCATATTGATGGACCCGGCAGCGGGATCTTGATGCGCCGCGTCTTCATCCCAGCCGCGTGATCACGGTCTTCGGCGGCTGTTACGCTGAAAATGCCAAGAGACGCATTGTCGTGGCCGCCGGCCTCGAGCGCCGCCTCGATTAGCGCATTGCAAGCTTCCTGCGGCAACATTCGCGAGGCGATCTCGGCCATATGGGCGTCTGGCACCATGTTGTAGACGCCGTCGGAACACAGAATCCAGACGTCCCCCGGCTGCAACTGCACGCCGTGTGCGCCGATCATAGGCTTGATGTGCGTCGTCGCGCCGAGCGCCTGCAGGATGACATTGTGCATCGGGCTGTGGTCGGCTTCTTCCTGTGTCAGCGTTCCTTCACTGACCAGCTTGGCCACAAGAGTTTGGTCCTCGCTAAGCTGGGTGAGCGTGCGGCCGCGCAACAGGTAAGCGCGGCTGTCGCCGATATGGGCGAGCCATGCTTGATCGTCGCGAAACGCCAACACGGTGCAGGTCGTGCCCATGCCTTTGCACTGCGGATGCTTCTCGGCGTAGTCGATAATAGTCCGGTGCGCGGCTTCAAAAGCCTTGGAAAGCACCTGCGGAATCGATCCATCGAGATCGTAGTACAGCTGACGGATTGTCTCGGCGGCGAGGGCGCTTGCCACCTCGCCGGCGGCGTGCCCGCCCATGCCGTCCGCGACCAAAGCCAAACTGCCCCGGCTGTGGGCGACATCATTATCGTGCGGTGTGACCCATGCCACTAAATCTTCGTTTGATGTACGCACCTTCCCGGTATCGGTACGCATAGCGCCTATGATCTTCATGCCGGCTGACGCTTGAACCATATTTCGACCGTTGATTATCAGTAACGTCAGCCGAGAAACATCGGCGCTAAAATCAGATTTGCATTATGGCGAGGCGTTACGCTGCGGCTGTAACAACTCGCGTACGTAGGATACCGGCACTGCGAACGAAACGTGCTGAGCAGTAGTGCTCACAAGCGACAGCAGCGCGATTACCTTTCCGTCGGAATTCAGCACCGGACCACCGCTGTGTCCCGGACCGGCGAAAATATCGAGTTGATAAGTGTCGCCGGTGGTGCCGAAGGTCGCTACGTCATCGGTGTCCTTATGCTGTTTGGTTGGCATCTTTGCGACGATGCCTTCGGTAACTGTCGGCTCAGGAATATAGATCGCGCGTTCGCGGATCTGGCCACCTTCGCTCGATTTTTGCAGGGCAATAGTTTCCTGCGAGACGCCTGGATAGCCGAGCAGAATGATCTTTTCGCCAGCTTGAACGCTGTTGTCGGGGGCAAGTTCAAGCTTGCTCAAACCTTGGGTCGATTCGATCTTGACTTCGGCGACGTCGGCGTCGATCGACGTGCGCAGCAGCGTGGCGTTGACGCCTATCCGTGTGCCGGGAAACTGCACCGTCAACAAGTCGTTGCGGCCGTAGAACTCGCGCTGGCCGTTTGAAATCGTGTAGGGACGCCCGGATTCGAAGATATAGCCCCCGCTTTCCGGCACCCAGTCGGTCAGCGAGTGGACGAGATTGATGTTGCGCTCGGTATCGTGCCGGTCCGACTGCCCGACGCCATAAACTGAACCGCGTGTCCAGTTGTAGTAGGGGAAGTCTTCGTAGGCGGAAGTCCAGCCGGCGGCGACGTGCTTGTTGGTGAGAATGAAACCGTTCTCGCCGATCACGAAGCCCGAGCCGCTGTGATCCTTGCCGACCGGCTTGTAGCCGCTGTCCTTATCGTTTTCGAGCGTCAGCCAGCGCACCAGCTTGCCGTCATACATTCTGACATAGGCCGGCAGCATCTCACCGTTGACGTTAGTCATCTTCTGGTAGATTGGGCGATTGGTTTCGCGGTCGTAAAGTTGCCAGAGATTATGGATGTAGACCGTGGCGTCGCCGTACTTCTTGATGTCCGCCGGCGTAAGGCCGGCTTGCTTGGCGAGTGCCTGCGCAGCTTCGCTCCTGATCGCTTCGGAGCGGAGCGCTTGCGCATTCACTTCCTGCTGCAATTGGGCCGCGACCGATTGCTCGCGCCAATAGAGGGCGCCGCCGGCGAGTAACGCGAGAACGAAGACCGCCGCCAGCGCGGCGATCCAGACCTGTCTTGTGTTGCGGCGCTCGTCGGACAACATGCGAAGAATGGTGTTGCGTCCGACGGGGCCCTTGGAAACGGTCACGCCGGTCAGCGCCGCCGCTGGAGGCTGCTGAGTTTCTTCAACCGCTGCGTGTTCCGCGGTCGCGCCGGCTTCGACGTCGTTGCCACCGACGGTTACGAGCCGCGTCGCTGCCGGATCCATCGCGGCCATGGTCCGCGTGCGCGCCGGCAGGTAGGCTCGGACGCGGCTGCATATCGAAGCTGAACTTTGGGCCGCCGGTGCCGAGTTCGACGACGTCTTCGGGCAGCAATTCGCATTCGCCGCCGATTTGCTCGCCGTTGAGCATGGTGCCGTTGCTGCTGTTGAGGTCGGCCAGGCGGAAGTAATATTGGCCTTTCTCGTCGTGTATGCGGATCACAGCATGCTTGCGGCTGACTTCGTCGTCCCGCTGCATGTCAAAGGCCACCGTCGATGTCGGGTCGCGGCCTAGCGTTATTTCCTTGAGGCCATCTAAATCGAACTGGTCGATTTGGTTTGCCTTCGATCCACTGAGATGGCGGATCACAATCCGCGCGCCGGATTCGGTCATGAATTATCCCTCACGCCTCGCTTGGCGCCGGACGCATCGAGTACACCCTGATGCCGCAGGTGTATCTCGAGGTGAAAGTGCCCAAGGCCGGCAAATTTGAGCGCCCGTGCCCGTTTGCCCGACATTACTGAATATGCAGCGTTTTTCAACCGGGATCGCAGTTCCGCACGGTCAAAAGTCGGTTGAATTTATAAATCAGTTCATACCGTTAGCCGGAATACCACGACCGCGCGCAGGGAATTATGCCACTTCCAGCAGAATTTCAGTGAGCCGTTCCGGCATATCGACCAAGACATCGTGGCCGCAGGGAAGTTCGTAAGTTCGCCACGACGGATCGTTCCGCTTCGCCTGACAATAGGAATTGGAAAAAGGCTGCGGGTATTTCGGCGCGCGAATATAGGTTTGGACTTCGCTCATGGTCCAGAGCGGTCGCGCAGCTTATCCATCAGCACCTTGTCCTGGCCGCCATCGATTTCGATCATCGTGCCGTTGACGAAGAACGCCAGATCGGATGCCAGGTAAGTGACCAGGTTGGCGACCTCCTCAACCTCGGCGATACGGCCGAGAGGGATGCTCGACGGTGCGAGCTTGTCGGCTTCCTCGTAGCTCAGGTTCATGTCGCGGGACATCGCTTTGACCAGGCCGGCCCAGCGTTCGGTGCGTACCGGTCCCGGATTAATAGCGACGAAGCTGATGTTGTCCTTGCCGTATTGGCTCGCTAGCGACACCGTCAGGTTTTGTCCTGCGGCGTTGGCTGCGCCCGGCGCAATTTCCCAGTACGAAACCTTGACGCCGTCGTTTCCGATCAGATTGACGACCCGGCCTTTCTTCTGCTGCCGCATAATCGGCAGGACATGTTTCATGCAGCGCACGTAGCCCATGAATTTCAGTTGCAGCGACTGCGCCCAGTCTTCCTCGGTCAGATGTTCCAGCACGCCGCCGGGCGACGAACCGGCATTGTTGACAAGAATATCGATCCGGCCGAGTGCGGCATGCGCCTTCTTGACCAAATTCTCGGCGTCTGCCGGCTTGGTGAGATCGGCGGGGATCGGGATAATCTTGCGTCCAGTTTCCTTAGCGATCTCGGCCGCGGTTTGCTCCAGCGGCTCTTTGCGCCGGGCGCAGATCGCTACGTCCACGCCCTCGCGCGCGAAAGCGAACGTAATTGCTTTGCCGATACCCTCGCTCGCGCCGGTGACAAGCGCCGTCTTGCCCTTCATTTTCAAATCCATCGCAGCGTCTCCTTAATTCGCGCGGCACCGGCCGCCACCGTCATGGGCGGCATTATTGTCCATGATTGTCACGATAGCCACGTCGGGCCTAGCTTGCCGGCTTAGATAACGGCGCGAACGATAGCGAGGCCCACGAACAGCCCCGTGATCGCTAGAACCACCGATCCAAGCACGTAGAGGCCGGCGGCCCATATCTCGCCGCGCTCATAAAGCAGCGCGGTTTCGAGCGAAAAGGCGGAAAAGGTGGTGTAACCGCCGAGAATGCCGGTGGTCAGAAACAGCAGCCAGGTTCGCGGCAAATTCGACTTCAGCGCGAAGTATTCGGCGATCAGGCCCATGACCAATGAGCCGGTCACATTGATGAACATCGTCCCGTAGGGGAACGACCGGCCAGCGAGCTGGACTGCCGCGAGATTGATCCCATGGCGCAGCGCGGCGCCGAAACCGCCGCCGAGAAACACGACCACAAAGCCCCAGATAAATCGCACGCTTAACCTCCATTCGATGCGGTCGCGGAGTGCATCCGCGTCCGGTGGGTTTACGAAGCTTGCGACAGTGGGGGCATAAAAAAACTCCCACCGGCGTCAAGCGCCCGGCAGGAGTCATCAGCCTCATCGGCGGTTACACTGGGGGACCCCATCCCCGATATACGTCGGATAGTAACGGCGAAATCGGCAGTGACAAGATCAAACTGCCACAGTCAGCTCGCGTTGTTCGCGCGGCATGTCGCACTTGGGAAACAGGCGGTCGGACACGCCGGCATAGCGCTGCTCGGTTTGATGCAGCTTTTCATTGTTGCGCTCGCGAAGCGCGGCGTCGGCTTCACCGTACAGGAAGGCGAGGAAGGCGTAGCGTCGTCCGCGGGTCATCGGCGTCACCTGATGCAGGGCGCCGCAGGAAAATACCCCGGCGCCGCCATGAGGCGCCCGATAAACGCGGCGGCCGAATTCCGGAAAAACCAGATCGCCGCCGTCATAGTCCTTGTTGAGATTGATCGTCACGGCAAAGCGGCGGTGTTGCGCGCCTGCATTGACGTTGTCGCGATGCCGGTAAAAGTGGCCGCCGGTGGCGCTATCGTAACAGGATACGATGTAGCGATCCATCCGCGTCGCCTGGAACTGGAAGAAGCGTTCGATGGGCGGCAGCAGGCGGCGAACGATCTGTTCGCGAATGAGGTCGCGCAGTTCCGGGGCGACAAGGTGCAAGTCGTTGCGGCGTTTGAGCCGGTAGTCGACCACAGTCGACGTCTTGCCTTCGGTGTCGAGCAGGAATCCGGAATCCTTGCCGCCAAGCTTGTCGTAAAACTGCACCAGGAAGTCGCAAAGCTGAAAATCGAGCACGCGCGGCACGATGAGAACCGGCGCAGTCAGTGGCACGCCGGCGGAGTTGTCGACCGAAGGCAGGCTTCGCAGCACTTCGCGCACCGCTGATGCGTGGCCCGATGCATGGTCCCATGGAATGTCGGCGACCGCGCGCAGCATCGGATCGAGCACGACCGTGCGGGGCATTCCGTCAGCTCCAAACGAGCGGCTGATCTTGCCGTCATAATCGGCGATGAAGGAAATCGCGGGCGTGCAGAGGCCGGAATAGGGCTTTGGGTCAACAGGCGGCGATGTCAGCACGCCATAAAACACCAGGCGATCGGGGTCGAACAGTTGGGAGTCGCGCAGCAGTTCGGCGAGTTCGGTTTGAAGGCGGGAATCCTGCGGCGAACCCAGGAAGCTCAGGACAATCCAGCGTCCGGCGGCGACCTGCAAACTGAAAGAGCCGTCCGCTATCAGCGGCGCTTCGAACCATGGCACTGGGTCGCCAAGGATGACCTTGCCGCGTTGCGAATTTTTGTTCGTCATAACCAGCCTTTTGCCGGAACTTGCGCTCGAGCGATGGTGGTCCGGTATGGTAAATATTGTTCTAACCAGCGAGGGCGCCGACACGCCAATCGCATGATATTATTGGCGAACGCCGTTGATTCGCGTCTGTGAACCGCGTTTCCCCGACCACGGGCTTTTTTTCGCGATGCGCAGGCCGAAGTCAATATCCGCCAAACCACGGATCGAGCAACTCGATAGTGTGTTGCTGCGCGAGCCTGCGGCGTTCAAGGAGCGCTTTGAGCGAGCCGGTTTGTTGCGCGAGCTAGGCCGCTACGAGGAGGCGAAGCGCGATTATCTCGAATTGATCCGGCTGCGGCCGACCGATTTTGGCGTGCTCAATGATTTCGGTACGCTCGCGCTCAAGGCTGGATACAAGGATGCGGCGCTCTCGCTGTTCAGTGAGGCGGTGCAGCACCATCCCGACAATCCAATGGGGCGGGTCAATCTCGCGAACCTCTTGTTCCTGATGGATGAAAAGGAGCAGGCGCGCGAGCATTTTGAGGCCGCGTTGCGAGTCGATCCGGACCACGTGCATGCGCACCGCGGCATGGGTAATCTTTTGGCGGAGGCGGGCAATGAGTTCGGTGCGCGCTGGCATCGTGACAAGGGTTTCCGGACCCGTTTTATGACGACGTTGCCTTATCGCGGCGACAAAACGCCGGTTCGGCTTTTGCTGCTGATGTCTGCGGCCGGCGGCAATACGCCGATGACGTCATTCCTCGACGACCACTATTTCGAGACCCACGTTCTGGTCACCGAATACTATGATCCCGAAAGTGCCGCTGCCGCAGCATGACGTGGTGTTCAACTGCGTTGGCGATGCAGATATCTGCCGTGAAGGCCTTGAAGCGGCTTGCATGGTCGTCCGGCGTACCCATCGGCCGGTGATCAATCATCCGCTGGCCGTGCTCAATACTGGCCGGCTATCGAACGTGATGCGGCTGCGCAGCGTACCCAATGTCATCGTGCCGCACATGGCGGCGTTCAAACGCAGGATGCTGGCGGGTTCGGAAGCTTCGGCATTCGTTGCTGGCGGTGGATTTACATTCCCGCTTCTGGTCCGCGCGCCTGGGTTTCATACCGGGCAGCATTTCTTCCGCGTCGAAGATTTGCGGGAGCTGATCTCGACCGTCGCAAAGATTCCGGGCGATGATGTCTGGCTGATCGAGCAACTCGACGCGCGCGACATCCACGGCATGTATCGCAAGCTTCGCGTCATGATGATCGACGGCAAGCTCTATCCACTGCATCTCGCCATATCGAAAGACTGGAAGGTGCATTATTTCAGAACGGATATGGCGGATTCGCCGGAGAATCGCATCGTGGACGGGGAGTTTCTCGACGACATGGGACGCGCGATCGGTACGCCCGCAATCGCTGCGCTGGAACGGATCTGCGCGACGCTCGATCTCGACTATGCTGGAATCGATTTCGCCGTGAATGCGGAAGGAAAGGTGCTGTTCTTCGAAGCCAATGCGACGATGGTCATGGCTCCGTTATCCGCGGATCCAAAGTGGGACTATCGCCGGCCGGCCTTCGACAGCGTCTTCGCCGCGGTGCGAAGGATGATCGTTGATCGCTCGATCCAGAAGAAGCGCCGCGACGGCTTAAGACCGCAGCGCTGGAGAAATTGGTCGAAAGCCCATCGCCATTAATGATGCGTTAACCACACGCGCCCCAAATATTGTCGGCGAGTATTGTCCTCACACACCATAGTACAAGGACAAGTTCCGCAATCCGTGCCCCAAGAGAAAATCGATGAACAGCAATCAAATTGGAATTGCGTTCGTTCTTTTAGCCAGTCTCGCTGGCAGCGCGGTTCTCGCGGAGAACGGCGCTGCCGATAGCCAGATCCTTTTTGGCCAGGTTGCGGCACTCAGTGGGCCGGCCAAGGATTTGGGGCAGGGCATGCGGCAGGGAATTTTGGCGGCGTTCGGAGATGTGAACCACAATGGCGGAATTTTCGGCCGAACGCTCGAGTTGAAATCCCGGGACGATGGGTACGAGCCGGAGAAGACAGTCGAGGCAACAAAGGCAAGTCTCGACGAGGATAAAGTATTTGCGCTGGTCGGTGCGGTAGGGACGCCGACCTCGAAAGCCGGTCAACCGATTGCAACAGAGGCAAAGGTGCCGTTCATAGGGCCGTTCACCGGCGCCGAATTCCTGCGCAATCCGTACAACCGCTACGTGGTCAACATTCGCGCTTCCTATTTCCAGGAGACCGAGGCGTGGGTCGATCATCTGACTAAGGACCTCGGAATTACAAAAATCGCCATCCTCTATCAGGATGACGCATTCGGTCTCGCTGGTCTCGACGGCATGCAGAGGGCGCTTGCCAAGCGAAATATGTCGCTGGTCGCCTCCGGCTCGTTTAAGCGCAACACTACCGCGGTGAAGTCGGCATTGCTCGACATCATGAAAGCCGCACCAGAAGCGGTTGTCACCGTTGCACCCTATAAGCCGGTCGCGGAGTTCATTAAGCTTGCTCATCGCGTGCAGATGAATGCCGTGTTCGTCGCCATATCCTTCGTCGGGTCGGATTCGCTCGCCCAGGAGCTTGGCAAGGATGGTGCCGGCGTAATTGTCAGCCAGGTGGTCCCTTTTCCGTGGGAGCAATCCCTACCCGTTGTAGCGTCATATCAACGCGCGTTGATCGCAATGGACCCGAACGCCATGCCTGGTTTCGTCTCCATGGAAGGCTATCTGGTCGGCCGTCTTGTGGTCGATACGCTCCAACGCATGAAAGGCGAACCGACGCGTGAAGGTTTCCTCGATGCCGTTAATTCGGCACCCTTCGATATGGGTGGCGTGACGCTGACCTATGGGCCGTCGAGAAACCAGGGCTCAGATCAGGTTTATTTCACGATCCTTCAGACTGATGGAACGTTCAAGCCCGTTACTCGGCTGGTGAAGGTGGCGGCGCAGTGATGGCTCTTATCTTCGGGTGCCGGTGGGGTTATCGGGGCGCATGCGGAAATGAGATTTGATGGCGTACGCCGGTGGCTCGGAATGATGGATCGGCTTAAGACGATCCGCTCGCGCCTTTATCTGGCATTTGGCTGCGCGGCCGCCATGACCGTCGTCAGTTCATCGTTCGCACTTTATGCATCATCGAATGTCAGCGCGACGATGACGGAAATCGTGGCGCACAGCATGCCGACAACAGCGGAATCGCTCCGGCTTGCCGAGGAGGCAAGCACGCTCGTCGCATCCGCGCCGCGACTAATGACCGCGCAAAGTGACGAGCATCGCAACGAGATCGCTCGCGACATTGCCGCGCAATCGCAGACCCTGAGCGCGAGAATTGAGCGCTTAGGCCAGCTCGACGCTATTCATGGCGATAATCTGGAGCAGGCGCGGGCGGCAGTGGTCGAGCGGCTCGATGCGCTCAATCAGGCGGTCACGGAGCGCATGAAGATTTCCGCGCAACGGCGTACTTTGGCGCTCGCGGTACGGAAGGTTCACGAGGATCTTCTTGAAGCGATCACGCCGGCTATCGACGACGCCAATTTCGATCTGATGACGCGAAATCAAACGTCCGGCGACGACGCATCGCTGAATCAATCGATCGACTCTGCTCCGCCGTCTTCTCGAAATCCAGGCGGGGGTCAACCTGCTGTCGGGTCTTCTAATCGAAGCCTCGCAAATCAGCGATCCCGCGAATCTCACGCCGATCGGGGATCCGATCGCGGCGGCGGAGCGGGGGATCGAATCCGATTTGAAGCAATTGCCGGAATCCGATCAGCACAAAAAGCTCGCCGACTTTTACCACAAGCTTGCATCCATAGCCGGCAAGGATGGAATTATCTCGCGGCGCATGAACGAGCTTAATCGTGAGCAGGACGCACAAGAGGTTTATGCGGCGGCGGTCGCGCAGGCTGCGCGCCTCCGGCAAGCTGTCGAGGGTCTCATTGCGCGAGAAAATGGCATTGCTCAAGCGCTTGCAGCGCGCGCGGCCCAGCAAATCTGGATTTGCCGCATTCTTCTCATTGCGCTCAGCCTGGCAGCACTAATCGCTGCCGCTCTGATTGCCTGGCTCTATGTCGGCCGCAACATCATCGGCCGACTAGCCGTTCTGAGCGGCGCAATGAGGCGGATTGCGGACGGTGAATCCAACGTTCCTGTGCCGGTCGGCGGAGAAGATGAGATTGCTGGCATGGCCAAGGCATTGCTGGTGTTTCGGCAGGCCATCGCCGATGTGACGGTTGCCCGGCAGGACGAAACCAAACGGGCCGAGGAATCCGAAGTCCGCAGGGGGCAAGTCGAGGCAGCGACCCAGAATTTCGAACACGCGGTCAACGACATTATCCAAGCGCTGGATGCTGCCTCGAAGTCAATGGACAGCTACGCTCAGATCATGGCCGAGGCGGCGAGCCATAATAAAAGTTGCGCTGTCGCTGCCGCGGCCGCTGTCGGAAGAGGCGACAAGTAACGTTGGTAATGTCGCCGTGGCCGCGGAAGAGATTGCTCAATCGGTTGAACAAATTTCCGGTCAAGCCGCGACTTCGGCAAATATTGCGCGCCAGGCGAGCGGTGAGGCAAAGGCGATCATCGGCTCGGTGGAACAGCTCGTCGCTTCAGTGGGTCAGATCAACAATGTCAGCAATCTGATCCGGAACGTGGCGGCGCAAACGAACCTACTCGCGCTAAACGCGACGATCGAAGCTGCGCGCGCCGGTGAAGCGGGGCGAGGCTTTGCCGTTGTCGCACAGGAGGTAAAATCGCTTGCTGGCCAGACCGAAAAGGCGACCGGCGATATCACGCAACAGATTTCGGCCATCGAGGCTATAACCTCGAACGTCGTCAAGGCGATGAATGCGGTCGCCGGGACGATTGCGCAGCTCGATGAAAATGCATCGGATATCTCGGTAGCAGTGCAGCAGCAAGATGCCGTGAGTAAGGATATCGCCCGGACCGCCAACGCCGCTGCCGAACGCACGCGCGAGGTCTCAACGAGTGTTGCGCAAGTCTCTGACGCCGCCGCCAATACGGGAGAGGTGGCGACAGCGGTGCTTACCGCCGGTAGTGAGCTGGCAGCACGTTCCGATAAGCTGCGTGCCGAGGTTGAGCGCTTTCTTGCTCATGTGCGGGTCGCTTAGTTTCGGCTCGTGCCATCAAAGCTTTTGTGACAACCCCGCGTAGTAGCCGCGCCGTGCGCCGTATTGCGGCGCGAACACACCGATGCCCGAGCCGTCGCGCAGCTCATAAATCTGATCGAACAGATTGACGACGTCGAACCGTACGGTCAGTGGTTTGTGGTCGGACGACCATTGAAAGTCGTGCGATATGCCGGTGTTGATAACGGCGTAGGGTGTTGTGTGCAGAGAATTCGGCACGACACCGTCCGACAGATCGCCAGCGCGCAGGCCGCTCCCGTAAATCATGTCTGCCGTCACCTTGGTCGTGTCGACGAACACATAGGACACCCCGGCGGAGCCGGTCATGCGCTGCATGTCATCGGTGTAGTGATAATTGTTTTGCAGATAAGCTAGCGTCGGTGCATCGAAAAGATACTGGTTCGACTCGACGTTGATGGCGCGGGTGATATTGTAAGCGAAGTTGCCGTACGCGGTGAAATTACCATTGTGATATTTGAGCTTGAACTCCCCGCCCTCGCTGTAGCCGCGGGCATAGTTGAACTGCGTCAGCACCACGGCCTGTCCAAACTGGCCGTCGTCGAGCATGTCACGCGCTTCCTTATAGTAGGCATCCAGCCCCATCGTGAGGCCGGGCAGCACGGTCTGATCGACTCCAACGTCGAAATAGTTTGACCGTTCCGGCTTGACCGGATCTGCGGTGAATTGGTCCGGTTGATTGGTGGTATTGGCGAACAGCGCGACGTTGGATTGCGCGGCTTGCGCCTGATAGGGCGGGGTGAAGTAGCGCGCATAGCCCGCGTGAACAGTGGTGCCGGCAAACGGCTTGTAGACCACAGCGAAACGCGGACTGAGTTGATTGGCGTCGACGTATTGGTACAACTGATCAAACCGGAGGCCCGCATTCAGCGTGAGCTGGTCAGTCAGCTTCCACTCGTCCTGGATATAAGTCCCGATATTCCAGCCGAGCTGGGAGTTTTTATCGACGATCTGGAATGGCGGCCCTGTGACAGCTCCGATATCGCCAGGCATTACGGTTGAAGCATTTGTGACGTTGGTCTGCTCGCCCGATACCGCAAAGCCGCCACGAAGGGTATGCTGATCGTTGACGATGTACGACGTGTCAAATTGCGTGCCGGTGAACGTGCTTTGTCGGATGACATCGGACGCGACATCATTGAATACTATGTCGCCGAATGTGTCCGGGAACAAAGTGTACTTCCGCATAACGGGAAAACACGGCAAATTGCGCGTCGCCGTCTGTGCCGTGTTTTTGCAACGTCGCGATGTTTGCGACGTAAGTGTCGTATTCATTTTCGTTGAGCGTCGTTGAATCGTAATTCGTCACCGGCATGCCGAAAGGAAAATCGCCCAGCGGCGTCTGGCCTGGATTGTTCGGGATCTGAAACGCGCTGTACGACGCAGCCGTGATGAAGCTCAACCGGGTGGATTTGTCGAGCAGGGTCGAAGCATAGCCGAAAAACTTGCCCTGGTCGGTTTGGTCATGAATGGCATTGAGGCCCGGCGTCGGATTTTCAAGTCCGAGGTCGTTGAAATTGCCCCGCCCGGCGACGAAGTACTGGCTATTGCCGACGCTGCCACCGTAATCGAAGCTCGGTGAGATGGTCTGACGGCTGCCGCCATAGATACTGATATCGCCGCCCGGAGCTGAGAACGCCCGGCTTGTGATATCGAGAACGCCCGCAGTACGCAGGCCGTATTCGGCGGGCAGCGCGCCGGTAAGTAATGACATGCCGCCGATGAAGTTGCTGTCGAGGAATGGCCCGAGACCCGAAACGCCTTCAGGGAGAACAACGCCGTTGATCCTGATCTGGACATTGCCGTACTCGCTTCTGACGTGGAAGCTGGGATTGGAGACGGCCGAATCGTAGGAGACGCC
The DNA here is from genome assembly GCA_963742215.1 of uncultured Alphaproteobacteria bacterium. GTDB lineage: Bacteria > Pseudomonadota > Alphaproteobacteria > Rhizobiales > Xanthobacteraceae > BOG-931. The sequence goes on from CAVULJ010000007.1 coordinate 50,614, forward strand.
CGGCATTTGCAAAATGACTTTGTCGATCGGCGTATAGTCACCCTGCGGAAGATTTTCGATTGTTTCGCGGCTGATGCCGTAGGTCGAGGCGCCGATTGTCGTCAACAGATTGCCGCGCGCCTGATCGAAGCTGCTCATCTTCGTATCCAGCGCCTGCTGCGCCGGCGTTGGTCCGTTTGCCGGAACGGCGGCGGTGGCCGTGCCCTGCGGAGCCTGACGTGCCACTCTCTTCGGCTTTGGTTTGCTCTTCGGCGCAGTGACGACGATTTCGGGAATTTTGGCTTGGTCAGGTGTTGCCGGCGGATTGCTTTGTTGTGCGTGCAGTTTTGCCGTCGAGCCAAGGCCGAAAATAACGGCAAGTATTGCAACTTCAGCGACAAGCTGCCGCCGAAGCTGACGACTGAACGCCGATTTCATTGCCCCAACCTTACTTTAGAACTATAAAAAACTACTGCTCTATCAATAGCTTGCGCAGGAGTTTGAAAATCAGGCAAGTAAAAAACGATTGCCGCAAGTAGAAAATAACTAGAACAATTTAAAACTAGAATGATCGTCTGCTTGAAATCATTCCAAACAAACGCAAAAGCCCAGGATTAACCTGGGCTTGTTAGTCGCGTCTTGGGCTCAGACGCTTGTGCGCTGGTATTGCGCATAGACCGGCTCCCACATTTTCGCACGAACCGCGTTTGTGAGTTCGGCGTCTGACGTTGGATCGGCGAGTCCGTCGGCCTGCGCCCGTTTGGCGACGGCAACAGCGACGTGGAAGGAAAGTTCGCGGATTTCGGTCAGCGGCGGGAGCAAGTTGGCTTGCGGATCGTGCTTGGCGGGAGACATGGCGGCGATGACGCGCGCCGCTTCGAGAAACATGCCGTCGGAAATACGCGGTACTTTGGCGGCAATCGCGCCGAGCCCGATGCCGGGATAGACATAGGCGTTATTGGTCTGGTCGATGCGGAACGTATGGCCTTCGCGTTGTATCGCCGGAAAAGGACTGCCGGTCCCGATCACAGCGCGGCCTTCGGTCCACTCCAGGATGTCATGGGGTGTCGCTTCGGCCCGCTCGGTTGGGTTCGACAGCGGGAATATAACCGGCCGGCGGACCCGATCGCCCATCGCGCGCACGGCTGCTTCGTGGAATGCGTGTGGCTGTCCAGACGTCCCGATAAGCACTGTCGGATGGGCATTGACGATAACGTCGCCAAGACCGATCCGCTCCGGATGTCGCCAACGTCCAGTTGGCCAGAGCGGCGCGCTTCTGGGCGAACGGTGTCTGAAACGGCTGAAGTCCGTTCATGCCTTCGAGCAATAGTCCGTCGCGGTCGACCAGATAGAAACGGGTGCGCGCTTCCGCTTCACTCAAACCCGCTTCAGTCATGGCGCGAAGCAAGAGCGAGCAAATTCCGGTGCCAGCCGAACCGGCCCCTAGCACCGCGATGCGTTGCTCGGTCAGCGGCGTGCCGGTGACATTGATGGCGCTGAGCAGGGTGCCGACTGCGATCGCCGCGGTGCCCTGAATGTCGTCGTTGAAGGTGCAGAGGCGGTCGCGGTATTTCGTCAACAGCCGGTTGGCGTTGCCGATGGCGAAGTCTTCCCAATGCAACAGGACGTGCGGCCAGCGCTCACTCACCGCGCTGACGAAGGTCTCGATGAAATCGTCATAGTCTTCGCCGCGCACCCGCTCGTTTTGCCAGCCGATATAGAGCGGGTCGTCGAGATGCTCGCGGTTGTCGGTGCCGACGTCGAGGATGATCGGCAGCGTCGTCGAGGGATGCAGTCCGGCGCAGGCGGTGTAGAGCGATAATTTGCCGATCGGAATGCCCATGCCGCCGGCGCCTTGGTCACCGAGGCCGAGGATACGTTCGCCGTCGCTGACGACGATGGCTTCGACGTTGTCGAACCGGCGATTGGCAAGAATGCGGCGAATGTCGTCCTTGTGCGGATAGCTTAGAAACAGGCCACGGGGTTTGCGGAAAATATGGCTGAATTGCTGACAGCCCAGGCCGACGGTCGGCGTATAGACGACCGGCATCATCTCTTCGATGTTACGGGTCAGCAGCGCGTAGAAAAGCGTTTCGTTGGAATCCTGCAAGCCGCGCAGGAACGTGTACCTTTCGATGTCGGTGCCCTGCGCGCGAAACGCGTCGTGGCGGCGCATCACCTGGTAGTTGAGCTCGGCGACGTGCGGGGGCAGCAGACCGTGGAGTTCGAATTCGTCCCGTTCTGCCTCAGTGAAGGCGGTACCCTTATTGAGCAGGGGATCGTTCAGAAGCTCATAGCCGCTTAGCGCGGTCTCAACCGTGGGCAAATCTTCCCCCTTATCGTCTCATTAACCGGAGCGGTCGCCGCATTGCTTATAGCGCGACAATCATTGTCCGGTGAAGGCAAGGATCGCTTCCTTTATCTTCGCGATGGCGAAGTTCTCAATCTTGTCGAACTCCAGATGCGGGAAGTTAGGCAGTTCGTTGGCGGCGACGACGCAATCGACGATAGCCGGACCGTCAACAGCGAAGGCTTGCTCAATCGCATCATGCAGCTCTTCGGGCTTGGTGGCGCGAAAGCCGTGGCCGCCGCAGGCGCGGGCAAGACCGACATAGTCCGGATTGGGAAAGTCGGTGCCTTTGCGGAAAGCCGGCAGGCCAACCGATTCGGCTTCGAGCGGTATCAGTCCGAACGATGAATTGTTATAGACAATGGCCTTCACCGGCAACTTGTGATGGCTTGCAGTTAGAAATTCGCACATCAGCATATTGAATCCGCCGTCACCGCATAAGGCGATGACCTGGCGGGTTCGATCGAGCGCCTGGATGCCATTAGCCTGACCGAGCGCGGTGCCGACGGCGGCGTTATTGAAGGAGCCGATGATTCGCTGCGATCCGCTTTGCCGGATCCAGTTCGCCGACCAGAGCGTGTTCAGGCCGGTATCGAAAACGAAGACCGCGTCGCGTTTTGCAAGGTCGCTAGCCATTCGCGCTACTGCTTGCGGATGAAGAAGGTCCTTGCTGCGCGCCAGGTCGGATTGCTTGTCGATCTTTTCGTCCCAGGCCTTGCGCTCTTTGGTAACTCTATCGAAAAACTTGGTGTCGTTCTTTGCCGCGACCTTCTCGAGGATAAGCTTCACGGTCGGCAGCACCGAGCCGATGACACCGAGTACTGTCGGCGCGCGCCGACCAAGCACGTCTGCTCTTTCATCGACCTGAATAACGGTGCCTTTGCTCGGCAAGAATTCCGAATACGGATAATCGGTGCCGAGCATCAGAAACAGGTCACAATGCATGACGGCGTTATAGACGGCCTTGGTGCCGATCATGCCGATCCCGCCCATCCAGCGCGGATCATCGAACGGCATGATGTCCTTGCCTCGGACCGAGTGCATCAGCGGCGCTTTGAGCCGATCCGACAGTGCGCGCAGCTCTTCGGCAGCGCCATGGCTGCCGGCGCCGCACATGATGACGGCGCTCCCGGCTGCATCGATGAGGCGGACAATATCGGCGACATCCTTGCTGTTTGGAACGATCTCAGAACGCGGTTTCAAGGTCGCGATGCTGGAAACCGACCCCTCGGCCTTCGATTGAAAGACGTCCTGTGGGACGGTCAGGTGCGCAACGCCGCGCCCGGAATAGGCCGCCGCAATCGCCTGATGAATGACGGCCGGCGCTTGAGCCGGAGAGGCGATCGTTTCGGTGTAGAGCGAGACGTCGCGAAACAACAAGTCAGGCTCGGTTGTCTGGATGAAATCTGTGCCATGCAGCTTGCGCACCATGTCGCCGGAGATCGCCAGCACCGGGGCATGGTCGCGGGACGCTTCGTAGAGCCCTGCAACCAGATGGGTGCTGCCGGGACCGGTAGTGCCGCAGCAGACGCCAAGTCGGCCCGTCAGCTTGGCTTGCCCGGAAGCGGCGAGTGCACCGCCTTCCTCGTGGCGCACGCCAATCCATTCGATCTTGCTGTGGCGAACCGCATCGGCCAGCGGATTGAGCGAGTCGCCGATCAATCCGAAGATATGCCTGACCCCGATCTGCTCCAGTGTGTCGACTAATACTTCCGCTACCGTCTGAGACATTGCGGCCTCCTGCCGAGCAGATTGGATCACATAGATGTGGCAAGCCTTTTACACAGCGAGGCTGGCCGCTACGCGGTGGGGCTGACCGCGGCTGCACCATGAGCGGGGTCGGCTCCTCTGCCAAAGGCGATGCCTTTGGCTTCGGTGCCAAGCGCGGTGAGGACCACGATAGCCACGGCGACAGTACCCGCGACCGCGGCAAGCGCGATGCCATAGTCGCCGCCATAATGGGCGGCAATGCCGGCTTGCAAGGTTGCATTGACCGAAGCGATCAGGTTGCCAAGCTGATAGACGAAGCCCGGGAATGTCCCCCGAGCATCATCCGGCGACAATTCGTTGAGATGCACCGGGATGACGCCCCAGGCGCCTTGGACCATCACCTGCATCAGGAATGCGCCGACGGCAAGCCAGACCGCGCTTGTGGAGAATGCCCATAGCGGCAGTACGGCGAGGGACAACAGCGACGCGATGATGATGATCCGCCGCCGGCCGAAAACCTCCGACATCGAGCCGAACGAAATACCGCCGATGATCGCGCCGATGTTGTAGATCACGGCGATCAGGCCGACTTCATGCGGCATCATCTTGTGCTGAACTTGCAGGAAAGTCGGGTAGAGATCTTGCGTGCCGTGGCTGAAGAAATTAAACGCGGTCATCAGCAGCACGGCATAGATGCCGAGCTGCCAGTGCGACTTCGCGATAGCGAGCGTACTGCTGGCCGATGTTGCCGGTTTCCAGCTTGGCGATTCCGGCACCTTGCGCCGGATGTAGAACACTAGCAGTGCCGGAAGGACACCAACCATGAACATGCCGCGCCAGCCGATGTACTGGAATAGCAGTCCGTAAACGATTGAAGCGAGGAAGTAACCGGCCGGATAGCCGGATTGTAGCAAGCCGGAGACGAAGCCGCGCGCGTGCGGTGGAATAGACTCCATAGTGAGCGAAGCACCGACGCCCCATTCGCCACCCATGGCGATACCGAAGATGGCGCGCAACACCAAAAGCATGGTGAGGTTCGGGGCAAAGCCAGACGCAAGCTCGATGAAGGAGTAGAGCAGGACGTCGACCATCAAGGTCGGACGGCGGCCCCAACGATCGGCAGCGCGACCAAAAATGTAGGCACCGATCGGACGCATCGCCAAAGTCAGCAGGATCGCGAAAGTGACCTCGGTGATCTGGGTATTGAATTCGGTGGCGATATCCTTGAGCACGAACACCATAAGGAAAAAATCGAAAGCATCAAGCGTCCAGCCCAGGAAGGTCGCGGCGACGACATGCTTTTGTTCGCTGTTCCACCCCGAAAGCGCTGCAAGGGCCATCGTTCCTGCTCCTCACAAAAAGAAATTGAGGTTAGCCTTTGACGTCGGTCTCAGGCCGGTCGTCGCCCTTCGAAAGCTCTTCATGCCAACGGCCGTCTTTATCCTCCCAGGAAATCGCCGTGGTATTTCCGGGGATGTGTTGCTCGCGTGATGCGCGCTGGGCGGCGCCTCGCGCTGCGTCATGGTTCGGGAAGGTTTCGGAGAAAACCCCGTTCACGCGATAGGCCCAACCGCCATCGTGCTCGACGATTTCATAAGTGACCTTGGCCATTTCCACCCTCGTGATTGTGACAATAATAGACGTTCAAACAATTGAGTAAAACCCTGAATGTTCCAGCTATGCCGCCTTTGCTGTCGCGGCTTCGCGCGTCCGACGGGCCTCGTAAGCCTGTAAATGCGTATAAGCGATCTGGAGCAGGAGGATATTGGTGTTTTTTGTCTGGCCTCGGGCGATCAGGTCACCGACGACGTGATCAGCCTCGATCGGGGCGTTATTCTCAATATCGCGAAGCATTGAGGCGGCAAATGGCGAGCCCGGCGTGGTCAAAATCGACACGGCGCGCTTCATATTCGCATCAGTCGATGCAAAGCCATGGGCCTTGGCAATGCTGTCGCACTCGGCGAGCAGGGTGAGCGTGAGATCTTTGCCGCCTGCCACCATGATGTCGCCCACCATCGCGCGCATCAGGGAGTTGATCGACGCCGCGGTGGCGATAAAAACCCACTTCTCCCACATCTCGTGCAGAATGGTCTTGCTGAGGCGAGCCTCAAATTTGACGCCGGAGAGTTCTTTGGCAATCGCGGCCGCACGTTCCGGTGTCGAACCATCGCGCTCGCCGAATGACAACAAGTGCATGTCGTTGAGATGCAGGATGCGGCCTTCGGCGTCGAGCGTGGTTGAGATCACGCATTGGCCGCCGAGTACGGTGGCACTGCCGAAACGTTCGACGAGATAGTCGATGTGGGCCATGCCGTTGAGGAAAGGCAATATCGCGGTGTTCTTGCCTACCGCCGGCGCAAACGAATCGGCAGCCGACTTGAGATCGTAGGCCTTGCAGCTCAGAAGAATAAGATCGAAGGGCCCGTGCAAGGCTTCGGTCGCGACAGTGGGCGGGGCCGATAGCGAGGCATCGCCGAATTTGCTGCGGATGATAAGGCCGGTCTTGGCCAGTTGTGCGGCGCGGCGCGGCCGCACCAGGAAGGTCACATCGCGGCCGGCTTCAAGCAGCCGCCCGCCAAAATAGCCACCCATCGCGCCTGCACCGACGACAAGAATACGCATTTTTACCGCCTCAGTTTGTCATGATGATTGATGAAGGGCAGATGGCTGCTCTCGTCAGCATGATGCGTCCCAAAGGCCGAAGGCGGCTACAACCAAAAAGGTAGCACCTGCGGCCGGAATTTACAGATACCGGCACCATCGCGCATCGCATGGTCGCTATGTTCCGGATAAATCGCATCCTGAACTAAAGAGTTAGCTTGCAGGCGTTCGTCGTGGCACCAGAAGATTGCCAGTGAAGGTCTGTACGACCTCGTCGTTTTGATTGAACGTCGTGTTGCGCACCCGGATGGTGCCGCGATCCTTCTTTGATTTTGACGGGCGCGCTTCGAGGATTTCGCTTTTGACGTAGAGCTCATCTCCTGGACGGACCGGGCGCGCCCAGCTCAATTCATCAAAGCCGACGCCGATGATGCCACCCGCCGGCTTGAATTCCCCGTCGACCATAAGCCGCATTGTGATCGCGGCCGTATGCCAGCCGCTCGCCGCCAATCCCTTGAAAGGTGAATTTTTGGCCGCCTCTTCGTCGAGGTGGTAAAATTGCGGGTCGAACTGTTTCGCGAACGCGATGATCTGATCCTTGACGATCCGGTGCTTGCCGCTGAGAAAGGTCTGACCGGCGGCGTAATCCTCGAAATATTGCTCTTTCATCGCGGCACCGGCTTTCTCTTAAACCACACGCCGCTGGCAACGGCTGCGGCATTGATCAAGCCGAACGTAGCGAGCGCAACTGACAGCGCAATAAAGACTTCGGTCAGGTCTGCCGGTCCAGCGCAGCGCGAGCCAGCCACCGCCGGCTGCGATGATCAGACGCGCGATGTTGGCGATCAGCGGCCACAGCAAGCGGCCTGCGCCCTGCGATGCAAAATACAGCGCCATGCCGAGTCCGAACAGCCCATAGGCGGGGCCGACGACATGCAGATAACGCGTGCCTGCATCGATCATCGCCGGCGCGGTGTCGAACAGCGAAAGCCAGGCGTAGGGAAAGATTGCTGCGGCCACGCCGATAAGCTCGCAAAGCCCGGCCGCGATCGCCGCGCCGATCCACGCGACGCGAAGCGCACGCTCCGGCCGGCCGGCGCCGATATTGGTGCCAACCATGGCGACCAAAGGACCTCCAAGCCCGAATACCAATGGAATAAGCAAATACTCAAGACGCGACGCCGTGCCGTAGCCAGCAATGGCCGCGGGTCCGAAAGCGCCCACAAGACCTGTAGCAATGGCGATCGTTAAATTAGTCGCTACCGTAACCAGCGCAGCGACGAGCCCGACACGAAGAATGTCGGCAAACAGCGTCCAGCGTAAACGGACGCCGGCTACGGTGAAACGCACGATGCTGCGCTCCGACCGCAGATAGATGAGCAGCGCCACGCTTCCTAACGCGTAATAGATCAGCACCGCCACCGCGCCGCCGGCTACGCCAAGACGCGGCAGCGGTCCGAGGCCAAAGATCAGACACGGCGACAGTGGGATCAGCACAATGACGCCGACGCAGGTGACAATGGCCGGCACTGCCATGTTGCCACTGCCACGGATTACGTTGGCGAGCGAATTGAATAGCCAGACGAGTATCGCCCCGGTGAACACCACGCCGGAATAGGTCAGGGCGGCATCCAAGGAAGCGCCGCTGCCGCCCATGGCTGTGTAGAGCCATCGGCCGCCAAGTAAGAGCGCGATCGTAAAAGCGAGACCGAAGACGATGGCAATGACTGTGCGCATGCAGCGCCAACGCATTGGCATCATCGCGCCGACCGCTGCCAAGCGCGCGTGCGATTGCCGAAGAGATACCGCCACCCATTGCGCCGGCCGACATCATTTGCATCAGCATGACGACGGGAAAAACCAAGGCTACGCCGGCGAGCGGATCGGTACCGAGCTTGCCTACGAAATAGGTCTCGACCAGTCCGACCGCGGACTGCGCCAACATGACCAACACGTTCGGCGCGCCCAGCCTGATGAGCGTCTTGGCAATGGGGCCTTCGATCAATGCCCGCGTACGCGGATCGTAGGCTTTGGCTTTTGCTTCGGCTGGCGCCGCGGCAGCTGCTGGCGCGGAAGAGGTGAGACCCACAGACGACATTGCCGGTATTCCCCGGGTTGAACGAATGAGAATATAGGAGTATATACTCCTATATCAAGCCATGAAAACAACCACGAGAGCCATTTCGATAAATCCCGCCGACTGCAATTGCCTGGCGCTGCGTCAGGCAACACGTCATGTCACGCAATTTTACGATCAATGGTTGACGCCGGTAGGCGTGCGCGCGACCCAGTATTCGATACTTGCAAGGCTCAATCGCAAAGGACCGATGACAATCAACGCGCTGGCCGCCGAGCTGGTGATGGATCGCACTACGCTCGGCCGTAATATCCGTCCTTTGCAACGGGACGGGCTGGTCGCGATCGGCCCAGGAGAAACCGATCGCCGCAAGAAAGAATTGCGCCTTACGCCGGCGGGTTCATCCCGCTTTGCAGCGGCACAAAAGGAATGGACCAAAGCGCAGGCGGATTTTGAACGTTCGTTCGGCGCGCGCCGGGCCAAGGCACTTCGAGTATTGCTGGAAGACGTCGCGTCGCGCGAATTGAACGCGTAACGATTAAAGCGCCGCTATCGTCTGCACCTCAAGCAGATAATCCGGATCTGCTAAACGGTTGATGATCAGTAGCGTGTTGGGCGGTGGACCGCCAGGAAACATCTTCGGAAATTCGCGGCCGCGATAGGCACGAAGCACCGGCGCGTCCTCCTGTCGCACGAGGAAAGTCGTGAACTGCACGACATTGGCCCAGTCGGCGCCGACAGCGCGAAGCGCTGTATGAATATTGGCGTATGTTTGAGCACACTGGGCTTCAAAGTCGCCTTTGCCTACGATATTGCCGGACGCGTCGGTCGGCACTTGCCCCGCGATGAAGACGATTTCGTTGCTCTTCGCTTGCGCAATCTGACTGTAAGTTCCGGCCGGTTTTGCCAAGCCGGCAGGATTGAATATTTTGATGTTTGCCATTGTCATTCTCCTTTCAACTCCGGATCAGGCGTAGCGGGAGAAGTCGCGGCCTTCCTTGACCACGAATTCAAGCAGGAAAGGCGAGCCTTTTTCCGTAACGCCTACACCTTCCTTGATGGCGCCGACGATATCGCCAGGCTTTTCCACACGTGTTGCGGCGACGTTCAGGCCTTCGGCAACTTTCTTGTAGTTGCCGCCGACAGTCATAGCGCCATATTTCTCGTCTGAAATCTTCAGCACGTCGCGCTCGGCGCCCATGACGCCGTTGTTGAAGACGACGGTGAGGATGGCGATCTTGTTGCGCGATGCAGTTTCGATATCCATGCCGGTCATGCCGAATGACGCATCGCCCATCACGTTGATGCAGATCTTCGTAGGCTCGGCGAGCTTTGCGCCAAGAGTGATGCCCAGCCCATAACCAAGCTGGGTCGACTTGCCCCAGCCCATGTACGAGCCCGCTTTGGTCGTCTCCCAGAACGGGATCATTTGCTCGCGCGGGCTTCCGGAGTCGTGGGTCATGATCACGTTGTCGCGGTCGAGCGTGCGCATCATGTCGCGAATGACGCGATACTGGTTGAGCGGCGTCTCGTCGGAGTTGAGGAATTTCGCCCATTCTTCCAGCCAGGCCTTTTTGCTGACTGCGACCTCTTCCTTGAGCGAGGTCAGCGCATTGCCGCCGCCCGGTCCTTTTTGTTTTGCGACTTCGGCGATCAGTGCTTCGATCACGAGGCTCGCGTCGCCGACGCACAGCAAGTTCAGCGCGATATTCTTTATTGATGTCGCCGGCATCGTTGGTGGAATGGATGATCGTTTTACCCGCCGGCACGCCCGGGCCGAAATTCGTCACGGTCAGACTTGAACCGATCGCCATGATGACGTCGGACTTCTTCAGGAAGTCGGCGAACGGTTTGGAGCGCGATCGGGTCGCGCCGCCGAGCGCCAGCGGATGGCTATCGGGAATTGCGCTCTTGCCTGGATTGGTCGCGACCACCGGTGCCGGCAGCAACTCCGCGAGTGCAGCAAGTTGGTCGCCGGCTTCGGCATAGTGGACGCCTTGGCCGGCCCATAGCAGCGGGTTCTTGGCTGCCAGCAGCATCTCCGACTGCTTTCTTGATCGCGGCTGGATCGGGCGCGGCGCGCAACACGGGCACCGGCTGATAGTTCAACGGGCCCTTTGAATTCGGCCTCAGCGACCTCGTCTGGCACTTCAATGAGAACCGGTCCGGCCTTGCCGGAGCGCATCGCCTGATAGGCACGGCGCATCAGGTCGGGGAGTTCCTGAACGTTGTGCGCGAGCGCCGACCATTTGGTCACCGCGCGGTAGACTTCGGCAGCGCGGAATGTCGGGCGCACATATTGCTTCGCCAGCGGCAGTCCGCCGGAAACCATGAGCAGCGGCACATTTTCCGAATAGGCCTGCGCAATGCCGGGAAAAGCGTTTTCGATGCCGGGTCCGGCTTGGGCCGCAAACACGCCATTGCGCTTGCCGCGCTTGATGCGGCTATAGCCATCGGCAATGCCGACGCCGACGCGTTCCTGCCGGCACAAGATCGGGCGGATGTCGAGCGCGGCGCATGGCTCGATCACCTGGTTGCGCGGATAGCAGGAGAGAAACTCAGTGCCTTCGCGCTTGAGAATCTCGGCAATAACTTCGGCGCCATTCATGTGCGTCAGCCTCCCATGCTTGTTTTGTCATGCGATCAATGAAATTCTCGCCACTATATCACGCAGGGATCGGAGCACGAGCATGGCTACCGGACGGGTGCTGGCGCTGGGTGCATTGCTGGCGCTCACCGGGATAGCGTTACCGGCGAAAGCGGATGACTTCGGCGCATGCGGTGACACGACTTATTGGTGCACGCGCGATGCGATCTACCACCGCACCAAGCTGATCTCGCTGCTCGAAGCCAATCCGGACGTGGATGAAGCGATCAAGGGGCCGCAGATCACGACTGCTCGCGCCGAGATACATGCTTTGCGGGCGACGCTTGGGCCGCCGCAATGGAATTGGCCGACGCCCTGCTGCTATTCGCGAAAGCCGATCCACATTCGTTAGCGGCCTATTCCGCCGGTCTTGCGCCGTAGAGGCCCGGAAGCAGCCGCTGGCGCTGGCGCGCCGACCATTCTCCGAGGCGATCCATATAAAGATACAGCACGGGCGTGGTGTAGAGCGTCAGTAGTTGGCTGATAACCAGCCCGCCCATGATTGAAATGCCGAGCGGCCGGCGAATCTCGCTGCCGTTGCCGAAGCTCAGCGCCAGCGGTACTGCGCCGAGGATCGCAGCCGATGTGGTCATCATGATAGGCCGAAAGCGCAGCAGGCAGGCTTTGAAAATGGCATCATGCGGCGTCAGGTTTTCCGCTGCGCCGCGCTTCGATGGCGAAGTCGATCATCATGATCGCGTTCTTTTTGACGATGCCTATCAGCAGAATCACGCCGATCATGCCGATGATGTCGAATTCGGTGTGGAACAGCATCAGCGCCAGCAAGGCGCCGACGCCTGCCGACGGCAGCGTCGAAAGAATTGTGATCGGATGAATGTAGCTCTCGTAGAGCACGCCGAGCAGGATATAGACGGCCGCGATTGCGGCAGCGATCAAGCACCGGCTCGTTGCTGAGCGACTGCTCGAAGACTTGCGCGGTGCCCGCAAGGCTGCCGTGAATCGAGGCCGGCATATGGATTTGATTGACCGCCTGATTGATCTCAGCGCCGGCTTCGCCGAGCGTGGCGCCTTCCTGCAAATTAAACGAGATGGTGGAAGCGACGAAAAGGCCCTGGTGATTGACGGCAAGCGGCGTGTTGCCTGGCTTATAATGGCTGACCGCGGACAGCGGGACCATCGTCTCTACCGCCGTGCTGACAGCGGCGCCGGATGACGTATTGCTTTTGCCGCCGGTGGCGAGCGAGTTGATCGCCGCGTTGCGCGCGGAATTGCTGTTGGCCGTGGCTACGGCGGTAGCGCTTGAGATTCGGTCGATGACCTTTGGAGGCGGAGGATGCCACGACGGTTCCTCCCGGGCAGATTCGACGTTGCCGATCCTGACGGCGCCGCCACCCGATGTCGCGATATAGACGTCGTTGAGCGACGCCGGATATTGGGTGTAGCGCGGATCAATCTCCATCACGACGTGGTACTGATTGATGGCGGCGTAGATCACCGAAACCTGACGTTGACCGAAAGCGTCGTACAGCGTGTTGTCGATTTGCGCCGGCGTTACACCGAGGCGCGAGGCAGTGTCACGGTCGATGACAAGGTCGGTTTCCAGTCCCTTCTGCTGCTGGTCGGAATTGATGTCGCTCATGACCGAACTGTTTTCCAGAGCCTGGACGAGTTTCGGCGACCAGGTGAAAAGATCGTCGGCGCTGTCGGATTGCAGCGTGTATTGATAGGACGCATTGCTCTGCCGGCCGCCGGCGCGGATGTCCTGCACCGCATTGAGGAACAGCCGTCCACCCGGAACCTGCGCAAGCTTCGGACGCAGCCGCGCGATGACCGCGTCAATCGACGGTCGCTGTTCAATCGGCACCAGCGAGACGAATACCGAGCCGGTGTTGATGGTGCCAAACCCGCCGCCGCCCGTGCCGGTGTAGCCGACCACGGTTTGCACGGCAGGATCGGCCTGCACGATCGCCATCATCTGCCGCAATTTCTTGGACATCGACTGAAAAGAGACGCTTTGATCGGCTTGCAGCGACCCGACCAGCCGGCCGGTATCTTCGGTGGGGAAGAAGCCCTTCGGGACGATCACGAACAAGACCACATTCAACCCGATGGCGCCGAGGAAGATCAAAATAACAAAGCCGGTGTGGTTCAGCGCCCAGCCGAGCGTGTGCTCGTATCCTCGCAGAATGCGATCGAAGATTGTCTTTCGCTGTGGCCTGTCCGACGCCGCGTCTGTGCCGCGCGGGCGCAGGAATAGCGCGCACATCATCGGCGTCGTGCTCAGCGAGATCGCAAGCGAGATCAGGATGGCGATCGACAGTGTGATGGTGAATTCGCGGAACAATCTTCCGAGAATGCCGCCCATCAGCAGGATCGGGACAAAGACCGCTATCAGCGAGAGACTGATCGACAGGACGGTGAAGCCGACTTCCTGGGCGCCGAGGAGCGCCGCGCGCATCCGCGGTACGCCCTCTTCGAGGTGGCGGGAAATATTCTCGAGGACGACGATCGCGTCATCGACAACGAAGCCGGTGGCGATGGTCAACGCCATCAGCGACAGAATGTCGAGGCTGTAGCCGAGCAGGTACATGCCGCTGAACGTGCCAAGGATCGAAATCGGCACGGCGACGCCTGGAATGATGGTCGCGCGAATGCTGCGAAGGAAGAAAAATACGACGATGATGACCAGGATTATCGCTATCACCAGTGTCATTTCGGTGTCATGCAGGGACTGGCGGATCGTGGTGCTGCGGTCGATCGCGATCGACACATTGACGTCGGCCGGCATTGCTGCCTGCAAATGCGGCAACTCCGCTTTCACCTGATCAATCACGTCGATGATATTGGCGCCGGGCTGACGGAAGATGATGATAAGAACGGAAGGGTTGCCGTTGGCCAGTCCGAGATTGCGCAAGTCCTCGACTGAATTATTCACCGCCGCTACGTCGGTCAGCGTGACAGCGGCGCCGTTGCGATAAGCGACAACCAGCGGTTTATAGTCGTTGGCCTCGGTCGCCTGGTCGTTGGTGTAGACTTGGTAACGACGGTCGCCGTCGTCGATCGTGCCTTTGGGGCTGTTGGCGTTAGCGGATGCAAGCGCGGCGCGAATGTCCTCCAGCCCGATGCCGTATTTATAAAGCGCCTGCGGATTAAGCTCGACGCGGACCGCGGGCAGCGCCGATCCGCCGATGATGACCTGTCCGATGCCGGTGATCTGCGAAAGCTGCTGCTGGAAGACGTTGCTGGCGGCATCATACATCTGCCCCTGCGTCAGCGTCTTCGATGTCATCGCCAGAATGAGGATCGGCGCATCGGCCGGATTGACCTTGCGATAGGTCGGGTTGCTTTTCAGGCTCGCCGGCAAGTCCTGGCGGGCGGCGACGATTGCGGCTTGCACGTCGCGCGCTGCGCCGTCGATGTCGCGATTGAGGTCAAACTGCAGCGTGATGCGGGTCTGGCCAATGCCGCTGTTCGACGTCATTTCCGTGACGTCGGCGATCTGGCCGAGGTGGCGCTCGAGCGGTTCCGCAACGCTGGTCGCCACCGTTTCCGGACTGGCGCCCGGAAGCGATGCGCTGACCGAAATAGTCGGATAATCGACCTGCGGCAGCGGCGAGACCGGCAATTTCGAGAATGCCAGGATGCCGGAAAGCGCGATGCCGAACGTGAGAAGGGTCGTCGCGACCGGACGGGAAATGAACGGCTGGGAAATGTTCATTCGGCCGGCTCGCCGTGGGGAACCGGATTCGCAGGACCCCGTCCGCCGCTCAGGCGAATAGCGAGCCGGTCGAAGTAGAGATAGATGACCGGCGTCGTGAACAAGGTCAGCATCTGGCTGACGATCAATCCGCCGACAAGGGTGACGCCGAGGGGCTGGCGCAATTCCGAGCCGGTCCCGCTGCCAAGCATGAGCGGCAGCGCGCCGAGAATGGCCGCCATCGTGGTCATCATGATCGGACGGAAGCGAAGCAGGCAGGCCTGATAAATTGCTTCGCGCGGCGGCAGGCCTTCGACACGCTCGGCTTCGAGCGCAAAGTCCACCATCATGATGCCGTTCTTCTTGACGATGCCGATCAGCAGGATCACGCCGATGATCGAGATCACGTCGAGATCGTAGCGCAGTACGATCAGCGACAGGAGCGCGCCGACGCCCGCGGACGGCAGCGTCGACAGGATCGTGATCGGATGGACGAAGCTCTCGTAGAGGACGCCGAGCACGATATACATCGCCACGACTGCCGCGATGATCAGGAAGATTTCATTGGTCAGCGACGATTGAAACGCCGCGGCGGTGCCCTGGAATGAGGTGATGAAGCTGTTGGGCAGGCCGGCTTTGGCTTCCGCCTGCACGATAGCATCCACCGCGTCGCCGAGCGAATAGCCCGGCGCGGTATTGAAGGAGATCGTCGTTGCGGGGAATTGGCCGAAATGCGTAACGACCAACGGTCCGTTCCGCTTTTCGATGTGCGAAATGGCCGAGAGGGGCACTTGCCCGTTGGTCGTCGAAGACGACGACGGCAGATAGATCGCGGACAGGCCATCGAGCGATTGTTGCAATGAAGGGTCGAGTTCGAGGATCACGCGATACTGGTTCGACTGGGTGTAGATGGTCGAGACGATGCGCTGCCCAAACGAGTCATAGAGCACGTTATCGACGGTCGCCGGCGTGATGCCGAACCTGCTCGCCGTGGCGCGGTCGATGACCAGATAGACCGACAAGCCCTGCTGTTGCAGGTCGCTGGCGACATCGGTCAGCTGGGGAAGCTGACCAAGCTGCTGCACCAGCTTCGGGACCCAGGTGTTGAACTCCGTGGCGTTCGCGTCTTCGAGGATGAAATTATACGGAGCGCGGTTGACCGTAGAGTCGATGGTCAGGTCCTGCACCGGCTGCATGTAAAGCGTGATGCCGACAACTCCGGCTACCTCGCTTTGAATCCGTTTGATGATCTGGCTGGCAGTCAGCTTGCGATCGTCATGCGGCGTCAGCGAAATCAGAAAGCGTCCGCTGTTGAGCGTTTCATTGGTGCCGTCAACGCCGACCACCGAACTCAGGTTAACGACGTCCGGGTCTTTGAGAATGGCTTCGGCGAGCTGGTTTTGCAGCCGCGCCATCTCGGAATAGGAAACGCTTTGCGACGCCTCCGTGATGGCCTGGATCATCCCGGTGTCCTGTACCGGGAAGAATCCTTTGGGAATGGCTAAGTAGAGCAGCACGGTCACAGCCAGCGTCATAATGGCGACCAGCAAGGTGAGCGGCTGGTGGTCCAGGATCCAGTTAAGAGCGCGGCCATAATGATCGATGGTGGCGGTGAATGCGCGCTCGGCTTTCAGATCGAACGCGGTGCGTTCGTGATCGGGGCGATGCCGAGATCAGTTTTGCGCACATCATCGGCACCAGCGTCAGCGAGACTACCGCGGATATGACGATGGTGACCGCGAGCGTGATGGCGAACTCGTGGAACAGCCGGCCGACCACGTCGCCCATGAATAGCAGCGGTATGAGCACCGCGAGCAGCGAGATCGTGAGCGAGATGATGGTGAAGCCGATCTGTTCGGAGCCGCGCAGCGCGGCTTCCAGCGGCTCCATGCCGCCTTCGACAAAGCGGGCGATGTTCTCGATCATGACGATGGCGTCGTCGACCACGAAACCGGTGGCGATGGTCAGGGCCATCAGCGACAGGTTGTCGAGGCTGAAGCCGAGCAGGTACATCGCGCCGAACGTGCCGACGAGCGACAGCGGCACCGAGAGACTCGGGATGATCGTGCCGGGGAGCGTGCGCAAGAACACAAAGATCACGATCACGACCAGCACGATGGCGAGGCCGAGTTCGAACTCGACGTCGGCGACCGAGGCCCGGATCGTGACGGTACGGTCGCTGAGAACCTTCACCTCCACCGCGGACGGCAGCGATGCCAGCATTTGCGGCAGCAGGCTTTGAATCCGGTCGACGACCTGAATGATATTGGCGCCCGGCTGGCGCTGTACGTTGAGGATGATTGCCGGAGTGGTATTGGCCCAGGCGCCGAGTTTGGTGTTTTCCGGTCCGCTGACGATTTTGGCGACATCAGAAAGACGGACCGGTCCGCCATCGCGATAGGCGACAATCAGATTGCGGTATTGGTCGGTACTGGCGAGCTGATCGTTGGCATTGATGGTCGTGGCCTGCGCCGGGCCGTCGAAGTTTCCTTTCGGCGTATTGACGTTGAGGTTACCGATCGTGGTGCGCACGTCGTCGATATTGAGCCCATACGCAGCGAGCGCTTGCGGATTGAGCTGAAGCCGCACGGCGGGGCGCTGCCCGCCGCTGATGCTCACCAGGCCGACGCCGGTGAGCTGCGAGATTTTCTGCGCAAGACTGGTCTCGCAAAGATCTTCGAGGGCCGTGAGCGGCAAAGTCTTGGATGTCACCGCAAGCGAAAGGATCGGTGCGTCCGCCGGGTTGACCTTGGCGTAGATCGGTGGCGCCGGCAGATCGGCCGGCAACAAATTGCCGGCAGCGTTGATGGCAGCCTGGACTTCCTGCTCGGCGATATCGAGGCTCAGATCAAGGCTGAATTGCAGGGTGATAACCGACGCGCCGGCCGAACTTGCCGACGTCATTTCGTTCAAGCCCGGCATCTGGCCGAACTGCCGCTCAAGCGGCGAGGTCACCGATGATGTCATCACCTCAGGGCTGGCGCCGGGGTAGAGCGTCTGAACCTGAATGGTGGGGTAGTCGACCTCGGGTAGCGTCGATAGCGGCAGGAAAGTGTAGGCGACCAGGCCGGACAGCATGATCGCGGCCATCATCAGTGTCGTCCCGACCGGACGGAGAATAAAAGGTTCCGAGACGTTCATCGCACCGTTTCACCGTTGCGCGAGCGCTCGTGTCATGCGCTCGCCGCCGTTTCGGAGCTGCTATTGGCCGCCGTTGGTAGAGCCTTGAGATTGCGAACGGTTGGAATTTTGCGATCGCTCGCCGCCGCTTGCGTGCCGCGCCGCCGTTCTCGCGATTGCTTCCGCCTTGACCGCTTCCGCCCGTGCGGCGGCTGCCGGCGCTGCCGCCACCAGCCGTGCCGTTGACCGGCTTGCCGTCCAAAGCCGAGACGCTGACGGGCAGGCCATCGCGCAGCCGGTCGGTGCCATCGGTAACGACCTTGTCGCCGGCCACGAGGCCGGAATTGACTTCAGTCATGCTGCCGTCAGTCGGGCCGATCGTGATCTGCTCTTACCGAAACCGTGTTATTGGCATTGATGACATAGACGTAGTAACTGGGCGCTACGGCATTCGCAGTAGCGGCGAAGCTTGTGCTGCCGGGATTCCCGCTATCCGAGGTGCCGCCGCCTGAGCCGCCGTTCACCGCAGCGCCAAGCTGAATAGCTGCGCTCGGCACGGTAACGACGTTCTGCAATGTTCGGACCAGCAGTCGCGCATTGACAAACTGGTTCGGGAACAGCGCGTTGTCCGTATTGTCGAACTGCGCTCGTACTTTCACCGTCCCGGTAGTGGTGTCGATCTGATTGTCGAGCGCGGATACCTTGCCGACCGCCAGCTGTTTGACGTTAGCGCGGTCGAAGGCTGTGACCTGGAGCGAGGTGCCCGCCGCAAGCTGCGGTACGATATCCGGCAGATTGTCTTCCGGAATTGAGAAGATCACCGTGATCGGCTGCAGTTGCGTCAGGACGGCGAGACCGGTGCTACCCGACGTTTGCACGTAGTTTCCAGGATCGACCAGGCGAAGACCGACGCGTCCGGTGACCGGCGAAACAATGTGGCAGTAGGCGATGTTGAGCGCCTGTGTGTCGACTTGCGCCTGGTCTTGTTTACCGACCCTTCGTATTGCTGAACGATGAAGACCTGATCTTCCGCCTGTTGCCGCGCGATCGAGTTCTGTTGCGCCAGCGTCTGATAGCGCGTGAGGTCCATTTTTGCCTGCGCAAGCAAACCTTGATCGTGCGCAAGCTGGCCTTCGTTTTGCGCTTTCAAAATCTCATACGGGCGCTGGTCGATCTGCGCAAGAAAGTCGCCTTTCTGAACCAATTGCCCTTCTGTGAACCCAACTTGGGTGAGCTGGCCGTCAATCTGGGTTTGCACGGTGACAGTGGCGAGCGGCGTCACGGTTCCGAGTGCATTGACGATCACTTTGATGTTGCCGGTGCCGACGGTGGCTGCGCCCACCGACTGGGCGCCGGCGTTCTGGAAGCGTCCGCCCGGTGCCTGCGGCGTTCGCATGAGATGCACGGTCTCGTATCCGGCGATAACGAGAAGGACGACGATCACGCCGGCGATAATCCGGGATCGCGATAAGACCGGGCTTTTCACACCCGGCTCGGCGTCGGCCGGCGCAGGTTGGGCGCCAGCTCGTCATCCGTTGTACGCGTGCGCTCATCCATGATGGCGATCAGAATCCCAATATTTCCCGCATAATAGTGTGCGGCAACATGACCCGCCTAATGAAAATTCGCTAATGGACGGCTTTTCACGAAGTTGCCGGGTGCGCCAGCGCGGCGAGGCAAGATGAACATCACAAGCTGCTGTTCCTTCTGTTTGATTCATCGCAAAAACATTGGCTGAATCAAGGCCTTGGGAGTTCCTTCGTTCGCCAACGGTGTTTCACCACTGAAGCCGAACATTAGGGCTATTTTGCTCCCTGCGTCGCATCTGATGGCTGTCCGGCCAGAGGAACTACGGTCGTTCCTATCGCCGGCTGTGTTGATTCGAGCTTCGGCAGCAGCGAGAAGCCGTCTGTCAGCTTCTTTGCCGTTGGCAGCAGTGTGGTGTCCCATCCGCCGCCGAGCGCTTCGATCAGGCTCACGCTGGCGAGAAAGAGATTTTGCCGGTTCGTCAGTTCGCTTTCCTCGTCGCTCAGCAAGGTCAATTCTGCCGTCACGACGGTGGTGAAAGCGACCAGGCCTTGCTGAAACTGATTGAGATAGACATCAACAGCTTTATGTTCCTCCGCTGACCGCCCTCTGCTGCACAGCAAGCTGCCTCGGAATAATAAGTGGGTCGCGGCAAGCTCATCCTCGACCTGCTGGAATGCCACCAGCACCGTTTGCCGGTAATTGGCCACGCTCTGCCAATAAGTCGCCCGGGCGGCATCGACCTGTGCCGCGGTCAGCCCGCCGTTGAACAGCGTTTGCGTCGCACTGGCGCCGATCGACTGGATCGAACGCGCGGCGCTGAACGGCAGCGGAATCGGACCTATGTATTGGACCATGGCGGACAGCGAAATGTCGGGGAAATAGCCAGCCTCGGCGACGCCGATCAGTGCGTTCTGTTGTTCCATCGTTCGTTCACCGCGGCAATGTCGGGACGACGTTCCAGCAAAGTCGAAGGGACTGTGACCGGGATCCTCGGGATACTTCCGCCAAGCAGCCTGCGTGCGATCGAAAGTTCCGCCGGCGGCCGGCCAATCAGCATCGCAATCGCGTGCTCATATTGCGCGCGCTGTACGTCGGCATCGAAAAGCTGCGCCTGTGCGTTAAAAAGCTGAGCTTGCGCCGTGGAAACGTCGCCCGCGGTCACGGAGTAGCCGGCTTTGAACTGGTTCTGCACGATGTCGAGGGTCTTCTTATCGAGCGCGATCGTGCGAAGAAACAGATCGATGCAGGGAATCGGACGTGAGCAAATTGAAGTAGGCGGTTGCCAGCTGAGCTTGCGCGGAGAGCTTGGCATTATCGAGATCGGCTGCGCTTGCCTGTGCCTCGGCGGTATTACTCTCGATTTGCCTGCGTATCTTGCCCCAAACGTCGAGATCCCAGGAGCCGCTGATCGGTGCGACGTACTGTGTCGAATATCGGGTTCCCAGATTCGCCCCGATCGCGCTCCCGCCAGTGGTGCCGGCAAGCGCTCCAGTGCGCGTGCGCGTAACAGAGTATCCGGCGGTTGCGACAGGAAGTAGCGACGACTGCGCTTCGCGAATGAGCGCGCGCGCTTCTTCGTAGGCCGCCGCCGACGCGGCAACCGTCTGATTGGAAATCTCGACTTGGCGGAGCAGTTCGGCGAGGCGCGGATCGCGGTAGGGAGCCCACCAGTCGCCGCGATCGACGTCATCGCGCGGCGTGGCGTGCTTGTAGCCCTTTAGTTCCTTGAATTCAGTCGGAGTAGGCGCGGGAGCAGGCGAGTAGTCCGGGCCTACGGCGCATTCGGCCAATAACGAAGCGAGAGCGAATCCAGCTGCGCAGGCCCGCGCGCGCAATGATATGGCGCGCCGCACCCAACTTCTTCGACGCACACCCGCATTGGCCAACGCACGCACCGCCGCGAACTCGTTGCTGCAACGCCCCCAAAGCCGCCCGAAACACCCGGAAAGAACGCCAAACGCTTGACCGGCGAGACGCCCGCGCGGCAATGGCGTTATTTCGGTATGATCGGCCCCCAGCGACCACGTTAACCATAAACATGCCCGCCAGATGGGCGAATATCAACTGCGCGGCCGGACGGTTGTGCACGGCCAAAACGATCTGCGGGAGATGTGACATTCGGGCGACAGTTGCGCGGTCCAAACCGTTGGAATTTCTTATCGGCGATATGCGCGCTTTGCTTTTCGAGGCAATCGGACGCTGCAGTCGCGATTTCGCGTTTTGCAGTATGGATTTTGGCGCAGCGGCCGGTGGTTGATCTGCGAATAGGTGACGAAAATGTAACCCGGCTCCATACTGGCGGGTGCTTGAACTTCGGCACATATCGAAACTGAGTGTATGTGGCGAAGACGCTGCACCGCAGCATGCGTTGAGCCCGGAGGAACGTAACGCGCAATTGTACGTTAAATCGATTGGCCGGAGAGAGATTTCAACATGTCCAAGATATCATCGAAGATATCGATAGCCGTGGCTTCCATCGGTCTTTCTGTGTGCATGATTGGCGCCGCGGCCGCAGCGAGAGGCGGAGGTCATCCTGGAGGTGGCGGCGGCGGGCACCCGGGAGGCGGCGGGCATCCTGGCGGTGGTGGCGGCGCACATTTCTCGGCCCCTCATATTTCAGCAGCCCGTGGCGGCGGCGCACCTCATTTCGCCGCTCGCGCCGCGCCTCACGTTGGTGGAGGCGGCACACATTTCTCCGCCCGCGTATCGCACGGTGGACCTGCTTTCCACACCGCGGTTCACGGTCCAGCGGGTTTAGCAGCGCACAATGCTTTAGCTAACCATGCGGCTATCGGTCACGTAACGCCCGGCGCCCATCCACTCGCAAACAATGCTCGCTTCGCTCACGTTGCCGTAAGCCCTGCTGCGTTCGCGGGGCGGCGCAATTTTGCGGCCAACGCCGCGTTCCATCCGTTCTGGCACTCTGGATGGCATCCAATGCTCTCCATCACGTCGGCTGGCTTGGTCCGCTATTCTGGCCGTACGCCTACGGCAATCTCTTCTACTACTCGCTGTGGCCGTATGATTATGGCGACTACGATCCGTTCTGGGTCTATGGCTACGGCGATATCTACGAAGGGATTTTCTCGCCGAACGTTTATGACCAGTACGTCCAGGGTCCGGGCGCGCCTCAGCGCATGGCGACGCTGACCCAAAACATGACCCAGAGCTGCGACGAGGAAGCAGCAGAAGTCACCGGATGGCCGATCGATCAGATCCAGGCCGCCATACAGCCTAATCCCGACCAGACCGCGCTGCTCGACGATCTTGGCAATGCCGTGGTCAAGGCGAGCGATGTGATCAAGTCGCATTGCCCGACAACGGTGTCGTTCACGCCGACTGGACGTCTCGATGACATGCAGCAGCGTCTGCAAGGCATGGTGCAGGCGGTCGATATCGTCAGCCCGCCGCTCGGTAAATTCTACGACTCGCTGAGCGACGAGCAGAAGGCGCGCTTCAACGACATCGGCGCCAACGCACCGGGCGCCAAGCCTGAGGCGTCAAACGCTGCGCCGCAGCCGGGCGCACCCGGCAATGCGCCCACGCCGCAAGCGCAATGCGATGCGTCGGTGATGGCGTGGCCAACCGATCAGATCAACACCGTGGTGCAGCCGAACGATGCGCAGCGCGCGAAGCTCGATGCCTTGCAATCGGCGGCCACGAGCGCGGCGGACACGATCAAGGCTGCGTGCCCGAGCCGAGGCGCCTGCCACGCCGCCGGCGAGGCTTGCGGCAGCCGGCAAGCATCTGCAAGCCATGTTGCAGGCCGTGGATACGATCCGCCCGGCACTGCATGACTTCTATGACTCGCTGAGCGACGCTCAGAAGGCTCGCTTCAACACTTTAGGCAAGGACCTGTTTGCGCAGACCGCGCAAAATCAGGAGTAGGTTTCAGCGACGAGTGACGAGCGTGGCGGATGGCTTAAACCATCCGCCACTTTTTATTTAGTGAAACAGGTTTGGAAATTTCGCTCGCAGTTTGGTTCGCATATTCGAGCTGACGTCGACCGTCGGCGGGAATGTCCCCTTGAGTTTCATGTCGTAGGGAATGCAGGCGTCGACCAGGATGCGGTTGTTGAAGTTGCCGGGCAGATAAAGCGGATCGCGCTTCGAAGCCCAGGCTTTTTGCACGAGATCGATATCGGCCTTCGGATCGAAGCGGGTACACATCGCCCACAGCACCTGATCGAGATCGCCGGCATCGATGTCCTCATCGACGACCACCGTCCATTTACCGGCATAAGCGCCACCCTGGCAGGCGCACGCCACGTGGAGGGCCTGCCGCGCGTGGCCGGGATAACGCTGGCGAAGCTGGATCGTAGTGAACCGCGTTGCCGGGCCGGCTTCGTGATTCCAGACGCCGAGCACATCCGGAATGCCGCAGGCATCGAGTGCGCGCCAGATTTGCGCGGCGCCGGCGATGCCCTTGAGCAATCCTGTCTCATCAACCGGCTTGTGCTGCGGCGCGCAGGTCAGGATCGGATCGTTACGATGCAGGATGGTTTTGACGTTGACGTAAGGCCGGTCCTGGGTGTCGTCGGAGTAATAGCCCATCCATTCGCCAAACGGTCCTTCCGGCCTGGTTTGGCCAGGAGTGGTTTCGCCTTCGATCGCGATTTCGCAATCGGCAGGGATCGGAAAACCGGTAAAGGGCCCGCGCACGACGTCGAGCGGTTCGCCGCGCAGGCCGCCGGCGATGTCATATTCGCTGACTTCCGGCAGTGGGCTTGAGGAAAGCATAAACAGCAGCGGATCCTGTCCGCACAGGATCAAAACCTTCATCGGTTCGCCACGCGCGAAATATTTGTCGCGATGAATGCGGCCGTGCTTGCCTTCCGTGATCTGGCAGCCGACGGTTTTGCCGTCATAGACCTGGCTGCGATAGGCGCCGAGATTGAACCAGCCGGCGTCCGGGTCTTTGGTCACGACGCAGCACGCGGTGCCGATAAAGCGGGCCTTGTCCTGCTCATGGTGCCGCGGCACCGGAAATTTCAGAACGTCGATGGCGTCGCCTTCGATCACGTTCTCGAAGATCGGGCCGTCGTTGACGAAGCGCGGCTTCAGCGGCTTCATGTCCTGCATGCGCTCGTGATAACGCTGCACGATATCGACCTTGCGGTCGTACTCGAGTGGCAGGCCGAGCGTCAGTGCAATACGTTTGATCGACGATAGCTGGCCATACAGCGTCCGATAACCCTTCGGATAACCCGGTGCTTCGTCGAACAGGATGGCCGGCGCCTGACCGCGGCTCTTTTCGGTAAGCATGTGGGTGATGGCGCCCATCTCGACGTCCCAGTGGGCGCCGGAAACACGCTCAAGCTCGCCGAACTTGTCCACCACATCGAGCCAGCCGCGCAGACCCCGGTAGCTCTGGCTTGATCCCATGGCAGCATCGGTCATGCGTGGCATCCTTTTCCGCAGGTTTCGGAAAGTGGAATGGAGCGCCGGGACGTGTCAAGTTGACGCCGATCCATTCCTTCCGTCCTGGAGTAAGCCGTGCCGCTACCGAAGCCCAATTACAATCCGCCTTTCAATATTACACGCGCCAGCCATTCCGTGCTGCACGTCAAGGACCTGGCGAAAAGCCGCGCGTTTTATGTCGATCTGATCGGCCTGGTCGTCAGCGATGAAGACAAGGACACGATCTATCTCCGCGGCATTGCCGAAGCCTGCCACCACAGCCTGGTGCTCAAGCGCGCCGATACGCCGAAATCCGAGCGCGTCGGCATGCGTTGCTTCACTGAAGAAGATCTGGTGAAAGCAAAGTCCTATTTCGAGAAGGCGGGCCTGCCGGCGCAATGGGTCGAGCGGCCATATCAGGGCAAGACGCTGCATGTGAGCGATCCGGGCGGCGTGCCGCTCGAACTCTGCGCTTCGATGGAGACCAAGCCGCGACTGCTGATGGATTTCGGTCATCATCGTGGCGCGGTGCCGCAACGAATCGATCATTTTCAGGTTTTGGTTCCCGACGTGCGCAAGGAGCTCGAGTTTTATATGGGGCTCGGCTTTCGTCTGTCCGAATACATTGCGCCAGACGGTAGCGAAGATCCGATGTTCGTGTTCTTGCAGCGCAAGGGCAATCCGCACGACATCGTGTTTGCGCCGGGAAAGGGACCTCGACTGCATCATGCCGCCTTCAGCATCCCGGAATCGTATCACTTCTTCTACGTCTGCGATCTGGCCTCCGAGATGGGCTTTGCCGACAATATCGAGTACGGCCCGGGCAGGCATGGCCCCGGTCTCGCGCTTTTCGTTTACATGCGTGATCCCGACGGCCATCGCATCGAACTGTTCAATACACACTATCAGTGCATGGACATCGAGGACGAGCCGGTACGCTGGGATGCTTCCGTCGCCGGCAAGCGCCGCTGGCAATTGCCGGCTCGCGCCATGTGGTTCAACGAGGCAAGCCCGTTCGTCGGCGTCGAGCCGAAAGAGCCGGCGGGTGGTCGCGCTCCGATGACGCTGGAGAAGTTTGTCGCGGCGCAGTGATTGCGGTTAGGCGCGCAACGAAAGAATCGCGGAATATGCGGAAGCGATCATAGCCGCGTTGCAGGTTGGGCCGGGGCTGATCAGTCATGACGCTCATTTCGAATGGTGCGCTGACTTCGGGCACGGCGGAGCCCGCTTGGTTTGCGTCCTATCCCGCCGGCGTTCCGCGTACCATCGATCCGGACCTGTTCCCTTCGCTCCACGCCATGCTGCTCGAGTCCTGCGATCAGCATGCCGCGCGTCCGGCCTTCGAATGCTTACGGGCGCAGATGAGCTACGCCGAGTGGGAGCGCGACAGCCGGGCCTTCGCCGCCTTCCTGATCGAGGAGGTAAAGTGCCGGCCGGGTGATCGCGTCGCGATCATGCTGCCGAACATGCTGGCTTATCCGGTCGCGTTTTTCGGCACCCTTCGCGCCGGATTGATCGCGGTCAACGTCAATCCGCTCTACACGCCACGTGAGCTGAAGGAACAGCTTCACGATTCCGGCGCCGACGTCATCGTCATCATGGAGAATTTCGCCCACAAGCTGGAGTCGGTGATCGCCGAGACCAAAATCCGCCATGTCGTGGTGGCGCGGCTCGGCGATCTCGTGCCGACATTGAAACGCTGGGCATTCAATTTCGCCAATTCCTACATCGAACGTTCGGTACCGGCTTGGCGCTTCGACACTTTCACCATGATGCAGGATGCCTGCACGCGCGAGCCGAGCAGCCGTTACTCCGATGCAAAGACGCAATCTTCCGCGGTGGCGCTTTTACAATATACCGGCGGCACGACGGGCGTGCCGAAAGGCGCCATGCTCACGCACCGCAACCTGATCGCCAATACGTTGCAATGTCTGGCGTGGACGGGGGCCACAGGCGAGCATGAGAACGAGCGCGTGCTGACGCCGCTGCCGCTCTATCATATCTTCTCTTTGACCGCGAACATGCTGTCTTTCGCCCTGGTCGGGGCGCTCAATGTTCTCGTTATCGATCCGCGCAATCTTGATCGGCTTATTCGAACCATTCACGGTGGGCACATCACCGTGATGTCGGGTGTCAACACATTGTTCAATGCGCTGGTGCACAAGCCCGAATTCGCTGCTCTGGATTTCAGCGCGCTGCGGTTGGCGATTGGCGGCGGTGCGGCCATCCAAAGCGAAGTAGCGCATCGCTGGCACGAGATTACCGGGACCCATGTGGTTGAGGGCTATGGCCTGACCGAAGCTTCGCCAGTGGTGTGCATCAATCCGATCGCGAGCCCGAAGTTCGGCACGGTCGGCCTTCCGGTGCCTTCGACCGAGGTGACGATCCGGGACGACGACGGCGCGGTCGCCGGTCCCGGGCGGGGAAGGTGAGGTGTGGGTTCGTGGCCCGCAAGTCATGCAGGGCTATTGGGGGCGTCCTGCCGAAACCCAGGCTGTGATCACAGCAGACGGCTGGCTGCGCACCGGCGATATCGGCACCTTTGATGCGGAGGGCTTCCTGAAGCTGCTCGACCGCAAGAAGGACATGATCATCGTTTCCGGCTTCAAGGTGTTTCCGAACGAAGTCGAGGACGTCGCCGATGCAGCATCCCGGCGTTCTCGAGGCGGCCGTGATCGGCGTGCCGGACGAGCGCACCGGCCAGGCGGTCAAGCTGTTCGTCGTCAGGCGCGATCCGGCGCTTGACCGAAGCCGATCTTGAGCGAATTTCTCGCAGCCCGGCTGGTGAACTACAAAGTGCCGCACATCGTCGAAGTTCCGCGATCAGCTGCCGAAGAGCAACATCGGGAAAATTTTGCGTAAAGAGTTGCATTAGGGCATGCGCGTATCGGCTGCTGCCTGCCTTCCTGCACCTTTTGCGGCGTGCTAACCGTAAGGCCGCAATCAGAAACGGGAGGACGCCGAACCAATGGCCAAGCTGCAACTTTCATTCGCGTGCGGCCTCTACGACCGGATGCAGCCGCTCTATACCGGCGAGGTCAAGCCGGACGGCATCGATCTCAATTTCATCGCCATCGATCAGCCGCGGCCGATTTTCGACCGCATGTCGGGCGGGCAGGAATTCGACGTTGCCGAATATTCGCTTTCCGAATTCACGCAGCGATTTACCCGCAACGAGTGCCCGTTCGTTGCCATCCCGGTATTTCCCTCGATTGCCTTCCGCATGGGCTTCATCGCCATCAACAGGAAGTCCGGGATCAAGACGCCCAAGGATCTCGAAGGCAAGCGCATCGGCGTGCCGCTTTACACGATGACGGCCGCGATCTTCATCAACGGCATCCTGCATCACGAATTCGGCGTCGATCTCACGAAAGTTCACTGGGTGCAGAGCGCCATGAACGAGTGCGGGATCGCACGGCAGTCCGACCGTGCTGCCGCTTCTGAAAAAGATGTCGATCGAGAACAACAAGACCGGCAAGACGCTCGGGCAGATGCTCGCCGCAGGCGAGATCGACGCCACGCTCGGCACCAGCTTGCCGGAAGAAATCCGCACCAATCCCGACATCGTGCGGCTGTTCCCGAACTTTGTCGAGGTCGACAAGGACCTCTACAAGCGCAAGGGCATCTATCCGATCATGCACACCGTCGCCATCAAGAAGAGTGTCTACGAGCGATATCCGTTCGTGGCGACGAGCCTGTACGACGCCTTCGTGAAATCGAAGGAGATCGCGCTGCGGAAATTGTTCAATCTGCGCGCCGTCCGCTACATGACGCCGTTCCTGATGCGCGAGATCGACGACATCTGGGAAGTGTTCAACGGCGATCCGTGGCCCTACGGCGTCGAGCCCAATCGCCGCACGATTGAGGCGCTTATTACCTACCAGCAGACGCTCGGCCTGACGGACAAGCCCGTGAAGGCCGACGATCTGTTCGTGCCGACCTACGGCTAAGCCGGCCGATTTAAGCTTCACAATAGGGAAGGAACACCATGAGCCAAGCTCGACGATATCCTGCGCGACCTCGTCGTCGCCAATCGCATTCTCTCCAACGAAGACGTGGTCGATGCCTATGGCCATATCAGCGTGCGCCATCCCGACAACCCGAAGCATTTCTTCATGTCGCGTTCGCTGGCGCCGGAACTGGTCGAGCGTCATGACCTGATCGAGTTCGATCAAATGGGCGAGCCGGTCAGCGACAAGCGCCAGCCTTATCTTGAGCGCTTCATCCACGCAGCGATCTTCGAGGCTCGGCCCGAAGTCATGGCGGTGGTGCATGCGCACGCCGAAGATACGCTGCCGTTCGGTCTGGTGTCGAAGCCATTGGAGCCGGTAATCCATTCCGGCAGCTTCATCGGCGGCAAGGTGCCGGTATGGGATATCCGCAAGAAATTCGGCGATACCGATCTTCTGGTGCGAAACATGCCGCAGGGGCGTGACCTTGCCAAAACAATGGGTAAGGGCAACGTCGCGCTGATGCGCGGCCACGGTTTTGCCTCGGCGGCGCGCTCGATCATCGAGGTGGTGCGGCTTTCGGTCTATTTGCCGCGCAATGCGCGCGTGCAGATGAATGCGATGCGCATGGGCGGCAAGCCGAAGCCGCTGTCGAAGGGTGAGATCGCTGCCCGCGGTGGCGGCCGCGCCTATTCGCCCGGCGCCCCGGAAACATGGCGTGCCTGGGAGTATTGGGCAAAACGCGCCGGGTGTGGAGACGAGATCGGCAAGCCCGAAGATTACGGAAACGCTCATTCGCACGATCACTCTCACAAGGGGTGACGGTGACGTATTCCTGTGGCTAAATGGGCCTATTGGAATATCCGGCCGATTCAGCCTGGCCGTTCGACCTTAAAAATCAGACGTCAACACGAGGAAACCAGCCATGACCATGCGTTATGTTGCTCTTTGCGCAGGTGCCGTGCTCGCGGCCATCGCTCTGCAAGGCACATCGGCTCAAGCGCTCACGATGGCGGAGTGCAGCGCCAAATATAAAGCGGCCAAGGACGGCAATACCCTCAACGGCATGAAGTGGAATGACTTCCGCAAGGCGCAATGCGGATCGGATGCCGCGGCGCCGGCTGCAACCACAGCTGCAGCGCCTGCCCCGGCGCCAGCACCGGCTCCTGCCCCGAAGCCCGCGCCGGCTCCGACATTCTCCGGCAATGCCGTTTTCCCGAGCGCCGTGAACTCCAAATATTCCACACTATCGGCCGGCAAGGCGCGGATGGAGACCTGTCTCGATCAGTACAGGGCCAACAAGGCCGCGAACGGCAATGGCGACTTGAAGTGGATCCAGAAGGGCGGCGGCTATTACAGCCAGTGCAACGCCAAGCTGAAAGGCGCGTAAGCGGGGTGGCTTCTCTAAACAAGGAAAACGACATGAAAGTTGCGATAAGCGTTGCGTTGTTGTCACTGGCGATTAGTGCGGGAAGCGTGTTCGCACAAACCCCGGCACCTTCTCGGCCACACCGGCGCCGGCGGCTCAACCCGCGGCGCCAGCCGCTGCACCGGCCACCGGTGCTGCGACGGACAAAAGCGCGATCTCCAAGGCATGCAGCCAGCAGGCCAATGCCAAGGGTCTCAAGGCAAGGCGCGGAAGAAATTCCGTTCGGCCTGCAAGAAAAACGGCGGCAAAGCTGCCGTCCTCAGTCTGTTCCGAGGCGGCTTTCGAAACTGAAAGAGCCGGCACAGCGTGCCGGCTCTTTTCATTTGTGCGGGATGACGATCGCGCGTTAGTGAACGACGAGCTCGGTGACTTTGCCGTGCTTGTCGCGGCCTTGCGCGTAATATTGGCCGATGTTCTGCATCAGCGCCGCGTCGGACACCGAATAGATCATCGCGTCGGTCTTGCCGGTATTGATATGGCGACGCCACATGAAGTTCGGCACCACGAACAGATCGTTGTGGCTCCATTCGAAGCGCTTGCCGCCGACTTCGGTCACGCCTGTGCCTTCGATGCACACATAGTAGGTGCCGGCGGTCTCGCGCTTGAGCTCGGTCTCTTCGCCGGGGCGCAGAAGCTGCGCCGAGTAGTTCAGCGTCTTGAATACCGGCTCGCCGGTGACCGGATTGACGAAGTCGATCTTGATGCCTTCGTACGGGTCGCCCTTTTCCTTGCGCAGGCTGTGCAGCATGTCCTTCACGTCCGCGCCGCGGAAGTGGAACAGCGGCGCCGGGTCGCGGCCGACGCCGCGCTGGTGATTGACGAACGTCGGCTTGAGGCCGCCGTGGCTGTAGAGGTGGCGCGAATAGCCTTCGGTGACCGAGATCGCCTGGACGTTGGTGTTGCCCTGCGCGCCCGGCATGTTGTGATCGACCCAGGCGGCGTCGAGGAATTCCATCAGCGGCCAGTCCAGGGTGTCGATCCAGATGCACGGTTCGTCGGAATCGTTGCCGTGATCGTGCCAGGTGCCGTTCGGGGTGAGGATCAGGTCGCCGCGATGCGCGGTGACGCGCTCGCCTTCGACCACCGTGTAGCCGCCTTTGTCGGAAAGGATGGTGCGGCTGGCATTCGGCGAATGCAGATGCACCGGCGCGACGTCGCCCGGATTGTAGATCGAAATCGCGCAGCGGATGGTGTTGGTGACCTGCAGGCGGCCGTTCAGGCCGGGATTGAGCAGCAGGATGCTCTGGCGGTCGGCAAATTCGATCGGGGAAACGTCGGCCTTGCTGGCGATCTGGGAAATCTGGTTGAGGTAGCCGGAGTATTCGTTCCACTTCCACATATAGGGCGTGGTCTTCATCTGGTTGACGGCGACGCGGCCGGTGGCAAGCTGGCCCGAGCCTTCGCCGCTGGTTTCGCTGAACCAGGGCTTCTGCGCCGGCGCATTGGCTTGGGTGCGGACCCAGACGTTGTGCTTTCCGGCTTCGGTGTTGATGGCTTCCATCAACTCACGGGCTTTGTTGGAAAGCCCGGCCGGGGCAGGGGCCTTCATCGTCACCGTGGACATGGCGTTTCTCCTGTTAGAACGGGCCGATCTCGTCCCTTTGCGAGGAGGTATAGTGTTTTGGCCAATTGTTTGCAAAGGCGCGGGGATTGCGCGGCGCGAGGCATACCCCGCCGAAAAGGCATAGCCGGCGGATTAATCAACCGGCGATGAAGTCACGGATCGCCTTGGTGAACTCCGCGGGACTGTCCATGTTCGAGATATGGCCGGCGCCCGGCAAGCTCGACATAGCGCGAGCCGGGAAGCTTCTCGTTGAGCTTGCGCATCGGCCCTGCCGCGCGCGTCCTTGCCGCCGGTCATGAACAACACCTTGTGCTTTACGCTAGCGACCGCTGAGGCATAGTCATGATCGGCCAATGCCGCCGCGCAACCGATGAAGCCATTGACCGGCGTGGTGCGGATCATCGTGCGCACCTTGTCGAGATGGGGCGGGTTCTTTGCGACCGTCTCGGGCGGAAACCAGCGCGCAATGGTCGGCTCGACCAGCGCCTCGATACCCTGTTTCTGTGCCACCGCGATCCGCTCTTCCCATTGCTGGCTCGACTGCGGCGTCGATTGGCAGGGCAAGTCGCAGACGATGATCCGGTCAACACGATCGGGAAAATGTTCGGCGAGGCCGAGCGCGGTCGCGCCGCCCATCGACAGGCCGGCGAAGTGGGCTTTCTTGATCGACAGAGCATCCATCAGCCGGACGCGCGTCGTTGAGCAGCGTGTCGTAGGTATATCGGCCCGCAGGCGCATCGGTGCCGCCGTGTCCGCGCTGGTCATAGCGCAGTACACGGAACTTATCCTTCAGGCTCGCAGCCTGGTCGTCCCACATCGCGATCGAGGTCGCGAGCGAATTTGAAAACACGATCCACGGCGCGCCTTCCGGCCCGTCGATCTGATAGTTGATGGTGATGCCGTTCGCTTTGATTTTCATGACTTCTCACTCAGGTTTATTTCGGCAGAAAGCTTTCGAGAAGCGCGGTGAGCTGTTCGGGACCTTGGCTTGGCAGGAAGTGGCCGGCTTCTTCAACCAGTTCGAAGCGCGCGCCGGGAATTTTCTTTGCCAGCTCCGCGGTGCCGGCGTGCGGGCGCACCGTATCGTGTTTGCCGGCGACAACCATGGCCGGGCAGCGGACCTGAGGCAGCATGTGCAGCATATTGGTGCGGGCCAGCGTGCGGAAGCCAAGTCCGAAACCGACGGGATCGTTGCCGAGATAGCGGCCGCGATAGGCTTCATAGTCGGCAGGATCGCCGAGCGTCTTCGGGTAGGAGATATCGAGCGTCGTCGGCAGCCCGGCGCGCATGCCCTCGCGCATCGCGAATGCGGCGCGCTCATCGAGCGCCGCCGCGCGGCTTGGATCGACGCCCGGTGCCGGATTGCACAGGACTAGCGAGCCGACCTGGTCGGGATGCTTCTCCAGAAAGCGAAGCGCCTGGGTTGCTGCCGCGGCAACGGTAACGAAATGGTACGGCGGATCGAGGCGAACGGCTTTGGCAAGCGCCTCGAAATCCTCCACCAGCGCATCGTTGGTGAAGTCATTGCGCACCTTTTCGGAGAAACCCGCGCCCCGCTGGTCGTAGCGCAGCACGCGATAGCGTTGCGCGAGGCGAGGCGCGACTTTGTCCCACGAATTGAGCGTTCCGCCGAGCTCGTGCAGCAGCACGACGGATGATCCCCGCGCGCCGGCGATCTCGTAATGCAGGCTTACGCCGTTGGCGTCGACAAAGGGCACGCGCTGTCTCCTTAGAATTGCCAGCCGATCAGCCGATCGAGCGAATAAGGGCCACCACCGTGGATCAGAAAGTAGATCGTCGCGACGAGCCACATCATCGTATATTCGAGCCCGAGCTTGTTCCAGAAATAGCGTCCGACGCGATATCGCTCGAAATTTGTGACGATAAGGAACAGGACCAGCGGTACGCAGGCGATGCGCGTGAACAGGCCAAGCGCCAGCATCGGGCCCGCGATCAGTTCCGTTGCCGAGATCAGCGGCGCCCATAACCAGCCGGGGCGATAACCCCATTTGTCGAGGTCGACCGCCAGCATGCTTACGCTGCGTTGGGGCAGGCCGGTCGTCGGAAAGAAGCCGAACGACATGCGCAAGCCGTGCGGCACCATCCATAGTCCGACAACCACGCGCAACAGTGTTTCCGTAATCGGCGCCAGCGTCGCATAGAGCGGCGCCAATTGCGGAAAGATCAGCGGCATTTCACCCATGATGCGACGGAGGCGCGTCTGCCTAATGTGCCATTAGCACGGGCAGCTTGGCGTTGGCGAGAATGTACCGCGTTGTGCCGCCGAAGATCATTTGGCGCAGGCGGCTTTGGGTATAGGCGCCCTTGATGATGAGGTCGCAGCCAAGCTCGTCGGCTTTGGCAAGCAGCACTTCACCGGCGTTGCTCTTGCCCTTTTTCAAGATGATCGGTTCGGCATTCACGCCGTTGAGTTTCAGCGAACGCGCCATTTGTTCGCCGCTCGGTCCGGCGACGGTTGCGCCTTCCACGGTGCAGATGGTGACGCGTTGCGCAAGCCGAAGCAGCGGCATGGCGTCCGCGGTGGTGCGTGCCTGCTCGGTGCTGCAATTCCAGGCGATCAGTACATTGGTGGCAAGCGACTTCGGTGGGCTCGGCGGCGCGATCAGTACCGGACGACCGCTCTCGAACAAGGCGGACTCCAGGGTGACCATCGAAGGGCTCTGCCATTCGTCACCCGGCCGCGCCAATACGATGCAGTCAAACACGCGGCCGTAGCTGCCGACGAAATCGTGACCGCTCGGCGCGGTGTCGAGCCAGGAAAATGTCGGCGTATCCTGGACCACGCCGCTGTTCTGCGCCACCTGATGCTGCGTCATGAAAGAGCGGAACATGTCCTCCGCCATCCGCACCATTTCGGCGTCGTTTTCCTTGACCGCGACCATGGTCAGGCCGCTGTCCGGGTCCATGGCAACGAGATCGGCAACCGCGGGGCGCAGCGGAAAGCCCTCGATGCAGGAGCCAAACTTCTGCGCAAGCAGCAGCGCCGTATCCAACGCCGACGCCATCGACGTGTTGTGTTCGGTGGGTACGAGAATTGTTTTCATGTGCACGCCCCACTTGCCTCCGGCCCTAGAACCGGTTGGCGGCTTTCCCCTTGTCGGCCCCTCAGCCGTACACTCATACTGCCGCGTGGCGGGATTCCCGACAAGCACCTGCCATCAGACTTAGTGACGGGAACAACCCGTCCGGGCACGAAAATCGAGGAAACGACTGGGAGGAGCGTTATGCGGCGTTGCGCCCTGCTTGCGGCATTCGGCCTCGTGTTGTGGACGACGGCCGCCATAGCCGCAGTCTTTCCCCACCCGACCGGTGAAAATGGTCATGACCTTCGCGGCAGGCGGTCCCGCCGACATGTTTACCCGGGTCTTGGCAAACGAGATGGGCAAGGAACTCGGGCAACAGGTATTTGTCGAGGCGCATACCGGCGCTGGCGGCATGACCGGGGTCGACTTTACGGCGAAGAGTACGCCGGACGGCTATACGATCTGTTTTGCTGGCGCCGCCGCGCTGAGCACAATTCCCTTCATGGTCGACAAGATGCCGTACGATTGGCGGAAAGATCTATCGTTGCTTACGCCTGCGGTGCGCGTACCAGAAGCCATCGTTATTTCGCCCTCGCTCGGCGTCGATACGCTCCCGGCCTTTGTCGATTATGCGCATGCGCATCCCGGCAAGATCAATTTCGGATCGGCCGGCGCTGGCACAATTACTCATCTCGGCGCCGAATTGCTCAAGGATGAGGCGAAAATCAATATCATCCACGTGCCATATCGCGGCGTGGCCCCGGCGATGACGGATCTGCTGGGCGGACAGATACAGATGCTGGTGGCCGATGTTCCTGTCCTGTTGCCGCAGATCAAGTCCGGCGCGATCAAGGCGCTGGCTATAACGTCGGCGATGCGCATGTCTGCGCTGCCCGATGTACCGACCACGGCAGAGGTCGGCTACCCGCGCGTCGTCTCTGATAATTGGTACAGTCTGGTCGCTCCTGCCGGTGTCCCAGCCAATATACTCGATCGTCTGCGTCACGCCGCAATCGGTGCGCTCAACAGTGATGATCTCAAAAAGCAATACGCGGCTTTCAATGCCACGCCGTTTCCAGCGACGCCACAGCAGTTCCGTGACCACATCCTCTCCGAGCAGGCGAAATGGGAGCCGATCATCCGCAAGACCGGCGTGAAGCTCGATCAGTAATGAGCAAGGAAGTTCAATGCCCGATCTGTTGATCGACAACGACGGTACGGTTCGTATCCTGACCATGAACCGGCCGGAAAAGCGCAATGCCCTCAATATGGCATTGAGCGAAGCACTGCTGAATGGTTTGCGCGAGGCCGATCGTGACGCGAGCGTTCGCGCAATCATACTGACCGGCGCCGGGCCCGGATTCTGTGCCGGCGCGGATTTGTCGGAGTTCGCAGAGCTGCAATCCACCAAGGAAGCGCTGGTTGAGCGCCGCGCCGAATTGACGATGGAATTGCATGGCGCCTTTGCGAAGCTGACCAAGCCCGTTGTGACGGCAATCAATGGCGCAGCAATGGGGGGAGGCGCAGGTCTCGCGCTTGCCGGCGATATTGCAGTTATGTCTGAGACGGCCCGCATCGGTTATCCCGAAGTAAAGCACGGTATCGTCGCTGCAGTGGTCATGGCGAACCTAGTACGCCAGGCCGGGCGCAAGGCGGCCTTCGAACTCGTCGGCACCGGTCAGGCCATCGATGCGGCGCGCGCTTTGGCGCTCGGTCTGGTCAACCGCGTCGTCGCGCCGGGCGAGCTGATGGAAATGGCGTTACAGTTCGCGAAAGCCATGGCGGACGTCGAGCCGCGAGCGATGGCGGCGACCAAAAACTTGTTCTATCGCGTTGCCGATCTGCCGTTCGACGAAGCGCTCGAAGCCGGCCGCGAGGTCAATCAGCGCATGCGATCATTCGGCAGAGACAAGTAATCGACCCCATGAACTTGACAACGTTGCGATACAACGTCGAAGGCGGTGTCGCGACGGTGACGCTCGATCGTCCGGAGAGCCGGAACGCGCTCAATCGCGCCATGTGCGACGATCTTGTCGCGGCCGCTACGGCGGCATGCGATGCCGCGGACGTCGGGCTGGTGCTGATCCGAGGCAAAGGCCCGGTGTTCTGCGCCGGCGCCGATCTGAAGGAGCGGCAGGGCATGGGCGACGAGGAGGCTCGCGCACGCCGCCTTGCCGCATTTGCTGCTTATGGAGCTCTCGAGAGCCTGCCGATGCCTGTGATCGCCGTGGTTCACGGGCCGGCGATCGGCTCCGGCGTCGAAATCGCCTGTTGCTGCGATTTTGTCGTTGCGACCCCGCAGGCGACCTTTGCCACGCCGGAGGCTTCACGCGGAACGCTCGGCGTAACGCAGCGATTGCCGCGGATTATCGGTAAACAGCTCGCCAAGGACATGATGTTCACCGGCCGAAGGCTCACGGCCGAAGAAGCGCGTGCTGCCGGGTTGGTAACGCGTGTGGTTGAGGCAGACATCCTCGAAAGTGTCGTCGCTGATATTGTCAAGACCATTATTGCTGCACCGCAAGCATCACTACGGTTGGGCAAAAGCTGTATCGACCAGGGAATGGCGCTGGACCTGCGAGGCGGACTCGCGCTCGAACGCGCGGCTATGGAAGAAAATATTGCTCAAGGCGCATGGCGCGCCGGGATGGCGAGGATCGGCCGGGACAAAGCCTAGCCAGCCATTGTCGTAGATAATTGTCTGGATAAGGCCCGCGCGTCCCGCGCGAGTTTCGTCTGCCTGATAAACTCACCTCGATTCGGCGCAAAAATGCATCTGTACGCCATCGTCGGGGGAATCGTCGTGGCGGATACATCCAACATTCGGCAGCTTGTGTCGGCCGCGCGCAGCCGGATACTTTTGATTTGCCCGGAGTGCGGCCAGGAGCACATGGAGTTCGCCGACAAGCTGCGAGCTTCACGCTTTTACGCCTGCACCGGTGACGAATGCGGCTATCGGTTTGATCTGATGTCAGGGCCGCGAGGCACAGCCTTACAGCGATTTGTCTATACGTGGCGCAGGCTGTTTGCCGCACTTTTGCCGGCGGGTTGATTTGCCGCGGAATAATCAGCCGACAGCCTTCGCCGCTGCCTTCACCAGCGCGACCGGATCGGTGAACGCCGATACACCATGGGCTTGCAGCTTCGCGATCGCCTGCTCGGCGGTCATCTTTCGGGTAGCCGCGTGGCCGGCAGCGATTCCGACGAACAGCGGCTTGGGCAGGGGCTCGGCAGCGAGCCAATCCGTCAAGGCATCGACGCGTTCGGCAAGCGACCGCGACGCCAACGTCGTCTGAAAGACAATCGCCTTGATATTCGGACGCATCGCCATGGTGCGTGCGATCTTAAGCCGCTCGGTCATGGTTTCATCAGGCGCGCCGCGCAGATTGTCCATGAAACTCGCGGCGCGCATTCCATGGTCGCCGATCAAATCCATCATCATCATGCCGAGGCCAGCACCCGAGGTGACAAGAACGATATCGCCGTCGGTTTCGACTAGCTGAAAGCCGAGCGCTTGTGCATCGCGTTCCAGCTTTGTCATCGCCTTGCCGGCGAGCTTCCGGCTCAAGGCAAACTCGGCCGGATCGTGACGGAAATCGGCGGCTGTATCGCGTACGATCTTGGCATCGCAGGCAATCAGCGCGCCTTTCTCGGTCAACGCTAGCGGATTGATTTCAAGGAGCTCCAGGTCTTCCTGCCGGGCGATCTCGGGCAGTCGCGCTGCATAGCGCGCTACGCGGGCGCCTAGGTCGGCCGGAAATTGCTTGCCAAGCGATGCAAAGATCTTCTCCGGCGTGGTCGGTGCATTTTGTTCGACAGGAATGCGCACAAGTCTGGCTATGGATTCAACGTTCTCGCCGCCTTCGGGCGCCAGTAACAGTTCAAGGCGCTGGGCGCTCCCATCGATGCGAACGGCCGCGAAAATTTCCCGCGCGATCGGGATTGCTTCTTCGAGCAGCAGCGGTGTATCGGCGTCCTCCAGCCCCGGCAGGATGAGCCGGCGCGCATCGCGGAATTCTGCAGGCTTATCGAACCGCCGCACCAGACCGCGCTTGCCGCGGCCGCCTTCGAGAACCTGCGCCTTGAGCACAAAGCCCGGCCAATCTGTCGCAGCATCAGGGAAACTCTCGCCGGTCTGCACTAGGAAGCCGCGCGGGACAGCGCGCCCGTGGCGGCGCAGCAAGACTTTTCCGTCATATTCGGCTAGTCGCATAATATCTTTTCCGCCGCGCCGGTCGGCGCCTCATCTTCCTGGAGCTTATCGCATGTCGGGTCCATTGGGCCTGCCGTTTCTTGGTTCCGAGCAATGGCGGGTCGCTGTGATTGCGCCGACCGGGCGCTACGCGCGCAATCAGGTTGCGGGAATGCGCGAGGCCGGTACGCCGCTCGT
The DNA here is from genome assembly GCA_963742215.1 of uncultured Alphaproteobacteria bacterium. Taxonomy (GTDB): domain Bacteria; phylum Pseudomonadota; class Alphaproteobacteria; order Rhizobiales; family Xanthobacteraceae; genus BOG-931. The sequence continues at coordinate 90,063 of CAVULJ010000007.1, forward strand.
CGGCGGCGTCGCGCTCGGCCGTGGCGGCACCACGATGGATGGCTTGCCGCTCTACGATCGCATCGGCGACTTTCCGCAAAAGCCGAATATCGCGCTGATCTACACGCCGGCAGAGGGCGTTCGCGACGCCGTTGCTGAGTGCGCCACGGCGCAAATCCCAACCATTATGGCGGTTGCCGAATATGTGCCGGTACACGACGCACTCGCCGCGGCCGCACAGGCGCGATCAGCCGGAAGCTGGCTGATCGGCCCAAACACGCTGGGCATCTATGTGTCGGGCAGGGGACTTCTCGGCTCCATTGCGCCGAGCTTTTGCAAGCCAGGACGACTCGCGGTGATCATACGCAGCGGCACATTGGCTCTGGCCGTGTCCCGGCAATTGACGCTCGCCGGCATCGGTCAGCGTATCATCGCCCATGTCGGTGGCGACACCGTCATTGGGCGCAATCCGCACGAATACCTGCAAGCGCTCGCTGGTGATGATGCTACCACTGCAGTCCTTTATTGCGGTGAGATCGGCGGCGACAAGGAATATGCGTTCGCCGAGGCGGCGCGCGGCTTTCCGAAGCCGGTCTACGCCATGATCGTCGGCCGCCACGCGCCGCCACAAAAACAGATGGGTCACGCCGGGGCGCTGATCGGCAGTGCGCGCGAAGGCGCCGAGGCAAAGCTCGCCGCTCTGGCCGCCGCCGGCTGCCGGATCATCAAAAGCCTGGAGGATGCGGTGCCGATACTGTCAGAATTCAGTACGGCGCCGTAACCCGCGGCATTTCGAAAATATTGTCGACCACCGAATAGTCGCCGCGGTAGCCCAGCCGTGCGATGGCACGCAGCCGCGCCATGTCGATCATGCCGTTGACGATCACGGCGTCGTCGATATGCACGTTGACTACCTGGCCGATCACCATTTGATAATGATGCTTCTTGCCGTCGCTGGTCTTCAGATCGACCGTTTGCACATAGACGCATTCCAGTGCGATCGGCGATTTCGCGACACGCGGCGGCTTGACCTTGCGTGACGGCGCCATTTCGAGTTTTGCGAGCGTTGGCTCACTGATGCCGTCGGGATAATCGCCGCCGGAAATATTCATTTCTGTGCGCAAGTCGTAAGTGGCCAGATTGAACACGAACTCGCCGCCACTTTCCGCATAGTTTTGCGAATGCTTGCGGGTGTTCGATGCGAAACTCACCATCGGCGGCTGGGTGGCGCACAGGTTGAAGTAGCTATAAGGCGCGAGATTGACCACGCCGGCAGGGCTAATCGTTGAAATCCAGCCGATAGGGCGCGGCACCACGAGCGACGTCGTGGGGTCGTGGGAGAGATTGTGCGGCTCGCTACGCGGATCGTAGTCCATTTTCAAATATCCATTTGCGGAAGGGGCGTGATTTTCGGAACAGCTTGGCGGCTTGGCGGGACGTGCTCGATAGGACACAATACCGGCATCTGTTAAAGCGCCATCACGCGTTTGCCGCAAGGTATGCTCTCGCCGGGGATCGGATGAAACTGCATTGGTCGCCGCGCTCGCCTTTTGTCCGCAAGGTAATGATTGCCGCCCATGAGCGGGGCGTGGCAGGGCGGCTGAATTGTGTGCGCACCGTCGCCGCAACGTCGAAGCCCCATGCTGAGTTGATGATCGACAATCCGTTGTCGAAGATACCAACGTTGGTGCTCGACGATGGCACCGTGATCTACGACTCGCCGGTGATCTGCGAATATTTCGAACTCAATCGGGAATGAAGAGATGCCGAGACTGTTTCCGGCCGCGCCTAGAGCGCGCCTCACGGCCTTGCGCCGGCAAGCGCTTGGCGACGGCTTCCTTGATCTCTTGGTGCTGCTGCGCGATGAGCGCATGCGCGCAAACCCTTCGCAGGCGCATCTGGTGAGCGCCACCCTGCGCAAGAAGGCGGTCCTGGACAATCTCGAGGTTGAAGTGCCGGAGCTTGCGGCGGCGCAATTCGGCATTGGCCATATCGCAATCGGCTGCGCTCTCAGTTATCTGGACTTTCGTTACGCCGATGAAGGCTGGCGGGAGAGCCGTCCGCGCTTGGCGAACTGGCACGCGACATTTGCGGCCCGGGCGTCGGTGGAGGCCACCGAGCCGGTCGACGATTCTTAAAGCATGCCCGACCACGATCTGATCATCGTCGGTGCAGGGGTCGCAGGCCTGACGGCGGCCGTGGTTGCTGGCCGACACGGGCTGAACGTCGCAGTCATTGCCGCGAGTAGCCCGGGCGGTCAGATCGTCAACGCCGACCGGATCGAAAACTTTCCAGGAATTCCGCAACCGATCGCCGGCCACGAGCTGGGAACGCTCTTGTTCGAGCAGGCCGAGGCGGCCGGCGCCCAAGTCATGCTTGATACAGTCGAAGGTTTGCGCGCAGAGGGCGACGCGCGGATCGTGCGCTCCACGACGCAAGAGCTAAGCGGCCGTGCCGTAATCATTGCCGCCGGATCAACGCCGCGAAAGCTCGGCATACCCGGCGAGGAGGAATTCCTCGGCAAGGGCGTATCCCACTGCGCTTCTTGCGATGCGCCGCTGTTCAAAGGCCGCGACGTTTGCGTGATCGGCGGTGGCGATGCGGCATTCGATGAGGCTTTGACCCTTGCTGGCTACGCCGCGCGCGTCACCATCTTTCATCGCGGCGAGGGGTCGCGCGCACAGCAACAATTGCGCGCGCGGGCCGAAACGGTCGGCAATCTTGCCGTCGAGGGCGACACCGTCGTCGAACAGATCGTGGGCGGCGAAATGGTCACGGGCCTTCGGCTTCGCAGCGCCAGGACTGGAACCGCGCGCGAGAAAAATATCGACGGCATTTTCACCGCCATCGGTCTCGATCCAGCTACCGCGTTCTTGCAAGGTGTCGTGAAACTCGATGCATCCGGTCACATCGAAACCGATATCATGATGCGCACTTCTCTCGCCGGCGTCTTTGCCGCCGGCGACATTCGCATGCACTCAGTCGCGCAACTTGCGGCCGTCGCGGGCGACGGCGCGACCGCGGCGATCTCGGCGTTTCGCTATCTCAAAGCGCGCGGTTGAGCGTGTTTATCCGAGCGTCGGATCGAGCACGATCTTGCCTTGGCCCTCGTGCTGCTCGACCATGCGATGGGCATCAGCAGCGCGCGAGAGGGGCATCACTTGTTCAATTTGCGGAATCACTTTGTTCTGTGCCGCGGCTTCCAGACAAGCCGGCAAGTCCGACGGCGTATAACCCGGACGTCCCTTGATCGTGATCCGCTTGTGATAGAGATGCGAAAAATTGATCGAGACATGCGGACCGGCATGCGCCCCCGCTGTCACTAGCCGGCCATCCATGCCGATGGCCTCAAAGGCGATCGGCAGCACTTTGGGATTGGCGATATTGTCGTACAGCACGTCGACGCCCTTGCCGCCGGTAATTCTCAGTATCTCGTCGCGAATATTGTGGATGTTGTAATTGATGGCGTGATCGGCGCCGAGCTTTAGCCCGAGTTGCACACGATCATCGGAGCCGGCTGCCGCGATGACGTTCGCGCCGATCACGTTCTTGGCGATCTGGATGCCGACGGTGCCGAGATTGCCTCCGGCGCCCATGATCAGCACGGTTTCGCCGCGCTTGAGCTCCCCGACGTGAAACAGGAGATTCCAGGCCGTCGGCACGTGCCGTAGCACGACCGCGGCGCGATGAAAGTCCAGGTGCTCGGGAATGGAAACCCCAGCGACCGCAGGTACCGCGACCAACTCGGCAAAGCCGCCGGGCCGCTTGATGCCCATCATGCCTTGCGGGCCTCTATAGCTGTTGTCGTTTTCCGCACAGTCACTGAGCGGCATGATGCCTGCGGCGGCAACGCGGTCGCCGGGTCGCCATCGCGTCACTTTCGATCCAACCGCATCGACAATGCCGGCGCAATCGACGCCTGGAATGAGCGGCAACACGGGTCCTCGATATTGCTCCTTGCCGGCGCGCAGGCTGACGTCGAGGACGCGATTGACGGTAGCCGCATGGACCCTGATGCGGATTTCGCCCGGCCGCGGTTCCGGATCGGGAACGTCTTCGTACCGCAAAACTTCGGGCGGACCATATTCGTGGATGACGACGGCCTTCATCCTTGCGCTTTCCTGCTGATTGTTTTCTTGAAGTTAGTCGAGGGGTGTCATTTCGCGGCCAATATGACACGATTGAAGCCGGCCTCGAAAGACCGTGTGGAATGACGGAGTGAAATACATGGATGCATCCGGCAAAGAGCTCGCCGACAAGATCGCCTGCGCGGAGCTGATCCATACCTGGGGCGTCTGTCGCGACCAGGGTAAATGGAAGGAATTGCGCGGAACGTTCACGCCTGACGGTCACATCTCCGTGTCGTGGTTTCGCGGCCCCTTTGAGCAATTTGTCGAGCGCTGCCGGGCCAGTTTCGGCGTCGGCAATAGCTGGTCGCGGCATCATCTGTTTCCGCCGACCATTGAACTCAATGGCGACCGCGCGATCGGAGAAACCAGTGTCATCATTCGGGTGCGCCAGCCGTTCAACGGTATCGCGGTCGATCTGACCTCGTGTTCGCGCTTCCTCGACCGGATCGAACGGCATCCCGGCGGCTGGCTGATCGCCGAGCGAGCGGCGATCTATGAACGCGACCGGCTTGATCCGGTCGAGCCGTCGCCCGCCTTCGACGACTTATTCAAGGCGGCGAATACGTCACAATATCCGGAGCATTACCGGTATATGGCTTTCCGTCTCGCCCACGCCCCTGGCCGTTCACTGGCGCCGGTGATCTATCGCGACCGCGAGCAGGAGGCCACGGACCTCTATGCACGTTTTTCCGACTGGCTGGCCGGGAAGTCCTCTTGACCGCCGTATGGCCGGCGCGATAGCCGCGAGGATCTGGAGAGCTTAATGGCGGTTTACACCGATGTCGGAACGGAGGAGCTTGCCCGCTTCCTCAACAATTACGACGTCGGCGAGCTGCTGGCCTATAAAGGCATTGCCGAGGGTGTCGAGAACTCGAATTTCCTGGTCCACACCAGCACCGGCAATTTTATTCTGACGCTCTATGAGCGGCGCGTTGCCGAACGTGACCTGCCCTTCTTCCTTTCGCTGATGGAGCATCTGGCGAAACGCGGCATCACCTGTCCGCAGCCGGTGAAGAACAAGGTTGGCAAGACGCTCGGCAAGCTTGCCGGCCGGCCGGCGGCCATGGTGACTTTTCTCGATGGCCTATGGATTCGGCGTCCAACCGCCGCCCACTGCGCGGCATTGGGCGAAGCGCTGGCAAAGCTTCACGTCGCGGGAGCCGATTTCGACATGCGCCGGGACAATGCGCTGTCAGTGGCTGGCTGGCGCAAGCTCTACGAAGGCTGCCGTGAGCGTGCCCACAAAGTGGAACGCAATCTGGAGACGCTTGTTGTGGCCGAACTCGACATGCTCGAACGCGAGTGGCCAAAAGGTCTACCGCAAGGCGTGATCCATGCCGACTTGTTTCCCGACAACGTGTTCTTCCTGGCTGATAAGCTTTCCGGGCTGATCGATTTCTATTTCGCCTGCACCGATACGCTCGCCTACGACGTCGTCATCTGCCTCAACGCGTGGTGCTTCGAGCCCGACCATTCCTACAATGTCACCAAAGGGCGCGCGTTGCTGTCGAGCTACACCAAGATCCGCATGCTAACCGACGAGGAGTGGGGCAAGTTGCCGTTGCTCGCCCGTGGCGCGGCATTGCGCTTTTTGCTGACCCGGCTGGTCGACTGGCTCGATGTGCCGTCGGGCGCTTTGGTGCGTCCTAAGGATCCGCGCGAATATGCGCGAAAGCTTCGCTTTCATCAGAAAATCAAAAGCGCCAGCGACTACGGAGTGACAGTGCCGTGAGCACCGATCTGCCTCACGTTGTGATCCACACGGACGGCGCCTGCTCGGGAAATCCTGGGCCAGGCGGCTGGGGTGCGATTCTGACGTTCGGTGACCGTGAGAAAGAGCTTCGCGGCGGGGAATCGAACACGACAAATAATCGAATGGAACTGATGGCCGCGATCTCTGCACTTGAGGCGCTAACGCGACGCTCTGACGTGGCCCTCTATCTCGACAGCGAATATGTTCGGAAGGGGATTTCGCAGTGGATCTACAACTGGAAACGCAATGGTTGGAAAACGGCTGATAAGCAGCCAGTAAAGAATGCGGAGCTTTGGCAACGCCTCGACGCCGCTGTTGGGCGCCACGAGGTGAACTGGCACTGGGTTAAGGGACATGCCGGTCATGATTACAACGAACGCGCCGATGAATTGGCTCGTTCTGCAATTGCGCAGATCAGAAAAAGTCCAACGCCATTTTCCGAAGTCGTTGCTCCACCCGATCAAGTAAGCAAGCCACGGGCGGCCAAAGTTGAAAACAGCAACATTGATGAAATGCTCGTGCGAAAAGCGATTGCGCTGTCGGAAGCCGCAGTCGCGCAGGGTGGGCGGCCATTCGGCGCCGTCATCACAGACGGCGATGGAAAAATCATTGCTGAAGCAAAGGGACTGCCGAGCGTCGATCCGCGGGACTGGACCTCGCATTCGGAGATGCAGGCGCTACGTGCTGCATCTGCGGCCGTAAGTTGGGATGAGCTCTCGGGAGCTACGATCTATGCAAGCGGTGAGCCGTGCCCGATGTGTGCTGCGGCCGTCTATTGGTGCAATGTCAGACGTTTGGTGTTCTGCGTCAGCGAGCCCGCAATGCGGGCACTACGCGCGCCTTATCAGCGAGCTGCGGGCATAACGATGCGGTGCCAGGAGATATTTGACCGCTGCGACCGAAAGATCGAAGTGGTTGGACCGATCCTCGAAGAGGAGGGTCTTAAAATTCACAAGCAGTTTTGGCCGAACGCCTCAGCCGATGTTTAAAAGTGTCCTCCCCCGTCCTGTGCAAAACGGGGGAGGAAGAGAATTACAGCGACTTCATCAGATTGTCGGCACCGGAAATGTCGGCCTTGCCGGGCGTATCTTCGACATTGAGTGACTTGACCATTCCGTCCTCGACCACCATCGAATAGCGCTGTGAACGCACGCCAAGGCCACGCTCGGTCAGATCAACAGTCAGGCCCAAGGCCTTGGCCCAGTTGCCGCTGCCGTCGGCGAGAAACTCGATGCTGTCGCCGCCGGAGGCCTTCTTCCACGCATCCATGACGAACACGTCATTGACGCCGGTCACCGCGATGGTGTTGATGCCCTTGGCCTTGATTGCAGCCGCGTTCTTGACGAAACCCGGCAGGTGATTCTTGTGGCAGGTCGGCGTGAAAGCGCCCGGCACCGCAAACAGTACAACCTTCTTGCCTTTGAACAATTCGTCGGTAGTCATCGGCTTCGGTCCCTCACCCGTCATGACCGTAAAAGAGCCGCTGGGTACGCTTTCGCCGACTTTGATCGTCATAATCGTGTCCTCTCACATAGTGGATTGAATTCGAAACGCTGGTCCGCTCACGCGTCCGGCACCCTTAAAGTAGCGTGCCGGACGAATTAGTCGAGATGGACGGGAACCTCGATGGCGTCATCGTTGGTAACCGCAGTGAAAGTAAGCGTAGCGCCTTGCGCCTGCGCGCCCGTCGGCAGGCCATCAAGATCGAAGGTAAAGCGGTGTAGATCCCCGTCGACGCTATTCTGTTCGGGCAGCGGCAAGGACCAATCTGGCGTCGGGCCCTCAACGAACAGTCCGATCTCGGCGTCTGTCGGCGCCGCGACCTCGACGACGACGCGGTCATGTTCTCCGCCTGGCTCGCGATGCACGGAGCGAATGGCCAAATCCTGACCGACGCCAAGCGCGACCGAGCGCGGTACGCGCAGGTCGGCTTTCTCGATCGCGACTTCTTCAGCGCCGTCGCCATTTAACGCAAGCTCGAGGGTTGCTTCGGCCGGCACGCAGAGATTTCCGCAAATCGCATAGTCGAGCTTCAGGTGAATTGTTGACGGCTTGGCAGCATCTTTCGGCGAAATTTGCAGTGGCAGCACGATGTGGCCGACGTAGCCGATGGAGTTGCCGCCGGCGCCGTCGGGAAAATGTTCCGGTGCGGGCCAGAGCACCTTTACGGAATTGACGTTCTGCGAACTGCTAAAATCAAAGGTCGGGGGCACGCCGGAATCGCCCGGCTGTCGCCAATAGGTTTTCCAGCCCGGATCGAGTTTGATTTCGACGCCGGCGCGCAAGGAACTCGCGTCAGGGGTCTTGATCATCGAGCCGGCAATCAGGCGCGCTTCGGCGTGAGGCTCCTTGTCCCACGCCGACGCGTCCTGTGCGCGGGCGGTGGACGCGCCGATAGCACATAGAGTGGCGGTCGCAATCGTTAACCGGAAAACCAGGGTAGCGAGCATGGTCTGCTGTTTAGGAGAACGTGCGCGCCGGCGCCACTGACATGATTGTGACCGCCGACGAATTGCCATGGAGCCGCCGTGCTGTAGCCCGAAAGCCGAGGGCAATTCATGAACCTTTTTCGGTTTCATTCGTTTGCAAAGCCGAATTGATAGGCTAACTTTCAGTTATGAAATTGCCGCGCGGCAAGTCGGGGAAACGTGGTTATCTGGACGGTCAGATGCTGATCGCCATGCCCTCGATGCTGGACGAACGTTTCGTGCGTTCATTGATCTATATCTGCGCACATTCGTCCGAGGGCGCGATGGGCATCGTCGTCAATCATCCGGCGTCCAACATCAATTTCTCCGATTTGCTGGTGAAGCTTGACGTGGTGCCGAAGTCCGAGCGCATCCAGCTACCTACGCGCGCCGAGGGCGTGAAAGTCATGCGCGGCGGACCGGTGGAAACCGAACGCGGCTTTGTGCTGCACAGCGCCGATTTTTTTATCGAGAACTCCACGCTGCCGATCGCCGAGGGTATTTGTCTCACCGCGACAATCGATATTCTTAAGGCGATCGCCCGTGGCGAGGGACCGGCCAGCGCGATACTGGCGCTTGGTTATGCTGGCTGGGCGCCGGGGCAGCTTGAAAACGAGATCCAGGGTAATGGATGGCTGCATTGCACGGCCGATCCGGACCTTGTTTTCGGCACCGATATCGACAGCAAATACAACAGAGCGCTGAAGAAAATAGGCATCGAGCTTGGTATGCTTTCGAGCGAAGCCGGGCACGCTTAAGCTTCAACGTTAGCGCGAAGCCACTTCAACGTGACGCTCGGGCTGCAACAAGTCGCGAGCCTTTTCTGCGGTCATCGGAGCACCGAATACAAAGCCCTGGGCATATTCGCAGCCGAGCTGGGACAGCTCCACCGCGTCCGAGTCGGTTTCGGCGCCTTCCGCAACCACGTCCATGCCGAGATCGTGCGCGAGCGCCACGATAGAGCGCAGGATCACCGGACGAGTGCCTTTGGCGGTAGTTCGAACGAAAGATTGGTCGATCTTGATTGTGTCGAACGGGAAACGCTGCAGGTAGGACAGCGACGAGTAGCCCGTGCCGAAATCGTCGAGAGCAAGGCCGGCGCCAAGTTCGCAAATCCGCTGCAGCATTTGTGCGGCGTGCTCCGGATTTTCCATCACCACGGATTCGGTGAGTTCAAGCTTGAGCGAACCGCGCTCAACAACGGATCGCGACAGCACCGAGCGTAAATCCTGGAGGAGGTCGTGCCGCAGCAACTGGCGAGACGATACGTTGACGCTGGCAAACAGCGGATTGCGATGGCGGACCGTGCGCTGCCAAGTGCTGAGCTGCCGCGCCGTCCGCTCGAGCATGAATAGGCCCAGCTCGACAATCAAACCGGTTTCTTCGGCAATATTGATGAATTCGGCGGGTGACATCCGGCCGAGCTTCGGATGGTTCCAGCGCGCCAGCGCTTCGAAGCCGGCAACCGAACGGTCGTCGAGCCGCACAATCGGCTGATAGAGAATGGAGATTTCTTCGCGCTCGATGGCGCGACGAAGATCGGATTCGAGCGTCAGCCGGTCGGTCTTGCGTGCGCGCATTGCCGGCTTGAAGACTTCGATGCGATCGCCGCCGCCACGCTTGGCGTGATACATCGCAAGCTCGGCGTCTTTGAGCACTTCTTCAGCGTTTTGAGAACTCGGTGTCGCCGAGCGTCATGCCGATCGAGCCAGTGACGAAGATCTCGCGGTCATTAAAGGTGATCGGCGCGCGGAGCGTTCGCCGGATGGTTTGCGACACTGAGGTCACGCGCGCAGCATCAGTCTCCGAAAGAAGAATCAAGCCGAATTGATCGCCTGCCAAGCGCGCCAGGGTGTCTTGCGGCTTGATGACGCGGCCAAGGCGGCGCGCCAGCGTCAGCAGGATCGAAATCGCCGACTGCCATGCCGACAAAATCGTTAACCGTCTTGAACCGATCGAGGTCGATCACCATCACTGTCGGCCGTATCGTCTTGTCGTTCTTGGCAAAGCCGAGAAGCGCGCTGAGGCGATCAAGGAATAGCTCCCGGTTCGGCAAGCCGGTCAGGTTGTCATGGACGGCATCGTGCAGCAGGCGCTCTTCGGCGGTTTTGAATTCAGTCACGTCGGTCAGGGTGCCGACCAGGCGTATGACTTCGCCATCGGAGCCAACCACAGGCCGCGCGCGCAGGGCAAACCACAGATAGTGCCCATCCGCCGTATGCAGCCGGAAATCCTGCGAGACGCGGCCGCGTCGCTGTTCAAGCACGTTGTCGAGCGTGGCGCGAAAGCGATCGCGGTCGAGCGGATGCAGGACTTCGAGCCATTTTGCCGCCGGGCCATCGAGCGTTCCGGTTTTCAACCCAAGTGCCGCTTCGGTTTCGGCGCTGGTGAAGACTTTATCGGCTGGAACGTCCCAATCCCAGATCATGTCGCCGGCGCCGGTCAGCGCCAGCGCACGGCGCTCAACGTCGGAGACGATGCCCTGGGTGATGCCGCCGGCGAAGGCGTGCTGCATGACGGTAAAGCCGATCAGCATGACGATCAGCACAAGGCCACCAAGCAGGGCAGGGCCGACGATGTCATTGGTGACGAAGCCCAGCACGGTCAGTGCCGCGCCGAATACCCAAACGACCAACAGAAGCCAGGTCGGAATCAGCATTACCGCGCGGTCGTAACCATGCGTGGAGAGATAGACGACCAGACCGAAGCCGAGCAGTGCGATAAAGAACAGTGACATGCGCGCAATGCCCGACGCGATATCGGGTGAGAAGACGGCGATGCCCACCAGCGCGGCAAGAAAGGCAAGCCAGCCGACCGTGATGTGTGCGTACCGCACGTGCCATCGATTGAGATTGAGATAAGCGAACAAAAATACCAGCAGCGTGGCGGCGAGGATCGCTTCGCCCGTAGCGCGCCATATGCGCTCCGCGCCCGACGACATGTCGAACACTTTGCCCCAGAAGCCAAAGTCGATGCCGATATAGACCAGCACTGCCCAGCCGAGTGCGGCGGCGGCGGGAAACATCACGCTGCCTTTCACCACAAACAGGATGGTCAGGAACAGCGCCAACAGTCCGGCAATGCCGATGACGATGCCCTGATAGAGCGTGAGTGAATTGACCTTGTCCTTGTAGGCGTCAGGTTCCCACAGATAAAGTTGGGGCAAGCGCGGCGTGCGTATTTCGGCGACGAACGTGATGACAGTGCCGGGATCGAGCGTGATGCGGAAAACGTCGGCGCTCGGATTATCCTGCCGCTCCGGCGGATCACCCGATGACGGCGTGATGTAGACGATGCGGGACTGGCCAAGGTCCGGCCAGATCAGGCCGGAACCTACCATGCGATAGTGCGGAGCAACGATCAGGCGGTCGATTTGCTCATCGCCGTTATTGGCGAGTGCAAATACCGCCCAGTTCTTTCCGGCTTCGCGGGCGCGCACCTCGATGCGCCGCACGATGGCGTCAGCCCCGGGAGCGGTCGAAACCTGGATGCGATCGCCGTCGGTGTGCTGGTACTCAACAGCGTCAGTGAGGTCGATCGCGGCAGTATCGGTCCGCACATTGACAGCTTCGACCGCATGGGCAGTCGAAATGCCGACAAAGATAGCCATTGCGGCGGCGAGCGCGCGCAAAAATGCCAAGAGTCGACCTCCAAGGCCGGCGGCTGGCGCCAATCGCGCCACGACGGTCACGCAGTCCCCCGAAAGAATAGCTACCCGGATTTGTGCCGAATTCGCGGCCATTGGCGCGCTGTGTAGCACTTCCAGCCAAGACCCCTGCGCCATAACGGACTTAGTAGCCGTTGCGGCTTGGCAGGGCAAGAATTTCTCCGTTTGTTTCAATGGGTCAGCGCTGCTTGTTGAACGCGTCGCCGCGCCGCTGGGGAGAGACAAGCGCAGCCAGCCTCAGTAGAATTTCGGCTATAAGGAGCCGCCATGCCTGCCATCGATCCGGACGATCTGCCGAAGAAGAAAATTCTCCACGAGATCGGGCAGGATCTTTCGCTGCTTTCGGTTGGCGAACTAACCGAACGGGTGGAACTGCTGAAGGAGGAGATTGCCCGGCTGGAAGCCGAAATGAACCGCAAACGCGCAACGATGTCGGCCGCCGACATGTTTTTCAAGAAATAGCATAGTATTTTCTGTGATTTAGCGTGATGGCTGCCGGCCATAGACCTCGCTTAAAGCTGCAAAAAAATTCGGCAACTGTCTGTGATTCCTTAACCTTTCATTAAGCTTTCTCGTTCATTACAGATGCTGTCCATCTTCTGGACATCGAGTGGCTCCTGTCCACTCTGTTTGACGCCTCCCTGTTATCAACTTCGAGCCGCCGGAAACGGCGGCTCTTTTTTTTTACCATTTGAAACGTCACGAGCTTTTCCGCTGGCAACTATGTCGGAAGCTTTTGGCTAGCGCCCGCTGGACTTAACGGCCGGAGCGAGCGATGCTGCGCGACGGGTGTAAGGCGTAGGCGTAAAAAAATGTCCGAGAAGCGTTCGATCGAGACCGGTGCGGTCTCTTTCAGCGAACGGCTGGCAAATTCCCAGGTGTTCGCGAGCCTGTTCCGCGACGGGATGGCGTCTGGTCGAGGAAACCGCGACCTATCTGGACGGTGCGGGCCGGCAGGAATCCAAAAAGCTCGAACGGTCGGCCGCCTTAATCTACGCCACCGAAAGTATGCGACTGACCACGCGGCTGATGCAGCTTGCCTCCTGGCTGCTGCTGCATCGCGCGGTCAAGGAAGGCGAGATGACGCTCGCCCAGGCCAGCAAGGAAAAGAGCAAGGTCCGGCTTGCATCCTGTGAACCGGGCGACGCGAAATCGCTCGTTCAGTTGCCGGCCAAGCTCCAGGAACTGATCAAGCGCTCGACCAAGCTGCAAGGCGAAGTGCGGCGCCTCGACGCCACCATGCACTCGCCGGCGCCGGTGACAGTCGCGGTCGGAAATCCGGTCGAACGCCAAATGGGCCTGCTCCGCGCCGCGTTCGAGCAAGACGCCGTTTAATCGCAGTTATTTCACCGGCGCTGCGTCGGGAATGAAGCGCTGTCCGAACACCGGCTCCTTGTAAGGCGTCGGCGGCAGTTCCCACGCGCCGGTCGAGGGCGGCCGCACTTCGGCATCGACATGCACGTCGAGCAGGAACGGCTTGTTTGATTTTACCGCGTGCTCGAGCGCGCCGCGGAAATCTTCCGATTTGGTAACGGTGATTGCATCGACGCCGGTCGCTTTGGCCCAGGCGGCGAAATCCGGATTGAACGGTTTCTTGTTGGCGCCTTGGTGGAACATGGTGCCGTATTCGCGTCCGCCGAACATGCCGAGCTGGATGTCGCGGATCGAAACCCAGCCGAAATTATTCCAGATCACCCAAACGACCGGAATGTTGTATTCGACCGCGGTGCAAAGCACGTGCGGCACCATGGTGAAACAGCCGTCACCAGTGACCGCGACGACAGGCCTGTCAGGCGCAGCGAGCTTTGCGCCGAGCGCGCCGGCGGCGCCGAAGCCCATACCGGAGAATCCCCAGGAATTGAGCATGGTCTGCGGTTTCCGCGCGTTCCAGAATTGCATGTACCAGTTGTGCGAGACGCCGACGTCGCAGCAGATGATGGCGTCCGGCGGCAGCACCGCCTGACAATCGGCGACCACGCGTTCCGGCCGCATCGGCGAAGCATGTATCTCGAAATTCGGCCGCACGAATTTTTCCCATTCGGCGCGCCACTTTGCGATGTCGGCGAGCCACTCCCTGGTAGCGCCGGCTTTCGCGCCGCGCCGCTCAAGCTCGGCCATAAGCTGGCGCAGGAACGTGCGCGCATCGGCGAGGATGCCGAGATCGGGCGGATAATTGCGGCCGAGCTCCGCCGGGTCGACATCGACGTGAATGAGTTTTGTGTTCGGGAAATTCCACGAATAGCCGGGCATCCATGATGATGCGGAGCGGTCGTCGAAGCGTGCGCCAATCGCAATGACAACGTCGGAACGGCGGCCGGCTTCGTTGGCAGGAAACGCGCCGTTGCGTCCGATGAAGCCGACCGACAGCGGATCGGTCATATCGATGCATCCCATGCCGTTAGGCGATGAGATGACCGGAATGCCGAGCTTTTTGGCAAATTCGGTAAGTTCGCAGCTTGCTTCCGATAGTGTCACGCCGTGACCGATGAAGATCACCGGCCGCTGGGCGGCAAGGATCATGTCGATGGCGCTACTGATCTCCTCAGGCGATGCGCCGCTGCGTTGCGTGTTGAATGGCGGAGCTGGCGGTGGCATGTCCACGTCATCCGTTTCCTGAAAGACGTTGAACGGCACGTCGATATTCACCGGGCCCGGCCTTCCCGACAGCATCGTGGTCATGCCCTGCCGCAAGGCGAGCGGCAGCATGTCGACACGGGTTGGCTGAAAACTTCGTTTCACCACCGGACGCAGTACATTGACGAAATCGGCCTGGTAATGCCGGTTGATCTCCTGAAACGGACTTCGATTGAACTGCGAGGTCGGCACGTTCGCGGTTATGGCGAATACAGCCGAGGAGTCGGTCAGCGCGCAAGCGAGCGGCATCACGATGTTGGCTGAGCCGGGACCGCACGACGTGAGCGTCGCGACCGGCTTATGTTTCACCCTGAAATACGCGTCGGCCATATGCGCCGCGACCTGCTCGTGCCGTGGCGAAACAAGCTTGATCTTATCGCGTGCCTCATAAAGCGGATCGAGCATGCCGACATTGCCGTGGCCGCAGATGCCGAACACATAGGGAATATCGTTCGCAATCAGGTATTCGGTAATAAGCTCGGCGCCCTTCATGCGTGGCATTGAAAATCCCTTTGGCTCTGGAGGTGATTGTGCCGAGCATAGACTGCGGTAGAGTCAGTGGGCAACACGGGACCCAAAGAATTAGGACGAAGGATTGGACGATGATTCTGCTCTCCAATGGCGGATCGAATTCGCACCGGAGCGAGGCGCGCTCGAACACGATGGTGATCGGCACCGTCGACGGCGTCGTTTTGCTGGAACGTGGTCCGCAATTCTGGACGGTTAAACATCGGGCACTCGGCGGCTGTTCGGTCAGCGCGGTGACGGCCTCCGATGACGGCATGTTGTTTGCCGCGACCCATGGCTTCGGCGTCGCACGCAGCGAGGACGGCGGTTATTCATGGACGTGGGTGCTCGACGGCCTCGATCACATGGACCTGTGGTCGGCGCGCGCCGGCAAGTTGATGGGGCGAGATATAGTCGCGGTCGGCTCACTGCCGGCGCATCTCTACGTTAGCGAGAACCGTGGCAAGTCCTGGCGCGAACTGAAGGCATTACGTGATGTGCCGAGCGCCGCAAAATGGTGTTTCCCGCCGCCACCGCGCATCGGCCATGTCAAGGATATCGTGTTTGACGGCGACCGGTTGCTGGTCGGCATCGAGATCGGCGCTCTTCTGGTGTCGAAAGATTTTGGCGAGAGCTTTGCTGACCTCCACGTCGATCCCGATCCTGTCGAGTGCGATATTCATCGCGTGCTTGTTCATCTAGAGCGTCCGAACCGCTTTATCGTCGCCAATGGCATTGTCGGCGTGGTGTCGAGCGAGGACGGTGGCGCGACTTGGCGCAAAAATCCGATGCCACCCCTTGCCGATTATCCTGACGCCATCGTTCTCCATCCCGATGAGCCGGATACGGTGTTTCTCACTGCGGGCGTCGGCTGGCCGTCGCAATGGTACGAGATCGGCAAAGCGCGCGGCAAAATCGTCCGCAGCCGCGATGGCGGTATGACCTGGCAGCATCTGCTTGGCGGATTGCCGAACGGGCAACGGGCTCTGTACAGCGCGTTGACGATCGAAGCGTGGAAGGGCGGCTCCGCGCTTTATGCCGCCGACACTGATGGCCTTGTGTTCGAAAGTGTCGACGACGGCGAGCACTGGACTATCGTCGCCGAGGTGCCGCCGGTATCGAAGGGCGAATTTTACCGCGCGCTGGCGCGCGATCGCGGTAAACTTGCGGTAGATGACATTGTTTTCAGCAAATCTGCGGCGGATCGGGTCGCGTCCGTTGCCGCGCGGGTCACGGCCTAAAATCGCGGCCTATAAGACGATCCGGTCTTTTCGATGTAACCGGCAAACGGCGCGCCGACATGTCCTGGAAAGACCATGGAGCCGGACGCGGCGGCTTCATCGAACACGCGCCGGCGGCTCACGCGCGCCTCGGCAGCGTCAGAATTCTTCGGAAAATTCCAGTCCGGATAGAAAACCTGCAGCAGGTGATGAAACACATCGCCGGTAATCATGCCGCGGTTCCCATCGACACTGAGCCGGAAATAGAAATGCCCTGGCGAATGACCGCCAGCCGGCAGAATTTCGATGAATTCGTTGAGACGGTGCGGTCCGGTCACAAGATCGGCGCGGCCGGCTTCGACGACCGGCACAACACATTCGCGGAAGGAGCCGAATTCGGTCGGCTCGTTCGCGGGATCGCTGTCGAGTTTCTCGAAGTAATCGAAATCGAGCTTGGAAAAGACGTAGCGTGCGTTAGGAAAGGTCGGCACCCATTTGCCGCCCCGCAATTGGGTGTTCCAGCCGACGTGATCGTGGTGCAGGTGCGTGCACATCACGAGGTCGATCTCGTCCGGCCGTGCGCCCGCGGCGGCAAGACGATCCAGCCACGGCGTGTTGAGCATGTTCCAGAATGGGCGCTGTGGCCGCGATTTCTGATTGCCGCAACAGCCGTCGATCAGGATCTTGTGGCCATCGAGCTGGAGCAGCCAGCTATGGACGCTGAGCTTGATCTTGTTTGTTTCTGGATCGTAGTGGTTGGGCGCGAGCCAGTGCCCGTGCTCTTTGAAAAGCGCGTCGGTCAGCTCGGGAAAAATATCCTTAGGCGGATAAACCGCGAGATAGGTTTCCTCGATACGGGTCAGTGTCGCCTTGCCAACCTTAAAGACTGACATCGGCGTGGCGAACCCGGCTATTTCTTGAGAAAGCCTTCGAACTTTTTGTTGAAGCGCGACAGGCGGCCGCCACGATCGAGCAGCTGCTGCGTGCCCCCGGTCCAGGCCGGGTGCGACTTCGGATCGATATCGAGGTGCAGCGTATCGCCGGGCTTGCCCCAGGTCGTCCGCGTGGTGAATTCGGTGCCGTCGGTCATGAGGACTTTGACGGTGTGGTAGTCGGGGTGGATATCGGATTTCATGGTCTGATCTTTAAATCCTGGCGGCGCGCTGGGCGCTCCGGCTCCTGCTTGAGTTCCTTGGAAAATTTGGCGGTTCTATAGCCTGCCGGCAGTGGCGATACAAGCCGACGCTGCGGTTCCTGCCCACGTTGCCACAACAGCCTTACCGGGGCATTGTCCGGCCGCCGCTTGGTGGCGGCGAAAAGGTGTGACGGCCCATGAACTTCAATGCCGGACCGGATGCGCCAATCGAGGCAAGAATCAAGGCCAGTGCGACGCCATCTGCCGCTTGCGTCGGAGCCGCAACCGGCCCCTGCGGCCGACAAGCCCAAGGTTAAATTGCGACCGCTTGCGTCGCTCTTGCCTTACGTCAAACGCTATCGCTGGCGGGCGATCTCTGCGCTTGGTGCCCTGACGCTCGCCGCACTGACGACATTGGTCGTGCCGGTCGCGGTGCGCCGGATGATCGATTTTGGCTTCACCGGCCGCGGTCTCGCGCTGATCGACAGCTATTTCCTGGTCATGATCGGCGTCGCGGCGCTGCTCGCGTTCGCCAGCGCCATGCGTTACTACCTCGTGATGACGCTCGGCGAACGCATCGTCGCCGACCTGCGCGGCGATGTGTTCGCGCATCTCACCGCGCTCTCTGCCGCATTTTTCGATGAAACCCGAACCGGCGAAGTGATCTCGCGGCTCACCGCCGACACGACGCAGATCAAGGCCGCGGTCGGCTCGTCTGTTTCCGTCGCTTTGCGCAATCTCGTGCTGTTCATCGGCGCCAGCGTCATGATGGTCGCGACCAGCCCGCGGCTGTCGGCATTTGTGCTCGGCGCCATTCCGCTCATCGTGCTGCCGCTTTATGCGTTCGGCCGCGCGGTGCGCCGGCGCTCGCGTTTTGCGCAGGATACGCTCGCCGACGCTTCCGCCTACGCCGCCGAGCTGATTGGCGCGATCCGGGTGTTGCAAGCCTTTACCAACGAGCGGCTCGGCATTGCCCGTTTCGGCAATGCGGTCGAACGCGCCTTCGCCGCGGCGCGCGATTCGATCCGCGCTCGGGCGATCCTGACGGCGTTTGCAATTTTCTTGGTCTCCACCAGTGTCGTCGTCGTTCTGTGGATCGGCGCGCAGGACGTGCTGGCCGGTCACATCACGCCGGGCCGTCTCAGTCAGTTCGTGCTGTATGCCGTGTTTGGCGCCGGCGCGCTGGGGTCGTTGTCGGAAATTGGCGGCGAGATCGCACAGGCTTCCGGTGCCGCTGAGCGGCTGTTCGAGATCCTCGCCGTGCCGCCTGCCATCGTGCGGCCGGCAAATCCAAAGCCGTTGCCGTCGCCGCCGCGCGGCGAAGTGGCATTCGACGCGGTGAAATTCTCTTATCCGACCAGACGGACTGTCTCCGCCCTTAACGGCGTATCGTTTCATGTGCGCCAGGGCGAGAAGGTCGCGATCGTCGGCCCGTCCGGCGCCGGCAAGAGCACGATCTTCCATCTGTTGCTGCGCTTCTACGATCCGATTTCGGGAACGATCGCGCTCGACGGCGTGCCCTTGAACGGTCTCGATCCGGATAATTTGCGCCGAAGCATCGCGCTGGTGCCGCAGGATAGCGTGATGTTTGCTGCCTCGGTGCGCGAGAATATCCGGTTCGGCCGGCCGGAAGCTTCCGATGTGGAAGTGGCGCGCGCCGCCGATCTTGCCCACGCCGGCGGTTTTATCGCCGCGCTGCCTGAAGGCTTCGACACGCCGGCCGGCGAACGCGGCATCACCTTGTCCGGCGGCCAGCGTCAGCGCATCGCGATCGCGCGCGCGATTCTGCGCGACGCGCCTTTGTTGCTGCTCGACGAAGCCACGTCGTCGCTTGATGCTGAAAGCGAGACCCAGGTTGCGGCAGCGCTCGCTGAACTGATGCGGACACGAACGACGATCGTCATCGCGCATCGTCTGGCGACCGTGCTGTCGTGCGAGCGCATCCTGGTGATGGATGAGGGCCGTATCGTCGAGGAAGGAACGCATCAGACGCTGGTTGCGGCGGGCGGTCTCTATGCGCGCCTCGCCAAACTGCAATTTCAGGGCGCCTGATTTTCTCATGGCCGCCAGCTCATGCGGTGCACCGGCTTTCCGGAAATCGGATTTTTGCCCGGACCGGCGATCGTAAATCCATGCTTTTTGTAAAACGCGATGGCGCGCGCGTTATCGACGTTAACGTCGAGATCGAGGCCGTGTGGCGAGATACGCCGCGCTTCTTCCAGCAGCACAGCCCCGATGCCTGACCGCCAATGTTCCGGCGCCACTACGATCTGGTCGAGATAAAACGTTCTGCGGATCGATCGTCACAAAGCCGATCAGCACGTCATCTTGCTCGACAATCACGACGTCGGCGGTCCGCAACAGTTCGTCGCGCCAGCGCTGTCGCCACCAGTCGAGGCGGGCGATAAAATCAAGCTGCGGGTAGGCGGCCTGCCAGGTCCGCAGCCAAAGCGCGACAGCCGCATCTTCGTCGCTTTGCCGATAACGACGAAGCGTGACGTTCGCCGCCGTCATTTCACCGCTCGGTCAGCTTGAGCTCGATACGCCGGTTATGACTGAATGCTTCGTCGGTGGTGCCGGAGTCGATCGGCTGGAATTCGCCGAAGCCGGCGGCGACCAGCCGCTGCGGCGGCACGCCCTTGCTGATCAGGTATTGCACGACCGAGATGGCGCGCGCGGAGCGACAGCTCCCAGTTCGACTTGAATTGCGAGGTTGCGCCGAGCTGTCTGGTGTCGGTATGGCCGTCGACCCGAAGCACCCAGTTGATCTCCGGCGGGATCTGCTTTTGCAGGTCGAGCGAGCGCGCTGGCGATCTTGTCGAGCTCGGCCGTGCCTTCCGGCCGGAGCGTCGGCGTTGCCGCTATCGAAGAACACTTCGGACTGGAACACGAAGCGGTCGCCGACCACGCGGATATCCGGACGGTTGCCGAGAATCTCCCGCAGCTTGCCGAAGAAGTCGGAGCGGTAGCGCGACAGTTCCTGCACACGCTGCGCCAGCGCCACGTTCAGGCGTTGGCCGAGATCGGCGATCTGGACCTGCGCGTCCTTTCCCTTCTGGTCCGATGTGCCGAGCGCTTCCTGTAGCGCCGCGATCTGGTTGCGCAGCGCGCGGATCTGCTCGTTGAGGTTTTCGATCTGCGCCAGCGCGCGCGCAGTCGCTTCTTTCTGCACGTCGATTTGCGAGTTCAGGCTGTCGACTTCGCCCTGGCCGGTGCTCGGCGCGGGCGCTGCCGCGCCCGGCGCATCGCGCAGCCGGTCGCGCTCGCCCTCGGCGGCATTCAGCGAGGCGCGCAATTGCGCGACTTGGTCTTCAAGATTGGCCTTGCCGGTCTGCTCCAGCGACAGCAGTTGGCTGAGATGCGCGAGATTTGCGCGTTGAGCCGTTGCAGCGCGGTATCCTTGCCTGCGACTTCCTGCGACAGGAAGAATTGCGCCACCATGAACACGGTGAGCAAAAAGATGACTGACAGGACCAGCGTCGACAGCGCGTCGACGAAGCCCGGCCAGTAATTCATGCCGCTGTCGCGGCGGCGCGCGCGGTGACAGCGCCATCGATCGCTCGATGCTCCGCTTATCATTCGCCGGTTCGCGCGCCGATCCGTTCCATGAAGCGGCGCAGATCCTCGCTGCTGCTCGGCTGGCTCGTCGGCCCAGTTGCGGATCATCTGCTGCTCGTCGCGCATGTGCTGCACCAGGCCCTGGATCGCTTCGGCAAGATTGGCCATGGCCGCTGGTGTCGCCTTGCTGGAGCCGCCATCGCCGACGCTCGCGCAGGCGCTCGATGGCAGCGCGCTTCGGCGGAACGGCCGGCGGCAACGCGCCGGGTCCGAGGTCCTGCACCGTGGTCGCGAGCCAGTCTTCGAGGTCGGTGTAGAAGCGGTTCTGCGCCTGGCCGGTCTGCAGGTCGAGGAAGCCGAGGACCAGCGATCCGGCGAGACCGAACAGCGACGACGAAAACGAAATACCCATGCCGCCGAGCGGCGCGGCGAGGCCTTCCTTGAGCGCATCGAACACCGAGGTCGGCGTCGCCGCCGGCTTTCAGGCCGTTGATGATGGTGCCGACCGAACCGACGGTTTCGATCAGGCCCCAGAATGTGCCGAGCAGGCCGAGGAATACCAGGAGACCGGTCAGTAGCGGGAAATGTCGCGCGCCTCGTCGAGCCGGGTCGCGATCGAATCGAGGAACGCCGCGCATGGTCTGCGTCGACATCGCGACGCGGCCCGACGTCGCTCGCGCTGCCGAGCATCGCCGCCATCGGCGCCAGCAGTTCCGGCGGCCGCGAGCCGCGAGTTCCTGGATCGGCGCGGCGGAAGTTGTTGACCCAGGAGACTTCCGGAAACAGCCGGATCACCTGATGGAACGACAGGATGATACCGATCAGCAGCACGACGACGATCAGTCCGTTGAGCCACGGATTGGCGAAGAAGGCGTTGGCGATCTGCTTTTGCAGCACGAAAGCGATCAGCCCGCACAGGATCAGGAACACCAGCATCCGGATCAGGAAGATGCGGGGCGATGTCAGTTTTAGCGGATCGGGCTCGCTCGCCATCGGTTCAGTTTACCGCGCGGAATCGGCACATCATGGCACAAGCTGCGTGCACAGTAAAAAGCTGGCTTCGCCATCCGGCGTCCTTGTGCCGCATTTGCGGCGCGGTGAGGGCGGCGCGGTTCGCTGCCTCCAGCCGTCACGTCGCCGGCGGCTCTTTCGCCGCCTTGAGCAGGCGCAGCAGTTCGCGATGCATGGTGTCGTTGCCGGCGACGACCTGGCCTTTGGTCAACATGGCGTCTTTGCCGTCGCATGTCGGAAACGAAGCCGCCGGCTTCGCGCACCAGGATGATGCCGGCGGCGAGGTCCCATGGCGAGAGATCGCGCTCCCAATAGGCGTCGAGCCGGCCGGCGGCGATCCAGGCGAGATCGAGTGCGGCGGCGCCATAGCGGCGCAGCCCGGCGAAGTGCTCCTGCGCGGCGGCGATTTCCTTGCGCGCCAGCACAAGGTCGCCGCGGCCGATAGTGCGGCAGGCCGCAGGCGACCACGGCTTCGGCAAGCTTGGTCCGCGCCGCGACGCGCAGGCGGCGGTCGTTGTGGAACGCGCCCTTGCCGCGTTCGGCGATGAACAGGTCTTCGTTCGCCGGATTGTAGACCAGCCCGGCGACGATCGTGCCTTCGCGCTCCAGCGCGATCGAGACCGCGAAGTGCGGGATGCCGTGCAGGAAATTGGTGGTGCCGTCGAGCGGGTCGACAATCCAGCGGTGGGATTTGTCCGCGCCTTCGCGCGCGCCGCCTTCCTCGCCAAGGAACCCGTAACCGGGGCGGGCCTTGTCGAGATCGTCCCGCAGCATCTCCTCGGCCTTGCGGTCGGCGGCGGTGACGAAATTGCGCGGCCCCTTCAGCGACACCTGAAGGTGCTCGATCTCGCCGAGATCGCGCTTGAGCGTGCGGCCGGCGCGCGCGGGCGGCTTTGATCATGACGTTGAGGATTGCGGAATGCAGCATGGTGCGTCCCCTAGAGGTCAAAGCCCTGTGGCGTCAAGTTATCTCTGCCGCCCCGCATGAGCGGGGGGAGAGGGGTGAATGAAAGCTCACCATTGCGCCCTGAGTTCCCCCACCCCTTTGGAGTGCCAATGCTCCTTCCTACTCATAACAATCC
Organism: uncultured Alphaproteobacteria bacterium; assembly: GCA_963742215.1. GTDB lineage: Bacteria > Pseudomonadota > Alphaproteobacteria > Rhizobiales > Xanthobacteraceae > BOG-931. The sequence continues at coordinate 113,207 of CAVULJ010000007.1, forward strand.
ATCGGCATGGACTGACGCGCCTCGCGTTCCGGCGCGCCGATATTGCGCGGCGTCGCCGCCAGAATGGCGGCGCGCGCCTCCGCCTGTTGTTCGCGCTGAACACCGCTGATGCCGCGCGCGAGACAGGCCGTCGGATCGCCGCTGCAGGCGTGCAGCCGCTTGCATGATTTGCGTCGGCAGACGCGCCAGAACCCGAACGCGTTGCAGTAGCGCCGCCGCTGCGCCGTTAGCACCGTTGCCAGGCGCTTCGCATACGCCACCGGTCTGAGCTTGGGCTTGTGTTTCAGGCCCGCTTTAAGCATGGCCGTCAGGACGGTGAAGTCAGTGCGATCTTTCATCGTGTATCTCTCATGACGTGCTTTCCCGTTCTCGCGGTGCGATCCGCACCCAAGTCATCGTCACGCGGCAAGATTTCTCCGCTCTCCGCACCGATCTTCGCCAGAGAATGCCGGCGGTGGATGCCGGTACCCTCACGATCAGAGCTTCGAGCCACGAAGTGGGCACGAAGGAAGAAAAAAGGAAAGCGGAACGCCGAATGACGCATAGCCATCCACCGCATCTCTCGATGCGGCGCGCGCTTTGCAAAGCGCGCTCGCCAATCGGCGTTCCACCACGGCTCTGCCCTAAGGGACTATTCATCCCAAGGCTCACCTGGGCCAGGCTTCGTGACACACTGGCTCACGCGGCGGGGCTCCCCGCCAGCCCGTGCGGCACATCCAGCGATGCACCTCGCGCGCCGGTCATAGTGCCGGCAGGCTGATGCCCGAGACGCCCGGGAGCAGCGGTGACGAGCCGCCACGCGCGGGTACCGCATCCCGTTCCAATCAGCCAGCGTCATCGGCTGATGTCCTTCACGGCGAACGGGATTGAGCGCCATTTTTCAAAACGCAAACGCGATGTCAAAGCATTTCGATTTGTGCAGAGAGATCGGGATGTTACGCGGAGCGATTCAGAGCGCAGTACGGCCATTTCGAGCAACAATGATTCGCAGACAGAGAAATTATTCAAGTAAATCAATTGTTTATTAAATTAAAATTGCTTCCAGTTTCGCCGCGGCCAATGAAAGCCGACGTCGATCGGACATGGCTCACGGTTGCGTTGGGCCCAAGACAGAAGTGATTCCGCGCAAATCCACTTGCTCAGTTCCGGTTATCGTTTCCGAGGGCATGTCCCAAGCGCTCCAGTTCAAGTGTTACGCAGAAAAGCGCAAACAACCCGCAACCGAACAGGATTCCCCGTCCCACCAACAACGGGACATCGGCGGAGCGATCCAGCTCCGGTAGATGCCTGAAGACGACCACAGAGAACAATGCAGCGCCGAAGATGAAACTGAGACGACCCATGAACAGGAACAGGTGGTTCAGGATCAGGTTCGAACTTTGAAACGGAATTGGAACGCGAAGAAGACGATACCAATACGCAGCCTGCATCACCAACAGAGTACCGATCGTCGCCAGCTCATTGTACGGAAGGTGTTGAATCTGTTCGCCCGGGTTGAGCGCTATTTGGCGGAACGCCGGTAGTTCTATCCAAACGAAGAAAAGCGCTCCTGCTATTTGTATTGCAAGTAGAGACACATATCCGGCGACATGTGCGCTTCCGTTCTGAAAGTTTGTATTCATGCAAATCTTTCAAACGATAACGAACGAAGAACAGACGCCGCGCGGACGCTTAGGTTGCCGGCCATCGCTGCCTTACGGGAAATTCATCGAGAACCGAGATAACGGAAGGTCGTCTGTCCCCACCAATCGCTGTGTATCGCGTCGAGAATGGCCACATCGAGCGCTTTCCTGAGCGGACTGTTGCTCGGCAATACAAACGCATATTCTTCTGATCCGAATGTCGGATCGATCAGCTCGATCGAAGAAGAAAAGCCTTGCTGAATGATCCAGGCAAGCAGCGGCCTGTCATAGACAAACGCGTCGAGTGAATGCGTACGTAACGCCTTAAGACCATCCTGCGGGGTCGAAAATTTTCGGTACGGTATTCGTAGACGGGATAGTGCATCCTCGGTCGAGGTTCCTGTCACCGCTCCAACGCGAGCGCCGACAAATCGCTCACCCCGTGCACCTCTCCCTGAAGGTGCTTTATCGTCAGCACTGACGTGATGCTGGCCGTAAACACCGCAATGGTGACGATCGATGCGATCATCCAGACGATGGCAACGATGCGCCCGGACAATGTCCGCGAACTCAAATCTCCGGTGTGGCGTTGAGTCATAGCCACGGCCGACCACCAGACGCCTGCACTAAGTCCTTTGATTGCGCTGCCGCCGAAGTCTTCGTTGTGGCGCCGCTCAAAAAGCCAAACGAGAAATCCCACCACCAGCGCCAAACCAACCAGGGCCATGATGGCCTGGGCAAAGCCAAACGATGTAACAGTCCGGATTATGGGCTCCCAACTTGGCTCCCCGCCAACGGGGACTGCGATGCCAAGTCCCGTGGCATAAAAAGGTTGGGTGAAATCCAGGATTCGCGCGCGCTCGGCAGTCACGGTTATGGCCGCCGCGGCGATGTCGAATTTTCCTGTCGCAACTCCGTCGATCAGCGCCTGTACGTCAGCTTCCTCGGCGAAGCGGTAGCGTAAGTGTAATTCGTCCGCGATCCGACGCCACAGATCTATGCTGATGCCTTGCCAATTGCCGTCGGCGGCCTTCATTGCAAAGGGCGGCGCTTCCTTGGTGCCAATCACCAATTCCGGTTGCGACGAAATCGCGGAATTTGCATCTTGCGTTTGTGCTTGGCACGGCCCCGCGAAAATCATCAATGCGCCGATTAACGCAGCGATGATCGGTGGCCCATGCTTCCGGTCGTTTTTCATGTCGACCACGTTCCGCCTTAGCGGACGCCGGTAGTTCTATCCAAATGAAGAAGAGCGCTCCTGTCATTTGTAACGAAAGTCAAGGACATATACCCAGCCCCACGTGCGCTTCTGTTCTGAAAGTGTGTCTCTAGGCGAGCGCCGCCGTGGACTAATATCAATCTCAGTAGCAGGGGGGATAAGGATAATAGCCACAAGCGTGCGGAGCATGGTATGGCGCCACCGCCGCGCCGTAGTAGGCACGTCGATGCGCGCGCCGGTGCACACCAGCGACGCTCAGTGGCGTTAGCGGTCGTCCTATTACGGCGCCTGCTGTGTCGAGAGACAAAGAAAACGATTTTGCCGGCGACCACTGAACCGAGAAAGGAGCGGCGCACAATGCAGTAGCGCACAGCATGACGCGAAGTTGGTTTTTCATAATCTTATTCCTGTATTGCTGGTTTTCAAAAGGCAGTCACAGACCTCCGATTGAGGCCTGATACTACCGCGAGTAAAGCGTAAGACCGGCGACGCCCAACGCGAGGTTCACGCCGGCTTGGCCTTCGACTGAGAGCGGCTGCAGCGCGACGGATCGATGCGAGCCGCCGACAAGGACATTGGCGTTTGCGCCAACCCCCACAGAAACGCTTCCACTCGCGCCGACGTAATGGCCGGCGAGCGCTCCATGATGCAGGCCATTGGTCGGGGCAAGCACGGCCCAAACCATGGCGCCACCCGCTCTGACGCCGAGATCAAGACCCAGCCGGTTGATGTGTCCGGAATAGGCCTCCGGCGGCCCGCCGGCGTCCGGGGTAAAGCGGCAAGCCAGCTTTTGATGCGATCCAACGATCAAACCAAGACTTGCTGAGGTCCTGCAGGTCAGCACGCCTGCCTTGGTTGAATTTGCCTGTTGCGCGGCGAGCGGTGTGCTGAGGACTGCTACCAGGACGATTGCTCCGAATACTTGGCTAAATTTCAACATGAGAGTCTCCCTCTGAGGAATGAGTTTAGGAAAAAGCGGGCGCAAATGAGAAAGCGCTCGCCATGCAAATCAGTTGCCTGTCTTACTGGCAATAGTCCCAATAACCTTGTGTTTGCGATGGATCGACCCAGTACCAGCAAAGGCCCGGCGCCGGAATCGGGGGAATTACGCTCACTGCAATCATGGTGCCCAGCGCCACGCCGCCAACGATAGTACCAAAGTAAGGCCGCCGCACCCACGGACGGACTACGCCGACGCCGATCCCAACTCCGACATGAACGTTGCGGTTGACGTGGACATTGCGATTGACGTTGACGTATATTATGTTACGTTAGTTCCGATTGACGTTGTGGTTAGCGTTCACGTTCCGATTGGCATTGACGTTCCTGGCATTGACATTGCCGTGAGCGCCCGCCGTTCTGCCACCACGGGCCGGACTCTGGGCAGCGGCGAAATCCGGTGCAGAAATCGCAATGACGGCGGCGATCGCGGTCATCACCAAACAATTACGACGCATTATCTTTCTCCAACGGATTGACGATACCGCAGTGTCGAGTTTCAATGTCCTTATCTTCACAACTAAAATCTCCCTGTATTGGATTTTCTTTGATGTAGGTCATTTGCCTCCGCCACTCGCGCCTTGCTGAACCAGCTCAAGCGCCTTTTCAATACTCAACGTGCCGCCGATCTGGCTCGGCGGGTATTCTCTGAACGTCGCAAGGAATTGGCCAACAATGGTCACGCCGGGCACCATCGTCCACAGCTTGTCGCCCCACCATCTGGCGTACATCATCGACTCGTCCTGGTAGCGCTCCCACGGGTCCTGCCGCAGGTTGGTGACGAGCGGAACGTTGGTCGATTCCGGCGTGCCGGTGAACAGATTGCCTTTGATTGTCTTGAAGCTGAGTTTCCAGTCGTCGTAGCGCAGCGCCGTCAGGTCGCCATTGTCCGTGAAGTAAAAGAATTCGTGCCGTGGTCCTTGGGCGACTTCGCCTTTGAAAAACGGCACAAAGTTGTAGCCGTCGAGGTGGACCTTGAAGGTCTTGTCGCCGACCTGCATGCCCTGCAGTAGTTTGTCCTTCACATTTGGATCGCCGGCGCCGGCCAACAGGGTGGGCATCCAGTCTTCATTCGCCATAATGTCGTTGATGATGGTTCCGGGCTTGACGGTGCCGGGCCACTTTACCAGCAAAGGCACGCGGAAGCCGCCTTCATAGGTGGTGCCCTTCTCACCCCGAAACGGACTGTTGCCGCCGTCCGGCCAACTAAATGTTTCGGCGCCGTTATCGGCCGTGAAGATCACGATGGTGTTGTCGGCGATACCGAGGTCGTCCAGCTTCTTGAGTAACTCCCCGACATCATTGTCCAGTTCCATCATGCCATCGGCATAGAGGCCATAGCCGCTCTTGTTCTCCCACTTCGACGAGAGGTGGGTCCAGACATGCATGCGCGTGGTGTTGTGCCAAAGGAAGAACGGCTGGTTCGCCTTCGCGGAGCGGTCCATGAAATCGACCGACCGGCGAACCAGTTCTGCGTCGATATCCTCCATATTGGTCTTGGCCTTCGGATCCATGTTCGGATGCGGCGGCAGAGGACCGCCATCCACGATCGTCTGCTTGCCGACCTTGCCCCAGCGCGGATCCGTCGTGGGATCGTCAACGTTGGTCGCCTTACTGTCTACGATATTGCGGGGCCCAAACCTCTCCAGGAACTGAGCGCTCTTCGGGTAATCCGGCTCATACGGCTCCTCCATCGCATTGAGGTGGTAGAGGATGCCGTAGAACTCGTCGAAGCCGTGTACCGTGGGGAGATATTCGTTGCGGTCACCGAGATGGTTCTTGCCTATCTGGGCCGTGGCGTAGCCGAGAGGCTTGAGCAACTGCGCTATCGTCGGGTCGCTGTCCTGAAGGCCCTGCTTGGCGGCCGGCAAGCCGACCTTCAGCAAACCGGTACGGAACGGAGTCTGTCCAAGAATAAAAGCGGCGCGCCCCGCCGTGCACGATTGCTGAGCGTAGTAGTCGGTAAACAGGGCACCTTCCCTGGCGATCCTGTCGATGTTGGGCGTGCGTCCGCCCATCATGCCACGATGATAGGCGCTGATATTCCAGATGCCGACATCGTCGGTCATGATGATGAGGATGTTCGGCTTTTTCCCGGATGGCGGCGTAGCTGCCGGTTGCTGCGCCTGCGCCGATGACGTGACGCCCGCACCCAGCAGCGCCGATGCAGCCACCAGCGACGTGCCGCTCAACAGCAGATCGCGCCGTTTGAAGCCACCGCTGTTTGGCGTGATGCCGTCCTTGGGCTTTCCAGTCTTTTGATCGCTCATGACATTTTCTCTCGCTGTTGATTTCTGCTGATGCATCGAAAGCCGACGTGGCTTGTTGACGTGTCGATCGGTTCGGCGTGACGCGCGGCCGGACGATAGCGGCGGCAATAGTTGGGCGCGCAGAGATGCGAGCCGCCTTTGAGCACCTTGCGTGGAATCTTGATGTTTGGCTGGCGAGAGTCGTAGCTCGCGGCTTCCGGTCCGCCGCGCGGGTTTTCCGGAATGCAGCACGCTTTCGGCGCATCGGCTTTGTGCTTTGCCGAGTACCAATCGGTCGTCCATTCCCAGACGTTGCCGATCATGTCGTGGATGCCATAGCCGTTCGGCGGGAACGCCGTCACGGGAGACGTTCGCTCGAAGCCGTCCTCGCAAAGGTTCTGTCGCGGAAATTCACCCTGCCAGGTATTTGCCATGTGCTTGCCGCCGGGCGTGAACTCGTCGCCCCAGGCGAACTCGGCGCCGTCTAGCGCACCGCGTGCGGCGAATTCCCATTCGGCCTCGGTCGGCAGCTCTTTGCCGGCCCATTTGGCGTAGGCCAGCGCGTCGGCGAACGCCACGTGCACGACTGGATGATTGTGGAGATTATTGATGTTGCTCTTGGGTCCATAGGGATGGCGCCAGTCCGCGCCTTTCAGGAAACTCCACCATTGGCTCCAGTCGCGCAGATCGACCGGGCGTGACGGCGGCGTGAACACAAGCGAGCCGGCATAGAGCATGTGCGGCAGCGCGCCTGGATAGTCCTTCGGGTCGGGTGGAATTTCGGCGAATGTGACGTGGCCGGTTGCCGCGACAAATTCGCCGAACTGCCCGTTGGTCACCGGGGTACTGTCGATCCAGAACTCGTCTACCGCGACGCGGTGGGCCGGAGCCTCTTCCGGATAGTGCTTGTCCGAACCCATGCGGAAGGTGCCGCCGGGAATGCACACCATGCCGGCCGCAGGCCGGGCTTCAAACGCAAACGCTGCTGCTCCCTCACCGGTATGAAGGTCGCCCAACGACATCCGCTCTCCCGCAACGCGTAAAGGGCGGCCTATCTCGATTTAGAGTGGCCGCTTGGCAGTTTGGTATTTTCTTTGAAGAGCAACTTAAGAAAGAGCTGCCTTCAGCCCTTGTCAGTAACACGCTCGATCAGCTTCAGGTAGCGCTCGATCTATCGAGACTGACCCGGCTTCATGACAAAGTCGAGTAAAATGTACGACTGTACATCTCCTAGTGTTTTCCCCTACTTACGCCGTGGCGCAGAAGCGCTTTCGTGACACCGCATTCGATCATTTCAAGAGCGCCGCGGTCATCAAAGTTATTTGCAATTCGATACTGCGACTTTTGCGCAACAAAGCAGAATATTCGACGCGTTGCGCCGAGTTGCTGTGGAGCTACTTGGTGATCGGCGTAAGGTGCGAACGGGTTGAGCGTCCAATATCGTTTGCCAAAGGCCATTGTTGACGCCGAGCAGGATATTGGGGGGCAGATAATGAGTTTTGTCGGAGTCTGTTCAAGATTGAACGATCTTCAAGTTGCGGCTCCGTTGCGCACAGTTCGATCGGGACTTATCTGCGGCGCGCTCGCACTCACCATTGCTCTTTCGGTCTCAGAAAGTTCGCGCGCTGACGAAGGCGGCGTGAGTTTCTGGGTGCCGGGATTCTTCGGCAGTCTCGCTGCCACTCCTCAGCAACCCGGATGGTCGCTCGCTACGATCTACTACAACACCACACTATCTGCGGGCGGTAACGTCGCGCTGGCGCGAGAATTCGAAATCAGAAATCTCCCTGTGAACCTCCAGGCACAGATCAACGCCAATCTGCATGCCAGCGGGAATCTGGGCTTTGTCGTTCCGAGCTACGTGTTCGCAACGCCCGTGTTGGGCGGACAAGCGTCGGCTAGCCTGGTGACGGCCTACGGCCAAACGAATGCATCCTTGATGGGCACAATATCGGGCACAGTTGGCCCCATCCCGTTCGGGCCGCGGACCGACAGCATCGGCGACACCACGACGGGTCTCGCGGACGTCATTCCACAATTCGCAGTGCGGTGGAACGCAGGCCTCAGCAATTACATGGCCTACATGACCGGCGATATCCCGGTCGGCACCTATAGCTCTTCAAACCTGACGAACGTCGGCATCGGGCACGGCGCAATCGACGCCGGCGGCGGATATACCTATTTCAATCCGAAGACCGGACAAGAGTTCTCGGGGGTGCTCGGCCTCACTTACAATTTGATGAACGAGTCGACCCAATATCAAAACGGTGTCGATCTGCACTTCGACTGGGGCGCGTCGCAATTCATCACCAAGCAATTGCAGATCGGTTTGGTAGGCTATGCCTACAAGGAGATTGGCTGCGACAGTGGCTCCGGCGATCTGGTCGGTTGCTTCCAGTCTCAGGTGTTGGGTGTCGGTCCTCAAGTGGGTTATGTTTTTCCGATTGGCGGAATGCAGGGCTATCTCAATCTGAAAGCTTACGGGGAATTTGCCGGGGCGGACCGGCCTACCGGCTGGAATGCGTGGCTCACGTTCGTGCTCTCGCCAGCGGCAGCTGCGCCACCTTCATTAGCGTCAATGGTTACCAAGGCACCGCCTCGCAATTGATGCTGCAATAACTTCTCGCAATGAAATGCGGGCTGGCCAACATCGTGGATCGTTGCAGTGATAAGTAGGATTCACCTATTAACTGCCGCGGCCGTCGCGTCGGCGGTTTTTTGCTCCGCGTGCAGCGGCCGGTTGGCGCAGGGTGCGCTGTCACCCGTCGCCCAGGCCAACACGGAGGGGACATCGCTTGTCCCGCTGCTTGTCGCCACAACACGGAAGCAGTCGACGGATACCGGCAACATGTTCGACAGGGAACGGGCCGACGGGGTGTCGTATGCCTCGGTCACCGTCTCGATGCCTCCCGACGCGGCGCGAAAGATCGGGGAGGTGCAGTGGCCAAGCTCTATGCCGGGCGATCCTCAGCAAAACTTTGTAACCACCTCGGCGAACTATCTCGATAAGCGCTCTTTTCTCGTCGCGCTTTCTGCGGCCGTCAAACAGACTGGACGCGGCAAAGTGCTTGTCTTTGTTCACGGCTTTAACAACCGGTTCGACGAGGCTGTCTTTCGGTTTGCCCAAATCGTCCATGATTCCAAGGCGCCCGCCACTCCGGTCTTATTCTCCTGGCCGTCGCGCGGCGTCGTGGGTTTGCGCGAGTACCAGGATGACCTCGAGGATGCAAACAACTCCAGCGACGCGATCGTGCAATTGCTCGACACGATTGCAGCTGATGCGAATGTGAAGGAAATTACAGTCGTTTGTCATTCGATGGGGTGCTCCCCTACGCTAGAAGCGCTGCGCTCAAAAGCGGTCCACACCGGAAAGATCGGCGACAAAATCAAAAACATTTTGCTTGTCGCGCCGGACGTGGATGTCGATGTCTTTCGCACAAAAATGCAGCAAATGGGCAGCGGCAGGCCGCGGTTTGCATTGTTCATGTCTCAGGACGACGGCGCCCTCAAATTGTCGAAGACACTTTTGGGCGGTGCAACGCGCCTTGGCGACGCCGATCCCGCTCAGGAGCCCTATAAGACCGACTTTCGCCGCGAGAACATTATGGTGTTCGATTTGACAGGCATGCGGGGGGGCGCACACTCACGCGCATTCGAAGATCCTTCGTCGGTCATGGCCATGATCGAAGAACGGCTCGCCGAAGGCCAGCAGATGACGGACGACGGCTCGACGCCTTGAGTGGCCAGCAGTGATTTTCCGATACCAAATCTGATTGCTTGACGCCCGCTTCGGGTCAAACGCTACACATGAGCGTGTTCGCCGAATGTCTGCTGTTCACCCAACTTCCGACATGTCGCTGCGTCGCAATAAGTGACGCTTTGGGCCGGTAGCGTCATACACTCTCGATTTGAAATGAAAGAGACCGCAAACTGAGGCGGACTATTCGTCAGCTTCGCCCATGACCTTTCCGGTTTTCGGATTGACAAATGAAGCCGCGTGCAGACCAAGCAGATTACAAATTCATAGGTCTCGGCACCGTCATCAGTCGGTTCATCGGCGATCCAGCCTTGCACCTTCAAGCCAGTATTGGGGCAGCGGTAGGTGAACGGTGCCATCAGGACCAACGGCCATGTCGAAGGTTGGAGCGGCCAGGATCGTAGCCGAATAGGTGCCTAGGAGCTTTCGGTTCGGTCGTTGGCCGCCCGCTCTCGGGTATGTTCCCCCGCTAGCTGAATGATCTTACTTGACCGCTCGATCAAACGAGGACCGAAATAAAAAGCCTCGGCTGACAGAGGCCGGGGCTTCGTATTCCTTTTCGGCGCTCAGACTTAAACCGACGATTCGGGACCCTACGGGGCGACCGTTACCAGTAGCTGCATCTCACCAACCAAAAGGGGCCACTTTCAAATTCAAAAGGCCAAATAAGCGAGATTCCACCAGCGGTTTGATTTGAAAAAGTCTGGCCAACTGCGGCGGCCTATTTGAGCGCAAAAGATACAGATGTGAACGCGGTCTTGAGCTTGCTGCTGAGGCCCGTACCTGTCTGCCAATTCAGCTTACTCCTTGTTCTTCAAAGCTCGTGATACTGTTGAAAGTAGGCGACAGACGCTCGCAGCGGAGATGCGAACCGGTCTTTGTTCAAAGCTAAAACGGTCTCCGTCCATGATTTTCGGATATTGAAAATTCGAGATAGGTGAGTGCCGTCGTTTCAAAAGGATCGTGTCACGCGCTCCTGGCTGATTCCGCGAGTCACTGGTCCCGCTCTGCCATGACAGATGCACCGCGCTTGGTTGTGGAAAGGCTTTAGCGTCAGCATAGATAAATTAATCACAATAATATATGTTCCAAACATCAGTTCTAATGGGATGACATGATCACCGCCGGCCAACTCCGGGCCTCTCGTGCGCTTCTTGGCATCGATCAGCGCAAGCTCGCTGAAGTGGCCGGACTATCGTTGCCGACAATCCAGCGCATGGAGGCCAGCGAAGGTGTCATCCGCGGCAACGTCAACTCGCTGATGAAGCTCATCGCGGCTCTCGACGGGCTTGGAATCGAACTCATTTCCAAAAACGCTGCGAGCCAAACCGGCGGCCGTGGCGTGCGGATGAGGAGCGCAAGCACGTGACGCTGACGATCATCCTTGTCTGCGCGGCAGTATTGCTGGCGCTCGGCCCGATCGCGGTGGCGCTCAGTCGATCGGGCGCGGCAACGCAGCTCGTTTATGGCGCGAGCATGATCGCATCTTTGGTCTCGCTTGCAGCTGCGCTCGTGCATCTTGTCGGTGCCCTCGCGCCTGAAAACGTGACGTTGCCGGTCGGCGTACCGTGGCTCGGCGCGCATTTCCGGCTCGATGCGCTCTCCGCCTTTTTTCTCGCCGTTGTCGATCTCGGCGGCATGAGCGCGAGCCTATTTGCGCTTGGCTATGGACAGCATGAGACGGCGCCGGAGCGCGTGTTGCCGTTCTTTCCAGCGTTCCTTGCCGGCATGACACTCGTCGTACTCGCCGATGATGCCTACATGTATCTGCTCTCCTGGGAGTTCATGTCGCTCACGTCCTGGGCGCTGGTGATGTCGCACCATCGCGTGCCCGAAAACGTGCATGCCGGCTATGTCTACCTGGTGATGGCGAGTTTCGGCACGCTCGCTTTGCTGCTCGCCTTCGGTCTGCTCGCCGGACCGGACGGCCTGTACACGTTCACCCAGATGCGTGCCGCGCATCCGTCTGCGGTGCTCGGCTCGCTGACGCTGATCCTTGCACTGATCGGCGCGGGCTCGAAGGCCGGCCTTGTGCCACTGCATGTCTGGCTTCCACTCGCGCACCCCGCTGCCCCGAGCCACGTCTCCGCTCTGATGAGCGGCGTGATGACGAAGGTCGCCGTCTACGGCTTCGTACGCATTGTGTTCAATCTCGCCGGCGAACCCGTCTGGTGGTGGAGCATCTTGGTGCTCGCAATCGCCGGAGTGACGACGGTTATGGGCGTGCTTTATGCGCTCATGCAGCACGATCTCAAACGGCTGCTCGCCTATCACACGGTGGAGAACATTGGCATCATCTTCATCGGGCTTGGCCTTGCGCTCGCATTCAAGACCTACGGAATGGTCTTCCCTGCGGCTCTAGCGCTAACCGCGGCGCTCTTCCACGTGTTCAATCATTCGCTGTTCAAGAGCCTGCTGTTCTTCGGCGCCGGCGCCGTGCTCACCGCGACCGGCGAGCGCGACATGGAGCATCTCGGCGGTCTTATCCACCGCATGCCGCAAACGGCATTCGTCTTCCTGATCGGCTGTGCGGCGATTTCCGCGCTGCCGCCGCTCAACGGCTTCGTCTCCGAATGGCTGACGTTCCAAGCGATCTTGCTCAGCCCGGGACTGCCATCATGGGGTCTCAAGCTTCTGGTGCCGGCCGTCGGTGCGCTCCTGGCGCTATCCGCCGCACTGGCCGCAGCCTGCTTCGTCAAAGCCTACGGTGTGACATTCCTCGGCCGCTCTCGAACCGGCGCTGCCGAGGGCGCCCAGGAAACCAACTCGTTTTCGCTTGCAGCGATGTACTTTCTCGCAACGCTCTGCCTTCTGGCCGGAATCCTACCTAGCTTCTTCATCGATTTGCTCGCACCGGTGAGTTTGGTCCTGGTCGGTGCGCATATGCCGCTGCAGTCCAGCGCGCAATGGCTGTCCATCGTTCCGATCGCCGCGAGCCGCAGTTCCTATGATGGCCTGCTGGTGTTTCTATTTATGACCATCTCGGGCACGCTCGCGGCGTTGGCAATCCACCGCTTCGCATCGAATAGACTGCGCCGCGCACCGGCCTGGGATTGCGGCTATCCCGACGCCAGCCCTGCGACGCAATACACGGCGACGAGCTTCGCGCAGCCGATCCGCCGCGTGTTCGGTACCGTCGTGTTTCGCGCCCGCGAGCACGGCTTCATGCCGCCACCCGGCGATACGCGGCCGGCGCGGCTGACAGTGGAATTGCACGATGTCATCTGGGAAACGCTCTATGCGCCGATCGTGATCGGCATCGGCTTTGCCGCCGATCGGCTCAATCGTCTGCAGTTCCTGACGATCCGCCAATTCCTCAGCTTGGTATTCGGCGCCCTCGTCATCTTGCTCTTGGTGCTCGCCATATGGCCCTGACGCTCGATCTGGCCGTCCAAGGTGCCCAAATGCTGCTGGTGCTGCTGTTGGCGCCGCTCTTCACGGGCTTCGTGCGCAAGGTGAAGGCGCGGTTGCTGCGGCGGCAGGGGCCGCCGCTGATCCAGCCGTATCGCGATCTCGCGCGGCTCATGCACAAGGAAGTGGTGCTGGCGGAAAGCGCCTCCTGGCTGTTCCGCGTCATTCCGTACCTCATATTCGCCGCCACCTGGGTCGCCGCGTCGCTGGTGCCAACCTTCCGCAGCGGGCTGATGTTTTCGTGGTCGGCCGATCTCATCGCCATCATCGCTCTGTTGGGCAGCGGGCGCTTCTTCCTCGCGCTCGCCGGACTTGATGTCGGCACGAGCTTCGGCGGCATCGGATCGAGCCGTGAAGTGATGATCGCTTCGCTCGCCGAGCCGGCGATGATCATGATCGTGTTCACGCTCGCTTTGATCGCCGGCTCGACGCAGTTGTCCAATATGGCGGCCTTCATGGCCTCTTCGGAGGTTGGGCTGCGCGTGTCGCTCGGCCTGGCGCTCATCGCGCTCATCATGGTGGCGATCGCCGAGAATGGGCGGATTCCGATCGACAACCCGGCGACGCATCTCGAGCTCACGATGGTGCACGAGGCCATGGTGCTCGAGTATTCGGGACGCCATCTGGCGCTGATCGAGCTTTCAGCCTCGCTTAAGCTCATTCTCTATGTATCGGTCATCGCCTGTCTATTCGCGCCCTGGGGACTTGCTCCCGGCGGCACCGGAGGGCGGGCGCTCGTCGTCGGGGTTGCGGCCTACATCTTGAAACTCGCCCTTGCAGGCTTTCTCCTCGCGCTGTTCGAGACGTCAATCGCCAAGATGCGTGTGTTTCGCGTGCCCGAATTTTTGGGCGCGGCGCTGATGCTTGGCCTGCTGGCGACACTGTTGCGCTTCGTATCGGGGAGCTTCTGATGAGTGGAATCGATTTCGACATCGCCCATCTGCTCGCCGGCTCGCTCGTGCTGGTCAGCTTCCTCGAACTTTATCAGGACCGGTTATACTCGCTGCTCAATGTCTATGCCCTGCACGCGCTTGTGCTCGCAGCTTCGGTCGCTTGGCAGGCTTTCATACAGGACGCGCCGCATCTCTACATAACCGCCGCGATCGCACTCGTCTTCAAGGCGGGGGTCATCCCGATAACACTGCACCGGATCATCGTGCGTCTCGGCATTCATCGCGAAATCGAGAAGGCGGTTGGTGTCGGATTCACTATGCTTGCCGGCATTGGCCTCGTCGCGCTCTCCATGGTCGTCATGCTGCGCGTCACGCAGGACGCCGATCCATTGGCGCGCGAAGACCTCGCATTCGCGCTCGCTGTCGTGCTGCTCGGCCTCTTGATGATGGTGACGCGGCGCAATGCGGTGAGCCAAGTGGTCGGCTTTATGTCGCTCGAAAACGGCCTCGTCCTCGCGGCGACCGGGGCCAAAGGCATGCCGCTTGTCGTCGAATTCAGCGTCGCGTTTTCCATCTTGATTGCCTTCATCGTGATTGGAATCTTTTTATTCCGCATCCGCGAGCGCTTCGACACGGTCGACGTACAGGCGCTCGACCGTTTCCGGGGAGAACGCCGATGACGCTCGATGGATTGGCGGTCAATGCCTTGCCCGGAGTGCTGCTGATACCGGCGGTTGCAGCTGCGGTGTTTGCTGCCCTCCCCAATTATTGGGCAACCGCGCGGCTCAACGTGCTGGCGACGGCGTTGACACTGATCTGCGCGCTCTCGCTATTGTTCGCAAAGCCGCAGCCCGGCCCTTATCTTCTCGTTGACGATCTCAACGGCACGTTCATCGTGCTCACGACGTTTGTCGCCTTTACCACGAGCATATTCAGCGCGAGCTATATCGGCCACGAGCTCGACATCGGCCGGTTGACGCCGTCTTCCGTGCGTTTCTATCACGCCATGTACCAAGTGATGATGTTCGCGATGAATCTTGCCCTCGTCTCCAACAATATCGGCTTGATGTGGGTGGCAATCGAGCTCGCCACCCTAACGACAGTGTTGATGGTCGGTATTTACCGCACCCACGAGGCGCTCGAAGCGGCGTGGAAGTATTTCATTCTCGGCAGCGTCGGTATCGCGCTCGCTTTGTTTGGCACCATCCTGGTCTACATGGCTGCGCGGCCGGTCGTGGGCGAAGGTCTTGATGCCATGGTCTGGTCCGTGCTCGTCACCCGTGCAGGCGCCTTCGACCCGGCATTGCTCGATGTCGCTTTTGTCTTTCTGCTGCTCGGCTACGGCACCAAGGTCGGTCTCGCACCGCTGCATGCCTGGCTACCCGATGCGCACGCCGAGGGTCCGACGCCGATCTCGGCCGTGCTGTCGGGATTGCTGCTCAATGTCGCGCTCTATGCGTTGTTGCGCTTCAAGATGCTGCTGGCGGCGAACGCAGGGGCGCTCGCGCCCGGTCCGCTGATGGTGACGCTCGGATTGCTGTCGCTGGTGTTCGCGGCGTTCATGCTTTACCGTCGGCGCGACATCAAGCGCATGTTCGCTTATTCGTCGATCGAGCACATGGGCATCATCACTTTCGCCTTCGGCATGGGTGGCCCGATCGCAAATTTTGCCGGCCTCCTGCACATGACCATGCATTCGCTGACCAAATCGGCAATCTTCTTTGCCGTCGGCCATGTCGCACAGGTCAAGGGTACGCAACGCATTTCCGATATGGGCGGCCTTACCGAAACTCATCCTGTACTTGGCTGGGGCCTAATTCTCGGCGTCGTGGCGATCGCCGGGCTGCCGCCGCTCGGCATCTTCATGAGCGAATTTCTGGTGGTCAGTTCGACTTTCGCTCGCGAACCGCTGCTCGCGATCATTCTCATCTTCGGGATCCTCGTCGGCGTTGCCGGGCTGTTCCTACGGCTCAACGCCATAGCATTCGGCGAACCGCGCGGTCCCAGCGCCAAGGCGCAGGCCTCCTACGTCCCGATGTTCAGCCATCTTGGGCTCGTACTCGTCGCCGGCATCTACATGCCACCAGCGCTCGTCGTGTGGTTCCAGAACGTCGCCGGATTACTCGGATAGACCGATGCCCGCACTCATCGACATTATTGAAGGCAAGCGGGTCGAAGATCATCGCCCATGGCCGCGCCTGATCGTCACGCCGGAAACCTGGCGCATGGTTGCGAACGAGATCGCCGCCGGTCACGCGACGCTTGCTGGCCTGTGGGGGGCTGCCGGCGCTTCCTGCTCGGTGCACATGGCGTTCATCGAACCGGACATTAACATCGTCGCTGTTGTCAGTCTGGAATGTCCGGACGAAACGTTCCCGTCGGTCGGCGCGGTGCACCCGCCAGCGATTCGATTCGAGCGCGCCATTCACAGCCTGTACGGCCTCCGGCCGGTCGGCGCACCTGACACGCGTCCGTGGCTCGATCTTGGATTTTGGGACGTCAAACACCCGCTCGGCGCACGCACGCCGGCGCCAGACGTGCGCCCGGCCTACACCTTTTTGCCGGTGGAAGGCGAAAGCCTGCATCAGATCCCTGTTGGCCCAGTGCATGCGGGCATCATAGAGCCGGGGCATTTCCGCTTCACCGCTTCGGGCGAAACCGTGGTGCGGCTCGAACAGCGTTTGGGCTACGCGCACAAGGGCATCGAGTCGCTCATGGCGGGCGCAACAATCGAACGCGCCGCGCGACTTGCAGCGCGCACCTCAGGTGACAGCACTGTCGCCTACGGCATCGCGTTCGCGCACGCCGTCGAGGGCGCACTGGAGATGGGACCACCGCCGCGCGCGCAATATTTGCGTGCGCTGATGGCGGAACTCGAGCGGCTGGCAAATCATTTCGGAGACATCGGCGCTATCTGCAACGATGCCTCGTTCTCGCTCATGAACGCACATTGCGGCATCCTGCGTGAGCTGGTGCTGCGCGCAGCCGAAACCTGTTTTGGACACCGCCTGATGATGGACCGGGTCGTCCCCGGCGGCGTCGCAACGGATCTTGGCTCCGGCGGGACGGCGGCATTGGACGATTTGCTGAAAACCATCCGACAGCGATTTCCACGCCTCGTCGAGCTCTACGACAACACAGCCTCGCTGCAAGACCGGACCGTCTCGTCCGGAATCGTTACTGCTGAACTTGCACGGCAATTCGGTGCCCCCGGCTATATCGGACGCGGCAGCGGCCGCAATTTTGACGCCCGGAAAACGCCGGGCTATGCGCCCTATAACGAACTCGACTTTGTCGTTCCGGTATTGACGGCGGGCGATGTCAACGCTCGCGTCTGGGTACGCATCCGCGAAGTCGAGCAAAGCCTGTCTCTTGTCGAACAGCTCATCGCGCGGCTGCCAAGCGGACCGATTGTAGCCGCGCTCGATGGTGGCGCCGGCGAAGGACTGGGCTTTGTCGAGAGCTTCCGCGGCGACGTCCTGGTCTCGGTACGGCTCGAGAATGCCCGCATCGTGCGTTGCCACCTGCGCGACCCATCCTCGTTTCAATGGCCGCTGCTGGAAGCCGCCATCGAAGGCAACATCGTCGCCGACTTCCCGCTCTGCAACAAATCATTCAACTGCTCCTATTCGGGCCATGATCTGTAATTAGCCGAGAGAACGAGCCTATGCGCAGAACACTGTTCGAGGGTTTGACGCACCGCCCCATCACCGAAGCGCCACCCCAGGCCAGCGTCGAGGCCCTCGGCGAGCTTGCAAGGCAATTGGAAGGCGCCGCGCGGCGGCGGCTTGGCCGCAGCCTGTCGATCCGCGAGGTCGATGCCGGTTCATGCAACGGTTGCGAACTGGAAATAAGCGCGCTGAACAATGCGTTCTACGATCTGGAGCGTTTTGGTCTGCGCTTCGTCGCATCGCCGCGCCACGCCGATGTACTGCTGGTGACCGGGCCTGTGACCAAGAACATGCGCGAGGCTTTGGAGCGGACCTATCGCGCGACACCGGACCCCAAATGGGTCGTCGCTCTCGGAGACTGCGCAGCGGATGGCGGAATTTTCGCGGGGAGTTACGCCGTCACCGGCGGAGTTTCGAATGTCGTTCCAGTCGATCTGCATATTCGCGGCTGCCCACCATCGCCGAATGAAATCTTAAAGGGGTTAATTGCCCTGTTGGAGCACGTAAGCGAAAAAACAATATTTCCTAAATGAGATATCGATGTTGCGCCCGTTACGTGCAGAACTCGTTGCTTCGGGCTGCCAGCTAGGCTCGGTAGTTATCGTTACCTTGCTTGGGCTTTTCTTGGCCTCGCATGACCTTATTCTTCAAAGCACCATGACGACTACAAATTCCGAATCTTTCTGGATTTCTATTTCTCCATTTTTGATATGGGCATACCTTCTGACTGCAGTCGGCTGAGCTCTCACCGGGGGCCAATTCATTGAGCGCACCGTGGACCACTTTCGCAAAGCATT
Source organism: uncultured Alphaproteobacteria bacterium (assembly GCA_963742215.1). Lineage (GTDB taxonomy): Bacteria > Pseudomonadota > Alphaproteobacteria > Rhizobiales > Xanthobacteraceae > BOG-931. The sequence continues at coordinate 131,825 of CAVULJ010000007.1, forward strand.
TTATCCCCGTGAAAAAGATCTGAAGGCGCTTGCCGTCCAGCTCGCTATTCCAGCTATCTTATTAGCAACGCTTGCTCTGGAGCCGCCGCCTGATTTTCTGGTTGAAGCCGTCGGCTATTTTGGATACGCGGCCATTGCCTCGGTCGTATGGGGGGCTGCAATAAGCATTGTTGTTTCCTGTTTTGGCACGACTGCCCACGCGGCCCTGAAAGCACTTAAACGATAATTGGGAGATTTCGAGTCAACACATCACGTCGGCCGGAAACTCGGGTCATCGGAGGAGTCCGACCTGGGCTCATTTTGTCACTAGTACGGCGCAAAGGCATGTTGGCTTCTGGAGGGGAGATACCGCCATCAAAACTTCTGTCGTGCGAATGATGCGAATGAGTCCTTTCGCACAGCATCAATCTGCATCCGCCGAAATGACGTTATGGGTCAAACTCGGCCGCGCGTGCAATGAGCCGGCGTGGCAGAAAAACTCCTAATAGCCGACACGAGCCATGACCTGTCTCCCGCACCGCGAAGAAAACAGCGAACCGTTTCGCCGTCCCTGACGAACCACCAACGGTGTGCGCCCTCAAATCTTCTCCGAGCCCTCCGCCTTCGTCGCCCATAACACTGCCGCAAGGGCGCCCTTGCATCGCGGCAGGAGGAGAATGGTTAGCCCGACGATCAAGGGTAAATACATGGCGAACGCCAGCGCCAACGGTGGCTGGAAATTGCTCTCACAAATGAGGATCAGTGGTACCGAGATGTGCCCAACGATCAGGATCGTAAGCCAAGGAGCTGCGTCATCAATACGATAATGGCCATAAGGTTCGCCGCATACGGAACAGCAATCCACTATTTTCAAGTAGCTGTGTAACAGCTGGCCCCGTCCGCAGCGCGGACATCGCCCGAGCGCGCCGCGAAGGATTGCCGCCAATGTCGATGGACGATTTTCATCGGCGCCTGCCATCGCATCTTTCTTAGCTGCTCTCAATTCGGCAGTCGAGAGATGTCACCAACACCATCGCTTTTTGCAGCAAGTAAAGTAATCGCGATGCCTGATAAATAATCTTGTAAAAAAGTAGTCGAGATTTTGAGCTTTTCCGCCAATTCGCGGTGACCGAGCGCCGTGTTACGGCTTATCACTTCCGGGGCCTAGGTCGCGGCGCGGTGGCGACAATGCCGCAATCAAAATTCCGATAATCGTGGCGCGGAAGATAATACCGGATGCAAGATCGCCCAAGGCTATTCCTTCCGGGCTCTATGCAAGTTGCATATTTGTCGCGAATCACCGCGAACCAATTGAAAGCGTTTTCGAGCGATGTCGGTGGCCTTTTAAGATGCGGATTTTCGACGCGGGCACGCCAAACTCGCTCGCCACCAAGGCGACGATCCGGTGATTGGCGAGATTGTTATTCGGTTTCTCCCGCACGCTGATTTCGAAGCGGCCGTCGGAGATCTTCCGAACGATCTCTTTTTTAGCTTCGGTTTTCACGCGGACCGTGATGAGCATCCTGTGAGTATATTAGAGAGCCACGGTTATGCCGACCAGGTGAATGAATAGGCCTCTCGCACTGCGTCAGTTGACGGCGGCAATCGGTCGCTGAGGGTCAAACGCTGCACATGAGCGCGTTCGTCGAGTGTCTGCTGTTCACCCAACTCCCGACATGTCGCTGCGCCGCACTTAGTGACGCTAAGGGCCATCAGGCGGACACCCTAAAAATTCTTTTTGACCACGCAAATCCTTTTCGCCGGACAACGCCTCTTATGGTCTGAGGGTGGGCCCTCACAACATCAGAGGATGGAAGCTATGATTTACATCAAGATGCGATTTTGCTCGCCTATCACAGCGACAACACCTTTCATGGTGACCAACGGGGTGAAATTGGCATCAACGCCCATCATCAGCTTATTGCCCGGGTTCCCGAATAGACTGCCATTGACCGCAGCGGATGTCTGCGCGGCGTCCGCTTCTCACCCAATCACAGACATATCGTTGCGTGTGACGAAACGGGCCATGAACTGACATTGACCGAACTGCCACAGGTTGGCTCTTGATACGACGCTTTTTGCGGCTGGGTCGCGGTCTTACTTAATCCGCTGCCAGTCCAGATGCGGAACAATGTCACCGAGCTTGGGGTCGTGCACCACGCTGTTTGCAATTCTCAGTTTGTCACCGGTCAGCAATTCGATAGTCGCAGTACGATTGATCCCGTCCCATTGCGGGAATGTCGCGTGCTCGATGTGAAAGGTCAGGGTCTTTGCGCTCTCATCGGCGGCGTAGCTGCCATAATAACCGAGGACAGGTCCCGCCGGATTATTACGTGGGTCGTTGCCCGCCTTTTCCCGATTCGCACCGACAACAAAATAAGAGAACCGGCCAGTGGGGCTGAGCATCAATGATCCTTGCACACCGGGACCCCACGCATCATTCTTGGTGAAATGGGTATCAACGTTGGGCGGCGGCACCTAATGTCTGCGCTCGGAAGAGCGACGATCGCACAACCAGCACACTGGGCAAGGAGAAGCTGCCATGTCGTTCTACGAAAAAGGCGCCGTTCGCATCTACTATGAAGAGGCTGGCTCCGGTTTGCCGTTGTTGGTCATTCCTGGAGGAGGATTGAACTCGACGATCGCCGGCCTCAAAGGTGGCAGTTCGCCGTTCAACCCAATGGAGGAATTTCAGGGAGAGTATCGCTGCATCGTGTCGGATCTTCGTAACGCCAATGGGGGCCAGTCCACCGGCCCGCTCGAGATTGAGCGGCCATGGGATGCCTACGCCGATGACCAACTTGGGGTGATGGATCATCTGGGCATCGACAAGTTCATGGTGTTGGGTTTCTGCATTGGCGGTCCCTTCACCTGGAACCTGTTGAAGCGGGCACCCAATCGAATCGTTGCCGCCGTACTGGCGCAGCCCAGCGGTTCGCGTCCTGAGAAGCGCGACCACTTCTACGACAACAATATGAAGGGTTGGGGTCCGATGCTGACTGCCAGACGGCCCGAGATCACTATGGCAATGGTCGATAAATTTCTGACCAAGATGTACCGCACCAATCCCGACTTCGTCTTCACCGTGACGCGCGATTTCGTGCGCAGCTGCCAGACGCCAGTGCTTATCCTGCCGGATGATGTTCCGTCGCATCCGTACGCTGTCGCCATGGAGGCCGCGATGCTCGCGCCTCAAGCCGAAGTAAGCATGTTTCCGTGGAAAGAGCCCAAGGAGCGGATTCCCTTGGCGGTTCGCCAGATACGTTCCTTCCTCCGAGCGCATCGCTCGGCTTTTGCTTAGACGGCGCTAGACCCGGACCCTAAAGGGGCTCGGACAGACTTTGTGCCGGGCTCAATGTCGCAGTTAAGTCAAACGCTACACATGAGCGCGTTCGCCGAGTGTCTGCTGTTCACCCAACTCCCGACATGTCGTTGCGTCGCACTAAGTGACGAAACGGGCCATGAACTGACATCAGCTAGATTTCCACTCCGGCGTAATTCAAAGAGGACCGCGATACAAGTCACCCCACGCATCCTGCCAGGATGAGTGGCTTGAATGCTGCAGGATGATCTATGCTGCGGCATGTGGTGCGCATATCGCCACAACTGCCCGTAATTTGCGGGCGAATGCTGTGAGCTTCTCGGTCACGAGTGGAAGAGGATATCGCTCGTGCCGGTGCCGGTGAAGTCGCCAACGCCAGAGACCGGAGTGTTGCCGGGGTGCGTGCCGAGATTGACACTGGCGGCCCAATTGCCACCTGCGATCTGCCACTCGTCAATGGCGCCAGTTGTCGAGTTCTGCCAGAGGATGTCGCTCGTTCCGGTGCCGGTGAAATCCGCGACGCCAACCACCGAATAGCCGGCCGGGTGGTTGCCGGGGCTCACGCTTGCCATCCATTGGCCGCTGGAATTCAGTTCCCAGATGTCGGTCGCGACCGAGCCGTCGGCATTGACGCTGGTCCACAATACGTCGTCGCGGCCGTTGTCGAAGAAATCGCCGACGCCGGCGATCTGATAGGCGTTGCCGTCTGTCGAGTTAGCGGGATGGCTGCCAAGGTCAACGCTGGCTGACCACATGCCGCCGGACAATTGCCACTCGTCGGTGTCGCCGGTTGATGCATTGTGCCACAGAATTCCATCGGTGCCGTCGCCGGTCCAATCGCCAGTGCCGGCGACCGAATAGCCGGCCGGGTGGTTGCCGGGGCTCACGCTTGCCATCCATTGGCCGCTGGAATTCAGCTCCCAGATGTCGGTCGCAATCGTGCCGTTGCTGTTGGTACTGGTCCACAGCACGTCGTCGCGGCCGTTGCCGGTGAAGTCGGTGGAGGCGTCGGTGCCGGCGATCTGATAGCTGGCGCCATCCGTCGAATTGGCGGGATGCGTGCCGAGATCGGCGCTGGCCGACCACTGCGTGTTGGATAATTGCCACTCGTCGGTGTCGCCCGTGGTCGGGTTGAACCAGACGATACCGTCGGTGCCATTGCCGGTCCAATCTCCGGTCAGGGCGACGTTATAACCGGAAGGATGCGAGCCGGGCCCGGCACTCTCGGCCCAGTTGCCGTCTGACAGAATCCATTCGTCGTTGTTGCCCGGGTTCCCCGGATAGACCGGAGTGTTCTGTATCGTGATGTTCGTACCGACGCCGATGCCCGCGTTAACGTTGAAGTCCAGCGAATTGAATTGCCCTGCTAAATTGAATGAAGCGAGATCGAGTTCCGTTGTTGTACAGCGACAGCGTGCCACCCGAACTGCTGGTCTGCTGCCAGACCACATGTTCGCTCGCAGCGAATGGTATGAGCCCTGCATCAATGCTGTCGGTGAGCGCGGCGCCGAGGATTTGGCCGCCAATCCCGGCATGCCCTACGATCAGCGTAGCGTTGGACCCGGTGAAGGTGACATTGCCGGCAAGGGAGGACACGAACTCGACGGCACCGCCGGCGCCGATGTCAATCGCGCCCGAGCCGGAAACGGCCTGGCCAAATAAGACGATACCTCCGCCGCTTGCCGTAATCGTGCCAGTGTTGTCGACAGGGGCGAAAAGATCCTCCAAGTAACCGCCATTTGTAGCCTCGAGCGTGCCGCCGTTGCTGATTTCGGGCGCCCCGGCAAGGAGGCCGCCAAGGGCGAGTGTCTCCCCCGCGATGTTCGCTTCGATCGTTCCGGATACGTTATCTATCGTTAGATCGCTGTCGCCGACGACACCGGCGCCCTTGAGTGTTTGATTGATGAGGGTGAGGGTCGCAGCGTGGCCATCGCTGACGATTTCATCGCCGGTCTGGGCGTTGGACCCTGCGAGCTCGATGAAGCCGGCGTGAGTGGAGCCGGAAATGGTCAATTTACCGGCAATTTCAAGCTTGGTCGCTTGCGCGCCGCTATTGATTACGCTGACGACGGCTTCGTTGTCGATGAGTTCCGAGTAACCGTCGCCGCCCAATATGAGAGTGCCGCCATTGTCGGCCCGCACGGTGCCGTTGTTGATGAAGCTGCCGCCATTGAACGTTTCATTGAGCTGAATGGCGAGGGTTCCGCCCTTGCTGCTGGTGCTGTTGTTGGTCTCGATCGTCCCGTCATTCGTAAATTCCACGCCGGTGCCAATGGTGCCGTCGCCGGATATCGTGTTGTCTACGTTGGTCAGCGTGAATGTACTATCAGGAAAATTGAGACCGACAATCCCGTTCGCGGCCGGGCCGCCGCCGATCGACATCTCAACGGAGCCGCCGCCATCGAGCACAACCGATCCAGCGGACACAAAGGAGGCAAGGTCGGACGCTTTGTCTCCGGTCAGTTCGATTGTTCCGGGATTATCAAAGGTCCCGCCGTAATCCGTCAGGCTGGCTTCGAATACGTCAATGGTACCGTTATTCGCGCTCGATCCCGTTCCTTCCTCCACCGAAAATACCGAACTAATGGAGAGACTGTTACCGGCGCCGATGCCTATGCTGTTCACGAATTCTGGGGCGGAGCTGCCGACGAGAGCACCTGAAGTGATCTCGGCATCGTCGGTGTTGCCTGGGATGCCGGTTGGCGTCCAGTTGCCGGCAACCGCAAAATTCTGAAATCCCGGTTTTGTTGAAAGTTTTCTGCGTCATGTCGCTTCGCTTCCTCTTGAAAGTGCGCCGCTGGCAGCGAGATTAGCGCACCCGGCGGTAGCGGAAGACCGGCGCGCGACAATTCATAGCCTGCATCAGTCGTGAGTAATCGCTGATGGGTTCAGGCCGATGCCCGGTTCGGCAGATTGATAGAAGCGGAATACGAAGCCGTCTTGGATTATTGTGAAATGACTATGCGTAGAGTGAACTCATTATTTGATCGCCGATTTTGAGACATTGCTCCCGGCCTCCGCACTGAGCCATCCTACCCGGTCGTCATAACAGACAATCTTTGTTACTCTACCGACGGACGGCAAAGTCGGCGCTGTCTCGTGCAAGATGGTATTTTGAACCCGGCCGAAGAGAGTAACGACAGAATAGGATATCGCCGCGAGCCCCGTGCTGACTTCATGAACGTTCTCTCCCCCAACGTTATCCGGATTTCGACAGATGATTTTCCGGAAAAGCGCCGTCTTGCGGGCATTTGTGAGGTCTATGGGCGCACCATTCTCAAACATGACATCGAGCCGGTCGGAGACAGGCCCTTTGCATTCAACGCGACCCTTTATCGTTTGCCAGGGTTGGGCTTGGCGTCGGTAGCTTTAGGTCCGTGTCGCGCACCGCGTGGACCGCAACATATCGAAAATGACGATCTGGGGTTCAACATTAGCTTCAGTGGCGGCCGTCTCGTTCAGCAGCGCGGGCGCGAGGGGGTCGTCCGTCAAGGTGAGGCTATTCTGACCACCGCTGGAGATCCCGGCGTGGTCTTGATCCCCGCCCCGTCCCACGTGATCAGTCTTCGAATTCCAAGGCTTGTCATGAGCACGAAGGGCGTTGATCTCGATCGCAATCTCGTGCGGCGAATCCCGCGCTCTGTCGAGGCGCTTTCACTGTTATCGGGCTATCTGAACACGATCCAGCGGGCGGGAGCGCTCACAAGCCCAACGTTGTACGGTGCCGTCGTTGCTCACATCCACGATCTGGTCGCACTGTCGCTCGGTGTCAACGGTGATGCGCGCAGGGCAGCCGAAGCGGGCGGAATGCAGGCTGCGCGGCTCTCGGCAATTCTCCGCCTGATTGAGCGACGCAGTGGCGAACCAGATCTCAGCGCGGTCACTGTCGCGACCGTGCTGGGCGTTACGCCGCGTTACGTTCACTTCTTACTCGAGGAAACGGGCCGGAGCTTCACGCACCATGTGCTGGAGCAGAGACTGAAGAATGTGATGGCGATGTTGCGCGAGGCCGGCCGGCGGAATTCTCGCATCGCCGACATTGCGCTCGAGGCCGGCTTCGGTGATTTATCCTCCTTCAACCGCGAATTTCGCCGGCGTTACGGCATGACACCCCGGGACGCGCGCGAGGCGGCGTTCGGTAGCCGCTTTGGCGCCAATTGAGAGAGCGCTTGTCCGAGACCTGCAGGCAGATCGAGGGTTACCACCGCAATGCGCCACTAGCGAGGACGGGACCTAGCATCCGTCCGCTTCGGGTCTTGGTTGTGTAAAAACGCTTTGCCGGAAGTGTCGCGGCGTCGCGATTTGGCGAGTGGCGTTGTGGGAGCTTTTTTCGGGATTGATTATGCCCTCATCGCTGCCATGAGCGGCCGAATGCCCATGATGTTCATGACACGGGTGAGATTGTAGGCGAGCACGTGCAGCGCCATCTCTGAGGCAACCCGTGGCAGCGTCTTCATCAGGAAGTGGGTTGCTCCCATCCTGGCCTTGATGGTGCCGAACGGATGCTCGACCGTCTCGCGGCGCTGGCGCATTTTCTCCGGATGCTCGTCGAGCCGGCGTTGAACGGCTTCAAGAATCTCCTCGTGCTCCCATCGTGTGATCCGTCGTTCCTTGCCGGTGGTGCAGTGGGCTTGATTGCACAGCTCTGGCAGGCGTTGGTCCAGTAGCGGCGCAGCGCCAATCCGTTTTCCTCGGTCGTGTAGCGGTAAGTGAGCTTCTCACCGGCAGGACAAACGTAAAGGTCCTCGTCAGCCACATAGCGGAAGTCCTGCTTGCCGAAGCGTCCTTCTGCTTTTGCGTTCGAGGTCATCGGCTTTGGCAGCGTAACCGTGATGCCAGCCTCCTCGCATGCCCGAATCTCTTCGCTGTTGAAGTAACCGCGATCGGCGACGGCATCGAGCTTGTCCACGCCCAGCGCCGCCTTGGTCTCGTTGGCCACATGGGAGAGCTGCGATCGGTCAGTCCCGTCGTTGGTCACCTCATGCGTGACGATCAGGTGATGCTCGGTATCGACAGCAACTTGGACATTGTAGCCGACGACGCCGGAACCGCGGCCGCTGGTCGCCATCGAGCGGGCATCGGGATCGGTCAGCGATATCTGCTGGTCCGGGGTGGCGAGCATCTCCACCTTGAGACCCTCGAGACGCCGCATCTGCTGCTTCAGCGTCTCGATCTTCTCTTTGAGACGGCTCGTCTTGGTTTGCAGCGCCTCTGACGGCTCCTGCCGGTCGGCAGTGTCGAGTTGCTCAAGATAGCGTGCGACGCTCTCCTCGATCTGCGCCATGCGCCGCTCCATCTTGGCGCGCGTGAAGTTCTTGTCGCGGTTGTTCACCGCCTTGAACTTGCTGCCGTCAATCGCGACGCTGGCTTGCGTCAGCAGGCCCATCGCGCGGCACAGCGCGATAAATTGAGCACACACTTTGCGGATGGCACCGCCATTGTCCTTGCGGAAGTCGGCAATGGTCTTGTGATCGGGTGCAAGCCGGCCCACCAGCCACATCACCTCAACGTTGCGCCCGGCCTCGTGCTCAAGCCGCCGGCTCGACTGAACCCGATTGAGATAGCCGTAGATGTAAAGCTTCAGCAGGATCGACGGATGATACGAAGGTCGGCCGGTTGCCTCGGGAGCGACCCCACCAAACCCAAGCTCGGCCAGATCGAGTTCATCGACAAAGACATCGACCACGCGAACCGGATTGTCCTCGCCGATCCAGTCTTCCAGGCATTCCGGAAACAGCGTGCTCTGACCGCGATCCGTCCCCTCGACGAAGCGCCTCGGGTCAAACGCTACACTTGAGCGTATTCGCCGAATGTCTGCTGTTCACCCAACTTCCGACATGTCGCTGCGTCGCAATGAGTGACGCGAAGGGGCCAGGAACGGATACGCCACGGGAGCGGTTCGCATTCAGGGCTTCGCTATTCAAGCCTTGGCTATCCCGACCTCAACGCGGCCGAAGCCCGAGAACTCGGCAACAGCCGCGTCGCCCGGATGGAGCGCGAACTGGCGCACAAACGAGCCGGTCATGACAATGTCGCCGGGCCGCAAGCTTCGCCCGTATTCGATGAGCTTTCCGGCGAGCCACCGGACCGAGTTCAGCGGATTGCCAAGCACCGCAGAACCAAAGCCGGTTGCCACCTCCTGTCCGTTAAGCTGAACGCGCACGGTGACCTGCGCCGGATCGATATCGGACGCGAGCGGCAGAGGAGCGCCAATGACAACAGATCGCTGCTGGCCGTTATCGGCCAAAACCAGCGCCACTTGCTTCACGGGGCCGCGTTTCTCGATGATTTCGAATGAGGGGTGGATGGCGTCAATCGCGGCGCGGACTTGTTGCAGGTCAACTCGCCCTTCAAGGCCCTTGCCAAGGTGCACGCATAACTCGGTTTCGAAGCCGGGCTGGATCAGTTCAGTAGCGCCGAATAAATGGCCGCTCGGTTGTGTCTCCATGATGCAGGCGAATTGCGGCTCGTACCAGCCGAACTGCTCCTGAATGGCGCGCGACGTAAGACCCAGCTTCCAGCCGATCTGGCGTTCGCCGTCGGCTACGCGGCGGTCGATCTGCGCCAACTGAATGCGGTAGGCATCGTCAATCGTCAGGCGGTCAAAATAAGCCGCCGGGAAAACCTCACCGCGCTTGCGGGCGGCCCAAAAGTCGTCAATCGCCGTTGCAAGATCAATGGTCATCGGGACACGCCAACTGCGCCGACAATGGATATGCACTGTTCATCCATGTGGTCAGTTCATCCATGCTGCCACGGCAAGATCGGAACAGTACTGATGGCGTTCGCCGGCGAGCCGTTGACGATCTTCGTGCTGATCGCGAGATAGATAAGCGTGTTATGCGGCTTGTCGATCAGACGATAAATCCGGGTGGTCTTGAAAAAGATGCTGGTTTTCTGACTGAACACCTCGTCCTTTGCGCCGAGCTTCGAGAGATCGGCATCGATCGGACCGACTTGGCGGCATGAGATCGAAAAATTGGACGGGTCTTCATTCAGTCCGAGCGGCTGACCCCAGCCGCCTTTTCTAGCCTGCGAAATGTGGCACGCGACGCCGGGCACCTGCGGGTCTTCAAAGACGCTGACGCACACCTTGTCGTTGGGCGACAGCAGATTGAACGTCGTGCTGACGCAGTCGAGGTCCGTGGCATGCGCCGACTGAGGAGCGATGGCGGCCAGCAGGCCTGCGATTAAAAGCCACTTCATTCGTCAATCTCCGCATGCGTTGAATCGATGGGCTCGGCTCGCCTGGAACCGGATAGCACATTGAAGCAGATGATACTGGTGGGCGGCGATTGCAATTACCGCCGCTTCGGCAGCAAGCCGGGTGGCTTCAAAAGAGGCTTGTTTCATTGCGAATTCGGTGATGCGCCGGCCAGCAATTCCTCCGCTATGACCGTGTTAAGAACATCCTCAAGATCACGCAGCGCCCGCGCAGCTAGAGCGCCATCGTAGATGCGATGATCCCAGTGAAACAACAATTCCATTGTATAGTCCGAACGTACAAACCCGTACGTGATAAAAGCGGGACCGGGGGTCCGCGCGGCAACCGTCTCCGAGCCAAGCGCGACAAGCGAGGTGACCCCAAAGGTACCGAAATAATTCGCGCGCTGCCGCCCAATATTGAGACCTACCGTCCAGATTAAACGGCGCAGCGGCAGCGGCAACCGAGTTAAGCGCAAAAGTCGCTTCATTGAAGGTTGGTCTTCGAGTGGTAGGTTCCTGCCGCGCTGGATGATCGCTTCCAAATCCGTTAACGAATGCTCGTCGGCAGCGCCGATCCTTAGAATGAAAGTTGCATCTCGCTCAAAGTCGTCTCGGACAATTGCAATCATGGCAACGCTCTTCGGGACTTCGTAGAAGTGCGGCCATGGCCATGCAATATAGAACGTGCGGAGCCACGGCTCGCGCCGCGCGACGATGCAAAATGCCTTGACGATGATCGGTAACCAGCCGGGGCCGTTGTCTTGCAAGGCCCGCGCCTTCACCAACCGTTCGAGATTTATTGTGCGTTTGATTGCGACGTGCGGAACGGACGCATGCAGAAAGTCGATGATAAACCTGCGCGCCAATGAGATCGGCTTGGCTGCTCCCCGCATGAGTCCTCCAATGCGCTCTTCGACGGCGCTGCAGCGCCAACTTGGCACGAAGCCGGCGAGCGTGACCGAGTAATAGGTCATACATAATCAATTGCTGCGATACACCCCACTTCCGCTATGGGTCGAAGGGTGACGTCGCGATGTCAATTTCAACGTCTGCCTCAGCCTCAAGAGCAGACATTTTTTCGGCGTCGCGGCGAATGTTAGCTGAGTGCCAGAAGCGACATCTCGGCCGCTGGCGCAGTTTGGAGCAGGTGGCCAGGCCACCGATCGAGTCGAATTGATTCCAGCCTGGGCCGTACTCAATCCCGCCGATTGCAACAGGGTCGGCAACCCGCTGAGCGCGAAAAAGTTGGCCACCTGATTTGCTGCGAGGCTAGACCAACAACCTTGGCCAAGGAACGCCTATAGGCGCTTGCGCCTTTGGCCCGGCGCGCGCTAACGCCTGTCGAGACGACACGCGACATGAGAGGCAACATGGATTTGGCTAAGCCCATCCTCGTCACCGGCCCCTCCGGAAAGACCGGCCGCCGGGTCATCGCTGCCATTGCGAAGCGAGGTGGCGCCGTGCGGGCGTTCGTGCGCCGGGCGGAGGCTGGTGCGGAGCTTCGCCAGAGCGGCGCCGCGGGCATCGCGCTTGGCGACTTGACCGATAACGAGTTGCTCAAGCGCGCGGTGCGGGGCGCCGGTCAGGTGCTTCACATTTGCCCGCCGATGCATCCGAAGGAAGATGTAATCGCGCGCACCTTGATCGATCTCTGTGGCGACGCCGGTGTCGAGCGTTTCGTCCTGTATTCGGTGCTGCATCCGATATTGGCCGACGTTCCGCACCATGACCGAAAATTGCAGGCCGAACGCTATCTGGTGGATTCCGACTTGCCGTTCACAATTTTGCAGCCTGGCCGGTACATGCAACATCTCGTGCCGATCTGGAAATCCGTTCTGGCGACCGGCGTCCACAGCATGCCATTCAGCGTCACCTCAAAGTTCAGTCTGACCGATCTCGCCGATCTCGCCGATGCCAGCGCGCGCGTGATGACGGAGCCGGGTCATGAAGGCGCCACTTACGAACTGGCAGGGCCGCAGCCGCTCAGTCAGGACGACGTAGCGGCTATCTTGTCGGAGTTGTTGTCGAGGCCCATTCGCGCGCAGGCCAAGCCGACCGATCAGATGCGCAAGGAAGCGGAAGCTGCTGGCGTACCGGCAGAGCGCATCAACACCATGAGTCAAATGAACGCCCACTATGACCGGCACGGCCTGATCGGCAATCCGAATGTGCTGCGCTGGATCCTCGGGCGCGAACCCAATGACTTTGGCGGTTTCGTCAGGCGCGAGTTGCTGCAATCCGCGTGATCCGCCCGGTGGCAAGTGGAGACTCGTCACGGGGCCGATGCTCGACGTGACCGTGCCGCTGTGCATGATATTGTCGATGCAAGGCGGTGTGAGCCGGCCGCGCTCGTGATGGATTGCAAAATATGGGCAAGCATAAAAAGTCAAAGATCGACAAAAAAATAAAAAAGATAAAGAAGGCGATGAAAAGGCAGAAGGGCACCAAGGTGGACCGATCGGATATTCCGCCCGTCAGTCCAACTTCTACCTAAGGTGAAGAACGCCGAGCCAGCGTTGCTGCCGCCCGGACCGGGTGAGCACATGTCAAACCGAGCGGCCCGGTAACGCGCGTCAGAGCACCGGCACGCCGCCCAGCTTGGCCTTGGCTTCGGGCTCAACATGGATGGTGATGAGAGCTTCTCCTTCCATATCGTCTTTCAGGGCGGTCTCGATCCGGTCGCAGATTTCATGAGCCTCGGCAACGCTTGTGCCACCGGGTACGACGAGATGGAATTCAATGAATGTCATGCGCCCGGCGTGGCGGGTGCGAACATCATGGGTTTCGATGGCGCCGGCCGCGTGTTGACCGATCAATTCCTTTATGCGGTTCACCACCTGGGGCGACGGTGCCTCGTCCATAAGGCCGCCGGCGCCTTCACGAACCATTTTATATCCGGACCAAAGGATATTGATGCCGACAAGTACGGCGACGGCTGGGTCAAGGACGAGCCAACCGGTCACCGAAACCAGCGCAACGCCGACAATCACGCCTGCTGAAGTGAATACATCCGTAAGCACGTGCCGGCCATCCGCAACGAGTGCGGGAGATCGCCAACGACGCCCCCACATAAGCAGGAGCCAGGCCCAGAGGCCGTTGATAAAGCTTGCGCCGGCATTGATTGCGAGACCGATGAAGGGAGTGTCGAGCGGTTTGGGCGTCAGAAAGCCAAGATAGGCGGAGCGAAAGATCGAAACGGCGGCGACCAGGACCAGTCCACCTTCGAAGACAGCCGAAAAGTATTCTGCCTTGTGATGACCATAAGGATGGTTCGAGTCAGCCGGCTGCGCGGAGACGCCGAGAGCGATGAACGCGGCACCAGCCGCGACAACATTGATGATGCTTTCCAGGGCATCGGAGTAAAGCGCAATCGAACCCGTTACCCAGTAGGCCGTATACTTCAAGCCTAATACGACGGCGCCGACACAAGCGCTGGCCAGTGCAAGCTTTTGCGCGCGTTCCATAAGACGCGGCCCGGGCCAAAGTCCCCAAGCCTTCCTGCGAATGATCGTGAGGTCGTAGAGGTTGACGCCCTATGGGGTCAAGGGTCGATAAAGGAGCGCACAGGCGGCACGCGGCGACCGCCTTCGCCCATTCATGGCTTGCCGATTTAGGGCTTGCCGGTTCAGGCTGGCCGGTTCAGGGCCTGCCGGCGCGGGGCAGGACCCAGCTCACAATCTGCCGATATGGATCCGGCCTGAATGCAATTCGTCCCATCGCCTTTCTGGCGAAGGCGTCGACCTGCGCTTCGGTTTGGCGCTTGTCTTGCGGCAGGGCCATCCACTCACGGATGATCTTTCGGCGCTCGCTATGTTCCGGCTTCATGCTCGTTCCCTTTCCACGGTATGTGCGGCGAACTTCGCGGTCGCTCCCGACGTGAAAGAGACAGCCAGGTGAGGCACCCTCTCCTCGGTCGCACCATCTTCATTGTCCCAGCGGGAGATGGCAATAGCGTACGAATGCCGGTCACTTGAGGGCTGCTTTGTTTCGGCCATTGTTATTGCAGATCGCTGTTGTTTTTGTGCAGAAAGCGCGCGATTTGCCCGCGCAGCGATGCGGTGTCGAGGAGATCGCCCATTGCGCCGGCATTGTCGAAGAGTTCCCGTTGCAGGCTTCGGGGCAAAGTTCCCCATTGCATTATCAAGGCCGCTCCGAGACATCGCAGAATATGTTCCTCTTTTTGCGCAAGGAGAGCGTCGCCGGAGCCCTCGCTCTGTGGAATGGACCTCCTTCGACCTCGCCGAAATACGCGATGTCGGCAACGTGCAATGTCTGCTTCTGGTGCTTGGCGAGCCATTCGTCGTTGTCCGCAAGCTCGGCGAACTTTTGCTGGAGCTTTTGATATTCGCGCTTTTCGTCGGCATCGGCTGAGGTTCCGGCCAAATCGCGGTATTCCAGGGCTTTCGCGCGATATTGCTCTGAGCCGACCATGCGTGGACTTTCCGAAGTGAGCATCCATACCGTTTTATTTTTCAGTAGTGGACGTCTTAGAAAGATATGGGGCTCTTGAGAGCGAATAGCGAGCTTCGAACGGCGCAAGCGGACATATTCGACTGGTATGTCACGCGTAAACGATATCGGATCTCAGACGGCGAAATACGTGCGACTCTGGGGCGGCTAGCTGCGCTGTTCATGCAGCCACGTATTCACTCTCGTTACCATTTCGCTTTGAGTGCAAGGAGGTCCGCCAGAAGTCCATCTTGGCGGAATCACAGCTTCGGTTTGGATGCCGCGTGAATGATTGCCCAAGTCCTCATTGAGCCGAAAGGAATTTGTAGCCTCACACGTTATCTCAAGCGTACCTCTGGACTGGCCCATGAGCTTGATTTTGTTACCGACAGTTTCCGACGCGATATTATTCATTTTCACTGCGGCGATCAGGTCTTCAGAGACACGTTGAGCCAGCTCGCTTGGTCCTGCGTCTTGGACCACTTTCGCTCTGGCGTCGTCAAAAATTCCCATTTCAGGTTCCTCCGTTAGACCTTCCTTAGTTACTAATATGGTCATCTAGGACAGACACCAAGCCGAGAAATGACTGCGAGTTCGCCTATTTGCGAGGCTGGGCCTTGTAATCGTCGTCGGTCACCCACAGGTGAAGGAAAGAGATATCGGGGCTAAAAGCTACGGCTAATTTTGCCGTCGGCGACTATACAGGCTGTTTTTGTCTCAAGCCTCGCATTTATCCACGTCCGTCAATCAAATGGGTTATTTACGCTGGGCGGTTTGTACTGCCGGCGAGTTGGCACGCACACGCACATCGCCAGCTCATAGCTTACAAGGACAATCATGAGTGAATACCGGGCCAGGCCCGCCGCATCATCCGCCGGTCGTTCGAATCGGTGGACACAGAATCGCGCCCGCTCCGGTGCGGGGCATTCCCAGAACGCGCAGAAAGAATATGAGCGGTATCTGGCGCTCGCCCGGGCCGAAACTCAGATCGGCAACACCGTCGGAGCGGAGAATTACTATCAGCACGCCGAGCATTATTTTCGATCGATGCGATCGGACCAGGAGGGAACTTAAGAGGCGTTATTCGAGCGGCAAGAAGTAGCCGTAGCGTCGCAAAATAATTCAACAGAAAAATCAAAGGATCGACAATGCAAGAACTCGTTTACCGACATGTCGGAACCACTGAATCGACCCAACTTGGCGTTGAATTCGGGCTGGTACGGAACAAAAGTCAGCGGAACGTTTGTTACGGGCCCGCATGCGACCGAGGCAGAATGCGTCCGTAAAATCGGAGAACTCAACGGTCCAGTCAAAAAAGCCAGATGAAAAGCATCTTGACCCGCAATGATGAAGAGCGGGGCGGGTGCTTGCCACGCCAAGCAGGTGCATTCGCGGAGATGCCTGCATGTCCGTGACTTACTATGTAGCATTGCCATTTCTCAAGACTGAGGACGGCGTTGCTGCCGGACAGGCCCAGGAAATGCCGAGTGCGTCAGCAGCGATCCGGCGTGCGGAGCTGATGTCGCGAGATCCCCTTAATGCGGGCGCTCTCGCCTTCAGGCGCACTGGCAATCCGAATAGCGGCGATTTTGGAGAACCCTCGATACTAAAATCGTTTGGAGATGTTCCAAATACTCTGGACGAATCATGATGGCGTGATCTTGCGCCTAAAAATACCGGTTTCACCAACTTTGTGTGGCGCCTTGGTGCGAAGACTATTTGGCGAAATCATTCGATCGCAACACGACCGGCTTGTTGATGCTGCCCTGCTCTTCGAATTTATTTGAGGCGCGCGCTTCAATTCTCGCGCGCAACCTCATGAACTGCTCTACGCGTTGATCCGATCCCTGGTTACGGACGCCTTCAAGGTCGTCCATGGCTGCGGTCGTAATGGCGCAGAGAATGACCTTGTCCTGATCGAGCATTGTGAATTGGACGATCATGCGGTCGAAGTCGTAGCCTTCCACCGTGCCTTGTTGCAGTGACACTATGCTTCTCTGCGCCAGAGTTCAGTCATCTTGCGGCCGTTTCTCTTAAGCTTATTTAGCGCCGATCCGCTTGGCGAACGGGATCGAGTTCGCAGCAGTTTTGCCTTGAGCCTGTTTGTAGGCCGACCCGGATGCTTTGGATTTATTCTTATCGGCTTTCGTTTTTTTATCGTTGCCCTTCGACATGAAAATCCTCCTGGTTGTTCATTCTCTTAATCTTTGGCCCCGATCACTGTCATCGGGTCGTGTGAGGGTTGCGCGCTCGGTTTGGGCGAGGGCCCTCAGATTTTGGCACCGACGGAAAAGCCCGTCTGGTCGGAGCTGTAGCTCGGATTAGAAAAATGCTCACATCCGCCAACATGCGCTCGCCAACACCCAAACGCCAGCGATTATTTAGAGACAGCTTGGCGACCGTTGCGGCGGGTTGCTTTTATCGGAATCGGCGAAGAAGTTGTTGTAAGGTCAACTCTGGAGTTTTGCAGCCAGAGTGCCAATGGTCGGCAATAGCCATAGAGAACTCGCATATGAGGTCGAAATTGTCGGGCTCCGCGAATCATTGACGCGGGCTGGATTGGATGCGGCGCGTCTGCTTGCACAGGCCGGAATCAGCGCTTCTGAAAACGAAGCTGCGAGGCGACTGCAGCGTTTGTTGTCTTTGTCGCTGCCGTGCTCTATCGGCAGTTCATTGGCGAACGCTGAATCTCATAATAGGAGTTGCGAATGTCTGAAGTGATTCCGTCAAGGCTTTCTAGAGCCGAACTATCCGCAAAAGATGCATGGCAACGTTACGCCGCGGCAAAGGGCGACGATTGGCGCGAAGCTTTCGCCAAATGGGTGGAAGCGCGCGATGCGGCATTGGTGGCTTGGACCGATGACTTCAACAGCAGACACGAGTGAGATTCGCCGCGCGCGCTGGAGCCGGCTTAGAATTTCCTCTTCGCTGGGTCCTGCGCTGACTTGGTGAAGTTCGGCTCAGCGTGCAACTTGCAGCGTGTCTGCAAAAAGGAACACCTGCAGAAATGAACAGCCCCGGCCATTCGGGCCGGGGCTTCAGTTTGGAGCGTAGAGAGTTGTCAGTAATGGCCTGGCGCATAACCGTTCTGGTCGCCAGTTTCAGGTTCGCGCGCCGGAATCAGACAGCCATTTAAGAGTTCCGACGCGCACTCCCTGAAATCATTTCAATGCGGAGGCGGTGCAGCGAATATCAGCTTTGGGGCCATTAGCGACATTGCGTTTGATACGAAAGATGCCGCCAACTAAGGCTGCCTATTTGAGCGCTGACGATATAGACGTGAACGTGGTTTTGAGTTTGGTGCCGAGCCCGGTAACCACGGGAATAATGGCGACCGCGATACCGGTCGCGATCAGGCCATACTCGATAGCGGTGGCCGCAGATTCATCCTTGAGAAAGGCTCTGAGTTTCCCTGCCATGCTTGGAGATATACCAGTGGCTCTGAAGCATTCGTAAAATTATAGGCACGAAATTAGGGCCTCACAGAGGGCGCCCAGCTGAGGTGGCCTATACCGGTTGCGGCAGTTGGTACTGAGGCAACCTCGGACCCTAGTCAGCTCTCTTAACGGATTGCTTTCTTTCGATTTGGCAGAACGCACAGAGATAAACAATCTCGTCGAGCGCGGGGACCAACATTGACGGCTCAATAGTTTTGATCGTCATCGGTCCATCACAGAGCCAGCAACTTGTGGACGTATGAAGGGCATACGTCCTTTGACGTTCAGCCTCAATCGACATTTGAACCTCCGTGCATTTTCATCGGCGATGCGGCGCGGGCTATTTTTGTCGTTACCGATTTGCGAGCGGCGTTCTACTAATGCCGCGCCCGTCCATATCCACGCCAGCTCAAGCAAATTCTGTTTGTCATCATCGGTATCGGCTTCGCTGGCCGAAAGCACAGCCTCTCTGGCGTATTGCCAGAACTGATCTGGTGTCGGCATGAGCACCCTCCGTGCTCCCGCATCCCGATACCAGCCTGCTCTCCTGAGCAGGGGCGGTCTGGTCAAAATTGCTCACCCGATGAGTTCTGCTCTGCCAGTTCAGACGACGGCTTACCGGGCTTTAACGAGATAACGACAGTTTTAAGGGACCATAGGGACGCAAAGGGGCCAGTACTGGCCCACGCCGCACTAATTCGGAAGGGGGCGCTTCATCAGAGCGACCCACGTTAAAGCACCAACCGACATGGAAGGCGGCATTCCCTGCCCAAGGGAAACCTTTTTGGACTCGCCTGCTGCGTATATTGCAGAGGTGGCCTCCCACCCTTCACCTCCAAGCTTGTTGAGCGAGGATTCGAAGTTCTCGACGGTATCCGCCCTCACAATTTGATATTCCCATTTCACGATTTTGGCTCCGCTGACTGCCGAATTAGCCACCCGCGATTCGTAGCCACGCTTTATGTCCCAAAAGATGACTAGTACCGGCATCGCGCCGCGATTGGTCGCGATGGGGCCAAGAGCAGACTAGCCAGATTTAACGAGATGCCGATTTATCGGAGTTGCTAACGCGGTCGATGGCGCCAAATGAGCTTTGCTAAATTCCGCGATGATAAAAGCGCCGACGTCTATGGCGGGTATCGGACGGCCGAAGAAAAAACCCTGGACTTGATCGCCGGCGATGTTATCGAGAAAGCTCGCCTGTGTCGCGGTTTCGACGCCTTCGACCGTGACCCGCATGTTCAGCTCGCGCCCGAGAGCGATGATGGTCTTCACTACCGTCCGCACATCACGGCCGGAGCCATCAAAGCCCTGCATGAAGCTGCGGTCGATCTTGATC
Source organism: uncultured Alphaproteobacteria bacterium (assembly GCA_963742215.1). GTDB lineage: Bacteria > Pseudomonadota > Alphaproteobacteria > Rhizobiales > Xanthobacteraceae > BOG-931. The sequence goes on from CAVULJ010000007.1 coordinate 151,557, forward strand.
TTGTCAAATGGGAAGCGCCACAAATAGCTTAGGCTCGAGTAGCCAGTCCCGAAATCATCCATCACGATAGCTGCTCCCATTGCCTTAAGTGTCAGCAACTCTGCCATAATGGCTTCAGAATTGCCGAGCAGCAGGGTCTCGGTGATTTCCAGTTCGAGCCGATGCGCAGCAAGGCCCAACTCTTTGAGCGCGGCGGCGACGACGTCGCTGATGCTTCCTGTCGAGAATTGCGCAGGCGACAAATTTACCGCAACAGTCAGATTCTCCGGCCAAATTGCCGCGGTTCGACACGCCTCTCGCAATACCCACGCACCAATCCTGTCGATAAGCCGCAGATCCTCAGCAACGGGAATGAATTCCAGAGGCGGAATGAGGGTTCCGTCTTCTGCCGGCAAGCGTAGTAATGCCTCGAAGCCGACGAGGCGGCGTTCCAATATTTCGTAGATCGGCTGATAGTGCAATTCGAAGCGGTCATGCAGCACTGCATCGCGGATCGTCGTCTCGAGTTTGAAGAGCGCTTGCAAATCGGTGTCCATCTCAGCCCGGAAGAACCGGACACAATTGCGACCATCGGCCTTGGCCTTGTACAGCGCCAGATCCGCACATTTCAAAAGCCGCTCCGGATTGGTCCCGTCTGCCGGCGCCAACGCAACACCGACGCTTATCGTGGCAGCGATCGCGCGCTCGCTGAGTTTCATTGGCGCGGTCGCGGCTGAGGCCATGCGGCGTGCGAAATCCTCGGCCTGACCCTTGCCCTTGACGTCGGTCTGGACCACGACGAACTCGTCGCCGCCGAGCCGGGCTACCATATCGTCGACGCGGGTCACCGCGCGCAGGCGTTCGGCGACGGTCTTGAGCAGGAAATCACCGTTATCGTGCCCTAGCGTGTCATTGACGTTCTTGAAGCGATCGAGATCGATAAAATGCACGGCGATGCTGCCGCCTCGCAACGGGAGGACGGCAAGCGCATTCTTCAATTTCTCGACCAGTTGGGTGCGATTCGGCAGCCCGGTCAGCGCATCGTGATGCGCCATGTGCGAGATCTGCGCCTGCGCCTGCTGCCATTCGGTAATGTCCTCAGAGGTAGATACCCAACCGCCTTCTTGCATCGGCTGCTCGACCACGCGTATTACACGCTTGGTCGATGTCTCTAAAACCCTGGTACGGGATTTACCATCGCGCACGGCCGCAATGACACGCGCGGCAAGCTCCTGCGGTTCCCCGACGTACTCTCCTGCCGCCTTCCGAGACTTGATCAGGTCAAGCAGCGGCAAACCTTGGAGGATAGCGGGCGGCAATCCCATCCACTTGGCGAAACGTCCGTTAAACAGCACGATACGGCCGTCCGCATCAAACATGCAGAGGCCTTGCGACATGTTCTCAAGAGCAGCGTCGAGCATGATTTTCTGCTGCCGCAATTGGCGATTCGTCAGCTGGAGTTTGTGCGAGTTGCGACGAACCACCCATATGAACGACGTCAAAATTCCACTGAGCAGCAAACCGCATATTAGAACTATCGATGAACGCGGGTACTTGATTGAAACCAAACCCGCCTGTCCCGGGGTCACTACCATAGTCCACTGAACATCCCCAAATTTGAGGGGGAAAGTTCGGTGTTGTTCAGCGGCGAGCGCCGCCTGCGACCTTGCCTCGATCGTGTCGGTGTCAGGATGCGATGCAAAATAGATTGGAGGATCATTGATGGAATTAGGTGCAAACAGATAAAGCCGCGCCGGCGGTGTGATTCCGGCAAATAGCGTGTCGATCATAACTCCGATCTGGAATAGGCCCTGTACAATGCCGAGTAGATTGCGGCGCCTCTCGGCCACCGTTCCATGCGGCAGGCCCCGAGCATATATCGGCAGGCCTGCCCAGAAGCCGCGCCTATCTCCGTCCCCGATGTGCAATAACAGCGGCGGCGAAATTGACAACACATCTGCATCCCGAATGTGCGCCAGCGCCTGTTCACGAGCACCGCCGTCATTATTGTCAAGTCCATAAGCAAGCGATGTCCTCGCTTCGGTTGAATAGTATTTTGGAAAGTACTCATCCTTCTCCGGGGAAACGGGCAAGCTTCCATCTGGGCCAATGGCACGAATGCGGTAATCGGCAAGCCCGTCGCGGACCGCCGCCAACTCGTGCGCGGCGCGCTCATCATTTTTAACGCGCGGAATCCACGAAAGGTCCAGGATCGCCGCATGATTGACCAACAGTGAGTTGGAAAATCTCTCAAATTCGTCCCGGCTTATAGCATCGTTCGAGGAATCGAAGAGCGCCCGGACCGCGTAAAGCTTGTCTAAGTAATCAGCTATCCCGCTTTGCAGAACACGTGCTTGATTGTCGGCTCGTTGAGCAAACTCAAGTGTAGCCGTGTGCGTTTCTGAGGCGACTGTCAGACGCCAGGCGGCAATAGAGACAACGATACTGACGATCCCCACTGTGAGAACCGGAATAACCCGCCAAATCCAGCGCCAATTTTTCAGGTCGAACAACAATTTGCGTTACGTTGCACTTTCTGCTCGGCAATATGGTGTATCGAGCAAACCCCCATGCACTTCACTACAATGGCGCGCCCGCGATTAAGGTCCAGAGGCGAGCCATTCAAAAGTTGCATGTAGTTCGTAAGGCAATCATTTTGTTAGTTAGCAAGCAGTTAAAAAACATGATCAATATTGAGCTACGGCTCAAAAGCGCAGTTGGCGCATCCGAGGCCGTCGCCACCTGTCTTGCGTTCACCCGAGAGGGCGTAATCGGGTGGCACCCTCAAGCGGTTTGATAGTCTGCAGCGGCATAGGTGCAGGTCCGTTCCGGGTCAGACTCGGCCGCGCCAACCAAGATGCGCACGACTGCTGTTCCCTCGATTACGGATACGAGGCCATCAGGCCGCGCGACCGTTTCGGGGCTGGAAACGGACATGCAACCCAAACTCCATAACCTTCAACGACCAATGCCACGGGTTCGTCGCTTGAAATCGCCCGCCGTCACCTGCCGGGGAAACTCATCGGGCCAAAGACGAGGTCGAGCGTCTTCCAGGTCTTATATTTATCCGCCGGCAGCATGGTGTAGGGCTGGCACTTTTCCAACGCGCTGATTGCACTTTGCACGAGCTCCCGCTCTTTCTGCGACGCGATTGTTCCATTCGGCTTCGGCGGCGACGCCAGCGTACCGTCCGGGTTGAACGAGACGTGCAGTGAGATTTCGATCTTGTCGCCGAAGTTGAAGCTGGCCGGCAGGGCCGAACACGCACTCACGCGTTCACGAAACGCTACGGTGAAGTCGTGCGCAGCGGCTGGCGCGTCGATCGCCGGGGCTTCGAAACCACCGCCAAGCGGCCCGCCCAGGAGCGCGAGCTGTGCGAGCGTCTGTTCGGCGCCCGGTTGGTCCGGCGTCTGACGCGTGTCGGGTTGCGGCGGGGACGGCTGCGAATTGGGTGTCTGGGTTTTCGCAGTTTCACGATGGGCGGTCTCTGGTAGCGGCATTTGGGGATGCGCCGTATCGGCCTTTGCCGCCAGCGGCAGCGCCATTTGGGCCTGTACCATCTCGGCTTGTGCCGTCAGCGGTTGTGACGTTGTCGGGTCCGCGTTGTGCGCAGGGTTCGAACGCTCTGGCTGCGACTGTGTGGTCCGTTTAGGCGGCGGCGCTTGTGCGGCTGTGTTCGGACTATTCGACTTTAACGGCACATTCGAGCCGGAGAACGCCGAGTCTGACGGGGTGCCTTCGAGCCGCGGCGTTTCCTGCGGCGGCACGACGTCGGCCACCATCGCATCGGGCGGGATCACATCGACGGAGATTGCCTGCGGCGGCGGCGGTCTCGGCCGGGAGGAATCCGCACCGGCATAGAAGAAGAGCAGGGCCAGTATCAAAGCCCCGATATGGCCGATGACCGAAATAGCGAATCCGGGGTGAATGAATTGCTTCAGTCTGGTCATACGGATCGCATCTACAAAGCCGCCCGGTGGTACATAATACCGGCTACTCAGGAAATTTGTCTTCCTTGTTAGCGGTCGCTTTGGGTCGATTTGCCGACATACCTGACCGGCTCCGTCGATACGCTTGCGCCTCTGGCGCGCCGCGCGCTACCAACTTCCGCCAAAGCGACTGGGCTAACGGAAATCCGGACGCAGGAGTAGCGAGGGTACGTTTGGATGAATAATCGGCCTGAAAACGACGCGCCCGTGATGATCGTCGGTGGCGGACCGGTCGGTGTCGGTCTTGCGATCGATCTCGGCCTGCGCGGCATTCGTTCGATCCTGGTCGAGCGCTACGAAACTCCGCAGCCGATCCCGAAAGGGCAGAACCTCACCCAGCGCACCATGGAGCACTTCCACTTCTGGGGTGCGGAGAAAGAGTTGCGTGCCGCCCGCACCATTCCGCCGGGCGGCGGCATCGGCGGCATGACCAGCCACGGCACCTTGCTCAGCGGCTATTATTACGACTGGCTGCAACGCGAGCTGGTGCGTTCTTATTATTTCACCGACAACGAGCGATTGCCGCAGTACGCTACTGAAGCCGTGCTGCGACAGAGGGCTTCGCAAATCCCCGCCGTTACGACGCTGTATGGCTGGACCTGCGAGGACGTCCGTCAGGATGACACAGGCGCCGCTGTCGAGATCGCCGACCGTGCCGGCAACAAACGTACGCTGCGCGCCGAGTACGTTGTCGGCTGTGACGGCAGCCGCTCGATCGTGCGCGAGAAGGCGGGCATCACGCAGACGCGGTCGGATCATGACCGCCTGATGGTGCTGATCGTCTTCCGCTCTCTCAAGCTGCACCAGTTGCTCGAGCGTTATCCCGGCAAAGCCTTCTTCTGCGTGTTGCATCCGGAGCTGGAGGGCTACTGGAAATTCTTCGGCCGGGTCGATCTCGGCACCACGTGGTTCTTTCACGCGCCGGTGCCGCCCGACACCAACCGCGATAATTTCGATTTTCGCAGCTTCATGTATGGAGCGGCCGGAGCCGAATTCGACATCGACTTCGAGCACATCGGCTTCTGGGATCTGCGCTTCGCGGTGGCCGACAGCTACCGCGCCGGGCGGATGTTCGTCGCCGGCGACTCCGCACACAGCCACCCGCCTTACGGCGGCTATGGCGTCAACAGCGGCCTCGAAGATGCCGTCAATCTGTCGTGGAAGCTTGCCGCGGTGCTGCAAGGGTGGGCTCCGCCCGCTTTGCTCGACAGTTACAGTGCTGAACGGCAGCCGGTGTTCGCGTCGACATCTCGTGACTTCATTGAAAATGTGATCTTCAGCGACCGCGACTTTCTCCACGCGCACGATCCCGCGCGCGATCGCGCCGATTTCGAGGCCGCCTGGCACGAGCGCCAGTCCGGCGCGTCCGACGAAGTCAATGCGTTCAATCCGAACTATGCGGGTTCACCGATCGTGTCCGGGCCGCCCGGTGCGGTGAGCAGCGCCATTGGCTCACACCAATATACAGCGCTTGCCGGCTTTCATCTCACGCCGCAACCTCTGTCATCGGGCAAGAACATTTATGAGGAGCTCGGCGAAGGCTTTACGCTGATCGATCTTGGTGCAAGCGGTGCGGCATCGGCTTTCGCGCAGGCCGCGGCCGAACTCAAGATTCCTTTGAAGGTTATCAAAGATTCCGTGGCGGGCGGACGGGAAAAATACCAGGCCTCGCTCATTCTTGTGCGGCCCGATCAGTTCGTCGCCTGGACGAGTGAAAAATCGGCTGTCGACAAAGCCGAGGCCGCGCGCGTGCTGCGCCGCGCTATCGGCCTGCCGGTTTAGAGCATGATCCGGAAAAGTGGGCTTCCGATTTTCCGAATAGATCATGCTCCAATAAAATCTAAACTCATCAAGGATTGGCACCGAGCGCCTTGAGTTCAGCGACCGCGGCATCAAGCTGCATGTAGTCTTTTGGGCAATTCGACGCCGCGAACCGAAAAAGCTGGGCGGCTTCATCTTTTGCGCCTTGCTGCAAGGCCAGTTCGCCGATGAAAAAGTTGGCCTCGCAGAGCTGACCTTTTTTTGTCTCGGGCCTGTGATCGTCCGCCGCGGCCAGCACGGCTTCCGGCGTCGTCTCGCCGAGGTAAAGACGAATGACCGGCGCGGGCCACTTCGTCATATCGAATTGCGCAATGGCTGCCGAAAGCCGGCTCGGCAGATTGCTGTGTTTATCGGCGACGTCGAGCCACAGCGCTGCATAAGCATCTTTGGGCGAAAGCTCGCTGGTTTGATTGAGGTCGGCTAACGCCCCGGGCAACGCGCCAACATAAAACTCGGCCAATCCGCGATTAAAATAAGCGGCGGCATCTTTTGGATCGAGCTGGATCGCCTGACTATAATCGGTGTTGGCGCGCTTGTAGTCGCCCTTTGCGACGAAGGCGTCACCACGATTTTTGTAAGCGAACGGATATTTCGGATCGATCCGGATCGCCTCATCGTAGTCGGCGATAGCGTCATCGTAGTGGCCGCTTGCGGCATGCGCCAAGCCGCGGTTGTCGTAGACATTGATGTGCGTAACGCTTGCGGGCAGGGGGGTGATCCGGATGGCCTGGCTATAGTCGACGATGGCGCGCTCGTAATCGCCTTTGGTGGCGTAGGCCTGGCCGCGATTGTTTAGCACCAGGGCATTTTTTGGATCGATATGGATCGCCTGGCTGTAATCGGCGATGGCCCGGTCGAAGTCGCCCCTGGCCGCATAGACGATGCCGCGGTTGTTGTAGGCGAGCGCATATTTCGGATCGATCCGGATCGCCTCACCGTAGTCGGCAATAGCGTGTTCGTAGTCGCCCTTGGCGGCGTAGGCCTGGCCGCGATTGTCATAGACGTTGATGTAGGTGCCGCTTTTGGGCAGGGCGTCGATCCGTATCGCCTGACTGTAGTCGGCGATGGCGCGATCATAATTGCTCTTGGCGGCGTACGTCTGGCCGCGATTGTTGAAGGCCAGTGCATATTTCGGATCGAGCCCGATCGCCTGATCGTAGTCGGCGATAGCGTCATCATAGTCGCCCTTGGCGTTATATTCGATGCCGCGGTTGTTGTAGAGCGCTGCAAGATTGCCGCCCTCGTAACGGCCCGAGGCAATGCCCTGGGTGCAGGCAACGATCGCCATCTCGCCGGACTGTTTGAAGCACGCGTCGTAATCAACGTCCCTTGGCATTTTGGTGCAGTCGCCACGCGGCGCCTGGCAGCCACAGCCATGCGCGTCGCATTCCATTCGGGCGATATCGGACTTCGCCCCATGATTGGCGTACGTCACATTGACGATGAAAATGGCAAGGGCGCCTGCAAGCAAGGCGATCTCGGTCCAGCGCCGCGCTGCGCTCAGCCGCAAAATCATCCTCCCATTCGTCAACAACGCTAACTCTGTCAGAGAGAATGCGCAATATTGATGGCGCTTAATGCCGCAGGGTTTGGCTCTGAATTGGGGCGGTTAACATGAAGCTTCGGTTATTCGGAGAACTTCGGCACTGCCGCAGGCGACTTATGGAAACCCCGCCCGACACCGCGCTTCCGGTCTTTCGATAAATCAGGCCTCTTTGATCTTTAGTTTCCTGTCAGCGATGGCTTCTTCAGCGCATCGATCCACTTCTTGGCCTGCTTCTCGCCTTCCGCGCGCTTGTCGGGGTCGAGCTTGTTCACAAAATCATCGAGTGCGAGATCGGTTTCGCCCGCGGCCTTGGAAATCAGCCACCACTTGGTGGCCGCGACCGGATCGGTCGGGGCGCCCTGGCCGGAAGCGAGAATGTGCGCCAGGCGATTTTGCGCAACCGGATTATTTTTCAACGCGGCCTGGTGAAACAGCGTGACGGCGACCGGCTGGTTACGCTGGATGCCGTCGCCGTTATAGAGCGCGATCGCGTATTCGACCTTTGCCTCGGTAACGTCGCCGACCGACGCGAGCCCGAACAGCCGCACCGCTTCCTGTTTGTCCTGCGGCACGCCGCGGCCTTCCTTGTAGAGGGTGCCCAGCGCGTATTGCGCGTCCGCATTGCCGGCTTGGGCTGCGACCCGCAGCAACTCGGCGGCGCGGCTGAAATCCTGCGGGAAAAGCTGGCCTTCCATGTAGAGCAGCGCGAGATCATAAGCGGCGAGCGGCTGGCCGAGCTTGGCGGCGGCGGCGAGCCACTTGGCGCTGACCTGGCGGTCGCGCGGGCCGGCGCGGCCTGCCAGGCTGAACATCGCCAGCGCGAACATGGCCTCGCGGTCGCCGCGGTCCGCGGCGAGCTTGTACCAGTCGGTCGCTTTCTTGTCGTCCTGCGGCACGCCGAACCCATTGGCGTAGAGCTCGCCGAGCAACGTCATCGATTTCGGATCGCTCTGATCATTGGCGCGCTGCGTCGCGAGGCTGAAAGCTGTGAGGTAGTAGCCGCGCTGGAATGCGCCGAATGCAAGGTCGCCCGTGCCGCTCGACGAGGAAGCGGGGGGCACAGGTGTGGGCATTATCGGCGCTGGTTTGACCGGAGCAGGTTTTGGCTTCGCTGCCGGAGCGGTCTGTGCGGCAGATGTGAGAGGCACCGCGGCGGCAAGCAAAACGGCGAGGATAAAGCGGGAAACGGACGGCGCGCTCAAGACACCGGCTCGACTAGTGGTTTGATTCAAACATTCGCATCCCATTTTGGAACGCACCCATGCGAATGTTTGAATCAAAGAACCACTAGCAACTATATGCGTCTGGTGGAGCTTTGGATTTGACATTCGCTTCGCGAGCGAGCCGGAAGGGGTAGCGAATGTCAAATCCGCTCCACCAGACTTGCCGCCGCCGAAACCACCGCAGTGGCTGCTCCGTCCGGGTGCGTCCATATCCAATCACCAAGAGCGACGAAGTCGGCGCCAGCGCGCGCCAGCGGCCGGACCTCGTCCGCTTGCGCTGCATAGCCGATGCAGGGAATCTCGACGAGATCTGCCCACCACATTATCCGTTCTTCGATGGTGTCGAACGGTGGCCGATGGCCGCGCCGGTCGGGATCCCCGAACATCACGTAATCGGCGCCGGTTTCGCCCGCGAGCATGGCATCATGACGGCTGCGCAAACCGCCCGCGCCGGCGATGCGATCGGGCTTTAGCGACGAAAGCGCCGCGGCAAAGGCCTCAATTCCGGCAATATGGGCGCCATCGGCCTCGGCGCGGCCGACAATTTCGGGACGATTATCGAGCAACAGCGCGATGTCGCGACGTTGCACGGCGGCCGCAACAGCTTTTGCGCGATTGATCAGACTGCGCTCGTCTGCATCGGCAAGCCGCAGCAATACGGCCGCGACATCGCCGGCGCCAAGCGCGGCATCGAGATCGTGCAGAAACGCCTTCGGCTCTTCAAGCGCCGGCGTGACGAGATAGAGGCGCTGCGGCGAGCGCTGAGTCATCGTTCCTCGCATCCTCCCTCGTAAACGGGGGGAGGATAAGTTACGCAGCTTTCCGTTCGAGATCGGCTTTCCATTCGCCGCGCGCGGCGAGGCCGTTCATCGCGGCGCGATGATTGAGCGCGCGCTGGGCCGCGGCCACGTTCTCGGATTTTCCCGACCACGTTTTCTGCGGCGCCGCTTGCAGCGCGCGGCCGTAGGAGAACGTGACGTTCCACGGCAGGTCGCCCATCCGGTTAATGGCGTCGAGATGCGCGGTTGCTTCCTCGTCGGACTGGCCACCGGACAGGAACGCGATGCCGGGCACCGAAGCGGGAACGCAAGCCTTGAGCACGCGCGCCGTCTTCTCCGCTACTTCCTCGACGGAAGCTTTCTTGCCTGACTTCTTGCCGGGCACCACCATGTTCGGCTTGAGCACCATGCCTTCGAGTGCGACGCGCTGAAAGTAGAGCTCCTCGAACTGGAGCTTGAGCACCATCTCCGTCACCTGATAGCAGCGATCGATGTCGTGATCGCCGTCCATCAGCACTTCCGGCTCGACGATCGGCACGATGCCCTCGTCCTGGCAGAGCGCGGCATAGCGGGCGAGCGCGTGGGTGTTGGTGCGGATGCAGGTGTAGCTCGGCACCGGCCCTGCGGCGATGTCGATCACCGCGCGCCACTTGGCGAATTTCGCACCAAGCCCGCGATATTCCGCGAGCCGTTCGCGCAAGCCGTCGAGTCCCTCGGTGATCACTTCGCCCGGACAGTTCGGCAGTGGCTTGGTGCCCTTGTCGACCTTGATGCCCAGCAGTGAGCCCGCTTGCGTAATGATCTGCACCAGCGGCGTGCCGTCTTTTGCTTTCTGGCGGATGGTCTCGTCGTAAAGGATGACGCCGGAAATGTATTTCGACATCGCCTCTTTGGTGCGGAACAGCATTTCGCGATAATCGCGCCGGTTATCTTCAGTCAATTCCACGCCGAGCGTGTCGAAGCGCTTCTTGATCGTGCCGTTGGATTCGTCGGCGGCCAGAATGCCGCGGCCGGGCGCAACCATCGCTTCCGCGACCTTGTTCAATTCACTAAGATTCATCGGGCCCTCCTGAACGTTTGGCGCCGCGGTTTCGGCTAGTTCCGTCTCAACTTTGCTCTATTGTATTCGCGTGTCGCGACAAAAGTCTAAGATACCAACAACACTTTCACGCCTGGCAACGTCTTGCCTTCCAGCGATTCCAGGAAGGCGCCGCCGGCGGTCGATACATGGGTGAGCGCGCCCGCGACGCCCGCCACATTGAGCGCCGCAACCGTATCGCCACCCCCGGCAAAACTGACAAGTCGCCCAGCTTTGGTCAGTTCCGCCACCGCCTTGGCCACTTCAACGGTGCCGGTGTCGAACGGTTTGACCTCGAAGGCCCCGAACGGGCCGTTCCAGACCAGCGTCTTGGTCCGGGACAGGATATCGGTGACGTGTTTGACGCTGGCCGGGCCGATGTCGAGGATCATATCGGCCTCGCCGACCTTATCGACGGAGACGATCTGCGTCGGCACATGCTCGGCGAATTTTTGCGCAACCACCGCATCGACCGGCAGGACGATCTCGCGGTTCAGCGACCTGGCTTTCGCGAGGATGTCCCGCGCGTTCGGGATCAGATCGGTTTCGCACAGTGACTTGCCGATCGCGCTTGCCTTGGGCGGCGAGGAAGGTGTTCGCCATGCCGCCGCCGATGATCAGGATGTCGACTTTCAACAGCAGATGGCCGAGCAGGTCGAGCTTGGTAGAAATCTTCGCACCGCCGACGATCGCCGAAACCGGATGTTCCGGCTTGTCGAAGGCGCGTTCCAATGCATCGAGTTCCGCCCGCATCGCGCGGCCCGGATAGGCCGGCATGCCGGAAACGGTAACGATCGCAGCGTTGGCGGCATGCTCGCGATGGGCCGCCGAGAATGCGTCGTCGACGAAGATATCGCCGAGTGCGGCAAACTTCTTCGCCAGTTCCTTGTCGTTCTTTTCTTCGCCGGGATGAAAGCGCGTGTTCTCGAGACAGAGAATGTCGCCATTTTTCATTTTGGCAATCGCGGCCTCCGCGACTGGCCCGACGCAATCTTCGGCGAAAGCCACCGGACGGCTGATGATCCTCGCGACCTCGGGAACCACCGGCCGCAGTGAATATTTCGGATCCGGGCCACCTTTCGGCCTGCCGAAATGCGACAGCAGGATCACCTTGCCGCGCTTGTCGGCGAGTTCGTTGATGGTCGGCGCAATTTCGTGGATGCGGGTTGCGTCGGTGACTTTGCCGTCTTGCATCGGCACGTTCAGGTCCACGCGCAACAGCACGCGTTTCCCTTTAACGTCGGCGTCATCGAGGCTGCGGAAGGTCGGCATCGAAGCGCCAGGAGTGGCTACGGGGGCGTGCACGGCTAGATAAGCTTGCCCATCGCGACGGCGGTATCGATCATGCGATTGGAGAAGCCCCATTCGTTGTCGTACCACGACATCACGCGCACCAGCGTGCCGTCCATCACCTTGGTCTGATCCATGTGGAAGATCGAGGAATGCGGATCGTGGTTGAAGTCGCTGGAGACATTCGGCTCGTCGGTGTAGCCGAGGATGCCTTTGAGCTGTTGTTCAGCGGCGCGTTTCACGGCGCCGTTGATCTCGTCCTTGTTGGTCGGGCGCTTGGCGACGAACTTGAAGTCGATCACCGAGACGTTCGGCGTCGGCACGCGGATCGATACGCCGTCGAGCTTGCCGGCAAGCTCCGGCAGAACGAGGCCTACCGCTTTCGCAGCGCCCGTCGAGGTCGGGATCATGTTGCTCGCCGCTGCGCGCGCCCGGTACAGGTCCTTGTGTACCTGATCGAGCGAAGGCTGATCGTTGGTGTAGGAGTGAATTGTCGTCATGAAGCCCTTGTCAATGCCGACGGCATCATTGAGCACCTTGGCGACCGGCGCCAGGCAATTGGTCGTGCACGACGCGTTGGAGACCACCATGTGGTCCTTGGTCAGCTTGTCGTGGTTCACCCCGTAAACGACGGTGAGATCGACGCCATCGGCCGGCGCGGACACCAGCACGCGCTTCGCGCCTGCCTTCAGGTGCGCCGAGGCCTTTTCTTTCGAGGTGAAGATGCCGGTGCACTCAAGCGCGATATCGACGTCGAGCTCTTTCCACGGCAGCGTTGCCGGGTCCTTGATCGCGGTAACCTTGATGGCGCCATTGCCGACGCTGATCGTGTCGCCTTTGACCGTCACTTTGGCGGGGAAGCGGCCGTGGACGGTGTCATAGCGGAGCAAATGCGCGTTGGTTTCGATCGGGGCGAGGTCGTTAATGGCGACGACTTCAATGTCGTCGCGGTCCGCCTCGACGATGGCGCGCAAAACATTGCGGCCGATGCGGCCAAAACCATTGATGGCAACACGAACAGACATCTTTCCCGGTCTCCCCTCCATGCACCGCCGGCAAGGGCCAGCAGGCGGCACGCCTTATGTAGTCATCCAGCTATGACTTTTCTAACCGAGCCAATGCCGCTTCGGCTACCTTTTCAGCCGTGATCCCGAAGTGTTGGTAAACTTCCTTATAGGGGCCGCTGGCCCCGAATGTCGTCATGCCGATAAAGGTGCCGTGCGAGCCGATAATCGCGTCCCAGCCCTGCCGCACGCCGGCCTCGACCGCGATATTGACCCGCGCCTTGCCGATAACGCCGGCGCGCTTGGCTTCCGGTGCGGCGAGCAGCAATTCGAAACACGGTACCGAGACGACGCGCGCCGAGATTTTGCGGGCGGCCAGAAGTTTTTTTGCCTCGGCCGCGATCGTCACTTCCGAGCCGGTAGCGAAGATCGACACGACAGCGGAGTCATCCTCCGCCGCGATCAGCTCGTAAGCGCCGAGCGCGCAGCGGTTCATCTCGTCAAAGCCCTGGCGAAGCTGCGGCAGGTTCTGCCGGCTCAGCGCCAGCACGCTCGGGCCGTCTTTCGACTCAAGCGCGATCTGCCAGCACTCGACGGTTTCGACGGCGTCGCACGGCCTAAGCACTTTCAGGTTTGGAATGGCGCGCAACGCTGCGAGATGCTCGACCGGCTGATGGGTCGGACCGTCCTCGCCAAGCCCGATTGAATCATGGGTCCCGACCAGGACGACGCGCGCGCCCATCAACGCGGCAAGCCGGATCGCCGGCCGGCAATAGTCGGAGAAAACCAGGAATGTGCCGGAGTAGGGGATGACGCCGCCGTGCAGCGCCATGCCGTTCATCGCCGCCATCATGCCGTGCTCGCGCACGCCATAATGAATATAGGTTCCGGAATAGTCCGACGCATCGAGCACTTTCATGCCCTTGGCGAAGGTGTTGTTGGAGGGAGTAAGGTCGGCCGAGCCGCCGATCATTTCCGGCAGCGCCGCGGTCAGCGCGTCGAGCGCGAATTCGGACGACGCGCGGCTTGCGATATCTTTGGGCGCGTCGGCCAGTTTTTGTTTGAGCTCGCGCACTGCTGCGGCAAGCTTGCCGTCGAGTTTACCGCTGATGCGGCGCTCGAATTCGGCGCGCTTGCCGTCATCGAGTTTGGCAAATCGGTCCTGCCACGCCCTGTGCTGCGGCTTGCTGCGCTCGCCTGCCTTGCGCCACTCGGCGAGAATGTCTGCTGGAATTTCAAACGGCGGATACGGCCAGCCGAGCTTTACGCGCGCCGCAGCGACTTCTTCCTTGCCGAGTGGCGAGCCATGGGCTTTGGCGGTGCCGCCTTTGTTCGGCGCGCCGTAGCCGATCGTGGTGCGGCACGCAATCATCGTCGGCCGGTCGGATTTCCGCGCAACCTCGATAGCAGCGGTGATCGCGGTCGGATCGTGACCGTCGATCCGTGTCGCGAGCCAGCCGGCGGATTCAAAACGCTTCACTTGATCGACGTCGTCCGAAAGCGACGTCGGGCCGTCGATGGAAATGTGGTTGTCGTCATAGAAGACGATCAGTTTTTTCAGCTTGAGATGGCCGGCGAGTGCGATCGCTTCCTGGCTGATGCCTTCCATCAGGTCGCCATCGGAGACCAGCACGTAAGTATAGTGATCGACGATGTCGCTGCCGTAGAGCGACGCAAGGTGGCGTTCCGCAGATCGCCATGCCGACCGCGTTGGCGATGCCCTGGCCGAGCGGGCCGGTGGTGGTTTCGACGCCCGGCGTGTGGCCGTATTCGGGATGGCCGGGCGTGAGCGAGCCGAGCTGCCGGAAACGCTTGATCTCGTCGATCGTCATCTTCGGGTAGCCGAGCAGATAGAACAGCGAATAAAGCAGCATCGAGCCGTGACCGGCCGAGAGCACGAACCGGTCACGATCGGGCCAAGCTGGATCGGCGGGATCGAATTTCAGGAACCGCGTGAACAGGACAGTCGCGACATCGGCCTCGCCCATCGGCAGGCCCGGATGTCCGGAATTTGCTTTCTCGACGGCATCCATCGCCAGCGCGCGGATGGCATTTGCCCTACGATCATGTTCCGCGCGCGACGCGGAGAGTCCGTGTGGGTTGGGAGATGGCCGCGGCCGCCGTTGAACGATCTGACATGGTCATGAAACGCGCTAGACGCTGCGTGGTTGCAAAAACGGCGGCGCCGAAGGGGAAAAAGGCGGTCACAGTTAGGCACCGCTGTCAGATGTGTCAATTGCGTGGCCGTCCGGCTCGCGCGTCATACACAGCCTCGAACAGCGACTATGCGTTAAGCGTTGACGATCGAGTTCGACGCGACGTAAGCTTCTTTCCGTAAGGTACTGCTGTCGCACAATATTTGTGTCCTGTGCGGCACTTGGAAAGGCGCATGAGCGAAACCGATTCGGTTGAAGCGGCCAGCCGGCGCCTGGCATTGGCGCTCGACGCGCTGGATGCGGCCGTTGAGCGGCGGCGCGAGGCCGATCACGGCGAGGCGGCGCTCGCCGACCAGATCCAGGCGCTTGGCACGGATCGGGCGCGGCTCGCCGGCGAACTCGATCAAGTGACAGCCCGGTCGCGCAAGCTCGAGACCGCCAATCGCGAGATCGCCCAGCGACTCGACCAGGCCATCGAAACGATCCGCGGCGTGCTCGGCAGCGGCGAATGAGGTTCGAAAGCTAGATGTCGCAAGTCAGCGTCACCATTAATGGCCGGCAGTTCCGCATGGCCTGTGAGGATGGTCAGGAAGGCCACCTGATGGACTTGGCGCGCGACCTCGATACGCGCATCGAGGGATTGCGCACGAAATTCGGCGAGATCGGCGATACCAGGCTCACGGTGATGGCGGCGCTGACGCTTGCTGATGTGCTGTCTGAGACCGGCGATCGCATTAAAAAACTCGAAGAGGAAGTTGCGGCTTTGCAAGCGGCCCGCGCCAATTTCACCGAGCACAACAGGAATACGCAGGTTGCCGTGGCTGCCGCGCTGGCGGCGGCCGCCGAGCGGATCGAAATCCTGACCAAAAAGCTCAATCAAACCATTGGCGGTGCCGGCGTCGCGATGGGGTGATGGCGCGAGCCCCTGATAAGGACTACATTGATCCTGCGGGGCTGCCTGGTGCGTCAGGAGCCTAATTCTCGGGGCCTTATCGATCTCTAAGGGAGCTGTCCCTGGCCGAGCTCGTGGGTTCGGTCACACGGTGCCCACCTACATGTGTAGGGAACCCGGGATCGTTGCTCCAACGGCCGGCGCGGCTCCGCACTTCTTTCATTCCGTCATCCTGAGGTGCGAGCCACTAGCGCGTTTACGCGCGTCTTTTGACGCGCTATGGCGAGCCTCGAAGGGCGACGGCCCGTGCGCCTCGGCCGCCTCCTTCGAGGCTCGCGCCGCGCGCGAGCACCTCAGGATGACGGACGAATGTTGGACCCAGTTCCACTGACCAAAGAAGAGTTCCGTCAAGCCGCCATCACGCGGCGCGATGCCTTGCCGCCTGAGATGCGCAAGGCGGCGGCGGAAACGATCGCGGCGTGCGGTTTTCCGCTTCGCATTTCGCCGGATGTGACGGTCTCCGGCTTCATGCCGCTGAAAAGCGAAATCAATCCGCTGCCGCTGATGCAGAAGCTGGCGGAGCAGGGTGCGCGGCTTGCGCTTCCGATTGTCGCCGGCCGCGGCAAGCCGCTTGTCATGCGGCAATGGGCCTGTGGGGCGAACCGCTCGCGTCCGGCGTCTGGGGCATTCGTGAACCGAACCCCGACGCGCCAGAGGTTGAGCCCGATATTTTGCTGGTGCCGCTGCTCGCCTTCGATCGCGCCGGCCATCGCATCGGTTACGGCGCCGGCTATTACGACATGACCATCACCGGACTTCGCGCGAAAAAGCCGATAACTGCCGTCGGTATTGCTTTTGCTGCACAGGAAATTGCCGCGGTTCCGGCGACGCCGCGCGACGCGCGCCTCGATCTCGTGCTAACCGAGAAAGAGGTTATCGATCTGCGAGTCCTTTGAGCATGCGGATTCTTTTCATCGGCGACGTCGTCGGGCGCAGCGGGCGCACCGTTGTCCTGGAGCGCCTGCCGAACCTGATCAAAAAATGGAAACTCGATCTGGTCGTGGTCAACGGCGAGAACGCGGCCGGCGGTTTCGGCATCACTGAAAACATCTACCGCGAATTCATCGAGGCCGGCGCCGACGCGGTCACGCTCGGCAATCACGCCTGGGACCAGAAAGAGGCGCTGGTGTTCATCGAACGTGCGCCGAAGCTGATCCGTCCGGCCAATTACCCCGCCGGTACGCCAGGCCGCGGTGCGGCGCTGATCGAAGCGAAGAATGGCGCGCGGGCGCTGGTTATGAACGTCATGGGCCGTGTGTTCATGGACCCGCTTGAGGATCCGTTCGCGACTGTTGAGCGCGAACTTTCAGCCTGTGCGCTTGGCAGCGGCGCCGACGCGATCATCCTCGATTTTCACGGCGAGGCGACCAGCGAGAAGCAGGCGATGGGCTTCTTTTGCGACGGCCGCGCCAGCCTCGTCGTCGGTACGCACACCCACACCCCGACGGCGGACCTGCGCATCCTCTCCGGCGGCACCGCCTATATCAGCGACGCCGGTATGACCGGCGACTACGACTCCGTCATCGGCATGGCCAAGGACGAGCCATTGCAACGTTTCGTGCGGCGTATCTCGACATCCCGCTTCGAACCGGCCTCGGGGGCGGCTACACTGTGTGGGGTGGCCGTCGAGACCGACCCGGCAACCGGGCTTGCGACACGCGTCAGCCCGGTGCGGCTCGGCGGAAGTCTCGAGCAGGCCAAGCCCGAATTCTGGTCGTGAATGCTTGTGCCGGCACGGCAATTGCCGTTGTCGCATCAAGGTTTTGAGCGGGGTTAAGGCTTCTGGATTTTGGTTGCGGCGCGTTTTATATGTCGCCCCCTCAAGCCTCAATTTCAAAGCATGGAACGCGGATTTTTGCGATGGCCGGCCATTCACAATACAAAAACATCATGCACCGCAAGGGGCGGCAGGATGCGCAAAAATCCAAGCTGTTCGGCAAGCTGGCGCGTGAAATCACAGTCTCGGCCAAGCTCGGCACCCCCGATCCCGACATGAACCCGCGGCTGCGCGCGGCGATCATCGCGGCGCGAGCAGAAAACATGCCGAAGGACAATATCGAGCGCGCCATCAAGAAGGCCGCGGGCAACGACGGCGAGAATTACGAGCAGATCCGTTACGAGGGCTACGGCCCGGGCGGCGTCGCCGTGATCGTCGAAGTCCTGACCGACAACCGCAACCGCACCGCCGGCGAAGTGCGCGCAAGCTTCACCAAGAGCGGCGGCAATCTCGCCGAAACCGGCGCGGTGTCTTTCATGTTCGATCATGTCGGTGTCATCGAATATGACGCCGGTGTCGCGAGCGGCGAAGCGATGTTCGAGGCCGCGCTCGACGCCGGCGCCGACGACGTCGTGTCGAACGAAAACGGCCATGAGATTTACGCGTCGCAGAGCAATTTCGGCACCGTGGCGAAGGCGCTCGAAGCCAAATTCGGCGAGCCGCGCAAGGCGGCGATGACCTGGCGTCCGCAGAATACGCTCGCGGTCGATGACGAGCAGGGCGAAAAGCTCATCAAGCTGATCGACAATCTCAACGATCAGGACGACGTGCAGAACGTCTATGCCAATTTCGAAGTATCGGACGCACTTGTCGCCAGAATGAGTGCCTGAGCGGTTTCAAAATATGGCGGATTCGTCGGTGCGCTTGAATGTTCTGATCTCCGGCGGCTTCTCAGGCGCCTACGAGCAACTGTTGCCGGAGTTTACGCGGACAAGCGGCATCAAGGTTACGACCGGGTCGGGTGCGTCGCAGGGAGCGGGACCGCAAACGATTGCCGCTCAACTCGCCCGCGGCGTGCCGGCTGATGTTGTGATCCTTTCTCGCGAAGGCCTGAACGAGTTGATCTCGGCGAAAAGGATCGCCGCCGGAACTGACGTCGATCTGGCGCAAGTAGGGCTTGGTGTCGCCGTGCGTGCGGGCATGCCGAAGCCCGACGTGAGCACGGTCGAGGCTTTCAAACAAATCCTGCTGAAAGCCAGAACCGTCGCGGTCCCGGCCAGCACCAGCGGCATCTGGCTCACCGAGAATCTTTTTCCACGTCTTGGCATCGCCGATCGGATCGACGTCAGGAAAACGCCGCGCGGTTCGGATGCTGCCGCCATGGTGGCTGCAGGAGATGCAGCCGTCGCGGTCATGCCGGACAGCGAAATCATGGTCGCGCCGGGCGTCGACTTTGCCGGCAGCCTCGTGCCGGAGATTCAGTTCATGCAGATATTTTCAGCAGCCATCGTGGCCGGCTCGGCAGAGATCGAATCGTCCAGACGGTTGATCGAACTGTTTGCTTCCCCGCGTGCGGCTGAAGCCATCAGAAAAAGCGGCATGGAGCCGCTCGTGGCTTCTTGAGGCTACGAGCTCGCAACTAATGCAGCCAGTGATCGAATACCGGAAGGCTAACGACGGCCGCGCTGGCGATGATCGCGTAGGCGCCGCGGCGGTAAATCGCTTCCGACGAACCGTGAAAAACTTTCGCGCCGGCGGTCGTTGCAATAAAGAACGGTATTGCCAACAAGAGTGCCATCGCCAGCAGTTCCGGCGTGAATAATCCCTGCCAGAAATACACCGCAATCGCGAATGCGTTGAGGAAGATAAAAAAGACCAGAAAATTAGCGCGCACGATTTGTGCCGCCGTGGTCGTGCCGAGCCAGTATATCAGCACCGGCGGGCCTGCGATCTGAACCGCGCCGGCGCTAAAGCCCGAAAATAATCCAACACCGATGGTGATCGGCAATCGCGGCCGGCCGTGATAGCGCCAGCCTGACATCAAAACGCAGACCAGCGTCAGAACCAGGATCGCGATGAACCACCGCAGCACGACCGGATCGATCAACCGCAACGCCAGCGCGCCCAACGGTACCGAGATCGCAGCCGCGATCGACATCGGGATGACCTCACGCCAGGTGCAGCGCGTGAACGCGCGGGCGGCGAAAGGCGCGGTACCGAACGTATCGATCAGGAGCAGCGTCACCGCGGCGCTGCGCGGGCTATAAATGGAAGCGATCAGCGGAACGTAGATTTGCGCCGAGCCGAAACCGGAAAAGCCGCGCACGACGCCCGCCAGCACGGCGACGCCGAGTGCGATCCAGAAGCGATGGTCGGCCAATGCGACCGAGAATAAAGAATATTCCGGTAGGGACACGGTTCTGCCCGGCTCACGAATCGCCGCAACCCTACGTCATTATTTTGATGTTATGAACACGCAATGGTTGTGCGCTAGGCGCGGCCACGCCCGAACGCTATCAGGATGATTGAGATGACGCGCCCGATTCGCATTATCGGCATCGATCCCGGGCTCCGCCGCACCGGCTGGGGTATTGTGGAAATTGCGGGTAATCGGCTGGGATTTCTCGGCTGCGGCTCGGTGACGACCAACGATAAAGACCCGCTTTCTACACGGCTTCTCACCATCCATGATGGCCTGATGCGGGTTCTTGACGAATTCCGCCCCGACGAGGCCGCCGTCGAGCAGACTTTCGTCAACAAGGACGCCAAGGCGACGCTCAAGCTCGGCCAGGCGCGCGGCATTGCCATGGTGGTGCCGGCAAGAGTCGGCGTTCCGGTCGCGGAATACGCGCCCAACTTGATCAAGAAAAGCATCGTCGGCGCCGGTCACGGTGACAAGGCGCAGGTCCGCATGATGATCGGCGTACTGTTGCCCAAGGCCGATCCCGGTTCGGACGATGCCGCCGATGCGCTCGCCATCGCCGTGACCCATGCCCACCACCGGCAAAGCGTCGTTCTCAGGATTGCCGTGGCGAAGGTGACGGCGGGAAAGGTCGCTGCAGAATGATCGGCAAGCTTAAAGGCGTCATCGACAGCTACGGCGAGGACTTCGTCATTATCGATGTCCACGGCGTCGGCTATCAGGTGCATTGCTCCACCCGCACATTGCAGGAACTACCGCGCGCCGGCGAGCCGGCGACGCTCTCGATCGAAACCTATGTGCGCGAGGATCAAATCCGGCTGTTCGGTTTCCATGGCGACATCGAGCGCGAATGGTTCCGGTTGCTGCAAACCGTTCAGGGTGTCGGCGCCAAGGTCGCGCTCAACGTGCTCGGCACGCTCAAACCCTCCGATCTCGCCTCGGCGATTGCGACCCGCGATAAGGCGATGGTGGCGCGCACGCCGGGCGTCGGTCCGAAAGTGGCCGAGCGCATCGTCACGGAACTGAAGGATAAAGCGCCCGCCTATGCCCATATAGATCCGGCATTGGTGCAGCTCTCCGGCGCGCTCGATGAGAAACGCGCGCCGCGGCCGGTGGCGGACGCCATCTCCGCGCTGGTCAATTTGGGCTATGGGCAGCCGCAGGCTGCTGCGGCGATTGCCGCGGCGGCACGTAATGCGGGCGACGGTGCCGAAGTCAAAACCCTGATACGGCTCGGCCTGAGGGAATTGTCGAAGTGAAGAAGCCGAAGGCTTTGAACAAGGTGGACAAGGAATTGATCGAAGCGGCCACCGCTGCGATCAAGAAACGTTATCGCGACGATTGGCAGGAAGTCGGTGCCGCGCTCCGCACGCGCTCGGGCAGAATTTTCACCGGCGTCAATCTCGATGCCTATCTGGGCCGCATGGCGGTGTGCGCGGAAGCGATTGCGCTTGGGCGGGCTTTTGTCGATCTCGGCGACGAAGGCATCGAGCGCATCGTCGCGGTCCGTCATCCGCCGCCCTACGAGAAGGATCAGGACATCAAGGTGGTGTCGCCGTGTGGCGCCTGCCGTGAGCTGATTTTCGATTACGATCCGAAGGCGCTGGTGATCGTGCCGAACGGCAAGACGCCGGCAGTCGTGCCGATTGCCGACCTGTTGCCCAACAAATACAGCCGGGGGTCGGAGCGGTGAGCTCAAGCCCGCACCCGGTGGTCGCGCCTGAGCGCCGCGAAGAAGACGTGGCGGAAAGCTCGCTGCGGCCGTTGCGGTTGTCTGAATTCATCGGCCAGGAACAGGCGCGCAAAAATCTCAGCGTGTTTATCGAGGCGGCGCGCGCCCGCCACGAGGCACTCGATCACGTGTTATTTGTCGGGCCGCCCGGCCTCGGCAAGACCACGCTTGCGCAAATCCTCGCGCGCGAACTTGGCGTCGGCTTCCGCGCGACGTCCGGTCCGGTGATCGTCAAGGCGGGCGATCTGGCCGCGCTCCTGACTAATCTCGAAGAGCGTGACGTGTTGTTCATCGACGAGATCCATCGGCTCAATCCGGCGGTCGAGGAAATTCTTTATCCGGCGATGGAGGATTTTCAGCTCGACCTCATCATTGGCGCGGGACCCGCGGCGCGTTCGGTGAAGATCGATCTTGCCAAATTCACTCTGGTCGGCGCGACGACCCGCGCCGGGCTTCTGACCAATCCGCTGCGTGACCGGTTCGGCATTCCGGTGCGCCTCAATTTCTATTCGGAGGCCGAGCTCGAACTGATCGTCAATCGCGGCGCGCGTGTTCTCAACATCGGCATGACTCCTGACGGCGCCAACGAAATCGCACGGCGCGCTCGGGGAACACCGCGCATTGCCGGAAGGCTGCTTCGCCGCGTACGCGATTTCGCTTCCGTCGCCGGCGCTGCCGCAATCGACCGCGCGGTGGCGGACAAGGCGCTTGCTGCGCTCGAAGTTGACAGTGCGGGCCTCGACGCCATGGACCGCCGCTATCTCTCGACCATTGCGATGAATTACGGCGGCGGCCCGGTCGGCGTCGAAACCCTTGCCGCTGCGTTGTCCGAGCCGCGCGATGCGATCGAAGACATCATTGAGCCCTACCTGATCCAGTGCGGGCTATTGCAGCGCACGCCGCGCGGCCGGCTGATGACGGGTAGAGGCTTCAAGCATCTGGGCCTGCCCGAGCCGGCGCGCGATCCGTCGCAGTTCGGTTTGTTTGCGGCGGAAAGCGATGACTGAAGCCGCGGATCGGATTTACGAGGGTGGTTGCCATTGCGGCCGCGTCCGTTTTCGCGTCACCGCGAATCTTTCACGCGTTACTTATTGCAATTGCTCGATGTGCGCGAAGAAAGGGTTTCTGCATCTGATCGTGCGGCCGGACCAGTTTAAGCTGATCAGCGGCAAGGAGGAGCTAACCACTTACCGCTTCAACACCGGCGCGGCGCAACATACATTCTGCGCAACATGCGGCATTCATCCGTTCTATGTGCCGCGCTCCGATCCGGACAAAGATCGATGTGAATGTGCGTTGCCTTGATGGCGTCGATGTCGACTTGCTGGACATCAAGCAGTTCGACGGCCAGCACTGGGAGCAGTCCATGGCCGGCCGGGTGCCGTGGAGATAACGCGGTGAATATTCCGCTCGACGGCAAAATCACGGACGGTCGCCATGTGCAGGTCGTGCGCGTCTATTACGAGGACACCGATTTCACCGGCATCGTCTATCACGCAAACTATCTGCGTTTCATGGAACGCGGGCGCACCAATTATCTGCGTCTGATCGGCGCCGATCATCGCGTGCTGTTCGAGGCGGCCGAGAAAGAAGCGCCCGGCTTCGCCTTTGTTGTGCGTTCGATGAAGATCGAGTTTCTGAAACCGGCACGCATGGATGACATCCTTCATGTCATTACCGAGCCGGCCGAGGTGAAAGGCGCATCGTCGATCCTGCATCAGCGTGTTATGCGCGGCGACGAGGTCTTGATCGAAGCGGATGTGCGTGTGGCCTTTGTCAGCGGGGGCAGGGCGCGGCCGATCCCAAAGCCGTTGCGCATCGCCATGAAAGCCGATCTGGACACCACGCAGCCTTGATGGCATTCCGGAATCGGGTGTCGGCGGCGACCCCACGCACTATATTGTTGCCGTGATGAGCGATTTGCATTTTGCATTGTTCGAAACGGCAATCGGCCGCTGCGGCATCGTCTGGAGCGAGCGCGGCATCGTTGCCGTGCGTTTTCCGGAGCGGGGCGAGAACGCGGTGCGCAACCGTATTGCACAGCGCTTTCCCCATGCGCATGAAGCCGCGCCGCCGGAAAAGATCGCAGCACGCCATTGATGGCATCATTGCTCTGCTCGGTGGCGAAGCCCGCGATCTGCGCCACATTGAAATCGATTTGGGCGATGCGCCGGACTTCAATCGCCGCGTCTACGAGGTGGCGCGCGCAATTCCGCCCGGCAAAACACTGTCCTATGGCGAAGTGGCCGAGCGCCTCGGCGACCGCAATCTGGCGCGCGATGTCGCCCAGGCCCTTGGGCAAAATCCGGTGCCGATCATCGTGCCCTGCCATCGCGTGATGGCGGCCGGACGGAAAACCGGCGGTTTCTCCGCGCCTGGCGGCGTGCAGACCAAGCTTAAGCTTCTCTCGATCGAAGGCGCGCAACTCGAAGAAGCGCCGATGCTGTTCGACCGGTTACCTTTGGTGGCGCAACGGCGGCCCAGAGTCTAAACCATCGCCTGAAACCATCGCCCGTAATCATGGCCTGAAGCGAAGTCGTTTCAGAGTGACGCTGGCGAACGGCTCATGTAAAAGCCCTTAACATGAGCTGGTCGAAGGACGATAAAGAGCCGCGCGGGTATCACCACGGCAATCTGCGTGAAGCTCTTATTCGCGCCGCTCTGGAATTGATCGCGCAGAAGGGCTCGGCCGGGTTCACTTTCGCCGACGCGGCGCGATGGGCCGGTGTAAGTCCGGCTGCTCCCTACCGTCATTTCCGCGACCGCGACGATCTTTTGGCGAATGTGGCGCTGCGCGGCTTTGAGCAATTTGCCGTCATTCTTGCGCAAGCCTGGGACGAAGGCCGGCCGGATTCGATCACCGCGCTTGACCGCATGGGTAAGGCTTATCTTGCCTTCGCGCACAAGGAGCCGGCGTACTATTCCGCGATGTTTGAGTCCGGCATTCCGGCCGACACCACTCCCGAACTGCGGGCCGCGGGGGATCGCGCGTTCGCGGTTTTGCGCGAGGCTGCCGAAAAAGTTTGCGCGCAAATGCCGCAGAAAAGCAGGCCTCCCGCTCTGATGATGGCGCTCCATATCTGGTCGTTGTCGCACGGTATCGCGTCATTGTTCGGCCGGGGCGATGCGGCGCGGCGCACGTTGCCGATGTTGCCGGAGGAACTTCTGGAAGCGGGGGTGCTGGTTTATCTGCGCGGACTTGGGGTGACCAACTGATCCGCCCTGATTACCCGCGTAATCCATTGTGGAATCTCAGTTTTCAGATTTTTAGCGCCTCGCTTCTTGACAGATCAAAAGGTCAAATGTAAATGTTGTTTACATTCACACATGGAGGTGTGCCATGCCCTTAGCGATACTCATGATCCTCGGTTTCTGGGTGTGGTGGCCACTCGGTCTGCTCGCTCTCGCCTTCATGATCGGCGGCTGGCTGTGGTGGCCCCTTGGCATCGCGTTCCTCGCCTTCATCATCTGGAGCCAGAAAATGAGCTGTTGGAATCATCACGGCATGACCCGTTGGGAAAACAAGATGCAGCGTATGCAGGACAAGATGGATCGCGTGCGCTCCAAGATCGAAGGCATGGGCTTAGGCGGTACGCGCGGCGGTTGGGGCGGCCCGCCGTCGAGCGGCAACCGGGCCTTCGACGATTATCGCACCGAGACGCTCAAGCGCCTTGAGGACGAGCAACGTGAGTTCCGCGACTTCCTCGACCGGCTGCGCTTTGCCAAGGACAAGACCGAGTTTGATCAGTTCATGGCTGAACGCCGCAACCGCGTGCCTGACAACGGCCCCCAGCCGCAAAGCTGATCCCCGAAAGCATTGCGGTTGAGTGTGTCCCGGCCGTCCGCTTCCCAGCGGACGGCCGTCTTCTTTTAGAAGGGCGCTGCGTTCCAGTCTTAACCCCCCGTTAAGCAAGCTAGGGCTTCGTTAAGACCGAACGACCGGTGTTGCGCCCTAGTTTGGACACGTTTCGCGATGATTTCGGTCGGGGCCGGGTGACGGGTCCGGCGCAGGTCCCGCGAAATTTCGGGTTGGTCGGCCGGAGAGAGCGGCTACCTTTGCCCTTTGGTTCCGATCCCTGTGCGCTGCTCCGGCCATGGTGCCGGCTTGGCCACGACGATCGGTTGCTGCCGGCTGGACCGCTGAAGAGGACGTGCCCATGAATCCTGCCGACGTTGCACAGTCGGTGGCGCCGCTGACATCCGCGAACCTGTCGCTGTTCCATCTGTTCTTGCACGCCCACTGGATCGTGGAGACCGTGATGCTCGGTTTGCTCGTATGCTCGGTCTGGGTCTGGGCGATCGCCGTCGACAAGACCTTCCTGTTCGCGCGCATTCGCAAGGCCGGTGAGCACTTCGAGCAGGCATTTTGGTCCGGCCAATCGCTCGAAGAGCTTTACCGGTCGCTCTCGGCGAAGCCCGAGCACTCGACCGGCGTGCTTTTTGTCGCAGCCATGCGCGAGTGGAAGCGGAGCCTCGAGGGGCACGCCAAGTCCTTCGCCGGTTTGCAAATGCGGATCGAGAAGGTGATGGACGTCGCCATTGCCCGTGAAGTGGAACATATGGAACGGCGGCTTTTGGTGCTGGCCACCGTCGGTTCGGCGGGGCCTTTCATCGGCCTGTTCGGTACGGTGGTCGGCATCATGACGAGCTTTCAGTCGATCGCCGCATCGCAGAACACCTCGCTGGCCGTGGTCGCGCCGGGTATCGCGGAATCGCTGTTTGCGACCGCGATTGGCCTCGTTGCCGCCATTCCGGCGACTATTTTCTATAATAAGTTCATTGCCGAGGTGAACCGGCAGGCCCAGCGTCTGGAGGGTTTTGCCGACGAGTTTTCCGCGATCCTGTCGCGGCAGATCGACGAGCGCGGGTGAGGGGAAAAGATGGGCGCGGGAGTCGCACGGGCGGCCTCTAATAGCGGCCGGCGCAGCCGGCGGCGTAGCGCTGTCATGAGCGATATCAATGTGACGCCATTCGTAGACGTCATGCTGGTGCTGCTTATCGTGTTCATGGTTTCGGCGCCGCTGCTCACCGTCGGCGTGCCGATTGACCTGCCGCAAAGCCAGGCTAAAGCGCTCAGCCAGGACAACGAGCCGCTCACTGTTTCGGTGGATGTCGCCGGCAAGGTCTTTCTGCAAGACAAGGAAATTCAGCTCGACGATCTGGTGCCGAAGCTCAAGGCGATCGTCGAAGCGCGCAACGGCACCTTGAACGATCAGATCTATGTCCGTGGCGACAAGAAAGTCGATTACGGTACCATGATGCGTGTGATGGGCCGCTTGTCGGCGGCCGGCTATCACAAGGTCGCGCTGGTGACGACGGTCGAGCAAGGCGGGGGATGAGATCGGGTCTGACCATATCGGTTGTTGGACATGTCGTTGCGCTCGGCTTCGGCCTGCTCGCGATTTCGGCGACGCCGATGGATACTCCGCCGGTCGACTCCCTGCCGGTCTCATTCATTTCCGACAAAGACTTCAGCCAGATGACCCAGGGTGTAAAGAACGCGCCCAAGCCCAAAGAAGATCCGAAGCCGCTGGCCGACAAGATCGACCTGCCCAAGCCGGCCGATCAAACCGCCGACAAAGTCGCCAAGCAGGAAGTCAAAACCGAGACGGCGCCACCCAAGCAGCAGCCGCAGCCCGATCCGAAGCCGGCGGAGAAACAGGCCAAGCCGAAGCCGCCGTCCGATTTCAAGCCGGATCAAATCTCACAGCTTCTGAAGAAAGATTTCGGACAAGCAGCAGCCGAAGCCGGAAGACAAGCCGGCGCCGGACAAGGCCACCAAGGACGCGCCCAAGTTCAATGCCGATCAGGTTGCCCAATTGCTTGACCACCGCGACCAGCAGCGTCAGGTCGCGGCCGCGGACGCCGTCAATCCGACCGCTAGCGTGGGATCGGCGGCCGGAGCGGCGGCGCAATTGTCGCAGAGTGAGATCGACGGCTTGCGTGCGCGCATCTCAAGCTGCTGGAGTCCGCCCCCGGGTATCGACGCGAACTCCAAGGTCTACATCGTGCTCGATGTTCAGTTTAAGCCGGATGCCAATATGGCGCGTGAGCCGGTGATCGTTGAAGGCTCCGCCTCCGCGCTTGGTCCCGCTCTTGCCGAAAGCGCCAAACGTGCGCTGCTTCTGTGTCAGCCTTTCACCATGCTAAAGCCCGAGCATTACGGTCAGTGGAAGGACCTTCAGCTCAAGTTCGATCCGCAAGAATTGCTCGGCGGTTAATCAGGCGAATTCAAACGTCATGGCTATTCTTCAAGTGCGCAATCATTTTTTGACTCGCCGGCAAACGCTTGCGCTGGGCGCTGCGACCGGCAGCTTGATGCTGTCGGCGCGCTATGCCGGCGCCGTTACACGCCTCGACATCACCGAAGGCAACTTTCAGCCGATGCCGATCGCGATTCCGGGCTTCTTCGGCGGCGCGGACAGCGACAACGACACCGTGGCAGGGGTGACACAGATCATCACCGCTAACCTCAAAGGCTGCGGATTGTTTGCGCCGATTGATCCGGCAGCCTTCATTGAGCACCTCGCGAGCGTGGATAGCGTTCCGCATTTTCAGGACTGGCGTACCATCAATGCGCAGTTCCTGGTCGCCGGCCGTGTCGCGCGCCAACCGGACGGACGGCTGCGAGCGGAATTCCGGCTTTGGGACGTGCTGGCGGGTCAGCAGCTCGACGGCAAACAATATTTCACGACGCCCGATAACTGGCGGCGCATCGCACACATCATCTCGGACGCCATCTACGAGCGGCTCACGGGTGAGAAAGGCTATTTCGACACCCGCGTAGTCTTTGTCGACGAAACCGGGCCGAAGGAACGTCGCATCAAGCGTCTTACCATCATGGATCAGGATGGCGCCAACGTGCGCTATCTGACCCGCGGTGACGAACTCGTGCTCACTCCGCGTTTCTCGCCATCGACTCAGGAGATCACTTACATGGCTTACGGCCAGGGCGATCCCCGCGTGTACCTTCTCAATATCGAGACCGGTCAGCGCGAAATCGTCGGTAATTTTCCCGGCATGAGCTTTGCGCCGCGGTTCTCGCCGGATGGCCAGAATGTCATCATGAGTCTGCAAGAGGGATCGAACGCCAATATCTTTGTCATGGACCTGCGCTCGAAGGCGACGACGCGCCTGACCAACACGCCGGCGATCGATACCGCGCCGTCTTATTCGCCGGATGGCCAGCAAATCTGCTTTGAGTCCGACCGCGGCGGTCATCCACAGATTTATGTCATGCCCGCAACAGGTGGATCGGCGCAGCGCATCAGTTTCGGCGACGGCATCTATTCGACCCCGGTCTGGTCGCCGAAAGGCGATTACATCGCTTTCACCAAGCAAGGTGGCTCAACGTTCGCGATCGGTGTGATGAAACCGGATGGCTCCGGAGAGCGCATTCTGACCGAGGGGTTCCACAACGAAGGCCCAACTTTCGCGCCGAACGGACGCGTGATCATGTATTTCAGCGACAATGTCGGCAGTCCTGGTCCAGCGTTGTTCACAATCGATATTGCCGGGCGCAATCAACAGCGGGTTCCCACCCCAAGTTATGCCTCCGACCCCGCCTGGTCGCCGCTTTTGTCGTAAATCATCGGTAGGCCCATCACACGCCTGCCGTATTGAGGCCCCATTAACCATTGCAGAAGCTTTAAGCGGATTTCTCGGGGTTGAGGCTTCTTTGCAACGCCCGATCAAGGTTGACAGAACCTTCGCTTAACCAAGGCGCTGCTAGACCCGTGAACACCAAATATCCGGGTAATACGGAAGCAATGGAGGCACCGGAATGAGCGTGATGAGTATCGTCCGCTGCGCCAAGTTTGCCGCTGTGATCGCGGCGGGTCTAATGATTGCGGGCTGCGCCAAGAACCAGGCCGACCAGTCGGCAATGTCTGGTGATGCTGCTGCGCCAGGCAGCCAGCAGGACTTCGTCGTTAACGTCGGCGACCGCGTGTTCTTCGAGACTGATTCAACGGAGCTGACACCGCAGGCCCGCGCCACGCTGGATAAGCAGGCGCAGTGGCTCAACAACTACAGCCGTTACAACTTTACCATCGAGGGCCACGCCGATGAGCGCGGTACTCGCGAATACAATATTGCGCTCGGCGCCCGCCGCGCGCAGACCGCGCGCGAGTATCTGGTGTCGCGCGGTGTGTCCGGGCAGCGCATGCGCACGATTTCCTACGGCAAGGAGCGGCCGGTTGCGGTGTGCGACGACATTTCCTGCTGGTCGCAAAATCGTCGTGCTGTGACGGTGCTCGATCAAAGCTCTTAAGCCTCTCTACGTCTCACTGTCTGTCTGGACCGGCGCCTTAGGGCGCCGGTCGCGTTTTCAGCCGGTATCTCGCTGGCCGAGATTCCATCTTGCCAAGCCGCGCGCGAAGTCGGATCGTAGCGCCCTCTCGCTTTTTGATTGCGTCTTACTCGGCATTTGCAGAAATATTTGTGAGGTTTGCGCATGAGGGCTGCCGCATTCGTTCGCGCAACGCTTGGTTTCACCATCATTGTGGCTGCTTTGGCGGCTTGCGGGCAGGGCAACCAGTACGCCGCACCGCCGCCGCCGAAAGTCACTGTCGCGCCGCCCGTGCAACAGGACGTCACGCGCTATTTCGACGCGACTGGCAATGCCACCGCGGTTAATTCGGTTCAGCTCGTCGCGCGTGTGCAGGGCTTTGTCCAGGCCATCAGCTATACCGACGGCCAGTTCGTGAAGAAGGGCACATCGCTCTTCACCATCGAACCGGAGCCCTACAAGCTTAAGGTCGACGCGGCGAAGGCGTCCGTGACAAGCGCGCAGGCGACACTCACGCAAAATCAGGCGGAGTACCAGCGCCAGGCCGATCTGATTCAAAAGCAGGTCTCTACCCAGGCCAACTATGACAAGGCGTTGGCGCAGCGCGATTCATCGCAGGCCGACTTGCAGTCGGCGCAGGCGAACGAGCAGCAGGCCGAGATCAATCTTGGCTACACCGACGTCACGGCACCGTTCGACGGCGTTGTGACAGCCCGCCAGGTTTCAATCGGCGAACTTGTCGGTGCGAGCTCGCCGACCGTGCTCGCGACTATCGTCCAGCTCGACCCGATCTGGGTGAATTTCAACGCCAGCGAACGCGACGTTCTTGAGGTGCGCGCTAATCTCGCGAAGACCGGCCGTACCACAGCCGACCTCATCGGCTTTCCGGTCGAGGTCGCGTTGCAGACCGAAACCGATTACCCGCACCAGGGTAAGCTCGATTACGTCGCGCCGGATGTCGATCCCTCGACGGGGACACTCGCAGTACGCGGCACGTTATCGAATGCCGATCGCGCCCTGTTGCCTGGCTATTTCGTCCGCATTCGCATTCCGTCAAAACCGTCGCCGGCATTGCTGGTGCCTGACATTGCGCTCGGCAGCGACCAAGCCGGCCGTTACGTGCTGGTGGTCAACAAGGATAACGTTGTCGAGCAGCGCAAGATCGAAGCCAGACAACTGGTCGGAGATCTGCGGGTGATCGACAGCGGGCTGACCAAGGATGACCGCGTTGTGGTCGGCGGCATCATGCGCGCAATCCCTGGGCAAAAAGTCGATCCGGAGTTGAGTACGCCTGCGGCAGCGAAATAGGCGGGGGTCGCACCATGATCTCCAAATTTTTTATCGAGCGGCCGGTTCTCGCCAATGTCCTCGCCATCCTGATGGTGCTGATCGGCGGCGTCGCGTTGTACGATCTGCCGGTCTCGCAATATCCCGACGTCGTGCCGCCGACCGTGCAGGTCACCACCCGTTATCCGGGCGCCAGTGCGACAACGCTGATGGACACAGTTGCCCTGCCGATCGAGCAGCAGGTCAACGGCGTCGAGAACATGATCTATATGCAGTCGACCAGCGCCAGCGACGGCAGCTACACGCTCAACGTAACGTTCAGCATCGGCACCAATCTCGATAACGCGCAAATCCTGGTGCAGAACCGGGTGGCGAGCGCGCTGTCGCAATTGCCGCAGGCGGTGCAGGCGCAGGGCGTCACTGTCAAAAAGATATCGACCTCGATTTTGCTGTTCGTAACGCTGACGTCGCCGGACGGACGTTACGACAGCCTTTATCTTGCGAACTACGCCACGATCAACCTGAAGGATGAGTTGGCGCGGCTGCCGGGCGTCGGCAATGTCAATGTTTTTGGCGCTGGCCAGTATTCGATGCGGGTCTGGCTCGATCCGGACAAGCTGAAGGCGCGCAGTCTGAACGCCCAGGACGTGGTCTCGGCGTTGCAGTCGCAAAGCCAGCAAGTCACGGCCGGGCAGGTGGGTATGCCGCCCGCGCCGCCCAGCGTTGATTTCCAATACACCATTGATCTGTCGGGACGGCTCTCGGACGTCACACAGTTCGAGAACGTCATTGTCAAGACTGGCAGCGACGGCGCAGATCACGCGGCTTAAGGACGTTGGCCGCATCGAACTCGGCGCGCAGACCTACGGCCAGGCCTTCACGCTCAACGGCAAGCAGGCCGCAGGTATCGGCATCTATCAGTCGCCCGGAGCGAACGCGCTCGACGTCGAAGGCCGGGTCAAAACGCGCATGACGGAGCTTGCGAAGAGTTTTCCGCAGGGGCTTGTTTCCAGCGTTCCGTTCGACACGACAATCTTCGTCCACGCCTCGATCGAGGAGGTTTACAAAACCCTCATTGAGGCCGGGGTGCTGGTGTTGATCGTGATCCTGGTTTTCCTCCAGGACTGGAGGGCTATGTTGGTGCCGGCGACGACCGTGCCGGTGACGATCATCGGCGCCTTTGCCGCGATGTGGGCGCTGGAATTCACCGTCAACTTCTCGACGCTGTTCGCTATCGTGCTGTCGATCGGCATCGTCGTTGACGACGCTATCGTCGTGGTGGAAGGCGCGGCGCACAACATTGAGCGCGGCCTGAACGGCCACGACGCCGCGATCGCGGCCATGAACGAGCTGCTCGGTCCGATCATCGGTATCACGCTGGTTCTGATGTCGGTGTTCCTGCCGGCAGCGTTTCTGCCTGGTCTCACGGGGCGCATGTATGCGCAATTCGCACTTGTGATCGCCGCCACTGCGCTGCTCTCAGCCATTAATGCCGCGACCTTGAAGCCGACGCAGTGCGCATTGTGGCTGCGTCCGCCGGTGCCGCCGGAGAAGAAGAATGTTTTCTACCGGGGCTTCAACAGGGTTTATGGCCGCCTCGAGGAAAAATACGCCGGTCTGATCGACCACATGGCCGAGCACGCAGGCGTGATGACGATCATCGCGTTCGCCATCATTGGGCTTGCGTTCTTTGGGCTCTCGCGTGTGCCGACCGGATTCCTGCCGATCGAGGATCAGGGCTATTTGCTCGCCGCGGTGCAGCTTCCGGACGGCGCGGCACTCGGTCGGACCCAGGAGGTTCTCGCGCAAGTCTCTGCCATCGCCGAAAAAGATCCCGCTGTCGATCAGGTGATCGCGATTTCTGGCATTTCGGTGCTGGATAACAACGCAACGCTGGCCAATGCCGGCGTCGCTTACATCGTGCTCAAGGACTGGAGCAAGCGGGAGGATCTGCGGACGGTGTTTCCGCGCATTTCCCAGGCGCTCGGTGCCGTCGATGCGCGGGTAACGGTACTGCCGCCACCGCCGATCCAGGGCATCGGCAACGCCGGTGGCTTCACCCTGCAGGTCGAGTTGCGCGACGGCAGCTCCGATTTCGAGAAGCTGCAAAGCATCACCAACACGATGGTGATGAATGCGCAGTCGCAAAGCGCGTTGCAGCGCGTGCAGACGTCGTTCCGCGCCACCGCGCCGCAGCTGCGCGTCGAGGTTGATCGCGTCAAGGCGCAGACGCTGCACGTCTCGATCGATCAGGTATTCAATACGCTCGCGACCTATTTCGGCTCGACCTACGTTGTTCAATTCAACAAGTTCGGCCGCGTGTTTCAGGTCTACGCCCAGGCGGATTCGCAATTCCGGCTTCGCCCGCGCGATATCGAGAACCTCAGTGTACGCAACGATCAGGGCAATATGGTGCCGCTCGGAACGGTGGCGTCGATTACGCCAACAGTCGGAACGCCGCTGATCAGCCTTTACAATCTTTATCCTTCATCGAGCATCATCGGCCTGCCCGCGGCCGGATTCAGTTCCGGCGAAGCTATCCATTTGATGGAGGAGAATGCGGCGAAGACTTTGCCGCCCGGCACCGGCACCGACTGGACCGCTATGTCGTTTCAGGAAAAGATCGTCGGCAATCAGATGTACTTCGTGTTCGCGATGGCGATGCTGCTGGTTTATCTGGTGCTCGCCGGGCAATACGAAAGCTGGTACACGCCGCTCGCCGTCATCCTCTCGGTGCCGCTGGCGCTGGTTGGCCCGGTTGCAGTGCTTGAGGGACTGCGCATCGACAATAACCTCTACACCCAGATCGGCCTGATCCTGCTGATTGCACTGTCCGCGAAGAACGCCATTCTGATCGTCGAAGTGGCGCGCGAGCATCGCGTTCGCGACGGCAAGAGCATCGTCGATGCCGCGGTGGATGCAGCCCGTGCGCGGTTCCGTCCGATCCTGATGACGTCGTTCGCCTTCATCCTCGGTGTCGCACCGCTGGTGATCGCGAGTGGAGCGGGCGCCAGCGCCAGGAAATCGATTGGCATCACCGTATTCAGCGGCATGATCGCCTCGACCTGTCTTGCGGTCTTGTTCGTGCCGTCGCTGTTCGTGGTGATCCAGCGCTTCGAGGAATGGCGCGCCGCGCGCAAGCATCCGCGCATTCAGCCTGCAGAATAACCGGTGGCCCGATTCAAACATTCGCATCCCATTTCGGCACACGCCGAGCGAATGTTTGAATCAAAGGACCACTGGCAAATATAAGCTGCTGGTGGAGCTTTGGATTTGACATTCGCTTCACGGGCTGCGGGAAGTGAGTAGCGAATGTCAAATCCGCTCCAGCAGAATAGTCACAATTTGGACGCAGGATTCGCTATGTTGGGCCTTGCCTGTCCACCGAATATGATGTCGGCGATGCTACGCCCTTTTTCTTTCGTTGCTGCGGTGTTTGCCTGTGCGCTTTCGATCTGTCCCGCCAGTGCGCAAATGTCGGATTCCGATATTGTGACGCGGATGGACCGCCTTGAGGGCGCGATCCGCGACCTCACCGGCAATATCGAGCAATTGCAGTATCGCAATCAGCAGCTTGAGCAGCAGGTGCAGCGTTTGCAGGCTCAAATCCAGGGCGGGGCGCCTGCCGCCTCGGCTGCGACGCCGCAACAGCGGCCGGTGGCTTCATACCCGCCGCAGCAGCCTGCTCCTTATCCGCAGCAGCCTCAGAGCGCGCCTTATCCGGCGCCAGCTCCGATCGCCGCGCCGGAGCCCGCGGGACCGGCGCCAGTCGATCAGGGCGCTGGCCGGCGTAGCGATGCGTTTAACCCGGCGCTTAATCCGACCGCGCCCGGTGCGCCGCGGCCGCTCGGCGCCAGCACCACCGCGACAGAACCGCCGCCGCCTGTGGCCGACGCTCAAGGCAGCGGTCCGCGTCAGCCGGGTGCTCCGCTCGACCTCTCCACGATATCGTCAAACGCTGCGACTCCGGCGCCTGGCGGCGCTTTGCCGCCGCCACCTCCGGTCAATCCGAATTCGACCGGCGCCATGCAGGCGTCCTTGCCGCCCCCCGCCACGTCGAAGGATCAGTACGACCTTGCCTACGGCTATCTCCAGCACAAGGATTATGCCCAGGCGGTCGAAGGATTTCGGACATTCCTCAAGCAGTATCCGAGCGACCGGATGACGCCGGAAGCGCAGTACTGGCTCGGCGACAGTCTGTTCCAGAGCCAGCAATACCGTGACGCTGCTGAAGCGTTCCTTGCTGTCTCCACCAAATACGACACGACGGCGAAGGCGCCCGATGCGCTGCTCAAGCTCGGCATGTCGCTTGCGGCGCTCAACGAAAAAGAAGCGGCTTGCGCCTCGCTGGGCGAAGTGTTGCGCAAATATCCGCGGGCCTCGCTCAACGTGAAGCAAAGCGTGGACCGGGAACAGAAGCGTGTCGGCTGCTGAGCAAGCCGTCTCCGATCGCGAAGCCAGCGGACTATTCCGTGGACTTGAAGATTTGCCGGGCCTCTTGCTCGCGATTTCCGGCGGTCCTGACTCGACCGCGCTTCTTGTTCTCGCCGCCCGTTGGGCGAAGCAGATCAAGCGCGCGCCAAAACTGTTTGCCATTACCGTCGATCACGGCTTGCGGCCTGAAGCAGCGCGCGAGGCAGCCGCTGTCAGGAAGCTCGCAGGCCGGCTGGGTGTGCCGCATCGCACGTTGCGCTGGCGCGGGAAGAAACCGCACAGCGGATTGCAGGTAGCGGCGCGCAACGCTCGTTACGAATTACTCGCGCAAGCCGCGCGACGCGAAGGCATCGCGCATATCGCCACGGCCCATACCCTGGACGATCAAGCCGAGACCGTCCTGTTTCGGATGGCTCGTGGCAGCGGGCTGCTCGGCCTCACCGGCATGGCCCATATTGCGCCGCTGCCTGTTGCGCCGCTGCCGGCGCGGATCGAGCAGGAAATCTTCCTGGTGCGTCCGCTGCTCCACGTTTCCAAGGCTCGGCTGATCGCGACGCTGAAAGCGGCAAAGATCGGCTACAGCGAAGATCCCAGCAACCAGGACCCCCGCTTCACCCGTGCACGATTGCGCACATTGATGCCGGTACTGGCACGAGAAGGACTCGATGCGCGGGGCCTTGCACGCCTCGCGTTGCGGCTTCGCCGCGCGGAGGCCACCGTCGCCCTTGCCGTCGATGCCGCGCGGGCAGCGCTGGCGCCGCCGCCGTGGCGCCGACATGGACCGATTGTTTTCGAAACATCACGCTTCGCCCGGTTGCCCGCTGAAGTCGGTTTGCGGTTGCTTGGCGAGGCTGTCACCCACACCGGCAATGAGGGGCCAGTCGAGCTTGCCAAGCTCGAGGCGCTTTACGAGGGCCTGCGGCAGGCCCCTTCGCGGCTCCGCCGGACCCTCGCGGGGGCGCTAATTACCCTTTCCGGCGACCATCTTACGGTCGAGTGCGCCCCTCTTCGCCGCGCATTAGCCATGCGCAAGAACCGCAAGAACCGCTTTACGAAATAGGCCTATAGTCGACACGATTACTTCTTCTCAGGTTCTTGGCAGGGGGCAGAGCGCCTCCTACATTCGTCAAGTGAATTGGGGACGTGAAGCCGCCACGGTTCGCAGGCAGGTACCAGGCTCTGGGACACCGCGCGGATTCGCGGTCCAAGGACTTAAGATGAACGCCAATCTGCGCAATTTCGCTCTGTGGGTCATTATTGTCCTGCTGCTGCTCGCGCTGTTCACGCTGTTCCAGAATCCCGGCCAGCACACGACCTCCCAAGACATATCATTCTCGCAACTGCTCAATGAGGTCGATCAGGGCAGGGTGCGCGATGTCCTGATCCAGGGACCGGAAATCCACGGCACCTTCACTGATGGCCGCACCTTCCAGACTTATTCGCCGAGCGACCCGACGCTGATCCAGCGCCTCTACAACAAGGGCGTTTCGATCACCGCGCGGCCGCTGACCGAGAACGTGCCCTGGTTCGTCTCGCTGCTAATCTCATGGCTGCCGTTTGTTGCGCTGATCGGTGTCTGGATATTCCTGTCGCGCCAGATGCAGGGCGCCGGCGGCAAGGCGCTCGGCTTCGGCAAGTCGCGCGCCAAGCTTTTGACCGAGGCGCATGGCCGCGTCACCTTCGAGGACGTCGCCGGTGTCGACGAAGCCAAGCAGGATCTCCAGGAAATCGTCGAATTCCTGCGCGATCCCGGAAAAATACCAGCGGCTTGGCGGACGTATTCCGCGCGGCGTGCTGCTGGTCGGCCCGCCCGGCACCGGCAAGACGCTGATTGCGCGCGCTGTCGCCGGCGAAGCCAATGTGCCGTTCTTCACCATTTCAGGTTCTGACTTCGTCGAGATGTTCGTCGGCGTCGGCGCGAGCCGCGTCCGCGACATGTTCGAACAGGCGAAGAAGAATGCGCCGTGCATCATCTTCATCGATGAAATCGACGCGGTCGGTCGTCATCGCGGCGCCGGTCTCGGCGGCGGCAACGACGAGCGCGAGCAGACGCTGAACCAGTTGCTGGTCGAGATGGACGGCTTCGAAGCGAACGAAGGCATCATCCTGATCGCTGCCACCAACCGGCCTGACGTCCTCGACCCGGCGCTGCTGCGTCCGGGCCGTTTCGACCGCCAGGTGGTCGTGCCGAATCCGGACATCGTCGGCCGCGAGCAGATTTTGAAAGTCCACGTCCGCAAGGTGCCGTTAGCACCCGACGTGAACCTGAAGACCGTCGCGCGCGGTACTCCCGGGTTCTCCGGCGCCGACCTGATGAACCTTGTCAATGAAGCGGCCCTGATGGCGGCCCGGCGCAACAAGCGCATGGTCACCCAGACCGAGTTCGAGGACGCCAAGGACAAGGTGATGATGGGCGCCGAGCGCAAGTCGCTGGTGATGACGGAGGAGGAGAAGCTCCTTACCGCCTATCACGAAGGCGGCCACGCCATTGTCGCGCTCAACGTCAAAGCGACCGACCCAGTGCATAAGGCGACGATCATTCCGCGCGGCCGTGCGCTCGGCATGGTCATGCAATTGCCGGAACGCGACAAGCTGTCGATGTCGCTTGAGCAGATGACGTCACGTCTTGCCATCATGATGGGCGGCCGTGTCGCCGAAGAACTGGTGTTCGGCCGCGAACGTGTCACGTCGGGCGCCTCTTCCGACATCGAACAGGCTACCAAGCTCGCGCGCATGATGGTCACCCGCTGGGGCCTGTCCGAAGCCCTCGGCACTGTTGCCTACGGCGAAAACCAGGAAGAAGTGTTCCTCGGCTATTCCGTGGCACGTCAGCAGAGCATTTCCGAAGCCACCGTGCAGAAGATCGACGGCGAAATCCGGCGGCTGGTCGAGGCCGGCTACACCGAGGCGCAGGAGATCCTGACCACGAAGCGTGCCGATCTGGAGACGCTGGCCAAGGGCTTGCTCGAATTCGAGACGCTCACCGGCGACGAGATCAAAGATCTGCTGATGGGCAAGAAACCGAACCGCGAGTTGATGATCGAGCCGACCACACCGCGCACCCCGACCGTTCCGACGGCCGGCGCCGGCCGCAATCGTCCGCGTCCAGAGCCTGGCCCGCTTGAGCCACAACCGCAGTCGTAAGCGCCGCTCCTTGGCGGCTCGCCCGGCGCGGTAATTCAGCACCGCAGCGTTGGCATCATCGTCGACGTCAACACCGCCTGCATAAGCGCTACTTGCTGCATTGCAGACTTGCCGCCGCCAGTCCGCGCGAGAATTTGGTCATAATTGGCCTATAGTTTGGTGTCAGTGGCTGGATTCGGCAGCCCGCCGCTTACGGCAAAAGAGTTTCAATTCTGGTGGGGACGCTGCGACAAGAGTAAGATTTTGTCGGGTGTTCGGCGAGGGCTTTATGCGCAATATTTTCATTTCCGGCTTGCTGTTGTCGTTATCAGCGGCCCCTGCATTCGCGCAGGGCGTCGCCGGTCAACCGACCCTGATGTCGCCGCAGGTGGGTCCAGCGAAACCGCCTGCTGCGGCCAAACCTCCTGCCGCCGTGAAGCCTCCGGTTGCTGCCGTAAAACCATCCATCAATGCCGCGACGCCGGAAGCGCGTTCGGCGGCTGAACTGGCGCTGTCTTCCGATCCGGTGTTCGATGAAGACACCTTCAAGCGCATCAAGGACGCGCTGTTTTACTATTCCGACCTCCAGGTGCGCGGCGGCTGGCCGATTTTGCCCCCGGACGCCAAGCTCGCGCCTGGCGCGAGCGGCGCGGATGTCGCGACGCTGCGCCAGCGCCTGGTCATAACCGACGACTTGCCGGCAAAGGATGCGGGAGGCGACACCTACGACACTGCTGTCGCTGAAGGCGTCAAGCGCTTTCAGCTCCGTCACGGCCTCGATGCCACCGGCACCGTCGGCGCGCAAACGCTGAAGGCGCTTAATGTTCCGGTCGGCGAGCGCATCAAGCAGCTCGAAGCGTCGCTTGATCGTCTGCTCGGCATGGATTTCCAGTTCGCCGAGCGATACGTCGTGGTCAACATTCCAGCAGCCTTCGTCGAGGCGGTGAAAAATGGCAAGGTCGAGCGCCGCTATCGTGTGATCGTCGGCAAGATCGACAAACCGTCACCGTCGCTCACCGCCTTCATCACCTCGGTCAATCTCAACCCGACCTGGACGGTGCCGCTCTCGATCACCAAAACCGAGATAGCCGCGCACATGCGCAAGGATCCGACCTATCTTGAACGCATGCACATGCGGCTTCTCGGCGCGCATGACGAGGAGGTCAATCCGGCGTCGGTCGATTGGTCGGGCGACCGCTCCTACAATTTCACGGTCCGGCAGGACGCCGGCACCTGGAACGCGCTTGGCAATCTGAAGATCGACATGCCGAATCCTTATTCGGTCTACATGCACGACACCGACACGCGAAAGCTGTTTGCCGACGATTACCGTTTCGACTCGCACGGCTGCACCCGCGTCGACAATGTGCGCGATCTCGCCGTCTGGATTCTGCAGGATGGTCCGCCCAACTGGGATCGCGCCGCGATCGATGCCGGCATCGCCGCCGGTCAGACTCATATCATCAACCTGCCGCACAAGATCCCGGTGGCGTGGGTCTATCTTACAGGCTGGGTGCAGCGCGACGGCACCGTCGAATTCCGCGACGACGTCTACAAGCACGACGACTCGCTGGACCGCAATGCGCTCGCGCAGGCGGTCAACGACGGCGGCTTCGTGCAGCCGGCGCCGACCGCGCCGTTGAAGCGGGTTTCCATAGACACCCGCTGATTTCAGCGAGCCGCACTCCGTCAGCTTCTCTCGATTTGTTGGTGGCCGTGCTCCGGCACCGGGGCCTGTTCTGCGGCGATTTTGCTGCTACGACATGAGCCAAGAGACTGGCCGTTCATCGGTCGGCGCGTAGTGAGGGCAGGAAATGGCAAAGCTGCTTCTGACCGGTGACGTCAATCTGATGAACGTGACCGATCCGCAGGCGCCGTTCCGGCACGTTGCCGCTGAACTGCATGCCGCGGACGCCGTATTCTCCAATCTCGAATGTTGCCTGCATCTGCCGTCGCGGCGCTCGCATGCGACCGAAGGCTTCTTCGCCGATCCGCAGGTGGCCAAGAAGGCGTTGCAAATTTCCGGCATTCAAGGCGTCGGCATCGCCAACAACGTCAATTACGGCAACGACAACATCACCAACTCCATCGCGCGCCTTGACGAGATCGGAATGGCGCATACCGGCGCCGGACCCAATCTCGTCACGGCGCGTGCGCCGGTCATCGTCGGGCGCAACGGCTTTCGCGTCGGGGTGGTGCAGCGTAGCTCGGTCTATTGGCCGACCGACCACGAGGCGTTCGACGATGCGCCGGGTATCGCCGTGCTTCGCGGGCACACGGCCTATCAGGTACCGGGGGGCAGGCTAGCCCCCGGTGTGCCGCCTGCAAACCGGCCGGGCGTGCCGCCGCTGGTCGTGACCTGGGCGGATCCCGCTTATCTTTTCGAGTTTCGCAAGGACATCGAAGCGCTGCGGCCTCAAGTCAACGTGGTCGTCGCTTCCTGCCATTGGGGCCTTGGGCGGGAGCCGTTGCAGTACATGACTGACATCGCCCATGCAGCCATCGACGCCGGTGCCGATGTGGTGATGGGTCACGGGCCGCACTATTCGCTGCCGGTCGAACTCTATAAGGGCAAACCGATCTTCTACGGCCTCTGCAATCTCACCTTCGCCACCGGCCATCTCGGGCGCAAGCACGCGGGCTGGATTGGCATGCTGGTGGAGCTGATTTACGAGAACGGTTCAGTCACCGATTGCAGCTTCCGGTTCGTGCGCAGCAACGCGAAGGACGAATCCTATCTCAGCAAGGCTGCCGACGAGGCCGAGACCCTTGCCGACCTGACTGCGCGCAGCGCAAGGCTCGGTGCGACGTTAAAGCCCGACGGCAATCGGGTGCGCGTTATATAAAGGAAAAAATAATTTCTGGGAGGAACGCGATGACTTTTAGCTCGGTGACGATTGGCCGTAGGCAATTCCTCACCTTGGGCGCGGGAGCCTTCGCGCTGCCCGCGATGTCTCTTGCCGCTAGCGCCGATACTTATCCGTCGCGCCCGGTACGACTCATTGTTGGGTTCACGGCTGGTGCCGCGTCCGACGTGGTGGGGCGGATTTTCGCCAAGGCGACATCGCCGTTGCTCGGCCAGCAGATCGTCGTCGAGAACAAG
Organism: uncultured Alphaproteobacteria bacterium; assembly: GCA_963742215.1. Classification (GTDB taxonomy): domain Bacteria; phylum Pseudomonadota; class Alphaproteobacteria; order Rhizobiales; family Xanthobacteraceae; genus BOG-931. The sequence goes on from CAVULJ010000007.1 coordinate 193,482, forward strand.
CCCGGCGCCGGATCGAGCATCGCCGCGCAATATGTGTCCCGTGCATCGAATGACGGCTACACGCTCTTCCTTCCCGCGCTCTCAAGCCTCACCAACGAGATCGTCAATCCCTCGTCTCCGCCGCTCGAAATGAGCAGAGATTTCTCGCCGATCGCGCAGATTGCCGAAGGACCGTTCTATCTAATGGTTAATCCCTCGATGAAACTGAACAGCGTTGCCGATCTTGTGGCGCTCGCGAAAGCGAAGCCGGGTGAGCTGACTTACGGTTCGGTTGGCGCGGGCAGCCTGCCGCATTTGTGCGGCGTGCTGTTCGAGCAGCGCACCGGGATCAAGCTCGTTCACGTTCCCTATCCGGGGAGCCCGGAAACTGTCACGGATCTGGTCGCGGGCCGCATCACTCTGTCATTCACCGTCGCGTCGTCCGTGCTCGGGCAGGTCAACGCCGGCCAGCTCCAGGCGCTGGCGGCGTCGTCCGGCAAGCGGTCGAGCCTGCTGCCCAACGTGCCGACCATGATGGAATCCGGCGTTCCGGACTTCGACGTCACGCTTTGGCTCGGCCTGCTTGCGCCGCCCGGCACCGCGCGCCCGATCGTCGACACGATAGCCGCAGCCGCGAGCAAGGGCGTGAATATGCCGGAAGCGGCCGATGCCCTGCGTAAACAGGGTTATGAGCCCCTCAACGTTGGGCCGGATGAGTTCGGCGCCCGTTTGAGCAAGGAAATCGCCCAGTGGACCGAGGTGGCGCGCGCGGCCGGGCTCAAGACCTGACCATCGATTATGGCCGGCGTTGCCGCGAGCCTGTCGACGGGCGCGTGCACACGCGAAACTAGACCCTGATCCGATCGGCTCAGGGTCTAGTTTTCTAGTCGGCGCATGATCTTTTCGGAAAACCGGTAGTCCACTTTTCCGGATCATGCTCTAATGCGTCATCCAATCTCACCAACTAAGTTGCCCTTGGAGGAAACTGATGAAGCTTGCGTTTTTCGATGATTACAAACTCGGTGTTGTGGTCGGCGACAAGATCGTCGACGTGTCGTCCGCGACCAAGGGCATCAAGGCGCTCGGTCCGCAGGATGTGATCCGCGGCGTGATCGAGCAATGGAGCACCTACAAGACCAAGCTCGCGAATGCCGCCAAGAAGGGCAAAGCCAAGCCGCTCGCCAAGGCCAAGCTGCGGCCGCCGCTGCCGAAGCCCGAAAACATCATCTGCATGGCCGTCAATTACATGGAAGACGGCACACTGCCGGAACCGGCGCCGATCAATGCTTTCATGAAGTCACCGAGCGCCGTCATCGGCGAGGGCGGAGTCATGGTGCTGCCGGACATGGCCGCGACCATCTTCGAGGGCGAAGCGGAAATCGCCATCGTGATCGGCAGGAAGGCTTCCCACGTCAAGGCCGCCGATGCGATGCGTTACGTGTTCGGCTACACCAACTTCATCGACGGTTCGGCGCGCGGCGTGGTGCCGCCGACCAACGTGTTCTATCAGATGAAGTCGCGCGACACGTTTGCGCCGATCGGGCCCTATATCGTCACCAAGGACGAGATCAAGAATCCGCAGAAGCTGCAGATCACGCTGACCAACAACGGCGTCGTCTATCAGAACTTCAACACCGACGACATGGCGCACAAGATTCCGCGCTGCATCGAATGGGTGACGTCGATCCATACGCTGCTGCCGGGCGACATCCTTGCCACCGGCACCAACCATCGCGGTCTCAACCCGTTCATGGACGGCGACAAGATCGAGCTGACCACCGAAGGCTGCGGCACGCTGCACATCACCGTGCGCGATCCCTTGAAGCGGACATGGGCGCGCATCACCCGCCTCAAGCACAAGGAAAGCGGCGCCGAAGGCGTGCACACCAAGCAGACCGGCGGTAAATACGCGAAGTGACGCTGTCAGCGTTACGCCGCGCGTAACGCCCGGTTCGCGACCAGTGCCGCCGTCACCACGACGGCGGCGAGGCCGACCGGCGCTTCGACGAACGGAAAAACGAAAATGAGCAGGCATGCCAAACCCATGCCTGCCAGTTCGTATTGCTGAAATCCGTACGAGCGGCCGAGGCGGAACAGGAACGCCAGTGGCACCGCGAGGATGACGAGATCGTACGTGAGAAGATGCGGCGCCGCTATTAGTGCGGCGACGCCGAGCGTAGCTGCCTTGATCTCGTACGCGACGCTGCTCCGCCAGACCACGGCAACTGCGGCTGCGGCAATAACTGTAACGCCGATCTGTACGCTCCAGGCCAAAGTGTCGCCGCCGCCAAGCGCGCGCACCAGGCCGGAAGCGGTTTGCATCTTGCCCCAATCCGCTGAGCCGTCGGAGACCAGCGAATGGCTGATGCCGGACGCGAAAGCGACCCAGCTTTCGCTGCCGAACACAGCCCATGACACCGCCGCCAGCAGCGCGGCGACAATTCCTGCCGTGAAGAACACGCGCCAGCGGCCGCTCACCGCAAGTGCAATCGGAAACAGCAGTCCGAGATGCGGCTTGTAGGTGAGAAGACCCAGCAGAAGTCCAGCCCAGATCGGCTGCGTATCCATAAAGACCAGCGCGCCGCCGATCAGCGCGGCGGAAAGGAATGCGGTCTGCCCGACGAGAGCATTCGCGATCACCGCGGGAAAGCCGGCGGCGAGGAAGTAGCCGACGCGATCACCGATGATGGCACGGATGACGGCGATATAGACGATGAACGTGCCGGAGACCCAGACGAAGAACGCGGTTACGTAGGGCAGCAGCGCCAAAGCGGCGGCGGCGACCAGGAACGTCGGCGGATAGGGCCAGACCAGATAACCGCTGACCGGACCGACAATGCTTTCATCGACCGGCTTGAGTTGCACCCAGTCGTAAGCTTGCGCGGCATGACCGGCGAGCGCCATTTTGCCCGCGGCCCAGATCGTGACGAAGTCGTTGAAGATCTTGCTGCCGTCCGCGCCGATCACCCACGAGCCCTGAGCCCAGGCGGAAGCGAGATAGGCGATGTTCAGAACCAATAGTGCGAAGCAGACAAGCTCGACCGGCCGCGACAGCTTGGCGCCGGCGCCGTTTGCGGGTGAGATTTCATAGGTCGTCATGAAGGGGCGAGCCTTGCCTGTCGAGCAACAGGCTAGGCTCGTTCCGCTTGAGGAAGCCTTAACTTTTACGTGCGGGAATCAGTTCAGCCTAAGCTCGGTGATATGTTTCGGGTCGGCTTTCAGCTCGCCTTTCTCGACGCGCTTGACGATATCGACCAGCACCGCATTGGCGCGCGCGTTGATGCCGATCTTTTCGCCTTCGCGCACGATCAGGCCGTTGAGGAATTCGATCTCGGTGCGGCGGCCCTTCTGCATGTCCTGGCCCATCGACGGCTTTTGGCCGGCCGCGGTCTTGCCGGCATCCTTGAAACGCTGTTCGTCGCAAATCTTTTCCGCGGCCGTGTCGCCTTCGCCGGCGCGCGCGATGGTTTCCGGCTCGAGGTGTAGGATTTCCTCAAGCTGATAGCCATGCGCCTGGCCGACGCGGATCGCCTCGCTGCCGAGCCGGGTCGAGAACCGGCGGATCGGATCGCTCTTGAGCATGTCGCCGCCGCCGAGTCCGGTGCAGGCTGAGAGTCCGTTCTGCATCGCGTTGGCGACGAGCTTCGACCAGCGCTCGCCCCAAAGGTTATTGGTGACCTTGGCGCTGTCGGAATAGGCGACCAGGCGGCAGATTTCCTCTGCGCGCGGCGTGATGCGGCCGTGCACTTCGCCGGCGCGAAACACGGTATGCGCCGCGCCATGCTTGGCGGCGCCGCGGTGAATGTGACCCGGCTCCGGCAGGTTCACTGTGATGCTTGAGGCGATGCAGCCGAGCGTCTTGCCCCAGCCGACGACGCCGGCAATCGTTTCCTCATTCATGCAATTTTGCAGCGAGACGACATAACCGTCCGGCGCCAGATATTGCTTGATCAGCATCGCCGCCCAGGCGGTGTCGTAGGATTTCATGCAGACGAAGGCGATATCGACCGGCTTCTCCTTGGCGAGTTGCTGCGCATCGGTGACGTGAAGGGCGCGCACCGGCACGGTGAATTCCGGCTCCTTCATCGCGTGTGTGACGCGCAGGCCGTGCTTTCGCATGTGCTCGACATGCTCGGGCCATGGATCGATGAAGGTTACGTCTTCGCCGGCCTGCGCCATGTGGGCGCCGGTATAGCCGCCGACCGCGCCGCACCCGACAAAGGCGATTTTTTTGCCCATCGTTTCCTCCAATACTTGCAACTGAACTTGCAACCGACGTTTTCAATATTGCCCCTTGGGCTCCAGGCCAAGCATGTACTGGCCGTACATGCTGCCGCTGGAATCCCAATTCAGGCTGATGTGGGAGCCGGCGGCATGGGCGTCGCGCCAAAACCGCTGGATCGGATGATCGAGATAGAGGCCGTGTCCGCCAGCGGCGAGGAACAGGGCGTCGATCGCCCCGATCAGCAGCCTGGCGCAGAACGCTTGATCGCGGCGGTTACGGATCCGCACATCGACGCTGACGGCTTCGCCGCGCGACGCCATGGCGAAAGCCTCGGCGAGATCGCGAAACATCATCAGCTTCGCGGCATCGATGTTGGCCACCGCTTCGGCGACGCGGAACTGGATCGTCGTCAGTTCCGCCATCCTGCGGTTGCCGCCGGCCACTGCGCCGCGCGTGGTGCGGACCTTCGCCATATCGAGAAAGGCGGCAAGCGCTCCTTCCGCCATGCCGAGCACCGGCGCCACGATGGTGACCGGCAGCACGGCGAGAAACGACTGCTTGAACAGCGGATTTGAATGCGCCTTCATGCCCGGCGCTGCCGCATTGGCGAGTTCGGCGAACGGTACGACCCGGTGGCGCGGCACGAAAGCGTCATTAGCGACAATGCTTTTGCTGCCGGTGCCGCACAGCCCCATGGTGTGCCAGTTATCATCGATGGTGATGTCGGCGGTACGGAACAGGAAGAGCCCCGGTTGCGACGGACCGTCTGCTTGCGGGATCAAGCCGCCGAGGAGTTGCCACTGCGCGTTATCGCAGCCGCTGCAAAAAGTGCCGGTGCCGGTGACGCGATAGCCGCCGTCCACCGCCACGGCCCGCAATACCGGCGCATAGGTGCCGGCCGCGAGCGCGGTGGGATCGCTCCAGACCTCGTCCTGCGCCGCTTCCGAAAAGCAGCCGATCAGCCATTGATGCGAGGCCAGCAGGCCGTACACCCAGCCGGTCGAGCCGCAGCCGCTCGCCAGGATCGCCTCGATCTGCGAAAACACCTCGAAGCCGTATTCGAAGCCGCCGTAAGCCTTCGGCTGCATGACGCGGAACAGATCGGCCTGCCGCATCCGCGCGACCATGTCCGCGCTGACCCGGCGCGCCGCTTCGGTTTCGCGCGCCCGTTCGCGGGCGAGCCTGGCGATTTCGCGGGCCCGCGACAAAAGCTCGGAAACTTCAGGCCGCTCCTGCGTCGCAACGACAGTATCCATGACCTTTCGCATCCCAATTGCTCGACCCGACCGCGAGCAGGCCGACTGACTATTCGTAATCCACCGAAACATATCGGTCCATGCGAGCTTATGCTCTGCGACAGGGCTCAGAAATCGGGTGGGCACGCGATCGTTCGCATCCTACGTCAGGCTATCCGGAGGCCATTCGATGTCGAACCGAACTACAGCGAAGACCTATGGGACCGTTGATGCCAACAAACGCAAGGCAATGAGCGGCCTGGAGTTTGTCCAGGGTCTGGCGGACGGTACATTGCCGCTGAACACGATTGCGGCCACGCTTGGTTACGATGTGACCGAAGCGGAAAGCGGCCGCGTGGTGGTCAATGCCGATACCGAACTTCGGATCACCTCAATCCGGCAGGGACCGTGCACGGTGGCTTCGCGGCAACATTGCTCGATAGCTGCATGGGGCTTGCCGTCCAGTCTACTTTGGAAAAGGGCCTTGCCCAGACTACCGTCGAGTTCAAGATCACATTGATACGGCCCATCACGCCGGACACCGGCTTAATCACCGCGGAAGGCGTTGTCTTGAGCCGAGGCCGCCGCATCGGGACGGCCGAGGGCCGGATCACCGATGGCAACGGGCGGCTGCTTGTCCATGGCACGACCACATGCCTGATCTTTGATGCCTGATCTGACTCTCGGTCGAGACTGAACGAATGCCGCTGCAAAATCGCGTCGATCCGTTTGGTGAGCTGAATCGCCGTAGCGGCGCGCGGGACTCTGTTCGGCAACCGCGGCGGGCGTTTCCATACCGACGCCAAAACACTGACGAAACGGCGCTGGGCTTCGCGGCAATGGATTTGCTGCGTGCTCGATTTCAAGGGCCGGCAGCGTGACGTCTGGGGCCGCTATTACACCGAGCTGTTCTTTCTCGACGAGCCGACGGCACTCGCGGCCGGTCATCGGCCCTGTTTCGAATGCCGGCGCAAGGACGCCGAAGCGTTTGCCGAGGCGTGGCGTAAGGCGCAAAAGCTTGGGCACGCGACCTTATGCCGACGAGATGGATGAGGTGCTGCACCGGGAGCGATTAGCGGGCCGCGCAAAGCGCCTGCATCGCCGCGCCATCGACGAATTGCCTGACGGCGCTTTCGTTGCGCTCGACGGTGAGCCTTTGCGGTTCGCGGCGCCGAATTGTCTGCGCTGGACACCGGATGGCTATTCTGTCCGTAAGCCGCGCCCGCGCGGAATTGTCGTGGACGTGCTCACGCCGCCTTCAATTCTCGCAGTGCTCGTCAGCCGGCTATCGCCCGCGCTGGCATCCGAGCGCCGAAAGATCCCGGGTCATGCGCTAGCCGCCCTGCATCGCGGCCTTGATCGCTTCGACGCCTTTGCCGGATTTTGCCGCGGCGATGATCTTCGCTTCGGTCGCGGCAAGCTTGTCGGCGGCTTCCTTCATGCCGTCGATGGTGTTGACCGGCACGACGATCGCGCCGTGACTGGTCGGCGTGGATCAGGTCGCCGCTCTTGACCGCCATGCCGTGAATGGTGACCGGGATGCCGAAATCCTCGACGTGCACATAGGCGTGCGACGGGCTGAGCGAGCCTGCGAGCATCTGAAAGCCTTCGGCGATTTGCGGAATGTCGCGGATCGAGCCGTTGGTGATGGTGCCGAGGCAGCCGAGCGCCTTGTGGATGTTCGACTTTGGACTTCGCCCCAGAACGCGCCGTAGCCGGCGGGATCGTCGAGATCCTCGATCACGGCGATGCCCGGCTGCGGCGCTGCCGCGACGTAATCGAGATAGTCCATGCGCTTTGCCATGTAGCTTGCGCCCGCCGACCTTGTCGCGGGCGCGCATGGTCACCGTCTTGGCGAAGCCGACCATCGGCGGCAGATCGGGAAACGGGCAGTGCAGGTGCTTCACCGTGTAGAACGAGCCGCGGCGCTCGGGCGCGACGATCTCCATCAAATTGCAGACGGTCGGCGTATCGATCGACCGCAAGAATGCGAACTGGCTTTCCGACACCATGGTGTTTCCCCGTGTGAATCTTCAGTCAGGCAGATTCTATTTCCACGCTATCGCAACGATCGCCGCAATGATCAACTGCATGGCGAAGATCATGGCAACGCAGCCACTCCAGCCGCCGACCGTCCAGGCGATGCCGCCGAGAAACGCGCCCGCGCTGCCGCCGATATAGATACATCGTCGCATAAAGACCCACGGCGGACGAGCGGCCTTCCTTGGCGGTCATCGTGACATAGCCGGTGGAGATCGCCTGGCACAGCATGCCGCACACCGCGCACAGCGTAAGTCCGGCCAGGATGATCGTGAGCGGTGCTGCCAGCAGCATGAGCACGCCGACGATCCAGAGCGCGATGATGCCGAGCACGAACGGCCGGCGGCCGAACAGCGCGATGCCGCGTCCGACCCACGGCACCAGCGGACTCGACGGCGAGATAGGTCAGGAACAACGCGCCGAGCAGCGTCGGCGTGAACAGATAGGGCGGGGCGGCGAGGTGGAAGCTGATATAGGTGAAGGTGGCGATGAAATTGAACAGCACGCCGAAACCGATTGCGTAAGTCGCGAGCAGCCGCCGATCGCGCAGGTGCTTGAGCATGTAGCGCAGCGAATTGGCGAGGCCGCCTGACGGCACGAAGCGCTTCTCGCGCGTCAGCGTCAGCGCCACGACGATCGCTGAGATCAGCGGTCAGCACCGCGACGACGCCATAGGCCGCACGCCAGCCGATCAGGTCGGCGAAGACGCCCGGAATGAAGCGTCCGAAAAATCCGCCGATGCTGGTGCCTGAAATGTAGATGCCGGCGACGCGTGGCACGTCGGCGGCCGGCCACTCATCGCCGATATAGGCCACCGCGACAGTGAAGATTGGCGGCAGCAGCAGGCCCTGCAGGAACCGCAACGCGATCATCTGCGGAACGCTGGTGACGAAAATCGTCAGCAGCGTCGGAATGCAGGTCGCAAACATCGCCGCCGTGATCAGGCGCTTGCGCCCGACGATATCGGCTAGCGCGCCGGTAAACGGCGCGGTTAGCGCGATCGCCAGCGTGCCCGCCGTCATCAGCGTCGAGATTTCGCTCGGGCCGACATGAAATTCGTTCGCCAGCTCAGGCAGCAGAGCCTGAGGCGAATAGAGATTGATGAAGGCGCAGAACCCGGCGGTGGCGATCGCGAAGGACCGCAGATCGAGAGACATACGGCATTATGAGCGAGGGGGGCCGCGAAAGCACCCCTGCGGAATGCTAGGTCGCTGCCGAGGCGCTTGATTTCGCCCCGCGCGCGTTCTCGATCGCCTGCCATACCCGATAAGGCGTGCACGGCGTGTCGATGTGCTTGATGCCGAGCACCGATAGCGCATCGACAATAGCGTTGACGCCTGCAGACAGCGATCCGACCGTGCCGGCCTCGCCCGCGCCCTTCACGCCGAGCGGGTTGGTCGGCGTCGGCACCGGATTGTCCTCGATAACGACCGGACAGAAATCATCCGCCCGCGGCATGGCGTAATCCATGAACGAGCCGGAGAGCACCTGACCGGCCTCGTCGTAGGCCTTGTCCTCCATCAGCACCTGGCCCATGCCCTGGGCGATGCCGCCCATGATCTGGCCCTTCACCAGCATCGGATTGATGACGGTGCCGACGTCATCGACCACCCAATAGCCGACAATCTGTGTGATGCCGGTTTCCGGATCGATCTCGACCTCGCAGACGTGGCAACCGTTCGGGAAATTGCCACTGCGGGCGCGATAGGTCCCGGTCTCATAAAGGCCGGGCTCCATGCCCGCCGGCAGCTTCTCCAGCTGAAAGGCCGATTTCGCAACTTCGTGGATTTGCATGCTGCGGTCGGTGCCGGCGATGGTGAAGCGGCCGTCCTTGAACTCGATGTCGCTTTCGGCGGCTTCCATGATGTGGGCGGCGAGCTTCTTGCCTTTGGCAATGATCTTGTCGCTCACCAGCGCGATGGCGCTGCCGCTCATCGTGGTCGAGCGTGAGCCGCCGGTGCCCATACCGAACGCTACCGCGTCGGTATCGCCCTGCATGAACTTCACCCGCTCCGGATCGACACCGAGGCGATCGACCAGAATCTGGGTCTGGATCGTGGCATGGCCCTGACCATGCGAGATCGAGCCTGACACCAGTGTCAGGCCGCCGAGCGGATCGAAACGGATTTCTGCGGTCTCGTAAGTAGGATCGGCCGCCTGCTCGATGGTGTTGGAGATGCCGATGCCGCGCAAGCATGCCACGCTTCGCTGCTTCCTTGCGCCGTGTCTCGAAGCCCCGCCAATCGGCAAGTTTCGTGGTGCGATGGAGATTCTCTTCGAAGTGCCCGCTGTCATAGGTGAACACCAGCGGCGTCTTGTACGGCATCTTGTCTGGCGGAATGGTGTTGCGGCGCCGCAGCTCCGCCGGATCGATTTTCATCTCATCGGCGGCGATATCGATCAGCCGCTCGATCATGTAGGACGCTTCCGGACGGCCGGCGCCGCGATAGGGCGACGTGCAATGGGTGTTGGTCAGCATGCCGGAGATCGCCACGTGCAGCGCCGGTGTCGTGTAGGTGCCGACCACGGTGCCGATATTGACCACCGGCGGCATGGCGCCGCGGAACGACACGAACGCGCCGAGATTGCCATAGCTGCGGATGCGCACGCCGAGAAACTTGCCGTCCTTGTCGAGCGCAAGCGCGGCATCGACGATATTATCGCGTGCGTCATCGTCGCTGATATGCGCTTCGCTGCGGGTCTGGGTCCATTTCACCGGCCGGCCGACGCGTCGCGCCGCCCACAGCATCAGAATGATTTCCGGATAGACCGAGCCGCGCAGGCCGTAGGAGCCGCCGATATCGCCGGTGACCAGGCGCAGTTCGGCTTCGGGAATTTTCAGCGTGGTGCGGGCAATATCGTTGCGGAACAGCCAGGGCCGCTGAAAGCCGCAATGCAGGGTGTAGCGCTGCGTGCCGGCGTCGTAGATGCCGATAACCCCGCGCGGCTCGATCGGATTGGCGGTGACGCGATTGATGACGAGTCGCTGCTCGACCACATGCGCCGCATTGGCAAAGGCCGCGTCGGTCTTGGCCTTGTCGCCGGCCTGATAGAAATAGGCCTCGTTGCCGGGGCAATCGTCGTAAAGCTGCGGTGCGTCTTTTTCTGCGGCGTCTCGCGCAGAGACGACAGCGGGCCGCGGCGCATAATCGACGGCGACATGCTCAGCCGCATCACGGGCTAGATCGAGCGTATCCGCAACAACGACGGCGACCGGATGGCCGACATGCATCGCACGGCCGATCGCAATTGCCGGCCGCGGCGGCAGAGTACATCGGGCTGCCGTCGCGCTTCTTGTACGGCGCCATCGACGGCAGCGAGCCAAGCGCGTCGTTACGATAATCATCGCCAATAAGCACGGCGCACACGCCCGGCATCTGCGAGGCCGCGCGGGTGTCGATGCCGCGGATATCGGCATGCGCGTGCGGCGAGCGGACGATGGCGGCATAGAAGCTGATCGGCGAGTTTCAGATCGTCAAAGTAACGGCCTTGTCCACGCAACAGGCGCGGATCCTCGCGCCGCAAGACCGATTGCCCGATTGCAAATTCGCCCATCGTCACACCTGACAGCCACGCTTGGCTTCCTGGATACCACTCGCTCCATTTGAGCGTTGGAAGGAGGATAGGCGGCCTGACACGGATGTAAAACCCGCGGGCAGGCGATAGGATTGACCAGTCCGGGACGATAGTAATGCGGCCGGGCTACGAAACTATCGGAGGTACGCCGGACGAGGCGACCTCGCGTATCTAATCCGACGTCGTGCGCTCGACCAAAATCATTCACGATGCCGGAATCGAGCCGCAATAGCCGTAGATCATCGAAGCCTCGAATGGATCAAAACCTCGGAACTGATGCGGAGACGTTGACCAAGACGCTGTGCGGTTATCTGGCCGCGGCGCAGTTCAGCGATCTTTCGGCCAAAGCCATCAGCGAGGCAAAGCGCGGTGTGCTCGACTGGATCGGCTGCGCTCTTGCCGGCAGCGGGCACAAGACAATTACGACGCTGCTTTCGGTGTTGCAGGACATTTCCGGAAAGCCGCAGGCGACTGTATTTGGACGCGGTTTACGGCTCGGACTGCTCGAAGCGCCGCTCGCCAACGGCCAGATGGGGCACGTGCTGGACTATGACGACACCCACATGGGGGGCGTGGTATTGCATACAAGCTCGCCGGTACTTGCCGCGCTGTTTGCGCTCGCCGAACGAAGCCCCGTTAGCGGCGCCGATTTCATGCTTGCCTATGCGGTTGGTTTCGAGGCCGGCGTGCGCTCCGGCCGCACCGCGCCGGGCCATCACAAGGGCGGGTGGCATCTTACGGGCACGCTCGGCACCATCGCCGCAGGTGCGGCTTGCGGCAAGCTGCTCAATCTCGACCGGCAAAGGCTGACCTACGCCATGGGCATCGCCGCGACACAGGCTGCCGGCATGCAGCAGAACCGCGGCACCATGGGAAAATCCTTTCACGCGGGAAAGGCCGCATCGAACGGCGTGCTCTCGGCGCTGCTGGCGGAGCGCGGCTTCGACTCGACCCAGGAAATCATCGAGGGCAAGCGCGGCTTTTCCCGCATCTACAGCGATGTTGCAGAACCTGATCGGCTCATTGCCGGGCTCGGCGATGGATGGTTGATCGAAACCAACGGCCACAAGCCCTATGCCTGCGGCGTGGTGTTGCATCCCTTGATCGACGCGGCGATCGCGCTGCGCAATCGCGAGGTGATCGATCCGGCGAGCGTCAGCGAAATCAACCTGCGGGTAAATCCGCTGGTGCTGTCGATCACCGGCGTGGTCGAGCCTTCGACCGGACTGCAATCCAAATTCAGCACGGTTCACTCCGCGGCTGTAGCGCTGATCGATGGCGCGGCGGGTGTCGCGCAATATTCCGATGATAAAGTCGCGGACCCGCTGGTCGCGGCGCTGCGCCGCAAGGTTAAAGCGGTCGCCGACGACACACTGCGCAAGGATGAGGCCCATGCGGCGATTGTCGCTGGCGGCAAACGTTACGAAGTCCATATCGCGCACGCCAGCGGCACGGCTGATAACCCCATGAGCGATGCGGCCATTGAAGCAAAATTTATGGCGAACGCTTTGCCAGTGATCGGGCGCAACCGTGTGGAACGTGCACGTGATTTCGTAAACTCGCTTGAGACACAGCGGAACGTTGCCGAGCTTGCTTTGCTGCTGGCTTGAAACTTCCCCATTACCGGCCACAATGCTTTCGGAAAGGCACTCAAACTTGCCGGGACAGTGCCCATGAGACTTCCACGCCGGGAGCTGTTGCGTCTTGGTGCGAGCGTTGTTGCAGCGCCCGCTTTATCGCGGGTTGCGCTAGCCGACGACTATCCGTCCCGGCGCATCACGATGATTGTACCGTTTGCTGCCGGCGCGCTTACCGACATTACCGGCCGCATGATGGCGGAAGGCATGCAGTCCGTTCTCGGCCAGCCCATCGTGGTGCAAAATACCACCGGAGCCGATGGCACAATCGCTGCCGGCCTCGCCGCTCACGCCACGCCCGATGGCTACACGCTTCTCCTTGGCAACTGGAACACCCAGGTTACCAACGCCGCCATCTATCCACTCGACTACGATGTGGTGAAGGATTTCGAACCCATCATTCTAGCGCCCGCGGCGCCGATGGTTTTGCTGGTCAACAAGGCGACGCCGGCCAATAATCTCGCCGAGTTCATCGCGTGGCTGAAAGCCAATCCCGATAAGGCGACGTTCGGCACCGCGGGGCCGGGAAGTCCGCCTGATCTGCTGGCCAGGTTGCTTCGTTCGCAAACCAACACGCAATTCAGCCTGGTCGCTTATCGTGGTGCGGCTCCTGCGATGCAGGACGTGGTCGCAGGCCACATCGACGCGGTGTTTATCACCATCGCCGCGGCACAGCCGCAAGTAACCGCGGGGACGGTGAGGGCGCTTGGCATGACGTGGCAGAACCGCGTAGCCATCGCCCCGGAAATCCCGACCATGGATGAAGCCGGACTGCACGACTTCTACTTTGCACTCTGGTCGGCGCTCTTCGCTCCGCGCGGCGCACCGAAGGCCATCATCGACAAACTCAATGCCGTGGCCGTGAAGACATTGGCGGATCCGGGATTCGCCAGAAGTTCGAAGCGCAGGGCTGCATCATTCCATCGCGCGAACAACAGACGCCGGACGCGCTGCGCGCTTATCAGAAGGCCGAGATCGAGAAGTGGTGGCCGATCGTCAAGGCCGCCGGCATCAAGCCGGAGTGAGAAGCCGGCGAGGGAGGGCTAGGCGTGAAGATTGCCCGTCGCGACCTGTTTCGGTTAAGTGCTGGCGCTGCGGCGCTTAACAGCATGCCGTGTTTTGCCGTTGCCGATGATTATCCATCGCGCCCCGTGCGTTTGATCGTCGGCTTTGCCGCTGCCGGGCCCGCAGACATCGCGGCACGGCTGATCGCCGATCGGCTGTCGCAGCGGCTTGGCCAGCCCTTTATTGTCGAAAACCGGGCGGGAGGTGCCAGCAATCTTGCGACCGAGATGGTGGTCAACGCGCCACCGGACGGTTACACGCTGTTGCTGATCGGATCGCCCAATGCGGTGAACGCCACACTGTACGATAATCTCAGCTATAATTTCATCCGTGATATCGCGCCGGTGGCATGCACCATGCGATTGACCAACGTCATGGTGGTCAATCCGTCATTCCCCGCCAAGACCGTCCCTGAGTTCATCGCTTACGCCAAAGCCAATCCGCAAAAGATCGATATGGCGACGTCGGGCAATGGCAGTCCGCCGCATATGCTGGGTGAGTTTTTCATGATGCTCACAGGCGTCGATCTTGTGCCCGTCTCCTATCGCGGCGCCGGCGCTGCGCTGGTCGATCTGATCGCCGGGCGGACCCACGTAATGTTCGAAGGCATTATCTCGTCGATCGACTACATCAGGACGGGCAAACTGCGCGCGCTCGGTGTCACCGCCGCGACGCGGGCCGCCGCCCTGCCGGATGTCCCGGCTATCGCCGAATTCGTGCCCGGTTACGATGGCGGCGGCTGGACTGGCCTTGGTGCGCCGGAAGGCACGTCGCCCGCGATCATCGCCAAGCTCAACAAGGAGGTCGGACTTGCGCTCGCCGACCCGCAATTTGTCGAGCGGCTCGGCAAGCTTGGCGCCGTTCCGGCGCCGATGTCTGTCGCCGACCTGACGACGTTCATCGCCGCCGAAACCGAGAAGTGGGCCAAGGTCGTGAAGGAGTCCGGCGCCAAGCCGGAGTAAGAACCTCACCTGCCAAACGGGCGGATGCTTTCGACGACAGAATCGGCGACGTGTTCCTTGGAAATGACGCCGATGATTTCGCCCGGCCGCCATTTGCCGCCGGTTTTCGTCACGATGGCCATGGCGGCGTCGTGCCGTCCCATGCGTTGCACGATGTCGAAGGCGATATCGTTCTCCCGCGCCAGCGTGAAATTGCGCTGGGCGATATCGCCCATGGTCACTCCCGTATAAGCGGCTTCAAGACCGCGACGGAAACCGGCATTGATGCGGACAACGCCGGCGATCCGCTGGCCGCGGGTCACCACGACATGCTTGAGACCGCCTGCGGTGCCGTGGGTGCGCAGGAATTCATCGAAGTCGGCTTCCGCGGGAACGACAAAGATGTCGCGCTCCATGACGTCGCCGGCCCGCCGGACCAAAAACATATTCGCGTGCAGTGCCTTCGGCACGAAATGGCCGCGGCCGACGAGCTTGATCGTGTAGATGTTTTCCTGCGACAGCAGGCGCCGGACACCGATCGCGAGTGCGACCGCGACAATGCTCGGCATCACGAGATCATAGTCGCGCGTCATCTCGAAAATCATGGTGACGGCGGTCATTGCCGCGCCGGTGCCGCCGCCGACCATGGCCGCCATGCCGATGATGGCGCAGGTTGTCGCGGAGATTCCTTCCGTCGGGTGAATGGCCGTGACAAGCGAGCCGAACGCGCCGCCCAGCGTCGCGCCCATGAACAGCGACGGAGAGAAAATTCCGCCGGAAGCGCCCGAGCCGAGGCTGGTCGATGTGGCGAACAGCTTTGCGGCGAACAGCAATGCAAGCAGGCCAGGCAGGGCGAGGTCGCCAGTCACGATCGCCTGGATGGTCGAATAGCCGACGCCTTCGACGTAGTAGTGCCCGGCCGTGCGCATCAGCGTGTAAATCAACGTGCCGAGCACCGCCATGCCGATGGCATGACGCAAATACGGATTATGGATGTATTCGAATACATCCTCGGCAAAGCTCAAGCCGCGGATGAATCCGGTCGCGGCCAGGCCGATCAGTGCGCCAAGCAGCGCGAATAGCAGGAGCGCGGTCAGCGTCGCCGGCGCCTGCGAGCTCAGGAGCGCCGACGGCAGCGCAAAGGCCGGATGGATGCCGAAGAAAATCCGGCCGATGAAAGTTGCGGTTCCGGTGGCGAGCGCGACCGGCAGGAAGGTGCGTGCGCTCAATTCCGGCAGCATCAGTTCGATCGCGAACATGACGCCGCCGATCGGGGTGTTGAACGTCGACGCAATACCGGCGCCGGCTCCGGCTGCGACCAGCGTGATGCGCTGCCAGGGCGCCATGTGGACGATCTGCCCAAGCGTTGAGCCGATCGCGGAGCCGATCTGGATGATCGGTCCTTCGCGGCCGACGGCTGCGCCTGTGCCGATCGACAGCGCCGAGGCAAGCGATTTAACACCGCGACGATCGGCCGGATGACGCCGTCCTTGTAGTAGATCGCGTCCATGACTTCCGGGACGCCGTGCCCGCGCGCCTCGGGCGCGAAGTTCGTGACCAGGAAGGTCACGCCGATGCCGCCGATAATCGGCACCAGGATCACAAACGGCCCCCATGGGCTCGGCGGCGTGAACAGGTTGGCGTCGTAGTTGACGGCGAACTGGCCGAGGAAGGCAATGTTATGAATAAAGCCGATCAAGGCGCGGAAAGGACCGCGCCGTAACCGGTAATGATACCGATAACGATGGCGAGCAATGACAGCCGGAATAGGCCCAGCCGCGGCGGCACAGTCTCAGTTTCATGCCACACTAACGCGTAACGGATTTAGAGCTGCTTGATCGAGTCGAAATCCCAGGACGAGTTCTGCGGATTTTCGCCGACCCGGATCGTCGTGTCGCTCAGGAAATGATACGACGGAACCGGCAGATTGTAGGGTGCCGGCACGCCGGAGAAAACGCGGCCCGCGGCATCGTATTTCGAGCCGTGGCAGGGGCAGAAATAGCCGCCCGGCCAGTTCGCCACCGGCTGGGTCGCGCTGGCGCTCGGATAAAACAGCGGAATGCAGCCGAGATGGGTGCAGATGCCGACCAGCACGCTGAATTCCGGCTTCACCGAGCGGTGCCAGTTGGTGGCGTAGGGCGGCTGCTGCATCACACTGGAGTTCGCGTCGGACAGTAGCGAGGTGTCCGCCGTGCTCTGCAACGCATCCAGCGTCTGCTTGGAGCGATGGAACACGAAAATCGGGCGTTGCCGCCAATAGATAACGATCTGCGCGCCTTCTGCGATCTTGCTGACATCGACATCGACTGGGCCGCCTGCGGCGATGGTCGATGCATCCGGGTTCATCTGGTCGATCAGCGGGACGAGCGTTGCCAAGGCGCCAACTGCGGCCACCGCACCGGTCGCGATGTAGAGGAAATCGCGGCGTGAGGGCTCTTCCGGGTGTTCGATGCCGGTTGCGGTCGATGCACTGCTCGCCATGGTCACGTCCTTGTCTTGAAAAGTCTTTTGAACTCAGCGTTCGGCGGTCGCGCGTGCTCCGGAACCGGCGCTCCCGCGCCTTTATGGTGGAGAGGCCGGGGCTTCGTCAATCAAGCAATTATCATCATCCCAATTATTACGATAACGCCATTTTGGCCCGTTTCAGCGTGTCTGCAGGCGTGCCGGAAGCATCGATTTCCGTCCAGTCCATGCGGCCGAGGTCGTAACTTTCCTGTGCCCGGGCGACCGCCGGGCCGGCGTCAGAGGCATCCTTGGCGCGGCCACCGACCCGGGCGATTCGGGTTTCAAGGCTCGCGGTGAGAAACAATCCCTTGAGCGGCTGATGGGCGGCTTGCGCTGTCTTGGCGATGGCTTCGCGCTCCTCGCGGTTTGGCGAACACCGCGTCGACGATCGCCGCGTGGCCGGCGGCGACGATGCGGCGCGCCTTTTCGGCGGCGACGCCATAAACGCGCTCGGTTACCGCCGGCGTGTAGGCGTCCTCGCCAAGCTTATCGGTCTCGCCGACCCCGAACAGCGCTTTGCGCTCGACGTCGGAGCGCACGATGACCGCGCCGGGCATCGGGCCGACGCGCGGCGCGAGGTCGCGCGCCAGCCGTGATTTACCGGTGCCGGACAAGCCGCCGACAGCGATGAATTGCGGTGGGGCAGGGCTGATCGCCCGCCGCGCGAAGTCGAAATAGGCCCGCGCCGATTTGGCGATGCCTGGCTGCTCCGACGGCTTTGCCCGCTCCATCCGCGCCGCGGTGACCTTGGCGCGGATCGCGGCCCGCAACGCAAGAAAGAATGGCAGCGCCGCCAGCGCATCGAGATCTTCGCTGCGGCGCGTCTGCGCCAGATAGCGGTTCAGTACGATATTGGCCGGCTTTGCCAAGCCGCGTTCCAGCAAATCCATCAGCAAGAAATGCCAGATCGTAGAGCACGTCGCCCGATGCGATGAGCTCGCTGAACTCGATGGCGTCGAACAATACCGGTCTGTCGCCGATCAAGACGATATTGCCGAGATGCAGATCGCCGTGGATATGGCGGATCAACCCGGCACGGCCGCGCTCGCGCAGCAGCGGGACAATGCGCTCGTAAGCCGCGCGGCTCGCTTTGGCGAAGGTTTCGTTATCAGCCTTCGGGAAAATCTCTGGGTACCCGCTGAACGCTTCGAAGTGTTCGTCGATATATTGACCAATGGCTTCGATCCACGGCTCTGCTGCGACCGGCTTGATCTTCTCGTGAGCGTCGGCGACCGCGCGGCCGAGCGCATCAGCCAAGGTGTCGTCGATCTGGTCCGTGATGTGGTCGAGCGTGCGGTTCTCGTCGAAGCGGCGCATCTCGACCGCCCATTCGATGGGCTCACCGCTGCCGTTTAGCGCGAGCTTGCCGCCGCCTTCGCGGGTGATGGCGATAACGCCGCGGTAGATTTCAGGCGCATAAGGCGCGTTGACCTTTAGTTCGGCCTTGCAGGCCGCTTTACGCTTTTCGAGGGTCGAATAATCCAGAAACGGGAATTTCACCGCCCGCTTGATCTTGAGCACGCGGTCCTTGGTCAGGAATACCGAGGCGGCGTGGGTATCGATCCGTTTTACTGTTTCACTGCCGCCGCCATAGGTCTTGGAATCCGCGAGAAATGCGAGCACGTCGTCCTGGTCTTTTGCTTTGTTACTCATGCGGCCTGCTAGCGAAGACTTGCTTTTGCTTAGATAATGCCCCTATCGACGCCACGTTGGAAATCCCGGGAGACCTCGATGCGCGCCAAGGACAACATGCGAACCGCCGCGGAGGTTCTGGTCGATCAACTGCTTATTCACGGCGTGCAGCATGCGTTCTGCGTACCGGGCGAGAGCTATCTTGCGGTGCTCGATGCGTTTCATGACCGCGATCTGGCTGTCACCGTCTGCCGTCAGGAAGGCGGGGCCTGCATGATGGCGGAGGCGGTCGGCAAGGTGACCGGGAAGCCGGGCGTGTGCTTTGTCACCCGCGGGCCCGGCGCCACCAACGCGTCTGCCGGCATCCATATCGCCATGCAGGAACTCGACGCCGCTGGTCATGTTCGTCGGCCAAGTCGGGCGCGACATGCGCGAGCGCGAGGCATTTCAGGAACTCGACTATCGGGCCGTGTTCGGCTCGATGACCAAATGGGCGACCGAGATCGACGATCCGGCCCGCGTGCCGGAGATCGTCTCGCGGGCGTTCTACACCGCAACGAACGGGCGGCCGGGGCCGGTGGTCGTTGCCATTCCGGAGGACATGCTGATCGAGCGTGTCGCGGTGCCCGACGCGCCGCCGTTCGCGCTGGTCGAGACCTCGCCCGGCCCAACCGAGATGGTGAAGTTCGGCGAGATGCTGATGGGGGCGCGCGCGCCGATCATGCTGCTCGGCGGCAGCCGGTGGTCGCAGGCCGCGTCCGACAGTATCGGCCGTTTTGCCGAAAAATATTCGCTGCCGGTCGCGACGACGTTCCGGCGCGGCTCGCTGTTCGATCAGCTGCATCCTTGCTACGCCGGCGACCTCGGCATCGGGCCGAACCCGAAACTGCTCGAACGCATCAAATCGGCCGATCTTGTCATCATGGTCGGCGGGCGGCTCGGCGAACTGCCGTCGCAAAGCTACACGCTGTTCGATATTCCGCGTCCGCAGATGCCGTTCATTCATGTTCATCCGGGCGCCGAAGAGCTCGGTCGGGTTTATAGCCCGCATCTTGCCATCAATGCGACGCCAACGGCATTTGCCGCGGCGCTCGATCATCTCGAACTGAAAGAAGCGAAGAGCAGCGATGCGGAGGTCGCACACGACAGCTTCCTGCAGTGGACGGGAAAACCGACCGAGCAGCCGGGCGGCGTCAATTTCGGTGCGGTGATGGTATGGCTGCGCGAATACCTGCCGCCTGACGCCATCCTTTGCAATGGCGCGGGCAACTATGCCTCATGGGTGCATCGCTTCTTCCATTTCCGCCGTTACGCCAGCCACGTTGCACCGGCATCGGGCTCAATGGGTTATGGGGTGCCGGCGGCGGTGGGGATGAAGCGGCTTTATCCCGACCGGCCGGTGATATGCCTTGCCGGCGACGGCGATTTCCTGATGAACGGCCAGGAATTTGCCACCGCCGTGCAATATGATGCGCCGGTTATCGTCATCATCGTCGACAACGGCATGTACGGCACCATCCGCATGCATCAGGAGCGCGAATATCCCGGCCGCATTTCCGCGACCGAATTGCGCAATCCCGACTTTGCCGCTTATGCCCGCGCTTTCGGCGGTTTCGGTGTTTCGGTCGAGCGCACGGAAGACTTCCCCGCTGCGTTCAAGCAGGCGGAGGCGTCCGGCAAGCCGGCGATCGTCCGCCTCGCGGTCGATCCCGAAGCCATCACGCCGACAATGACGATTGCGAAAATCCGGGCGAAGTCGCTCGCCGACAAAGCGCATTGAAAATGGAGGCTGACATCCCATGAGGGTATTTCGGGACAAGCGGAGCGCTACTGAAATGGCTGATCTTTGCGGTACCGCACTAATGTTCGCCTTCACAGCGACGCAGGCCGACGCGAAAGGGTGCATCAAGGGAGCGGTCGTCGGCGGTGTCGCCGGCCATTACGCGGGTCATCACGCCGTCGTCGGCGCGGTGACGGGCTGCGTCCTCGGCCGCCGTCTGGCGAAAAAGCACGAGCAGGAACAGCAGCAGCAATCGCAGACACCTGCCGCGGGCTCGCAGACGCCAGCCGCAGGCTCCCAGCCCTCTACCCCGGCGACCGGCCAACAGCCGCAGTAATCGCCAGTCCTATTCCGGTTTGATTCCGGCAGCCTTGATGATCGGATACCACTTCTCGACTTCCGACTTCTGAAACGCGTGGAGTTCCCTCCGGGGTTCGCATTTCAGGCGGATAGATAACTTGCGCCAGATCGGTCAGACGTTGGCGTATCTCAGGATCGGCCAACGTCTTCTGAATAGCGGCGTTAAGTTTGTCGACGATCGGCCTGGGCGTGCCTTTCGGCAGCCCACAGCGCGTGCCAGAAATTGAAGACATAACCGGGCATGCCGGCTTCATCTGCGGTAGGGATTTCGGGCGCAATCGACAGACGATTTTGAGAAGTTACGGCGTAGCCCTTGACGTCGCCCGATTTGACGTGCGGCAAGGACACGGCCGGCGTGTCGAGCAGGATGTCGATAGTGCCGGCAAGCAGATCCTGATTGGCCAATCCGGCGCTGCGGTACGACACCATCTGCCATTTCAGGCCGAGCATATTCTCCATCAGAATGCCCGCCACATGACTCGGCGATCCGACGCCGGATGTGCCCATGGTGGTCTTGTCGCCGTTCTGCTTGAGCCACGCGACCAGTTCTTTCAGATTGTTCGCGGCAAGCGTTTTACGGCCGTTGATGAAGAACGGTTGGGTCGCGACCAGTGCTACAGGGTCGAGATCATTCAGCAGGTCAAAACCGAGATTGTAGATCGCCCCGTTGGCCATGTTCGTGCCCCACATGCCCCACTGGATGGTGTAGCCATCGGGCTCCGAACGCTCCGCCTTGGTCACGCCGATGACGCCGGCCGCGCCGGATACGTTTTCGACAACGACGGTCTGTCCCAGCGCTTCGCTCATACCTTTCGCGATGATGCGCCCAAGCACATCGGTCGAGCCGCCTACCGCCAGCGGAATGATCATGGTGATCGGCCGTGACGGGTAGTCGTCCGCCCGCGCAGGCGACGCAGCGGCGAGGCCGGCGGCAATCGCCGCGGCGAAGATAGACTTGATCATGAGCGTTCTCCCTCGCGCGCAAGATATACCGGGCGCGTTGCCGGACAAATTGAATCGTGGTTCAGTTATTTGTTGACTGTTCTAGCGATTCTGATCGGCTGATTGCCAATGCCGTATCGCCGCACCGAAAATGTCGAGCGCCGGCTTGCGGCGCGGCATGACGCCATCATCGCTGCGGCCCGCAATATCGCCAGCGAAGGCGGCATGGCGGCGGTGCAAATCGTGCCGGTGGCGCAGCGCGCCGGCATCGCGGCCGGCACGGTCTATCGTTATTTCCCCGCCAAGATCGATCTCGTTGCCGCGCTGCTTGGCGAGATTTCCGAAACCGAGATCGATGCGTTGCGTCGTGCCGCTGACGGCGCACCCGGTCCGCTTTCGGCGCTGGCCGCCTCGATCATGACGTTTGCGGTCCGCGCGCTGCGCGACCGCCGTCTCGCTTACGCGGCGATCGCCGAGCCGGTCGATGCCGAGCTCGATGAGGTGCGGCTGTCATTTCGCCGGTCGCTTGCGGCGGAATTTGCCCAGCGCATCGCTGCGGCGGCGAAGGGCAGCCATCTTCCTGACCAGGACGCCGCGCTATCAGCCGCGGCATTGGTCGGCGTTCTTGTTGAGGGGCTTGTCGGGCCATTGGCTCCGGACGCCGCGGGCCGCGAACGGGCGGTCGTCCAGTCGATTGCTCTTGTCGCGCTGCGAGGTCTCGGCGTCGCCGACGCGCGAGCGCGTGGCCTGGTCGTGCAGACCGTGATTGGAAGTTAGTGCGAGAGCAACGCCGGCACCGTCAGCGAACGCAGTATGCTGTGGGTGACGCCGCCGAGCACGAACTCGCGCAGCCGCGAGTGGCCGTAACCGCCCATGACGATGAAATCCGCGCCACTGTCGGCGGCATGCGAAAGCAGCGCGTCGGCGATATCGATATCCGCGCTGTCGATGCGTTTGACCTCGACGTTCAGGCCATGGCGGGCGAGATGTTGGCCCATATCGGCGCCTTCGATCTCGTCTTTTTTGCCGCCATCGTTGCTTACAATCACGAGTTCGACGCGCTTGGCCTTTTCCAGAAACGGCATGGCATCGGCGATGGCGCGCGCTGCCGGCCGGCTGCCGTCCCAGCACACCATGATGAGGTCGAGCTTGAGCGGCCCCTTCTGGATATACGGCACGACGATCATCGGCCGTCCGGATTCAAATAGCGTGCTCTCGGCGATGATCTCTTCGATCGAATTCGCTTCGGGGTCAGCCTGGCCGACAATGGCAAGATCGAAGCGCCGCGCGATATGGCCAAACCTTTCGCCCGAGCCGGCGGCGCTGGCATTGAGCGCGATCGGTTCCGCGGAGATGCCGGCGCGGGAAGCCGCCGCGCTAAAGCGGTCGATCGCGGCTTTCGATGCCGACTGGTTGTCCGCCACCTGCATATCGATCACTTCAGGCGGAACGTAGCCGATGCCCGACACCGGGACGATCGGATCAAAGACGAAGGCTATGCCCGCAAGGTGGGCATTGAATGCTTCGGCAACCGAGATCGCGTAGTTTGCTACTATGCCGCCATTGTCGCCGAGGCTTAAGTTAACAACGATGTCCTTGATCATGACCCGCTCCCGAAGCGGCGCGGATGTTTCGCGCGCTTGTTACTTCTTGCTGCCGTCGGCCTTGAACTGGCTGACATAGGCCCAAAGGTCGTTGATCTCCTGCTGGGTTCTTGATGCCGGCGAAGATCATCTTGGTCCCGGGCACCACGCCGCGCGGGTCCTGGATGTATTCCTTGAATTTCGCCTCGTTCCAGACGATGCCGGAATTCTTGTTGGCGTCGGAATATTCGAAGCCTTCGACGCTGCCGGAATGGCGGCCGTCGAGCCCGTTCAGTACGGGGCCGATCTTGTTCTCGGCGTCCTCGCCGATGGAATGGCAGGGCAGGCACTTATGGAATGAAATCTCGCCCTTGGCGACGTCCTGGGCCCATCCGGCGCTCGCGGAGGCGACGATCAAGCCTGCGGCAATAATCAGCGACTTCATTGGCAATAGTCTCCTTAATCCCTTGGCGTATTCACGCCCTATGCCTCGCCCACACAACCTTACCCGTTCAAGCGGCCCGTATGGAATGTGTCAACGGCCAAAATCGACCATCAGCCGCGCCGTCCCAGCCGCCAAACGCGTGCAGCGTCGCTGGACGTTTCCCGCTATAATGACCGTACGATAACGCCGGAATTGCGAGAGGTTCGATGCCGGTTCTGATGCCGCTTTTCGATGACGCTGTGCTCAAGCGCCGCGCCGAGATCGTTGCGGCGCTGAAGCGAATCGTGCCGGGCGAAGGCGTGATTGCCTCCGAGGAGGCGATGCGGCCCTACGAGAGCGACGGCCTTACCGCCTATCGCCAGCTTCCGATGGTCGTCGTGCTGCCGGAAACCACCGCGCAGGTGTCCGAAGTCCTCAAGTACTGTCATGGCGAGGGCATCAAGGTCGTGCCGCGTGGGGCAGGGACCTCGCTATCGGGCGGCGCGTTGCCGCTCGGTGACGGCGTGCTGCTCGGCATGGCCAAATTCAATCGCATCCTTGAGATCGACTACGACAACCGTGTCGCCGTGGTCGAGCCCGGGGTAACCAATCTCGCGGTCTCGCAAGCGGTCGAGCATGCCGGCTTCTACTACGCGCCCGATCCTTCCTCGCAGATCGCCTGCACGATCGGCGGCAATGTCGCGGAAAATTCCGGCGGCGTGCACTGCCTCAAATACGGCATGACCGCGAATAATCTGCTCGGCTGCGAACTGGTCCTGATAACCGGCGAAATCATACGGCTCGGCGGCCGTCACCTGGATTCCGGCGGTTACGATCTGCTCGGCGTCGTTACCGGGTCCGAAGGTTTGCTTGGCGTTGTCACGGAAATTACCGTGCGCATTCTCAAGCGTCCGCAAACCGCGCGCGCGGCCCTGATCGGTTTCCTGAAATCCGAGGATGGCGGCGAATGCGTGGCGCGCATCATCGGCTCCGGCATCATTCCGGGCGGCATGGAGATGATGGACCGGCCGGCGATCCATGCGGTCGAGGAATTCGTTCATGCCGGCTATCCGCTCGACGTCGAGGCGCTGCTGATCGTCGAGCTCGATGGCCCGCGCGCCGAGGTCGATCATCTGCTCGAACGCGTCCAGGAGATCGCGCAGCAATGCCGCGCGGTCACGTGCCGGGTGTCGAACTCGGAAGACGAGCGGCTGTTGTTCTGGGCTGGACGTAAGGCGGCATTCCCCGCGGTCGGCCGCATCTCGCCCGACTACTTGTGCATGGACGGCACCATTCCGCGCGCCAAGCTGCCGCTGGTTCTGATGCGCATGCAGGAAATGTCGGCCAAGTACGGCTTGCGCGTCGCCAATGTGTTTCACGCCGGCGATGGCAATCTGCATCCGCTGATCCTTTATGACGCCAACAATCCCGGCGAGCTCGATCGCGCCGAGCAATTCGGCGCCGACATCCTCAGGCTCTGCGTCGAGGTCGGCGGCGTGCTCACCGGCGAGCATGGCGTCGGCGTCGAGAAGCGCGACCTGATGCCGGTGATGTTTTCGGAGATCGATCTCAATCAGCAGCAGCGCATCAAGTGCGCCTTCGACGACAAGAGCCTGCTCAATCCCGGCAAGGTATTCCCGACATTGCATCGCTGCGCCGAGCTTGGCCGCATGCATGTCCACGCCGGTCGGGTCGCGTTTCCCCGACATTCCGCGGTTCTAGTTATCCGAGATGAAGTTCGGTCTTTTCAGTTCGGCGCAAGCCAACAGTCACGATCTCGGTCCGGAGACCGGGCAGGGCTTCCGCGACTATCTCGAATACAATGTCGAGGCCGAAGCGCTCGGCTATCAGTCGAGCTTCTCCGTCGAGCATCATTTCACCGGCTGGAATCAGGTGTCGGCGACGCTGATGCTGCTGATGGCCTTGGCGATGCGCACGAAGACGTTGCGGCTTGGCACCGCTGTTATCGTCTTGCCGTGGCACAATCCGGTGCTGCTGGCGGAGCAGGCGGCGACACTCGATCTGCTCTCAGGTGGCCGGTTCGATTTCGGCATCGGCAAGGGCTACAGGCACAGCGAGTTCAAGGGTTTTCAGATCGCGCAGGAAGAATCCGAGGCGCGGTTCGACGAAGCCGTCGACGTGATGACGCGGGCTTGGACCAACGCGTCAGCGTTTCTCTCATCGCGGCCGGTTCTGGCACTTCGAGGACATCGTGGTTGAGCCGCCGCCGTCGCAGCAGCCGCATCCGCCGCTGTGGGTCGCCGCGGCCAGCGAGCGCTCGATCCGACGTGCCGCGGCGCGCGGCTTCAATCTGATCCTCGATCAATACGCAAGCGCCGCAACGATCGGCGAGCGGATCGCTGTCTACAAAGCGGAGCGTAAGGCGCGCGGCCTCGAATTTCGATCCCATGCAGGTGGCGGTGGCGCGCCAGCTCTACGTCGCCAAGGATGAGGCTGACAAACAGGCCGCGCTCGTGCGCCAGGCCGCCTACACCAAGCGCACGGTGGATGTATCACGCGCGCCCCAGCGCAAAGGCGGCTCGCACGTGCTCGCTTACGCCGACAAGGCCGGCGGCACCGAGGAGAATGCGCTGTACGGCACGCCTGACGAAATCTGCACGATGCTCGGCGCCTTGCAGGGGCAGGGCGTCGCTTATGTGCTGCTCACCATCGCCGGCGGCGCCGAACAACTGCGCCGGTTCGCCCGTGAGATCATGCCAGGTGTTCGCTCGATCAGCGCCTGCGGCGGATGCGGCCGAATGATCATGCAGCTTTGAGCTCCAGTCGCATTCACGCATCGGCATGCCGAGGGCCTGCACGTTTCGGCATGTGTAGCCAGAGCCCGGAATTTCCGGATTGTCGCAATCGTTGTGGCAGACCCGCATACCGCTTTCCCAGTGCCAGCCGACATTGGGGTCCTTTGAATCGCGATTGTAGATCACGGCACCTGAGGAGACGCGGCAGGTTTGTGGTGTTTCGGAGTGGGGGTGGCGGCGTGGGCACTCAAAACTGCGCCAAGCAAAACCGTGATAGCAATGATTGTGCGTTGCATGATGGCACCTTTTCGCTGTGCTTGTCGGTCGGCGAATGGGTCGCCTCCGTTCATGATATTGCGTAGGTTTAATCAGGACCAGGCGATGCCGGGAAGTCATCTGAAACCGCAAGATGCCGCGGACGTGGAGCAGGCAGTCCGCTCCGCGCTTGCCGACGGCAAGACACTCGAAGTCGTCGGCCGCGGCAGCAAGCGGGCGATCGGCCGCGCCGCGCAATGGGATGCCACGCTCGACCTTTCCGGGCTGTCCGGCGTCACGCTTTATGAGCCGGAGGAATTGGTGCTGTCGGCCAAAGGCCGGCACGCCGCTTGCCGAAATCGAGGCGTTGGTCGCGGCGAGCAAGCAGGAGCTTGCCTTCGAGCCGATGGATTATGCGGCCGTGCTGGGGAGCGAAGCCGGCTCAGCCACTATCGGCGGCGTGCTGGCGGCGAACCTCTCCGGTCCGCGCCGCATCAAAGCCGGCGCCGCGCGCGATCATTTCCTCGGCGTCACCGCGGTGTCGGGCCGTGGCGAGACCTTCAAGTCCGGCGGCCGCGTGGTCAAAAACGTTACCGGTTATGACATTTGCAAGCTGCTGGCCGGATCGTGGGGCACGCTCGCCGCCATGACCGACGTCACGATCAAGACATTGCCGCGCGCCGAGACTGAAGCCACGGTGCTGGTGTTGAACCTCGATGCTTCGGCCGCGCGGAAGGCGATGTCCGCTGCCACTGGCTCGTTTGCCGACGTGTCGGCGGCTGCTCATCTTCCGGCGATTGTTGCGGTGCGCATCCCGGAAGTGGCCGCATCGCGGAGCGCAATAACGGCTTTCCGGGTTGAGGGCGTCGCGCCATCGGTTGCCGACCGCAAAGGCGTCCTGGAAAAGACGCTTGCGCCATTCGGTACGCTCGGCGCGCTGGATGAAACTGCGTCGCGCGCGCTGTGGCGCGCGATCCGTGACGTCGCACCCTTTGCTGCCAACGGCCCTTCAGGCGCGCGCGACCTCTGGCGTATTTCGACCGCGCCGACCCAGGCGCCGGACCTTGGCCGCGCGCTTGAACAAGCCGATGCGGAGTTGCTCTACGACTGGGCGGGTGGACTCGTCTGGGCCGCGCTGCCGGCATCGAACGATGCGCACGCACCGCAGGTGCGCGCGGCCGTCTGCAGCAGCTGGTGGCCACGCCACACTGATCCGCGCGCCGGCGGCCGTGCGGGCGGCCGTCGAGGTGTTTTCGCCTGAGCCCGCGCCGCTTGCCGCGCTGACGGCGCGGGTGCGGCAAAGTTTTGATCCGCAAGGCGTGCTCAATGCCGGGCGCATGTGGGCGGGCGTGTAAGTCATGCAGACATCGTTCACCCTCGCCCAATTGGCCGATCCCGACACCGCTGAATTGGAAAAGATCCTGCGCGCCTGCGTGCATTGCGGCTTCTGTACCGCGACCTGTCCGACCTATGTGCTCGACGGCAACGAGCTCGATTCGCCGCGCGGGCGCATCTACCTGATCAAGGAGATGCTGGAGCACGACCGGCCGGCCTCCGCCGACGTCACCACGCACATCGATCGTTGCCTGTCCTGCCTCGCCTGCATGACGACGTGCCCGTCGGGTGTGCACTACATGCACCTTGTCGATCATGCCCGGGTTCACATCGAACAAACCTATCGCCGCCCGCTGGCCGATCGGCTGTTGCGCGCGATGCTCGCCTGGCTGATGCCGTATCCGCAGCGTTTCCGGCTTGCGTTATTGGCGGCGCTGGTTGCCAAGCCGTTCGCACCGCTCGTTGAAGCCTTAGGGCTCGAGCGGCTCGGCGCGATGCTTCGTCTCACGCCGCCGCGTCCGCCGCATTCGCCGCGCGGCGCGCAAACGGTCACCGCCGTAGGGCCGCGCAAAGGCCGCGTCGCGCTGCTCGCGGGCTGCATCAACGATCTCGCTGGCGCCGCAGATCAATGCCTCGGCGATTCGCGTGCTGACGCGGCACGGCTTCGACGTGGTGCTGGCAAACGGGGCCGGCTGTTGCGGCTCGCTGGTTCATCACATGGGCCGCGATGCCGAAGCGCTGGGACAGGCTCGCGCCAATATCGATGCCTGGGAGGCGCTCGAAAATCTCGACGCCATTGTCATCACCACATCCGGCTGCGGCACCACGGTCAAAGACTACGGCTTCATGTTCCGCACCGATCCCGCTTATGCCGAGCGCGCCCAGAGGATCTCCAGTCTTGCCAAAGACATAGCGGAGTTTCTCGGCGGCGTGTCGTTACAGCTGGCAGCAGGCATTCCGGAACTTTGCCGTCGCCTATCACGCCGCATGTTCGCTGCAGCACGGACAGAAAATTCGGAGCCAGCCGAAAGAGCTGCTGGCGACGCTTGGCTTCGCTGTGAAGGACGTTCCGGAAGGTCATCTCTGCTGCGGCTCCGCAGGGACCTACAATATTCTTCAGCCCGCCATTGCAACGCGGTTGCGCGAGCGTAAAGTCGATTCTATCGAAAGATTGCGGCCTGATGTGATCGCCGCCGGCAATATCGGTTGCATCACGCAGATCGCAGCGGGCACGGCGCTACCAATCGTCCATACGGTCGAGTTGATCGATTGGGCTACCGGCGGCCCACGTCCGTCAGTATTGCGTACCTCGTCCGCACTGCAGTCGCTTGATCCGGGGGCGGCCAGAGGGGACTCCATTTCAATCCAATAGCAAGATCGGGAGGTCGATCATGGCGAAGAAGGCAAAGGCGAAAAAGAAATCCGCGAAGAAGAAAAAGGCTGCTCCGGCGAGCAAGAAAAAGAAGCTGGTGAAGTCGGCAAAGAAAAAAGCGGCACCGAAGAAAGCGAAGAAGGCCGCACCGAAGCGCAAGGCGCCGGTCAAAAAGCCCCCGGCACCGAAGCCTGCGCCGATGATGGCTGCTCCGGCTCCTGAAACGGCGCCAGCTCCTGCTCCGTCATTGCCGCCATCTAGTTCGAACGGCAGTTCCACCTAACGGGTATCAGCGGTCAACAGGACGCGGCGTCAGGCGGCTGGCGCCGCGTCAAAGCGTTTCGGGTCCGCTTCGAAGGTGCATTGCATCGGTTCGGCGAGGCCAATAGCATCGGCAATATATGAGGATGGACGGCGAGGTGTCGCCGTTCCCATGCCGGCTTTAACCGGCCATTTTGCTTCCCGGGAGGTACGCTATGCCGACCTACAATATTCTGCTGATGGGCGCGTCGTATGGATCGTTGCTGGCATCCAAGCTTTTGTTCGGCGGCCATTCAATTCACCTCGTGTGCCTGCCCGCCGAGGCCGACCTGATCAATGCCGAAGGTTTCAAGGTTCAGCTCCCGATCCGCGGGCGCAAGGAACCGGTGCTCCTTGAATTGCGGAAGCTGCCCGGCAAGGTGACTGCGGGTCCGGCGACCGGCGTCGATCCCAAGCAATATGACCTCGTCGGCCTGTGCATGCAGGAGCCGCAATATCGTTCGCCGGGCGTGCGCGAACTGCTCGATGCGGTCGGCAAATCGCGCGTGCCCTGCATGTCGATCATGAACATGCCGCCACTGCCTTACATCAAGCGTATCCCTGGTCTCGACTACAAGGCGCTGGAGCCGGCTTATACCGATCCGCGCGTCTGGGATTCGGTCGATCCAAAGAAGATCACGCTCAATAGCCCAGATCCGCAGGCGATCCGTCCGCCGGACGGCAAGGCCAACGAATTGCTGGTCACGCTGCCGACTAACTTCAAGTGCGCAAGGTTCGAGGACGACAAGGACACGCAGATCATCCGCAATCTTGAAAAGGACGTCGAAAGCGCGCGTTTCGATACGCCGGAAGGCGAGATCGAGCTGCCGGTGAAACTCAAAGCCTATGACTTCAATCTGGGTGCCGCTGGCAAAGTGGTCGATGTTGCTCGCGGGCAATTATCGCTGCATCACCAAAGACGGCATGCGCACTGCGCAGGAAGCGGTGCATTCCAACGTCGAAGAGGCGCGCTCGGTCTACAATTTTGTATTCGACCTCTGCGTCAAGCTTGGCGCCAACCCGGCAGACCTGGTGCCGTTCGAAAAATACGCAGCTGCCGCGCAATCGCTGACCCGGCCGGCATCGGCGGCGCGGGCCTTGCAAAACGGCGCGCCGAACATCGAGCGGGCCGACAAGCTGGTACAACTCATCGCAAGGCAAAAAGGCCTGAGCAATGCGGCGATCGATGCTCAAGTCGCGCTCGTCGACGCTCGGCTTGAAGCCAACCGCAAGAAGGCTGCCGCCTAGAGCATGATCCCGGAAAAGCCTGCCCTCGGACCTGATCCGAGGGTGGACTTCCGGTTTTCCGAAAGGGACGCGCTCCAACTAAAAATCGAGGCGGCCCGCTAGACGACTTCGACGTCCTGCCAGAAGCCGAATTGATCTTTAACCGCCTTCATTTCCGGCTGCGGCGATTCGTATGACCAAGCCGCTCGGGGATGCCGCTTGCCGGCAACCACGACGTCGTAAAACTGCACGCCGTGGGGGCACTTCAGATCCTCTGTGGTCTTTTCCGTCTTTTCCAGCCAATCCGTCCGCACCGACGCTGGCGAAAAGTACTGATATCCCTTGCAATCAATGACTTCGCTGCTCTGGGCAACGATTTGGCCGTCGACAACCGCTTTCATCGTCAAGCCTCCGATTGTTGTTATTCTTTAGCTGGGGCTGGGATGGAAAGGGCGCAAGCTGGCGGGGTGAGGCCTAGCCTCGCTGACCTAACTTCGATGCCTTGAAGCTTATCCACAGCAGGGTCGTAACGTCCCTCGGAAGTGCTGCTTAAACCGCCCGAAAGTGTATCCCTCAAGACACAGTTATTAATAAACTATTTTATTACTGGCGGAAATGATTAAAAAGTCATCAGATGATGATGTTTTAGACTTGGCTATATTGCTCCAGTTTCTAAAAATCCCCCACGTTATCTGGCGTTTTCGTCACATCATTTCGATGCTGTCCGCCGCCAGTCGGCAGGTGGCTACGGACAGGGGACCAAAGGGGCAAACGATGAAAAGAGTAGCTTACTCGTTGATACTGGCGGCCGGATTGGCATCCACCTCCGCCATGGCGGCCGATATGGCCGTAAAGGCGCCGCCGGCTGCGGCAGCTCCTGTGTCGCCATGGGACTTCGTTATCACCGCTGCTTTGATGAACGACTACAACTTCCGCGGCGTGACCCAGTCTGACCATAAGCCTTCGACGCAGGCTGGATATGAACTCCGCTACAACAGCACCCCGAGCCTCCAATGGTACGGCGGTGTCTCCGGCGAAAGCATCGATTTCCCCAATGATGCCGCGGCGGAGATCGACTTCTACGCTGGCGTCCGGCCGACCTTCGATAAGCTCGCCCTTGACCTTGGCGCCTGGTACTACTGGTACCCGGGCGGCCAATGCTTCGGCTTCCCGGGCACGGGCAACAGCGGTTGCGGCGATGCCGGTGGTGGTCCGGTCGCGTTCCCCGGTGGCTCATTCGTTCCGAATCCGAATTTCCAAGCACCCGGTTTTGGCAACGAGGTTCTCAAGAACGAGAGCTTCTACGAGATCTACGGCAAGGCGACCTATACGTTTAGCGATCAGTGGGCCGCGGGCGTTCAGGAATGGTACTCCCCGTCAGTGCTCAATACCGGCGCGCCTGGCTGGTTCAGCACGGGCAACGTGACCTGGACTGCTCCGAGCACTGCGCTCCCGAACGGTCTCGGCATGTATATCTCCG
This sequence comes from uncultured Alphaproteobacteria bacterium, assembly GCA_963742215.1. Classification (GTDB taxonomy): domain Bacteria; phylum Pseudomonadota; class Alphaproteobacteria; order Rhizobiales; family Xanthobacteraceae; genus BOG-931. Next base: position 226,131 of record CAVULJ010000007.1, read on the forward strand.
GTGACCTTGGTTACTGGGATCTCGGCACCAGCAACTCCTTCTACGGATTTGGTGCTGGCGGCGCTTTCGGCGCGGCCACTCCCGCATCCCCAGGTGGGGTCAAGTACACGAGCTACGCCACATGGGACCTCGGTATTGGCTTCACCTACAAGGTGCTGACGCTCGATCTGCGCTACATCGACACCAACCTGAACAAGTCGGAATGTAACGTCTTCACCAGTGCGCAGAATGCGTCGTTCTCGCCGAGCAATGTCACGGCACAAAATCCCGAGCGGTCTCGGCACCAACTGGTGCAGCGCGGCTTTCGTGGCGAAACTCTCGGCCTCGATCGACTTCGCTTCGAACCTGAAGTAATCGTCTAAAATCTCTAAGATGCAGGCCGGTGGCGGAAACGCTTCCGGCCTTTTCTCTTTCAAAGCGCCTCTTCACTCCGCCGCCGAAGCTAGCGGCACCTCGCGAACCTGGTGCACCGCCTGATCGGCCGATACCTCGACGCGGCGGCGATGGAACGCGGCGAGCGTTGAGCGATGGCCGATGGAGATGATGGCCGCGCCTTTGAGCCGCTCCTGCAGCACGCGATAGAGCTGCGCTTCGGCTGGCTCGTCGAGCGAGGCGGTCGCTTCATCGAGCAGAAGATAGTCCGGGCGCGTAGAGCAGGGCGCGCGCGATGGCGAGCCGCTGCTGCTCGCCGAGCGACAGCATCCGGTTCCAGTGCGCCTCTTCGTCGAGCCGGCCGACGAGTTGCGGCAAGCCCGACCGCGGTGAGCACGTCTCGGCGATGCGCGCATCATCGAACGTGCCCGCCCGGGCCGGGTAAGTGATGGCGGCGGCCAGCGTCGCCACCGGAAAATAGGGCCGCTGCGGCAGCAGCATGACCTTGGCGTCTTCGGCACGCGTGACCCGGCCGGAGCCGAACGGCCAGATGCCGGCGATAGCGCGGAACAGGGTCGACTTGCCGGCGCCCGAAGGCCCGGTGACCAGAACCGCTCGCCGGAGGGAAACGACAAATGCTCGGCGTTGAGCAACGGCTCGCCCTTCGGCAGGCTGGACCTGCCAGATCGATCGACGGTGATCGCGTGCCGTGCCCGGTCTGCGGCAGCACCTCGATGGCCGGCGGCGTCAGCGCGGCGGCGCGGCCGGCCTCGATCGCGCTCTCGAAGCCTTCCAGTCGCGCGACCACCGCCTGATATTCGCGCGATCGAGCGATACGCGCGTGATGAAATAGGACAAGCGCGCTCTGCACGCTGTCGAAGGCGGATGCCGTCTGCATCAGGCCGCCGAGCTGCATCGTGCCGGCGAAATAGACCGGGCTCACCATGATATAGGGAAAGATCACCGAGGCCTGCGAATAGCTCTGGGTGAAGAAGGTCAGTTTCTTCTGCCGCTTCATGATCGCGATCCAGTTGGTGACCACCATGCCGAAGCGGTCGATGTGGCGTTCGCGCTCGGCGGCTTCGCCGTGCAGCGACGCAATCTGCTCGGAGTTCTCGCGCGTGCGCACCAGGTTGAACCGGAAGTCGGCTTCGAAGCGCTGCTGCTGGAAGTTCAGCGGGATGAGCGGCCAGCCGATCAGATGCGTCAGCCACGGTGCCGATCACCGCGTAGATCAGCGCCGCCCAGACCAGATAGCCGGGAATCGCCAGCGACATGCCGAACAGATGCAGCGGCGCGTGCTTCCGACAGCGTCCACAGAATGACGACGAAGGAGCACAGCGTCACGAACGAGTTCAAGAAGCCCGATGCCGATGCGAGAGCGTGCTCTGCACGAACATTTGCAGGTCGTCGGCGATGCGCTGGTCGGGGTTGTCGGCGGCGTCGCCGAGGAGCTGCATGCGATAGTGGTTCGCGGTGTTGAGCCATTGCCGCAGATAGGTTTGCGTCATCCAGCGCCGCCAGCGGATCTGGAGCCATAGATTGAGATAGTTCTGATAGACCGCGAGCACGCGTGAAGATCGCGGCGAGCACGCAGAAAAACAGAATGGCGCTGACGAAAGCGTCCCAGTTGCGATCCTGCAGCGTGTTGTAGAACCGATTGTACCACGTGGTTCAAAATGACGGTGATAGCGACGATCGACTAGCTCGATAGCGACCACCGCACCAAGCAGGAGACGTCCCGGCCAGCGATCTTCCGAGCGGAAATAGGGAGTGACAACCGCCAGATCGTGGCGAGCGTCGCAGGCAAGGCGTGTCACGAAAGACCTCCGGATTTGAGGATGCGGCGCAATGTGGCGCGATCACCTGGCATTGCGGCGAGTACGGGGTGGTGCGATCGACAACGGCCCCGATGATGCATTGCAATATCACGAAGCAATCCACGGCCGGCATGTGGTTGTCGGGGTGAATTATGGCTATTGCAGATAGGCATTGGCCTCGAATTGCTTAATTTACGGCAAGGTGGCGGTAAATCTGGCGTTCATGATGCCGGGCAGAGCGGCATTCTGCGCACCGTCACCTCGCTGCAAGGAGCGGCGGACAACAGAAAACTCATTAACAAGCCGCGCTGGGGAGGACTTCATGTTCACGCAAATTCTCGATCCGACCGGAAACCTGTTTCTGACCTGGTTGGTCGCACTCATTCCGGTCGTCTTGCTGCTGTTCCTGCTCGCGGGCCTGCGGATGTCGGCGTGGCTTGCCGTTCTGATCGGCTCGATCGTCACCTTCGTGCTCGGCCTCTGGGTCTGGAAGATGCCGCTCGACGACGGGATTCGCGCCTATCTTTACGGCTCCGCGACCGGTGTCTGGAATGTCGACTGGATCACGTTTTGGGGAGTGATGCTCTTCAACACGCTGGTGACGACCGGCGCCTTCGACAAATTGCGGCGCTGGCTGATCCAGCAGGGAACCCGTGACGTCCGCGTGCAGACCATTCTGTTCGCCTGGGCGTTCGGTGCGCTGCTCGAGGGTCTCGTCGGCTTCGGCTATCCGTGGGCCTTCGTCGCGCCGATCCTGATCACGCTCGGCATTCCGGCACTCGACGCCATCCGCGTCGCCGCCATCGCCAATAACGCGCCGGTGTCCTACGGCGCGCTCGGCGCGCCGATCATCGCGCTTGCCGCGGTCACCGGCATGCCGCTCCTCGCGCTGTCGGCCTCCGTCGGCAAGATCGTTGCGATCCTTGCGCTGTTGCCGCCGTGGATCCTGCTCTACCTCGTCAGCGGCAAGCAGGGCATGAAAGGCGCCTGGCCGCTCGCCGTGGTCGGATCGCTCGGCTATATCGCCGGCCAATTGCCGACCGCGATCTATCTCGGGCCGTATCTGCCCGACGTGATCGGCGCCATCGTCTGCTTCGCCTGCCTCCTGATCCTGCTGAAATTCTGGCAGCCGGCGCAGACGCTCGGCTATGGCGGCGTGCCGATACACGGCGGCGCAGGAAGCGCAGGCGGAGGGCCACGGGCATCTCCGCCGGCGAAGTATTCCAGGGCTGGCTGCCGATCATCGTTCTGGTTGTCGATCGTCGTTGCCTGGACCGGGCCGTGGTCGTCGCTGCCCGGCGATCAACTGGCTGCATCTTGCAGGTCGCCGCCGAGTCTTCGCTGACTGCGAACGCAACCATCACCGCGGCGTTCGACTTCAAGCCGTTCGTCGGCGGCACGGCGATCCTGGCGTCGTGGATCGTGGTTGCGATCCTGCTGCGCGTCAGCGTGAGCGCAGGTCGGCGAGATTTTCGCCAAGACCTGGTCGCAGATGTGGGGCGCCTGCCTCGTCGGCGTCTTCATCTTCGGCCTTGCTTATGTCTTCAACTATTCGGGCATGGCCGGCTCGCTCGCCAGCGCGTTCTCCAAGATCGGTCCGGCCTTCATCGTGGTTGCGCCGCTGCTTGGCTTCATCGGCGTCGCGCTGTCGGGCTCGAACACCTCGACCAACGCCATGTTCGGCAAGTTCCAGGCGCTGGTCGGCCAATTGCTCGGCTTCCCGCTGATGCTGTTGCCGACGCTCAACTCGGTCGGCGCCGAAATCGGCAAGCCGATTGCGCCGCAGACCGCGAGCGTCGGGGTGTCGACCAGCGAGTTCGTTCGCAATGAAGGCGAGGTGATCCGCCACAATTTCGGCTGGACCATCGTGCTGCTGGTCTACCTCGTGCTGATCGGCGTCGCGTGCTACCTGTTCTTCCCGGGCATCGCGCAATTGCCGAAGGCGTAACGGAAACTCTGCGAATAGCGAAATGGCGAGTAGCGAATAGGGGGGTTGTTCCTCCGTTCGCTATTCGCTACTTGCTATTCGCCATGAAACCGATACTCACCGCGCTGTTCCTTTTCGCTCTCGCAATCTGGCCTGCTTCGGCAAGCGAGCCGTTTCCGTTCGGCAGCGAAATGATGCTGGAGGCGGCGCCGATGCATGGCACGAAGCGAATGCCGATGCTGGAAATTGACGATGACGGCGCGACGTCGATCGATCTGTGGTGCACCAGCGTGCAGGCTCAGGCGACGGTCGGCGCGGATGGAACTATCACGATAGTTCCCGGCGCAACACAAGCCGACGCAATGCACGCCGGAACGCGAAACCGTCGATCAGGATCTGATCACCGCGCTCTCGCAGGCGACCGGCTGGCGGCGCAACGGCGATCTCGTCGAGTTATCCGGCGCCACCACGCTGCGCTTCCGTCTGATGACGAATTGATCTGTCTCACCAAGCCGGGTGCTATGTGCTTTGTGACACTGGAAGTGAAGCCTATTCCGCGGCAACGCAGTGGCTGGCGAACGGCGGCTGGTTAGCCATGTTCACGCGATTGCGGCCGAGGAATTTGGCCCGGTAGAGCGCTTCGTCGGCTTGCTTCAGCAGCGCCGTTACCTCTGGCATGCTTGCGGTCGCCGTTGCCGCGCCAATGCTTACCGTCATTTTCATCGATGCGCCGGGTTCGCCGAGCGGGGTCCGCTCGACTTTTGCCCGTAGCCGCTCCGCCACCACGCCCGCTTGCTGGATATCGGTCTCGGGCAGCAACATGACGAACTCGTCGCCGCCGATGCGGGCCAGAATGTCGGTCGGCCGCTTGTCCTCACGCGCCAGTGCGGCAACATGCACGATGGCCCGATCGCCCGCATCATGACCGAGCTGGTCGTTGATGAACTTGAAGTGATCAATATCGAAAATCAGGAGCGATAGCGGCCGCTGATAACGCTGGAAGCGTTGCCATTCGGCGTCCGCAAGCTTCAGGAAATGGCGCCGGTTGTAGAGCTCGGTCAGTCACATCGGTCGTCGCGAAATGGTGCTGTTCGGCCGCGTCACGCACCAGGTCGGTCACGTCGGTGTAGGTCATCATCCGGCCGCCATTGGGCAGCACGGCGCATTGCAGGCGCATTGTCCTGCCATCGGTCAAGATGACATCCGCGGGAGTGGGGTCGCCGTTGCGTACTGCGGTAATGCGCTCAGCGATATATTTGTCGAGCTCTTCTTCTGAAACGCCGCTGGCGTTCGTGAGCCTCGTCGTATTCACAAGCTCCGCGTAAGTCATCTTGCGCTCGGCCACGTCGTCCGAAACTTTCCACATTTTTCGCGCCGCGCTGTTCATGAATTGAACGCGCAAATGCGGATCCAGCAGCGACACACCCTCTTTGACATGATCGAGCGCCGTCTTGAAAACTTGCAACTCATCGGCCTGTTTCACGATGTCGGTGACGTAGGTATAGCTCAGTATCCGGCCGCCGTTCGGCAGCGGCGTGCCTTGAAAGCGGATGACCTCTCCGCTCGTTAGGCGCAAATCGACTGGCTTCGTGTTGCCGGCCTTCACATGCGCGACGCGCTTGGCAACATAAGCCTTGAGGTCTTGCGCCGGCACATCATATGCGCGTGTGTCGCAGCCATGATACATTAACGAAACGAAGGCCGGCTTGGCGTCCGCTTTGCTGTCTGGCAAGCGCCACATCTTGCGGAAAGCGCGATTAATGAATTGCGCGCGCAATTCGGCGTCCAGCAAAACGACGCCAAACGGCACATCGAACAGCGCGGCGCGCAGTGCCAATAATTCTCCGCGCAGCACGTCAGTGTGAGCAGCGTGGGCTGACGCAGCGGCCATTTCAAGTTCGGGCGCCGTCGCCTGGGCCTCGTGCGGGTCCAAGTCGATTGGTTGCGAGTCGGTTGATTCCATGTCGGTTGGTTGCAATGTCCGCTGGTTGCGTGCGTTGCGGCCGGAATTCGACGCCGATGCGGTTTTCGCCGTACCAGATCGCTACGCACCGGCGACTTTCAGCTTCGTGATCGATCTGTAGATCGAAGGCCGGCGGGATACCGACGACGTTCGCAACTTCGAGTGACGCACCCAAATTTGAAAGATTGCGGATCACGCAATCGATGACCGAGCGTCGATCGTTGAACAAAATCCTGCCGTGAAGCAGGGATCGTGTTCGCATGACTTTACGTCGCTCTTGCATGGTCTGTATCCTCTAAGTGGAAGACCATCATCAAGCGCCGCGAGCTTGCATCCTCGCGGTTACGAAAACATGAGAGAATTGCGGCGTTTCATAGCTAGTCTAAATGCGGATTTGAGTGAAAATGGCGATACTTAAGGCCGTTATCGGCCACTTATTCACCATAACAGCCGTACCGCTGTGCGGCCTTACGGCCACGCGCGAGTGAAAAAGTATTTGTTTCGGCGGGTGAACTACGGAAACACAAAGGGCGCGGATTGCTCCGCGCCCTTTGCCGCTATCTGTGGAGGCAGCGTGGCTTAGAAGCCGCCCATGCCCACCCATACCGCCGCCGCCTGGCATTGCCGGCATCGCCGGCGTATCCTTCGGCAGTTCAGCGATCATGGCTTCCGTGGTGACCAGCAGGCCGGCTACTCGAAGCTGCATCTTGCAGCGCGGCGCGCACGACCTTGGCCGGATCGACGATGCCCTTCTCGAGCATGTCGACATATTCCTCGTTCTGCGCATCGAAGCCGAACGTCTCCGACTTGTTCTCGAGGATCTTGTTGACCACGATCGAGCCTTCGACGCCCGAGTTCTCAGCGATCTGGCGCACCGGCGCTTCGACAGCCTTCAACACGATGTTGATGCCGGTTTGGACGTCGGGGTTGCTGTTGGTCAGCTTGCCGATCGCCTTCTTGGCGCGCAGCAGTGCGACGCCGCCGCCCGGCACGATGCCTTCCTCGACCGCGGCGCGGGTTGCATTGAGCGCATCCTCGACGCGGTCCTTCTTCTCTTTGACCTCGACTTCGGTCGCACCGCCGACCTTGATTACCGCAACGCCGCCGGCGAGCTTCGCCAGCCGCTCCTGCAGCTTCTCACGGTCGTAATCCGAGGTGGTCTCCTCGATCTGGGCCTTGATCTGGCCGACACGGGCCTCGATCTCCTTCTTCTTGCCGGCGCCGTCGACGATCGTGGTCTTTTCCTTCTCGATCACGATCTTCTTGGCGCGGCCGAGCATCGCGGTGGTCACGCTCTCGAGCTTGATGCCGAGGTCTTCGGCAATGAGCTGGCCGCCGGTCAGGATGGCGATATCTTCGAGCATGGCCTTGCGGCGATCGCCAAAGCCCGGCGCCTTCACGGCCGCAACCTTGAGGCCGCCGCGCAGCTTGTTGACCACCAGCGTGGCAAGCGCCTCGCCCTCGATGTCTTCGGCGATGATCAGCAACGGCTTGCCCGACTGCACCACCGCCTCAAGCACCGGCAGCATTGCCTGCAGCGCGGAGAGCTTCTTTTCGTGCAGCAGCACGTAAGCGTCTTCGAGCTCCGCCACCATCTTCTCGGCGTTGGTGATGAAGTACGGCGAGAGATAGCCGCGGTCGAACTGCATACCCTCGACGATATCGACGGTGGTCTCGAGCGACTTGGCCTCTTCGACCGTGATCACGCCTTCATTGCCGACCTTCTGCATCGCTTGCGCAATCATCTTGCCGACGTTGGAGTCACCGTTCGCCGAAATGGTGCCGACCTGGGCGACCTCGGAGGACGACGCGACCTTCTTCGCCCGCTTCTTGATGTCCTCGATTACGGCGCTGACCGCGAGGTCGATGCCGCGCTTGAGGTCCATCGGGTTCATGCCGGCGGCTACCGCCTTGGCGCCTTCGCTGCACGATCGCGGCGGCAAGCACGGTGGCGGTCGTGGTGCCGTCGCCGGCGACATCGTTGGTCTTGGACGCGACTTCACGCACCATCTGCGCGCCCATGTTCTCGAACTTGTCTTCGAGTTCGATTTCCTTGGCGACAGTGACGCCGTCCTTGGTGATGCGCGGCGCGCCGAAGCTCTTGTCGAGCACGACGTTGCGGCCTTTCGGGCCGAGCGTCACTTTCACCGCATTGGCGAGCGTCTCTACGCCGCGCAGCATGCGGTCGCGGGCGTCACCCGAAAATTTCACGTCTTTCGCAGCCATTTCAGATTTCTCCTGGATGAGTGTTATTGCGGCTTAGGCGATCACGCCCATGATGTCGGACTCCTTCATGATCAGGAGATCTTCGCCATCGAGCTTGACCTCGGTGCCGGACCACTTGCCGAACAACACGCGGTCGCCTGACTTCACGCCGATCGGGATGAGCTTGCCGGCCTCGTCGCGGCCACCGGGGCCGACGGCGACAACCTCGCCCTCAGAGGGCTTTTCCTTCACGGTATCGGGAATGATGATGCCGCCCTTGGACTTTTCCTCGGCATCGACGCGTTTGACGACCACGCGGTCATGCAGCGGCCGGAACTTGGTTTTCGCCATGATTACCCTCTTGGCCGCCTGCGCGGCATTGGCGTTTCACAAAAAAATCATTTCATTTCAGTACTTTAGCACTCTTAAAGATGAGTGCCAAAGCCCGACGCGGACATAAGGTTCAAGCTCTGTGCTGTCAAGCGGGAAGGCATGGAAAGCTTTACGCCAATGGTCTATGGCGCTGGCGCGATACGACATAAGCTCCGGCTCTCGCCTGGTGCAAGGACCCGGGGACCGGAAGGATCAAAGAGAAATGCGCGGGCTGAGCCTCGAACAGGCCAATACCATCATCGCGGCGACATTCGAAAAGGCAAAACGGGAACGTTGCCGACCGATGAGCGCGATCATACTCGACGCCGGCGGCCGGGTTAAAGCGTTCCAGAAACAGGACAACGCCTCGATGCTTCGCTTCGAGGTCTGCTACGGCAAAGCCTATGCTTCGTTGGCGCTTGGCCGGCCGTCGAAACTCGTTCTGCACAAGGCGAACGAGAAGCCGCTGTTCATGCAGTCAATCGAGAACCTGGCTGATTATCCGCTGTTTCTTGAGGGCGGCGGCCAGCTCATTCGTGATCGCGAGGGTGAGGTAATCGCGGCGATCGGTGTCACCGGCGACGCCAACGAAATGGACGATATCTGCGCCATCGCCGGCATTCACGCCGTCAGTTTGTTCGCGGATTCCGATTTCTTCGACGATCGGGACCTGATGCGGGCGCTCAGCATCCACAAATCGGAGCCGCCCAAGGATCCGCGTAAGCCTGCCGCAGCAGCCAAGGCTGCGTCCGGGCGCGCGGGGCGCAACGGCTCAAAGCGGCGAAATGGACAACCTATCGCCAAACCAGGGCCGTAGGGCTTAAGCTTAGAGGGCTGTTTTGCAACTAAGTGGAAAGAACCCGAGCGTAAAAAAGGGCAATTGGTGGGACCGGTGCTAAAGGTTTGGCCGGGCTGGGACATGGATTTTGAGGGGAGCCCTTCATGAGCGCGTCGCTTCGTGATCCGCGGCTGCTTGCGAGCGTGGTGTGTTTTGCGGGGATGCTGCTCGCTGGTTGCAGCACCAACAACACCCCTCCGATCGAAACGCAGGCCGCCACGCCCACGGGCGTTCCCTCACTCCCGTCACAGTACCACTCGGAAGAACTGGTCGGCCGTTGGGGTTACGGCGCCTATCACAACGAATCCGATCTCGCCCGCACCACGTCGGCGGCACGTGCCCAATGCGGCCAGCCTGTCGTCATCAATCGTGGGCCAAACGGCGGCGTGATGATGTATCTCGCCGATAGTGCCGATTTGCAGGAACTGGTGCTCAAAGGCTCGTCGGGCGGCAAGAATTACATCGGTCCGCCTGGTGATGCCGGCGGTCCGCAAGACCGCGAGATCGTCTCGTTCGACGGCCGCACGATGGTGTTGCGCTGGATGGACCCGGAAGTTGCCGGCCGCTACGGCGTAGGTGTTTATGCCCGCTGCGGAGCGGAAGGCGCCGGGCCGCGCTCTGCGGGTGGCAAGCCGATGCGGCCGCAGTAACGAGACCGCCGTTCTTCGGTCGATTCAATCTGCAGCGATCTGGTTTTAGGTGCCGAACATCGCGTCGATTTCGGCCTGCGAAACGTGGCCGGAATTGTTCTCGAGTCGCGGACCATGCAGGAGCTGCTCGCCGTTGCGCCGCACTGCCGCGGATTCCCGCGCGATCTCTTCGATCACGCGGGCGACGTGATCCTCGACAAAATTCAGGATCGACAGAACCTTGCTGACGCGCTGACCGGCAAGATCCTGGAAATTGCAGGCTTCAAAAATGCGGATGACGACATCCTGAATATCCTGGACCAGGCCTTGCTCATATTTGCCGCCGAGCGCGGCCGATAGATTCTTCGCCGCTTGATCGATCTCTTCGGCGGCGCCCAGGATTTGCTGCGTCGCCTGCTCCGTGCTTGCGACCACTTCAGTCAACTCATAGGCAATGCGGGTCATCGGCGGCGCATCGCAAGGTAAGTTTGCCCCGTTGCTTTGACTGTACTGCCGCTGATCGCGCCGACAATCAGATTAAGCTCTGACGTAAGGCGTTCGGTTTCGGGGCCGCCAGGCGCGTATTCTTTGGCCGCTTCCATTTTATCTGGAGACTGCATCGCCGCTGCCGTGATCAGGGCGCGCAATGCAGCAAGCTCGTTCATCAGTTCGGCATGACGCGATGGTAGGCTGTGCGTCTCCAACGCTGTCAGCGAACCGGGCCGCGGCCGTTTGTTCGATGCGGAAGATTTTGCGCGGCGCGGCCATTGCTGTCTGGAACCGGTTCGACGGAAAGAGTAGGGGCTTTCGGCTTAATACCGCGTTCACGCGGCGTTCCGCGCACGCTTCATTAACCATCGTCATTGACCCGAAATAAACTGTAACTTGATGAACGATCTGCCAAGAGCGTCTTGGCTGCTGCCACGGCGGCGAAATTTACCAAACAGTCGAAGTTTAAGTTTCAATTCATCATACCGGCCTGCGGTCTCTCGTCGCCGCGCGCCGTCAGTTGAGTCAGCGTACCGGGTGAAGCAATGCGGCGTATCTGCGTGTCCGCGCTCATGACGAGCGCATTCTTTGCGGTCGGCCAAAATGGGCCGGCCTTCGCCCAAGAGAATAATCTCGTGAATAATCCCCCGACTGGCAGTGGTGGTTTCATCGCGATGATCTTCGCTGGCGTGGCCCGCGAGCCAACCGTGCCGCGGCCTTATCAGCCCGAGCCGGAATATCCGGCCTATCCTCAGGCTTACATGCCGCCGCGGCCGGCGCGCGGCTCTCAGGCGGCGCCAGCGCAGGTGGCCTCGTCATCGGCTGCGACTGCGCAGGTTGCTTATCAAGCGGCGCCGGCATCGCCGACGAACGCTAAGGCGGCTGCTGGATCACAAGCCGGCAATCAGACGCCGCACCAGCTATTCGCTTATCAAGATGCTCCCGCTTCGGCGCCACAGTCGCGCCGTCAGCCGACGGCTGCGCCGGACTTCGACTACGTGAAGCTCATTCCAATGCCGAGCGTGGGTTACGAACCGCTGCCGCCGGGACAGCAGGATCCGCCGGTTGCGTCGGCGCCGGCCTATGCGCCGTCAAGCAGCGGCGACATGGCGCATCCTCAGATCGATCCGAAATTCGATCGGCAGATTGTCGAATACAGCAGTCCGGAAAAGCCCGGTACCGTTATCATCGATACGCCGCACCACTTCCTCTATCTGGTGCAGGACCAGAGCAAGGCGATGCGTTACGGCATCGGCGTCGGCAAGCCGGGCTTTACGTGGCAAGGCGTCAAGACGGTTACGGCGAAGAAAGAGTGGCCGGATTGGTATCCGCCGTCTGAGATGCTGCAGCGCCGGCCGGATCTGCCACGTTACATGGCGGGCGGTCCGGAAAACCCGCTCGGTGCGCGCGCGATGTATCTTGGCTCTACGCTCTACCGCATCCACGGCTCGAACGAGCCATGGACCATCGGCGGCGATGTCTCGTCGGGTTGTATCCGCCTGCGCAACGCCGACGTCATCGACCTGTACAGTCGCGTCCAGGTCGGCGCTAAAGTCGTGGTGATGTAATCAGATCGCAACCCGGCGCTCAGCGAGCAGGCGTGGAAATGCGGTGCCGCTGAGAAAGTCGAATTCACGTTCGCGCAAATCGGTTACCCGGTCGAGCCGCTTGAGTTCGGCATCGACCTTGCCCGGATGACACATGATCAATCCGCCGTCCGGCATGCCATCGAGGAATGTCGGAAACAGCTCCGCGTAATCGGCGCCCGAGCGAAAGGCATAAGTTCCGGCAAAAGCCGGATTGGTGCGAATGCCGTAATGATCGGCCAGGCGGCGGAAGGATCTGCTATGGTGATCGAGCACTAGCGCCTTAATGTCGGAGAGGCGCCCATGTGCCCTGGCTCGCCCGCATTGACGCACCCAGGCGTTCGGCGCTGCCGATTTGGCAACGCGCAAGAATGTGTCGCGTACTTGCGGAAAGATGTGCACATGCTGATGGCCGTCGGCAAAGTCCGGCGGCCGCCCGAAAGCATGTTTGAATGCTTCGAACTGGCTCGCAATTTCAGTTGCCAGCAGCGCTGGTTGCAGCGAGCGCAAATGCGCGCGAAACAGCTTTGGCGAAAGAGGCAGGAACGCGCCGTCACGTAGCGGTGCAAAGCCGGAGGAAAGCGGCCGGAACGGCGCCGTCAATGTCACATGCAGTCCAATCGCGCGCTTGTCCCGCGGCGTCGAGCAAAGCGTCCGCTTCATTTTGATCAAAGCTCGGCGCTACGACCATCACGGATGTGGCATTGATCCGTCCGCGGCCGATAAGCTCGCGGATCGCACCGCTGACCGCGGGCGAAATACCATAGTCGTCGGCGCAGAGGGTAATCCGGCGTTCGCTCATTCGGCGGCAGTGCGCGTGCCCGAATTGGCCTGGCTCGCATCGTCACGCAATTTCAGGTCGTGTTCGGCGACGAAATAGACCGGGCGCGCTTTGATCTCATAGAGGATCTTGCCGATATATTCGCCGAGCACGCCAAGCATGATGAGCTGGACGGCGCCGAGCACCATGACGCCAACGAACAGCGACGGATAGCCCGGCACGCTCGCGCCATGGACGAGCGTCTCATAGACGATTTGGCTGCCGTAAATCAGCGCGATCACAGCTAGGATCAGACCGAGCACGGTGGCAACACGCAGCGGCGCCACCGAGAATCCCGTTAGACCATCGAGCGACAGTCCGATCAGCGAACGCAGGCCCCAACTGCTTTTGCCTTCGGCGCGCTGCTCCGGCTCATAGTCGATACGCTTCTGCCGAAAGCCGATCCAGCTTGCCAGCCCCTTGAAGAAACGGTTGCGTTCGGGGAATTGGCGCAATGCGCTGGCAGCACGCGGCGATAGCAGCCGGAAATCGCCGGCGTTTTCCGGAATCTTCACACGGCTGTCGGAATTGAGCAGCCGGTAGAACATCTTGATCGCGGCGCGGCGAACAAATGATTCATTGGTGCGGTTCGCCTTCGCCGTATAGATCACATCGTAGCTATCATCGAGCCAGTAGCCGACCATCGTTTCGATCAGTGTGGGCGGATGCTGGCCGTCGCCGTCCATGAACAGGACCGCGCCGCGGCGTGCGTGATCGAGACCAGCGAGCAGCGCCGCCTCTTTGCCAAAGTTGCGCGAGAGCGACACGACCTGAACGTCGAGCGCGGCGGCTGGCAGCGCGCGGGCAATCGAAAGCGTGTCATCGGCGCTGCCGTCATCGACATAGACGACTTCGCAAGTAAGCCCCCGATCCGTGGCGAGCTTTTGCGCGATCTCGATCAGGCGATCGTGCAGGCGTGGAAGCGAAGCCGCTTCATTGAACAGCGGCACGACGATCGACAAGCCCGCCGCTGCGGATGGCCCGCCGCTCTTGGCGCGCGTCGTTATCTGATCGCTAGCGGGGCTCATACGTCCTTCCTATGCCGTTGGTTCTATAGCGCAATCGGTTCCTCTTGTGTATGCGATACCGCTATGACCGGGACATCCCGCCTCGATTCGGCGCGTATTCGGCTTCTGAGCGCCTGGCGTGGCGGTGGCGTCAGCGTCAAAGCCGTCAGTTTTGCCATGATCGGCGTGGTTAATACGCTGGTCGATTACGGCGTATTTCTGCTGGCGAGGGCGGTGTTGAGCGGCTCACCGTCAGGGATCGCGGCAATCGGGTCGTTGTCGGATTTCTGTCAGTGCGGCAACGCCACAACGACGACGCTTGTCGTCGCCAATATCATCTCCTGGTCCGTCGCGGTCACCGGTTCGTACATCATGAACTCGTCGATTACCTTTGCCGCCGAATCCGGACGCAAGCTGAGCTGGCGCGCCTATTTGACCTTCGTCGTCTCGGGAATCGCGGGTCTGTTTACGAACACCGCGACTTTATTGTTTGCCGCGCAGATTCTGCTGCTGCCGGTCTGGCTCGCCAAGGCGGTCGCTATTCTGACAAGCTTCATCGTCAATTTTTCGCTGTCGCACTTCGTGGTGTTCCGGCAGCGACGTTGAGCAGGATTATGCCGCTTTTCACTCTGGATGAGCTTCACGATGCGGCCGCCAGTATTCGCGCGCTCGTGCCGCCTACGCCCGCTTATGCATGGCCGCTGCTGGCAAAGCGTGTCGGCGCGACTGTCATTGTCAAGCATGAGAACCATACGCCGATCGGCGCGTTCAAGGTGCGCGGCGGGTTGGTCTACGTGAACGCGCTGTGCCGCGCCGAACCCAATCTCAATGGCCTGGTTACCGCGACGCGCGGAAACCACGGCCAGTCAATCGCGCTTGCGGCAGCGCGCAATAAAGTTCCGAGTGGTGATCGTCGTACCCGAAGGCAATTCGCGCGAGAAGAACGCGGCGATGGAAGCATTCGGCGCCGAGCTGGTGACGGCCGGCAAGGATTTTGACGAGAGCCGGGTCGTTGCCGCGGAAATCCAGAAGCAGCGCGACTATCACTACGTGCCGGCGTTTCACCGCGATCTGGTCAGAGGTGTCGCGACGTATGCACACGAGCTGTTCTCGAGCTTTGCCGATCTCGATGTGATTTATGTGCCGATCGGCATGGGTTCCGGTATTTGCGGCGTTATTACCGTCCGCGATCTGTTGGGATTGAAAACCGAAGTCGTCGGCGTTGTCGCCGAGAACGCGCCGGCCTATGCGCTCTCGTTCAAGGCCGGTCAGCTCGTTCCGACCAATTCGGCCCGCACCTTCGCCGATGGAATGGCGTGCCGTGATCCGAACGGCGAAGCCTTTAACATCATCAAACAAGGCGCTGCGCGCATCGTTACCGTCAGCGAAGACGAGATCGCCGAAGCGATGCGGATCTATTACGCAACGACCCATAATCTCGCCGAGGGCGCGGGCGCCGCACCGCTTGCGGCGCTGCTCAAAGAAAAAGACCGCTACGCGGGCAAGCGTGCGGGCCTCATTCTTTCAGGCGGCAACATTGATATGCCGCTCTTCACCCAGATACTGCAGGGACAAACTCCAACAGTTTAAATATCTAGCCGGAGTGGTGCTTGATGCTGCGTTGCAGATTGTCAGCGCT
Organism: uncultured Alphaproteobacteria bacterium; assembly: GCA_963742215.1. Taxonomy (GTDB): domain Bacteria; phylum Pseudomonadota; class Alphaproteobacteria; order Rhizobiales; family Xanthobacteraceae; genus BOG-931. The sequence continues at coordinate 241,798 of CAVULJ010000007.1, forward strand.
CTCATGCACGTTGGCTTTGAAGATATTCCAATCCGCGCTGACAACGTCCCAGTTTACCATCGGCGCCTGACCGCCGGCAGCGGTCGCGGTGAGACCGTTAGGTTCACGTCCGGTGGATGAATCGTAGGTGTAGGCCCCGGCGATCGTCAGGATCACGCCGAGAATGATGCCAAGCAACACGCGCACGGCTGTCCTCCGTCCTGGATTGTGAGCATTTAAGCTAAATATCAACGCAGCGTGGTCTGGAATGTTCCGCGCTGCACATCTTCTGGGTTGTTGGTGCGAAGCGCGCTATTTGATCGACAGATCGAGCGCCGACACCATTTTGCCCCACTTTGCAACATCGGCGCGAAACATGGCATCGGCCTGCTCCGATGAGCCGCCGATCGGATCGAAGCCCATATCGTCGAGCTTCTTCTTCACTTCAGGCGTTTGCACGATTGCGTTGATCGCATTGTTCAACGTCGCGACCATTTTGGCATCGGTTTTCGCCGGTGCGAAGAAGCCGACCCATGAGGCTGCGGTGAAACCCTCGAAGCCCTGTTCGGCGTAAGTCGGCACATTGGGCGCGACGGCGGCGCGATGTGCGGCGGCAATGCCGAGGCCTTTGAGCTTGCCGCCTGCAATCTGTGCCGCGGCGCCGCCGCCGAGCGTCGACGCCATGAGATCGACTTGATTGCCAATCGTCGCATTGAGGGCCGGCGCGCCGCCTTGAAAGGGGATTACTTGCGCGGGCTCGTGGGCGAGAAATTTCAGGAAATATTCGGCCTCAATATCCGATCCAGTACCGACGCCCGGAATTGCCAGATTAATGGTCTTGCCGTTCGTTGCTTTGAAAAACTCGACCAGATTGTTGGCAGCATTGCTCGCGCCGGTTACCAGCGCTTCCGGACTCGACGCCGCCAGTGAAACGGTATTGAAGTCGTTCGCCGAGAAGTCCTTGTTGGCGAACAGCGTCTCGTTGACGGCGAGGGCGGTCGTGGTGGCAAGGAGCGTGTAGCCGTCCGGTTCAGCGTGTGCGACATAACTGGCCGCGATATTGCCGCCCGCGCCACCCCGGTTCTCAACAACAACTGGCTGATGTAGGCGATCACTCAATCCCTGCCCGATGAGACGGGCCAGCGTGTCAGCGACGCCGCCAGGAGCGAAGGCGACGACAATCATAATCTTGCTGGCTGGATAGGTCTGCGCGTCCGCCACGCCCGCCGCAAACGCCAAGGCGGCAGATACAACGGCGATGGCACTAAGCCGCCTTCGATGAAGCACAAAGATATCCCTTAGGTTTCGCGCAAGACCTTCTCAATCCGCCGGTCGGGAATAAACCACATCAGCGCGACCATGACGTAAAGCGCGATCGAAACCCAGGGAATGACGAAACTCAAGGCAATTCCTGCGGCATAGAGCACGGGGGAAATCTTGCCCTTGAAGTCGCTGCCCAGAGCGCTCGCCAGAACCGAGTGCGGCCCTTGCCGGCGTACGATGGCCCTCTGCAGCAAATAATAGGCAATCGCCGGCATCAGCAGCGTCACGCCGTAAATCGCAGTCGGCAGCGGCGCGGGTAAATGTCGGCCTAGCCACCAGGTCGATGCGGGAATCAGCGAGAGCCAGAACAGCAAATGCGAATTGGCCCAGAGGATGAGACCATCGACGTTTGTAACGGTATTCAGCAGATGGTGGTGGTTATTCCAGTAGATCGCGAGATAGATGAAACTCAGGACATAAGCGCTGAAGACTGGCCAAAGTTGCGCGAGGGAGGCCCAATCGTCGCCTTCCGGCACTTTCAATTCCAGCACCATGATCGTGATGATAATGGCGATCACACCGTCGCTGAATGCGGCGAGACGTTCATTGCCCATGCGCAAACCTTTGTCGTCGTGGCGAGCGGACCCGAAGGCTCGCTCATGATCAATCGTTAGATTGCTTGGTCACGCCGATCCTCGCAACGAAGTGGTAAGGACTACTGAGGAGCGTCGAGCTCTGCGGCAAGCTTGGCATAGAGCGCGTTGTCGCGGGTATAGACGTAATCGAGGGCGCCGACCGATACCGCTTCGGCGCCGTTGTCGCGCAGGAAGCCCGCCAGCGCATGCACATTCTCCGGCGGGCAGTGCAGGGTGAGCATCCCCGACGAAGTCGGGCCGCCGAACGGCGAGGCGACGCTAAATTTTTCTTTTGCTGCGGCCAGCATCGTTTCGTTTAATCCAGCAAAACGGGTGCGGACTTCGCAGAACGACGAAGCGCGCTTTTGCGCGGCGATCCGATCGAGGATCAGGCGGGCGGTTTCGCGCTGCGCTGCGCCCCAGGCCGCGGCGCGGGCCGCGACCAGATTGGCCTGCGAACGCAGAATGATGCCGTCATCGACCACTTTAAGTCCATTGGCCGCAAGCGTGGCGCCGCTCGTAGTAATGTCGACGATCATTTCCGCGGTGCCGGCTGCTGGTGCACCCTCAGTGGCGCCGGTTAATTCGACGATCCGGTAATCGACCACGCCGTGTTCGGCGAAAAAGCCGCGGGTCAGGTTGGCGTATTTGGTCGCAAGCCGCATTTTTCGTTCGCGCTTGAGCCGGAATGCCGTGGCGACGTCGTCGAGATCGGCCATGTTGCGCACGTCAATCCAGGCCTGCGGCACGGCGACGACGACATTGGCAAAGCCAAAGCCGAGGCCGGTTACCATGACGATGCGTTGCGCGGAGCGCGGAATCATTTCGCGCACCAGGTCCTCACCGGTGATGCCGAGATGCACCATGCCTTGGCCGAGCTGTTGGGTGATCTCGGCGGCGGAGAGGTACGCGATCTCGACGCCGTCGACTCCGGTAATGGCGCCGCGATAGTCACGCGCACCGCGCGGCTTGACGAGTTGGAGCCCGGCACGGGCGAAGAACGCCTCGGCATTCTCTTGCAGCCGGCCCTTTGACGGGACCGCAAGGATCAGCGGAGCGTTGCTCATGCCACGCCTCCGCAAGCGGCAAGTTCTTCGATCGACGCAGCGAAGCCGACCGCCGGAATCGGCAAGGGCGCGCCCAACCGCGTGAGCAGGCCGTCGTAGCGGCCGCCCGCGACCAACGCGGCTTTGGCGCGTGCATCGTGCAGTTCGAAGACTACGCCGGTGTAATAGTCAAAGCCGCGTCCGAAACTGGTGGAGAATTTGATGGTGCGCACGTTCACGCCGCGCGCGGCGAGAAAGCCAGTGCGGGTTTCAAGGAGCGTAAGAACGGCATCCAGCGAAATCTGCGCGTCATCTGCAAGCGTGCGCAGCTCGGCCGCGGCTTCGTCAGGATCGCCGGCAATCGACAGGAAGCGCTCGATCAGCGTGCGGGTCTCGCGCGGCAACCGGGTTGGCGCGTTCAGCGCCGCTTGTTCGAGAAAGCGGTCGGCAATCTCGGCGACGGAGCGGCCGCCGACCGCGGCGATGCCTGCGATCGACAATAGATCGGTGACGAGGTGGTGAGCGCCCTTCGGATCTGAGTTGGCGAGTGCCGTGAGCACGCCCTGATACTCCTGCGAACCATTGGCGGTTGCGATGGTGAGCTGGTCGAGGTCGTGTTTCAGCGAAGATTTGCGATTGAAGTCCTTGGTCAGGCGGCGTTTCCACGCCGGCGCAAGATCGAGCGCTGCGATAAAGGCTAGGAACAGCCCGACGTCGCCCATGCGGATTTCCGGCGCCTGAAATCCGTAAAGTGTCGTAGCTTCGAGGCCAAGCGCGAGCATCTCGGCATCGGCGGCCGCAGTGTCGGCGCGGCCGAAAGATTCAATCCCGGCCTGGACGAATTCCGAACTGGCGTTGTCGCGGTGACGAAACACTGGACCGAGGTAGCAGAAGCCGGCCGGTTTGCCGGCGTTCGCTGAGGCGAGATAGTCGCGCGACACCGGAATGGTGAGATCGGGCCGCAAGCATAATTCGCTTCCTTCCGGATCGGAGGTCAGGAACATGCTGCGGCGGATATCTTCGCCGGAAAGATCGAGGAACGGTTCGGCCAGTTGCAGCACCAGCGGATCGACTTGCGTGTAGCCTGCGCGCACATAGGATCCGACGAGCGCCTGCGCTCGCGCATCTGGTCCATTATTGGTCGCACTCGACATGGCGCTGTTCGGCCGCCGGCTAAGCTCCGGCAAGACGCAAAATCCCTGCTTTGTTAGACCGGGCTTTAGCACGGCAAACCCTACAATTCGACGAAGATTGCGGTGAGCCGTTAATGCCGGCAGGCAACTTTAGCTCGCGGCCGTGCTCGGTGGGATGCCAAAATGCCGAGTTTATCCAAGCTAAATCAAATGTTTACGATGAAAGTCGGTTTCCCGGCGCGGGTCAGGCTTAGGGAAGCCCTCACCACCCCTAGCCCACGAACGGACAACGCCAAGATCAAGCCGCCGCAAATGCACCGTACCGAAGCCCCCGCGTTCGACATAAGTATGCACTTTTATTGACTTCATCATACCGGCCGCCGCATTGTCCCCACCAGGATGATGGGGGCAGACTCTACGGCGTCGCGGTGGTTTGCGTTGGTCGCTCTAGTTGCATTCGGCACCGGCGCGTTTGCACAAACTTCGCCCCCTCCGACCAAGCTCTCCGGCATCGAAGTCAGCGCCAAGCGCAACAAGCCGCGCGCCGTGCGGGCAAAACCGTCTCGCGTGGCAGCGCGTGCCGTGCCGGCCGCTGTGTCGCCGCCCTACGAGACGGGCGCGTCAAACGTCGCTGGCGGCTCCGCGATCGCGCCATCGGCCGCGAGTCAGATGACAGTCACCGGACAGGACCTCAACGCGCGTCCGGTGACGCGGCCGGGGGAGGTGCTTGAAGCCGCTCCTGGCCTTGCCGTTGTGATGCATGCCGACGGCGGCAAGGCTAACCAGTATTATCTGCGCGGCTACAATCTCGATCACGGCACCGACCTTGCGATCTTCGTCGATGACATGCCTGTCAACCTGCCGACGCACGCGCATGGCCAAGGCTACGCCGATCTGAACTGGCTGCTGCCGGAGACGGTCGACAGCCTCAACATCCGCAAGGGGCCATACTTTGCTGACGTCGGCGATTTCGCCACCGCGGGTTCACTATTCATCAATCTGCGCGACAGCATCGACAAGAATCTGGTCGAGGCGACTTACGGTAGCTTCGATGACATGCGGCTGTTCGGCATGGGTTCGACCAGGCTCAACGGCGGCAATCTGTTCTATGCCGCCGAGGTCAACACTTACAATGGTCCGTGGGTCACGCCCGACGACATGCGCAAGCTCAACGGCCTGCTGCGTTACAGCCAAGGCACAGCGACTGATGGCTTTTCGCTGACCGCGCTGGCCTATTCCAATAAATGGAATTCGACCGATCAAAGTCCGCTGCGCGCCATCACCTCCGGCTTGATCAGTCCGTTCGGCGAAATCGATCCGACCGACGGCGGCGACACCGACCGCTTCTCGCTGTCAGGCCGCGTGGCGCAAAGCGATGCAGCCGGGTCGTGGAAGGCCAATGCCTATGCCGCAAAATACGACATGAATCTGTTCAACAACTACACATGGTTTCTCAACAACCCGGTCGATGGCGATCAATTCCATCAGCACGACGCCCGCTACTACGGCGGCGGCGGCGCATCGCGCACTCTCGACGGCACGCTGTTCGGCCGGCCGGCCGAAACCCTGTTCGGCGTCCAGTCGCGCTATGACGATATCGACACCGGCCTGACCAATACGTTCCAGCGCCAATTCCTGTCGAACATTCTTGTCGACCATATCGATGAAGGTAACGCCGGCATCTACGCCGAGAACACCGTGCACTGGACCGACTGGTTCCGAACCACGGCGGGATGGCGCGGCGATTACTTTTCAGCGTCGGTAAACTCAGAACTGCAATCGGCAAATTCCGGCAACACCCAGGCCGCGATTGGCAGCCCGAAATTCCGCATGGTGTTTGGCCCGTTCTACAACACAGAATTCTTCGTCGGCACCGGCATGGGTTACCACAGCAATGACGCGCGCTCGACGACGGTCACCGAGGTGCCCGGCGATCCGTCAACCCCGGAGGGCGCCACGCCGTTTCTGGTGCGCTCGCGCGGCGGCGAGATCGGCGTGCGCACCAAAGTCATTCCGGGGCTCGATAGCTCGGTCAGTGTATTCTACCTGCATCAGCAATCGGAGCTGTTCTTCGACGGCGATACCGGCGACACCTCGCCAGGCCGGCCGAGCCAGCGCACCGGCATCGAGTTCACCAACGATTATCGTCCGGTGTCCTGGGCGCATATCGACGCCGATCTTGCGCTGACGCGCGCCCGCTTCCTCGGCTACGACTCCGCCCAGCAGGCCGTCTACGACTCGCTCGCCGGCTTTCCGCAGGAGCAGATCGGCAATGCGCCGGGCAATTTCGTTTACAACGCGCCATGGATGGTGGCGTCGGCAGGCGTCACGCTCGGCGAGGCGACCGGCTGGTTTGGTTCGCTGCACTGGCGCTACATCAGCACGCGACCGCTGACCGAAGACGGCGCGTTCCGCTCCCCGCCGCTGAGCGTGTTCAACGGACAGCTCGGTTATCGCTTTGACAACGGCTGGCGCATCCAGCTCGACGGCCTGAACCTTTTGAATTCGAAAACCGCGCAGGCCGAATACGCCTATGGCTCGCTGCTCAAGACCGACAGTCTCTTTGCGATGTGCTTCCCGGTGCAGACCGTACCCGCCGCGGTTTGCCAAAACGGCGTGATGGATTATGTGCTGCATCCAATCGAGCCGCTCGCGGTTCGGCTGACAGTCGCCATGACATTTTGAACATAAGTCGATAGCGCTCCGATTGAGAATGGCAACGGCCGCTTGCGGGCGCCGGGCCCGTCGTTGCCCCGCATCGTTGCGCTTGCAATTTCGAGTGTAATGTATCTAACATTTCAAAATGTAGCCAAGGGTGTAAATGACCTCAATGAGCAGCGCCGCAGGTGAACAATGTTCAGTAATAATGTTCAGGAGTGACGATTCTGACGGTATCGGGCATCCTTGATGCGAAGGCTTGTCACGATACTGTCGTAGCTGCGGTGACAGAGCAAAATTTATTGAACTTGTGTGCAGGGACCGGGGCGGTGATGCGGGTTGGACTGTCAGCAGGCTTGGGGCTTGTGGCGCTTCTTGTGCCGTTACCCGGCGGCGCGAAAGCCGCCGACATGGCGGTGAAGGCGCCGCCGCAAAGCGCGTCGGCGTACTCCGATTACGATTGGACCGGATTCTATGTCGGCGGCCATCTCGGCTACGCATGGGGCAAATCGAGCTTCAGCGATCCCGGCGTCGGCACAGCGGGCTCACTTGATCTGTTCCAGGCATTTGACGCGTTCAAAAGCACCGGAAGTTTTTTCGAAGGCCTGCAAGCCGGGTACAATTATATGCTGCCGAACCGCGTGCTCGTCGGTGTCGAGGCCGATGCGTCTTTTCCCAGCTTTCCGAGTGCTGCGGGCGTTTCGATTGGGGGCACATCGACTTTCGCGTCGCCGCTTGGCCCGGAGACCTATCGCGAGACCGTTCTGTCCTCCGGCACGGTTCGTGGGCGCGTCGGATACGCTCCCGGCCACTGGCTGCTCTACGCGACGGGCGGCTTCGCCTGGACCTATAATCAGCTCACTCTGGCGAACGCAGCCACTGGGACAACGGACATGCCGTTCCTGTGGCGCTCGGGATGGGCGGCCGGTGCCGGTGTCGAGGTCCCGATCATTCCGCATTGGACCGCGCGCCTCGAGTATCTTTACACCGATTACGGCAACAGCAGCGTGCTGTTCGCGAATGCCGGACAGCGCATCACCTCGGACTTTGCGCTTCAGGAATTGCGGGCAGGCGTAAATTATCAGTTCGGCGACGGCGCTGTGCAGGCCGGTAATGAAAAGAACCTGCTCGATACTGACATCGTCAATTTCCACGCCCAAACCACGGTCCTGTGGCAAGGTTATCCGGCGATCCGCTCGCCTTATTCCGGACCAAACAGCTTGCCGGCGAGCGGCGAGGGCCGCGAGACTTCGGACGCGACGCTCTACGCCGGTGTGCGGCTGTGGCAAGGCGCAGAACTTTGGATCAACCCGGAAATCGACCAGGGTTTCGGACTTGCCAATACGGTCGGCGTTGCTGGCTTCACCAGCGGTGAGGCCTACAAGGTGGGAGCCTCGTATCCCTACGCGAGAGTACCGCGCGCCTTCATTCGGCAGACTATTGATCTCGGCGGCGACAGCGAGAATGTCGATGCTGGAATCAACCAGTTCAGCGAAAAGCAGACCGCGAACCGCCTGGTTCTCACGTTGGGCAAGTTTGCTGTGACCGACGTGTTCGACACCAACAAGTACGCTCACGATCCGCGCAATGATTTCATGAACTGGGCGCTGGTCGATACCGCCACCTTTGACTATGCTGCCGACGCTTGGGGCTATACTTTTGGCGCCGCCGCTGAATGGTATCAGGGCGACTGGACCGTGCGCGGCGCGCTGTTTGATCTTTCGATCATTCCGAACAGCCTCGATCTCGATCCGAGCTTCGATCAATTCCAGTGGGTCGGCGAAATCGAGCGCCGCTACGAAATCTGGGGTCAGCCCGGCAAAGTGGCGATCACCGGCTTTCTGAGCCGCGGCCGCATGGGCAGCTTCGAAGACGCGATCCAATTGGCCGCGCTCACGGGCGGCCCGGCTGACATCGCGGCTGTTCGGCAATACCAAAGCCGCGGCGGGCTGAGCTTTAATCTCGAACAGCAGCTTACCGAACAGCTTGGCCTATTTGCGCGCGCCGGCTGGGCCAACGGCAATATCGAGCCCTATGAGTTCACCGACGTCGATCGCACGGTCGCGGCTGGCTTGCAGGTCACCGGCAAGCAATGGGGTCGGCCCGACGACACCGTCGGCATCGCCGGTGTCATCAACGGCATTTCCAGCGAGCACATCGCATTCCTCAATGCCGGCGGCCTCGGCATTCTGGTCGGCGACGGCATGCTGCCTAATCCGGGGCCCGAAGAAATATTCGAGACTTATTACAGCTATGCGCTGACATCGTCGGTGAAGCTGACGGCGGACTATCAGTTCATCAATAATCCCGGCTACAACACCGACCGCGGCCCGGCGAACGTGTTCGCGGGCCGGGTGCATTGGCAGTTCTAGAGCATGATCCGGAAAAAGCTTGCTCTCGGACTTGATCCGAGGGTGGATTTCCGGTTTTCCGAAAAGATCCATGCTGCGATAAGAAATCGATTATTTGGCGTCGATGACAATTGGAGCTTTGAGCTCCAGCCGTTTGCCGGTGCCGAGAATGGCGTCCACTTCGACGTTCCAGTTGCCGGCTTCCGGCAACTGGATTCCGTCGACGATCCATGCCGCATCCGGTTCCTGGACGGCGCTTAACGTCACCGGTTTGCTTCCCGCGGCCGGCGCCGTCAGCGTCAAAGTCAGCGACCGGGCGGGAAGTATTTCAAGATCGTCATTCCAGAGCCGGATCGTTGCGCGCGCCGTGCCGACGCGGCCCGGTTCGATCATGACGTCCGCCATGCCCTCGCCGGTATGGATGTGCTGAAACGTCGCGTCGGCCGGCACCGCCCCTGAGGTGGAGTGATGGTCGGCGTGGTTTGCCGGCGGTTGCGTTCCCAGCACGGCGACGATCGCGATAATGATTGCGCCCGCCGCTACTTCGATCATTGCGCTGCGGTACAATCGCCGCCGTGCAACTTGTGCTGCCGCAACGCTATCGGTCTGCACCAAAGCGGGCGTTAATCGCGACCAGTTGAACGCCGCGATGGCGACCATGCCCAGAAACAGCGCGAGCTTGAAAAGCAGCAGATGGCCGTAATAGGTGCCGAGCAGCGCCGCCGTGCTGCCGACGAGATACCAGCTGTTGATGAGCCCGGTCGCCAGCAGCGTTGCTACCGCGGCCATGCCGAGTGCGGAAAAGCGCACGGTCGCCGCGCGTGCGAAATCGAGCTCATCCGGCGCATGGCCTGTCACCGCCAGCAAAATGGCGAGCGGCGCGAGTGCCCCGACCCAGGCCGCCGCGGCGACGAGATGCAGAACATCGGCCGCAGGATGGACGATCGCTTCGGCGCCGAGCCCGCCCGCGGCGTGTCCTCCCCACGCCACTCCGCCGGCGAAGGCCGCGGCGACGAAGGCTGCGGTGACGTCGAGCCAGATCGGGTTACGGCCGCGCGCCGAAAAAAGCGGAACGAATATCACGGCCAAGGCGACGGCGAGGCCAAGCCGGATTACCGCGGCGCGGCCGAAGATGGTTTCGGTCACCACCGTCCAGAGCGTTCCGCTCGGCCATACGTCGACCAGCTTTTCGCCGCTCATTGACGCCGCGGTGAGGAACAGCCAGCCGGCGCCGAAGATAACGGCGAGCACCAGGGCGCACCACGCCAGCAGCCGGTTCCATGCTTTCACGTCGGCGGGCGCGCGCGTCTTGCCGCCGGCGAAGCGAGCGGCCGGATTGGAGACAGCTGCCGCAAAGAACACGACCCCTGCAACCAATATCGTCGCGGCGAAGTGAACAAAGCGGACGTAGATCAGGAGATCAGCCACGCCGTCTCTCTGCCCGCGCGGGTGCTCCGGCGCTCATGGATTGCCGACGCGGAAGGAGAATGCGCCCTGGGTGGTGTGCGTATCCACCGACAGCGCATGCCAGTTCACCTTATAGCTGCCGGGACCGATGGCTTTCAGGCCGATGCGCATGGTGTTGCCGCTGACTGACGCCTTGCCCTGATCGACGCGCGCGCCGTTGCCGTCGGTGACTTCGACGGTGCTGAACGCCGGCTCGAGGTTCTGCGTAAAAGTCAGGACGACTTCGTGCGGAGCGGATGCCACCGTCGAGCCGACCAGCGGGCTCGCATGGTCGAGGAAGGCGTGCGCCCGCGCCGCGGTGGTGGCGAGCGGGACGAAGAGTAACGCGGCGATGACGAGAAGCTTGCGCATGATGAGACCTCAGAAGTTGAGCTTTTGCGGAGTGGTTGAGGGCCGCCGAGCAGCGGCTGGCCGATGATGGTGTTGGGGGAGATGTCGTCGAGATAGAAATGCAATTGCCCGAGCACGCCGATGCCGTGACCGCTCTCGCGGTTGACCGGCACTTGCGCCTCCAACCCGACCTGGAAGTAACTGCTGACGTAGATGACGCCCGGATTGATCGTGCCCGTCGTCACCCAGCTGTTGCCGAAATTGTTGGCGGCCGGCGTCGTCATTTGCGCCTCGGTGATCAGGATCAGGTGGTTGATGAAATCGGGCAGCTGAAGATCCTGAATCTCAGATTTCAGGTACGGCATGCTGTACTGAATCGACGCGCCCCACGGCACCGCCTGCGGGATGAGCGGCCTGCTGCACCACGTCGAAGGAGCGGCTCGGAATCTGATAGCCGATCTCGCCGGTCACCGCGAAGGCGCGCAGCCAACCCGCTTGGTCGGGCAGGTCGCCAAAGCCCTTGCCAAAATAATATGTCGGCGTCAGCAGCGTGTACGGTGTGGCGATGCCGGAATTGCTGGCGCCGGTACCGCCCCAATCGACGATCAGCCCGAGCAGCTCGGCAAATTCGTGCGAATTGTCCTTCAAGAGCTGGTACTGCAGCGTGGTTTCGAGATTGCCGAAGCCGGCATTGGTAAAGCCGCCGGGCTGATGGATTTGCGACCAGGTGTCGCCGATCGAAATGCCAAGATCCTCGGTGATGCGTTTCGAAATCTCCGTCGAAACATCCCATTCGGTTGCGGGCGGCGTGTCTGCGGTCTTCGACCAGGAAATCGTCGGCAACGACAGCTCGTCGGCGACGCAGGGGTCGTCGATGGCAAGCGTCGCCGGGAAGAAGCGCGCGCCGACAAAACAATGGGCGAACGCCGCGGAATAAGAGAGGGCGGTGAACAGCAATGCGAGCGCGAATGTCTGAGAAGCCCTTAAGGCGGGCATAATAAACCTCCACTGTTAGCGTGAATGATGGTGTGGCCGTTCGGGCCACGCGACATCACGCCGTCAGCGGAGGTGCTCGGGAGCGATGGGATTTTGTTTCGAAACCGCGGCAACAGCGTCTGCCGCGGGCAGGGACAGCAAAACACCAGCGGCCTGCGGCGTACCGGTGACGGTGGCAGGAGGCGGCGGCAGCGCCGCCGACAGCATCAGGCAGCCGATGCAGCAATTGGCGGCGCAAGCCTGGTCACCGCTCTGGTCACTACGCTGGTCATGGGCCGGCGCTTGCTGATCGGTCTGGAGCGTATGGCAGATGATGCCGGTGGGGGAGTTGGCGGTCTCGATGGCCGCGCGCGCCGCGGTGAAGTTTGCGAGCAGACCCGAGAGCGCAATCGCATAAGCGGCAACCAGCGCTACGAAGCGCCGCCGTATGGTCCGCTCGGTGAAAAGGTTGCGCACAGTCCGTGTCCCGCCTGCGCATGACGCGCCGACATTAAGAACAGTCTAGGCGCAAAAAAATTCCCGGGCTAGGGCGTCGTCTTTCGGGGCGAGCATTGCAGCTAGTCCGGAGCCTGGGGTCAGGGCTGCTTGTGTCTTGCCAGCACCTTTTGCACGGCCGCGACTAGTTCGCTTTCCGGCACCGATACCTGCGCCTCGGCTTGCTTCTGCAAATGCTCCTCGCGGCCTTTTTCCAGCTTCGCAAGCTCGGCGCCGACGATCAGATCCTTGATCGTGATCTCGCCTTTGGCTTTTTCGTCGGAGCCCTGGATGACGACGCAAGGCGCATTGCGCTTGTCGGCGTATTTCATCTGCGGGCCAAATTTGCCGGACCCGAGATAGAGCTCGGCGCGGATGCCGGCGTTGCGCAGCTGCGCGACCATGCCCTGATAATCGGCGACGCGGTCGCGATCGAATACGGTGACCACGACGGGACCGGCCTCTGCTTTGGTTTCGACCTTGCCGAGATATTGCAAGCGCCGCGAGCAGGCGCGACACGCCGATGGAAAATCCGGTCGCCGGCACCGGCTCGCCGCGAAAGCGCGAGACGAGACCGTCATAACGCCCGCCGCCGCCAACCGAGCCGAAGCGCTGCGAACCGGCGGTGCTGTCGGTCGAGAACAGCAGTTCAACTTCAAAGACCGGGCCGGTGTAATATTCGAGGCCGCGGACGACGGAAGGGTCGATTTTGATGCGATCGGTATAGCCGGAAGCTCGACTAGGATCTTTATATTTTCAAGCTCTCCTAAACCTGCGGCGAGTCGAAGGTGGCTCAGGTCTGGTGCCGAGAAAGTCGCGAATTTTTTTGCGATACTTCAAAATCAAAAGGCGATTTCTCATTCGCTCGATGATTTTTATTGCGATTCCGTGATAGCCGGTCAATGTTTAACGTTGAGAGAAGCTGATGGTCAGACTGTAGGTAAGCACAAGTTGTTGGTTTGATCGGTTCAAGCCCGCGCCTATGGTAACATCGCCACTTTCATCCTTTCGTCCTTTGCCAAGCAGAAGCTGCAACGCCCTGCACGCCCAAGCGATCAAATTTATCGATTGCTCGCAAAACGGTTAAACGTTTTCTCGAGTTGCTTCACGCCAGGCCGATGGCATCCATCACGCCATCGAGCAGCAATGCGATTATACACCTTCACCACATAACTGCCACGCGGAATACCGAGCGCTTCGATGGTATCCGCGGCCATCATGCACATCTCGGCATCGGCAGCGGGCGATGAGGAGCCAACGGTGTCGGCATCGAACTGCATGAACTGCCGGAAGCGGCCGGGGCCCGGCTTCTCGTTGCGATAGACATAGCCATAGCGATACGAGCGATACGGTTTCGGCAGCGTGTCGAAATTCTCGGCAACATAACGGGCGAGCGGGGCGGTGAGGTCGTAGCGCAGCGACAGCCATTGCTCGTCGTCGTCCTGAAACGAGAACACGCCTTCGTTCGGCCGGTCCTGATCGGGCAGGAATTTGCCGAGCGCATCGGTGTACTCGATCGCCGGCGTCTCCACCGGCTCGAAGCCGTAGAGCTCATAGACCGCGCGAATCTTCTCGACCATCTCGCGGGTCGCGGCGATCTCGGCAGGTGCACGATCCGCAAGCCCGCGCGGCAATCGCGCCTTCAGCTTGTTCGACTTGTCGGGCTTATCGGCCATTTGCGCTGTTTTTCACTGCAATGGCGCGGTGGTAGCAGTCGCATCCAAAACCGGCAAGTCAGCGGCCGATCAGCCGGTGCAGAGGTCGTTGGCTTCACTCGCTCGTCAGTACGTCGGCGAGCGAACGATGCACCACGAAATTGCTTTTTGCTCCGCCGCGATATTCGATCATGCCCAGCCGCGGAATTTGTTCATAAAGAAGTTCACCCGCGACCGCGTGGTACCGATCATTTCGGCCAGGGTCTCCTGGCTGATCCGTGGCGACACCGCCTCGTGTTTTTCGGCAGGAAGCCCCTCAGCCAGCCGCAGCAACGTCCGCGCCAGCCGCTGCTCGCGTGGAATGAAAATGATGGTCGCTGAGATCGATGAAATAGCGGCGATTTCTCGTTACCAAAAAGCTCATGAACTTCTTTGCAAAGTCCTGATCGGTGCGGATGCGATCCCACGCTTGGGCAACATCAATGCGCTCGATCGTGCATGGGGTAATGGTACTAACGGTCGCAACGCGCCGTGCCGTATCGAGCAACGCCCCTTCGCCGAAGAAATCGCCTGCACCGAGCGTAATGATAACGGCTTCACGACCGGATTTTGAGACGACGTAAACCTTGGTGATGCCGGCGTGGATATAGAACAGGTCATCGCACGGATCGCCTTGTACGAACACAATCTCGCCGGCCGGAATATCGCTAATAGACGATCGCAATCTTGTCGTAGCGGGAAGCGATCGGGCGGTCGCGTTGGCAGGCGGGTTTCGCGTTGTCGGGCTTGATCTTTGTGGCTTCCGCACCATCGAGGAGCATTCCAGTCGTGTCCCCCCGCAGGTCGTGCGACGGACGACAGACCCAACCCTAATTCAACTTAGACTTGTAGTCGAATTCGAGCCCATCCAAGTTATAAGCAGGCAACAGGCAGTATCCTTTGCCCCTGAGGTCGAGCCAAAGGTGCCGCTATAATTCAGCATCCAAAGGCGATCCGCCATGCCATCAGGCCCGGAAGGACAAAACACCGCACGTTCAGTCGGTATTCCAAACGATCTGGAATCGTTTTGGGTGCCGTTTACGCCCAACCGTGCGTTCAAACGCGCGCCGCGGCTGATCGCGCGCGCCAAGGGCATGTACTACTACACGCCGCAGGATCGTCCCGTGCTCGACGGAACGGCCGGCCTGTGGTGCACAAATGCCGGGCATAATCGCGATCCGATCGTCGCCGCGATCGCGCAGCAAGCCGAAACGCTCGATTACGCGCCGGCCTTTCAGTTCGCCCATTCAAAGTCCTTTGAGCTCGCGAGCCGCATTGCGCGCCTTGGCGCCAGCCGATCTGGATCGGGTATTCTTCTGCAATTCAGGCTCGGAAGCGGTCGATACAGCACTAAAAATCGCGCTGGCCTATCAAAATGTCCGCGGCGAAGCGGCGCGCACCCGGCTGATCGGCCGCGAGCGTGGCTATCACGGCGTCGGTTTCGGCGGCATTTCGGTCGGCGGCATCGTCAATAATCGAAAGCATTTCGGCGCGTTACTCGCCGGCGTCGACCATCTGCCGGCCACCTATAGCCGCGAGCACCAGGCCTTCACCAAGGGTGAACCCGAATGGGGCGCGCATCTCGCCGACGATCTGGAACGGATCGTTGCGCTTCACGATGCATCGACCATCGCCGCCGTCATCGTCGAGCCGATGGCGGGCTCGACCGGCGTGTTGCCGCCGCCGAAGGGATATTTACAAAAATTGCGTGCAATTTGCGACCGCCACGGGATTTTGTTGATCTTCGATGAGGTGATCACCGGCTTTGGCCGGCTTGGTTATGCGTTCGCCGCCGAGCGTTACGGGGTTACGCCGGACATGATCGTATTCGCCAAAGGCATAACCTCGGGCAGCGTACCGATGGGCGGCGTCATTGTCCGGGAGGGAATTTACGACGCGTTTATGCGCGGCCCCGAGCACGTCATCGAGCTGTTTCACGGCTACACCTATTCGGCCCATCCGTTGGCCTGCGCCGCCGGGCTCGCGACACTCGACCTTTATCGCGAAGAAAAACTGTTCGAACGGGCGAAGGCGCTGGAGCCGCATTTTGCCGAAGCCGCGATGACATTGAAGTCGCTGCCCGGCGTTCTCGATATCCGCACCGTTGGGCTTGCCGCCGGCATCGATCTCGCGTCGCGTCCGGATGCTTACGGCAAGCGTGCCTATGAGGTGATGGACCATGCCTTCCATGAGATTGGCGTCATGGTTCGCGTCTCCGGTGAAACATTGGCGCTGTCGCCGCCGCTGATCGTGACTGAAGCGCAGATCGACGAAATCTTTGAAAAGGTGGGGAAGGCGATCAAGGCTGTGGGTTAATCACTGCGGTTTCAGAATTGCCCATCCGACATGGACTGCGCCTGAGCCGCGCCGCATCGGCAGATCGAACGGCGCGCCGACCTCGGCACCGCCTGCAACCGGCGCAAAGGCAGCGGGCAAATGCGCGGTGTCGCCACCGATCCACACCACAATCGCGCCTTTCTTGTGCAGGTCGTTGAGATCGATCCAGGGCGTCCGCTGCGGCAGGCCGTCGATCAGCACCTGTGGCTGGTCCGGCGAGTAATGGGCAAGATTGCCGCCGTCCCACATCGAACCGACGACGTAATCCAGTTTTTGTCCGGTCGCATCGTGGAAATCGTTGCGTCAGTGCGGCAGCAAGCGAATTGCCGGGAAAAAATACCGCGCGGTAACGGTGATCGATCAGCGGCAGCACTGTGTAATTGACGGCAAAGACAATGACGAAGATCGCGAAAACCGCCGCCCATGCTGCGACCAGCCGGGTGAGCCGGTTATGGTCGAGGAATGTTCGCGCCGTCGAGCACGAGCCAGAGCCCGACATAAAGCCATAGCGGATAACCCCACATCGCAATGGCGCCGCGACCGCTCAGGGCGGTGAGCAGGATCATGGCGACGCCGGGTCCGAATGCGAGCAGCGTCACGATGCGGCGGTCGAAAGCGTCGGCAGCGTCCTGTGCGCGCGCGGTTCGCCGCGGCCAAAACAGCGCCGAAGCGATGAAGAACGTCGGCAACAGGAAGAATATCTGACTGCCGGCGAATACCGCGGGATGCAAAATATGGTCGAACCAGCCACGAACCACTGTGGCGCGATGTTCCGCGTAGGCGAGCGGAAGGAAGTCGTTCTGGATCAGCCAGACGACATGCGGCGCGGCGACGGCAAGGGCAACGACCAGCGCGAGCCACGGTCCGGGCGTCGCCAGGGCCCGCCGTGCATCACGATCGAGTAACAGAAACAGCACGTAGGGCGCCGCCAGCACGACGACGAAATATTTCGCCCATAAGGCTGCGCCAAACGAAAAACCGAGCAGCAGCCCAGTGTCCAAGGCGTCCGCGCTTGAGGGCCGCGTGAAACGCGTACCCGGCCAGAGCCCCAGAATGGCAGTTGGATGACGTCGTGATTGAATTTCACTGCCGTGTACTGGAGATAGTGCATGCCGTCGATGATCAGCACGGACACCAGCGCGCCGGTCGCGCCGACCAGCTTGCGTGCCGTCGCCCAGACCGCGACGAAGGCAACGATCACCGCGATTTGCGCCAGCGCGTAATAGGCGGCGTCGGCATCGAAGATGCGGTGCATGATCTCGACCAGCCACCACGGCAGCGGCGGCAGCTTGTCGTAGCCGAGTTGCCATTCCCGGCCGTAGATCAGCGCCTCGATCAGATCGAGCGGCAGGTTGGCGTAAAGCAGCGTCGGCAAGGCGGTCCATACCGCAAAGTGCAGGGCCAGGAATGCGGCAAAGGCCGCTTGGGGCCGGCTCTCAATCCAGCCGATCAGGGCGGAGTTTGCGGATGCCCTGGCGGGCCTCAGCCGCGGCAGGTCCGGGCGCAGATAGGGAGTGGAGATCGATAGCGACGTGGACATGGCAGCCGTTATAAAAGCCCGTCAAAAGCTTAGCCACATTGGCGAGCACTCTTGCGGCGCCGCTGGCCTTGTGGACATTGTTATGGTCTGGGCGCGAATCATTGCGGACGGGCCGTAAGTTGGCCCATCTAGATCAGCCGGTGGGGCTGCATCGTTCGGCGTGAGGCATTGCGGGGTCAGAGCATGGTGCGCATCAGCGCCATCTTCATCGCTGTCTGCATGGTGCTGATCGCCGCTTCGGTCGGCTTCGTGATCTATATTCGCTTCGGCCTCACCGGCGCTGAGTCCTTCCTGATCGGACTTGGCGTGCTCACCGCGCTGGCGGTTTACAACGCAATCGCCGCGAGGAGCCGCGACCGCTCCGAAGTCAGCGGCCAGATCGCCACGCTGTCACGCGGCTCGTCCGACTTGGCGCGCCAGCTTGCGGAGTTCGGCGCCAAGCTTTCGACGATGGAAAACAAGGTCGACGCCGTGCTCGACAAGGCGTTGGCGACCGCGCAACCGCTCGCTGCCGAGATCGAGGAACTTTCCACACTCGTTAAGCGGTTGGCTGACCAGGTCGCGGCCCATGAGACGGCGTTGAGCGGTCACGCCGCCCTGGTGAGTCAGGTTACCCGCGCCAACCAACCCGCCGGCCAGGGCGGCGTCCCGCACCAGGCTTCGGCGACGATACCGCCGCGCGCCCCTTGCTGCGGCGAACGAAGCAGCGTCCGCCGCGCCGGCTCAGACGACTACCCCGGCATTTGCCGGCCTCGACGCGGCCGGCGTCGCCGCTACGATCGAGAAAGCCATCGACAGCAATACTGTCGATCTCTACCTGCAACCGATCGTGACATTGCCGCAGCGCAAGGTGCGCTATTACGAGGCGCTGTCGCGGCTCAAGACCGATGACGGCGAACTGGTCGCCGCCGGCGATTTCATCAAATTCGCCGAGGCCAGCGGCCTGATGCCGAAGCTCGACAAGCTTTCGGTGCTGCGCTGCGTGCAGGTGGTGCGGCGGCTTCTGCTCAAAAACCGCGACATTGGTTTGTTCTGTAATCTCTCCACAGCAACATTGACCGACAGCGGTTTTCCGCAACTCCTGGAATTTATCGAGGCGAACCGCGCTATCGCGCCGGCGCTGGTGTTCGAATTCGCCCAGAGCGCGGTGCGCGCGATGGGGCCCATGGAGCATGAGGCCTTGGCGGCGATTGCCGAACGTGGCTTCCGTTTCTCGATGGATAATCTTTCCGACCTGCGCGTTGAGCCGCGCGAACTGACCCAACGCGGTTTCCGCTTCATCAAGGCGCCCGCCGCGCTGTTGCTCAATCCGGGTCGGCGCCGCTTCGACCGACATTCATCCCGGCCGATATGTCCGACTTGCTTGGCCGCTTTGGCATCGACTTGATTGCCGAGAAGATCGAAGCCGAGGGCGCGGTGGTCGATCTGCTCGATTACGACGTGCGGTTTGGCCAAGGCTTTCTGTTCTCGCCGCCGCGTCCGGTCCGTGCCGAGGCGTTGCAGGGTGTCGAATTTACCAAATCCAATGAGGACAAGAACGAGGCCGATACCGCCAAGGCCAAAGCCGGCGGAGCCGGCCGCATCCTGGCGCAGATTGCCCGCGCCGCCGGACGTCCGGTTGAAAATCTACTGCGCGCCGACTTTCACTGGCAGGAACTGCGTAGTGAACATGTCCTTGTCATCCGGGGTCTCCTTAAGCAGGCCCATGTCGATGAATGACTTTTTCAGCACCGCGACGCCCTCCGGATCGAACGTGCCGTCGGTCGAAAACGCGCTCATCTGCTCGTCATAAACCCGCGATGCCACCGCTTCGCTCACGTTGATCACTTTGGCCGAGATCGCGACCAACTCTGCCTTGTGGGTCTTCATGTAGGCGATGGTCTCGAACCAGCCTTGCAGGAAAGCGCGCACCTGATCCGGGTGGTTGTTGATCACGTCATTGGTGGCAAAGATCACATGCGTGATGAAGTGATCGACGAACGGCGTTGCCGCAGTGATGACGCGCCACTCCTTGGCTTCCTCGAGTGAATAGCCGGTTTCCAGAGCTCCGATGTAGCCGTCGATCTGATTGGTCTTGATCGCTGCGCGGGCGGGCGGCATGCCGCCGATAGCCACCATGGTGACGCCGTTGCTGCCCCAGTCTTCCTTCTGGTTGATGCGGGTGCCGATCCATTCGGTCAGCGAACCGACCGTGGTGCAGCCGAGCTTTTTACCCTTGAGGTCTGCCACCGCTTTGACCGGAGAATCGTAACCGACCATCACCGCCATGTTGCGGGGCACGCCGTACATTTCGGCGACGGCCTTTGCCGGCACGCCCTTGACGATGAACGCCATGCCAGGGCCGGATCCGATACCGATGTCGACGCTGCCGGAGGTAAGAAGCTGTTGCAGCTTGGCGTCACCGGCCGAAGCCGACGCTTCGACGTCGAGGCCGTGTTTGGCGAAGATACCAGCCTGATGCCGATATCGAGCGGCGTGAAGGACCAGGCGAACGGCACCACTTTGGCGACGCGAAGCTTTTCATTGGCTCGCGCTGGCGACAGCATCGCCATTGCGACCAGCAAGATGACGCTCGTTAGAGATGCGATCGCTCGTGCGGGAAATCGTCGCCTCATTTCCTTCCTCCCCTGGGCCGGCCGCGCCCTCTATTGTTTATGCGTCACGGTTGTCGGGATGTGATTGAGTTCTTCACATCCGGTCGCCGTGACGATCACCGTGCCGCCGATATTGACCCGATGATTTCCGATACAGGCATTCGGTTCGAGCGCAAAGACCATGCCTGGCTCCAGCACGGCTTTACGGACCTTCGCCGTATTGGCGCCAACGTAGCGGACGTCGAGGTTGACCGTATCCATGTTGACCTGAGTGCGGCCCGCAAGGAAGTGCGGTCCGACGGAATGCAGCAGCGGCGTATAGCCCCAGCACCCCGCCTTCCTGTGCGGCTCCTCCATCACCGCGAGCATGTCGGCGAAAGTGATGCCGGGTTTAAGCGCCTTGATCGCGGCGGCATAGGACTCGAGCGCAACCTGTTCGCACTTTTTGTTTGTCTCATCGAGCGGATCGAGCGCAACCGTCATTTGCACCTGGATTTCCTGGTTGCCGCACAGCGGCATCAGTTCCATCTGCAACAGATCGCCGCGCTGCAGTACACGGGGTGCTTCGCCGCTCGTGGTCCATCGCGGCGGCCCCCACGACAACGTATGCGGGCCGGAGTTCATCACGATCACCGGATAGCGCACGCCGATACCCTGGCGCAGCATCTCGGCGGTGGCTTCGGCGAACACCACTTCTTCGCCAACGCCAGGCGCCGCGACTTCGGCGATCACCTTGCAGGCGGCTTCGGCGGCTTGCGCGGCATATCGTATCTGCTTGAGTTCTTCGTCGCTCTTGACCAGCATCAGGTGGCTGAACTCTTCGGAAATGTCGGTCCATCTCGCCTTCGGCAGGGCGGTGGTGATCTCGTTCCAGAAGTTCGCCGGGATCGCGCCGTAGATTTCGGTCGGCGCCTGCGAGGTCAGGCCCACCACGCCGAGGTTGGCCTCGCCGAGCTTCTTTTCGCGCAACACCTCGGCGACGCCGGTCCCGCTTGTTGAAACGCGATAATCGTCGACCCAAAGCTTGTTGCCACGCTCCGCCGACCAGCGTGCGCGCATCACCCGCAGATACGCCCAGGTGATGACGATCGGATCGCCCTCGAGCGGAAAGATGACGCAGCCTTCGTTGTAATCATCGCTGATATAGGTCTCGTACATCTCCCTTGAACGAAAACCCGCAACGAGTAGACCCTCAAGGCTACGCTCGCGCATCAGTTTGCGCACATTGGCCCAGCGCCGATCGCGCTCAGCAAGCGACAAGACCGGCGGCTGTTTGTTCTGATATGCCATTAAACCGAATTCCTCCAATCGCACGCTGGCGCAAGTCTGTTATTTTCTCGTTCGCGGGCGGCCGAACGTAGCGTTCCAGCAATAGGCCGACAAGGCGCGTGCGTGCTATACTCCGCTCAAACGGTAATCGCGGGAGCGAAACGATGACGCTCGTGGAACAACGCCCGTCAGAGCGCGCGGCATCAAAGCTGGAAATTGCGGACGTCGATATTGCAACGACGAAACCCGGCACGCCGGGCGGCATTTTCATGCGGCAATTCTGGCATGCGCTTTACCGCAGCCAGGATTTGTCTGCGGGCAGCGCCAAGCCGATCCGCATCATGAGTGAAGACTATGTGCTCTACCGCGGCAGTTCGGGGCGAGTACAGGTCGCCGATTACCGTTGCCCGCACCGCGGCGCACCGATGCACCTTGGCTGGATCGAGGAAGATGCGATCCGTTGCGTTTATCATCGCTGGAAGTTCGATTGTTCCGGCCAGTGCATCGAACAGCCGGCCGAGGAAGCGGGCTTTGCCCGCAAAGTCCGGCTACCCACTTATCCCACGCGCGAGTATCTCGGATTGATTTTCGGCTATTTCGGTTCGGGCGAACCGCCGCCGTTTCCGCATTTTCCACATCGCTCGACCGGCGGCTTGATCCAGGTTTGGAATGCCGAGCATGTGCCCTGCAATTATTTGCAGAGTTTCGAGAACAGCATGGATGAAGTGCATGTCGCTTTCGCCCATCAGCCGGGCGGATCGCATGCCAAGCTATCGGCGGATTTGCCGGTGATCACGGCGGAAGAAACCGATTGGGGCATGCTCCGCTTCGGGACACGAAAGACCGGCAAGGTCCGGCAGACGTTGCATTACGCGCCCAACCTGATTCGCGTCATCGTGCCACCTCTTGCCGGCATGGATGGCGTCGGCGGTTGGACGGAAATCTATTTCAGCTTCACGCCAATCGACGATGAGAATCACATGTGGCTGATCACCAGCCACGTTGAAGTGACCGGCAAGGACGGCGATGCATACCGCGCCAAACGGGCGGAATACGATCGCAAGGTTGCCCAGGCGCGGCCGGTGATGGACGTGGTCCGCGACATCTGGTCCGGTAAAATCCGCTTCAACGATGTTACGCATCCCGACCTTGCGGTGGTGCAAGATATCGCGGTGCAGGCCGGACAGGGCGCCATCGAGGATCGCGAACGCGAACGACTTGGCCACTCCGATGCCGGGATCATTCTGTGGCGCAAAATCCTGACGCGCGAATTGCGGGCTATTGCCGAGGGCCGGCCGTCAAAGCGGTGGCAAACGCCGCCGGCCGACGTCGTTCCAACATTGGGTTTTTAGGGCATTCTGGACGCCGGCTACTGCGTTGACCGGGAACGCCAGGCTCACTAAAATCGTTATATCTTCAGGCCGTTTGGCAGGAGACGTTCATGCACATCATCGATTCGCATTTTCATTGGTGGCCCCGGTCGATTTTCGACAAGCTGTGCAAGCGTCAGGATTTCCCGAAAGCGCGGGTCAACAAGCGCGGCGGCTACGACTATATGCGCCGCGACCGCGAGCGGCCAGCATTTGAACAGCTGGGCCGAATGGTTCGATCTTGACAAGCAGTTCGAGTACATGGACAGCCTCGGCCATCAGGTTGACGTCGTCTGCTCGATCGGTCCGTTCTCGGTGTCATTTTCCGACATGCCGCTTGTCGGAAGGGCGCGACTACGCGCTGATGTGGAACGAGGAGATGGCCGGCGCGCAGAAGAAATATCCGGGCCGGTTGTGGGCGAGCGCCGCCGTGCCGCTGCAGGACACCCGTACCGCGATCGAAGTGGTCGACGATGCGGTCAACCGTCTGGGGCTGATGGGCGTCAATCTGCCCGGCAGCGTCGGCGACGATGCGCGGATCGACGCCGAACGGCTTGAGCCGTTCTATGCTCATGTCGAAAAGCTCGGCCTGCCGCTGTTCCTGCATCCGACCGATGTGATTTTTCAGGACATGCTCTCGGATGGTTACGACGGCGCGCTGCATCTGAGTCTCGGTCGCGTCATCGAGGTCAGCGTCGCGGCGATGCGGCTGATCCTTTCCGGTATGATGGAACGTCATCCGAACCTGAAAGTCGTGATGTCACACACCGGCGGCTCGCTGCCTTATCAGGCCGGGCGCATGGACAAGAATTCCAAGGCCGCGAAACTGCCGCGGCCGGTGCAGGACTATATGAGGCGGATGTACACCGACACGGTGTCGCCGCACGCCGCCGGCATTGAATTCGCCATCGATTATTACGGCATCGATCACGTGATGTATGGCACCGACTATCCGTGCTGGGATCCGGCGCCGTGCCTCAAACTGATCGATGAGATTGGCCTCTCTGACGCCGCCAAACAGAAGCTGTTCTACGATAACGCGCGGCGCATTCTAAATCTGCGCGATCCGGTAAAAGCGCAGCCGGCAAAACGCGAGCCGGCGCTGGCCTGATCCTGGCGGCCTGGAACGATAATCATGAGACGTAGCCGGCTTGGTCGGCGCGGTGATCGCCGCTGGCGGCCATGTTGCCGCTGATATAGCTTCCGAAAAAAAGTCGTTGCGGGGAATGGAAAATGCCGCTGCGCCGTCAGTTACTGCGTTTTGCCGGAGCTTCAATTGTTGCGAGCACGCTACCGCGCGCTGCTTTTGCGCTCGACTATCCAACGCGCGCGGCTCGCGTCATCGTCCCGTTCCCTCCGGGCGGCGGCGCCGACATCACGGCGCGCCTGATCGCGCGATGGTTTTCGGATCATCTCGGCCAAGCCTATGTCATCGAGAACAAGCCTGGCGCTGGCACCAATCTCGGCACCGAAGTCGTCGTAACCGCCGTGCCCGACGGCTATACGCTGCTTCTGGTCAATACCGGCAACGCCATCAATGCCACGCTGTATCAGCATCTCAATTTCAACTTCCTTCGCGACATCGAACCGGTGTGCAGCATCGTGCAGGCGCCGCATCTCTTGTTCGTCACGCCGTCGTTTCCGGTAAACACCGTGGCGGAGTTCATCGCCTATACCAAAGCTAATCCCGGCAAGGTGAACTTCGCATCGGCCGGCTCCGGGAGTGCCAATCACATCTCCGCGGAGATGTTCAAGATGATGACCGGCGTTGATATGGTGCATGTACCGTTCAATGGTGGCGCGCCGGCGGTGCTGGCCGTGGTGTCCGGTCAGGTCCAGACGATGTTCGCCGACACGCTAACCGCCGGCGAGCAGGTGAAAGCCGGCACCGTCCGGGTCATCGGCGTAGCCACGCCGCAACGCTCGCCATTATTGCCCGACGTTCCACCAATCGCGGACACGGTTCCCGGATTCTAATGCCAGCTCGTGGTGGGGCATCGGCGCGTCGCAGGGCATGTCTGGCGACATCGTCAAGAAACTCAACGCCGAAACCAACGCTGCTCTTGCCGATCCGGCAACACAAAAAAGGTTCGCCGCGATGGGTGCGCTGCCGCTTGGCGGCTCACCGGACGATTTCCGCAAGCTGATTGCCGACGAAACCGAAAAATGGGGCAAGGTTATCAAATTCGCCGGCATCAGTGCCGGCTGAACGTCACTGCTGCGGCGCAAAGCGCTCGTCAATGCTTTCCCATTTATCGTAGCCAACGAGCTTTTTGTAGGCCTCGAATTCCATGCCGTCGTTGCGGTGGGCAAATTTGCCCGACTTCATGTCGACGAGCACAGCTTCGATTGCCTTCGCAGCGTGCATGATGGTGTCGAGGCCGAGTACGGCGCAGTGAAAGCCGAGCTGGCCCAGTTCTTCCATCGACAGGATCGGAGTGTGGCCGCCCATCAGCGGATTGCAGATTTGCGGCACGTCGAAGGCTTTGCCGATCTGCTCCAGCTCTTTGACGCTGCGCGGCGCTTCGATGAAAATGCCGTCTGCACCGGCGCGAATGAAGCGTTCAGCGCGCCGCATGGCCTCATCGAGATCGTAGACTGCGCGCGCGTCGGTTCGCCCGAGGATCCAGGTTTCCGGATTGATGCGCTCGGCACACGCCGCCTTGATCTTTGCTTCGGCAAGCTCGATCGGAACGACTTTCTTGCCGACCATGTGGCCGCAACGCTTTGGCCATTGCTGGTCCTCGATCAGGATCGCGCTTACGCCCATGCGTTCGTAGGTTTGCACCGTGTGCACGACATTCTTCACATCGCCGTACCCATCGTCGCCGTCGACAAAAACCGGCAGATCGCACGCCGACATGATGTCGCGCACGGCGGCGGAGATTTCGCCAAAACCCTTCAATCCGACATCTGGTACGCCATAACGCGCGCCGACCGCGGGAAATCCGCCGATGAAATAAGTTTCAAAGCCGATCTTTTCGATCAGCCGCGCCGAGAGCGCATCGTGGGCGCCAGGAACGACCAAAAACCGCTTATCCTTGACGGCTTTGTTGATGATTTGGCGGAAACTCGTCGGCATTGCATGGCCTCGGTCTTTGCGGCGCGAACGAATTGACATACATGTCCCAGCTGAAGCGATCAACTCGCAGGGTTACATCGGCTGCACGCTCGGCTATGGTTTTATTAAACAGCCGGAGCCACCGGGGAGGAACGAGATCATGAGCGGCGAATTAAGCAAGTCTCCTGTCGTCCATTTCGTGGGCAGCATTCCACTGCCGGATTCCGAAACCGTATTCCGCACACTTTCAGGCGCCTGCGGCAGCCATGTGACGCGGCTGCCTGATGGCGAGACCGGCATCCGCAAGAGCTGGATCAAGTTTCTGCAAGACGTGCTCGCGGAAAATCCGGCCATCGAGATTGCCCATGACTTGCCGCCGTTCCAATTCAAGCAATGGGACGGCAAGGTGGTGCGGGAAATTCCCCGCCTGCGCATCAAGCCGGGCATGACGCCCAATCGCAAGGACTTCAAGACCGGCTATGCCGACATGGCGATCGCGTCGTTTGCCGTGTTCGACCGCATGCAGAAGGACGGCGTCATCCCGGAAGGTGTGAAATTTCAGATCAGCATTCCGACGCCGATCGCGCCAACCTACAACAATATGACGCCGGCCGATCGTCCGAAGCTGCTGCCGGCGCTGACCCAGCATTTCATCGGCGAGGTCCATGCCATCGCCGCGGCGTTGCCGAACGATCGCATCGCGATCCAGTGGGACGTCTGCCAGGAGGTGCTGGCTTGGGAAGGCTACTATGAGCCGGGCCCGGTCGATTTCCGCACCGAATGTATCGATGTCTTGGGTCAGATCGGTGACGCGGTGCCGAGCAAAGTCGATCTCGGCTATCACCTTTGTTACGGCAGTCCCGCTGACGAGCACATGGTGCAGCCGAAGGACGCCGGACTAATGGTGGACATGGTCAACGCCATCGTGGCACGGGTGCGCCGGCAGATTCAGTTCTTTCACCTGCCGGTGCCAAAGGGCCGTACCGACGATGCCTATTTCGTCCCGCTGGAAAAGCTGAAATTGCGGCCGGGGACCGCGCTCTATCTCGGCTTGATCCATCACAACGATGCTGCCGGTGACAAAACGCGGCTCGATGCGGCACGCCGGCATACTCGCGTCGACGGGATCGGCACGGAGTGCGGTATGGCGCGGGGCGACCCGAGCCGGTTGCCGTCCTTGCTTGCCGCGCACACCCGCGCCGCGGAGATCGCCGGTTGAAGCTCGTCAGCGAATAATCTAAGCACCTCGGCGTAAAGCGCCGCTGAGGTGGGGACTCTTGCCTGATTTCATCGAAAATTTCGAACCGCTGGCGCGCGATTACGACGTGCTGTTTTGCGACGTCTGGGGCGTCGTGCATAACGGTATTGCCGCCTATCAGGATGCATGCGCGGCGCTGACGCGGTTTCGCGCCGGCGGCGGCACCGTGATCCTGATCACGAATGCGCCGCGGCCCGGCATCGCGGTGAAGCGTATTCTCGACCGCCTAGCCGTGCCGGAGAGCGCCTTTGATGCGATCACAAGCTCGGGCGACGTTACCCGCGGCATCGTGGAGAGCCGGCTCGCCGAGAATGTCTTTCATCTCGGCCCCGAGCGCGATCATTCGATCTTCACTGATCTTGACGTAAAATTTGCACCGCTGGAATCCGCCGGCTACGTCGTTTGCTCAGGCTTGTTCGACGATACCGTCGAGACGCCCGACAGCTATCGCGACATGTTGGCATCCATGCGGGCGCGTTCGTTGTTCATGGTCTGCGCCAATCCCGACATTGTCGTCGAACGCGGTGACGCGCTGGTCTATTGCGCCGGTGCACTCGCCGATGCGTATGCCGTGCTTGGTGGCGAGGTGCTGTATTGCGGCAAACCGCATGCGCCGATTTATCAGCTAGCGCTGGCGACGGCACAGAAAGCGCGTGGCGGGGCGTCGGTCTCGCGTAACCGTATCCTTGCCGTGGGCGACTCGGTGCGGACCGATCTGAAAGGCGCAGACGCTTTCGGTATCGACAGCTTGTTCATTACCTCCGGCATTCATGCCGAAGAATATGGCGGCCGCGATACGCCTGATCTCGGCGCGCTCAACACGATTTTCGACGCTGGTGACGTGATGCCGAAAGCGGCCATGCGCGGATTGAAGTGGTAGCGGATGGATGCAGACGCGAGAACCGATCGAGTTTCAGACAGTGAATACCGACTCGATCTTGGATTTCAGCGTCTGCGCATTGAACGGCTTGACGATATAGGTGTTTACGCCGGCCTTCTTTGCCGCGATCACGTTTTCAGTTTTTGATTCCGCCGTGACCATGATGAACGGAACTGCACCGAGACCGGGATCGGCGCGGACCTCCTTCAGCAGATCGTAGCCTGTCATCGGCTCCATGTTCCAATCGGAGATCACGAGGCCGTATCTGTTTGATGCGCATTTTCTCGAGCGCGCTCGCGCCGTCTTTGGCATCGTCGACATCGGCGAAGCCAATTTGAGCCAACAGATTACGAATGATCCGAACCATGGTGCTGTAGTCATCGACCACCAGCACTGGCATTGACAGATCGACAGCCATGGCTGCTGCGCTCCTGTGCGCTACCGGCGCGAAAAATTAGGGCCGGGGCCGCTCGAGAGCATTCCCGTTCCGTACGGACAAAAACCTAGACTTTGCTACTTGATATCGCGTTAATCAGCGGAATTCCGCTTAAACAGTATTAACGGACCGCCGCGCTTGACTTGGGTGGCGTCGCCACGGCACCTAGCCCGACAGGATTTCTTAACCTTTGAAGGCACATGGCGACGAAAAGCTTCCTCGTCGTGCGCGACGGTGAGCCGGCCGATGGCTTGTGCGGTGCGGTCGTCGCCATCGGCAATTTTGACGGTGTTCATCGCGGCCATGGGGCCGTGATCGGTGCCGCGATGAAGCGCGCGAAGGCGCTTGGACAGCCTGCCGCGGTGATGACCTTTGAGCCGCACCCGCGAGCCTTCTTTAAACCGGACGAGCCGCTGTTCCGTCTCACCGACGAGGCTGCCAAGCTGCGGCTGCTTGCTTCGACCGGACTGGATGGCGCTATTGTGCTGACGTTCGATGCGGCGCTGGCGAAGCTTACCGCCGAAGAATTTGTCTCGCGCATCCTGGTCGAACGTTTCGCGGTCAGTGGCGCGGTGATTGGCTTTAATTTCCATTTCGGCATGAACCGCGCCGGTTCGCCGGATTTCCTGATGGCGCAGGGTAAAAAGTACGGCTTTGCCGTCGAAGTGGTACCGCGGTTTGAGGACGACGGCCGTCCGGTGTCATCCGGGCCGATCCGCGACGCGCTCGCGGCTGGAAACGTCCACTTGGCGGATGAGCTTCTTGGCTATCCGTGGTTCATCACCGGCGCCGTGATTCATGGCGACAAGCGTGGCCGCGAACTCGGCTTTCCGACCGCTAATATTCGGCTCGACTCCGCTTGCGCGTTACGCCACGGCATCTACGCAGTGCGTGTCAGCGTCGGTGGTCGTCATTACGATGCAGTCGCGAATTTCGGCCGTCGACCGATGTTTGACAATGGCGCCGTGTTGCTGGAAATTTTTCTGTTCGATTTTTCCGGCGATCTTTACGGCCGCAATCTCGACGTCGCCTTTATCGAGTGGATCCGCGAAGAGCGTATGTTTGACGGTTCCGCGGCGCTCATCACACAGATGAAGGAAGACAGCCGGCTGGCTCGTGAAGCGCTTAGAAAATCCGGCAACGCTTTTCCGCCGATTTAAGGCTGTCTGCACTGGACTGATCCGTTGGCGGAGCTTCCACAAAAATCCGCCTTCCGGCCTTGTTGCCGACGGTCGCGCGCCCATTGTGCCGCCATGAACCCGACCAGCGCCACCGGAATGATGCGCTGCCAGCCGAATTCGCGCCCGATTTGGACCGCGGTAGCGAGAAAGCGCGGGTCGAGCAGCCATGACGGCGCATGCGCGCGCGCGGCGCGCTCCAGAATTGCGCGCTCCCGGGCCCGCCGGCGCGCGATCGAACAGACAGTGAGGCCGATCAAAGTGATCAAGAAAAATACACCGGCCATGATAAGCCCGGCATAGACGCTGCCAACGTGAATCGAGAACCAGTCGTAACCAGCGACACACAGGAAAGCGAAGCCGGTAATCCCCGCGACCGCAATGATGCAAACGCAAACGATGAACGACGTCGTGATCCCGGTTCGCGATTGAACCGAGAGCATCATGTCGTGCATCAGATTTTTCAGCATCGCGTGCTCGCGCCCAGCTTTGGCTTAACTAAGACTCGGGGCGTTCAGACTTCAGCGACGCCACGTTGCGCCAAAAACAAAACCAATCGCGGCAACGATCGCGAGCGTCGTATAGGGCCGCTTCGCAAGCGACTCGTCGATCGCTTCGACAAAATTGTCGGAGACATCGCGCACGGCGCCGGCGGCTTCACGGCCTTTATCCTGCGCGTTCGCCAACGCCTCGTCGACGCTGGATCGTGCGCGCTGCCACGCCGCGTTGCCTTTGTCGCTTAAGATTTCACCGACCTGGTCGGCGAGCCGCGCGAAATCTTCGCGCAAAGCCTGAAGGTCGGCCTGAATATCGCCCGATGCTTCACTGGCTGCTTTCTTGACCTCGCGCAAACCGTCACGGGCATCCTTGGCGGTTTCGCGCATGTTCTGTGATGCGGTGGATGCGGTATTCATTATTGTTCTCCGTGCTCTAAATGGGGGGAATTTGCCCGGATAAGTGTCCCGGCGCAAGAAAGTTCCGTTCAATCAGGCAATCGGACCTCGTCGGTCGGAAACAAATGGTTGAAGACGACCAGGCCGACGATCGATAGCGGTGCCGCGAGAAATGCTCCGATCGGTCCCCACATCCAGGTCCAGAATGCCAGAGCGAGGAATACCAGCAGCGGATTGAGCGTGAGCCGCCGCCCGATGACTGTCGGGGTGATAAAGTGGCCCTCGGTCGTCGTAACTGCGATCAGTCCAAGCGGTGCTATCAGGGCGTGACCGAGCGAAGGAAAGGTGACAAGGCCCACGCTGAACAACACCACCACCATCGCGGCCGGCCCGACATAGGGCACGTAGTTAAAAAGCGTCGCGAGCAAGCCGAAGATCGCAGGGTTCGGCAGGCCGATCAGCCATGCGCCAAGCCCAATGATGATGCCGACCGATATATTGATGGCCGTGACCACGGTCAGGTAGGCCGCGAGATTGCCTTCGATATCCCGCATGATTTTCAGGAAGCGGAGTTTGGCATCCCGATTGCTGAACATCGAGACGATCTGGTTCCGCAGATTAATTTGGCCGACCAGAAAAAACATCAGCGTGAAAAAGAACAGCGTGACCTCGCCCGCCGCGGGCGTGACGAACGCGACAACCGGCAGAACGACATTTGGCGATTCCGACGGCGCCGGCAGCAGGCCGTTGCTGCCAAACAGCGTGCCTTCGAGCTGGTGAAGCGCCGCCAGCGGCTCGTCAAATACCGAGAGCTTGGTGCGGATCGTGGCGCCGATTTCCGGCGCACGGCCGATCCATTCGGTCACCGGTCCCGCCAGCGCCGTTGCCGCGATCGCAAGCGCACCCGCACATACCGCGACCAGAAGTGTCGCCGTGATCCAGGGTGAGATGCCGCGCTTCTGCGCCGCCTTGATGAGCGGGGCGAGTGTCAGCGAGACCACCGCCGCGGCGACCACCGGCAGCAGAATGGCCTTGCCGACGTACAGGAAGCCGCCAAACAGCAGGAGAAAGATGCCTATGGTCGCCGCCGAACCCGCCGATAGCCACATCTTTTCAAGGCTGTCGACCGGCTGCGGATCGTTGATGACCAGCGCATGGCGGACTTCGCGCGAGGCGCGGAGATATTCCACAAATCCCTCCAAGGCCCGAACCCAACTGGGTGGCTAACGCGCCGCACAAGGGAGGGGTTCCGGAGACCGTGACCGATGCGTTGCAGCACGCTCTTTCCGCTATCCCGTGGGCCTGTTAGAAGGCCCGGGTTTTGCAGGGATAAAATGACCGAATCGGCTTCAAAAGCGCGCGATTACAGCGAAACGCTGTTTCTGCCCAAAACCGAATTTCCGATGCGCGCCGGCTTGCCGCAAAAGGAGCCCGGCATTCTCGAGCGCTGGCGGGAGCTTGGGCTTTACGAGCGGCTGCGCGCCGACGCCAAGGGCCGGACGCGCTTTGTGCTGCACGACGGTCCGCCCTACGCCAACGGCAACATCCATATCGGGCACGCGCTCAACAAGATCCTCAAGGACGTTGTGACGCGCAGCCAGCAGATGCTCGGCTTCGACTCCAATTACGTGCCGGGCTGGGACTGTCACGGCCTGCCGATCGAGTGGAAGATCGAGGAAGACAATTACCGCAGCAAGGGCAAGGCTAAACCGGATTTCTCCGATGCGGCCGCGCTCGTTGCGTTTCGTAAAGAATGCCGGCTATTCGCCGAGCACTGGATCGATGTGCAGCGAAAAGAATTTCAACGGCTCGGCGTGATCGGCGACTGGGCGCATCCCTACACCACGATGAGCTTCGCCGCCGAAGCACAGATCGCGCGCGAGATCATGAAGTTTGCCGCGAACGGCACGCTCTATCGCGGCTCGAAGCCGGTGATGTGGTCGGTGGTGGAGAAGACGGCGCTCGCCGAAGCCGAGGTCGAGTACGAGGACTACACGTCCGATACCGTGTGGGTGAAATTTCCGGTCGAATGCTTTCCTTCCGAAGATGAAAAATGTCGAAACCCGCAGCCACCGCAAGCTGACCGGGCAGCTTGCCAGTCGTCATTTGGACGACGACGCCTTGGACGATTCCCGGCAATCGTGCGATCAGCTTTTCACCGAAGATCGAGTACGGACTTTATAAAGTTAATGATGCGCCTGAGGAGAATTGGGCGAAAAAAGGTGACTCTTTTCTGTCTTGCCGACAAGCTTGCGATTGACGTGATGAGGCAGGCGCGCGTTCTAGCTTATAAGAAAGTTCGGCAGGTAAGTGCCGAAGACTTGCTGCGAATGGGATGTCGTTCATCCGCTGGCGAGGTTCGATCCGGCGGATACGATTTAGGGTCCCCTTGCTGGCCGGCGATCATGTCACCGACGACACCGGTACTGGCTTTGTGCATACCGCGCCCGGCCACGGCCGTGAGGACTTCGACGTCTGGATGGCGAATGCGTCGAAGCTCGCCGCCCAAGGCATCAATATCAACATTCCCTACACCGTCGATGCCGATGGCCGCTTTACCGAACAGGCGCCGGGGTTCACCGGCAAACGCGTGCTCAATGACAAGGGCGAGAAGGGCGATGCCAACGATGCGGTGATCAAGGCGCTGATCGATGCTGGCATGCTGGTCGCGCGCGGCCGCCTCAAGCACCAATATCCGCATTCGTGGCGCTCCAAGAAGCCGATCATCTTCCGCAATACGCCGCAATGGTTCATCGCGATGGATAAAGATATCGCCAAGCATGGCGACACGCTGAGGCATCGCGCTTTGACGGCGATCGAAGCGACGCGCTGGGTGCCGGCTCAGGGCGAGAACCGTATCAACGGCATGATCGAAAGCCGTCCCGACTGGGTGATCTCGCGCCAGCGCGCCTGGGGCGTGCCGATTACGGTATTCATCAAGGAACGGCCGGACGGCTCCGTCGAGATGCTTGACGATCCCGACGTCAATGTCCGGATCGTCGAGGCCTTCGAAGCCGAGGGCGCCGACGCGTGGTATGCGCCCGGCGCGCGTGAGCGTTTTCTCGGCAAGCTTGCCAACGACGGTTGGCAAAAGGTCGACGACATTCTCGACGTCTGGTTCGATTCCGGCTCGACCCACGCTTTCGTGCTGGAAGACCCGAAACATTTTCCCGGGCTTGCCGGCATCAAGCGCAAAGTCGACGGCGGCAATGACACGGTCATGTATCTGGAAGGCTCCGACCAGCACCGTGGCTGGTTCCAGTCTTCACTGCTTGAAAGTTGCGGCACGCGCGGCCGTGCGCCGTTCGACGCGGTGCTGACCCACGGCTTCGTGCTCGACGAGAGCGGGCACAAAATGTCGAAGTCGCTCGGCAATGTCACTTCGCCGCAGGATGTCATCAAGGATTCCGGGGCTGACATTTTGCGGATGTGGGTGTGCGCCGCCGATTACGCGGACGATCTGCGTATCGGTCCGGAAATCCTTAAAACCACCATCGAGACCTATCGCAAGCTACGCAACACGCTGCGCTGGATGCTCGGCAGTCTCGCGCACTTCCAGGCCGCCGATCGCATCGTACCTGAGAAAATGCCGGAGCTTGAGCGGCTGATGCTGCACCGGCTCGCGGAGCTCGATCCACAAATCCGCGCGGCCTATGCCGATTTCGACTACAAGCGCATCTTCGCGGCGCTCAGCGCCTTCATGACCGTCGATCTGTCCGCGTTCTACTTCGATGTCCGCAAGGATGCGCTCTATTGCGATCCGTATTCCTCGGTGACGCGCAAATCCTGCCTCACTGCGCTCGATCACCTGTTCCGCGCCACGGTAACGTGGCTCGCACCGATGCTCTGCTTCACGGCGGAGGAAGCGTGGCTCGCGCGCGATCCAGCAGCGGTGTCGGTTCATCTCGAACAGTTTCCGGCGATACCGCAATCCTGGCGCAACGATGCGCTCGCCGAGAAATGGCGCAAGCTTCGCAATATCCGCAGAGTCGTTACCGGCGCGCTCGAGCTTGAGCGTGCGGCCAAGCGCATCGGTTCCTCGCTCGAAGCCGCGCCCGTTATTTATGTCGACGACGCTGATCTGTTCGCTGCCGCCGTCGACGCCGATCTCGCCGAGCTGTGCATCACCTCGGCGGCCACTCTGGTCGAAGGCGAGGGGCCTAATTCCGCATTCCGGCTCGACGATGTGCGTTCCGTTGCGGTGGAGCCGCGTCTGGCGGAAGGCAAGAAGTGCGCGCGCTCGTGGAAAATCTCGGCCGCGGTCGGCAACGATCCGCAATATCCGGACGTGACGCCGCGCGACGCGCAGGCGCTCCGCGAATGGGACGCGATGCGCAAGGCGGCGGGCTAGCCGCTGTGGTGGACGTTCCTGAGGATCAGACGGTGGCGGCTACGCTTGGGGGCCGTTGAGCGGATTTGGGCTGGCTATTGCCGCGCTGGCCTGTGCTGTCGATCAAGCGGCAAAATTCTGGCTGCTCTACGGGCTCGACCTGCCGAGCCGGTCTCACATCGCGCTGACGCCGTTTATCGAACTGCTGCTGACCTGGAATACCGGGATCAGTTACGGCCTTTTCCCGCAGCAAGGCCCGCTCGGCCAGTGGGCGTTGCTGGCTTTCAAAGTGGTGGCGGTCGCATTCCTCTGGGTTTGGCTGACCCGTGCGACATCGCGGCTCACCGCCGTTGCATTGGGCCTCATCATCGGCGGTGCGGTCGGCAACGCCATCGATCGGCTGCACTGGCCGGGAGTGCTCGATTTCGTGCTTTTCCATATCGAGACAGCGACTTGGAGCTTCCGCTGGTACGTCTTTAACCTCGCCGATGTGGCTATAGTTGCAGGGGTTTTCGGACTCTTGTATGAATCCCTGCGAAGCGGCAGCGCCGCAAAAGCGCCCTGATCTCGTATATAAAAACGTTTACGAGGGTCGGGTCAGCCTTTCGGGCGATTGCCGAGCCAACGCATCGGGTCCTTGGGGTGGGTCAGGGTATGCCGCAGGATCGTAACTGCAATAGCGAGGTTGGCCGCCGGCTGTTGGCGCGGACGGTTTTGTCCGGCGCTTTGGCCGCCACAATGCTTTTTGCTGGTACCGCTGCAAGGGCAGACGACGACGGACCTTCGGTGATCAGCTCAATCATGCACACGCTCGGCTTCCAGGCTCCGGGCGATACCTATAGCGGCATCGACTACAATGAGCGCTCACCGCTCGTCGTGCCGCCGACCAGGGATTTGCCGCCGCCAGCCAGCAATACGGCCCCGCCGGTTGCGAATTGGCCAAAGGATGTGGACGTGGCGCGGAAAAAGCAGGCCAAGGTAGATAACTCAGCGCATTATCAGAGCGGCGACTCCGTGACGAATGATGCCCGCGTGTTGTCGCCGAAGCGAGCTCGACCGGCCGGGCGCTCCGAGGGCCAGACGCCAGTGGCGATGGCGATTCAACCGCGGATTCGCAGATGGCGGACCCGCGCGATCACGGCGCCAAGAAGAGCATGTTCAGCGGCCTGTTCAAGAAAGATCCACAGTACGCGACTTTTACCGGCGAACCGGCGCGTACATCGCTGACCGATCCGCCGCCCGGATATCATGACGCCATCGCCCGATCAGCCTTATGGGGTCGGGCCCGCGGAGTTGAAGTACAAGGTGCCGACGGTGGCCGATCGGATGGAAGCGCCGCGGTAAGGTGAGGTTCCGGGCTGCGTGATGCCCGGGCTGGTTTCCGACTAAAGCGTAACGGGCAGGGTGTTCTGCCGCGGGGCGAAAAAGCAGAGCGGGTCGCGCGATCGAACCCGCGAGAGTGAAAGCCATTGTCAAAAATGCCTAGGCCGAAGCTGCCGTTGCTTGCGCTTGCGCTCGCAGCGACGTTGATCTCGTGCCCCGCCAGTGCCGAGCCGGACGTTGCCGATTTCACCCTCTCCAACGGGATCGAGGTCGTGGTGATCCCCGATCATCGCACGCCCGTCGTCACCCATATGATCTGGTACAAGGTCGGTGGCGCCGACGAGACCGCGGGCAGGTCCGGCCTTGCGCATTTCCTTGAGCACTTGATGTTCAAGGGCACCGAGAAAAATCCTGGTGACTCGTTCTCGCAGGACGTTGCCGAGATTGGCGGCCAGGAGAATGCCTTCACCGGCAGCGACTACACCGGGTTTTATCAGCGTGTTCCGCGTGAGCACCTGAAGGAAATGATGGCGCTCGAAGCCGACCGGATGACAGGCCTCGTGCTGACTGAAGACGTGGTGCGGCCCGAGCTCAATGTCGTGCTCGAAGAACAGAACATGCGCGTCGCCAATAATCCGGCGGCCCGGTTAGGCGAGCAGATCGACGCCGCGCTCTACCTCAATCATCCCTACGGCCGGCCGGTGATCGGATGGCGGCAGGAGATCGAAAAGCTCACCCGCGACGATGCGCTGGCATTTTATCGGCGCTTTTACACGCCAAATAATGCCGTCGTCGTCATCGCCGGCGATGTTACTGCCGACGAAGTGAAAAACGATGCCGAAGCGACCTACGGCAAGGTCGCGATACGCGCCGAGATCGCGCCTCGTAACCGGCCGAAGGAGCCGGTGCAGGAAGCGCCGCGCACGGTCACCCTCGCCGATTCCAGGGTCGAGCAGCCAAGCGTGACACGCGACTATCTGGTGCCTTCGGACAGCTACTGCGAAGCCGGGCGAAAGCGAGGCGCTCGATGTGCTCGCTCATGTGATCGGCAACGGCAGCAATAGCCGGATGTACCGTACGCTGGTCGTCGACAAAGGCATCGCACTCGATGCCGGCGCTTACTATTCCGGCACGGCTTTCGACTACGGGAAATTCGGTGTTTACGGCTCGCCGAAGCCCGGTGCCACGCTGCATGAAGTCGAAGACGGCATCGATGATATTCTCGCCGACGTGATCGCGCACGGCATTACCAATGAGGAACTCGATCGCGCCAAGACGAAATTGATCGCCGATGCCGTTTACGCGCAGGACAATCAGGCGACGCTGGCGCGCTGGTATGGCGCGGCAATTGCATGTGGGCAGACGGTGGCGATGGTGAAGGCGTGGCCCGATCAGATTCGAGCTGTCACTGCCGACGCCGTACAGGCGGCGGCCAAGCAGTGGCTGGACCGGCGCCATTCGGTCACCGGCTATCTGGTCAAAAGCTTGCAGTCCGAGGAGAAGCATTCGTGAAAGTGAAACTGTGCGCCGCGGCGGCAATCGGTCTTTCGGTTCTGACGGTTGCGGCACCAGCCTCGGCAACGACCATTGAGCGGATTGTGTCGGCCGGCGGCATTGAAGCGTGGCTGGTGCGCGAGCCCGCAGTACCGCTCGTCGTCGTCGATTTCGCTTTCGGCGGCGGCGCGGTGCAGGATCCATCCGGTAAAGCCGGTACTGCGGAACTGGTTTCTTCGATGCTCGACGACGGCGTCGGCGATTACGATTCCAAAACGTTTCACGACCGGCTGGAACGCAAAGCCATCGAAATGAACTTCAGCGTCGATCGCGAAACTCTTCGCGGCACGATGCGGACGCTGAAGGAAAATGGCGACGAGGCGTTTGAAGATTTGCGCCTGTCACTCAATGCCCCGCGCTTCGATGCATCCGATATCGACCTTAACCGCGCTCAAATTCTCGCCGGCCTGCGGCGCGCAACGACCAGCCCCGGTGACATCGCCAACCGGCGCTGGTGGGAGACCGCGTTTGCCGGGCATCCCTATGGTCGTCCGGTGAACGGCTCGCTGGAATCCTTGCCGACTATCACCGCTGACGATCTTAAGGCCTATACGCATCGCGTGTTGGCGCGCAGCAATCTTAAGATCGCTATCGTAGGCGACATCGATCCCAATGCGGCACGGGCCATGCTCGATCACGTATTCGGGGGGCTTCCGGCAAAGGCCGATCTCAACGCGGTCGAGGCTGTGTCGCCGCAGGGGCTCGGCCGCCGCATCGTCGTCAGTCTTGACGTGCCCCAGTCGGTCGTCGAATTCGGCGGCGCGGGCATTGCCCGCAAGGATCCGGATTTTATGGCGGCCTATATCGTCAACCACATTCTTGGCGGCGGCTCATTCTCGTCGCGGCTTTACCAGGAAGTGCGCGAGAAGCGTGGCCTGGCTTATTCAGTCTCCGACAGCCTGATGTGGCTCGATCATGCTGCAATGTTTCTTGGGACGACGGCAACCCGTGACGATCGGACCGGCGAAACGCTCGATCTGATCCAGAGCGAAATCCGTCGTCTCGCCGAGAATGGTCCAACGGCGGACGAGCTTGCCAAGGCCAAGGCCTATCTCAACAGCGCGTTCGCGCTCAATCTCGACACATCGAGCAAGGTCGCGGGACTGCTGGTGCAATTGCAGCTCGACGATCTTGGCGTGGATTACATCTCGCGGCGGACTGCGATGATTGACGCTGTGTCGCTGGATGACGCCAAGCGTGTCGCCAAGCGGCTGCTCGACGGTGGCTTGCTGGTGACCGTCGTCGGCAAGCCCGAAGGCGTCGCTTCGAGCGGAACCACCGCGAACTAAAATACGGGCGCTCCCCCTCGCGAAGGCGTGGACCCGTCTCTCGCCGACTGTAGCTGGATTCCCGCTTCCGCGGGAATGAGCGGGGATATACGGTCGCGCTCATGATTCCGGTCACCCCGCATATTTCGATCGACGAACGCGAGATTGAAGAAAGTTTCGTGCGCGCTTCGGGGCCGGGCGGCCAGAATGTCAACAAGCTTTCGACCGCCGTTCAGCTTCGCTTCGGTGTGCGGCATTCGCCATCGCTGCCCGGCGACGTGCGCGAACGGCTGGCGCGTCTCGCCGGCTCAAAGATGACCAATGACGGCACCATCGTCATCATCGCTCAGCGCCATCGCACACAGGTTCGGAACCGTGAAGATGCGCTCAATCGCCTGATCGAACTGATCAGGCAGGCGGCGGTCCGGCCGGTGAAGCGGCGCCCAACCAAACCGACCAAAGCGTCGCGCGAGCGTCGGATTGAGGGGAAGAAACGCCGCGCCAACATCAAGCATTTGCGCGGTTCCAGACCCTCGCTCGACTGAAATCCGGGCCATGCTACGGTGCCCGGCAGCCCGAGTCGCCCATTTCCGCCCATGCCAGTTCGCCAACTTTCCGAGGCCGTCGTCAATCGCATCGCCGCCGGCGAGGTGATCGAACGCCCGGCGAGCGTGGTCAAGGAACTGGTCGAAAATGCGCTCGACGCCGGTGCGACGCGTATCGATGTGATGACAGATGGCGGTGGCCGCCGCCTGATCCGCGTCACCGACGACGGCGAGGGCATGACCCGTGCCGATCTCGCGCTCTCCGTCGACGCGGCACGCGACATCGAAGCTTGCCGACGACGATCTGGTTTCGATCCGCACGCTTGGCTTCCGCGGTGAGGCGCTGCCGTCGATCGGCGCCGTCGCGCGGCTGTCGATCACGACGCGCCATGCCGAGCGAGCTGCACGCCTGGGAAATCGGCGTCGATGGTGGTGCCAAATCCGCAATCAAGCCGGCGGCGCTTGGCGGCGGTACGCGGGTGGAAGTGCGCGATCTGTTTTACGCGACGCCGGCGCGGTTGAAGTTTTTGAAGCTCGATCGCACCGAAGCTGAAGCCGTTCGGGACGTGGTGCGCCGTCTGGCAATGAGCCGCCCTGATGTCGCTTTCACTCTGGCGGGTGAGGAGCGGGCACCGGCGAGTTATGCGGCCGCGCTGCCTGGCGCGACCGGCCGCCTGACCCGGCTTGGCGATATTCTCGGCGCCGACTTTCGCGCCAATGCGGTTGAGGTTGCCGCTGATCGTGAAGGCGTTGTCGTCGAAGGTTTTGCCGCGCTGCCGACCCTGACGCGTGCCAATGCGCTCGGCCAATATCTCTTCGTCAATGGCCGCCCGGTACGCGACAAGCTTTTGCTCGGCGCGGTGCGCGGCGCCTATGCCGACTATCTGCACCGCGACCGCCATCCTCTGCTGGCGTTGTTTGTTACCCTCGACGCGCGCGAAGTCGACGTCAACGTACATCCGGCCAAGGCTGAGGTGCGCTTCCGCAATGCCGGTCTTGTGCGTGCGCTTATTGTCTCGGCGCTTAAAGCAGCGCTGACCCGAGACGGCACGCGTGCATCAACAACAGGAGGCTGGGCTACTATCGCGGCGTTCCGGCCGGCGTCCGGCGTGCCGCCGCGGGGCTGGGACGGGCGACGGTCGCCATCGCGCCCGAACGAACCGCCCCGGGCTTATATGACGGCGGCCAGCGGCTTCGCCGAAGCCGCACAAGCGGCGTTCGACGTCGGTGCGCCGGCTGCGGATTTGCGCGCCGCTGAAGTGGAAACTTCCGCCGAATTGATCGATCGTCCGCTTGGGGCCGCGCGCGCCCAGGTTCATGAGACTTACATCGTGTCGCAAACGCGTGACGGCCTGGTCATCGTCGATCAGCATGCTGCGCATGAGCGGATCGTTTACGAAAGACTCAAAGCCGTCCTCGACCTGAGCGGCGTAGCGCGCCAAATACTGCTCATCCCGGAAATCGTCGAACTGGACGAGGCAGACGTCGCGCAGCTCGCCGCGCGCGCCGACGAACTGGCGCGCTTCGGTCTTGTGCTTGAAGCTTTCGGTCCCGGTGCGGTGGCGCTCCGCGAAACGCCGTCGTTGCTCGGCGAAATCAATGGCGCCGGTCTGGTACGGGATCTCGCCGAGCACATGAGCGAATGGGACGAGAGCCTGCCACTTGAGCGCCGGCTGATGCAGGTGGCATCTTCCATGGCCTGTCATGGCTCGGTGCGTGCGGGGCGGCGCTTGAAGCCGGAAGAGATGAATGCACTGCTTCGCGAAATGGAAGTGACGCCGAACTCGGGCCAGTGCAATCATGGCCGCCCGACCTATGTCGAATTGAAGCTCACCGATATCGAGCGGTTGTTCGGGCGGCGCTGAAAAACTCCGGGAGCGGGTTATGAGACCGAAGCGATGGTTAGCGGCAGCAGCATTCCTGCTTTTTGGCTTGCCCGCGCACGCGGATGATTGGCCGACGCGGCCGATCACTATGGTGGTGGCGTTCGCGCCAGGCGGCGTCTACGACACGATGGGACGTGTATACGCTGAAGCTCTTGCCGTCATTCTCGGCACCCCTGTCGTCGTCGAAAACGTGCCGGGCGCCGGCAGCATGACCGGTGCGGCGCGAGTGGCCCGCGCCGATCCCGACGGTTATCAGCTTTTGCTTGGTGGTGAATTGCCGAATGCGCAGGTGCAGCTTCTGCACAAGGAGCCCGCCTATGATGCCGCCAAAGACTTCGCGCCGATTGCGCTGGTTGCTCAGCAGCCGCTGATTCTTACCGTGCGGCCCGGCGTTCCGGCCGGCAATCTTGCGGACTTCATTGCCTATGCGAAGGCGAACCAGAGCAAGATGCAATATGGTTCACCGGGAACCGGTACCGGCTCGCATCTGGCCTGCGCCCTTTTCGACGTCGCAATCGGCGTCAACGTTACGCATGTACCGTACCGGGGGCTCGCACCGGCCATGCAGGATTTGATCGCGGGCCGCATCGATTTCATGTGTCCTACCATCACGACGGCCATGGCGCAGCTTCAGGCTCATACGGTCCAGGCGCCGGCGGTCATTGGCAGTGAGCGCTCACAAGTTTTTCCAGACATTCCGACTGCGGAAGAACAAGGCCTCAAAGGCTTTGCCGCCGATAGCTGGAACGCGATCTTTGCCCCGAAGGGAACGCCGCCGGCGATCGTGGCCAAACTCAATGCGGCGGCGCGCAAAGCGATGGCAACACCTTTGGTACAACAGCATATTCGCGAGCTTGGTGCGTCGTTGCCGCCGCCGGAACATCGGACGCCCGAATATCTTCAGAGCCTGGTTGAAAGCGAGATCAAAACCTGGGGCGATGCTGCGAAAGTGGCCGGCATTACGCCGGAGTGACGAACCGCAACACGACGAACTCGGTGTCGTCGTAGCGCCGCCGCTCAAGTTCGGTGAACCCTTCGGGCGCTGCGAAAGCGGATTTCACCGCTTCCTCAACAACGACCAATGCATCGGGCGTGAACCACGCGCCGGTGCGCGCCGAAGCGAGCGCGTTCTCGGCGAGCTTTTGTCCGTAGGGCGGATCGAGAAATGCCAGCGAAAACGGCTCTACGGGATAGGCCGGTCCGAGCTTCGTCGCGTCGCGGCGGAAAACCTTGGACGTTCCGCCAAGTCCGAGGGAGGCGACGTTCTCGCGCAGCAGCGCCCGTGCCTCGGCGCCGTCATCGACAAAAAGCGTGAAGACCGCGCCACGCGACAACGCCTCGATGCCGAGTGCGCCGGTGCCGGCAAACAGATCGAGCACGCGGCCGCCGCTCACTGGGTTGCCATAGGCGTTCATCAGGATATTGAACAGCGACTCGCGAAGACGGTCTGCGGTCGGCCTGATCGCTTGCGATTTCGGCGCGGCGATGGTGCGGCCGCGCAGGTTACCGCCGACCACGCGCATCAGCGGCTCCGGGGATTACGCGGTCGCGGCCCTGCGGAGCGATCCGGCGAATGGTGGCGCTGATTTCTGGTGTTTCCGCCGCGGCCTCGCTTCTCGAACGGCTTTCGTGGCTCTTCGCGGCCTCGCTTTTCACCATCGCGTGGGTTTTCACCATCTCGCTTCGCTTTGCCGTGGCGCTCAACTGAGACGATCCGGCCTTTACGGTCGGTGAGCTTATCCTTGCGCGCTACTCCCGCCGGTGGTTGCCGTCGAATTTCAACTACCGCATCCGAGCCATGATATTTGCGGCGCAGTTTCTTGCCGGGGCGTTCTTCTTCGCGCGGTCTCCAGGCGTGGTGCACCGGCTTCTGCTGCGGCGTTTCTGGCTTGTCCCGTTTCGGTGGGCGCGGCGGCCTTGGCGGCGCCGAAAAGTCCGCGCCGGAAAGCGCGACGAGTTTCGTGCCGAGCTGCTCGCGGAGCACCCTTGTCTTCACTTCCTCCACCTCGCTCTCGGCAAGTTCGGCAAGCTGAAACGGGCCAAACGACACGCGAATGAGCCTTGTCACGTCGAGACCGAGATGGCCGAGCACTGTGCGCACTTCACGATTCTTGCCTTCGCGGATGCCGAAGCTGAGCCAGAGATTCGATCCCTGCACACGCTCGATTGACGCCTCGATAACACCGTAATGAATGCCGGAGATCGTGACGCCTTCATGCAATGCGTCGAGCTGTGCTTGCGTCACCGTTCCGTGGGCGCGTACCCGATAACGTCGCAGCCAGCCGGTTGTCGGCAGTTCGAGCACGCGGGCGAGTGCGCCATCGTTGGTGAGGAGCAGCAGCCCTT
This sequence comes from uncultured Alphaproteobacteria bacterium, assembly GCA_963742215.1. Taxonomy (GTDB): domain Bacteria; phylum Pseudomonadota; class Alphaproteobacteria; order Rhizobiales; family Xanthobacteraceae; genus BOG-931. Next base: position 285,892 of record CAVULJ010000007.1, read on the forward strand.
CGGTGTTGAAATCGAGCCGGCCGACGCTGATCAGGCGAGGCAGGTCCTTCGGCAGGCGCTGGAAAATCGTCGGGCGCCCTTGCGGATCGGCGTGCGTCGTGATCAGCCCCCGAGGCTTGTTATAGAGGAACAGCCGCGTCCGTTCGCGCGTCGGCAGCGGCTCGCCATCGACCGTAATGCGGTCATGTTCGGTGACGTTGAGCGCGGGCGATGAGATCGGCGCGCCGTTGACCGCGACACGCCCGGCGGCGATCCACGCTTCCGCCTCGCGGCGCGAAGCAAGGCCGGCGCGAGCGATCACCTTGGCGATGCGCTCGCCGCCTTTGTGCCCTGTTTCCTTGTCGTCCATAGTACCGTGGCTGATAGCAGAGCAGGCTGCAACGGACCATGGCATCTTTCATGGATATGGCGCTGGATGAGGCGCGCGCGGCAGGCGAGCGGGGCGAGGTCCCGATCGGCTGCGTCCTGGTGCGCGACGGCGAGGTTGTCGGGCGCGCCGGCAACCGCACCATCGCCGACCGGGATCCGACGGCCCATGCCGAAATGCTGGCCATTCGCCAGGCGGCGGCGACGCTGGGCTCCGAGCGCCTCGAAGGCTGCGATCTCTATGTCACGCTTGAGCCTTGTGCGATGTGTGCCGGTGCCGTCGCATTCGCTCGTATCCGCAGACTCTACTATGGCGCAGCGGATCCGAAGGGTGGGGCGGTCGATAACGGGGTGAAATTCTTCTCCTCGCCGACCTGTCATCACCGGCCTGGGGTCTACGGCGGCTTGGCTGAGGCCGAGGCAGGCGCGCTTCTTAGGGGGTTCTTCCGCGAACGGCGTTTAGGCCAGTAACGCACCGAGCTTCTCTATCACCTCAGCTTTGACCGGCTCGGCGGTTCGCAAGATCGAACTCGCTTGATAAAAGTCGAGGGTACGGAAAATCGCGACATTCGGCCGGATCAGGAGATCGGGCGCTGCGTGGTCAAGCTTGGCCGCAATGATGGCGCTGCCCATAATATTTATCGTGACGTAGAGCGCTTCCCATGTACCGGGCACGTCAGAGCGCTCCAGCGGTGGTGCCGTCAGGACGTCGACAGCAACAACGACATCGGCAAGCCCGGAAAGAAGATCGAACGGCAAGGGATTTGTCGTCCCGCCATCGATCAGAATGCGGCCGTCTACAGCGACAGGCCGAAAAATGCCTGGTATCGCCAGGGCGGCGGCCAACGCCGGTCGGAGCTGTCCGGAGGACAGTGGCGCCTGCTGGCGGCGATGGAGGTCGGTGGTCACAACGGTGGTCGGGATCTTGAGCGCGGCAAAATCCTCAGGGACGGCCTCAGGCAGAAACTGCGCACAGAACTTTTCAGCGTCCATCTGCGTCGCCAGACTGAAGGCGCCAGAAAATAGGTCGCCCAGTGTGCCGGCGCGCGCTGCAAGAAGCCGTCGCCGGGTTTCGCCCGGGCTATGTGCGATGGAAAGCACATACCGGCGCATCTCATGGGACGTCATACCGGCCGCATAAGCCGTGCCGACCAGCGCTCCGATTGAGGTGCCAGCGATGGCTACCGGCTTCACTCCGAGTTCTTCGATCGCCTCTATCACCGGAATATGGGCGAGGCCGCGCGCGCCCCCGCCGCCGAGTGCAAGGGCGAAGGTCTTCATGCTCCGGCCTTGACCGCGAATTCCCAGGCGCGGGCGGCAAGCGGCTGGACCTGCGCGCCCTTGGCCGCGGCATAGGCGCTGGTCGCCGTGCCGTCGCGCACACGCCCGGCGATGCCCTGCAGGATCGCGGCGAGGCGAAAGAAATTGTAGGCGAAATAAACCGGCAGATGCGGCCGCGGATCGAGGCCGGTGCGCGCGACATATTTGTCGACGTAAGGTTCAAGCGCCGGAATGCCGAGCGCGGCGAGATCGAAGCCGAGCAGCGAACCGGTTCCGGCATCGGACGGCGGCATGTGCCACGTCATCAGGTGATAGGAGAAATCCGCCAGCGGATCGCCGAGCGTGGACAATTCCCAGTCCAGCACGGCGGAGACTTTGGCCTCGCCCGGCGCAAGGATCAAGTTGTCGAGCCGGTAATCGCCGTGCACGACGCGTGGCGGCTGCGGCGGCGGTAAATGCGCCGGCAGCCATTCGATCAGGCGCTCCATTTCCTCGATCTTGCCGGTTTCCGAGGCGCGATATTGTTTCGACCAGCGGTCGACCTGCCGCGCCACGTAGTTCTCGCCGCGGCCGTAATCGCCAAGTCCGATCGCCGCCGGATCGAAGCTGTGCAGCCGCGCGATCGTCGCGTTCATGGCGTCATAGACCCGCGCGCGTTCTTCCGGGTTCGAGGCCGGCATCTGCGGCTCCCAGAACACGCGGCCTTCGACATAGGCCATGACGAAGAATGCGGTGCCGGTCACGCTCTCATCGGCGCAGTACAGTACCGGTTCGGGCACTGGAAAATTTTGCGCATAGCAGCGCGCTGATGATGCGGTGCTCGCGATCGACCGCGTGCGCGGATGGCAACAGCTTGCCCGGCGGTTTCCGCCGCAGCACGTAGCGCCGCAGCGGTGTTTCAACGAGATAGGTCGGATTGGATTGGCCGCCCTTGAACTGGCTGACTGTGAGCGGCCCGGCAAAGCCGGGGACATGCTGCCGCATGTAGTCTTCGAGCTGGCTGATGTCGAACCGCAGCCGCTCGGTGACCTCGCGCGTGCCGGAGAATGCGCTCTGGCGATCGACGATACTCATGACGCGAACTTTAGCGCGCGCACAAGAATTCCGGCAATGCCCGGGAATAGCAGTGCGAGCCTTGGATCGACAAAAATTGTCCGTCAACGCGCTTCGCGCTCGATGGCGCGCCAGCCGATATCGCTGCGGCAAAAGCCCTCCGGCCACCGGATGCGGGAGATCGCTTCGTAAGCGCGGGCTCGCGCTTCCTTCACGGTCTTGCCGATCGCCGAGACGTTGAGCACGCGGCCGCCATCGGCGAGGATTTTCCCGCCTTCGGCCTTGGTGCCGGCATGGAAGATTTGCACGCCCTCGACCTTCGCCGCCTCGTCCAGGCCTTCAATCACCGAGCCCCGCTTGTAATCGCCGGGATAGCCTTTTGCCGCCATCACGACAGTCAACGCAGGATCGGCGTACCAGCGCAGGTCGAAGGATTTGAGCTGGCCGTCGACGCTGGCCAGCAGCGCCGGCACGAGGTCGGACATCAGGCGCAGCATCAGCACCTGCGTTTCCGGATCGCCGAACCGGGCGTTGTATTCGATCAGCTTCGGGCCATCGCGCGTGATCATCAGCCCGGCATAGAGCACGCCTTTGTAGGGCGCGCCCATCGCCTTCATGGCGCGCAACGTCGGCTCGATGATTTCGTCCATCACCCGCGCGCTCATCGCATCGTCAATATTCGGCGCAGGAGAGTAGGCGCCCATCCCGCCGGTGTTCGGCCCCTTATCGCCATCGAAGGCGCGCTTGTGGTCCTGCGCGGTGGTGAGCGGAATCGCGGTCGAGCCGTCGCACAGCGCGAAGAAGGACGCTTCCTCGCCGTCGAGGAATTCCTCGATCACGACTTCGCCGCCGGCTTCGCCCAAGCCGCCGCCAAACATCATGTCGACGGCGGCTTCCGCTTCGGCGATGCTTTGCGCCACCACCACGCCTTTGCCGGCGGCGAGCCCGTCGGCCTTGACCACGATCGGCGCGCCTTGTGCGCGGATGTAGTCTTTTGCCGCGGCTGCATCGCGGAAGCGCTCGTAGGCGGCGGTCGGAATGTTGTTGGCGCGGCACAGATCCTTGGTGAAGCCTTTGGAGCCTTCGAGCCGGGCCGCGGACTTGCTCGGACCGAACGCCTTGATGCCGGCGGCTTGCGAGATCATCGACGATGCCGGCACACAGCGGCGCCTCCGGGCCGACCACGACAAGCTCGATATTGTTTTTGCGGCAGAATGCGATCACCGCGGCGTGGTTGGCGACGTCGAGCGCAACGCATTCCGCCTCTTGGGCGATGCCGGCATTGCCCGGCGCGCAATAGAGCCGGTCGGTCAGCGGGCTTGCCGCCATTTTCCAGGCCAGCGCGTGCTCGCGTCCGCCGGAGCCCAGGAGCAAAATGTTCATGAGTCGGAATGCCTTGGCGGAAGTCTCTGGCGGCGGGGTCTTGACCTCGACCCGCGACACACAACACTAATCAGGTCTGCCGGAAAAGCCCATGGAATCAGCGACGCCATCCACTGCCCGAGTTCACGGTCCGAGTTCTGACCGGTTTTGCCGGCCGCGCTGGTCTCGCTGCTGTGCGGTGGAACGCAGTCGCGGGCGCAAACCGTCGCGGTGTTCACCAAGAACCAGAACAGCCCGATCTTCTCGGCGTTCCGCGCCGGCGCCGGAGTCGCCGCGAAGAACCTCGGCGTGCAGGTGATCAATTACGTGCCGTCGACCGCCGATAGCGTAGCGGAGCAAAACCAGCTTGTCGACGACGCCATCAAGGACAAGCCCGACGCCATCGTGTTCGTGCCGGTCGATTACACCAAGGCGGCCGGCGCGGTCGGATAAGATCAATGCCGCGAACATCCCGCTGATCAACGCCAACGAAAAGCTTTCCGGCGGCACGGTCGTGGGCTATGTCGGCACCGACGACGTGACTGCTGGCAAAAGAGACCGGCCGTTACCTGCTCAAAGCGATCGGCGGCAAAGGCACCGTCGGTGATCCTCGACGGGCCGGACGGCAATCTGACCGCGCAGGGGCGCGCCCAGGGCTTCCGCGACGCGCTCAAGGAGTTTCCCGACGTAAAGCTCCTTGCCGGCAAATCGGCCAATTACACTCGCCCGCTGGCCAAGCAGGTCACCGGCGAGTTTCTGCGCAGCTTCCCGCAGCTCGACGGCATCATGGCTGCCAACGATCCGATGGCGATTGGCGCGGTCGATGCGCTGAAAGCGGCGGGGCGAAAGGCCGCTGGTCGTCGGCATCAATGCCAGCCGCGAAGTGATGGATTTGATCAAATCCGGCGACGTCATCGGCAGCGGCGATTACGATACCTTCGTGCAGGGCTGCATCGGCGTCGAAATGGCGGTACGTACGATCCGCAAGGAATCGATCCCGAACGCAGGTCATGCTCAAGCCCGCTGTGATCGATAAGATCAAATTACGCGCCATTCGATCAGCCGAGCGACAAGCGCGAATGCCCGACGCTGCAAAGCGTCGCCGGACAATGACGGGGCGACGGCGTTGAACGAACCGCGGCTCAATCTGCCGGAACTGACGGTCTCGGAACTGTCGATCGCGCTCAAACGCACGATCGAGGATGCCTACGGTTATGTCCGCGTGCGCGGCGAACTCGGCAAGGTCAGCTATCACTCTAACGGCCACGTCTACTTCGATCTCAAGGATGACCGCGCCTGCATCGCCGGCGTGATCTGGCGGTCGAGCGCGACGCGCATCAAGATCAAGCTCGAAGCCGGCCTTGAGGTCGTGACCACGGGCCGGCTCACCACCTATCCCGGCCGCTCGCAATATCAGCTCATCGTCGAGACGATCGAGCCGGCGGGCCTCGGCGCGCTGATGGCGCTGCTTGAAGAGCGGCGCAAGAAGTTCATCGCCGAAGGCTTGTTCGACGAAGCGCGCAAGCAGCTTCTGCCGTATCTGCCTGAAGTGATCGGCGTCATCACGTCGCCGACCGGCGCGGTGATTCGCGACATCTTGCATCGTCTCGCCGACCGTTTTCCTCGCCACGTCCTGCTCTGGCCGGTGAAAGTGCAGGGCGAGGGCTCGGCCGCGGAAGTCGCTGCCGCGATCGAAGGCTTCAATGCGCTGGAGCGAGGGCGGCCGCCTGCCGCGGCCCGATCTCATTATCGTGGCGCGTGGCGGCGGCTCGCTGGAGGATCTGTGGTCCTTCAACGAGGAAGTCGTGGTTCGTGCCGCCGCAGCGAGCATGATCCCGCTGATCTCCGCGGTCGGCCACGAAACCGACGTAACCTTGATCGATTTCGCCGCCGATCGCCGTGCGCCGACGCCGACGGCGGCCGCCGAGATGGCGGTGCCGGTGCGTGCCGAGTTGATGGTCGATGTCAATTCGCTGGCGCGCCGGGCGCTCGCCTCCTGGCAACGCAATCAGGATGCGCGGCGCAGTGAATTGCGTGCGGCGGCGAGGGCGTTGCCCGATGCCGACGAAGTGCTGGCGCTGCCGCGGCAGCGGCTCGATCATGCCGCGGCGGGATTGGCGCGAGGTTTACGGGCGAATGCGCAGATTCATCGCGTCTGGTTTTCGCGGATCGCCGGACGATTGAATCCGAAATCTTCTGCGCGGCACCGTGGAGCGACGCCGCGAGCGCTATACCGGCGTCGCCCACCGACTGCGCGCAAGCCTCACCGCCAACATTGCGGCATCGCAGACCCGGATCGCCCGGCAGAAGGAGCGTGTCGCGATCTTTGCCGGACGCGCGGAACGCGCCGTGCGCGGCCTTATCGCCGCGCGGCTGGCACGCTGCGAGCGCGACGGACAATTGCTGGCGGCGTTTTCGTATCGCGGCGTGCTGGCGCGCGGCTTCACGCTGGTGCGCGACGCCGCAGGGCAACCGTTGCGCACTGCGGCTGCCGTTGTTGCGGGCACAGCGATGGAAATCGAGTTCGTTGACGGCCGTGTTGGGGCACGCGCCGACGGCCGGGTCTGCGGCTGTGAGGCCGTTCCCCGCTCCGCCCAGGCCGCGGTCACGTCGCGACAGCGACCCGGGACAGGGTAATCTTTTCTGATCCAGGAAGGTGGAATTGCGATGCAGGGTAAAGTCGCAGTCGAGGAGCATTTCAAGATCGAGGAGACGAGCGGCAGCGAAAGCCGCTATCCCGGCAGCTACTGGTCGGCGATACCGGCCAAGCTTCTTGATATCCATGGCGCGCGGCTAGCCGAAATGGATAAAGCCGGCATTGAAATCGAAGTCATCTCGCTCAACTCCAACGCTGTCCAAGGTATTTTCGACACCAAGAAGGCGGTTGAGGTAGCGCGCCGCGCCAACGACGCCTTGGCCGAAGCGGTGGCAAAACGGCCGGATCGCTTTGCGGCGCTGGCGGCACTGCCGATGCAGGATCCGGAAGCGGCGAGCGCCGAACTCAAGCGCTGCGTGCGCGACCTGAAGTTCAGGGGCGCTCTGGTCAATGGCTTTTCACAGGTCGGCTCGGCCGATACCGCGGTTTATTACGATGCGCCGCAATACCGGCCGTTCTGGGCCGAGGTCGAGAAGCTCGGCGTGCCGTTCTATCTGCATCCGCGCGACCAGCTGCCGAGCCGGCGTCAGGCTTACGAAGGCCATCCGTGGCTGGTCGGATCGCCCTGGGGTTTTGCCGACGAGACTGCGATCCATGCGCTTCGGCTGATGGGCTGCGGCTTGTTCGACGAACATCCGAAATTGCAGATCGTGATCGGCCATCTTGGCGAGCGCATTCCTTACGATTTGTGGCGCCTCGACCACCGACTGAGCAAAGTGCCAAATCGGCCTGCCAAGCGAAGTATGGCCGATTACTTCCGCAACAATTTCCACATCAGCACCAGCGGTCACTTCTGCACGCAGTCTCTGGTCCACGCGCTTCTGACGATCGGCGCCGACCGCGTGCTGTTCGCGGTCGATTATCCGTTCGAAGATCACATGCAGGCTTGCGCTTGGTTCGACGTAGCGGAAATTTCAGAAGCAGATCGACTCAAAATCGGCCGCACCAACGCGCAGAAGTTGTTCGCTCTCGGCTAATTTACAGAAGCTGTCTATCCGTTCACTTAACCGACGTGGAACCGCCGTCTTGTCGTGGCGTTATTTTTTTCGGCGAACAAGGTTCGTTCAAGGAGAACGGAAATGACACGGACTATCTTTGCAATGGCGGTCGCCGGTGTGATCTTCGCGGCCGTTTCCGGGACTTCGCAGGCTGCGCCGATCGCGCCGCTGCCGGCGGGTGTTGCCAACGATAGCGGCGCTATCACCCAGGTGTACTGGCGGGGCGGATGGCACGGCGGCGGGTATTGGCATCGGCCGTACTGGCATCGTCGTTGCTGGGTCGGCCGCTGGGGCCGCGTCCACTGCTGGTAATGTCCTCCTGACGTTGAGGTCGAGACTGCAAAGCCGCTGAATGTGGCTTTTCCTGCGAAAACGCGTCAATCTGGCGCCGCGCCGACGAAGTCGGGGCGGCGCTTGGTTTTTGAGACCTACGGCTTGGGAGGAAGGCCTTGGATTTACTTGCCGATCACGGCCGCCGCGTTTCCGTCGAGGAGCTGGATTCCAGCCGGCTGTTGGCTCACGCTCGCAAACAGGCGCACGAGCGTGCGCTCGACGATGTTCTGATCGCCGATGTCGATTCGCATCACTACGAGAACGAATGCTTCGATGAATTCCTGCCATTCATCGAAAACGATGTGCTTCGCCAACTTGTGCTTTCCGGCCGCAGCAAAGGCCGGCAGGCCCTGACCCCGAGCCAGGTTAGTTTCCAGGACATGGGGGGCCGCATCACCCGTTATCCATTGCGTTCAACCGAAAAGACACCGGCCGGCAAGCTGCGCGATGTCCAGCTCGGCCTGCGCTGGATGGACGCGATGAGCGTCGATTATGCATGCCTGTTTCCGACGCTGCTGCTTTCGGTCGGCCTGCATCCGTCGACCGAAATGGAGATCGAGTTGTGCTTTTCCTACAACCGTTGGCTTACCGAGCGCGTGCTGCCGGAAGCCGACGGCCGGCTCTACTCGATGCTGTCACTGCCAATCTCCGATCCCGACGAAGCGTTGCGCCAGGTCGAGAAGTTCGGGCATTGCAAGAACGTCACCGGGTTCCTGGTAACGTCGGCGCGAACGTCGCCGATTCATCACAACAGCAATATGAAGGTGTTCCGTGCCATCGAGGAGCGCGGGCTGTCGCTCGCCTTTCATTCGGCGATCAATATCGGCGAGCCGGTGTTCAAGGGCTTGAACCGCTTTGCCGCCGTGCATGCGCTCGGGTTCCCGTTCTATAACATCCTGCATATGACCAATTGGATCATCAACGGCCTCGGCGAGCGTTTCCCCAAGCTGCCGGTGATCTGGATCGAAGGCGGTTTGGCGTGGGTGCCGTTCCTGATGCAGCGGCTCGACCACGAGTGCATGCTGCGTTCCTCGGAATTTCCGCTGCTGAAGAAACTGCCGTCGGAATATATGCGCGACATGTATTATGCCTCGCAGCCGATGGAGCGCGTCGACATGGAGGCACTGGCGTGCACATTCCGCATGATCAACGCCGAAACCCAGCTGATGTACGCGTCGGATTATCCGCATTGGGATTTCGATCTGCCGTCGACGATATGGGACTTGCCGTTCCTCTCCGAGAAGGCCAAGCACAACATTGTCGGCGGTACCGCGGCGCGGCTGTTCAAGTTCCCGCCGCGCAATGCGAAGCAAAAGGAAAATCTTCTTCGCTTCGGCAATCTTGCAGCATAAACAATCAAGAATTCCAGCGTGGCGTCTTCTCCTTCAATCCGGCTTGGTGTCGACATTGGCGGCACCTTCACTGACGTAGCGCTCGAGGTCGGCGATAAACGCTATACGGCGAAGGGTCTGACCACATCGCGGGCTCCGGAGGAGGGTGTCCTTTCAATCCTGCGTACCATCATTGCCGAAGCCAGTATCCAGCCCGGTGATGTGGAACTGATCATCCATGGCACCACGCTTGCGACCAATGCTCTGATCGAACGCAAGGGCGCCAAGACTGCTTTGCTCACCACGGAAGGCTTCCGTGACGTGATCGAAATCCGCCACGAAAACCGTTTCGAACAATACGACATCAATATCGACCTGCCGCCGCCGCTGGTGCCGCGGCGGCTGCGATTGCCGATTCGGGAACGAACTGATGCGCAGGGCAGCGTTTTGGTGCCGCTCGATGCGGACAGCGTCAGCCGTGCCATCGACACGCTGATTGAACAGAAGGTCGAGGCGGTTGCGGTCGGATTATTGCACAGTTTCACCAATCCCGATCACGAACGCCAGGTTGGTGAGGCTATCGCCAAACGAATGCGGGGCGTCGCCGTCACATTGTCGTCGGACGTATCGCCGGAGATGCGTGAATACGAGCGGTTCACCACAGCTTGCGCCAACGCTTATCTGCAGCCGTTGATGGGGAGCTATATCATCAGGCTCGAAAGCGAGCTTAATCGCGCCGGCTTTCGCTGCCCGATGCTGCTGATGACGTCGGGCGGCGGCATCACCACGACCGATACGGCCACTCGCTTTCCGGTGCGGCTTGTCGAATCCGGGCCGGCTGGCGGCGCGATCTTCGCCGCATGCATCGCGCGGCAGCATGGTCTCGACCAGGTGGTGTCATTCGACATGGGTGGCACCACCGCGAAGATATGTTTCATCGACGACGCGCGGCCGCAGACCACGCGCATGTTCGAGGTCGCGCGCATCTATCGCTTTATCAAAGGCTCCGGCCTACCGCTGCGCATCCCGGTGATCGAGATGGTCGAGATCGGTGCCGGCGGCGGCTCGATTGCGCGGCGTCGATGCGCTCGGCCGTATCGCGGTCGGACCGCATAGCGCGGGTTCCGAGCCCGGCCCGGTCTGCTATCGTCGCGGCGGCAACGAGCCGACGGTAACCGATGCCGATATTGCGCTCGGTCGCATCGATCCCGACCGACATTTTCAGGCGGCCGGATCGCGCTCGACAAATGCTGGCGCCGAGAACGCTATTAAGTCGCGGGTGGGCGATAAACTCAATCTCGCCGGCGAGCATGCAGCGCTCGGCATCAGCGAAGTCGTCGATGAGAACATGGCGAGCGCTGCCCGCGTGCACGGCATCGAGAGCGGCAAGGATTTGCGGCCGCGAACCCTGATTGCCTTCGGCGGCGCGGCCCCGCTTCATGCCGCCCGCGTCGCGGAAAAAATCGGCGTGAGCCGGGTGTTGATCCCCGCCAATGCCAGTGTCGGCTCGGCGGTCGGGCTGCTTGCGCGCGCCGGTCGCTTACGAAATCGTGCGCGGCCGGCTGATGCGGTTGTCGACCTTCGATCCGGCGGCTGCCAACGGATTGCTTGCGGAGATGCGCGCCGAAGCCGAAGCGATCGTGCGCCAAGGCGCACCAGTTGCCGAGCTCACAGAGCAACGCTCGGCGTTCATGCGCTATCGCGGCCAGGGCCATGAGATTGCAGTGCAGCTTCCGGTTCGCGATTTCACGGCGGCCGACGAAGCCGTAATCAAAGATCTGTTCGAGGAGGCGTACCGGCGGCTCTACAGCCGGCCGATCCCCGGTGTCGAAATCGAAATCTTGAGTTGGGTGATTGCGGTCGGCGCGCCGGCGGAAGGCGAGCTCGCCGTTGCTTCCGAAACGAAAGCATCGGCGCCAGCACCTAAATCGCGGCGGCCGGTATTTGATCCGGCAAGCGGCGAATTTCTCGACGTGCCGATTTATTGGCGGCCGGAACTTGCGCCCGGCGCGCGCATCGCCGGTCCGGCGATCATCGCCGAGAACGACACATCGACCGTCGTAAGTCCGGCGTTCGACGCACAGATCGACAAGTTCGGCTATATCGAGTTAATCCGCCGTCGACCGATTAGCGGCAAATTCCGGGAGAGCAATGATCGTGGAGGTCCTTCGGCGAGATTTTCTGACAAGCGCGGCGAGCGCTGCGCTGCTCCCGGCATTGGCTCGAGCCGCGCGAGCGGAAACCTACCCGTCGCGCACGGTGAATTTGATCGTTGGGACCGCGCCGGCCGGAACGCCGGATATTGACGCTCGGCTGATCGGGCAGTGGCTGCAGGAAAAACTTGGCCAGCCTTTCATTGTCCAGAACAAGCCGGGTGCAGGCACCAATCTCGGGACCGAAATGGTCGTTCGGTCGGCTCCCGATGGCTACACGCTGCTGCTGATCACGGTTGCGAACGCGATCAACGCGACGCTCTACGGCAACATGACCTTCAATTTCATCCGCGATATTGCGCCGGTGGGTGCGCTGGTGCGGACGCCGCTGGTCATGGAGGTAAACCCGTCACTGCCGGTAAAGACCGTGGCGGAATTCATCGCTTACACAAAAGCCAATCCCGGCAAGGTCAACATAGCGACGTCGGGCAACGGCACGCCGCAGCACATTGCCGCCGAACTGTTCACAATGATGGCGGGGGTCGATGTCCTCCATGTGCCGTATCGCAGCACGACGCCGGCCGTGGTCGACCTCCTGGCCGGGCAGGTGCAGGTGATCTTCGACACCATCCCGGCCTCGATTGAATTCATTCGCGCAGGAAAATTACGCCCGCTCGGGGTCACGACGACGGCACCGCTTGATGTGTTGCCGGGCATTCCGACGGTGGCGGAAGCCGTTCCAGGCTACGAAGCCAGCGCTTGGCAGGGCGTTGGCGCTCCCAAGGGCACGCCGTCAGAGATCGTCGATCTATTGAACAAGCAGATCAACGCCGCACTTGCTGACGAGAAGATCAAACAACGGCTGATCGATCTTGGCGCCGTGCCAATTCCCATGAGTTCGGCGGATTTCGCGAAAATGATTGCCGTCGAGACCGAAAAATTCGCCAAGGTGATCAAGTTCGCCAATATCAAGGTGGAGTAGGTGCTATCTGTCACGCGCCGCGGCAGCGTCGCGTCCTTGGCCTCGATCTTGCATCAATTCGTCGGCGATTTCGTGCTTTATCGGCTGGAGAATAAAATGTTGCAGAGGTCAAGCGGTGTCCTTGGAATTATTTTGGTCGCTGCATTGACCGCTATCGCAGCGGCGCCCGCCGTGGGCCAGCAACTTTATCCGTTCAAGATCGGCGAGCAGCTGCCCCCGCTTTTTGAATACCTTTACATCGACCTCGCGATCGACAGCGGGCTTCTGAAGAAAGAAGGCATCGACGCCAAGATCGTCGGCTTTACCGCCGGGCTCACCGCGACCCAGGCCGAGGCGGGCGGCAGTCTCGATGCCGCGTGTGACGGCTTCACCAGCACCGCCAGCGCGATCGCGAGCGGATCGCCGGCGAAGACGGTGTTCAGCGTCAATGCCGACAACAGCTATGTCATCATGACGCGCGATACGATCAACAAGCCCGAGGACCTGCGCGGGAAGAAGTGGGCGATCACGCAAATGGGCGCGATTTCCCAAACCTATGCCGCGCTCTGGCTCAATAAGAAGGGCTTGCCGGAAGGCACGGTAGATTGGATACCGGTCGGCGGCACCAGCGCGCGCGCCCGCGCCGTCATTGCCAATCAAGTCGATGCGGCGCTGATAACGGCGGGCGAGTGGATTCGCATCCAGGATCAGAAAGACATCCACATTTTGGCGACGCTGGCCGACAGCGTGCCGCCGTTGCCGTTGGAAATCTGCGTGGTGACGACAAAGATGATCAGCGAGCACCCAAACGTGGTTCAGGGCTTCGTCAATGCGATGCTCAATGCGGCGCGTTACGCGCGCACGCCCGAAGGCAAAGAGGCCTACATCAAAATCGCCCGCAAGGCCGACCCCGCCGGCTACACGGATCAGCAATACGACGAGCTCTACGACTTTTATTTTGGCCTGAAGTCGAATCCCTTGGTGATGGATCCCAACGGCGGGCTCTATCCCGAAGTGTACGTAGCCAATATGAAATCGATGATCGAGGAAAAGACGCTCGACGCGATGATGCCCTTGGATAAATTGGTCGACGCCCGTTTCGTCGATCAATACCTCGGCAATAACGGCTGGTATGATGTCACGACTGGGAAAGCGGGCAACTATCTGCGCGACATGCTCAAGCGATGACAAGCCGATAGCGCCGATACGTCTCAAGCGATCGATACGATGACGGCGCCCAAACTGTCAGTCGAGGACATCCACAAAACGTTCTTCAAGCCAGTGAAGAACGACGTGGTCAGCATCCCGGCGCTGGACGGCGTCAGCCTTGCTGTGGGGCAGGGCGATTTCGTCTCGGTGATCGGTCCGAGCGGCTGCGGCAAGTCAACGCTGCTCCGCATCATCGACGGCCTTATCCAGCCTGATCAGGGTCGCGTCCTGGTGGACGGGCGCGTGGTGGATCGGCCAGGCCCCGATCGCGCCGTGGTATTTCAGTATTTCGGTCTTTATCCGTGGCGGTCGGTCTTGCGCAACGTTGAATTCGGGCTCGAGCTCAGGGGTATGCCGCAGCAACAGCGCCGCGAGATTGCGCTGTCCAACATTGCGCTGGTCGGCCTTCGCGGTTTCGAAAATCATTTCCCGCATGAGCTGAGCGGCGGGATGCGGCAGCGCGTCGGATTTGCCCGCGCCTTGGCGCTTAACCCTGACATCATCCTGATGGACGAGCCTTTCAGCTCCGTGGACGAGCAGACCCGTGAACTGCTGCAGGAGCAATTGCTTGACGTGTGGCGTGAAACCCGAAAGACCGTTCTATTCATCACCCACAGCATCGACGAGGCGGTCTATATGGCAAACCGGGTTGTGGTTATGGCGGCTCGGCCCGGACGCGTCGTCGAGGATATCAACGTTGATCTGCCGCGGCCGCGCACTGGGGACGTCCGGACGCTGCCCCGGTTCGGCGAAATCCGCGCTCACGCTTGGGATCTTCTCAAGCAGAGCATCCGCGAGGCGGCCGAGCTTGGGGTGCCGTCATGACGGTTACGGAAGACGCAGCGTTGCACACCGTCCGCGCCCGCATCCGCCGCGCCAAGATCGATCGGGTCTTGATCGTGGCGTTGACGCTCGCCGGTTTCCTTTCGGTTTGGGAAATCGTCGGCCATCTCACCAATCCTCTGTTCTTTGCGCCGGTCTCCGACGTGCTCGTTGTCTTCTGGAAGCAACTCATCGATCCGAGTCATCGCCTTATAGACGGACTTGTTGAAACGCTTGCCATCCTGGTGCCTGGCTTTGTCATCGCGTCCGTTATGGGTGTTGTGCTCGGCGTGCTGATGGGCCGCAGCAATCTCGCGCTGCAGCTTCTCGATCCCTATGTCACCATTTTTTACAACACGCCGCGCGTCGCACTCATTCCACTGCTGCTGCTGTGGCTCGGCATCGGCGACACGCTCAAGATCGTCGTCGTAGTGCTGGCAGCGATTTTTCCGGTGTCCGTCAACGTGACGGCCGGAATACGTGACATTAGCGGCCAGTTCACCGAACCGGCGCGTTCGATGAACGCCAGTGAGGGGCAGCTTCTTTGGAAGGTCATTCTGCCGGCGACGCTCCCATACGTGATGGCGGGATTGAAACTTGGCCTCGGCCGGGCACTTACCACCGTGATCGTGGCGGAATTCTTCGTCTCGCTGTCGGGACTGGGCGGTCTGCTGCACGCCGCATCGAGCACCTATCAGATGGCGAAAATGTTCGCTCCGGCGATCATCCTCGCCGCCATGGGAATAGCCATCGACGGACTGCTGACATACCTGGAGCGCAGAGTGCTCGAGCGCTACAGCGCCTGATATGGTCGCCTCCTTGGCCATGTCCCTGACCGCCGCTGCGACCCGCGAGGCAGCCGCTCGGCGCGTCGTCAAACGCCATAACCTTGCGATCCGTGCCGGCTCCGTCGCCGCGTTATTGCTGGCTTGGGAAATCTGCGGGCTGTTGACGCCGCACATTTTCCTGTCGCCATTTCACGAAACCGTCCTGGCGTTCTGGCGTCTGTCCCGCGACGGAATGCTGTTGGCAGCGACCTGGAATTCGCTTGCGGTCTTGCTCGCCGGCCTTGCCATTTCTGTGCTGCTCGGCATGCCGCTCGGCCTGCTGATGGGCCGTTACGTTCGATTCAATTGGGCGCTGTCGCCCTACGTCAACGGTCTTTATGCCACGCCGACCGTGGCGCTTTTGCCGGTCTTGTCGCTTTGGCTTGGACTGTACGCTGCGCCCAAGATTGCGATCGTGGTGCTGCTGGCGATCTTCCCGATCATCAAAAACACCTATGCCGGCGTGGCCACGGTCGGGCCCGAATTGCTGGAGCCTGCTAGTTCGATGCAAGCCTCCGAATTCCAGATCGCGCGCAGTGTGATTGCCCCGGCGATCGTGCCGTTCGTCATGGCTGGCCTGCGGCTGTCGGTGGGACGCGGCATTGTCGGCGTCGTGGTTGGCGAATTCTTCACGGCGCAAACCGGTCTTGGCGGAATATTGATCCGTTACGCTAGCAGCTTTCACACCGCGGAAATGTTCGTCCCCATTTTCGTGTTGGCGGGGATTGGCTATGGCCTCACCGCCTTGGTGATCGTTCTTCAAGAGCGTATCGCTCCTTGGAAGGAGACCGATCGCGACGTAAATTAGTAACGCAATTCCCAGCGCGGTCGGGAGGAAAGCAAGATGACGACGAAAATCGCGGCCGGCGCGGTGGTCACCGCCAATGGCCGCATGGACGTGTGGCAACCCGGCTACGTGGTCGTGCGCGACAGCCGCATTGTTGAAGCCGGCCCCGGCATGGGTCCAGCGGGCGATTTCGACGAAAGTATCGATGCAGCGTCAAGCATCGTGATGCCCGGCCTCGTCAACGGCCATTCGCATTCGCCATCGAACCTCCTCAAAGGCACGTGGTCGCGCCTGCCGCTCGAGATCTGGCGCCAATATATCCGCGCCGGCTGGCGCGAATACTCCGGTGAAGCCATCTATGTCAGCGCGCAGCTCGGCATCATCGAGATGATCCGCACCGGATGCACCAGCGTGATGGATCACTTTTACACCGGCTCGCCGCTGCCTCACATGGGCGCTTTGAATGTGGTGGCGGCGATGGCAGACGCAGGCATGCGCGGCGGGTTGGCGCTGACGCTGTCGGACCAGCAATACGAGGCGACCGTTGGCCTCGATACTGCGGCGCTGTCCGCAGCTGCGCGCCAGGAAGTTGAGCGTATTTCGCAGCTCGAAGGCACCCAGACGCTGGAGGACTTCATCGCGTTCGCCGAAACGGTTCGTAGCCGCACCCACCTTGTGTTGCCGATCGTCGGTCCATCGGCGCCGCATCGCTGCTCAGTGGAACAGCTCCAAAAGTGCCAGCAGGCGGCGGTCGACCTCGACACCATGGTTCATATGCACGTCTGTGAAACGCGCAGCCAGTTTCTCCAAGGCAAGCGTCTGTTCGGCGTCAGCCCCGTCTGTCATCTCGACAATATCGGCGTTCTGACCGATCGCCTGTCGATGGCGCACGGCGTCTGGCTGACCGACGACGACATCGCGCGCACCGCCGCGCGCGGCACCATCGTGGTGCATAATCCGGCCAGCAACGGCAAGCTCGGCAGCGGACGCATGCGTTTCGACGATATGCTCAAGAAGGGTGTGCGGCTCGGACTCGCGACCGACGGTACCGGGAGCAACGATACCCAGAACATGTTCGAGTCACTGCGCATTGCCGGCGTCTGGCACAACCGCTCCGATCGCGATTACGCCGACTGGCCGGCGCCCGCGGACATTTTGCGGGCGGCGACGTCCGGCAGCGCGCACGTTCTTGGGCTTGGCGGCGACACAGGCGTCATCGAGGCCGGCCGCCTGGCTGATATGGTTTTGCTGACGACCGAGAGCTATCACTTCGTGCCACTCAACAATGTCATCAATCAGCTGGTGTATTGCGAAAACGGAATTTCCGTCACCGACGTCATGATCGACGGACGCTGGGTATTGCGAGGCGGCAAGCTCCTCACCATCGATGAGAAGAAGCTCTATGCGCGGGCGCGTGCGTTTCGCGCGGAAATGGAAGACCGGCTGCGTGAGCAATTTCGCCAGACTGCGGAAATCGAGCCCGCGCTGCGGCAGCAGTACCTTAAGACTGCGGAAACTCCATGGTCGGACATCTCCGGCGCTTGAGTGGGAACAATCGCGGGAGAATTTTGAATTTGCTACTGTCCTGGTTGTTGGCGAAGTTGCATGATTGCCGGTCGCCAGCGCTCGCTTGATGTGGAATTGGAAGTTCAATCATGGTAGCTCGCCCCAATGCCGCGCTCGCCCAGATCCATAGCCAGATCATGTGGAATCGCCTGATCGCCGTGGTGGAAGAGCAGGCGCAAACCATGATCCGCACGGCGTTCTCGACGTCGGTGCGCGAGGCCGGCGACCTTTCCGCGGGCGTATTCGACCGCCAGGGGCGCATGCTCGCCCAGGCCGTCACCGGCACGCCCGGCCACGTCAATTCGATGGCGAATGGTGTGAAGCATTTTCTCGACGTGTTTCCGATCGAGACGATGAAGCCCGGCGATCATTATATTACCAACGATCCGTGGCTGACCGCCGGCCATCTCCATGACATCACCGTGGTAACGCCGAGCTTCTATCGCGGCGAGGCCGTCGGGTTGTTTGCCAATACGGTTCATGTTGTCGACATCGGCGGACTCGGCATGGGCCCCGACGGCCGGCAAGTGTTCGAGGAAGGCGTCGCCGTTCCCATCATGCAGCTTGCCCGCGAGGGCCGCATGAACGAGGACTTGCTGCGTCTGGTGCGCGCCAATGTGCGCGAACCGCTGCAAGTCGAAGGCGATATTTACGCCTGCGCCGCCTGCAACGACGAGGGCAGCCGCCGCCTAATCGAGATGATGACCGAGTTCGAGATTGCCAATCTTGACCGGCTCGGCGACACAATCCTTGAGGCCTCGCGTGAGGCGACTTTGGCACGCATTCGCGCCTTGCCCAAGGGGACCTACCGCAACAGCATGATGATCGACGGCTATGAGAAGGCGCTGAAGCTGAATGCTGCGCTCACGGTGTCCGATGACGGCATTCACGTCGATTTCGACGGCACCTCGCCGGCGTCATCCTATGGTATCAATGTCGTCTACAATTATTGCCTCGCTTACACTGCATTCGGGGTGAAGTGCCTGGTGGCGCCGGATGTGCCGAACAATGCCGGCTCGCTCGAACCGATTACGGTCAGCGCGCCGGAAGGCTGCGTGCTCAATGTGAAGCGGCCGTGGCCAGTCGCGGCGCGGCACACCGTCGGCCAGATGTTGCCCGACGTCGTGTTCGGTTGCCTGCATGATGTCATTCCTGGCGGCGTTCCGGCGGAGGGTGCCTCCGCTCTATGGAATCCGCAGATTTTTGGCGGCGGCTCGTTGGTCGATGAAGTCGCCGAAGGTACCGACGCCAGCACCCTGCCGGAATTCTCCTCGGTAATTTTTCATTGCGGCGGTGCCGGCGCGCGGCCGGATAAAGACGGATTGAGCGCGACGTCGTTTCCGTCGGGCGTGCGTACCATTCCAATGGAAGCGACCGAAAGCGTAGTGCCGGTCGTGTTCTATCGCCGCGAGTTTCGTGAAGGCTCGGGCGGCGCCGGCAAGCGCCGCGGCGGGCTCGGCCAGATTATCGAGATCGGCGGTGCCGGTGACAATCCGGTAGCAATGCTTTGCAATTTCGAGCGGGTGAAAAATCCGGCACGCGGTCGCGATGGCGGCAGTAACGGTGCGGCAGGCACTGTGGCGCTGCGATCGGGCCGGCCGATCCGTCCCAAAGGCCGCCAAACCGTACCGCCTCGCGACGCCATCCAGTTGCATCTGCCGGGCGGCGGCGGGCTTGGCGATCCGCGCGCCCGCGATCCGCAAAGCGTGCGGAACGATGTGCTCGATGGCTTGATCAGCGCCGAAGAGGCGCAACGCGATTACGGTGTTGCCATCGACGCAAGTGGCGAGATCGATCCCGCCGCGACCGCGCGGCTGAGGCAGGGTTAGGCGAGGCCTTTAATGCCAATGAAAGTCATCGGCATGATCGGAGTAACGCCGCCGAAGAGCGACGCGACTCTGCATGTCATCGAAGGCTCACTGTCGCCGGCCTACGTGACGCAATCCGCCCGCGCGCATGAGGCATCCGGTTTCGATCTGGTCCTGGTCGGCTATTCGTCCTCCTCCGCGGAAGGCTTTCTGGTCGCGCTGCACGCCGCCGCCGAGACCGAACGTCTCGCTTATCTCATCGCACATCGCCCCGGTTTCGTCGCACCGACGCTGATGGCGCGCAAGGTCGCGACCTTCGATCAACTCACTGGTGGCCGGCTGGCGCTTCACGTCATTACGGGCAAGACCGACGACGAACAGGAGGGCGACGGCGATTTCACTGTGAAGGCGGAGCGTTATCGCCGCGCCTCGGAATATCTCGAGCTGATGAAACTCACCTGGACGAACGAAAAGCCGTTCGATTTTGAAGGCTCGTTCTATCGCGTGCGCGGCGCGCATTCCGACGTACACCCGTTGCAGAAGCCGCATCCGCCGATCTTCTTCGGAGGTGCGTCGGAAGGCGCGCTCACCATGGGCGCCCGGCTGTGCGACGTCTACGCGATCTACGCTGAACCGCTTGCTTCGACGCGCGAGCGTATCGCCCAGTTCCGCGCGCAGGCGGCGGGTTTCGCGCGTACGGTCGGCTTCAACGTATCGGTGCGCCCGATTCTTGCCGCGAGCGAAGCCGCCGCCTGGGACAAAGCCAATAGAATCCTCGCCGGACTCGGCGGCCATAAGGGCTGGAGCCGGCAGGAAGCGGCCAGCGGTCCGGTCGACAATGCCGGCCGGCGGCTGATGCGCTTTGCGCTCGAGAGCGACGTGCATGACGAGCGGTTATGGATGCCGATCGCACGCGCGACCGGAGCACTCGGCAATACGTCGTGTCTGGTCGGCACGCCGGAGCAAGTGGCCGGTGCAATCCTCGAATATTACAAGCTCGGTATCGGTTCGGTGCTGATCCGCGGCTTCGATCCGTTCAACGACACGGTCGAATTTGGCCGCGAACTCATTCCCCGCATCAAGGCCGGTGCCGCTGAACTCGATCGCCTGCAGCGGACGGGTTGAATACCGCTTGTCCCGAGACGTGCCTTAGGCCGACAGGGCTACTGGCGTGCTCGCTGTCGCATCCTGCAACACCATGTCTGAGCCTTTTTCGCCGATCATCACGGCAGCGGCGTTGGTGTTGCCGGAAACCAGCGATGGCATGATCGAAGCATCGATGACGCGAAGCCGCTCGAAGCCGCGCACCCGCAATCGCTCGTCGACCACCGCAGCCGGATCGGGTCCCATGCGGCAGGTTGATGTCGGATGATAGACCGTGGTGCCGGTATTGCGCGCATATTCCAGGAGATCGGCATCGGTGACGATCTTGTCACCGGGCAGGCGCTCTTCGGCAATCAGTTTGCGCATCACCGGCCGGTTCATCACTTCTCGCAGTTGTTTCAGTCCGGCGACGATGGTCTCGATATCATTGCGCGCCGTGAGATAGCGCGGCTGGATCGCCGGCGGTGTCGCGGGATCGGCAGACTTGATCCGGACGAAGCCACGGCTGTCAGGCCGTAACTGGCAAACCGATGCCATGAAGCCCGAGAACGGATGTACGTTGGCGCCGGCGGTCTCGCTCGAGAAGATCAGGAAGTGGATCTGCACGTCCGGGGTCGCCAGATCCGGACGAGTCTTGAAGAAAGCCCCGGCGTATCCCGCGCCGACGCTGAGTAATCCTTTGCGCGTCAGCATGTAGCGAATGCCGGCGCCATAGCGGTAACGCCAGTCGTTGATGACATCGTTCGCCGTGATCGGCTGGCCGCAGCGGAACTGCATGCGGACCTGCAGGTGATCCTGCAAATCCGACCCGACGCCTGGCACATCGGTGATCACCTCAATGCCGTGCGAGCGCAGTAAATCCGACGGGCCAATGCCGGAGAGTTGCATCAGCTGCGGCGAATTGAATGCTCCGCCGGAGAGAATGACCTCGCCATCGGCGTAAGCGGTGCGTAGCGTCTCGCCCTGCCGGTACTGGATGCCGATGGCGCGGCGACCGGAGAACAAAATTTTTGTCGCCAAGGCATTGAGCTCGATTTTAAGATTGTGCCGTTGTCTTGCCTGCCTGAGATAGCCAGCCGCCGTCGACCAGCGGCGGCCTTTCTTCGCTGTAAGCTGAAAATATCCAGCGCCCTCCTGCTTGGGACCGTTGAAGTCGTCGGTGCGCGGAATACCGCACTGTTCGGCGGCATCGAGAAAGGCTTCGCATAGCTGATGCGGCTCACAGACATCCGAGACCGATAATGGGCCACCGACGCCATGCAGATCATCGGCGCCGCGCTCCTGATCCTCGGCGCGCTTGAAATAGGGCAATACATCCTGAAACGACCAGCCGGCGTTACCGAGCTGCCGCCAATGATCGTAGTCCTCGTGCTGGCCGCGGATGTAGAGCAGGCCGTTGATCGAGCTCGATCCGCCTATCACCTTGCCGCGCGGTTGGATGATCTGCCGGTTATTCAATTCCGGTTCTGGTTCGGACTTATAGCGCCAGTTCACGGTCGCATTGTTGAAGAGCTTGGCGAAGCCGAGCGGCACGTGAATCCAGAAATGACGGTCATGGCCGCCGGCTTCCAGCAGCAATACGCGGTGTCGTCCTGATGCTGTCAGGCGATTGGCGAGAACGCAGCCGGCCGAGCCGGCGCCTACGACGATGTAATCGAAATGCTCGGAATTGCTGTTGGCCATGTCGTTTTACTCCCCATGGCAAGAATACCGTGATTGCCCTGTCGCGCCAGCAGTACGGCCCAAGCGGGCTTTTTTTATGCGGCGGTGCGCGCGTTCACTATGGTCTAAAGGATTAGAATTGCGCGACAAAATCGCCCTTGCCGCACCAAGACGTTGCGATAGAGTGCCCGCAAGCCGTTGCCATCAGAATGCGACGGGACGGATTTAGGGAGGATAATCAATGGTTAAGCTTGAAAAGCGTGCGTTGTTTGCAGCGCTTGGCGCGAGCGCCGTGGCACTTGCTCTGGCGACGCCCGGCTACGCACAGGACAGTAACACTTTCAAGATCGGCGTCATCGCCGAAGTGCAGGCCGTCGCTGGTTCGTCGATCCCGCAGGCTGCGCAACTCGCCGCCGATGAGATCAACGCCGCTGGCGGCGTCAACGGCAAGAAGATCGAACTCGTCACCTACGACAATCATTCGTCGGCGGCTGAATCGATCCGCGCATTTCAGCGCGCAGTGAACGAGGATCACGTCAACGCGGTGATCGCAAGCTATATCAGCGAGGTCGTGCTGGCGCTGGAGCCCTGGAGCGGACGGCTCAAGACCGTGATGATCACGCCCGGCGCGGCGTCCGATGTCATCACGCAGAACATCGCCAAGGATTACGACAATCTCAAATATACCTTCCATGGCTATCTGACCTCGACCAGCCTTGCGGACTCCACCTGCGCCGCGGCAAAGGATCTTCTGGTCGGCCAGCTTCATATGAAGAGCGCGGTCGTCATGAGCGAGGACGCGGCGTGGACCACGCCGCTTGACGCCGAATATCTCAAATGTCTGCCGGACGCGGGGCTCAATGTGCTCGATCACATCCGCTTTTCGCCGGACACCACCGACTTCACGCCGATCTTCAACAAGATCGAGGGCGAAAAGCCCGACGTGATGATAACCGGCATCTCCCACGTCGGTGTGCAGCCGACAGTGCAGTGGAAGCAACAGGAAGTTCCGATCCCGATGCTGGGTGTCGCCTCGCAAGCGACCAACTCCAGTTTCTGGAACGATACCAACGGGGCGACCGAAGGCGTGCTCTATCAGGCCGTGTCCGGTCCCGACGTTGCGGTGACGCCGAAGACGCTGCCGTTCGTCAAAGCCTTCAAGGCGAAGTTCGGCAACTTCCCTTCTTACGCCGGCTACACCTCCTATGACGAGGTTTACTACCTCGCCGATGCGTTCAAGCGCGCGGGCTCGACCGACTCCGACAAGCTCGTCACCGCGCTTGAGGCCACCGACTATGTCGGCACCATCGGCCGCATACAGTTCAAGGGCAAGGACACGCCTAATCCGCATGCGCTCAAAGTCGGCCCGGATACCATCACCGGCCTGATGTTGCAGTGGCAGGACGGCAAGCAGACCAATCTGTGGCCGGCCAATGTTGCCAACGGCAAGCTGAGGTTCCCGAAATTCATCAAAGTCGGCTCAGCTAACTAAGCCAAGGGAACGATTGCTGCTGGTTTCGTTCTCCCCGCCCGCATTCGCGAGCGGGGAGAATTCTTGATTGGGGACCGCTTCCGTGAGCGTGGTGTTCTGGCAAATCCTGGTTGACGGCTTTGCTGTCAGTTCGCTTTACGCGCTCGGCGCCATGGGCTTTGCGCTGATCTTCGGTGTTTCCGGCGTCCTCAATCTTTCCCACGGCGCGTTGATGGTTGCGGCCGTCGTCGCCGCATGGGCAGCCGGCGATCAACTGCATGTCGGGCCCTATACTGGAGCAGCGATCGGGATCGCAGTCGGATTTATCGCGACGCTCTTAACCTATTTCATCATCGTCAGCCCGTTGCTGCGCACCCGCAAAATCCGCGAGGAGGAAAAGGAAATATTCATCCTTACGGCGACGCTGCTCTGGGGCATCATGATCCAGGAGTTTATCGCCTATCTCTATACGAATAACGCCAAGACCGTGGCGCCGATCGTCGAAGGCGTGATGTCGATCTTCGGCGTGCGCACGCCAAAGAACGAGCTTTTCACGGCGGTTGTCTGCTGGCTGGTGATCGGCGGCTTGTGGCTTCTGGTGAACCGCACCCGCGCCGGCAAGGCGGTGTCTGGCGGCGTCGATGAATCCGCGCGGCGTGACCTTGCTCGGTATCGAGCTGTCGCAGATCTATATCGCGACCTGGGCGATCTACGGCTTGCTGGTCGGCGTCGCCGGCGTATTGCTCGGCATGTTTCTCGGCGTTTCGTCCTATAGCGTCGGCCCGCTGACGGCGAGCGCGTTCTCCATCGTTGTGCTCGGTGGCTTGGGCAGCGTCTCGGGCGCTTTGATCGCGGCTTATGTCGTCGGCTATCTCGAGACCATTACCGCCTATCTGATCTCGCCGGCTTACCGCACCATTCCGGCGCTGCTGCTCTTGATCGTCGTCATGTACGTGCGGCCACGTGGCCTGTTGGGACGGCGCTAGATGCGGCTCTCGTCCACCATGCGCACGCTTCTCGTCCTTCTCGTCGTCGTGGCGGTAGCGTCGTTTTCTGCCGCTCGGCGTCTCCGGCTATGTGCTCGGCCTTCTGACCATCGCCTGCTATTTCGGGGTGTTCGCGATGGCCTGGGATTTGCTGTTCGGCTTTGCCGGCGAAGTGAATTTCGGCCCGACATTCCTGATCGGGACGGGCGCCTATACCGCCGGAATTCTCGACAATCTCTATCAGCCGCCGATCTGGATTTGCGTCGCGCCGGCACTATTGCAGCCGTCGTCGGCGGCGTCGTGTTGGCGTTGCCGGCGCTTGCGTGTGCGTGGCCCTTATTTCGGTCTGACCACGCTGGTCGCGGTGCTGATGTTGCAAAATTATGTGGTCGTCGATGCGAGCCTGACTGGCGGCGAAATCGGGCTGACCGTGCCGGACGTCATCACGATCAGCGATGCCAAGAATTACGAGATTGCGCTGTGGTTCATGGCGATCAGCGCTGCGATATTGTTCTCGCTGTCGCGTTCTCCGGTCGGGTTGATTTTGCAGGCAAGCGGGCAGGATGCGGTTCAGGCCGGCGCGCTGGGCTTCAACGTCACCAAGCACAAGCTCTTTGCTTTCATCATCAGCGCCTTCTTCTCCGGCCTCGCCGGTGCGTTGATGGTGTTCTATCTCGGGTCGGCCTCGGTCGGCACCTTCGTCGACATCACGGTTGGCGTGCAGATCATCATTGCCGCGGTGCTGGGCGGCCGGCGCACCATTCTCGGCGCGTGTGCTCGGCGCCGTTTTCATTATCGCCATGGCAGAGGCGCTGCGGCCGATCGGCGACCTTGCGAACTTCGTCGTCTTCGCGATGGCGCTCGTCGTGGTGTTGCTGTTTCCGAGCGGCTTCTTCGGCCTGCTGACCCGCGCTAAAGAGGGCGGTTGAGCATGGCGGAGCCCGCACACCTCGAAGTTTCCGGTCTCACCAAGCGCTTCGGCGGTCTCGTCGCCGTGAAAGATATGGCGCTGCGCGTCGAGGCCGGAAAAATACTCGGCCTGATCGGCCCGAATGGCTCCGGCAAATCCACCGTCATGAAGCTGATCATGGGCATCGAGCGGCCCGACGCCGGTTCGGTGCGGATCGGCGGCGTCGAAGTCGCCGGCTGGCCGTCGCACCGTATCGCGCGGCTTGGCGCCGGAATGGTGTTCCAGCATTCACGTCCGCTGCATCGGCAAACCGTGCTGGAAAACATCAAGCTTGCGCTGTTGCCCGACAAGCTGACCCGGCTGTTTGCGGATCCGGCGATCGATGAGCACGCCCGTGTCATCGCCAAGCGCGTCGGCCTTGACGGTGTGCTCGACCGGCGGCCGGCGACTTTGCCGTTTGCCGATCTGCGCAAGATCGAGATCGCCAAGGCGATTGCCCGCAATCCGAAAGTGCTGCTGATCGATGAGCCGTTCGCCGGACTGACCTCCAAAGAGACCGCCGCGTTCTCCGATTTGATTTGCGAATTGCGCGACTCCGGCCACGCGATCCTGCTGGTCGATCACAACGTCAAAAGCGTCTCGCGTCTGGTCGATCGCGTGATCGCGATGTATGTCGGCGAGCATATCGCCGAAGGTACCGCCGACGAGGTGATGCGCAACGAGACGGTGCGGCGCGTCTATCTCGGCGGCAGCATCGAGACCGCGGCGCGGCCGGAATCGTCGTTTCGCGATGCTGCGGTGCCGTTCCTTGAGGTGAAAGACGTCAGCGTGCATTACGGCAAGGCGCAGGCGCTGGAGAGCGTTTCGTTTCATGTCCATGCCGGCGAATTCGTTTCGGTCGTCGGGCTCAATGGGGCGGGCAAGACCACGCTGTTCAATACCATCTCCGGGCTGTTGCCATATTCCGGCGAGATCAGGCGCGAAGGCGCGGCGCTGCGCGGCCAGAGTGCGGCGACCATCGCCAGGAACGGTATCGTGCAGTCGCCGGAAAGCCGCGAGCTGTTCGTCGATATGACGGTACGGGAAAATCTCGACCTCGGCGGCCAGCGTCTGACCGATCGCGGAAAATGCCACGCAGATCGCTTGGTTATTCGACCTGTTTCCGATTCTGAAAGCACGGCAAAGCCAGGCGGCCGGCACGCTGTCGGGCGGCGAACAGCAGATGCTGACGATCGCACGTGCGCTGATGATGAAGCCAAAGCTTCTGATCCTCGACGAGCCGACGCTCGGGCTGGCGCCGGTTATCCTTGAACAAATTTCAAAAGCGCTTGAACGCCTGCGTCAGACAACTCAGATCACCGTGTTGCTCGGGGAACAGAACGTTACCTTCGCGTTGCCGCATGCCGATCGTGTCTATGTGCTCGAACACGCCCGGATTGTCTGGGAAGGCGAACCGGCAAAGTTCGCGGCCGAGATGGGAACCGGCTATCTCTAGTTCCGCCGATCGCGCCTCCATGCGGTGAAGTCCATGTCGAGCTTGCAGCGCCAATGGCCGTTTTAGCTTGGCTTGGACGACAGGGCACCCGCGCGATCGCGGCCGTGGTGTTGATCGCAATCGTGGTGCCGCCGGTCGACGCGGTGCTCAAGCCTTACGTCAGCGAAGCCATATTCGCGTTGCTGTGCATTGCCTTCATTCGCGTCGATACGGCGCAATTGCGTGGGCACCTCGAAGCGGCCAGGCCTTGTGCTCGCTGCGACAGCCTGGACGTCACTGGTGATCCCGGCCTTGATCGGCGTCGGCTTGTCTTGCATTCAAGGCCGACACGCGCGCGCCGGATCTGTTTCTCGGGCTGATGTTGCAGGCGATTGCGTCACCGATGATGGCGGCGCCAGCCTTCGCCGCCGTCATGGGCCTCGATGCCACGCTTGGTGCTGACAACGCTCGTCGTCAGCACCGCGCTGATGCCGCTGACGGCGCCGGTTTTTTGCTTACATTATTCATCGGTCCGGCGCTGACAATTGTCGCCGTTGGCGCTCGGCATCAAACTCTTTGCCATCCTGGCCGGCTCGTTGGCTGTTGCGTGTTGTCGTTCGCTATTTCATCAAGCTCGGCACGTTGTTCGCTACAACGATCAGATCAACGGGTTGAATATTCTTATCGTCTTTATATTCGTTGCCGCCGTAATGGAAGACGTCGCCGCACGATTTTATGGCGAGCCGCTGATGATGATCGGTATCACCATCCTGGCCTTCGTGCTGTCATTCGTCATTCTCGGCGTCACGGCATTTCTGTTCGCCAAAGCCGGCCGCGAGCAGCCTTCGTGCTGGGCTGATGGCGTCGCAGCGGAATATGGGCTTGATGCTGGCGGCAACCGAGCGGCGCTTTGCCGGCTTTGACCTGGCTCTATTTTGCGCTGGCGCAGTTTCCGATTTATCTGTCGCCGCTGCTGTTCACGTCGCTGGCGCGCAGGCTCAAGGCGGGAAATGCGGATCTAACGCGCCAGCCACTCCGGCACGCGCTTGATCGCATCGTTGCGGGCAGCCGGATTGGTGCCGCCATGAGCCTTGCCTGCGGGATCGGCGGTGTTGACAAGGCCGGTGCGGACACGGACCGGTAAATTGGCCCGATCGAACTCGTGATAGGCGCCGGGATAGACAATGATCTCGGCACGCGCGGTGCGGCCGCGAGCGCCGGCAACCATTTGCTGGCATGTCGTGGCTGGCGTCCAGTCGTCGGCGCTGCCGATCAGGATCAGCGTCGGTACCCGCGCGCTCCAGGCGGTCTCGCGGAGTCGACGACAGCTCGGATACAGCGCGACTGCGGAACGGAAATCGGTGGCGGCATCTTTCGGCTTGGTGGTCGGTCGCACCGTCCACAGCGCCGCGGAACCGCCGTTCGACCAGCCGAGCAGCGAAATGCGGTCGCCCTTCACATAACCCTGAGTTTGCAGCCAGCGCCGCGCCGCATTGGCGTCGGCGACCCGCTCGCGGCGGGCATGCACTTTGCGCTCGCTCTCGCGGCACTGCGAACCGACGCCCCGCGAACTGAACGAATCCGGAAACAGCACGACAAAACCCTTGGCGACCAGGATATTGGCCCACTCGGTATAGAGCTGCGCTCTGGGTCGCTTGGCGGTCGCTCAGGCCGTCGCAATCGTGTAGCGCCACCACGGCCGGGAACGGACCATCGCCGTCAGGCCGGTATAGCGTGGCATGCAGCGTCAGTTCCATCGGCCGGGATATCGACCGGTGCCGGCGCGGCCTGCGCCGTTACGCAATAACTCGCAGCGGCCAGCGCGAGGAGAATTCTTCGAAAGCCCAGTCGCAAACCCAGTCGAAATCCCATGCCCGCCAAGATGACTGTACCGCCGAAAGCCGCATCCCCGACGCTCAACGTAGCATAAAGCGAGCTGCCGGCGCAGCATTACGGCGATCACAACTAGGAGGTTTCGCCCCGGCCGTGGAATGATTATCTTCCCGAGACGATGGCCGATCCAATGATTCCGTAAGGTTGCCAGGAGGCGCGCTTGCTCAATCGTACCGACCGCTCAAGCCCGACCCCCGGCGAAGCCGACGTCAAATATCTTGACGGCGATTTTCGCGTAGTGCGGCCGGGTGCGTTCGTGCGCTGTGCGGTGACCGGCGTGCAAATCCCGCTTGAGGAGCTGCGTTACTGGAGCGTCGACTTGCAGGAAGCCTATGCGACGCCTGAAGCCGTGATGCAGCGGCAAGTCCCCGGCTACGGCCGTAAAGCCTGATCCTTAACCCGGCTTGATGGCGCCCAGCACCAATTGCCGGAATTGATCCTGTTCATCGACGACGAGGCGCACCGGTAACGCGGTGGCGCGGGCTGCCAGTTTGGCAAGGGCCGGATCGCCCGCGAGCCGTACGTGATCCTTCTCCGTTGTCATCAATACCAACCCGGCAGTATCGGCGCGTCTCATCAGTGTCTCGGCTTCCGCTGCGGTGTAGCGATGGTGGTCGCGGAAGCTTTCGCGCTCCGCGACGGTCACGCCGGCTTCGGCAAGTGTGGCGAAAAACTTGTCGGGATTCCCGATGCCGGCGAAGGCCAGCACCTTTCGTCCGTCAAGCGCGGCGAGGCTCGCTCGATTGGGCTCCAGGCGGCCATGGAGAACGGCAACGTTGTAGCGGCGCGCCAGATCTTCAATTCCTGCGGCGCCATCGGCTCCGCCAACCACGATGATGGCACGCGCTTGTTTGATCTGTACATCGAGCGGTGCGCGAAGCGGGCCGGCCGGAATGATCCGGCCGTTGCCGATGCTGCGTGCGCCATCCACCGCGATGATTGATAGCTCTTTTTTGAGCGACGGATTTTGAAAGCCGTCGTCCATGACGATAATGCTGGCGCCGACGGTCCGCGCCACGCGGGCACCCGCTACGCGGTCGCGCGCAACGATGGTCGGTGCGAGCCTTGCCAGCAGCAGCGGTTCGTCGCCGACATCGGTGGCGCGATGAAACGACGGATCGACGCGAACCGGGCCGGAAAGCCGGCCGCCATAGCCGCGGCTCAGGAAAAATGGCCGCTCCCGGACTTGCAAAAGCAGGTGCGCGACGGCGAGCGCCGTCGGTGTCTTGCCGGCGCCGCCGACGGTGAGATTGCCGACACAGATCACGGGAATGCCGGCGCTCGCGCCCGGCGTTTCCATTCGTTGCGCCGCCACCGCACCGTAAATTGCGCCAAGCGGCGCGAGCAGGGTGCCTGTGCTGGGTCGCCACCAAAAGGCCGGCGCTCGCATCAGCGCGTGATCCCAAGGAGCGTGCCGAAGTCGGGATGTGAGCGTTTCAATCGGATCACTAGGAGGCACGCTGCTGTTCGAGGCGAAGCTGCATGAAATACGGATCAAGCGCTGCGAGCGTGCGCTCGAGCGCGCCGCCGAGTTGCCGTATCGCTTGGCTCCCGGCATCCGCGACCGCGCGGCGAGATCCGGGATTGTGCAGCCAGCCGCTCAGCTCCAAAAGCAGCGACTCCTCGTCGGTCACAAGCTTGGCGCCCTTGGCCGCATCGAGCGTGCTGTAGATTTCGGCGAAATTCCAAACGTTCGGGCCATGCACCACCGCGGCGTCGAGGCGGATCGCCTCGATCGGATTCTGTCCGCCGTGGCTCGCGAGCGATCCGCCCATGAACACGATCGGCGCCAGCCGATAGATCAGCCCGAGCTCGCCGAGCGTGTCGGCGACATAGACGTCGATGTCTTTATTCGGCAGTTCGCCGCGCGAGCGCAGCCCGACTGTGAGATCGGCAACCTTTGCGATCTCCGTGATACTTTCACCGCGCTCCGGATGCCGCGGCGCGATGATCGTCAGCAACGACGGATTTTTCGCTCGCAACCGCCGGTGCGCGGCAATAATGGTGGTTTCTTCACCAGGATGTGTCGAGGCTGCCGCGATCACCGGGCGCACGCCGATCGCGGCTTTGAGCTTGCGGAGGTCTGCTTCGTCGACCGGCGGCGGCGGGGCGTCGAGTTTCAGGTTGCCGATCGAGCTGACACGGGGCGCGCCAAGCTCGCCGTAACGCTCGGCGTCGGCGGCCGATTGCGTCAGGCACATATCGAAGCGCGACAGCAGCGCACCGATCACGCTCGGCACCTTCCGCCAGCGCCGGAACGAGCGATCCGACAACCGGCCATTGACCAGGATCATCGGAATCCGGCGCTGCGCAGTGGCCAGGATGAGATTGGGCCATAGGTCGGATTCGATAAACAGCGCGAGATCTGGCTTCCAGTGATTGAGGAAGCGTTTGACATAGCGCGGTGCGTCGAGCGGAACGAATTGATGCAGCGTGCCGGGCGGCAGCCGGTGCTCGGCGAGCGCCGCCGACGTTACCGTTCCCGAAGTCACAAGCACCGCGAACTCGAGGTTACGGATGCGTTCGATAAGCGGCACGGCGGCAAGCATCTCGCCGACGCTGGCACCATGCAGCCAGATCAGCGGTCCAGCAGGGCGCGGTCCGCTGGCTTCGCCGCGGCGCTCGGCCAGGCGCTCCGGATGCTCTTTGCCGCGATCGAGCCTTCGCGCCAACAGCCGCGGCGCGGCCACCGGCGTTACGGCCGACGACGCAAGCTGGTAAAGGCGCAACGCCAGCGGCAACCGGTCAGGCACGCGCACACTCTCCCTACGCTGACGCTTTCTAGTGACGCTTAGCTTGCGGCCGATCGACTGTATCATAGGCCCGCTGCGTGGCGGTGTTGAGGCGCTGTTCGAGTTCCAGGCGCGCGGCTTCGAGCGCCGCATCGTCGGCGTCTGCAGCGACCCAAAGCGGTTCCGTCGTTACCCCGGCGCCGCGGCTGAATGGCAGGTTGATCGTCGAGCGATCCCAGTTGTTGAGTACGATGCGGCGGTGAGTGGCGATGGCAATGCCATGAATCGGCCGACCTGACATCTTCGCGAGCTTGATGATTCCGAGCCCTACCTTGCGAGACACTTTCGGCACATCGGCCGACAGCGCGACCGAGTAGCCATCCTTCAAGGCATCGAGCATGCCCTGAAACGCGGCGGCGCCGCCCTTGTGCAGGAAGCCGCCCTCATGGTTGCCGGAGCCGCGAATGGCGCCGACGCCGAGCCGCTCGGCAGCGATTGCATTGATTTCACCGTCACGGTGGCGCGACACCAGCATCTTTACGGGATACTCCGGTTTGCGTGCATTGGTCGCGAGCAGGTGCTGGCCGTGCCAGAACGCCACGATAATCGGCATGTCGGCCTCGGCGCGCTCGAAAGCGTCGGGCGGCTCGATCGTGAGGCGCGTCGTCCTGTCGACAAAACGGATGTACTCGGCAGCGACGACGCCGAGCGTAACCTGGACCCAGCGTTGCCGGCCGATGCGCCGCCAAAAATTCATGCCTTGCTCAGTGCTGCGGGGTAGCTTCGGGATCGAGCAGCCGATGCAGATGCACGATGAAATAGCGCATCTCGGCATTGTCGACGCTGCCCTGCGCTTTCGCCCTCCAGGCAGCGTAAGCGGTTGCGTAGTTCGGATACACGCCGACGATGTCGATCTTGTTGAGATCCTTGAACTGCACGTCCGCGACGCTCGACAATTCCCCGCCAAGAACGAGATGAAGCAATTGCTTGGGCTGCTGCTGGGTATCCGCCATGATGCTTAATTCCGCAAAATCCGTGCGCTCGGGTTCGCGATCTAGGTTGATACGAGGCGTTCATCCCTGATGATTTCGAGGAGCGCTGCGTGGCGATCCTTGCCGGCCGCAACGAGCATCCCATGCCGTGGCACCGGACAATTATAGGCTACAGTGCCGCCCCCGAAAGGCGTCAACGCGCCGCCCGCTTCGTGCACCAAAAGGTCAGCTGCCGCAAGGTCCCAATCGTGGCTATTGCCGCCGGCGAACGCGGCCTCGAACGTGCCGTCGGCGACGCGCGCAAGACGCAACGCCAGTGAATGCGTGCGCGGCATCACCGTGAACGGCGGCGACACTGCTTGCAGGCGGTCGAGGAGTTTTCGCGGTCCCGCGACACGCGCCTGTGCAAGATCGGTCCCTTGGCTGACTGCGATCGTCGCCCCGTTGCGCGTCGCGCCCGCCCCCGCGACGGCTGCGTAGAATTCCTCGCTGACCGGCGCGAACAGGCACGCCACGACCGGCCGGCCGTTCTCGATCAGCGCCGCCGATACCGACCAGTCCGGCAGGCCCGCAATGTAGGCGCGCGTGCCATCGATCGGGTCGACGATCCAGACGTACCGCGCCCCGAGCCGTACCGGATCGTCGACGCTTTCCTCCGACAGCCAGGCGATACTGTCGTCGGTGAGTCGCTCGCGCAGCAGATTGTCGACCGCAATGTCGGCGTCGGAGACCGGCGATTGTGCCTCGCCCTTTGTCCAGTTCTTCAGCGGGGTCTTGAACATCGACAGCGCGAGAGCGCCCGCTTCACGCACGCTCGCTTCGAGGCGTGCGGCCTGCCGTTGCAGATCGACCTCATTGGCCGGCAACAGTCAGCCCCTCTACCCGGACGGTCGGTGCGTTGGTGCCGTAACGGAACACGAGATCGTTGGCCGGCTCGATGCTCTTGAACATCTCGAGGAGATGCCCGGCGATGGTGACCTCGCTCACCGGAAATGTAGTCTTGCCGTTTTCGATCCAGAACCCGGAAGCGCCGCGGCTGTAATCGCCGGTGACGAGATTGACGCCCATGCCGATCAGGCTGGTAATGTAAAAGCCGTCCTCGATTTCGGCGATCAGTTCTTCCGGCGATTTTGTTCCGGCGACGAGATGCAGATTGGTCGGGCCGGGGGAGGGGGTGGATGATACCCCGCGGTTGGCGTGCCCGGTAGTTTGCATACCGAGTTCGCGCCCGGTGGCGCTGTCGAGGAACCAGGTTTTCAAAACGCCGCCCTCGATCAGTTTGCGCACCCTTCCGGCGACGCCCTCGGCGTCGAACGGCCGCGAGCGTTGCCCGCGCACCCGCAGCGGATCGTCGACGATCTCGATGCCCTTGCCGAAAATCTGCTCGCCGAGTTTCTCGCGCAGGAAACTAGTCTTGCGCGCCACCGAGGCGCCGTTGGCGGCGCTCGCTACATGGCCGACCAGCGAGCCCGCGATCCGCTGATCGAACACCACAGGCACCTTGCGGGTCGAGACTTTTCGGGGACTGAGGCGCTTCACCGCGCGCTCGCCGGCGCTGCGGCCGATTTCGGCGGCGCTTTCGAGGTCGGAAGCGTGCAGCGTCGAGGTGTAATCATAGTCGGTTTCCATGCCGGTGCCGTCACCGGCGATCGCCGACATCGCGATCGAGTGCCGTGAACCGATGCTCGCGCCATGAAAGCCGTGGCTCGTCACCAGCACCATGCCGCCGATACCGGCGGATGCGGAGGCGCCGCCTGATTTGCTGACGCCCTTGACCGCAAGCCCCGCAGCCTCGGCTTCCTTGGCGCGGCGCTCCAGCACCGCGACGTCCGGCATGTCGGGATCGAGCAGGTCGAGTGCCGGGAAATCGTGCGCCAGCAAGGATGGATCGGCGAGGCCGGCGAACTTGTCCTCCGGCGCCGCGCGCGCCATGGCGACCGCTCGCTCGGCGAGCTCCTCGAAACGCGAACCGTCGAGATCGTTGGTCGAGACCACCGCCTGCTTCTTGCCGACCAGCACGCGCAGGCCGAGATCGTCGCCTTCGGAGCGCTGCGATTCCTCGACTGCGCCGTCGCGTACGTCGACCGAGAGCGAGGCGCCGCGCACTGCAATGGCGTCGGCCGCATCGGCGCCGGCACGCTTGGCCGCGCTGACGAGGCGCTCGGCGAGATCGGACAGTGCGGTTTGATCGAGGAGTGATGTCATTGTCAGGGTTGTTGTTTGGTTTATGGGGCGAAAAGGGTCAAGCCAAGAACTGGGCCAATGCAAGATGTGCGCTAAACACGCGGGTTTCAAGCCATCTGCCGGCAATTCGCGGCCGGCGCGAAACAACTCGTCAAGCATGCGCGTCATGAGGGCTGCAAACATAAGCTTTTAACCGTCCTCCTTAAGCCGATTGCGACTGCTATTTGGCAAGGTGACGGCAACCGGGCGGCAACAGTCCGGCGGGAGTTTTCGAGGCGTCAAATGGAAGTCCGGCAGTCTTGCTGCCGGGCCGAGCCATGCCGGGGTCCCCCATCGCGCAAACGCGATGGGGGTCTCGTTGCGGCTCGACCCCTTCTGCTTGCCCGTGCGATTCGAGGCCGCCGACGAAGCGGCCGACGAGCGCCTGCGCGTGGTCGATCTGCACCGTGAGCGCGTGGTGCTGCGCCGCTCCGTGCGCGGCATCCGCATGGCGCTCAACATGCCGGTGAAGTCGTATCGCGGCGTCGCGATCCGTCTGCACGGCGAAGCCGATCGGCCGCCGACCTCGATTGCGATCGTGCTCGAACATTCCGATCCGGCGCTGTCGCTGCAGCTGTTCGCCTCCGCCGAACGCGATGAGATCGTCGCCGAATGGCAGTCGTGGGGCCGGGTGCTCGGCATGCCGCTGCTGGTTGCCGAAAATGATGGCTCGCTGCGCGAACCGTTCGCCCGGCTCGGCGCGCTCCGTGTCGAAAAGCCGACTTGGCGCCGACGCCGCCGTTCGGCGATTGCGCGCCGGCGGCCGTCGCGCCT
Organism: uncultured Alphaproteobacteria bacterium; assembly: GCA_963742215.1. Classification (GTDB taxonomy): domain Bacteria; phylum Pseudomonadota; class Alphaproteobacteria; order Rhizobiales; family Xanthobacteraceae; genus BOG-931. The sequence goes on from CAVULJ010000007.1 coordinate 321,626, forward strand.
GATGCGCCGCCGTCCCGGAAAGCTTCCCGCCGTGCCGGTCGTACATCGCGACGATCGCGAGATCATCGCGCGGAACTAGCCGGAACTTCACACCACCTCCATCGTGACGTCGCCGAGGCCGTCGACAACGAACTGCGCGCGCTGGCGGCGCGCAATCGAGACTGTCGCGATCAGGCTGCCGGTGATCACCACCATGCCGGCTTTAAGATCGCGCCCGCGGTCGGCAAGCAGATTGGCAAGCCAGGCGAGTGTGGCAGCGGGATCTTCCGCCAGACCTTCGCCCACGTCCTTGCCGTCTATGCTCAGGCGGCCATGGATGCCGATCAGCTTGTTGAGTGGTACCGCTTTGACCGCGCCGGTCACCACGCCGCCGTTCCAGCTGTTCTCGACGATCAGCGATGTTGCCGCGGTCTTTGAATAATCGGCGTTGCGATCCTCGATCAGCTCGAACGCCGGCATCGCGCCCGCGACCGCCGGCGCAACAGTCTCGCGCGTCCACGGCGCGCCGCGCGCCGGCAGATCGTCGCCGAGCTTGAGTGCGATCTCGCTCTCGATGCGCAGATTGACGAAATCCGCCGCTGCGATCTTCGCCGGTGAAGCGTGGATGGTACGGGAGAAGATTGCGCCGCCGCAGGCATGATTGATGCCCATCAGTTCCTGCATAACTTTCGTCGTCGTCGCGATCTTGGCGCCGCCGACCGCGCCATAAACCGGCTCGGCCAGCCGGTAATAGTGCTCCTGCGCGGTATAGGCTTCTGCGATCGACGTTGGCGTCAGGTCGCCGGGCAGATCGCCGTAGGGCAGGCGGCGCTGCCGCTCGTCCCACATCCATTGCGCCATCTGCTGCGTGCGGTCGGTCATGGCAGCGACTCTCGCCTATTCGATTGCGCGGTCAAGGTTCGTCGCCATCTCACCCCGCTATCGCGGGGCGGATGCACAATCCCGTTCTCGCGATGCGATTTGCATCCGAGTCATTTCCAAGCGGTACGAAAGTTTTGCCTCAAACGGACGGGAGGCGTTCTTTTTTGCCTCCCTGAAAACAAGGGAGGCGGAGCGCCGAACGGCGCACCTCCGGTACCCGCATCTGAAAGAGATGCGGGCGCGGTCATTCGCGACCGCTCGCCTTTCGGCGCTCCTCCGCGGCTATACGCTGAGATCTTTCAATCCCAACTCGGCCTGGGCCGCGCTTCCTGGAATCGCCGGATGCAAACGGGAGGACCCTCTCCGACGCCAGTGCAGCAGGCACCCTGCAGTCCGATCACGCGCCGGACGGGACGATGCCCAGACCGCCTGCAAGCAAGAGCGACGAACTCCGCTTACAGGAACCGCTCCCGCTCCGTCAGTCGCGTCACCGGTTGACGTCCCTCACAACGAGCGAGATGCCATTTGTTACTCAAACCGTGCTAGCGTTGTCAAGGAATTTATTCCACGAACGACTTGTGCCGATAAATCCGGGGTTTCTGCGCAGGGTCTTTTCATGCGCTAATCGCGAGGTCTGCGAATTTTGGAAACAAGATTCGCAAAAAACGCAGTTGTGCCTGTCAATCAATGGTTTTCGGGGGGTGGTATCGATCGCCGGGTTGGCGCCACTGCCAGCGTTGCGGCGAAAGTTGCAATCGTCGATCCTGTCGAAGGTGGCGGCGCGTCTTGGCAAAACACCAATGCAGGTGGCGCTGGCCTGGCTGTTGCACCGGGCGCCAAACATCCTGCTCATTCCCGGCACGTCGCCAGTCGCGCACTTGCGGGAAAATCTGGCTGCGGCGGAGTTCGACCTGCCGGACGACGTGCTCAAGGAACTGGATGGCGTTGCAAACAGCAAGGCTGCATAGGCGATTGCGCGAGCTTGTAAGAGGCAAGGCAGGTTTGCTCATGCCGCCAGCAAGGATTTCACCTCCGGCCATACGTCGACGCCTTTCTTCTTTAGTTCATCGTCGTAGGCGTTGGAACGAAAAGCGGTGATGGCAGTCTCGAAGCTTTTTCTCGACTGAACATTGGAAAACCACCGTGTGACATTGGGATACGCAGCCCACATTCCATCCAGGCCAAGACGGTCGAGACGTGTCACATAGGGAATAATGGCAATATCCGCCAAGGTGAAGTTCTCACCAGCCAGCCATTTAGACTTGGCGAGCGATGCTTCCATTTCTTTCAGTATCTTCGCATGGAGCAGGACAGCGTCCTTGACGAAGGGAGCCTGAAATCCCTGTTCGATAATTTGTCTTTGCCGCGCGGCCCGCGCGCGATCCGGCAATTTTGCCAAACGATCTTCCCAGGCTTTTTCATCGTAGTGACTTCGCAATTGATGCATGAACGCCGCTGCGTAGGTCACCGACGCACAAGCGGTGTGCAATCCTTCATCGGGCACTTTGGTCCATGTGCGCATAGCCGCGCGACCCAGGGGCGTGGACGGCCGCAGCGGTGGATCGGGAAAGACGTCTTCGATGTATTCGAGGATGACCGTGGATTCCGCGATCGGAACTCCGTCGTGCACAAGGACCGGCACCAACCCGCGGGGATTAATCTTGAGGAACTCGGGCGAGAGATGCTCCTCTCGCATAAGGTCTACCTCCTGGCCTTCCCATGGAATTCCTTTCTCATCGAGGGCAACCCGGATTTTCTGCGCGCATACAGATATATTGTGGTGATAGAGCTTGAGCATTGATGCGTTCCGCTGTTTTGGTTGTCCTATGGTCTAGCGATCATCCTTCCGGCGTTCTACGTTTTCTATCACGCCGGGCTCCCGGATTTCATGCTTTTCAAGTACCCGGTGCGGGTGCTCGCGCTTGTCGGGGGCAGCGTTTATTTTTGTTGGGGGCGGCTGCAGGTGGTCCTGCGGCTGAATGGCTATCTCGTCGTGTTCAGCTCATCGCCGCCCGCAGCGTTTCGACGAACGCTGCGGCGGCAATCGGCAGCACCCGGCCGCGCCGCGTAGCGAGAATGAGTTTTGCTTCCAGCAGCGGCGGATCGAGCAGCGGCAGCGCGATCATGTCGCCCGGCGGGATCGGCGCTTTGCCCGGCTTGCGGAACTGAAAGCAGACGCCGCGATTTATCAGCGCAAACGCTTTCATGCTCTCCACGGAATTCGACACCAGCCGCGGATCGAGCTCGAACGAGGCTTGCGACAGCACTTGCTCGATCAGCGCGCGGCCGGCAAGCGTGGTGTCGCCGAGCGCGAGCGGATAGGCGAGGCAGTCGCGCAGCCTTAAAGCTTCGCGGCTGGCCAGCGGATGACTGGCTGCCATCAGCGCGCACAGCGATTGGGTTGCGGTCGCGACCACGGCGACGTGCTTCTTCGGCGGCGGATAATGGGTGAGGATCAGATCGACCTGATCGGCGATCAGGCCGGCGATCAGATCATCCGGCGCCCCAATGCGGACATTGAAACGCACATTGGGATGCGTCGCCTGAAACTGCGTGATCGCCGCCGGCAAAAGCTCGCCCGCGACCAACTCGACCGCGGCGACGCCGACCTGGCCGCGCACCAGGCCGCGCAATTGCTCGACCTGCGACTCGACCGCCTTGAGCTCGGAAATCGCCTGCCGCGTATAGGCGAGAAATACCTCGCCGGCCGCGGTGAGCCGCACGCCGCGCGGCAGCCGCTCGAAAAGATCGCTGCCCAGATCGAGTTCGAGATCGAGGATCTGCCGGTTCAGTGCGGAGGAGGCGACGTTGAGCGCTTCGGCCGCCTTGCGGATCGAACCGTGGCGCGCCACAGCGTCGACATAGGTCAGAAGGCGCGGCGGCCGCAGCCGTTTGCGCGGCGCCTCGGCGCGGCGCGCGGCAACCGGCGGCGCTGAAACTTTGGCAGCCCCGGTTACGCCGCTGCACGGCTCGCTTGCTCATGTTTGGTATCCGTTTCGGCGTCGCTTCGGCCCGGCAATAGCGCCTCATTATAACGGGCTTTTACGGAAGCGTACGGATTTTCAGAGCGCTCCGATCCGAAATCGGTTCTGGTCGCGCTCACTCAGGGCAGCCCATAGTTCGCCCGCCGGGCTCTTTTCAGGAGGGCAGCTACCATGCGCTTCCGTATTTTCACGCTTCTCGCTTTGCTGATCGCACCCTTACTCGGCGCCACCGCGCGCGCCGACGACGCCGTTACGGTGCGGTTGAAATGGTTCAACCAGGCGCAGTTCGCCGGGTTCTATGTGGCGAAAGACAAGGGCTTCTACAAAGCCGCCGGTCTCGACGTGAATGTGCAGCCGGGCGGTCCGGACTTTCCCGCGATCCAGATGATAACAGGCGGCAACGAGCAGTTCGGTGTCACCGGCGCCGACCAGATTCTGATTGCGCGCAGCAAGGGCGTTCCGGTGGTGGCGCTTGCGGTGATCTACCGGCGCAATCCGTTCGTGCTGTTCTCGCTGGCGAAGTCCGGCATCAAGACACCGGCCGATTATGTCGGTAAGAAAGTCGGCGTCAAGATCGGCGGCAATGAAGAGCTGATCTATCGCGCGGTGATGGCCAAGGCCGGCATCGACAAATCAAAGGTCACCGAAATCCCGGTGAAGTTCGACATGACGCCGCTGCTCACCGGCGATATCGACGTCTGGCCGGGCTATCTCATCAATGAAGTATTGGCGGCGAAAGAAAAGGGTTTTGACGTCAACGTCGTCGCGCCCGTCGACTACGGCATCGATCTTTACGCCGACACGCTGTTCACCACCGAGAAGATGCTCAAGGAAAAGCCGGACGTGGTGAAAAAGTTCGTCGCTGCCACGCTGCAGGGCTGGAACGCGGCCATCGCGGCGCCGGAGGAGGCGGCGAAGATCACCGTCAAATACGGCGACAAGCTCACCTTCGACCATGAACTCGCGATGATGAAGGCAAGCATTCCGCTGCTTAAGCCCGACGACAAGCCGGTCGGCTACATGGACCAAGCCGGCTGGAGTTCGGCGCAGAAGCTTCTGCTCGGCGCCGGTATGCAGAAGGATCCGGTCAACGTCGCCGCCGCGTTCAGCGCGCCCGCGACGCAATGAACGCCATCGTGCTCGCCGAGCGGCTGGGCGGTGCAGCGATCGTGCAGCCCAGCCCCATTCTTTCGATCGAAGACCTCGCTGTCGCTTTCGGCAGCGTGGTCGCGATCGAGAGTTTGAGCCTGTCGGTGCGGCGCGGCGAGTTCGTTTCGCTGCTTGGGCCGAGCGGCTGCGGCAAGTCCACCTTGCTCAAGGCTATCGCCCGTCTGGTGACGCCGGGCAGCGGCCGGATCGTGTGGTCCTATGCCGGCATGCGCACAAGCTTCATGTTCCAGAAGCCGCTGTTGCTGCCGTGGCGCACCACACTCGACAATGTGCTGCTGCCGGTCGAGATCCAGCGCGGCGGCAACGCCGTCGATGCCGCCGACCGGCGCAATGCCGAGCGCATGCTGGAATTGGTGCGGCTTAAGGAGTTTGCCAATGCCTATCCGCACCAGCTTTCCGGCGGCATGCAGCAGCGCGCGGCGTTGGCGCGCGCGTTGATGTGCGATCCCGACGTGCTGTTGCTGGACGAGCCGTTCGGCGCGCTCGATGAGTTGACCCGCGATGTGCTCAACGAGGAACTGATCCGTATCTGGCAGAGCAAGGAGACGCGGCTCTCGACGGTTGTCATGGTAACCCACTCGATCCCCGAGGCCGTCACCATGTCCGACCGGGTCGTGGTGTTTTCGCAACGGCCGGCGCGGCTGGTCGAAGATATCGCCGTTGCGTGTGCCCATCCGCGCCAGCCGGAAAACCCCGACTGCGCGGCGATCATCCGCCACATCCGCACCCTGGTCAGGAGCGGCCGATGATTGCACGCGCATTACCGCCGCTCGCCTTCGGCGCATTGGCGCTCGCGATCTGGCAGGCCGCGGTCATGGTGCTGCATATCCCGGAATATCTGCTGCCGTCGCCGACCGCGATTGTGCAAACTTTCGACGGCTTTCTTGCCGAGCAGTTCGCCGTCACCTTCATCGAGGCGCTTGCGGGCTTTGTTATCGCAAGCCTGCTGGCCTTCGCCATCGCCACTTTGTTCGTGCGGTTTCACACCCTCGAAGAAGGCCTGTTTCCGATCGCGATTGCGGTAAAGACGACGCCGATCGTGGCGATCGCGCCGCTTTTGGTGATCTGGCTCGGTACCGGCTGGTGGTCGAAAATCGTCGCTGCGATCCTGATCTGCTTCTTCCCGGTACTGGTGAATACGGTCAAAGGTCTGAAAGCCGCCGATGTCGAGTATCGCGAGCTGTTCGAGACGATGGGGGCGAACCGGTCGCAGGAATTCCGCAAGCTGCGCGTGCCTTATTGCCTGCCGTATCTGTTCTCGGCGCTGAAGATTTCCTCCTCGTTGGCTGTCGTCGGCGCCATCGTCGGCGAATTCGTCGGCGCCACCAAGGGGCTTGGCTATCTCATCATCATCTCGTCGGCGCATCTCGAAACCGCGACGCTGTTCTCGGCGATTATCGCAGCAGCGTTCGCCGGTATCGCCATGTTCTACGCGATCGGGTTTGCCGAACGCCGGCTGATCTTCTGGTCAAGCGGAGAAGCGGAATGACCGCGCGTCCGATCTCGATCGATGTCATTCGTATTCCGACCAGCGGTCCGGGCGACGTGTCAGGGCTGTTGGCGCTTATCGACGCCGGCGAGATTGCGCCTTCGGAGATCCTGGCCGTACTCGGCAAAACCGAAGGCAACGGCGGCGTCAACGATTTCACCCGCGAATATGCGGTGGCGGCTTTGCGCGAGGCGCTGGCGCCGCGGCTTGGGCTTGCGCCGCACGCGGTCGAGGAGAAGATCGCGTTCGTCATGTCGGGCGGCACCGAAGGTGTGCTCAGTCCGCATCTCACGGTCTTTGCGCGAAAGTCCGCCGGCAATGGCGCCGCTATTGCTGCGCCCTCTGCTGCGAAAGAGGTGGGGCAGGTGGACAGCAAGCGGCTCAGCATCGGCATCGCCCATACCCGCGATTTCCTGCCCGAAGAAATCGGCCGGCAGGCCCATATCGATGAGACCGTGCGCGCGGTGCACCAGGCCATGCGAGACGCCGGCATCGACGATCCGAACGATGTACACTTCGTCCAGATCAAATGCCCGCTGCTCACGAGCGAGCGGATCGAGGCCGCGGCGCGGCGCGGCCACAAGACCGTGACCACCGGCGGCTATGCGTCGATGGGCTTTTCCCGCGGCGCCTCCGCGCTCGGTGTCGCGTTGGCGCTGGGCGAGCTGGATGCCGTCAACGAAGACCGCGTGCTGAAGGACTGGAGCTTGTTCTCCTCCGTCGCTTCGTCTTCGGCCGGCATCGAGCTGATGCATAATGTGGTCATCGTGATGGGCAACTCTGCGCAGTCGGCGAGCCCGTTCGTGATTGCGCACGGCGTGATGCGGGATTCTATCGATCTTTCGGCGGTACTCGAAGCGCTCAAGAGCGTCGGGCTCGGCCTTGCCGACGCGCGGACGAGCGGCCGTCTGGTCAATATCTTTGCAAAAGCGGAAGCGTCGCCGGACGGCACCGTGCGCGGCTTCCGTCACACCATGCTCGACGATTCCGATGTCGGTTCGACGCGCCATGCCCGCGCCGCGGTCGGCGGCCTGATCGGCGGACTGTCCGGCACCGGTGCGGTCTATGTCTCCGGGGGCGCCGAGCATCAGGGCCCGCCGGGCGGCGGTCCGGTCGCGGTTATCGCGCGGGTGTAACAATCAACAAAAAGCTCTCCCTCCCGACCGGGGAGGGAGAGCTGGTCTGCTCGTCGTAAGAAATTTGTGGTCCTTCGAGGCTCGGCGCGATGCGCCGAGCACCTCAGGATGACGGATTACGTCAGTCCAGCGGCTCGACCTTCACGATACGATGGTCGTGATTGGAGCCGACCCAGAACGTCACTGGCGTCGTCGTGTTGTCGATGGCCACCGTGCGCATGTTGGTGTCGGACGGCATCAGATACTGCTCGGTCTGGCCGGTCTTCGGATCCATGCGCACGACGCGGTCGGTCGACATGGTCGAGGCCCAGAGTCTCGCCGTTCTTGTCGAAGTTCGCCCGGTACGGGAAGGTGTATTCCGGCAGCGTGTACTCGGTGAATTTCTCCGTCGTCGGATCGAACAGGGCCACCTTGCTGGTGCGATATTCGGTGATCAGCACGCGGTCCTGGTTGTCGATCTCCATGCGGCGTGCGCGGGCATGCGCGGTCGGTGTTGCGTACCACGTCACCTCGCCAGTCTTGGCGTCGATCTTGCCGAGGTGGCCTTCGGTGAATTCCGCCATCCAGAGATTATTCTTGGAGTTGGCCATGACCTGATAGATGCCGACATGCTTGAGACCCGGCAGCTTGTCGGTCGGATGGAATTTCTCCCATTCGCCGGTCTTCAGGTCGACGCGGAAGATGTCCTGGGTGCCGACGCTCTTGGTCCACACCTTGTTGTCGACTTCATAGTGCAGGCCGGTGAAGTTGAGCTGCACGCGGTCATCGTTCCACTTCGGATCGACCGGATAGTAGGTGATCTCGCCCGTCTTCGGGTCGAGACAGCCGAGCGAGCCCTGGTACATGGTGTCGAACCAGATCTTGCCCTGGTGATCGAACTCGATGCTCAGCAGGCCGGTCGGCGCGTTCGGCTTGAACGTCTTGATTGGATAAGAAGTGAATTTGAGCGTCTTCGGATCGAACTTGCCGATCTCCATCTCGCCGAAATTGGTGTACCAGACCATGCCGTCCTTATCGACCAGGATGTCATGCGGCTCGGACGTTTCGCGGCCCACGTCGTATTCGGTGGTGATGACATGGGTGTCGCGCCCGGTCGGGCGCGGCAGGGTCTTCAGCTCGTAGGTCCAGTTGTCGGTCGCGCTCAAATTGATGGTGGCGAGATAGTCCGCCATCTTGCGGTATTCCTCCGGCGCGCCGGCGCGCGAGCGGTCAAGCATCGGCTGCGGCTTGATCGGCTGGCTGACCGCGCCATAGCCCATCATGCGCGAAATCACTTGCGTCCATTCATCGGAATTGTGCGTCGAGCGGACGATGCGCTCCATGGTGTGGCAGCTCGTGCAGTTGAGCAGCATCGCTTTCTGCTCTTCGGTGCCCGGGATGCTCAGCGTCCATTCGGCGTTGGTCATCTGGTCGGGCAGGTATTTGGTCTTGACCAGCTTCATGCCGATCATCGCGGTCTTCTCGGCCAGCACGTCGGCGGCGACGGGAGTGGAGAGGTCATAACCGACGGCGCGGATCGCGATCGTGTAGTGGCCGGGCTCAAGCCGGTTTTCCGGGAAAGCAAAATGGCCTTTGGCGTCGGTGATCACGCTGGTCTGGACAATCGAGCCGTCCTTGTGCGCCGTAACGACAACGCCTTCCATATTGCCTTCGGCGTCGGACGAGACCTGGCCGGCAAGAGCCGAAGGCTGTTCGCCGGCCTGCACGGCAGCATGGGGGCACCTGCGCAAAAATCAGCGCCAACGCCGTCGTCATGCCAAGCATAGTGATTGATTTCATCATTCGCTCCCTTGGGAATTTCCGGCCGCTTATTGGGGTGAGGCGGTTTGTCGCCATCTTGCGCCTGCCCGGGGGAGTCGACAAGGGGCTTCGAGGCGGCCCACTCATTGTCATGCCCCGCGGAGGCGGGGCATCCGGTATTCGAGGCGCTGGAGAGAAATTGCCAGTGTCGGTGATTACTGGATCGTCCGCCTGCGCGGACGATGACAAAAGGAAAGGTCAATCCAGGTTGCCAAAGTTGCCGTGCTCAAAGGCCGGCAGTGGGGGAGGCCCCCAGATGCTGCGATCTTCCGGCTTCCAGACCTTCGGACGCAGCGGACGGTCCCGGTGCCAGGGCCGCGGATCCCAGTAGCCGAGCTCTTCGTTCTTCATCTGATCAAGCTCGGCATAAAGCTCCAGGACCTGATCGTCGACTGTGCGGTGAAAGATCGCGACATTGTGGCCCGGGCCGAGACGCACCGGTCCCCAGACGATGGGCTTGCGAATCCGCGACAGCAGCTCGGAGGCATTCTGGATTTGCGCGAAGTCCTTCAGCTCGAAGGCCATGTGGTGCATGCGCGCCGTCTGGCCGCGAATGAAATTGACGACGTGATGGTCGGCGTTGCAACGCAAGAAGACGAAGAAATCTTCGATCCAGTCGGAGATCCGGAAGCCCATGATGCGCTGGTAGAAGTCCGCCATCGCGGCGGGGTCCGGCACGACGAAAGCCAGGTGTCCGAATTTCAACGGCCCGGCAATCAGGTCTGTGCCCTTGTCGAGGAAACTCCATTGCGTGAAGAGGTCGATGTAAGTTCCTTTCGGATCCTGGAAAGTCAGCATTTCCGGATGGCCGGGTGTTGAATTGCTGCGGCGACTGCTCTCGATTCCTTGCTCTTTCAGCCAACGGCCCATGGCCGTCAGGTCCGAGCCCGCCGCAACCTCGAACGACAGGCGCTTGCATCGCGGCTGCGGCCCTTTTTGCAATTCCAGCGACAGAATACCCAGCCGGCTTGCAAGATAGGCGCCGTCACTGGTGCGGCTAGAGAGGATGAGGCCGACCGCCTGGGTGTAGTGATCAATCGCCTTGTCAAGATCGAGCGTCTCGAAGGTTGCGTGGCCAATTCTGCAAACTTTTAGCATCCATGCATTCCGTTCAATTATTGGAGTCTTCAAAGCCGTCCGTGAGGATCAGGCGTGATTCCGTGGGCACGCTGCAATGATCGAGTTTACACCGCGCCACGTAAAGCCGCGTCGAGCAAAAGTCCAGCGAACAGGATCAGGCCGGCATCGCGGTCGGATTTGAATACGCGGAGGCAGTTATCGGGATCTCCGGTATCGAGACGGACGATCTGCCAGCAAAGATGCAGCGCAAAGGCGAGCAGTCCGAGCCAAAACCAGACGCGGCCGCCCGCAAGCGCACCGGCCGCGCCGATCAAAATGACGGCGATTCCGTAGAACAGCACCAGCATTGGTTTGGTGCGCGCGCCGAACAGCAACGCCGTCGACTTGATGCCGATCAGCGCATCGTCTTCGCGATCCTGATGGGCATAGATGGTGTCGTAACCGATTACCCAGGAGATCGATCCGGCGTAGAGCAGAAGCGGCGCAAGATCGAGCCGGCCGAACGTGCCGGCCCAGCCCATCAGCGCCCCCCAGGAAAAGGCGAGGCCGAGCACGATCTGCGGCCAATAGGTTATCCGCTTCATGAACGGATAGACCGCGACGATCGCAAGCGAGGCAATGCCGAGCAAAACGGTGAAGCCGTTGAAGCTGAGCAGCACCGCAAGTCCGATCAGCGATTGCAGTACGAGAAAGATCGTGGCCTGCAGCACGCTGACCTGGCCGGACGGGATCGGCCGCGAGCGGGTGCGCTCGACGCTGCCGTCGAGATCGCGATCGACGATGTCATTATATGTGCAGCCGGCGCCGCGCATGGCGAAGGCGCCGATGAAGAACAATGCAATCTGAAAGAGGCTTGGCGCGCGTGCGTGCGCCGCGACGGCAGCCAGCGCCGCCGACCACCAGCACGGCAGCAGCAACAGCCATGATCCGATCGGCCGGTCGAGGCGGGCGAGGCGGAGGTAGGGGCGTGACCAGGCAGGCGCGAGCGTGTCGACCCAATTGCCGGTCGCGTCGGCGACCGAGCCAGTGCCCGGTTTTCGAAGTTCGTGATACATCGCGGCATCTTTTAGCACGAACTTCGAAAACCAAAGGGCAGTAGTAAGTTTAATGAATTCCAGTGCCCGCTTGTCGATTTGAAATTCCTGAAGGAGCTTGCGGAAACCGCTGCAGGAATTTCAAATCGGCGGCACTGGTGCAGCGCTCATTTCGCCAGCGGATTGCCGGTCAGCGAATCCAGCGTGCCCCTGCCGGTCTTGGTGTTCTTTGCCGTATCGAGCGTCGGCGTGCCGAGCGCGTCGCTGAGCGACGGCGCCTTCGGCTGCGGGGCTTCGGCGCAAACCTTGTCGCGGAACTGTAGGGTCTTTTCGTGGCTGGCCTTGGCGTTTGCGACGGCCTGGTCGGGAACCCCGCACGTCGTCTTGTTATCGGCCAGGAACTTCACCACTTTCGTTTCTGATTCAACGAAGCGCGTGACAGCGCCGCACATGACCTTGCGGTCGTGCGACTTACCTGCCGCCTGAATTGCCTTTCCTCTGACCTCGGCTTCCTCCTTCAGCTTCGTGAAGCTGGCGCAGATGGCTTGGGCGCCGCCAGGCGGGCCAAAAGCCCCTCCTCCGCCGCCCTGCGGGGGCGGACCGCCGAAGCCGCCTTGGCCGCCAGCCATTCCGCCCTGACCCGGCCCGCCCTGACCTGGCGGCCGTGGGGCCGGGAAAACACCTTGCGATCCCGATGGCGGGGGGGCGGGAAACACGCCTTGCGATCCGGTCGGTGGCGGCGGCGGAAATTGCGCCAAGGCAGCGCTCGGCAAAGTCGCGGCAGCCGCGATGGCCAGCGCGGCGGCAAGACTGCGAATTATCGTCGACCCTCGTGCCCTTGATCCCGGAACAAGTTCCATAGCCCGTTGTCGATTAATGGCATGTTGAATTCGGCGACACGGGGGCGGACTTGGTGGCAAAACGCCCAAACTGAGGGGGTGCGACGCTGGCGCACATCTCACAACAACGCTAAAGCGAAATGACATTGTCAGTTTCCGGCGAGTTCCGTCCCTGGCTTTTCCGGGCCGTTTGCCAAGCCAAGCTCTAAAAAAATGCCCAGCTACGACTTCCGCAGTCCCCGGCTTTTCGTCGAGGCGCCCCTTATGGCGGGCGCCGTCGTCACGCTGCAAAGCGCGCAGGCCCATTATCTCACGACCGTGCTGCGACTTAAAACCGGCGCGCCGGTGCTCGTATTCAATGGCCGGGATGGGGAATGGAGAGCGACCATCGAGGCACAACGGCGCGGCGCTTCGCTCCAGATCGGCGACAATGTCCGTGCCCAGACCATTACCGCCGATCTAGATTATCTGTTCGCGCCGCTTAAGGCCGCGCGGCTCGATTACATGGTGCAGAAGGCGGTCGAGATGGGCGTGGCGCGCTTGCAGCCGGTACTGACCCGGCACACCCAGGCGGCGCGCGTCAATACCGGGCGCATGCGCGCCAATGCCATCGAGGCGGCGGAGCAGTGCGGTGTGCTGACGGTGCCGGCGGTTGGCGAGCCGGTGACCTTTAATGCTCTGCTCGCGGCACGCGATCCGGCGCGCTGGATCGTGTTCTGCGATGAAGATGCCGATGTGACCAATCCGATTGTGGCGCTTCAAACGGTGCCGCGGCATGCGCCGCTGTCAGTGTTGATCGGACCGGAAGGCGGCTTCGCGGACGACGAGCGTGCGGCGCTGGTCACACTGCCCAATGTCGTACGCATTAGCCTCGGCCCGCGCATCCTGCGTGCTGATACCGCCGCAGTCGCGGCGCTGACCATCGTTCAGGCTGTGGTCGGAGATTGGCCGTGACAAACGCCAGGGGCGTTCACCGATAAGTCGCGGTCAGGCGGTGATTGGTCGAGGTCCGCTTTACCCAGAAAGCTGCCGCGACGGACGCCCGCTGTGGAGCCGGTTAAGGGCCATAAGGAAACTCCTCGCGGACGAATGCTGTGAATTTCTCGGTCACGTGTGAAAGAGGATATCGCTCGTCCCGTTGCCGGTGAAGTCGCCAACACCAGACACCGGAGTGTTGCCGGGGTGTGCGCCTAGATCGACACTGGCAGACCATTTGCCACCTGCGATCTGCCACTCGTCAATGTCGCCGGTGGTGGAGTTCTGCCAAAGGATGTCGCTGGCGCCATTGCCGGTGAAGTCACCGATGCCAGCCACTTGATAGCCGGCCGGATGAGAGCCGGGACTGACGCTCGCTGCCCATTGTCCCATTGGACCCCAATTCCCAGATATCGGTCTGAACCTGGCCGCTGCTGGAGTTGGTCCACAAAACGTCGTCGATGCCGTTGCCGGTGAAGTCGCCGACGCCCGCAACGGTCCAACCGCTGCCGGGATGAGAACCGAGATCGACGCTTGCGGCCCACTTTCCGTTGGAGAGTTGCCACTCGTCGACATCGCCTGTCGTCGGGTCGTACCAAAGAACGTCGTCGGTGCCGTTGCCGGTAAAATCGCCGACGCCTGCGACCTCATAGCCGGCCGGATGCGAGCCCGGGCTGACGCTGGCGGTCCATTGGCCGTTGGACCCGAGTTCCCAGATATCGGTCTGCACCTGACCGCCCGAACTGCTGGTCCACAGCACATCGTCGATGCCGTTGCCGGTGAAATCGCCAACGCCAGCGATCTGAAAGTTGCCGGGATGCGAACCGAGATCGACGCTGGCCGCCCATTGCGCGTTGTTAAGCTGCCACTCGTCGGTATCGCCGGTCGCCGGATCGTACCACAGGATGCCGTCGGTACCGTTGCCGGTCCAGTCGCCGATGCCGGCGACGTTATAGTTGCCGGGATGCGAAGCCGGTTCGGCGCTGGCGGCCCATTGGCCGTTCGATAACAGCCATTCGTCAATGTTGCTGCCGGGCACGGCGGGATATTCAGGCGGCGGCACCGTGCCGTAAAAGCCGAACTGGAAGGGGCCGTCGTTATAGAACCCGTAAATCTCTCCCGAATTGTTGATGCCATAGACGTCGGTTTCGGTAGCGCCCGGAACGTCGACTGTCTTGATGGTGCCGGCGGTGTCGATAAATCCGTGAATGTTCCCGGCGCTGTCCTCGTAATTTCCGACGATGACGCCGGCATCGTCGATGCTGCCGACCATGGGATTGCTGCCGCCCGGAATTACGATCTCGGAGAATTGGCCGTTGTCGTAGGTAAAAGCGTGGGAGTTATTGTCGCTGTCTTGGTAATTGCCCACGACCTCGCCGCTGGAATTAATGGCCACGCTGACGGAGGTCGAGCCGGGCGGCGTGATCGACGTGACCACGCCGCCGTTCATGACGAAGCCGTGCTCCCCCCCGTTCATGTCGGTGTAGGTGCCGGCAATCTCTCCCGAAGTGGTGACGCTGGAAATGTAGGTAGCGCTTGCGCCGGGAACGTTGACGTTGGTGAACGTGCCGTTTTGGTCAATGTATGATTCAACAGTCTCCGGTTGAAGGCCAATGAGATCGGTGACGTACGTACCCCAGATCACGCCGGCGTCGTTGACCCCGTCGATGAGGGTGCCGTCCGTCGCCAGAACGGCGTCGATCGTCGTGAACGTGCCGTTGGTGTAGATAAACCCGTGCTGCCGGTTGTATTCGTCGATATAGGTGCCAAAAATTTCGCCAGTGTCGGTAATGCCGACGGACTCGGTATTGCTCGAGCCGGGCGGGTTGAACGGCGTCGACACGCCGTTGATGGCGGTATACCCGAGCGAGTCTTGATCCATGTCGCTGTAGGTGCCGACGGCGAGGCCCGCAGCGTCCACGCCACCCAGGGAATTATAAACAAAACTGGCCGGCGCGCTGGCGGGCATGTCGACGGAGGTGAAGCTGGTGAAGGTCGTCATAGGAAATGCCTCCCGCTATTCGTTCTACAATTCGTCCTATGAACTTGTCGCTTCAACTCCGACCCGCGAAGATTAAAAAATGGACAGAATTCATCACGAAAAAGCGACCGGACGAGAGATGAAGGGGGGCGTCAGACACAAGGACTGCGCCAGTCTCTTTTGGGTCAGGAGCAACCGATTGGCGGCAATCGCGCGATGTCCGCTTGTCCCCGATAGCGACCGGCACCGCGGTAAGCTAAACGCCGTTGGGCGCTCTCATTTTGGAGTTTTCGGTCTCAGCAGGGACTGTATCCCAACCTTTTCGGCCTTATCGTAATCGGCCGTCGCATGTGCCAGATCGCCTTTGTCCTCGTACAAAGAGCCCCGCTCGCGATATGCGTCGCTATATAGCGGATCCAGTTCGATTGCCTTGTTGTAGTCGGCGAGTGCTAGAGCAAAATCGCCCTTCGCCTTGTAGACGGCGGCGCGATAAGTGTAGGCCACGGCGTCCGTCGGGATGATATCGATGGCCCTGCTGTAGTCGTTGATGGCGAGATCGAGTTTGCCATGGGCGGCGTAAATGCTGGCGCGGTTCGAATAGGCGCCGGCGTCCGTCGGATCGAACTTGATCGCCGCGGTAAATTCAACCACCGCGCGGTCGAACTCGCCTTTGGCCTTGTAGACGACGCCACGGCCATCATAGGCAAGAAAATCGTTTGCGTTAATGGCGATCGCCACGCTGTAGTCGGCGAGCGCCTGATCAAATTCGCCTTCGTCTTGATAGACACGGCCACGGAGGTCGTAGGCAAGCCGGTATTTCGGATCGAGCGTAACGGCATTGCCCAAGTCGGCGAGCGCGTGGCCGCGATCGCCCTTGTTGCGATAGACATCGCCGCGGCCGGTGTAGAGACCGGGGTCATTAGGATTTAGGCCGATAGCCGTGTCGTAGTCGGCCACGGCAAGGTCGAACTCGCCTTTCATGGCATATTGCAAGCCGCGGAGGTTATAGGCTTTGACGTTTTTGGGATCGAGCCGCAGCGCCTCCGTAAAGTCGGCAACCGCGTGGGCGTGATCGTCCTTGGCAGCATAGACCTCGCCGCGATTGACATAGGCCATGACGTAATCGGGCTTGGCCCGGAGCGCCTCGTCATAGTCGGCAATGGCGCGGTCAAAGTCTCTCTGCAAAGCGTAGAGGAAGCCGCGATTGTTGAGGGCAAGCGCGTAATGAGGCGCAAGCTGGAGCGACTGATGGTAATCGGCGAGTGCCTGCGCGAAATCGCCCTTGGCCGCGTAAGCGGTGCCGCGGCCGTTAAGAGGCGCGGCGGCATCGGGAGCGAGTTTGATCGAGCGGCCGTAGTCGCTGATGGCGCGGTCAATGTCGCCGGTGTTGAGATAAGCCACGCCACGGTTGTTCAATGCCATCGCGAGCTCGGTCCCGCTGTAATGCCCCGATCCGATTGCATCGGTGCAGCCGCTGATCTGCTCAGTCCACGGCACGTCCGGATTCCCGGTACATTTGAAAGTCATCAAGGATTGCGCCCGGGCCTGCGGAACGAGCAAAGCGAGCATTAACGCCGCCGAAGAAAGCAGCATCGCACTCCATTGCCCAAGTGCCGCCAAGTACATCGCAGTCCGCCATAAATCGCGATGATCGAATTTGAATTCGTCGTCCAGGACCGGTGGAGGGTTCACCGCGTTGAAATTTGCCCCCCGACAGGTCCTATTTTGCCGCGACCAACGCAGTGCAGCAATACTCGCTCGACCACCCCAAGAGCAGACATTTTTTGGCGCCGCAGCGAATGTCAGTTTTGGGGCCAACAGCGGAAGTCGGCGGGAAGATACGGCATTGCTAAATTGCGATCAGGTCCGTCTCGCTGCCGCTTCCCGATAAGATGACCCGCCCTGGAATTCGCGAACCGCCCTAAGCCATTCAAATATCGCTGAACCGGAGGGAGCAGCGAGGCGACCAAGTAGCGGCATTTTCCCGTCCGTGAGTATGTTTGCCCATGATCAGCCCTCGCCGCGATGCCCCAAAAACGTCCGTTCCGAATTGTGCTTCGACGCCGGATGATGTGTCCTTGCCGCGAAAAATCGTCGCTTGGTCGATCCGCGGCGCAGGTTTCCTGCTCGGTACCGCGCTGATTGCGATCTATTTGTTCACGGTCTGGGAATCGGCACCCGATATTTCACACACGCACTTCCGTTACCTGACTGGGCCCCTGCTGCTTTTCTGCGGGCCAATGTTGCTGGCCGGCTGGATAGCCTGGCGCATCGACCATCGGCGGCTGACGGATTGAGGGCCGATGGGGGCGAGATCGCGTGTCTTTTCGAAATTCAGGGAATTAGTTCAGCTTTGCGATGTCTGCGTCGGGCGCGTATGAGCTTTTCAATCAAACGATGGTTTGTGGCGGCGCTGTCGGTCGTGGCGGGGTCGCTGATCATCTTGATGATTGTATTCGAGTACCCGGGCGGTATTGCGCCAAGTTATAAAGTCACTGATCATGATACGAGGCTCACTCCGATTGCCCGTGAAGCGATCCCCATAATTCAAACGATTGATCGTTTTTATAAAGCGCACGGGCAGTGTCCACGGGTCAGCGCAGACGATCTGGCGGAATTGCAAAAGGGTATTGGCAACGACGTGGTCGCAACCATTGTCGCCGGCGAAATCAGTTTTCAGATGTCCGGGTCGGTTATTGGCTGGATGTATTATTCACCCGACCAACATCGCAGTTCTTGCTCTCTATCCCGAAAGCTTGGTTGGGATCCGGCCTTGGTTTGGCAACGTGACGGCGAAAAGACAAATTGGGTTTTTGTTCCGGGCGATGGAAGCGAGGAAAAACCAATCCAACTCAACATTGGAGAGTGACTCGCTGGGCAGGCTTTTGGCCGCCGCCTCCTGGGCTCTTATGGCTAATCACGCCGCCGATTAGGCTCCATCCCCGCGGCCGCCGCTATGGACCCACCGGCAGACCCTCTACCTCAACAGCGACATTGGCCGCGTGTCTATGACGCCACGTGCTAGTGGATCATCCACGGCCTATCGATGCAGACGAAGCTGACATAGTCGCCATAGACGCGGTGCACGCTGGTTACGTGCGACAGCCGATGCCATCGCGCGCACCAGTCTTCTGCCATCTGTTTGTAAGTGGGTTCGATCGCCGGCGAATAGGGAAAGATGCCGCCGGTATCGTTGCCGGTGATCCACGGGCCGGGGCCGGTGAAAGTGCCACCGATGGCAAGGACCGCGGTGCTGCTCGCCAATACAATACCGAGCGCGATCAACAGCTTCCAACTCATAGCGCAGGCCTCCAGCCACCCTAAAGCGGCGAAAGCTTAGAGCCTCGCGACAACAATGGGAAGCGGTGCGCGGGATAAGCGCGATTAGTTCATAGAATAGGCGGTGGCCACCATGCCGACCGGGCGATGATCGTGCGCGCCGAGCAGCATGACCCGGCCGAAACTGGTGCCGCGGCCGATGCGCACGACCCGGGCGTCGGCAACCACGTCGTAGCTGACCGGGCGCAGGAAATGCATCGTCTGGTCGATCGTGTTCATCGGCCGATAGCCGTTCCACGCTGCCGAGCAGGCAATGACCATGGCGGTATCGGCGAGCGCCATCAGTGCCTGACTGCACACTGTCTTGCCATCATTGCAAATCTTCTTGTTGAACGGCAGCCGTACGACTGCACCCGGTTGCCAGTCCGCCGGCGCGCCGGTTGGGCGCGCGGCCTCAACGGTCTCTACCAGGAGAGCCAAATCCTGCACCCAGGCCGGAAAGACCTGGACCATCAGGCGGCCCGCCGCCTGTAAGCCAAACGCCGGCTCCGCTGTTAGAAGTCGGTGCACCTCGCCCATAGCCAATCTCCCCCGAGCCGACCTGTTGTCCCCGATGGTTCATCACGAACCTCTCAACTGACATCGCCGGCAATGGCCAGCGAACGCTTTACAGACGGCCCGGTGGCCGCGTGTCGAAAGCGGCCGAGGGCGAACGTTACAAGGGGCTGAAACGGCGAGCCGGGTCGCGGCTCATATGCCTTACACCCCGGTTACGCGTCGAATCAGATACGCGAACTCAAAACTCGTATCACAGAGCTGGAAATTTGCACCGCGCGCTTTTGTGACAAAAGTATGAGAAACCGATTGCGGCGCGGTGGATTCTGTGGATACGCAACCGATGAATCGGCCTCGTCGGGCATCGCCAGCCGCAATCGTTGCGGCTATGCCACGTCGGGCGGCGCAATTGCTTGGTTACGGTTTGCACTCTTGACCCGCAGGCACCGTCGCGGCACGGTTATCAAGGGTTATGAGCGGTGGGAGAAGGCCATGAATGGCCGGTTTTGGGGTCGTCTTGCCTGGGCGGCGCTGACTTTGGCGCTTAGCGTAACGACGGTTTCACAGCCGCGCGCGGCCAACCTGCTCGAGAAAAACTTCTGGCTATCAGGGCCGCGCTACGACCGCGACGTGCCGGCCTGTGACTATTCCGGGGCGCTTGATCGCATCATCGCCAATTTCCACACCAAGGAATTCCGGTTCTGGAACTCCGAACTGCGCATCGTCGGCATCGAGAATATCCACGAGACTGCCGAACTGCCCTGGGCGGCGCAGTCGATCCCGCGGCGGTTTTGCAGTGGCACCGCCGTCATCAACGACGGCACCAAGCACCTGATCAACTACGCCATCGAAGAAGATACCAACATAATCGGTATGGGTTGGGGCGTGAATTTCTGCGTCGCCGGTCTCGATCGCAACTGGGCTTATCGGCCCGAGTGCCGCGCCGCTGGACCGTAACGCCAGCCAGAGTGCGTCAGCTCACCCGTGCCAAGGCGCGTTAGCGCACCCCATGCCAAGGATCGTACGCCTTGTTAGGCACTGAGTTGAGTGCCTGGGCGTAGGCTTTTTCGTCAGCCTTGGGCTTGTCTGTGTCGGACTTATTGGCGCTCTGCTGTTGGCCTTTGTGGCCGCCCGCCGCCTGGGCAGTTGCGCCCGCCGTCAGAAGCGCCAGCAGCAAACTCGCGCCGAATACGCCTTTACCGATCGATTTCATGGCCTGACCCCGTGCAAGTTCTGAACAAGTCCCGTGTGCACCGAGGAGAGCCGGAAAATTTTGGCAATCGTTCGCCCGAAAGCGCAACGCTTTGGGGCATCAATGCGACAGTTCGCATCGCGGTTTATAAAGTGTTGCCGGGTGTTCTGGCTGCTGACGGACGCAATGCCTGTAATACGCGGTCGCGCAGCCCGGCCGGATCGCTGACACCACGCTGCGCGTATTCGATCACGGCCTTTGCCACCGTGTCGGCGCCCGGGTCGTCACGCTCACTCACCCCGAGCCTGCGGCAAACGTCTGCATAGGCGCTGGTCATCACGGAGATGGTTTCGGGCTCGAAAGCCCGATTCTTGTAGAGGTGGTATACTGTCATGGGCGGCGCCTCTCACCTTGTCGCGTTAGCGCGACAAATTTCATCGGGCAAGGCTAAATCGGTCAAACGCAAAACGTTAAATAGGTACGCTGAAGGTTACCGGCGATACGACATTTCTCCATAATCTGTTCGCGCTACGTTCGAGATGCTATTGTTCCATTATTGAGCGACGGCGGCGGAGCGATGGGATGATTGAAATTATGAAACGGGCGGCCGTAACCGCCGCAATTCTTCTGGCGACTTTGCTGCCTGCGCTCGCGCAGGACCAGGGTACGCCTGGTCAGTTCGATTTTTATATTTTGTCGCTGTCCTGGTCGCCGTCTTTTTGCGCCGCTACCGCGGAGCGTCACGGCGGTCAGGCGTCAGGAATGCAGTGCGGTGCCCGTCCGTACTCGTTCGTCGTGCACGGGCTGTGGCCGCAATATGAAAAAGGCTTTCCGGAAAATTGTCAGCAGCCGTCGCCGCGGCTCTATCGCGGCATCGTCTCATCAATGCTCGACCTGATGCCGGCACCGCATCTCATTTACAATGAGTGGGACAAGCACGGCACCTGTTCGGGTCTGTCACCGAGTGCCTACTTCGACACCATACGCAAGGCGCGCGCGGCGATAACGATCCCGCCCGACTATGTCTCGTTGCAACAGCCGCTCACGGTTGCGCCCGGCGCGGTGCAGGATGCCTTCATCAAGGCGAATTCGGGTTTGACCGCAAACGGCATAGCCGTCGACTGCGACAGAAAACGGCTGACCGAAATCCGGATCTGTCTGTCGAAGGATCTGAAATTCCACGATTGTCCTGAAGTCACCAAGCGCGCTTGTCGGCGCGATCAAGTCATCATGCCGCCGGTGCGCGGGGGGTAGGGCGTGAGCTTATAAATTGGCCGGTTCGGGGACGTCAGCGAATACACATTCGATCTAGGGGCCAGAAATCCGACCCGATGATTACCAACATCATTGACAAGCGCAAACGGCGATACCGTTTCTTGAAGATCAATGCCATCGTTGAAGCGGCGTGGCACGACGACACCGTAAGAGATGCGGACCAAGCGCCGCCCGGCGAAAAGGATGGTCCTCTTTACGAGGAACGCGAACATATTCCGCTGAGTAACGCCATCACTTGGGCGACGGCGTTTGCGGAGCCGGTGACGCTTTTTCTCTATGACGAGGATGCGGGCCTTTATGAATCACACGACGAGCATGGTAGCTAGGTCCTAACCGGATCGGCTGCTGCTCGATATCTGATAGTCCGCCTGCCGAAGGTGGTTGCTCCCGCGATGAAGACGCATCATTCGCTGAATGGTGGCTGACGGTGCTCACTTGGGAGAATAATCGTGGAGTTTACGATTGACGCGCACTGCTTCGGCTGCGGATACGACACAAACCTGTGGCTTGGCGGCGGTATGAATAGCTTCGAGTGGCTCGCGGCGTGGCCGGTCGCATGCAGGCATTGTTCAGCCGTCACGACCGCCAACTTCAAAGCGTTGCCGCTGGTCTGTCAGACGTGTCAGAGCATCGACGTCGTCAAAATGACCGATCCCATGAGTGGAACGGAAACGGCAAAGTCATCGAAAATTGGCTCGACCTCACGCTGACCGACGGACACTACCGGTGTGCCAAATGCGACAAGCTTGAACTGCGCTTTGGCACGAATGTCGGCGGGCACGACAAGGTGATGTGGGACTAGCGGCCTCGCTGACCTCGGGCAGGCGCGGCGGCTTTATAACTGCCGGAGAACTTGATGATCGGCGTGTCCATTGTGGCCCAGAAGCGGAAGTGACGCTCTCTGCCTGTGCTCATGAGCCGCTCTTGCGATCGCTGCGAGTTAGCGCCCGTTCCAGTTCCCGTAGATAGTCGCGGATTTTTGCTTCTGAATGTGGTTGCGGTATGAGTGCAGAGAGTTCTTCGGCACCGTTTAATGCCAGTTTGATTGCAGCGATATATTCTGCCGGCGATAACAATTTCTCCTCGATGACAAATTCGATCACGCGTTCAATCCCGTTTTTCGGATCTTTTTCGAATTGTACCGGATATATGAGAAGCCGCATCAATCCTTTGGTGTTTTCGTCAGTCATGTTTTTTCAAATGGGCGGCCTACTTCGCCCTTAATGACAGACAAGATACGCGTGGCCGACGATGGCGGCAGGAACTCATTCTCGTGCAAACATCTTGAAGTTCGCGCCAACGCCTAATGCTTCAGCGCCGCGATACCCTGATCGAACCAGGTTAACTGCTGTTTCCACTGCGCTTGGTTCGGAAATTGCGCGACCAAGGGCGCGACGATGGCGCGGCCGGCGAAAAGGGCCTCGCGCGCCTTCGCCAGCTGATCTGTATCACTATAGGTCTGGGCGAGGAGGGCGTACGAACCCACCAGATTGCCCTGCCAGCCGATATTGCCGGCATCGGACTTGGCCAGAACGTCCAGGATGCCGAAGGCCGCCTGATAGGAGGTCAGCGCGGCCGGCAGATTATGCTGCGCCGCCCGTACGTTGCCGACTTTGTTGTAAGACACCGCCAGATCGCGCTGCCAGCCGGCATTGCCGGGATCGGACTTCGCCAACGGGCCGCGAATGTCGAGGCTCGCCTGATATGAGGTCAGTGCGGCCGGCAGATTGCCCTGCGCCGAATACACATCGCCGATTTCGTCATAAGACGCCGATAGATCGTTCTGCCAGACAGCATTGCCGGGATCAGATTTCCCCAGGCGGTCGCGGATGGCGAAACCCGCTTGAAGGGAGGCCAGCGCGGCCGGCAAATTGTGCTGCCGCATCTGCATGCCGGCGGTTCTGTCATACGAAATCGTCAGGTCGCGCTGCAGGCCAACATTGCCGGGATCGGACTTCGCCAGGCGATCGGTTATGGCGAGGCTAGCCTGATAGGAGGCGAGCGCGGCCGGCAGATTGCCCTGCGCAACTTGCATGTCACCAACTTTGTTATACGTAACCTCCAGATGACTCTGCCAGACGGCATTGCCGGTATCGGACTTGGCCAAGTGGTCTATGATGGCGAAGGCCGCCTTATAGGAGGCCATCGCGGCCGGCAGGTTGTCCTGCGCGGCCTGCACGTCGCCGATACTCGCGTACAAACGCGCGAGGTTGTCCTGCCACCCGGCATTGCCGGGATCGGATTTCACCAGACGGTCGCGAATGCCGAAAGCGGCCCGGAAGGAGGCCAGCGCGGCCGGCAGATTGCCCTGCGCCACCTGCACTCCGCCGACACCTGCGTACGATGTCGCCAGATTGTCCTGCCAGCCGGCATTGCCGGGATCGGACTTCGCCAGGCGTTCGCGATGGCGAGGCGCGCCTGATAGGAGATCAGCGCGGCCGGCAGATTGCCCTGCGCCACCTGCACGGCGCCGATACTTCACGTAAGAACCTGCCAGGTTGTCCTGCCAGCCGGCATTGCCGGGATCGGATTTCGCCAGGCGATCGCGAATGGCGAGGCTCGCCTGATAGGAGGCCAGCGCGGCCGGCAGATTGCCCTGCGCCACCTGCACGCTGCCGACACTCTCGTACGAAGCCGCCAGGTTGTCTCTGCCAGCCGGCATTGCCGGGATCGGACTTCGCCAGGCGGTCGCGATGCCGAAGGCCGCCTGATAGGAGGCCAGCGCGGCCGGCAGATTGCCCTGCGCCACCTGCACGTTGCCGACACTCGCGTACGAATCCGCCAGGTCGTTCTGCCAGCCGGCATTGCCGGGATCGGATTTTGCCAGGCGATCGCGAATGGCGAGGCTCGCCTGATAGGACGTCATCGCGGCCGGCAGATGGCCCTGCGCCACCTGCGCGTTGCCGACGCTCGCATGCGAAGCCGCCAGGTCGCTCTGCCAGTCGGCATTGCCGGGATCGGACTTCGCCAGGCGGTCTACGATGCCGAAGGCCGCCTGATAGGAGATCAGCGCGGCCGGCAGATTGCCTTGCGCCACCTGCACGCCGCCGACTCTCGCGTACGAATCCGCCAGGCGCGTCCTGCCAGCCGGCATTGCCGGGATCGGATTTCGCCAGGCGGTCGCGGATGGCGAGGCTCGCCTGATAGGAGGCCAGCGCGGCCGGCAGATTGCCCTGCGCCGCCTGCACGTCGCCGACTTCGTCGTACGAAAACGACAGATCGCGCTGCCAGGCGGCATTGCCGGGATCGGACTTCGCCAGGCGGTCGCGAATGGCGAGGCTCGCCTGATAGGAGGTCAGCGCGGCCGGCAGATTGCCCTGCGCGACCTGCACGTCGCCGACTCTCGCGTACGAAACCGACAGATCGCTCTGCCAGCCGGCATTGCCGGGATCGGATTTCGCCAGGCGGTCAATGATGCCGAAGGCCGCCTGATAGGAGGCCAGCGCGGCCGGCAGATCGCCCTGCGCCGCTGCACGTCGCCGATCTTCTCGTAAGACGCCGACAGATTGTTCTGCCAGCCGGCATTGCCGGGATCGGACTTCGCCAGGCGGTCGCGAATGGCGAGGCTCGCCTGATAGGAGGCCAGCGCGGCCGGCAGATTGCCCTGCGCCGCTTGCACGTCACCGACTTTGTTGTACGAAAACGACAGATCGCTTTGCCAGCCGGCATTGCCGGGATCGGATTTCGCCAGGCGGTCCATGATGGCGAAGTCCGCCTGATAGGAGGCCAGCGCGGCCGGCAGATTGCCCTGCGCCGCCTGAACGTCGCCGACTTTCTCGTACGACACCGACAGGTTGTCCTGCCAATCGGCATTGCCGGGATCGGACTTCGCCAGGCGCTCAATGATGCCGAGGCTCGCCTGATAGGAGGTCAGCGCGGCCGGCAAGTTGCCCCTGCGCCACCTGCACGTCGCCGACCTTGCCGTACGAAACCGCCAGATCGCTCTGCCAGCGGCATTGCCGGGATCGGACTTCGCCAGCGCGGTCGGCGATGGTCTCGCGCCTCGTGATAGGTCGCGAGCGCCGCGCCAAGATCGCCGCGCTGCTGCTCAATGTCGCCGATGCCAAATTTCGCCCAGACAAGGTCCTCGTCGTCGGTGCCCGGCTTTGCCGCCGCGATCACGCTGGCGTAGGCGGCTTGTGCCGCATCGAGCTGGCCGGCTCGCTCCTGAAACCAGCCGTTCTGAAACATGCCCTCGATATCCGAGGGATCGAGGCGAGCCGCTTCCGCATAATAGTCCCGCGCTCGGCCGGGGTCGGACACAGCGGCGATCGAAGCCAGGTTCCGATAGGCCGCCGCCGCTTCCTTGGCGTTTTTGTCGGCGCGCTTCTCTTTGTCCTCGGCGACCGCCTTCAACAACGGCTCCGCCTCCTTTGGCTTGCCGGCCTTAAGGAGTGCGAGGCCTGGGCGTAGCGGGGATCGGTTGCCGCCCCTTCGACCATGGTAGTGATTGTTCGCGTCAAACTTTGTTTGGCGCCCGGCACCGCGGCCTCCGCGGGCGTGATCGACAGGCGTATTTATCGACCAAGCGCGTGCGATTCTCGGCTCAAGCGTCATCTTGCTGCTGGTGCGATTGCCAGAAGAGCCCGCCTCCGCCGATCGCCAGCACGGCGATCACCGCGGCGACCGCCACGCGCAGCCGGTTTTGCCGCCGCCGCTCGCGCTCGGCACGGCGGTAGACGTCGTCTGGGCGCAAGCCCGATCAGCCGAGCGACCACCTTTGCGATCGCCAGGTCGAACCCATCGCCCTTCTCGCGCAGATCGGCCGCCAGCACGTCGGCGGGCGTATCGGTGACGGCGCCGTCCGGCGCGACAGCGAAGCGCAACGCCGGTGGAAAGCACTCGTTCTCCGTATCGCCCGGCTCGCCATCGACGATCAGCGGGATCAACGGCCGGTCGGGATGGCGCGATTTGAACAGCCGTACCTCCTCGTTGGCATATTTGCTGTGCGCCGCATGGGGCGAAGCGAGCAGGATCAAGGCCGCCGAGATCATCGAGCGCAGTGCCGGTCTCTGCCCCGAGCGATGAGCCGGCGTCGAAGTCGTTGCGGTCGCGAAAGATCGGGCGCAGCGCCTTCGGGATCGGTCCCGTCGGGGTGACGCGGCCGACCAGCTCCTTGTCGATGTGAAAGCCTTCAAGGCGCGCGTGCACGCGCGTCGCCACGCCGGTATCGGCATGGCTGTAGGAGAGAAATGCACGATACTTGAACGCTTCCGCCATGCTCATTCCCGGTCAAGAGTAAGGCGCGCATCTGTCGAGGTTAAAAAATTACAACATTATTGTCAGATCAGCGCAATCCAAACGGCAGGGGCGCCACGTCTGCTTGGGGGGCCATTAGCCGACATCCGGCCCCGTCCGGCCGATGTCCTCTTTGCAGCTGGAAGCGGCATTGCCCTACGCGCCCATGGGTGCGCGCTGGTGTGCGATTAACTTGGCCTCGGACTTGATCCTTGGATGGCTTCGGTGTCGGATAAGATCATGCGCCAACAAAAATGCTGCATGATCCCGAACAGATGAGATCATGCACCAACTAAATTCGTGAACTACCAGCACGCCTTTCACGCCGGGAATTTTGCCGACGTGCACAAGCACGCCGTGCTCGCCCGCATCCTGGTTCATCTGCGCAACAAGCCGGCCGCCTTCCGGGTGATCGACACCCATGCCGGCGCGGGCCGGTACGACCTCACATCCTCCGAAGCGAGCCGCGGCGGTGAGTGGCAAAATGGCATTAAACGCCTCTGGGAGGGGTCTCATGGGCCAGCACTGAAAGATTTTTTATCGCCCTATCTGGAGGCGGTTGCCGCGCTCAATCCGGGCGGCAGCTTACGGACCTATCCCGGCTCTCCCGCCATCGTGCAAAACCTTCTCCGGAGGCAGGACAGATTGATCGCCTGCGAGCTTGAACCTCGGGCAGCCAATGCCTTGAAAAGGATGCTGCGTGGCGATCTCCGCGCCAAGGCGCTTTCCATCGACGGCTGGATCGCGCTCGGCGCCTATGTGCCGCCGAAGGAGCGCCGCGGCCTCGTCCTGGTCGATCCGCCGTTTGAGCAAACCGACGATTTTACCCGCTTGTCCAACGAATTAGCAGCAGCACACCGCAAGTGGCCGACCGGGATTTATTTGCTCTGGTACCCGATCAAAGATCGCGATGCGCCCGACGCTCTGGCCCGCCGGCTGCGCAAGCTGGCAGTGCCAAACGTGCTCCGTTCTGAACTGATGCTCGGTTCGCCGCGTTCGGACGGAGGCCTGATCGGATCGGGCCTGATCCTGGTCAATCCGCCGTATCAGCTCGATGCCGAACTGCGCACGTACCTTCCCGAACTCGGCCGGATTTTCAGTTCGGAGGCGGCCAGCCAGATCGACTGGCTGGTGCGAGAACGGGCATCGGAACGCTAGCGCCCACTTTTCCACCAATAAAATTTGGTTTAGCTTTCGTTTGCTGGCTTAGACGTTCCGCCTCCTGTGGGGGGCCGGCGGGGTGGTTTGAAGCCGTCAGCGGCTAAAGCTCTTTGCTCGTGTGGATGTCCAGCTAGCTGTCGTGCCGTGGGGGCGCGATGGCGGAGCAACCACGGGGGAAGGAGTTGCCCGATGGCAATGGGTGGTACTGTCAAGTTCTTCAACGGCGAACGTGGCTACGGATTCATCAAGCCCGATGACGGTGGCCGTGATGTGTTCGTCCACATCACCGCTGTTGAGCGCGCCGGGCTGAAATCGTTGACCGAAGGTCAACATATCAGCTTCGATGTCGAACCTGACAAAAAGGGCAAGGGTCCGAAAGCGGTCAATCTCGTTATTACCGGCTAGGACTTGAGTGACGGCGCCGTGTGGGAGCGTGGCGTCTGGTTGAACGTTCCGTGCGGTGCTCGGCCGAACGGTTTTCTGTTGCGTCACTGCTGTGGCGCTCCCCCTGAAATTCCAGTGATGGTGCCTCAATGATGATACTCCGCTCGTCCCCGGCTTCGCCGTTCGGACGCAAGGTACGGATTGCGATTGCTTTGCTCGGCTTCGAGAAGGACGTGAAAGTCGAAACCGCCGACACCGGCGACATTAACGACAGCGTGCGGCTGCAAAATCCGCTTGGCAAGATTCCGGTGCTGCTGGCCGAGGACGGCAACGCCTATTACGACTCCCGCGTCATTCTCGAATATCTCGATCATCGCGCGGGCGGCAACAAGATCGTGCCGCGCGATGCCGTGGCCCGGCTCGCCGCGCTTCGCTTGCAGGCGCTGTGCGACGGGCTGCTCGATGCATCAATCCTGACGATTTACGAAGGACGCTGGCGCAAGGCTGAGACCCACGAACAGAAATGGCTCGACCATCAGGCCGGCAAGGTGTCGCGAGCGCTGGCGACGCTCGAAGCCTCGCCGCCGCCGTTCATCGGCATGCCGCATATCGGGCAGATCACGCTCGCGTGCGCGCTCGGTTATCGCGACTTCCGCTTCAACGGCAGTTGGCGCGCAGGCCACCCGAAGCTCGTGGCATGGCTCGACGATTTCGCCGCCCGCGTGCCGGCGTTTGCCGCGACCAAGCCGGACTGATCGACGCGGCGAAGCTTATTACGGCCGATGTGGCAGTTACGGGCACGCAGGGTGGGCGTCAGACAAGCTCTAATGCGGCCGCGCGCGCTTCCGGCACCACGTCGTGATCGTAAAGCTGTTTGCGGAATTCCGCGTGGGCCACGATTTCGGCATCGCGAACAGCGATGTCGGCGTTGAATGAATCGTACCGCAGTCCGTTCTGGCGTGCGCCCGACTGAACCTTTGCGGCCCGCTCGCGGCGGAGCCGCTCGTAGGCGAGCAATGCGGCTGGCACTGTTTCGCGGCTGGAATTCGCGAGCAACGTCGCGAGTGCCATGCCGTCTTCGATCGATTGATTGGCGCCCTGGCCGAGATGCGGCAGCATCGCATGCGCGGCGTCTCCGAGCAGTGTAAGTCTGCCCCGGGTCCAGGCCGGGCTTGGATCGCGGTCATGGAGAGCCGACCGGAAAGTCTTTTCGACCTGCCGCAGCAACGCTCCGATCCGTGGATCCCAACCGGCAAACTCCTTCCGCAAAGACTCGGGATCGCCCGGCGACGACCAAGATTCCTTGATTGCTACGTCAGCAGGCACGAACCCGACGAAATTAATCAGCGACCCGGCGCGCATCGGGTAGGTCAGAAAATGTTTCCCCTTGCCGAGCCACATTTCCCAACACTCGGCGGGCCAATTAGGCACAAGCTCGGTACGGACGAAGCCGCGGTACGCGATCGTTCCTGAGAAAACCGGAGGCGCCGGAGGATAAACAAGCGGCCGTAAAACTGAATGTATGCCATCGGCGGCGATCACAATGTCGGCTTCGGCAAAGGCGCCATTTTCGAACGTGACTAGGCCAACTTCGCCGTCGCGCTGAAAGCCCGTGCAGCAATGGCCGGTGCGCACGACTCCGGCCGGGAGTGCGGCAGCCAACATATCGACGAGGTCGGCGCGGTGCATTCCGTATGTTGCGTTCCAGCCCGACGAATCCGTTACCTGTACCGGGGCAATGAGGCTTCCGTCGTGGCGATAGTAGCGAGAGCCTTTACCTACCTTTGCGCCCCACTTCTCTACGGCCGGTCCAAGCCCGATCCGTTGCAGATGCCGGACGCTGTTCGGCGTTATGTAAACGCCGGCACCGACCTCACCGAGTGCCGGCGCCTGTTCATAGACCGACACCTGTAAGCCGTAGTTGATCAGCGCATTTGCGACAAACAAACCGCCGATGCCGCCGCCGACGATGACAGCGTGAGGCCGGGACTGCGTCATATTTCACAAGTCTCCTGGATTTGTTTGTTTCGTTGTGAATGCTGGACGTCGGCGCGAGTGACTTGCGCTATAGGCAAAGGCTCGTTAGCGCTTTGCAGAAATTCTACGGTAACGAAGGTGAGGTCCGTATCGCCAATGTTTTCAAGGTCATGGACCTTGTACTCACCCGGACTGTAAGTCTCGTGGCGCGTTTCGCCAGCACGGTAGTTATATTCACGCATAAAGCCGTCGTTGAAGTATTGTCGGCCCTTTCCTGAGGTTGCGGCCGACCAGAAATAATCGAGCACATGACGATGGAAGCCGACCCGCTCGCCGGGTTTGAGGTGAATGCGCCATATGCGAAGCCGATCGGTTTCGGAAATTAGCTCCTGACCGACGCTGCCGTTGGGATTTTTCGCTTCCCGTTCAAATTCGGCCTGGATCGACATGGGCCATTGCCGTTTGTTGCGCAGCGTTGTCGGCTTTTCCTGCATTGACAGCGACATGACTTCGCCTATGCCGCCTTGCGTTCCGCGCTCGGACGATTTTCCAGGACGACAGTCGCCGCAGCCGTATTGGAGATCGGAATGTGATAGTTGCGATGCAGTTCCTTGACTTGACCTGTCAACGCTCCGCGCATCGCCATCCAGTTGAGGAACTCCACGCCCTGCGCGCCAGCCTCTTCCACAAAGTCATGGACCGAATACCGGGTGAGGAAATCCGGTTCATTGACGATCTTGTCCATACAGAGCTTGTCGAATTCCTTGTTGATGAAGCCGGCACGCTTGCCGTCGAGTTGATGTGACAATCCGCCGGTGCCAACGATCATCACCCGTAAATCCTGCTCGTAGCTCTCAATGGCGCGGCCGACCGAACGGCCAAGCTTCAGGCAGCGCGCAAGCGAAGGCAGAGGGTGCTGCACAGTGTTGATTGACACCGGGACGATCTTGATCCCCTGCCATTTCTCGCCGGGCCACATCAGACCCATCGGTATGGTCACCGAATGGTCGACCAGCATGTCCTGGCACATGGTGATGTCGAATTCATCCGCCACCAGTGCGTTGATCAAATGCCATGACAGCGCCGGATCGCCCTGGATCGAACTCGATACTGGAATGCCCCAGCCTTCGTCCTCGTTGCGATACTCGTTCGCCGCGCCCACGGCGAAGGTCGGCAGCTTGTCGAGGAAAAAGTTGAGGCCATGGTCGTTGTAAAACACGACTGCGACGTCGGGCTTTTCCCGAGCCAGCCAGTAATGGACGAAATCAAAGCCTTTGAAGAACGGATTCCAGTAAGGATCTTTTTGCTTTTTGTCGGCGATTGCCTTTCCTATGGACGGCACGTGTGTGGTGGCAACGCCACCAATGATCTTTGCCATGATTACCTCCCTGCGGCGACGAGTTTCGCCTTGAACTCGTCCACCGTTGTGTTGGTTTGCTGGGCGCCAATGTCCTGCACGTTGAGGCCGAAGATTCCGGCAAGCTTGGCGAGATAATAGACATTGCCGCCAGTCTCGATCATGCGAAGCACGTTGCGGCTTTTGACCGCTGCGCGTTGTTCGTCGGTCAGGCCGTATTTTGTGCAATAGGCTTCTTCGTCCCTTAGAAACGCGGCCCGGTTTTCCGCCGAATTGAAAGAGAAGCACATACGATTAAGCGCGAGACCTTTCTGCGCCTGATCGCCGTCGAACATGGTGGTCCCCGGGATGTCTTGTGTCATGATCGCTCTCCTGCCCAGCGGGTCCTCAATTGAAATTATGCGGCGATGGCGTTGATCTGCGTTGATCTGCATCAATTGGCGATCAGCGCCCGTCGAACTCATATCTCCCGGTTCATCGTGAAATCTTCCGGTGGCGACGGGCCCCAGAGGTAAAAGGAATCCTCGGGCTGGTGATTTCCCGCTTGCCAGCGGCTGGTTGCCGCGATGTAGTCGATGTCGCAGGAATATTCGGCGTAGCTGCCCCAAGGATCCTGGACGTAGTGGAAGTAATTCGATCCGAGCACGTGGCGGCCGAACCCCCAGCCTTTAGTGTAGCCTTTCTCCGCCATATGCATTGCGCCGACGCCGATGTCGTCGATGCCACGCATGTCCCAACTGCAGTGATGCAGTCCCGGCGCGGGCGATTGCGCGAATGCCAGGATGTGATGATCGCTGCCGTGGATCGCGTGCATGAAGGCAACGCGGTCTGAGCGGTCCGACAGTCGAAGTCCGACATTCGCCGAATAGAATGCAATGGCTTTGTCGATGTCGGTGGTGAAAGCCAGCATATGAGAGAGGCGTCGTGGCCGCACGACCGGCGCCTTGACGCGAACCGGTGCGCCGGCAACGTCTTCCGGCGACGATGACCAGACCCCTGCGGTCTTGTGGTCCGGTGAAGTTTTGGCGGCTACCTTGATTTCGATGAGCAAACCGGCTGGATCGCGCATCCAGAAGCCGTTGCTTTCGAAACCGCGCGGCGGATCGAGCAGTTCGACGCCGTTCGCTTCCGCCCGTTCCTGCAAGTAAGGCAAATCGTCCGGATAACAGCCGAACGAGAGATGATGCAGCCGTTTGCGGTTGCCTTCGCGGATGATGCCCCAAGGGTGGTCGTTATCAAACGTCTTGAGGATAAGCGTGTCGCGATTGACGACCACGTCAAGACCGAAATCTCCATAGAAGTTCTGCGCGCGGGCAAGATCGGGCACTTCCAAGACGAAATGATCAAGTGAATGAACGCCAAGTCCCGAGTCTGTTGCAGGAACGTATCCTCGCATCGCTGTCATGGTGCACCTCCCGTCACACTGTTGCCGGCGCTACTCCGGCGCGCACGGTCAGGTCTGCCTTCGCGGCATCCTTGAATGGTTGGTCCGGAGGAAGGATTACAGATGCCGATCGCACCTTCTGGTGCGCGACATCGACTCCCGGCGGAAGCTTGCTTTTGTCGGCCAGCTCTTTCGCCGCGCGCATCAGCCGGTGGCGCGCCATGATGATGCCGTTGTCGGTCGAAACCAGGTTCTCCTTGGTGCGATCGACGATCGGCCCCATGCTCTCCTGCAAAGAGCTATCCTGGATCGCAATCCCGTCGATGCCGCTGTAGCTGTCGCCGCGCCGCTGCATGGCGCGATCCATCTGATAGTCATTGTCCTTGTTGGCGAACGGCCGGAAGGATCCAGGCACGTACTTACAATGAATGCCTTTGCCGTCCTGCATCGCGCGCCGCTCGGCGGCAGTGATATCGCGTACCGGATGGTAATCGTAGCTCCACGCCCAGCAGTTCTCGTCGTCGATCGGGATCCAGAAGTGGCCATGTACTGTGTGGCCGCCGCGCGGCGCGATCATAGTGAAGGACGGCAGCACATATTGGGTGATGCGCCAGTAGTAATCGCCATTCTCGGCGTTGCGGCGAGCGCCGATGTAAAGGCCGCCGGCGCTTTCCACGACTTCGAAAACAGGGCGCGAGTCGTTCAGATTGTATTTGTTGCCTTTCGCTCCCTTGAACAAGGGGTCGGTTCCGATGTTACCGCGATGGAGGAACGAGACGTGGCTTGAGTCGATGCCGCCTTCCATGGCCTGCAGCCAGTTGGATTCCTGCATGCGCTTCGAAACAAACCGCTGCGCCCGCGGAACGAGTGCAAATTCCCATTCCGGCAATGGCGGTTTGAGCTCGAGCGGACCCATATAGGTCCACAACACGCCACCGCGCTCCACCAGCGGATACGATTGCACCTTGATCTTGCGCGCGAAGCCGCTTTCTTCAGGCTCCGACGGCACTTCGACGCATTGTCCGTTAACGTCGAACTTCCAGCCGTGATAGGGGCAGCGCAATCCACATTCTTCGTGGCGCGCGAACCACAATGATGCGCCGCGGTGCGGACAGAACTCGTCGATTAGTCCGTATCGTCCGAGGCTGTCGCGGAACGCGACAAGACGCTCAGACAGCACCTTGACCCGGACGGGCGGGCAGTCGTTTTCCGGTAATTCTTCGGCCAGCAGAACCGGCGTCCAGTAACAGCGGAACATTCGGCCCATGGGGGTTCCCGGACCGGTCTGGGTCAAAAGATTGTTCTGCTCTTTGCGAAGCATCCCGCGGTCCTCTGCGACTAGTTACGCACGTAACCATCGGCGAGCGGGAGGGGAGAGGGCTTTGATCTAGATCAAATTGCGCTCGAACGCATGGCTGCGTCGCGAGATGCGTTGGTCGAAGGCGTCTTTCGGAGCGCAAACAAAAAACCCCGGAGCGCAAGCTCCGGGGTTTTGCATTTCGTAGTTCGCAACAACGATCAGAAGCGGTAGTTCACGCCGGCGCGGATCAGGTTCGTCGTGAACGACACGTTGTCGGTCGCCGTCACACCGCAAGACAGGCCGCAGTTGAACTTGCCGAGATCGACGTAGAGATATTCCGCCTTGGCCGTCCAGTTCTGGGCGATGGCGAATTCGAGGCCTGCACCGACGGTCCAGCCCACGTTAGTCTGGGTGGCGCCGGCAAAGCCCGGGGTCGAAGTCTTGATGTCGCCGAACGCGGCACCACCGGTGATGAACGGCATGAAACGATCAGCCGCGTAGCCGAGGCGGCCACGAACCGTTCCCAGCCAGTCATCGCCGGTCTTACAGCCCAGCGGACAGGCGCTGGTCGTAGTGCCGTTGATGTTGGCCCAGTCGATGTCGCCTTCCACGCCGAACACGGCTTGGCCAACCTGATAGTTGTAACCGAGGGTGCCGCCGACGAGGGCGCCGGACGTGTTGAATCCGCCGGTACTATCCCAAGTTGAACGGCCGAAGCCGCCGCCACCGTTGATACCAATGTAGAAGCCGGTCCAGTTATAGACCGGCGGCGCCACTGCGGCCTTGTAGTACTGCTGCGGCGCAGGGCGTGACAAATCGGCTGCCGCGGCAGACCCGGTCAACGCCGCCAAACTCGCCAACGCTAAAAACAAACGCTTCATAGTCCCGACCTCCATGTAATAAGTTGGCCGGATAGTATTCGCGACGAATCCTGCGTCTAGTGCAGCAAAGACACAGTTGATTTGTCTATGCGGACAACATTGTGGCGAGAAAAGCTCAAGTAGAGCCACGATTAAAGGAAATTTTGTCTTAACATCGGCGGCATTATGGTAAAATAAGTGTAACCGGAACTGAAGCTACGCGCAGATATGCAGATATATTGTACGGCTAGGCGACGTATTTTGTGGCGCGGCCAGGAAACCGTTGTGTGGAGTGAAATCGTACCGAAAAGGCCCGATCAGAAGTGATAATTCACGCCGAAGCGGACAAGATTTGCCGCGAGGCCGTTGCTGGCGCCGGTGGCGGGAAAGCCGCGGTCGGCGAGATCGAGATAGAGCCATTCGGCCTTGGCCGACCAGTGTGACGCAAAGCCATATTCGATTCCGGCGCCGCCGACAAAGCCCGCGCTGGTCCTGCTTGCATTCAAAAAGCCGGTGGATTGCCCGTTGAGCGCACCGTAACCGAGGCCGGCGGTTCCATAGAGCAGAACATTGTTGAAGGCGACGCCAGCACGGCCGCGGAGGGTGCCATACCACGGATTTGAGAACTGGAACGGCCCGGCCGCATCCTGCGCGCCGGATATATTGAGATCGGTTTCACCACCGACAACAAATTGACCGAACTGCCAATTGTATCCGGCTTCGACGCCACCCTGGAAACCCTCCGGACGGGTCGGGTTATTGCTTACCGTTCCCCATTCGTAGCCGAACTGGGCGCCGAGATAGGGGCCCGCCCAGCTTGAGGCGGAATATGACTGGGGAGCGGTGTAGTAATTGCTCACTGGCAAGTCTGCGGCGAGCGCAGTACCGGCTATCGCGATCGAGAAAGCTGCGCCAAAAACTGAGCCAAGAACTGTTCTCATTGTGACCTCCGAAAGCATCGGGCTGCAACGCCCTAAGGCGCCCAGCGCTCGGAATGCCCATATGAAGTTCGAAGCAAGGCGGCCGAGGTTCACGGCCTATAGAGTTTATCGCGATGTTGAAGTTAATCGGTTCTGAATCACTAAGTATTTCCAGAGTGGTATCGTTAAGAGATTCTGTATTGAGCGGCCGGACCGATCGATGAATGTGCCAAAGAAAGACATCGAGCCGGCAACCGAGCTCGACGAGGACGAAGAACAGTCGCTGCCGCTTGCCGACGATAGCGGCCGGGTCGAACTGCATCTCGACGAGGGCGAGAATTCGCTCGCAGCCGGCCGCGATGCCATTCTTCATTATCTGAAGGTTGCGCCATCGCGGCCCGGCGTTTATCGCATGCTCGATGTCCGCGGCGACGTGCTTTACGTCGGCAAGGCGAAGAACATCAGGAAGCGCGTCAGCGCCTATGCGCGGCCAACCGGACTCGATACCCGCATTGAGCGAATGGTCGCGGCGACCCGCCGGCTGGAATTCGTCGTTACCCGTACCGAAACCGAAGCGCTGCTGCTTGAAGCCAATCTGATCAAGCGGCTGCGGCCGCGCTTCAACGTCACGCTGCGCGACGACAAGTCGTTTCCCTACATCCTGATCACCTCCGATCACTGGGCGCCGCAAATCATCAAACATCGCGGCGCGCGCTCGCGGTCCGGACACTATTATGGGCCGTTTGCCTCGGTATGGGCGGTCAATCGGACCATCAATGCGTTGCAGCGCGCATTTCTGCTGCGCTCATGCAGCGATCCGTTTTTCGAGAACCGGAGCCGGCCTTGCCTGCTCTATCAAATCAAGCGGTGCTCGGGACCTTGCACCAAAGAGATCGATTTTCCGGATTATTCGGCGCTGGTGCGTGAAGCCAACGCGTTTCTATCCGGCCGTTCCAAGGCGGTGAAGGACCAGCTTGCGGGCGAAATGGAAAAGGCGTCCACGGCGACCGACTTCGAACGCGCCGCGATCTATCGCGACCGGCTTGCTGCGCTATCGGCCGTGCAATCGCATCAGGGCGTCAATCCACGCGGCGTCGAGGAGGCCGATGTTTTTGCTATGCATCAGCAGGGCGGCTTCTCGTGTGTCGAGGTGTTTTTCTTTCGCACTGGACAGAACTGGGGCAACCGCGCCTATTTTCCGCGCGCCGACCGCTCGCTGGGTCCGGGTGAAATCCTCTCGGCGTTCCTCGCGCAGTTCTACGACGATAAGCCGCCGCCGCGGCTGATCCTTATCTCGCATGCGATCGAGGATCGCGCGCTGCTCGAGGATGCGCTTTGCACCAAGAGCAGTCACAAGGTCGAGGTGTCGGTGCCGCAGCGCGGCGAGAAGAAAGACCTGATCGAGCATGCACTCGCCAACGCCCGCGAGGCGCTTGGCCGTAAGCTTGCCGAAACGTCGTCGCAGCAAAAGTTGCTGCGCGATCTCGCTACCACCTTCGGGCTGCCGCGGCCGCCGCGGCGCATTGAGGTCTACGACAACAGCCATATCCAGGGCTCGAACGCGGTCGGCGCTATGATCGTCGCAGGGCCGGAGGGTTTTCGCAAAAAGGACTACCGCAAATTCAACATTCGTTCGGCTGATCTCACACCCGGCGACGATTTCGGCATGATGCGCGAAGTGCTGGAGCGCCGCTTTAAGCGGCTGATTGCCGAGGCGCCGCGGGCACCGGCCGCCGACGCGGCGCTTGCTGTCGCGGCGGCCGCGTTCGAGGGTGCGATGCCGCCGGAAGAAACCGCGATCCTGCAAGCCGAAGGCGAGGACCAGGATCAGGACCATGAATCGCCATGGCCCGATCTGGTGCTGATCGACGGCGGCCTTGGCCAGCTTAATGTCGCGCGCCAGGTGCTTTCAGGCCTTGGCGCCGAAGTCCCGCTCGTGGGGATCGCCAAAGGACCGGACCGCGACGCCGGACGCGAAACTTTCTTCCTTCCGGGCCGCGACTCGTTCAAGCTGCCGCCGCGCGATCCGGTGCTTTACTTCGTTCAACGGCTGCGCGATGAGGCCCATCGCTTCGCCATCGGCTCGCACCGGACCCGGCGTACCAAGGATCTGCGCGAGGCCGGTTTGCAGGAGATCGCCGGCATCGGCCCGACGCGCAAACGGGCTTTGCTGTTGCACTTCGGCACGCTCAAGGCGATCGAGCGCGCTTCGGTTACCGACCTGATGCAGGTCGACGGCATCAGCGCGGAAACGGCGCGGCGCATATACGAATTTTTCCACGAGGGGGCGGCGTAACTTTTTGGAAACGACAATGGCAACAGGACCGGTAGTTGAGGCGGCGCTGGCATGCGCGGCCGGGGTCTCGCCGCCGTCACGCGGCGGCGGTATGGTGAGCCCATGAATTCGACGGTTACGACCACGCCTGCGCGTCCGCCCGCTCGCCCGCTGGCGTTGCCGAACATTCTGACTTACGGCCGCATCGCCGCGGTACCAGTCGTGGTGGGTTGCATGTTCTGGCAGAACATTCTGCACGGCGGATTGTGGCTGCGCTGGGTGGCGCTTGCCGTTTTTATCGCCGCCGGCGTGACGGACTTTCTCGATGGTTATCTCGCGCGGATGTGGGGGCAGCAATCCTCACTCGGCCGGATGCTCGATCCGATCGCCGACAAGCTCCTGGTGGCGTCGTGCCTGTTGATGCTGGCGGCCGAAAGCACCATTCATGGCTGGGCGCTGTTGGCCGCCGTTGTCATCCTGTGCCGCGAAATCCTGGTGTCGGGCTTGCGCGAATATCTGGCCGAGCTACGCGTCAGCGTGCCGGTGACCCGGCTTGCCAAATGGAAAACAACGCTGCAACTGATTGCGGTGGGTTTTTTGATCTGCGGCGAAGCCGGTGACGCGGTGGTTCCGGTGGTGACGCGGTTGGGGGTCATGCTGCTGTGGCTCTCCGCGCTGCTCACACTCTACACTGGCTGGGATTATTTGCAGGCCGGTGTGCACCACCTCACGCGGGAAGACGCGTGAAGGTCCGCTATTTTGCCTGGGTGCGTGAGCGCGTCGGCAAGACGGACGAGGAGATCGAGCCCCCTTCGAGCGTCGCCACGGTGAGCGACTTGATCGCCTGGCTGACCGAACGTGGTGAAGGCTACGCTTACGCCTTCGAAAATCCGAAAGTGATCCGCGCCGCGATTGACAAGACTCATGTGCGCGCGAAGACAAAAATCGCCGGCGCCGGCGAGATTGCCTTTTTCCCGCCGATGACCGGCGGCTGATAAACGCGATGCCAACGACGGTCCGATTGCAACGCGAAGCCTTCAATGCCGCCGCCGAAGTGGCGAAGCTGACCCGCGGACGCACCGATATCGGTGCCGTGGTCACGTTCACCGGCGTTTGCCGCGCCGACGAAAACGGCGAGAAAATTTCCGCGCTGACGCTCGAGCATTATCCGGACATGGCGGAAGCCGAAATCACGCGTCACGTCGAGGAAGCAAGCAAACGCTGGCCGCTTCTTGGCGTCACCGTGATTCATCGCTATGGCCGGATAACGCCGGGCGAGGACATTGTTCTTGTCGTCATCGCGTCGAGTCACCGCGAAGCGGCTTTGGCCGCGGCTTCCTTTCTGATGGATTATTTGAAAACCCGCGCGCCGTTCTGGAAACAGGTTGAGAAGCCGTCTGGAAAGACCTGGGTCGAGGCCAAGGCTGCCGACGATGCTGCGGCCGAGCGCTGGTCCGCTGCCCCGCTGGGCCGTGATACCCCGAAGTAATTGCCTCACATCAATGCGGCAGGACGAAAGCTTACAGCGTGGGTGTCATTGTCCAGCGTAACGTGGCTGACGAAGGGTGCCGCCGTGGCAATAATATTGCCGCGCCGGATGACGAATAGGCGCGGCGGCTGAAGCCGTATCGCCTCGATGGGGTCCTGCGCCTGTAATACGACAATATCCGCTGGGTTCCCTGCGGCGATGCCATAATTCCGCAAGCCCAGCACAGCCGCGCCATTCACGGTGACCGCATCGAACGTCGCGCGCATTTCATCGCGGCCGGTCATGTGCCCAACATGCAAGCCCATGAACGCCACTTCGAGCATGTCATGGCGTCCGAGACTGTACCAGGGATCCATGACGCAATCGTGCCCGAATGCGGTGTTGACCCCAGCTGCAACCAGTTCCTTAACTCGGGTCATCCCGCGTCGCTTTGGGTAGGTGTCGTGACGGCCTTGAAGCGTGATGTTGATCAGCGGATTAGCGATGGCGTGTAGCCGCGCCTCGGCCATGAGTCCGATCAATTTGCTGACGTAGTAATTATCCATGCTGTGCATGGAAGTCAGATGCGATCCGGCCACCATTCCGTTCAGCCCAAGTCGTTTGGTTTCGGCTGTAAGCGTCTCGATGTGCCGTGAATTGGGATCGTCGCTTTCGTCACAATGCATATCGACCCGAAGACCACGATCGGCGGCGATTTCGCAAAGCTCTGTGACCGATGCGGTGCCGTCAGCCGCGGTCCGCTCAAAGTGCGGGATGCCGCCGATTACGTCCACGCCAAGGTCGAGCGCCCGGCGCAGATTTTGCCGTGCATTGTCGCTACGCAGGTATCCATCCTGCGGGAATGCGACAAGCTGAATATCGAGATACGCCTTCATCCTCTGCCGAACATCCAGAAGAGCTTCCACCGCCAGCAGGCGGTCGTCGCAGATGTCGACGTGGCTGCGAATCGCCAGCGTGCCGTTTGCGATAGCCCATCGGCATAGTGCGAGCGCCCGCGTTTCGACGTCTTGCGCCGTCATTCGTCTCTTTGCGTCGCCCCATATGGCGATCCCTTCAAGCAGCGTGCCGCTTTCGTTGTACCGGGGTCGGCCGAGGCTAAGCGCAGAATCGAGATGAAAATGACTGTCGACGAACGGCGGCGTAGCGAGATTGCCCGCCGCATCGATCACCTGCCGCGCTTCTGCGGCGATGTCGTTGGCGATCTCGACAATGATACCGTCGCGGATGCCGATGCTGATACCGTCGCGGCCGTCAGCCAAGTTCGCATTTTTGATGATCAGATCGAGCATTCGCATTGTCCTATTGTCGCCCGCACAGTCGGTCCGCGCTATTTGTCGCAGCGACAAATTAAGTTGACCGGGACTGAATAGCACGCCAAATCTAGTGACTGGTGTCGGCCGGGACACAGTTTCTTCAACAACGGATCGTTTCATGCCCGTACGTCACTTCGTGTCCGCTAACATGCATCGCCGGCAACTTGTGCAGGGGCTGGCGGGGACTTCACTGTTGGCGGCGTTGCCTTCTATCTCCCGCGCCGAGGACCGGCTGACCGCGACCATCGCCTACGGCAGCACCGGCTATACTTGGTCGACCACGTTTCTCGCCGAAGCAATCGATACCTGGAAGGATAACGGCGTCGATGCGAAAGCGGTCGATTTTCCCACCGGCCGCGATTCCATGCAGGCCCTCCTGGCTGGCTCAGCACAATTCGGCACGGCCACCGAAACGCCGCTAATTTTCGCGGCGATGCGCGGACTGCGGCCAATTATTGTGGTCAATTACAGCCGCTACAGCCGCGACATGAAGATTGTGGTGCGGAAGGATCGTGGCATCGAGCCGGACCGTCCCGCAAGCTTGAAGGGTAAGAAGATCGCCACTCAAATCGGCACTAGCGGCCAATATATGCTGGCGCGTTACTGCGATATGGCCGGCTTCGATATAAAAGATATAACGGTCATCGACATGACGCCGGTCAACATGATTGCAGCGACGAGCCGCGGCGATGTTGATGGCTTCTCCTGGACTCGCGAAGCGGCGCTCACCGCCGAGAGCCAGTCGGGCGGCGCGGTGGCGGTGATGACACAGCAAGGCCTGGAGAAATTCTTCCGCAGTCATGAACTGCTGCTG
Source organism: uncultured Alphaproteobacteria bacterium (assembly GCA_963742215.1). Taxonomy (GTDB): domain Bacteria; phylum Pseudomonadota; class Alphaproteobacteria; order Rhizobiales; family Xanthobacteraceae; genus BOG-931. The sequence continues at coordinate 363,748 of CAVULJ010000007.1, forward strand.
ACGTCCGAAAACGTCGTCAAGCGTCAGCCGCAGTTGTTGGACGCCGCGGTCAGGTCGCTTATCGCGGCCGAAGATTATATGAAGTTGCATCCGGACTGGCCGGAGAAGATCGCCAAGCGTGTCGGTAACACGCCCGAGCAGATTCGTGCCGGCACAAACTCGTTCGAATTCAAGATCGAATTCGATGACGCCTTCGTCAACGATATGGTCACCGAAGCGGAATGGGCGATCAATTCGGGCCTAATCGCGCGTCCGAGCCAGGATTTACACGGGCTGTTTCGCGGACTTATCTATGACGAGCCGCTCAAACGCTATCGACCAGACCGCGTGACGCTTGCCGGCGCTTGATTGAAGGCGGCACGTGACCGAGTCTGTTGCGCTGGTCGAATTTAAGAACGTTTCTCAGCTCTACGCCGCGAGTGACGGCCGGCCCACTTGGGCGCTCCGGGATGTCTCGCTCGGCATTGGCAAGGGCGAGTTCGTCTGCGTGATTGGTCCGTCCGGTTGCGGCAAGACGACCCTCTTGCACTTGATCGCCGGCTTCATCCGACCGACCGACGGCGAAGTTCGCTTCAACGGCACTTCGGTCACGCGCGCGGCTCCGGATCGCGGTGTTGTCTTCCAGGAATACGCTCTGTTCGCGTGGATGACGGCGTTGCAAAACGTCGAATTCGGATTACGCATGCGCAAGGTATCTCGCCAAGAGCGGCGCGAACGCGCCTTGTCGTTTCTTGACAAGGTTGGGTTGGCCCGGGTGGCCCACCGCTACCCGCACGAATTGTCGGGCGGTATGCGCCAGCGCGTCGCCGTCGCCCGCGCGCTGGTCAACGAGCCGGAGATGTTGTTGATGGACGAACCATTCGCGGCCGTCGACGCGATGACGCGAGCGACGCTGCAGGAAGAATTGCTGCGCATCTGGCAGGACCTCAGTCTCGGCGTGCTGTTTATCACGCACAATGTGGATGAGGCGATTTTTCTTGGCGGGCGCGTCATCGTAATGAGCGCTAATCCGGGAAGCATCCGGCGCGATTTCCGCATCGATCTCGCTTATCCGCGCCTGAGAGATAGCCCGCAATTCGCGGAATTGTACGCCACGATTGGGAGAGAGATTCGGGCATGACTGAGACCGCCAATGCTGCCGCGGAAAGGCATGCGTCAGAAGTCGAACGACGGTTCGTGATGGAGGCGCGTGCCGAGAGATGGCGAGAGACCTTTACCCAATCATCCTCAACACGGTCGGTGTAATTGCTTTCCTGCTGCTCTGGGAGGCGATCCCACGCCTGGTTCCTGATTTGAACGTTCAGATGTTCCCGCCGCCATCGCTCGTTATCAAGGCAGCATGGCCGATGATCGTGTCCGGCGAACTGGCGGAGAACATCGCGGTGAGCGTCGGGCGCGCTGCCGCCGGGTTTGCCCTTGCGTCGGCAAGCGCCATTATTGTCGGCGCGTTCATGGCGCGTTCGCGCGTCTTTTGCCAGTTGAGCGAACCACTTCTGCACGGCTTGCGTTCCATCCCAGTCATCGCGCTGGTACCTCTCGCAGTCCTCTGGTTCGGCATCGGAGAGACATCGAAGGTGGCGTTGATAGCGTGCGGTGCGTTTTTTCCGGTCTGGATCAGCACCTTTGTGGGTGTACGCGACGTGCATCCGGTCTATCTGCGTTCCGCCGCCTGCCTCGGGGCGCCGCCATTGCAAACCATGCTGTTAGTCGTTTTGCCGGCGGCATTGCCGATGATCCTTGCCGGATTGCGGCAGGCAATCGCGGTCTCGCTGATCGTTCTCGTCGCCGCCGAACTATCTGGCGCTACAGCCGGCATCGCCCACATGATGTCGCTCGGCTATCAGCTCTTCAAGGTCGACGTGATGTTTATCGGCCTGTTTGTCCTGGGGGCACTGGGATTTCTTGCGGACCGGGCATTCGTTGCGCTGACCGCGCGACTGTTTCCCTGGTACACAAGCACGACATGAGCGGAATCAACTCGCAACAATCCTCGCCGAAGGCTGACGTTGTCATCCGCGGTGGCACCGTTCTGACGTTTGATTCGACGAACACGATAGGCAATGCGATTGCTCTTCAACGCGACCGCGTTCTCAGGGTCGGCAGTGCAGCGGTGATCGATGGACTTATCGGTCCGCAAACTGAAGTCGTAGAGCTGCGGCCCGAGCAGACTGTAATTCCCGGCTTCAATGACAGTCACGCGCACATGGAGCGCGAAGGTCTCAAGCGGTTGCGATTGTCGCTTGCGGGCGTGCGCTCGGTGAGCGAGCTCACCGGGCGCATTGCGGCGGCAGCGCGCGCTGCGGTGCCGGGCGAATGGATCGTTACGATGCCGGTCGGCGATCCGCCTTACTTTTTTGGCGGACCGCAGGGGTTGCTCGAAAAGCGCATGCCGACACGCGAGGAACTCGATACCGTAGCGCCGCGAAATCCGGTTTGCATTTCGGGGTTATTCGGCAATTGGGGGGTGCCACCGGGTTACACGGCGCTGAATTCGCTAGCTCTTAAGCTCAACGATCTTGGCCCCGGAACCGAGCCGCGCTGCGTCGGCGTCGAGATCGTCAAGGATGCGTCGGGCGAACCCACTGGATTGATCGTCGAGCATAATGCTCGGCCTTCGGTCGAATTCGATTTGCTGCCGGCGGTGCCGCGGTTCGGTTTTGCCGAGCGCCGACGCGCGGCCGGTGAAAGTATGCGGCTATACAACGCCGTCGGCACCACCAGCGTCTACGAGGGTCATGGATCGGCGCCGGAAATCATCTCGGTGTATCGCTCTCTTTGGGAGCGGGGTGAATTGTCTGTTCGCGTCGGACTGACCGTCAGTCCCGCTTGGCTGGACCTCGCTGCGGCTGCCGCCGAGATGCGCGACGCTCTTAGCTATGCACGAGGCCGTGGCTTTGGCGACGCTTGGTTGCGGATTTCGGGAGTGCATATTGCCTACGGCGGTGACGCGACCATGGCCGCGCTGGCGCGCGCCAATTTGCCCAATACCGGCTGGTCCGGATTTGTCGAGCAGGCAAATTCCAAAAAAGATTTCGCGGACTATTGCCGGCTCGCCGCGGAACACGATCTGCGGGTCCACACGATCGTCGGTGACGAATTGCACCATATCATCCCGATCCTGGAACAAATTGCAGTGGATCACCCGCTCTCAGAAAAGCGCTGGGTCATCGAGCACGTCGGCCGTGCGCGACTCGATGACCTTCGTGCCCTCAAGCGCCTGGGATTGTTCGTCACCACGATTCCCGTCTACCATCTTTGGAAAGGCGGACGTTGGTATCTCGACGACGTGGACGGCGGGGACCTCGTGGTGCCGCACCGTCATCTTCTTGATCTCGGTGTTCCTACCGCCGGCGCGACGGACAATATCCCGTACGATCCTTTGTTCACGCTTTGGGTTATCTGTACGCGGCACGAACGCACGACCGGCCGCATCATCGGATCCGACCAGCGGCTTTCGCCGGACCAGGCAATACGTTTGCTGACCACCGCCGGAGCTGCGCTTACTTTCGAAGAAAACGTCAAAGGACCTTTGCAGCCGGGATACTTGGCCGACCTCATTGTACTCTCCGATAATCCACTTCACGTGGGCGCGGAAAACTTAAAGGACATAAAGTGCCGGCTCACAATCGTCGGCGGCAAAGTCGTCTTCCGTGACGGATGATGCACTGATGATGCTGCGGCGGAGCACTGGAAATGGGTGATATGCTCATAACCGGCGCACGCGTTTATCGCCACGATCGCGACACTGATCTTCCCGCCATCGAAGACGTTTTTATTTCTGACGGATGCATCAAGGCCATCGGTCAAGATGCCGCTCAAGCCGCCGCGCGCGAGGCGTCCCATGACAGGATGGATCTATCAGGGCAGGTCCTGCTCCCCGGTTTCGTTAATTCGCACTATCACTCCCATGACGTTCTGGCGAAAGGTTGCTTCGATTCGATGCCACTCGAGCAGTGGGGTCTTGTAGCGGGACCCATTGGCAATAATCGCAGTCTTGAGGAGATCCGTATCCGCACGCTTCTCGGTGCGGTCGAGGCTTTGCGAAACGGGATAACGACCGTTCAGGATTTTAGCTCGTTTCTCCCACTCTCGGACGAGATCGTCGATACCATATTGAATGCCTATGAAGAGGCCGGCATCCGGGTCGCCTACTCGATCACCGTGCGCGACCGATCCCAGCTGGATACCCTGTACGCCGTACGCGAGGTCGTGCCGAAAGACTTGTGGCCGCTCGTCGGCGACACCGCCGGCGATGCCGCGTCGCAGCTCGAATTCATCGAGCGTCAGCTTGACCGCGTCGGGGATCGCGGTGGCCGGGTCATTTGGTGCTTGAGTCCATCTGCGCCCCAACGCTGTTCGGCGTCGCTTTTGACGGGAGTCGCCGATTTGGCAAAGCGGCGCAATCTGCCCATCTACACCCATGTCTATGAATCGCGCTCGCAAGCTTTATTCGCGCGCGAGAAATATGCTGAGTTTGGCGGCTCTCTTTTAAGATTTATGGAGCGGCTCGGTCTGCTCGGGCCGAATGTAAGTATTGCGCACGGCGTTTGGCCGGACGCGGAGGAGATCGAACTGCTGAGCACCACCGGCACCGGTGTGGTGCTCAACATGCTGAGCAATCTTCGCCTACGCAACGGCGTGGCGCCGATCGCGGCTTACCGCAGGCTCGGCGTGCCGCTCGCGCTTGGCAGTGACAATTGCAGCTGCTCCGACATTCACAGCCTCTTTCCGGTGATGAAGGCTTACTGTCTGCTTGGCGGAATTATCGAGCCGGACGCACTGCCGCCGGCCGCTGTTGAAGCCATTCGGTTGGCGACGCTTGGAGGTGCGGCCCGTGCCGGTGTCGCCAGGAAGATCGGTGCGATCGAACCTGGCATGCGCGCCGATATCATAGCACTCGACTTGAGCGATCCGTCCTTCAGGCCTTTGAACAGCGTCGCCAAGCAGGTCGTATTCAGCGAGAGCGGTCGCTCAGTCCGTCACGTCTGGGTCGACGGTCGCCACGTCGTTGCTGACGGAGCCACAACACGGGTTGACGAAACCAAGCTCGTGGAAGAAATGGCCGCCGTAATGCCGGGGGTGACCAAACAGCTCGGCAAACTGCGCGGTAATGCGCTCAAACTTAAAGGCTATTTTGCCGAATTGCAGGCGAAGGCATTGTCGAAGCCGCTACCCCACAACCGATATTTAGAACGCTCGTGAGCTCGCAAAAAATCCGGGATTATTGTGCGACCGCAGCGACTGCCGGTTTCTCGTCTTTCAGGAACAAGAAGCCGAAGACGATGACCAGAAGCTCGCCGCCGATAACGACGAGGTTTATCGACCAGAGCGGTCCAATCAGGGGAATAAGCCAGCCGACCAAGGGCCCCGCCAAAACGGCGAACAAATATCCGAAACCTCCGGCCATGCCGGTCGCGATGCCGATGCCGCTATTTGATGCAGACGCGACGGCGTCTTGCGTGATCGTGTAGCCCAGCGTGTAAAGCGCGTTGAGACCGAAGCCGACGCAGCCGCCGAGGATGACCATCATCCAGTTGGCGGGCGCAACGTAGAACAGCAACAAGGATGAAACGCACATCCAGGCGCCGAAGAAGCACACGACCGGTCGCCGGCCGAAGCGGTCCGCCCACATCGTGCCTAGCGGCACAAACAAACCGCCGGCACCGGCGCCTGCACCGAATACCAGGGCCGAAAACGCAGGGTCGTAATGGCGATATTGGATGAAGAGATAATTGCCGAGGCCAAGAATGGCCCAGTTCGGGATCATGTTGCAGGCATGAATGATCAGCGCCTTCCAAACCCGGACATTCGTGGCGACGATCCTGAGCGTAGGCCAAAAGCCGAGCTTCGCTTGCGTGACCGTCGACGCGTTGCGGTACAGATACTTTCGGTCGAACAGAAACATCGAAAGGAAGGCGTACACCATCGTAACTCCGCCCAGGCACCACAGCGGCAACTGCCAGAAGCCGGGATGGAGATGCAGAAGTGAGCCGACGAAGGTCTGTCCTCCGAAATTGCCGATGCCGTAGAAGACCTGTGTCATGCCGTTCACGAGGGCGCGCTGGCCCGGGAGGATGGACCCGGCGACCGCAAATTGTGCGATGTTGTAAATTCCTTCCATCACACCGAACAGTACCCGAAACGCAAATGCCGACCAAAATCCCGTGGCCAGTGTCACCAGCGCAGTGAACAGGCCGAGGCCGAACAGGCCGACGAAGATTACACGCTTGCGGTCCAGGCTATCGGCCCAGTATCCCGCAGGAATGTCGATGATGGCTTGGCCTAGAAGAAAAATGGTGCTGAGGATTCCGACCTCGAAGGCCGTCCATTCAAACTGCTTCCCCATTGCGGCAAGCCCTACAGGGAAGCCGGAGCGGCAGATTGTGTAGCCAATCATGCCAACGCCAAGGAGTACAAATTGGCGCCAATAACCTCTATTGCTGGTGTTCACCGGACGGTCCCCTGGCTCACCACACGCTTGTAGCAAATCACGTGCCGGAGTGATCGAAGGAAATCGCGCGTTGTGTGCCTGGGTCGAGACCAAGGCAATAAAGTCGGGGAGGGAAGAATGCAACGATTTCGGATGACGGTAGTAGCGGCGTTCGCTCTTGGAGCGGTGGTGCTGTCAGCGCGCGCCGACACGCAGCAGATGTTGGGTGCGAATACGCTAACGCCGCGTTCGACGATGATTGCCAAGCACTCCAAATGCGGCGGCGAGGAGGTTCAGTGCGACTCGTCGCTGGTGAAGGTCTGCAATCCGAAAAATGGCAAGTGCTGCTGCGCCACCGCCGGAACCTATCACTGACGATAGAAATTCAATCGAAAGCGATTTCGCTCTGTAAATATCCTTTGGGGTGTTTATACCGCCGATCGTTGGCAAAAGTTCCGTTGTCGTCTCGTCGACCGGCTTAGGAATCACACCGCGTCGGTATGACAAAACTAAAAAACGAAAAATTCTTGTTGAATGCAACAGCGGTTCCTCGCTGCGCGCTAATCCGGTCAGATGCTTCTTGCTGTGCGCCCATCCGGTCAGATAGTGTCCTTTTGCCGCGACAATGTCGTCGAACGGTTCTGCCGATCCTGGGGCGGCTGCTGTCGATAACGTCCAGTTCGTTTTGCGAGGTGCGATGACGACATCCTTTGCCGTTCGAGTGGTGACTCTGTTCGGCCTTCTTGCGGGCGCGTCGGCGTCGCATGCGCAGCAAGTGGATTGCCGTTTCTTCCGGGTCACGGCCGATAACCTGGGTATCTACACCGAACCGCGTGGTGACTCGACCTTTCTTGGCTCTCTCGGCAAAAATGATTTCGTGTGCGTTGCCGGCGATCAGCAGGTGGGTGACCGCAAATGGGCGTATGTCGCCTATCAGCTGCGCGGCGGCGACGAGCGCAAAACATTGGATGGCTGGGGCATCATGACGGCCCTGGTTCCAGCCAGTCAGGATGAGGTTGCCGCGGTTCGCAACTCACGCCCGCGGCCGGTCGAGGCGCAAGGAATGACGCCGCCGCGGGACGTTGCACCGCCGGCTGCTGCGGATCTGGGGCGACCGCCGCTAGGAATGGAGATGCGGCCACCCCTCGGTGCGGAAATGAGACCGCCTGGAGAACCGCCACCTCCGCCGCCAGCTGCGTTTGCCGAGCCGCGACCGGTTCCACCGTCGCGGCCTGAGGAAGTGGTCGGCGACGACGAGGTACGCTGGTCGCAGCCAATCAAGAGCGGCGCGTACCCGGTGCAGGGCTATTCGCTCGAAGAGTTGGTTAAAGGAGTACCTCAGTTTGCGCCGATCGAGGGGCTTCCCGAAGAGGTTTGGCGCAAACCTTGTGGCAATTGCCATCAGTGGAATCCGCAGTCACTGTGCGTGCAGGCCAAGATCTACGCCAGCGATCCGAAGATGGCGTTCCGCAAACAGCATCCTTATGGCGGTCCGGAAAAAGTCGCGATGATGAAATGGGCCCAGCAAGGGTGCCGATGAACGCACGTACGAAAGCTATTTAGATTTTCTTGTCGGCTTGACGGGGCCACTGTGAATTGGTGGAAAACTAGCATGCGCAACGTATTGATCCGGTTCTTTGCCGCTGCTGCATTCGTGATCGCCGGTCTCGGCGGTGCCAGCGCCCAGCAATGGGTGCTCAACGGTAGCGGGTCGCACTTCTACATGCAGACCGCAAAGGCGGAATCGATTGTTGAAATTCATCAGTTTACGGGGCTCGAAGGCGCGATCGGTAATGACGGGGACGCCATCGTCAAGATCGATCTTACGTCGGTATCGTCGGGTATCGACGTGCGCGACGTGCGGATGCGCTACCTGATGTTCGAAACCTATAAATTCCCGGTGGCGGAGGTGCACACGCATCTGGAAATGGCGAGGCTTCAGGATCTGACGCGGCAGACGCGCGTAGTTTATCCGCTGCATTTCACGCTCTCGCTGCACGGCATGACCAAGGAGTTCGAGACGCTGGTCAATGTTACGCGGCTGAGCGACCGCGCTGTGTCCGTCTCCACCGTCAAGCCAATTGTCGTTACGACCGACGACTTTGCGCTCACTGCGGGTCTTGCCAAGCTGTCCGCGGCCATCAACGGCACCCCGATCGTAGCGGCCGCCAGTTTCACATTTGATCTGCTGTTCGAGACCGGCGACCGGATCGCGGTGGTCGAGCAGGAGCAGCACCAATACGAAGAGCGCCGACGAGCTGAGGAGACCCGGGCAATCACAACGGAAGAATGCGAGACCCGTTTCGGTGTGATCTCGACCACCGGTGCGATCTATTTCAAGACCGGCAGCGCCGAGCTCGACCGTGCCAGCGATCCGCTGCTCGACAGCGTCGCCGATGTCATGAACCGCTGCCCCGGCGTCAAGGTCGAGGTCAGCGGCAATACCGACTCGGTTGGCGAGCCTCAATACAACATTCGGCTGTCGTTAGCGCGCGCCAATTCGGTGGTCGATTTCCTCGTCCACCGCGGCGTCAGGCCGGATCGGATCGGGGCGGTCGGCTACGGCGACACCAAGCCGGTCGCATCCAACGCGACCGAGGAAGGCCGCGCGCAAAATCGCCGCATCGTATTCCGCGTTTTGCCGTAGCGGCCGTCGCCGAAGTCTTCTTACGTGCGCGGCACGACTAGGCTGCCGCGGCCTTGCCCTTCGGCTGCACCGTGTCGGTGTAATCGCGCATCAGCTGCGCGGTGATACGGCTGGGCGTGAAGGTCCAGTTGGCGATTTCCGAAACCGCAGTGACCTCGGCGGCGGTGCCGGTGATGAAGCACTCCGAGAAACTCGAGAGCTCTTCCGGCATGATGCGGCGCTCGATCACTTCGATGCCGGCCTGCTTTGCCAGATTGATTGCGGTCGCCCGCGTGATGCCGGCAAGGAAGCAATCGGCGGTCGGCGTGTGGATCTTGCCGTCCTGGACGAAGAAAATGTTGGCGCCGGTGCATTCGGCAACGCGGCCCTGCCAGTCGAGCATCATGGCGTCGGCATAACCGCGCTTCTCGGCCCGGTGCTTTGAGATCGTGCAGATCATGTAAAGGCCGGCCGCTTTGGCAAGGCACGGCGCCGTCTTCGGATCGGGCCGGCGATATTCGGCAAGATCGAGCCGGATGCCTTTGAGGCGTTGGGCCGGATCGAAATAGCTCGGCCATTCCCAGGTTGCGATGGCGAGATGGATCTTGTTGTTCTGCGCCGAAACGCCGAGCTGCTCCGAGCCGCGCCATGCGATCGGCCGGACATAAGCTTCTTTCTGATTGTTCTTTTCCAGAACAAGTTGCTTCGCGGCATCGATCTCGGCGACGGAATAGGGGATTTCAAAGTCGAGGATCTGTGCCGACCGTTTCAGGCGCTCGGAGTGCTTGGTGCCTTCGAAGATGATGCCGCCATACGCGCGTTCGCCTTCGAACACGCAGCTTGCGTAATGCAGGCCATGGGTCAGTACGCTGATCTTTGACTTCAGCAGTAGGGATGAGTTTGCCGTCGAACCAGATGAGGTCCGATCGTTCGTCGAAGGGCACTGCCATTGCATTGCCTCCCTTGCATTCATCTCATCCCGAATCGCGCCAGCTCCGGCGAGTGCCTTCGGCTTTTGCGTCAGGGAGGGACTCCCGATATGGTCGCAACGCTTTTAAGAAAGCGCCGTTTCCGGCCCCCATGAAATATAGAGCCGGAGGCGCAGTCGCGACGCGACCTTCCATCATGGGTTAACAAGCCCGGCAAAATATGTCAATACTACTGACCTAAATGGCTGATGTTAGCGTCACCTCTACCGAGCCTCCCGTCGGTGCTGCCGATCCGATCAAAAAACCGGACGGCGGTCAGGAGCCCTATTGGGATCTGATCGAGCTGTCTATTTTTCGCCTATCGCGATTTCGTCGGCGATCCGGATGAAGTGCTGGCAAAGCTTGGCTTCGGCCGGGCGCATCATCGGGTGCTGCACTTCGTCAATCGTAATCCCGGCATCAAAGTCGCCGACCTGCTCGACATCCTGAAAATCACCAAACAATCGCTTGGCCGCGTGCTCAAACAGCTCATCGACGAGGGCTACGTAGTGCAGCGCGCGGGCCCACACGATCGCCGCCAGCGGCTTTTGTATGCGAGCGAGGCAGGCGAGGCGCTGGCGTTGCGGCTGGCGGGCCTGCAAACCGAGCGTATTTCTCGCGTGCTCGCCGAACTTGGTCCCGGTGCGCGTGAGGCAGCGCGGCGTTTTCTGGCCGGCATGACCGACGACCCCGATCACGTGTTGCGCCAGATCAACAACGCCGATCATGCCGCGACCTCGCGGCCGTGAGAGCGGCTCATGACCGCGCCGGCCGCAACACCGTCGGACGACGCGCCGCATCTGCTTGTGGTCGACGACGATCGCCGCATTCGCGTGTTGCTGCTGCGGTTCCTCGTCAGTGAAGGCTATCGCGTTTCGACCGCGGAAAGCGCGCGCGAGGCGCGCGCCAAGCTTGAAGGGCTGAAATTCGATCTGCTCATCCTCGATGTCATGATGCCGGGCGAAAACGGCTTTGATCTCGCGCGGGCCATTCGTTCGACGTCGACCGTGCCGATCCTGATGCTGACGGCGCGTGACGAGAAGGAGAACCGGATCATGGGCCTCGAAATCGGCGCCGACGATTATCTGTCGAAGCCGTTCGAGCCGCGTGAACTGGCGCTGCGCGTGGCAAACATTCTCAAGCGTGCCAATCCGCCTGCCGCCGTGCCTGCGGAGTTGGTGCGGTTCGGCCAGTTCGTGTTCCATCTTGCCAGCGGCGAGCTGCGCCGCGGCGAGGAGGCGATCCGGCTTACCGATCGCGAACGCGAGATGCTGCGGATATTGACGTCCAATGTCGGCGAGACGGTGCCGCGCGAGGCGCTTGCCGGAAATGGTGAAGCAGTCGGCGAGCGCACCGTCGACGTGCAGGTCAACCGGCTGCGGCGCAAGATCGAACGAGATCCAGGCAATCCGCTCATCGTGCAAACTGTCCGCGGCATAGGTTACCGGCTGGTGCCGGCGCTCTGAAGCGGCTGAAGTCTTCTCATGGTCAATCTAGACGACAGCATCGGGCGTTTGAGGGTCGCGGCGAGCCATTTGGTCAGCGCCGCGAACACGGCGGCGGGCGCCGCGAGCTACGTCACCGGTCCGTGGGACCGGTTCACGCGCTGGCTGCGCTCGGTGATGCCGACCGGCCTCTACGCCCGCGCACTTCTAATCGTCATCATCCCGATGGTGGTGCTGCAATCGATCGTCGCTCTGATGTACATCGAGCGGCAATCGAGCGTGGTGAATTACTATCTGTCGTCGGCAGTGACGCAAGAGATTGCGGCGCTGATCGACCTCTACAAGACATTTCCGGAAAGCGGCAATCACGCGCAACTGCGCCGCATCGCCCAGGAACGCCTCGGCCTCGTGGTTGAATTCCTGCCGGGAACCGAGCTGCCGCCGCCCGGACCAAAGCCGTTTTTCTCGCAGCTTGATCAGAAATTGTCTGACGACATCCGCAAGCAGATCGGCTTGCCATTCTGGATCGACACCGTCGGCCGTTCCTCCATTGTCGAAGTCCGCATCAAGCTTGACGACGCGGTGATGCGGGTCTTTGCCCCTCGCGCCGGTGCCTACAATTCCAATTCGCTGCTGTTCCTGAGCTGGATGGTTCTGATCTCCCTGATCGTGCTGACCATCGCTATCCTGTTCCTGCGCAACCAAATCAAGCCGATCGTCCGGCTCGCCGACGCGGCGGAAGCGTTCGGCAAAGGCCGCGATGCGCCCAATTTCCGTCCGCGCGGCGCGCGCGAGGTGCGACGCGCTGCGGCCGCGTTCCTCGAAATGAAAGTCCGCATCGAGCGCGCCATGGAACAGCGCACCACGATGCTGGCCGGTGTGTCCCATGACCTGCGCACCGTGCTTACCCGTTTCAAGCTTGAACTTGCTTTCTTCGGCGATGGCGCCGAGGTCGATGCGATCAAGAAGGATGTCGACGAGATGGCGGGGATGCTCGAAGCTTACCTGGCCTTCGCCCGTGGCGATACCGGCGAGCAATCGGCGACGACCGATATCGAAGCGCTGCTGGAAGATCTGCGGCTCGACGCCGAGCGTCATGGTCATCCTGCGACGGTGGCCTTTCATGGTCCGCCGGAAGTCACGGTGCGTCCGGCGGCGTTCAAGCGTTGCATCTATAATCTCGTCTCCAATGCGGGGCGGTTTGCGAAAAATATCGCCATCACCGGCCATTGCGATCACCGTTGGCTCACCGTTACGGTCGATGACGACGGGCCGGGTATTCCCCAACAATTGCGCGAGGACGTGTTCAAGCCGTTCCTGCGGCTCGATGACGCGCGCAACCAGGACGAGGGTGGCACCGGATTGGGTCTCGCTATCGCCCGCGACATTGCGCGATCCCACGGCGGCGATATTACGCTGGGAAGCAGTGCGATGGGTGGACTGCGCGCGGCGGTACGGGTACCGGTTTAGCCAATGACAGATGACGTTCTTCCTTCCGGCACGACGCTCCTGCTGAAAGGCGGCCGGGTTTTTACGCCGGATTCCGATTGGCACGATCCGCCACAGGCCGACATTGCCGTTGCCGGCGACAAGATCATCGGGATTGCGGCGGACTATCGCGCCGAAGGTCAAGGCATTCAGACGATCGACGCACGCGATCACCTGGTGCTGCCGGGCTTCGTCAACGCGCACTATCACTCCCACGACGTGCTTGCCAAAGGCACTCTGGAAGAAGTGCCACTGGAGTCGTGGCGGCTCTATGCGCTGCCGCCGCAATATCCGCCGCGCTCCACCGAAGAAGTCTATGCGCGCACGCTGCTCGGCGCGCTGGAATGCCTGCGCTCCGGAATGACCACCATTCAGGACATGCTGACGCTCTATCCTTATGAGGATCGTCACATGGACGCGGTGATGAAGGCTTACGACGAGGTCGGCATCCGCGTGATCTTTGCGCTGCAATATGCCGACCGCAAAGGCATCGAGACCATTCCGTTCTGGAAGGACACGTTTCCCGCCGAGCTGCATCCGCTGCTGTCGACGGCGGCCGAGCCGGAACGAAAGCTCGATCTGATTGGCCATTTTGAGGTCGACTCGGCTGAAGCAGCCTGCGCCGCCGCGCGTGTCTTGGGCGCTTGGACCTTCCGCGCCGGAACGGTGCTCGGAAGCGCTGATGCAACGGACCATAGAGCTTGCGCGCCGTTATGACATTCCGGTCTATACGCACATCTATGAATCGCGCGGCATGGCGTTGCAGGCGCGGCTGACACTCCCGGAATACAGCGGTCTCCTGATCAAGCGGCTTGCCGAGGAGGGCGTGCTCGATCCGCGGCTCAATTTTGCGCACAGCGTCTGGCTGTCGGCTGCCGAAATAGACTTGTTGGGCGAGCATGGGGCGGGTGTCGTGCTTAATCCCCAGGGCAATCTGAAAATGAAATGCGGTATCGCGCCGATCCGCACCTTGCAAAAGGCCGGCGTGCGGATCGGGCTCGGCTGCGATAATTGCAGTTGCTCCGACGCGCAGAACATGTTCGTGGCGATGAAACTGTTCGCGTTGCTCGCCGCCGTCAGCGATCCGATCCCGGGACCGCCGCAGGCAGTAACAGCTTTAAAGGCGGCCACGGAAGCCGGCGCGGAAGGCGCGCGGCTTGGTGACGTGATTGGAAAGATCGCGCCGGGCTTCAAAGCCGACCTGACGTTGATCGATACCCGTGATCCGACTTTCTCGCCGATGAACAGCGCTGCGCGTCAGCTCGTGCACATCGAAGCCGGCCGCGGCGTGCGCCACGTCATCGTCGACGGCCGGGTCGTGGTGCGCGACCGGGCGCTGACGACAGTCGATGAGGCGACGATCTACGAGGCGGTCAAAGTGGTGATGCCGGAATTCCGGCGCGATTTCACGACCATCTCGCAACGGGTGGCGAAATTGCAGCCCTGGCTCGATCAGGCCCATCGCAAGATCATGGCGGCGGAACTCGATATCGAGCGTTTGCCGTTTGGCAGCAATTAGGACTGCTGCCCGCCGGCAGAAGTAAGCTTCCGCACCTCATCGCGCCGTCGCAGCCACCACGCATAGGATTGCGGCAGCAAGGCTAGCGGATCGGCGCCGCCGAGCGTTTGCGCGGCGTGCACCGGCCAGTTCGGATCCCACATCATCTCGCGCGCCAACGCAATCAGATCGCAGCGGCCCTCCCGCAAATAGCCTTCCGCCTGCTTCGGATCGGTGATCAGCCCGACGGCCATGGTCGGGATATCGGCTTCGCGGCGGATACGCTCCGCGAACGGCACGTGATAGCCAGGCACGCGCGGAACGACTGATAACGTCAGCGGCCCTTCGATGCCTCCCGACGAGCAATCGATCACGTCGACACCGCGCAGCTTGAGCTCCTTGGAAAGCGCAATCGTATCGTCGAGTTCCCAGGCGCCGCCCTTACCATCGACACAGGAGGCGCGGAAAAACAGCGGTCGATCTATTCGGCCAGCTTTTGCGCACGGCCTCCATCAGTTCGAGCGCAAACCGCATCCGGCCCTGCAGGTCGCCGCCGTAGCCGTCCTGCCGCTTGTTGGTGATCGGCGACAGGAATTGCTGGATGATGTAACCGTGCGCGCCATGAATTTCGCAGATGTCGAAGCCGGCATCGATCGAGCGGCTGGCTGCTTCGGCGTGACTGGCGATCACCTGTCTGATGTCGTCTTGATCCATCTCGCGCGGCACCATGGCGCCGGCCTTGAACGGGATCGGGCTTGGCGCAATGCCCTGCCACGGCGGCTCGCCATGCTTGGCATCCTCTTCGCTTAGCGGCGCGAAACCTTCCCACGGCGCCTTGGTCGCAACTTTGCGGCCGGCGTGACCGAGCTGGATGGCGCTCAACGCGCCCTGGCTGCGCAGAAAGTCGGTAATGCGCCGCCATGCTTTGACGTGGGCATCCGTGTAGATGCCGGGACAATGATAAGTCTTACGCGCACGCTCTTCGACCGTCGTTTCTTCGACGAAGACGATGCCGGCGCCACCCATGGCGAACTTGCCGAGATGGACGAGATGCCAATCGGTCGGCGCGCCGTCCACCGCGGCGTATTGCGACATCGGCGAAACCACGATGCGGTTTCGCGCGGTGAGGCCGCGCAAAGTTATCGGCGTCAGCAGCAGCGGCATATTCATCGGAAAACCTTGGCTGAACATGCGATTGGGCGTCAATAGTCCCGGTGCGGCAGAGGGCGTCGCGTCCTCGCTTCTGGCACAGGGCTTGCTGTAGCGTCGTCTGATCGCTCCTGATGGCCGACATTCGACAATCAAAGGTGGCGATGTGTGGGCGTTGCTCGCGGGCCTTTTCGGGGAAATGTCCGGGCTTACGGAGCATCGCCATGGTTCTCTCGCGTCGAATGAGTTTTTCCCGCAGAAGCTTTTTATTTTCGACAGCGGGTCTCGCTGCCGCGCCTTTCGTTTCCAAAATTGCGAAAGCTGAAACCTATCCAGTACGGCCGATCCGGTTTGTCGTGCCGTTTCCGGCCGGCGGCGTCAGCGACATTATTGCGCGCCAGGTGGGGCAATGGCTGTCGGAGCGGCTCGGTCAGCCGCTTGTCGTCGAGGATCGCGGCGGCGCCGGCAGCAATCTCGGCACCGAGGTCGTGGTGAATTCACCGCCGGACGGCTACACGCTGCTGCTTGATGGCTCGGCCAACGCAGTCAACGCCACCCTCTATCCCGATCTCAGCTTCGTTTATCTGCGCGACATAACGCCGGTCGCGAGCATGTTCCGCGCGCCGCACATCATGGAGGTTAATCCGTCGTTTCCGGCGCAGACCATTCCGGATTTCATCGCCTACGCCAAAGCCCATCCCCGGCAAATCAATATGGCGTCGGCCGGTATCGGCACGATCTCGCACATGGCCGGTGAGTTGTTCGCCATGATGACCGGTATCGAGCTGACGCATGTGCCATATCGCGGCGCGGCGCCAGCGTTGACGGACATGCTCGGAGGTCAGGTTCAGGTGATGTTCGACAATGCGGCGTCTTCGATGGCGCATATTCACGCCGGGCGACTGCGTGCGCTCGGCGTGACGACGGCAACGCGGGTCGACGTGTTGCCGGACGTACCGTCGATCGGCGAGTTTGTTCCGGGATACGAAGCGAGCAACGTCAATGGCGTCGGCGTGCCGGCCAAGACGCCCGAGGACATCGTTGTGAAGCTCAATAGTGAGATCGACGCTATCCTGGGAGACCCGGCGATCAAAGCGCGATTTGCCGAATTGGGCGGCGCGCCGATGGTCGGCCCTCCGGCGGATTACAGGGCATTCCTCACCGCCGAAACTGACAAATGGGCCAAGGTCGTGAAAGCAGCGGGTCTCAAACCGGGATAGAGCATGATCCGGAAAAGTGGACTTCCGGTTTTCCGAAAAGATCATGCTCCAATAAGAAATCTAGACCTTGATCCGACTCAATCTAATCGGATCAAGGTCTAGGCCGAAAGCGCGATCGACCAACCGAAAACTGCAGTCACGCTGCCTTCAGCAGCTCCTGTACCAACGGCCACGGATCGGGCGCCAGATTCTTGAACGGCGCCCAATCGGCTTCCTGCATCCGGTCGAAGATCGTCGATTTCACAGACGGCCGCTCGCGCACCCGCGACCACCAGTCGACGATAGCTGGCTCGCGTTGCCACATCGCGCCAAGCTTCAAGAGTTCGAGCCGCAGGATGTAGGGGATCACGGCGCAGTCCGCATTGCTGAAGGCGTTGCCGGCGAGGAAAGGGCCTCGTTTGAGGTCGTCGGCCATCCACGAGATCATTTTCTGGTGTTGATGGAGGGCGTCGATGACGAATTCCGATTCGAGACCGCGCTCAATCACGCTTCGCTTATATTCGGCCCGCCGTTTGAGCGGCGCCTTGTTGATCTCGGCGAGCCATGCCTCCCGGCTCATTTTAAGGAAGCGCGGCCGGAAAGCCGTGGCAAACGTCATGATCGTGCATGCGTTATGCATGTATTCGTCGATCAGCTTGTTGTAGAGCCGGACTCGGTGGCGGGCGACCGGATCAGCCGGCATCAGGGGTGGGCTCGGGAACGCTTCGTCGATGTAATAAAGGATCAACGAGGATTCGATGATCACGTTGCCGTCGTGGACCAGCGTCGGCACCACGCCGTTCGGATTGAGCTTCATATAGGCCGGGTCGTTCTGGTCGCCTTGCAGCGTGAGCAGGTGTTCGGTGACCTTCTGTCCCTTTTCCGCAAGCGCGATCCGGACCTTCTGTGCGCAAACCGAATTGATGTTGTGATAAAGCTCGAGCATCGTTTCCTCCCGATTTTTGTTATGCGGCAAGTTGTTATGCAGCATGCCGCGCGCGATCGTGCGGCTGGCCGAAATCGACCGGCGTGCCTTTCGGAATGATCATTGTCGGGTTCACCCGCGGGATCGAATAGTAATTGATGACGTAGTGCCGCGGCTTCACGGTGTCGCCCACGCCGGGCGCCTGATAGAGTTCGCGCATGTAGTTCGACAGGTTCGGAAAGTCGGCGATGCGCTGCCGGTTGCACTTGAAGATTGAAAAATAGGCGACGTCGAACCGCACCAGCGTCGGGAACAGCCGCCAATCGGCTTCGGTGATCTGGTGGCCCACCAGATAGCGCTGCTTCGACAGCCGCGCCTCCAGCCAGTCGAGCGTCGAGAACAGGCCGTCATAGGCCTCATCGTAAGCGGCTTGCGTCTTGGCGAAGCCCGAGCGGTACACGCCGTTATTGACATTATGATAGACGCGCTCGTTGACGGCATCGATCTCGGCGCGCAACGCCTGCGGATAGTAATCGGTACGGTCGCCGGTGATCCCGTTAAACTCGGAATTGAGCATCCGGATAATTTCGGACAACTCGTTATTGACGATCTTCTTGGTCTTCTTGTCCCATAGCGTCGGCACCGTCACCTTACCGGTGTAGTGCGGATTGCTCGCAACATAAGCCTCATAGAGATAATGGAAACCATTGACCTCATCGGGTGTGCAGTCCGGAAAGCGCGGGTCGCGTTCGTAGGTCCAGCCTTTCTCCTTGATGCCGGGGATCGCGTAGGCGACGGTAATCAGGCCGTCGAGCTTCTTTAACGCGCGGTAGATCAGGGTGCGGTGCGCCCACGGGCAGGCGTGTGCGACATAGAGATGATAGCGGCCTGGCTCGGCCTTGAAACCCGATGAGCCGTCAGCAGTGATCCGGTTGCGGAATATGCTGTCGACGCGGTTGAACTGGCCGGATTGGCCGGTCTCCTGCGGCAGCTCGCCGTCGGTCCATTGACCGTCGATAACAACACCCATGATGCCGTAGCTCCTGCGTTGTTCTTTTTTGTCGCAGCTTGATTTTGTATCAATCGCTATATAACGTCAATGGCTCGGAAGGTCACAATGTCCCGGAGGCAATGAGGCTCACACCATGCCGCGGCCGAGGAAGTTCGATGAAGCAACGGCCCTTGATGCCGCGATAGAGTGTTTCTGGCGGCGCGGTTACCAAGCGACTTCGTTGCGCGATCTGACTGAATCCATGGGTCTGAGCGCGCCGAGCCTCTACAATGCCTTTGGTAACAAGGAAGAATTGTACGCCCGAGCCTTGGACCGGTATCTCGATCGCACCACGCGCGATCGCCTGCGGCGGCTTGAGGAAACGTACAAGCCGCTGGAAGCAATTCAGTGCTTCTTCGCCGAGATCATTGAACACTCGGCTAAAGATCGCTTGCGCAAGGGCTGCTTTTTGGTGAACTCGGCGCTCGAAGTCGCGCCGCATGACTCGGCGTGCCGTGCCGTAGTTACCGAACAGTTCGACGCGATCGAATCTTTCTTCAAGAGACGCCTTGTATCAGCGCAAGCCGATGGAACGGCCTCGGCTGAAATAAATGCCGGAGATTTCGCGCGTTTGCTCGTCGGTGTCCTGCTGGGCGTTCGTGTGCTCGCGCGGGCAAGGCCGGATCGAGCGGCTCTGGAAGGTATCGTCCGCCCGGCATTGGCGCTGTTGGAAACGCACGCGCGAGGTCGACGTGCGGCGACGCTGTCGTGAAATTGCCGAACGGAATGAACCGTCAACATAAAGAGGGCTCATAATGTCGCTCAAAGAACAACTCGCGGAATTCCGCGCCGGCTGGTTCAAGCGCGTACCCGCGGACCGGCAGGCAATCATGGAACGGCATATTGCGCAGCTTCGTGATGGCCTCGCGAAAGCCGCCCTTAAAGTCGGCGATCACGCTCCGGCCATCGTGCTGAAAAACGCAACGGGCGAAACAGTGGACGTTGGCGCGTTTTTGAAAAAGGGCCCGGCCATCGTGACCTTTTACCGTGGCGGCTGGTGCCCGTATTGTAATCTGCAGCTTAGGGCCTTTCAGCAGATTCTTCCCGACCTCAAGGCAGCCGGCGCGTCGCTCGTCGCGATCAGCCCCGAAAAACCCGATGACACTTTGTCCACTGCGGAGAAAAACGCACTGGCGTTCGATGTGCTCAGCGACGTGGGTCAAAAAGTAGGCCGTGCGTTCGGGCTGGTTTATCAGTTCAACGATGAACTGAAATCCGCTTACCAGGGATTCGGCCTTGATATACTCGCCAAGAATGCTGCGGATGAATGGGCGTTGCCGCTTTCGGCCACGTACGTTATCGGCCGCGATGGCATGATTATCTATGCCTATACGGATGCCGACTATCGCGATCGAGCCGATCCGATGGACGTGCTTGCAATCCTCAAGCAAAGGGCCGCAGCCTAGAGGGCAACCTGCCTTCTGGCGTGCCAACGGGTGAAGCTCGGCACCACCCGACAAGCCCGTTTTAGCCTTGAATCCTGCCCTCATTGTCCTATCTCCGGGCTGATAAACGCCGCTGGGGAGGACCATGACGACTGCCGAAGACAAGGTTACCGAGAGCCGGCCATTAGAGGCCCAACCGTTTCAGGCCGATGTCGCCAAGCTCCTGCACCTGATGGTGCACTCTGTTTATGCCGACAAATCGGTGTTTTTGCGCGAACTGATCGCCAACGCCGCGGATGCGTGCGAGCGGCTGCGCTACGAGGGGATTACCGACCCAAAGCTGCTCGGCGACGATTTCAAGCCGCGCATCACGCTGACGGTCGATGCGGAAGCCAAACGCCTGACCGTCGAGGATAACGGCATCGGCATGAGCCGCGAGGAACTCGCGGAATCGCTCGGTACCATTGCCCGCTCCGGCACCAAAGCCTTCCTCGACCGCATCGAGGCCAAACAAAGCGAGGAGCAGTCGGCGCTGATCGGACGGTTCGGCGTCGGCTTCTATTCTACATTCATGGTGGCCGACAAGGTCGATGTCGTCTCACGCCGGGCCGGGTCGGAGACCGCCTGGCTATGGTCGTCGGACGGAAAGGGGACCTACGCGATCTCTCCGGTTGCGCTTTCGGAAGCGCCGGCGCGCGGCGCCCGTGTCGTGCTGCATTTGCTCGATGATGCCCGGTCTTATGCCGAGCGGGCGACGATTGAGCGGCTGGTCAAGGCGCAATCAGGCCACGTGCCGGTCCCGATCGCGATTGTCGAGAAAACGGGCGAGCAGCCGGCCGAGATCACCGACGGGGCGGCGTTGTGGACCAAGCCGAAATCCGAGATCAGTGCCGCGGACTACACCGATTTTTATCGAAGCATCAGCGGCCAGTTCGATGAGCCGGCCGCCACTGTCCACTACCGCGCCGAAGGGCGGCAGGATTACACGACGCTGCTTTTCGTTCCGGGCTCGCGGCCGTTCGATCTGTTCGATCCGGACCGCAAGGGCCGCATCAAGCTTTACGTCAAGCGCGTCTTCATTACCGACGAAGCCGAGATTTTGCCGCGCTATCTGCGTTTCGTCCGCGGCCTCGTCGACAGCGACGATCTACCCCTCAATGTGTCGCGCGAGAAAATCCAGGAAAGCCCGCTCCTTGCAGCGATCAGAAAGGGCGTGACCGGCCGCGTGATCTCTGAGCTTGAGCGGCTCGCTGACAAGGAATCGGAAAATTTCGCGAAAATCTGGGACACGTTCGGTGCGGTGCTCAAGGAAGGCATTTACGAGGATTTCGAACGGCGTGACGCCTTGCTCGCTCTGGCGCGCTTCAAGAGTACGGCCTCCGGCGGCTCGTGGCGTATGCTGAAAGATTATACCGGCGCGATGAAGACCAATCAGACCGCGATCTACTATCTCGCCGGCGACGATATGGCGCGGTTGGAAAACTCACCGCAGCTTGAGGGTTTTCGCGCCCGCGGGGTCGAAGTGCTGTTGCTGCCGGACCCGGTCGATAGCTTCTGGGTGATGTCGGGCATCGGCTTCGACGGCAAGCCGTTCAAGTCGGTTACCCAGGGCGCCGCCGATCTTGCACTCATTCCGCGCACTGACGCCAAGGAGGAGGCCGCGCCCGAGGTTGAGGAGAGCGTCAAAGGCTTCCTCGCTTTTGTCAAAACGACGCTGGGGGATGCAGTGGCCGACGTTCGCGCCTCGGACCGGCTCACGGACAGCGCGGTGTGCCTGGTCGCGCCGGACTCAGGTCCCGACCGGGCACTGGAGCGCATTCTTGCCGGCGCGGGACGGCGGGGCTCCGCCTCAAAGCCGATTCTGGAGATCAATCCGCGCCACGAGACGGTTGCTGCACTCGCGGCGCTCGGGGAGGGAGAGCAGGAATTCAAGCAGGACGCGGTGCATCTGTTGTTCGATGAAGCAAGAGTGCTAGACGGCGAGCGCCCGGCTGATGCAAAGCTGTTTTCCGAGCGCCTTGCGCGCGTATTGGGGCGCGGGCTGCGATAGGCTTGTCATCATCCGCGAGGCTTTTCGCGAATGATGACAACTTGAGGACTATTCCGCGGGCGTCGCCGGCGCGTGGTGCGGCGCAAGCTGCGCCGGAATCTCCACCGGCTTGCTTTCGTCCGCAGGCTCGAGGTCTGGTGTCTTGCCGCCTTTCAGCCGGAAGTAGATCTGCGAACCGATCAGGAGCGCGCACATGGCGACGAATACCGCGCTGATCGGCCGCTGCACGAACACCGTGATGTCGCCGCGCGAAATCAGCATGGCGCGGCGGAAGTTCTCCTCGAACCGCGGGCCGAGCACGAAGCCGAGCAGGATCGGCGCCGGATGGAAGCCTAGCCGAAGCAGGACATAGCCCAGTATGCCGATGACGACGACTTCGCCGACCTGGAAGAAGTCGTTGTTGGCCGCGTAGACGCCGATGCAGACGAAGAACATCGCGCTCGGGTAGAGATACTTGTAGGGGATCGCCAGCATCTTCACCCAGATGCCAATCAACGGCACGTTGAGCAGCACCAGCATGATGTTGCCGATCCAGAAGCTCGCGACGAGGCCCCAGAAGATGTCGGGGTGTTGCGAGATCAGCTGCGGTCCCGGCACGATGCCCTGGATCATCAACGCGCCGAGCAGGAGCGCCATGACGGCGTCGCCGGGAATGCCGAGGCTCATGGTCGGGATGAAATCGCCCTGCACCGAGGAATGCGTCGCGGCTTCCGGGCAGACCACGCCTTCAATCAGGCCGGTGCCGAATTTCTCGGGATGTTTCGAGATTTTCTTTTCCGTCGCATAGGCGACGAAAGACGCGATGGTCGGCCCGGTGCCGGGAATGAGCGCGCACAGGCTGCCGATGATGGTGCCACGCCACATCGGGAAGAACGCCTGTTTCAGGTCCTGCTTGGTCGGCCGCATGTCCTTGAATGTGACGTTGGTATAGCGCGTATTGATCGGCGCGACCTGATTGACGCTCGCCATGAACTCGGCGAGGCCGAACAGGCCGAGCGCCAGCGCGATCAATTCGATGCCGTCGTCGAGTTCGGTCATGCCGAAGGTGTAGCGCTCCGAGCCGGTTTCGAGGTCGGTGCCGACGGAGCCGAGGAACAGGCCCACCACGGTCATCGCCACGCCCTTGAGCGGTGAGCCGCGCGCCAGCGTCGATCCCGCAAGCAGGCCAAGCAGCATCAGCGAGCAGACTTCGGCAGGACCGAATTGCAGCGCCGCCCTCACCAGGAGCGGCGACAGGAAAATCATCTCGGTGATGCCCCACGAGGCGCCGACGAACGAGGCAAATACCGTGAGGCCGAGCGCGACGCCGCCGCGTCCCTGCTTGGTCATCGGAAAGCCGTCGAGACAGGTCACCGCGTGCGGCGGATGACATGGCAGGTTGAGCAGAATGGAGCAGATCGCGCCGCCGTATTGGGCGCCGTACATGACGCCGCCCAGCATCAGGATGGCAGCGACCGGCTTCATGCCGAACGTCAGCGGCAACAGGATCGAGATCGTGGCAAGCGGTCCCATGCCCGGCAGCACGCCGACCATGTTGCCGACCAGCACGCCGACGAAGCACCACAACAAATTGTGCGGCTCGAGCGCGACGCCGAAGCCGTACCAAAGATCTGTGAGTGCGGTGGAAATCACAGGCCGCCCTTCCACGTGAAAATCGGCATCGGAACCTGCAAGAAATAAGAGAACAGGCTGACGCCGAAGATTGTCACTACAGTGGCTAAGACAAACGTGCCTCTCCACGTCGCATTCTTGTCACCAAGCGCGGCGATGAACACGCAGGCGAAGGTGCCAGGGGCCATTCCGAAGTAACGGCCGAAGAAAATGAAGAACACCGGGCTGAGCAGGATGCAGAGCCACGCCCACCACTGCGGGTGCTCCGGCAGGATGCGCTGGTCTTCTTGGCTGTCGGTCGGCGCCAGTGCCACTGCGGCGATGGCGATGCCGACCAGAACCAAGATCACACCGAGCGCCGTAGGCAGGAAGCCCGGGCCCATGTGCATAAGGGTGCCGGCTCGGTACGTCGCGCCTTTGAGCGCGATGCCGAGCCCGAGCAGAATCATTAAACCGCCCGCATAGAAATCGCGCTTGCGCACGAGGTCGCGGAGGGGGCTGGCGGAAGATTGCAACGAATTCCTCCCGGCCGTCGTCGGGGCCATTTACTACTCGCCCCATTATTCTGGAACGAGGAACTACTATAAAAGCCGAAAATTCCCGCAGCGACGCGGTGTCGCGGCCTCTCTTCGCCCCCATGATACACGCGCGGTCATCGCGCTGGGAGAGTGCCTGCATTCGACAGGCCCCAAACGATATATGGGGGCGGGTTTATGCGCAACTACCATGTCCAATAGCATGGGTCTTGGGTGCTCTGCTTACGGTTGTGCCGGCGCGTTTTTGGGTTGCCGTTGCCAATATCATCCCGATCTGGAGTTCCGTGCCCGTTACTGGGGTTTTGCCAAGCCCACGGCCAATGGTTTTGAATAGTCAGTTCCTGTCAGTGAAAATCCCGGCTTTTCACCGGAAGCGCAATATCCCCGGTCGGCAGCGGGCCGCCGGAAAGTTTCGGCGAGAACAGATCGCCGCCTTCGCGCAGCCAGGGCAGGTGGGCGGAAAGATCGACGAAGCTCTCCGCGACGACGTGGATGACAAGGCCGACCCGTTGCAGGCGGCCACGCACGGCGAGAAAGCGCGCTGTCATCACGGTGCGGCGGTTTTCGCCAAAGGTTTTCGGCCAGACGATGATGTTGGCGGGGCCGGTTTCATCTTCGATGGTCAGGAATACGACGCCTTTCGCCGTACCAGGGCGCTGCCGTATCAGCACCAGGCCGGCAACGGTGACGAGTGAATCCTGCGTAAGCTCCTCGCGGCACAGTTCGACATTGCGGACGGCGCCGAGCGCGTCAAGACGGTCGCGGAAAAAGCGCACCGGATGCGCTTTGAGCGACAGCCCGGTCGCGACGTAATCCTCGACAACGTGTTCGCTGAGCGGCATACCGGGCAATGCGACGGCTTCTTCCGCAAAAAGCTCGTCGCCAAGATGCGGCGCCAGAAGCGGCAGCGGCGCTTCGATTGCGACATTGGCGGCGCGACGCGCGGTGCTGATTCCGATCACGTCGAGCCGGCGCGCGGCCCACAAGGCTGCGCGGCGGTCGAAACCCAAAGAACGGAAGGCGTCGGACTCGGCAAGTCGTTCGATAGTGAAGCGCGACACCCCGGCAATCGCGGCGAGCCGCTCGATCGAGGCAAAACCATTGCCGCGCGCGGCGATCAGTTTTTCCAGTTCCTTCTCAGAGAGTCCGCTAACCAGGCGAAAGCCGAGCCGAACCGCGTGCTTGCCGTTTTCGGCGGCCTCAAGCGTGCAATCCCAGTCGCTATAGTTCACATCGACCGGGCGAACCTCGACCTCATGGGCGCGGGCATCACGCACGAGTTGTGCCGGCTGGTAAAAACCCATCGGCTGGCTGTTGAGGATGGCGGCGCAGAACACTTCCGGATAGTGGCATTTTATCCACGCCGAGGCGTAAACGAGGAGCGCAAAGCTCGCGGCGTGGCTTTCCGGAAAACCGTATTCGCCGAAACCTTCGATCTGACTAAAGCAGCGCTCGGCGAATTTGCGCTTGTAACCGCGGCTGACCATGCCGCCGATGAACTTGTCGCGAAAATTATGCACCGTACCGTTGTGACGAAAGGTTGCCATGGCGCGGCGAAGACCATCGGCTTCGTCCGGGCTGAATTTTGCAGCTTCGATAGCGATTTGCATCGCCTGCTCCTGAAACAACGGTACGCCAAGTGTCCGTTTGAGCACCTCTTTCAGTTCATCAGGCTCGCCATACGAAGGATGAGGCGAGGGATAATCGGGCTCTTTGCCACTTTTCAGATCTTCACGCCGTTTTAGATAAGGATGCACCATGTCGCCCTGAATGGGGCCTGGCCGTACGATCGCGACTTCGATAACGAGATCGTAGAAACGTTCCGGCTTGAGCCGTGGCAGCATCGACATTTGCGCGCGGCTTTCGACCTGAAATACGCCGATGGAATCGGCGCGCGACAGCATTTCGTAAACCGGGGGCGCATCGTCCGTCCCGTCTTTTGGAATGCTCGCCAGCGAATAGTCCTTGGCATAGTGCATCTTCAGAAGATCGAGCCCGCGCCGCAGGCAGCTCAACATGCCGAGCGCGAGCACGTCGACCTTCATCAGGCCGACTGTATCGATGTCGTCCTTGTCCCATTCGATGAACTTGCGCTTGTCCATGGCGGCGTGGCCGATCGGCACCGTTTCGTCGAGCCGTCCACGCGTGAGCACGAAGCCGCCAACGTGTTGGGACAGATGGCGCGGAAATCCGAGCAGCTCTCTGGCAATCACAATGGCTTGCCGGATTGCCGGATTGGCCGGATCGAGCCCGGCTTGGCGAATGTGATCGTCGGGCAGACCGTCCTCGGAAGAGCCCCACACCGTCTTGGCCAGCGCCGCGGTGATGTCTTCTGTCAGTCCCATCGCCTTGCCGACTTCTCGGATGGCGCGGCGGGAGCGGTAATGGATGACGGTGGCGCAGATCGCCGCGCGATGCTCGCCGTAGCGCTTATAAATGTACTGAATCACCTCTTCGCGGCGCTCGTGTTCGAAATCGACGTCGATGTCGGGCGGTTCGTTACGATTTGCTGAAATGAAGCGGGCAAATAGAAGTTTGCTCTCGTTTGGATTGACCTCGGTGATGCCGAGGCAATAGCAAACCGCGCTGTTCGCGGCCGATCCGCGGCCCTGGCAAAGAATCTTCAATTCTTTGCGCGCGTAGGCGACGACGTCGTGAACGGTGAGAAAGTAACGAGCGTATTTGAGCGTGGCGATAAGAGCGAGTTCTTCGTTCAAACGTTTTTTGACGTCGTCCGGTATGCCGTAAGGAGAAAGGTCTTTCGGATAGCGCTCGGCAGCGCCGGCCCAAGTCAAATCTTCCAGATGCTGCTGGGGTGTCTTGCCCGGCGGTACCGGTTCTTCAGGATACTCGTATTCTAGTTGGCCAAGTGAGAAGTGACAGGCTTCAGCGATTTCGATCGTGCGGCTAATGGCATTTGGGAATTTTTTGAACAGCCGCGCCATTTCCTCTGGCGGCTTGATGTGCCGCTCGGCATTGATGGTGAGCCGGAATCCGGCCTCGGCGATGGTGCACTTCTCGCGGATACAGGTGATGACGTCGGCAAGTATCCGGCGTTCAGACGCGTGATAGAGCACGTCGTTGACGGCGACGAGCGGCGCACCAAGCTGCTCACCAAGCTCATTCAACAACGCAAGACGGCGCGGTTCATCGCCGCGATGGTAGTGTGCGCCGGCAAGATAAGTGCGGCCGGGTGCAGCGCGGACGAGAGTGGCGAGGCGGGAGGTGAACTCATTCTGCTCATCCCCGCTTTCGCGGGGACGAGCGAATAAATCCAGTGGCGGCAGGGCGATAAAAATCTGCCCCTCGCTGGCGGAAAGAATGCCATCGAAAGTCAGACGACATTCGCCTTTGCCAACCTTCTTGGCCCGCTGGTTGCAGTCGGTGAGCAAGCGGCAGAGGCGGCCGTATGCTTCGCGATCGGTCGGATAGGTCAACACCTCGAAACCATCGACGGTGACAAGCCGTGTGCCGACGATGAACTTGATCGCTTCTCGTTTTTTCCATTGACGATAGGCCCGCACTACGCCGGCAAAAGAATTGCGGTCGGCAATACCGATAGCGGTGAGGCCGAGTTGCTCGGCGGCTGCGACCATTTCCTCTGGATGCGAAGCGCCGCGCAAAAATGAAAAACTGGTTGTTACGGCAAGCTCGGCATAAGCGGTCATCGGTGTTGCTCACGCAAACAGCCCGTGCACGAACCAGTTTGCCTGCGCCGTCTCGCGGCCGTAGATGCCCTCGCGGTAAAGCCAGAACCGATGGCCGCAGCGGTCTTCAACAAGGTAATAATCTCGGGTCAGAACATTTTTCCGCTCATTCCCGCGAAAGCGGGAATCCAAGTCTGGGTCCCCGCTTTCGCGGGGACGAGCGGGCAGGGGCATCTGCCGCCACCATTCGCCGGCGATGCGCTCCGGCCCTTCCGCGCCGGTGACTTCATGGGTTTCGCCGCGCCAGTAAAATCGTCGCGGTGGACCATCGGGCACCAGCGCCGTCACTTTGGCTGGCTCGGCGCGCGGCAGCAGCAGGAGCGGGCGTGGCTGCTCCATTGCCGGCCATGCGGAAGCTTCGCCGTTCAGCGGCGGCAGAATTTCGGCGCGTTCAGGAATGTGGCTCTCGACCGGCTCGAAGCACCGCACGCTTTGCGGGCCGAGCCGCTGGCGCAGCGCATCGATCAGCACCGCGCATCGTTCGGTGCGATCGTCATCTTCGCTGGCCGGGGTAAATTCGGTCTGCCGCGCCGGCATCGGCTCAGCCTGGGTAATGGCAAGGCCAATCGTTTCAAAGCCGAAGCCGGCCTCGTTTGCCGCCGCCAGCGCCTCGAGTTTCAAGTCAATGAGCCGCGCCACATGATCGACGCTGCGTGTCGGCGAGCGTCAGCGCGATGTCGATGCTCTCGACCGCGCCGTCGACATTATAGAGACACAGCCGCAATCGCCGCGCGCCAACGTCGTCGCGGGTCAGCACGTGGGTCAGCGTCCCCATCAGCCGTCTGGCGTAAGCGACGATCGCCTGCTGGGTGAAGATCGGTTCAATCAGATAGCGCAGTGCGTGATAGACCGGCGGCGCGATTACGGGCTTGAGCGGCTCGTCGATACGGCCGAGCGCCTGATCGAGGCGGCGCAGCAATTTATTGGGAAAGCGCGCGGCAAATGGCGCGCGCGGCTTGTCGAGCAGCGAGCTTACGGTTTTGAAGCCGAGCCGGCGCAGTGTGGCGCGAGTATCCGGCGCGAGCCGCAGCGCTGCGATCGGAAGCGGCGCCAACGCTGCGGCTTCCTGTCCCGGCGGCAAGACGAACAAGGGCGCAGGAGTGAAACCGCGACAGCGCCCAGGCTGCGCCGGCAGTATCGGCAACGGCGATCTGGGCGGGAAGGCCAAAGTTTTTCAGAAGCCGCGCGGCAAGATCGGCAATCAGCTTTTCCTCGCCGCCGAACAGATGGCTTGCGCCTTCGACATCGAGGAAAAATCCGTCGGCGCCATTGTCTTCGCTCCATGGTGAGGAGGTCGGCGTGTAACGCGTCGCCCACAACGCCAGTTTTCGCAGAGCGTTGTCGTCGGCCGCGGGTTCGGCGGCCCGCACTTGCAGGAATCCGACTTTCGCCCGAGCATCGGCAAGCGGTTCACTGACGGTAAGGCCCAGGTCTTCCGCCGCTTGGTTCAAGGCGGAGATACGCGGACCGCCGCTTGAAGCAACGATCAGGACGAACGGTTCATCAGGCGCAACGGGTTTTTCGCAACGGCGCTTCGCTTGCGCTGCGAGCATGCGAAGAACCGGCCACCGCGGCAGGAAAACTGAAACGATGCGCGACATGATCGTACTCCACTACCCATTGACCAGGCCGTCCGTTGCGACAGCGTTCGAGATGCAGGTGCCAACGCGGACGCACGATGAGCTCGAAACGATCGCGTGCGGCTTCCGCGGTGCCGATGTGCCAGCGTGTGGCCGCCGCGCTCGATTCCAGCGTCGGCGCCGGCCGCAGCAAAAAAAGCGGCAAGCCGGTGTCGCTTGAGGCGAGTTGCAACCGCTGGCTGGTTCGGAGATCGAGCTTGTCGATGGCGCCGATCACGGCGGCGGGCGCGCATCGAATGCAGCGCTTCCTCGATCGCCCAAAGCGTCCCTTTGCGATGCGTAGTCTCGACCAGGATCAAACGGGATGGATCGAGGCCGAGCGCGTTTAGCCCGTGGCCATGCAGATCGACCGTAAGGGCGGCGGCCATAGGCCGGGGTGACGCAGATCAGCAGCCGAGGTTTCGGCAAGCGGCCGAGAATTGCCGCGATGAAGCCGAAGGCGGCCGCAGCCGAGGCTTCCGTCTCCGGCACGACTTCATGGAGTGCGCCGCAGGTCAGGCCGCCTTCCGGCAAGTGGAAATCGAGCGTGGCCAGGCCAAATGGCAGGCTTTTGCGCGTTCCCTCAATGCGGGGCAGTAAGCGGCGCAATTCGTCAATGACGTCGGCGCGATGATCCCGGCACAAAAATTCAGTTTTCTGAAGCATTTAGCCGTCTCTTGGCTGTGTACAACTCTGTACATGTTCTTTGTATGTTCTAATCTTTGCATACTAGAACAAAATAGGAACATTGCCAAGAGACCGGAGTTGTCCCAGTGGCTTACGGTGAGGACGTAATTAGAGCTCCCAGCTTGTCACCGAAAATTGGCGGATTAACGGGTTTGTCTTACTCGCCTTGCTTTGCGTGAGTGCGATGACGCATACGTTTGCTCGATTGCGGAAAGAGGTGCGCCATGCCGGAAGCCGACAAAGAAGGCGAACGCTACTCGATCGATAAGCCGCAGCAGACGCCGGGCTTTTTCCTCAAAGGCACGCCATCAGCTCGATTGGGGCATGAAGAACCGCATGGCGCGGGTGTTCGATCCGACATCCGGCCGCACCGTGATGCTGGCGGTCGACCACGGCTATTTCCAGGGCCCGACCACCGGGCTCGAGCGCATCGATCTTTCCATCGTGCCGCTGTTGCCGAATTGCGATGCGCTGTTCTGCACCCGCGGCATCCTGCGCTCTGTCATTCCGGCGGAATGCCAGAAGCCGATGGTGCTGCGCGCCAGCGGCGGCCCGAGCATCCTGCGCGAGGAATTGTCCGACGAACAGATCGCCATGGATATGGATGACGCGATGCGGCTCAACGCTGCCGGCGTCGGCATCCAGGTCTTCATCGGCGGCGAACACGAGACCCGCTCGGTGCACAACATGACCAAGCTGGTCGATGCCGGCTTGCGCGTCGGCATCCCGGTGATGGGTATCACCGCAGTCGGCAAGAACATGGTGCGCGACGCCAAATATTTCCGGCTCGCCTGCCGCATCATCGCCGAGCTCGGCGCGCAATACGTCAAGACCTATTACGTCGAGGAAGACTTCGAGACCGTCACCGCGTCATGCCCGGTGCCGATCGTGATGGCCGGCGGCAAGAAGCTGCCGGAGCTCGACGCGCTGACCATGGCCTATAACGCCGTGCAGCAGGGCGCGGCCGGTGTCGACATGGGCCGCAACATTTTCCAGTCGGACGCGCCGAAAGCGATGATCGCGGCCGTCGGCGCCGTCGTGCACAAGAACATGAAGCCGAAGGACGCCTTCGACCTGTTCAAGACCTTGAAGGCGAAGAACAACGCGGTTGCCGAAGCCGCCGAATAAACGGTTTGCACAAAAAGAAAGTAGCGAGCCGTGAGCTCGCCGATACTAACGCGGCTCGCTACTTTATTGCGTCGTCGATTTAAGCATGATCCGGAACAAGTGGAAACCGATCTTTCCGAAAAGATCATGCTCAACCAGAATGCTAGAGCGACAATCAGATTTAATATAAACGACTTCGCTCTAGCGGCGCATGGGTTCGATTTCGTAGACCAGCATCTGCTCACTGCCGCCGTCACCGCGCGGCGGCGCGCGTCCGATCAGGAACCATGCCGCCGACGCAGCGGCGAGAATGCTGCCGAGCGTCGCCAGCAAATTCTCGTACCAAACGTCACGGCTGTTATCGCCATCGGCGCGCTCGGCGAACGCAATAACCGGAATATCCGCGGACTTGTTGTCGGCAGGTTCGCCGTCAGCGGCAGGCGATATTGTCGGCAGCGGCCATCGTGTCGGCAGCAGGTTTGGATTGTTCGTCAGCCGGTTGAGGCAGCGCATTGAAGGCGGAGCTGTCGGCGGCAAGATCGAGCGCATTGATCTCGTCCTGCGACGAGATTTGCACGGTTTGACCATCGACCACCATCGCGCTCGGCTCCACGGGAGCGGGCGCGGTTGCTTGCGTGTCTGGCAGGGACGCTGTTGCCGGCGCGGCAAACGTTGCGGGTGCCGGTCTGCGCAGCCGCAACGCCGTTTGCGTCGGATGGGAGTGTCGGCGTTCGTCTGTGCGGCAATGCCTTGTGCGTCCGATGGCGTGGTTGCGGCTTGGTCGTCTTGAGCCGGGTGAGATTTTCTGTGCACGTACCGGCGACGGTGCCAGTGTTGGTGCACGATCTTGGTACGTGCAGGCATTTCTGTCGGCGACCGGTGTGTCCGTGGCGCTGGGTCGCTGCCGCATCCGCCGGCGCTTGCGGGCTGTTCGACCTAAATAGCATTTGCAGCAGCGAAACCGGCTTGCCTGGCTCCTCGCTCTGCGCTTGGCTCGTGTCGCTTTGCGCAGCAGCCGTGCCCACCATCGCAATCAAAATTGCGCCGGCAGCAGCGATGCGAATGTTCGGCATTCTGTCCCTCCGCGCTGATTACACCGTGCAATACGGCACAGGCGGCGTGACCTTAAAGTGACGCGAATGCGGATTTTTTCGCGCAAAGCAGGGACAAAAAGCGGCAGCGTTTATCGCTTAGCTGGCCTCGTTCAGTGCAGAAAAACTGTGGAACGGCGTTACTCCACGGTGATCCCGCTGGCCTTGATCGGAACCGCCCATTTTGCGATCTCGCTTTTGACCAGATCGCCCAGATACTGCGGCGTCGCCTCCTGATCGGTGGCGATTTCCGCGCCGAGCCCGGTGAGCCGATCGCGGACGGCCGGCGTGTGCATGGCTTCGAGCGTGGCGTCGTGAAGTTTCTTCACGATAGGGGCAGGAGTGTTCTTCGGCAGAAAGATGGCGTTCCAGGTATAGGCGATCAAATCAGGTGCGCCCTGCTCGACGGCAGTTGGAACGTTCGGCAGCGCCGGCGAACGCTGGGCGTCAGAACCGCAAGTCCTTTCACCGCGCCGCTATCGATCGGCGGTTTGGCGGTGGTCATCACGTCGCAGAGATAATCGATGCGGCCGCCTTGCAAGATCCTGCATTGCCGGTCCCGAGCCGCGATACGGCACGTGGGTGACATTGAGCTTGAGCAGATAATTCATCAGCAAACAGCCGAGATGCGTTGCCGAACCGGTGCCGGCCGAGCCGAACTGCATATGCGCCTGATGCTCTCTGGTGTAGGCGACAAATTCCTTGAAGTTGTTGACCGGCAAATCCTTGCGTACCACCAGCACCAACGGAATGTTGGCGATCAGGATCGCAGGTGTGAAATCGGTGACAGCGTTGTAGAGCGGATGCTGATAGAGCGTCTGGCCTTGCGCATGGGTGCCGACAGTGGCGAGCACGAATTCGTAGCCATCGGGCGTTGCATTGGCGACGCGCAGCGAGCCGGCTTGGCCACCGGCGCCGTTGATGTTCTCGACAATCACGTTTTGTTCGAGGATTTCGCTCATGCGTCCGGCAACCAGGCGGCCGAGAACGTCAGTCGGTCCGCCCGCTGCGAACGGAATGATCATGGTCATCGAATGGCTGGGGTAGTCGTCGGCCTTTGCGGCTGCGCAGACGGCAAGAAGCGTCGCGGCCAGCGCCGCGATCATTCTGGTTTTCATAGGCATTTCCTCCGTTGCCGCAGTGCTGCCCTGCCGTCATCAAAACGTCAACTTGACGCTTCGGACGCAAGGCTGAGGCTTGGGAGGAGCGTTAACCGAGCTCGGTGATCTCTTCGGGGAAGTGGTGCAGCCGTTCGCCGGGGCCGTTCGGTCCGATCAGCCAATTGTCGCAGAACCACGAAAGCATGCCGCCTTTGATATAGGTCGGATGCACGACGATGTTCATATCGACTTCGATGTTCATCGGCTCGTCGTTGCGAATGAGCGGCCGCTCGACCAGGTCATAGCCCTGGCCGTGGCAATGCAGGCGTTTCTCTTCCGGCCGGCCATTCTTGCGCATGAAGGCGTTGTAGGCCTCGAAGACGTCTTTGCAGGCAGCGCCCGGCTTGAGCAGGTTCAAATTATATTGGCGCGCTTCGAGCGCAAACGCATACTCGTCCTTCATCTCTTGCGACGCTTTGCCGACCACGCAGGTGCGGCCGAGCTCGGTGTACATGCCGCCGGGGCCGGCGTCCTCGACCAGAAGCGCAACGGCATCGCCTTCCTGGATGACGCGGTTCTGATAATGCCGTGCTGAGAATTGTGCCGGCTTGCCCATCGGCATCGAGGCGCAAAGATAGATGCCGTGCTCGCTGCCGTGACGCTGGCTGTAGCATTGGGCAATTGCCGCGATGTCGCGATCGCGCATGCCGGGCTCGACCGCGGCGAATGCCGCGCGCATCGCGCCGTCCTGCATCGCGGTCGCGCGCTTCACCAGTTCCTTTTCTTCGGGGCTTTTGATGACTTTGATGCGGTCGACGAGATCGGAGGCGTCGACGAATTTTGTGTTCGAGAAGCGGCCCTTCTGCATGTAGTCGACCATCGCGAACGACATCTGATAGGTGCCGACCAGGCCGATGGTGCCGCCGGCGTAAGGCGCAAGCGCCTTCGCTGCGAGTTCGGGGTCATAGGGCGCGGTGTAGTAGCAGGATGAGTAGCTCGGCGTCGTGTACCAGGTTTTCACGCCGCGCCGGGTGCCATCGCTCTTGCCGTTAAGCTCGTTGACGCCGCCGAACGGGCCCTGGCTCACCAGGGTCATCAAGTCGTCGCGCGGAAACACGACAGTCTGCGGATAACCGTTGGTGGCCGGCAGGTCGGTGAAATATTTGACGTAGCCGCCCATCTGGTCGCTGTTGTTCTGCATCAACAGCACGTCGATCTTGTCGCGCTCCATGGCGGCCCGCACGGCTTTCCAGCGGCGTTCCAGTTCCGCCGTCGAAATCGGCGTCTGCAGGCGTTCGGACAGTTGTTCCAACTTAAGTCTCCCAGTCGTTCTTCAGTTCATTCCCGCGAAAGCGGGTATCCCGTTGTGGAAAGCTCAATGCGGCACGACATTGATCATGCCGCCAATGTTGCCGGAAAGAAAGCATCGCATGTTGGCTTCGACGGTCGGCAATGCGTAATCGATATAGACGTCGCAAAAACCGCCCTGGTGGGTGGTGATAATGACGTTTTTCATGTCCCAGAACGGATGATCGCGGGGCAGGGGCTCTTCGTTGAACACGTCGAGCGCCGCGCCGGCGATCTTGCCGGACTTGAGCGCTTCGATCAGCGCCGCCTCGTCGACTACGCCGCCGCGCGCAAGGTTCACCAGAAAGCTTCCCGGCTTTATCGCCGCGAATACTTTTGCATCGACGCTGTTGCGGGTCTTTTCGGTGAGCGGCGTCAGCAGGACAAAGAAATCGAATTCTCCGGCAACTGCGGCGAGGTCGGCGCTCGAATGCATCCGGTCGAAGCCCGCAACCTGGCGCGGCGACGAACTGATCCCGATCGTGCGCATGCCGAAGGCTTTGCATTTTGGCGCTAGCTCTTCGGCGATGGCGCCGATGCCAAAAACCCCGACCGTCTTATTGTGCAGCAGCCGCGCCGGAAAGCGCGTCCATTCGTGCGCGTCCTGGGCCCGCAAGGCACGCGGGATATCGCGAGCGAGCGCCAGCATCGAGCCGATCGCCGCTTCCGACACCGGCGGTCCATGGATGCCGTGGATGTTGGTGACAATAACGTCTTTGCGCAGCACCGGCCGGTCAATCAGATTGTCCACGCCGGTGCCGAGCGCCTGAACCCATTTCAGATTGGTGCCGGCGCTCAGCACGTCATCGGACAGCCGCGGCGCGAAGGTGACGAGTATGTCCGCATCCGCAATGTAGGGACCGACCTTGGTGTGGTGGTCGACCAGATTGACGTTCAGCTCCGGGAAATTTCGCCTTCAGACGATCGCGGTATTGATTGTTGAGTTCCGGCGTCAGCGTCAGCAGGATAAGCAGATTGGTCATGCGTGGTGTCGAGGCCCCGTCGCGGGACGGCGTTATAGACGCTTGTGAAAGGAGGTCGCCAAGTTCTTGGCCGAAAAGGTGTCGCCCATTAGGCTGCGCTCAAGGGGGCGTCGCGCGGTCAAGTGATCTGAGTTACACTCAGGTGGCTTGTTCGGACTCGGTCTTTTCAGGAGCACACGATGCCCATCGATCTTTCTACGGTGAATTGGCTCTACGTCGCGATATTGTCGCTGTTGGTCTTTATAGCTGCGCTGCTTGGAAGCCTGATCTCGTTCCGCAACAAGTTCGCCGCTGCAATCATCGCCGCGGTGCTGTTCGCGGGCGGATTCGTGTTCTGGACCTATTATCCGCACGACAATCTGCCGTCGCCGCTGAATTCGATGCCCGATCAGCGCGAAGTAAGCCGGAACGGGGCCGGCGCTTTTGCCTGCGGGTTGACCTTTTTAACGGTCCCGTTATGCGTAAGCTCTATCAGCCGGGAGAAATGGGGACGCGATGAACAAGGTCTATGCGGATGCCACATCCGCACTGGCCGGGTTGCTTAAGGATGGCATGACCATCATGGCGGGCGGTTTCGGCCTGTGCGGCATTCCGGAAGTTTTGATTTCTGCAATTCGGGAACTCCGGGGTCAAAAATCTGACCGTGGTTTCCAACAATTGCGGAACGGATGGCAAAGGGCTCGGCCTTCTCCTCGACACCCGGCAGATCAAGAAAATGATCTCGTCCTATGTCGGCGAGAACAAGACCTTCATGAACCAGTACCTCGCGGGCGAGCTTGAGATCGAGTTCAATCCGCAAGGCACGCTGGCGGAGCGCATCCGCGCCGGCGGCGCGGGCATTCCGGCGTTCTTCACCAAGACCGGCGTCGGCACCCTGATTGCCGAGGGCAAGCCGGTGCAGGAATTCGACGGCGAGCGCTATGTGATGGAGCGCGGCCTGGTTGCCGATTTGTCGATCGTGCACGCCTGGCTCGGCGACACCGAAGGCAACCTCGTTTACCGCAAGACGGCGCGCAACTTTAACCCGCCGATGGCGACGGCCGGCAAGGTGACTGTCGTCGAAGTTGAAAAGCTTGTGGAGCCGGGCCAGATCGATCCGGACCATATCATGACGCCGGGAATTTTCGTTCAGCGCATCATCAGCGTGCCGAACGCAGTCAAGCACATTGAACAGCGCACCGTGCGCAAGCGAGCTTGAGAGGAACGACCATGCCTTGGACCCGCGATCAGATGGCGGAACGCGCCGCGCAGGAATTACAGGACGGCTTTTACGTCAATCTCGGCATCGGCATTCCGACGCTGGTGTCGAACTACATTCCGAAAGGGATGACGGTTCAGTTGCAGTCGGAGAACGGCATGCTCGGGACCGGTCCGTTTCCCTATGAAGGCGATGAAGATCCCGATCTCATCAATGCCGGCAAGCAGACCGTCACCGAGCTGCCGACCACGAGCTATTTCAACTCCGCGGACTCGTTCGCCATGATCCGCGGCGGCCACATCAATATCGCGATCCTCGGCGCCATGCAGGTTGCGGAGAACGGCGACATCGCCAACTGGATGATCCCCGGCAAGCTGGTGAAGGGCATGGGCGGCGCCATGGACCTGGTCGGCGGCGTCAAGAAAGTCGTCGTTGTGATGGAGCACTCGGCCAAAGGTGAGTCCAAGCTTCTTCATCGCTGCAATCTGCCGCTCACCGGCGCGAACGTGATTGATATGGTGATCACCGATCTCGGCGTGTTCACAATCGACCGCGCTGGCGGCGGCGGCCTGACTTTGGTCGAACTGGCCCCCGACGTGACGCTTGATGACATCAAGAAGAACACGCAGGCGAGCTACAAGGTCGCCAACACGCTGAAGAAGCATTGACCAAGAGGGCGTTCGGATTCACCGGGCGCGCCAGCTTGTTAGTCCACCGCGATCATCACGTCTGACGCCTTGATGACGACCGTGGCCGCTGCGCCGGCCTTCAGGCCGAGTTCATCGACGGCTTCATTAGTGATGGAAGACGTGATGATCTGCCCCGGTCCGATTTCCACGCGGACATGGGAGGTGGTGGCTCCCTTTTTCACTTCAAGAATTTTGCCTTTGATCTGATTGCGCGCGCTGAGTCTCATGACAGTCCTTTAATGCAAAATGCCGCACGGCATGCCGAGCAAGCTGGTTTGATGGCCTTTCGGAAATCGACACCGCATTCATACAGGCGTCATAACCTTTACGACGTGCCGGTGGTCGATTCAGGGGACCGTAATCTACCTGCTTGCTGGATGGCAATAACGATGCAACAACCAGCCGCCCGCCTATTGACCAGCGTGATCCTGCCCGGCAATCGGGATGCGCTTTTCCGGATCATGCGCGAACGGAGAAAAACGTCTCATGCGTACTGTCATTCTTGAAGAGCACTTTTCGGTTCCTGCCGCGGCGAGCCGCGTCGACAAGGAAACCCTGGCGAAGCGCGGCTATAAGCCGAGAGCGCCGCGCCCCGACGTACCCAATCCGCTCGCTCAGTTGCCCGAGATCTGGGCGAGCAGCGTTTGAAGTTGATGGATGAGGCCGGCATTGATGTCGAAGTTCTGTCCAACAGCGGGCCAGGCCCTGATCTGGTGCCGGGTCCGGATGGCGTCGCTATGGCGCGTCAGGTCAACGATCATCTCGCCGCAGCTTGCGCGAAACATCCCGACCGGTTTGCCGGCTTTGCCTCGCTGCCGATGCTGAGCCCTGACGATGCCGCTAAGGAATTGCACCGCTCGGTGAAGGAGCTCGGTTTTGTCGGCGCCATGGTGAACGGCACGACCGACGGACGGTTTCTCGATCATCCGAGCTATGATCCGATATTGGCCGCTGCCGTCGAGCTCGACGTTCCGGTCTATATCCATCCGCACATTCCGCCGGCTGCGGTGCGCGAGGCCTACTTCTCCGGTCTGCCGGAAGGCGCCGGGCGCGTTCTGGAAACCGCCGGCTGGGGGTGGCACTCGGAAGTAGCCGTTCACGTTCTGCGCATGGTGGTCGCTGGAACGCTCGACAAGCATCGCAAGCTCAAGCTCATCATCGGCCACATGGGCGAGATGTTGCCGATGATGCTGGATCGCGCGAGCCAGGTATTTTCCGGCGATATCGGGCATCTCAAGCGTACGGTGCCGCAGACAATTCTCGATCAGGTGTGGATCACGACCAGCGGCATATTCAACGAGCCGCCCTTGTATGTCGCGCTGACGACGTTCGGCATCGACCACATCATGTTCTCGATCGATTATCCGTACTCGACGCACATGAGCGGCCGCGAGTTCCTCAATAAGATCTGGCTTTCACCGACCGACATGGAGAAGCTCTGCCACGGCAATGCCGACGCTCTCCTGAAGCTCAAGCCTGGCAAGCGCTGAGTGCACTGCACACCCGGCTTGGCGCTCGGCAAGCCTGCCATGCGCCAAGCCGTCAATGACTTCACTCCGATTTGCCGGTAATGACGGATCAAGCTTCGCCGGGAGGCTTGATGGACGCCAAGGTCAGCGAAGGCTTGCAGCCGATATTGGCTGGCGCGTCTATTGCGCCGGTCACCGAACGCGCTCCGCTCAACCACAGCGAAAAGCGCATCATTGCCATGAGCATGATGGTGCCGGTGTTTCTCGGCTCCGTCGATCAATCGATCATGGCGACGTCGTTGCCGACGATCGGCCGCGCACTCAACGATGTGCACAATCTGCCCTGGCTGGTCACCGCCTATCTGATCGCCGCGACTGCGCTTACTCCACTCTACGGCAAATTCGCCGATATCCACGGCAGGCGTGCGGCGCTGCTTATCGCGCTGAGCATCTACATGCTTGGCTGCATCGTCTCGGCCACATCGGGAACGATGCTGATGCTGATCTTCGGCCGTCTGGTCCAGGGTTGCGGCGGCGGCGGACTAACGGCCATCGGACAAATGATTCTCGGCGACATCGCCTCGCCGAAGGAGCGGGCGAAATACTACGCTTTTTTTTCAATAGCCTTCACAACTGCCGGCGGCTGCGGGCCGCTGCTCGGGGGCTGGATATGTGACCACCTGGTCTGGTGGATGATCTTTTTGTGGAGTTTCCCGCTCAGCATTCTCGCGGTAGTGCTCGCGCTGACGATATTGCGGCGTTTGCCACGGCACGATCGGCCGCATCGTCTCGACTTCTTCGGCGCGCTGCTCATTATTGTGTCGAGTTCGTCGTTCATGCTCGCGCTCAATCTCGGCGGTGCCCGCTATCCGTGGTTCTCGTCCCCGGTCCTTGCGCTCTTGGCCTGCGCACTTTTCGTCGGCGGCGGTTTTGTGGTGCGATTGCTCACGGCGCAGGAGCCACTCATTCCGATCGCGGTGCTTGCCGATCGGAGCGCTCGGCTCGCCATGCTTGGGCATTCGTTCGGCTGGGGCTCGATTATGTGCCTGAACATTTTCCTGCCGATGTACTTGCAGAGTGCGCTCGGATGGTCGGCGACCGCGTCCGGCGCCAGCGTGATGATTCTGATGGTCACGCTCAACGCCACCGCCGGCTTCTCCAGCCCTCTGATCGGGGCCGTAAATCGCTACAAGCTGCTGCCGAACCTTTTCCAGGTTCTCTCCATCGTTTCGATCCTGGCGCTGGCCTATTCTGCGAGTGACATAACCGCGTTGCGTCTCCAGATTATCCTGTTTTTGATTGGAGTCGGGTGGGGCCCGACCGCGCCGCTGACACAAGTCATGCTGCAGAATACGGTCGCGCTGCATCACCTCGGTTCCGCGATCGGCACCATGAATTTCGTGCGCACGCTGATGAGCACGATACTTGTGGCTGTGTTCGGTGCTTTGGTATTGGCGAATGTGCCGGCTGACGGACCCGCCAGTTCTCTTTCCTCCCGGGTGCTTGACGGCGCCTCGATTACGACCTTCACGCACGTGTTCATCGGAATCGCCTGCACGATGACGATTGCTTTCTTTGCGATGCTGGTGATCGAGGAAAAGCCACTCGGACCGAGCATGCCGGCGCCGCGGCGTTAGCGGTTTTACAGGGCCGCTTGCCTTTGTGCCGCCTTATGCGCAATTAGGGCGGCGGTGCGGCATCCCCGTTTCGGGACAATGCCGCCGAGGGGCATGCGTCAAGACACTGAAAATTAAAGCATTTCATCGCAATTCCCGGCGGAATCCCGCGGCTTGCGAGAACAATCACGGCCATTTGAACCCAACGACCGCTAGTTGCGACCAAGGAATGAGCTGATCGAGAGCGATGCAGGCACCGTCAGACGAGATTCTGATTGGCCGTATCGCGCGCGGTGACCGGCTCGCGATGCAGGTGCTGTTCGCGCGGCACCACGTGCGGATTTATCGCTTCGTCCTTCGCCTCATGCGTGACGAGATGGCGGCGGAGGATGTGATCAGTGAAGTGTTTTTGGACGTCTGGCGTCAGGCCAACCGTTTTGAAGGCAGAAGCGCGGTTTCGACGTGGCTGATCGCCATCGCGCGTTTCAAGGCTTTATCGATGCTGCGCAAGCGGCGGGAAGACGGCCTTGATGACGAGATGGCGGAAGCGATCGAGGAACCGTCGGATAATCCAGGTATTGCTGCCGAGAAGCGGGACAAAGGGAAAAAATTGCGACAGTGCCTTGCCGCGCTGTCGCCAGAACACCGGGAGGTGATCGATCTGGTCTACTACCACGAGAAGTCCGTGGAGGAGGTAGCCCGGATCGTTGGCATTCCGGAGAACACGGTGAAGACCCGCATGTTCTATGCACGCAAAAAGCTCGGGGAGCTGTGCAAGGCGGCGGGAATTGACCGAGGGTGGCCATAATGACGAACGAACAAGATATCGCGCCGACGGAAATCGAGGCTCTGCTGCCATGGTATGCCGCAGGCGCATTGCGGCACCGCGATCGGCAGCGGGTTGAGGCCGCGCTGCGCAACGATCCCGCCCTGGCGCGGCAAGCCGAGCTTGCGCGTGAGGAGCTTGCCGAAACGATTTCGTTGAACGAGTCGCTTGGTGTGCCGACCGCACGCGCGATGGACCGCCTGATGGCGGCGATCGATGACGAGACGCTGGCCTCGCGCAAGCGCGCTTCGCCGCGTGTTATCGCGGGCCGGTTCGCGACTTTCATCGCCGGGTTCTCGCCGCGAACGCTCGCCATTGCGGCATCGGTTGCCTGTCTTGCCATCGCCCTGCAGGCGTCGGTGCTGGTCAGTATGCTAACCAGGCCCGCCGTCGAGCAGAACGTTGCGGCCTATGACGCGGTGCGCGGCCATGGCACCTACGCCATGGTCCGCTTCGCCCGGGAGGCAAGCGCAGCCGAGATCACCCGGTTCCTGGAGAACAATCAGGCGACCCTGGTAGATGGGCCGCGGCCGGGCGGGGTTTACCGCGTGCGCATCGCCGTGACCAAGCTCGCCAGGGACGAGTTCACTCGGATTGTTTCCCGCATGCGTGAAGATCGGGTTGTAGCTTCCGCCGAGCCGGTTGAGACCAGCGAATAGTTCCTGGGCGCTCGTG
Organism: uncultured Alphaproteobacteria bacterium; assembly: GCA_963742215.1. Lineage (GTDB taxonomy): Bacteria > Pseudomonadota > Alphaproteobacteria > Rhizobiales > Xanthobacteraceae > BOG-931. The sequence continues at coordinate 406,223 of CAVULJ010000007.1, forward strand.
CTCCTTTTATTGCAGGGCACTTTTGAGCTTTTCTACATCGCGAAATGATTTTGCCGAGGGGGTTGAACCTTTTCGCTTTGCGCATTGACCAACGTGTGGCGGCGTTAAAGCCGTTATCGGCCCGCATCCCCCGACGCCGGCGCCGATTTTCCAGACCCGCCCGGACTCGTCCCCACCGGGCGGGTCTTCATTTTAAGTCCATTTAGAGCTCAATTTTCAGGCAGCCTTCGCACCTGACCATCCGTAAGCCGTGTTGTCGCGCTGGCCGCGTTTGGCCTTTACGGTTCGCCTGAACATGCAGACAATGGCAACCGTGGGGGAAAAGTTGTGGGTTCCGAAACTGTCCTCGAGACAGAGGACCTAACCAAGGAATTTGCCGGCTTTGTCGCGGTGCGTTCAGTCAATCTGCGCGTCGCACGCGGCGGTATTCACGCCCTGATCGGTCCGAACGGCGCCGGCAAGACCACCGTCTTCAATCTGCTGAGCAAGTTCCTGCGGCCGACCCGTGGCCGCATTGTCTTTGACGGCCGCGATGTCACCGCACTTGAGCCCGCCGACGTGGCGCGGCTTGGACTGGTGCGCTCGTTCCAGATTTCCGCCGTGTTTCCGCATCTGACCGTGCTCGAAAACGTCCGCATTGCGTTGCAGCGCAAGCGCGGCGGCTCGTTCGATTTCTGGCGCTCGAAGCGGACGCTGCACGCGCTCGACGATCGCGCCATGACGCTGATCACCGATGTCGGGCTTGCGCCTTACGCCGGCGTGCTGGCGGTCGAATTGCCGTACGGGCGCAAGCGCGTTCTCGAAATCGCAACCACGCTCGCGCTCGATCCGGAAATGCTGCTGCTCGACGAACCCATGGCGGGAATGGGCAACGAAGACATCACCCGCATCAGCGCACTGATCAAATCGCTTGCAGAAAAGCGCACGGTGCTGATGGTCGAGCACAATCTCAGTGTGGTCGCCAATCTGTGCAATCGCATCACCGTGCTGACACGCGGCCAGGTGCTCGCCGAGGGCGACTACAAGACTGTGTCCGCCGACCCCGCCGTGCGTGAGGCCTATCTGGGAACGGGTCATGCCTGATACGCATCCCATGCTCGCCATCAACAACCTCGAAGCGTGGTACGGCGAGTTCCACATCCTTCACGGTGTCACTTTCGATGTGAAGCCGGGCGAGGTCGTCACGCTGCTTGGCCGGAACGGCGTCGGCAAGACGACGACGCTCAAGGCCATCATGGGCATCGTTGAGAAGCGCACCGGCTCGGTGCGACTTGAGGATCGCGAACTGGTCACGCTTCCTTCCAACGTGATCGCCCGCGCCGGAATTGCTTTTTGTCCGGAGGAGCGCGCGATCTTCTCCAGCCTCGATGTGAAGGAAAACCTGCTTCTGCCACCTCAAGTGCGCCCCGGCGGCCTCGACCTCGATCGCATCTTCACACTGTTCCCAAATCTGCGCGAACGGCTGCGGAGCCAGGGCACCAAACTCTCCGGCGGCGAGCAGCAGATGCTGGCGATCGCCCGTATCCTGCGCACGGGCGCGCGGCTGTTACTACTCGATGAGCCGACCGAAGGGTTGGCGCCCGTCATTATTCAGCAGATCGGTCAGACTATTGGCACGCTCAAGGCGCAGGGCTTCACCATCCTTCTGGTTGAACAAAACTTTAATTTCGCCGCGACGGTTGCCGACCGATACTACGTCATGGAGCACGGCCGGATCGTCGATCAATTTTCGACCCCTGAACTAAAAGCCAATATGGGAAAGCTGCACGACTATCTCGGAGTTTGATAGGCTAAAGCTAACGAAAAAGCCGCACAGAGGGAGATGGATATGAAGCTCGCAGGAAGTTTGGCATTTGCGCTCACCGCGCTGATCGCCACGGCCGCTCAGGCACAGACGGTCAACGTCAAAATCGGGGTGATGAGCGACATGTCGGGGCTTTACGCCGACCTTGGCGGCCCCGGATCCGTCGCTGCCGCGAAATTGGCGATCCAGGATTTCAATCCGGCGGCGCACGGAATGAATGTCGAGATGGTCACCGGAGACATGCTGAACAAGCCGGACGTCGGGGCCAATCTGCGCCAGGCAATGGTATGACTCCGGCGTTGACATGATCGTCGACGTGCCGAATTCCGGCGTGGCGCTCGCCGTCAACGAAGTCGCACGCGAGAAGAACAAGGCGCTTCTCGTCTCCGGTGCTGCAAGCTCGGATCTCACCGGGGCAAAATGCTCACCCGACACGATTCACTGGACCTACGACACCTGGATGCTGGCCAACGGCACCGGCAAGGCGCTGGTCAAAACTGGTGGCGACACCTGGTTCTTTATCACAGCGGATTATGCATTCGGGCACGCGCTCGAGCGCGATACCACAGCGGTCGTGCAGGCCAATGGCGGCAAAGTGCTCGGCAGCGTGAACGTGCCGCTCAACACTAGCGACTTCTCTTCATATCTCCTTCAGGCCCAGACCTCCAAGGCGAAGATCATCGGTCTTGCCAATGCCGGCGGCGACACCATCAATTCCATCAAGCAGGGAGCCGAGTTCGGCATCACGGCCGGAGGCCAGCATTTCGCCGGCCTCCTGGTGTTCATCAGCGACGTGAATTCGCTTGGATTGAAAACGGCTCAGGGGCTTGTGCTGACGGCGACGTGGTATTGGGACATGAACGACGCCAATCGCGCCTGGACCAAGCGCTGGCAGGCGGAACTGCCCGGCAAGTTTCCAACGATGGTGCAGGCCGGCGTCTATTCAGCGACCCTGCATTACCTCAAGGCGGTCGCCGCGCTCAAAAGCAGCTCGGACGGCAAGGCCGTGATCGCGAAGATGAAAGAGATGCCGACTGACGATCCGCTTTTCGGCAAGGGCTCGATCCGCGCTGACGGCCGCAAGATTCATCCGGCCTATCTCTTCGAAGTGAAAAAGCCGGAAGAATCCAAATATCCCGGAGACTATTACTCGTTGCGGGCCACCATTCCCGCGGAAGAAGCATTCCGGCCGATCAAAGATGATAACTGTCCCATGATCAGCAACTGATCTCACAATAAGGTCCAAAAGGCCCACTAACAGGGAGGATTGGCAATGAGACTTGCAGGCAAACTGGCAATTGCCGGTGCCGTGCTGGCGTGTTTTGCCGGTTCGGCGCAGGCCCAACTCAACGTCAAGATCGGCGTGCTCACCGACATGTCGAGCCTTTACGCCGATGACAATGGTCCGGGTTCGGTTGCTGCAGCCAAGATGGCGGTAAAGGATTTCGATCCGGCCGCTCACGGCATGAATGTCGAACTCATCAGCGCCGACCATCAGAACAAGCCGGATCTCGGCGCCAATATCGCGCGGCAATGGTACGACTCCGGCGTCGATATGATCCTCGACGTGCCGACGTCGAGCGTCGCGCTCGCCGTCAATGAAGTGGCGCGAGAGAAGAACAAGGTGTTCATCGTCTCTGGTGCCGCGATCTCGGATTTGACGGGCCCGAAGTGCTCAGCGGATACCGTGCATTGGACCTACGACACCTGGATGCTGGCGAACGCGACCGGCAAATCGATCGTGAAAACCGGCGGCGATACCTGGTTCTTCCTGACCGCTGACTATGCCTTCGGCCATGCGCTCGAGCGTGACACCGCGGCGGTCGTCGCTCGCCAACGGCGGCAAGGTGCTCGGCGAGGTCAGCCATCCGCTCAACAACCAGGATTTTTCGTCGTTCCTGCTGCAAGCTCAGGCCTCGAAAGCCAAGATCATCGGTCTCGCCAATGCCGGCGGCGACACCATCAACGCGATCAAGCAGGGCTCTGAGTTCGGTATTACGGCAGGCGGGCAACACTTCGCCGCGCTGTTGTTCTATATCGGCGATGTGCAGGCGCTCGGTCTCAAGATCGCACAGGGCCTCGTTCTCACCGAGACCTTTTATTGGGACATGAACGACGGCACACGCGCATGGACCAAGCGCTGGCAGGCCGAGATGCCGGGCAAGTTCCCGGGCATGAATCAGGCTGGCGACTACTCCGCGACCTTGCACTACCTCAAGGCGGTCGCGGCCCTGAAGTCGAAAGATGACGGTAAAGTCGTTGTTGCCAAGATGAAGGAAATTCCGACCGACGATCCGCTGTTCGGCAAGGGCTATGTCCGCGCCGATGGTCGCAAGATCCACCCGACTTATCTGTTCGAGGTGAAGTCGCCGGAAGAATCGAAATATCCGGGCGACGTCTACAAGCTGCGCACAACCATCCCGGCGGAGGAAGCGTTCCGTCCGCTAAAAGATGGCGGGTGTCCGCTGGTCAGTAACTAAGTCGACAACCTCTCCCCGCAATCGCGGGGAGAGGTCTTTTTACGGTAGCGCTCAATGTTCGAGATTTTCGGTGTTCCGTCTCAGGCGCTGTTCGGGCAATTGCTGCTCGGCCTGATCAACGGTTCATTTTATGCGCTGCTGAGTCTCGGTCTCGCCGTCATTTTCGGCATGCTCAACATCATCAATTTCGCTCATGGCGCGCTCTACATGATGGGCGCGTTCGCGGCTTATCTGCTGCTGCAATATCTTGGTATCGGCTACTGGTGGGCGCTGGTCATCGCGCCGATCGTGATTGGCGCGCTCGGCGTCGTGATCGAGCGGTTGTTCCTGCAACACTTGCGCAATCTCGACCATCTCTATGGTCTCATCCTCACCTTCGGTCTGGCGCTGATCATCGAGGGCTTGTTCCGCAACACTTATGGCTCGTCCGGCCAACCCTATGCGGTGCCGGAGTCGCTGCAGGGCGGGCGCAATCTCGGCTTCATGTTCCTGCCGAACTATCGCGCCTGGGTCGTGGCGTTCTCGGTCGTGGTTTGTTTCGCCACCTGGTACGGCATCGAGCGCACGCGGCTCGGCTCTTATCTTCGCGCCGCGACCGAAAACCCGACTATGGTGCGCGCCTTCGGCATCAACGTGCCGCGCATGATAACGCTGACCTATGGCTTCGGCGTCGGGCTGGCGGCGCTCGCCGGCGTAATGGCGGCGCCGATTTATAACGTCTCGCCGCAGATGGGATCCGATCTCATCATCGTGGTGTTCGCTGTGGTCGTCATCGGCGGCATGGGATCGATCATGGGCGCGATTATCACCGGTTTCGTGCTCGGTATAGTCGAAGGGCTGACCAAAGTATTTTCCCCGAAGCGTCCAATACGGTGATCTTCGCCATCATGATCGTCGTGCTGCTGGTGCGGCCCGCCGGGCTGTTCGGACGGCACGCATGACAGAAAACCTCGCCGATCCGCAGGCGATGCTGCCGCGCCGCGAGACAGCCTGGAGCTTTGCCGCCGCATTTATTGTCATGGTGGCGTTCTTTGCGCTTGCGCCGTTCATGCTCTATCCGGTGTTTCTGATGGAGGTGCTGTGCTTCGCGCTGTTTGCCTGCGCCTTCAATCTCCTGATCGGCTACGTCGGTCTGGTCTCGTTCGGCCACGCGCTTTATTTCGGCTGGGCGAGCTACTTCGCGGCTTACGCGGCGAAGTCATGGGGTTGGCAGCCTGAATTCGCCGTCCTGCTTGGCACCGGCGCTGCGGCCGTCCTCGGCGCGATCGCGGGTCTCGTCGCCATTCGCCGCCAGGGCATTTACTTCGCCATGATCACGCTGGCGCTGGCGCAAATGATGTATCTCGTTGCGCTCCGCGTAAAGATGACCGGCGGTGAAGACGGCATCCAGGCGGTGCCACGCGGGCATCTGTTCGGCATGTTCAACCTCGGCAACGACCGGGCGATGTATGTCTTCATTCTTGTTGTCGTCGTTGCAGCGTTTCTACTGATCTATCGGATAATTAATTCGCCGTTCGGCGAAGTGCTCAAGGCGATCCGTGAGAACGAGCAACGCACTATTTCGCTCGGCTACAAAACAGATCGGTACAAGCTCCTCGCGTTTGTGCTGTCAGCGACGCTTGCTGGTCTTGCCGGATCGCTCAAGGCGCTGGTGTTTCAGCTTGCTTCGCTCACCGATGTGCATTGGAACATGTCAGGCGAGGTGGTGCTGATGACGCTTGTCGGTGGCCTTGGCACCGTGTTCGGGCCAGTGGCCGGCGCCTTTATCGTGGTCGCCATGGAGAATTACTTCTCGGCCTTCGGCCAGTGGGTGCTGGTCATCCAGGGCGCGATTTTTGTGTTCTGCGTGCTGCTATTCCGGCGCGGCATTGTGGGTGAGCTTGCGAACGTCTTGCGCATCAAGCTCTGACTCGAGCAAGTTATCAAAACTCATCAAAGGAGATCGTCATGAGTGCGGAAGCGCGTTTGAAAGAGCTCGGCATCGTACTGCCGTCGCTGCCGAAGCCGGTTGCCAACTACCTTCCGTACCGGCTGGTCGGAAACGTGCTGTATTTGTCAGGGCAGGGACCGCGCGACGAGAATGGCAAGCAGTTGACCGGCAAGGTCGGTGCCGGGGTCAGCATCGAGGAAGCCTACCGGCGGGCGCGGATCGTCGGTTTGGGCCTGCTGGCCGCTACGCGTGACGCGCTCGGCTCGCTCGACCGGGTCGATTACGTGGTCAAGCTGCTCGGCATGGTCAACGCCACGCCCGATTTCAACGACTCGCCCAAGGTTATCAACGGGTGTTCCGACTTGTTTGTTGAGGTCTTTGGCGAGGCTGGCCGCCATGCCCGGTCCGCAGTCGGTAACGTCATGCTGCCAAATCAGATTTCGGTCGAGATCGAAGGCGTCATCGCCATCAAATCCTGATAACGCCGAATCAAATTTCCACGAAGTTATCAACAGCTGAAAGTCAACAAAACGATCTGACAAAAGTCACATCTATTTGGTTGCCCGAATCAAACAACAAAAAGATGATGGAAAAGTGTTAATTCCACCGCGTTTGTTGAATTCGCGCTTCTGGCTCTTCTTTTTATGTCGGAACGGCAGACTCTACCGTACGACAGTGTCGCGCGCAGATGGCTCGCCTTGGCGGAGCGTCGGCACGCTCACATCGTCGAACTTTCAGATACCGGGCGCTGGCGTCACTATTTCACCCGGGCCGGACTTGAGATTGAGCTGAACAAGGCTGAAGCGTTGCGCGATGAGTGGGCTCGCATCGCCGGCGTCCAGGCCAAGTTCGATGAGTTGCCGGTCGCCTTCGAGGAGGCGGCTGAGTAGCCGTCCCGGCGCAATCCTTCAAACAACAACCTCCGGCCTATTTCCGCAGGCTTGAACTCGCTGCGCCGCGCTGGGGCATCGATTTTGTCTGCGCCATTCGGCGCTTATCTAAAGGCTCCCGGCCCCCTTTAACCTCAAAGCGTGATTAATCATGACGAGTGCTTTGTTTTCGCCGATCCGGCTCGCCGGTCTCGAACTGCCAAACCGCGTCGTTGTTGCGCCGATGTGCCAGTACAGCGCCGACGATGGCGTCGGCAACGACTGGCACATGACCCATCTCGGCATGTTGTCGAATTCAGGTGCTGGGATGGTGGTGATCGAGGCCACTCATGTCGAGCGTCGCGGCCGCATCACGCACGGTTGTCTCGGCCTCTATTCCGACGCCTGCGAGGCGGCGCTGGAGCGTATCGTATATCACTGCCACCACATCGGCACGGCGAAGATGGCGATCCAGCTGGCCCATGCTGGCCGCAAGGCCTCGTCGCAGCGGCCGTGGGAAGGCGCCAAAGCGCTCGGATCCGCCGAGGATCCCTGGCCGACGATCGGACCTTCGGCGCTTCCTTTCGGTCCCGGTTGGCACACGCCGGCCGCGATGAACGAAGACGACATGGCGCGCATCACCGCAGCCTTCACCGATGCCGCCAAGCGGGCGCTGCGCGCCGGCTTCGATGCCATCGAGCTGCATTTCGCTCACGGCTATCTGCTGCACAGTTTTGTCTCACCGCTGTCGAACAAGCGCAACGACGCTTACGGCGGCTCGTTTGAAGGCCGCATGAAATTCCCTCTGGAAGTCGTGCGGTCCGTCCGCGCCGTGGTGCCCCGCGAGATACCGCTTGGCGCGCGAATTTCCGGCACCGATTGGGTGGATGGGGGCCTGACCGCCGATGATGGGGTCGCGACCGCCAAGGCGCTCAAAGCCGCAGGCCTCGATTACATCGACGTGTCGTCTGCCAACATCACGCCGGATAGCCGGTGGCCCAGCGATCCGGGTTTCAATGTTCCGATCGCCGAGCGGGTTCGCAAAGAGGCGGGAATTGCGACTCGGGCGGTCGGCATGATTGCCGGCGCCAAACAGGCCGAAGAGATCGTCGCCAGCGGCAAAGCCGACATGGTGGCAATGGCGCGCGCCTTCCTTGACGATCCGCATTGGGGCTGGCATGCGGCGCAGACGCTCGGCGCCGACGTGGCGCGGCCCCCGCAATATGCACGCACCGCGCCGAAGCTATGGCCCGGCGCCGCTCTCCGCGGGTGAGGTGACAGGGCCATAGTGCCGCGCAAGGTGCGCCGGCTCGACGCCGAGATAATAGAAAAACCGCAAGCACCACATCAGCAGGATGGTGCGCAGCACGCCGTTTTTCTCCCATCTTCGTCCGGAGGTGACGACGGGCGTGGCGATGCAGAGCGGACGACACAGCCGCTTGAGCCGCCGCGAGATCGCGATGTCCTCCATCAGCGGCAGGTCGGGAAATCCGCCGACGGCGAGGAACGCTTTCCGGGTGACGAAAATCGCTTGATCGCCGGTAGCGATCCCGGTGATACGCGAGCGCCAATTGATCATCCGGGCGATCACCGCAAGGAATGGGTGCCGTCCGGCAATGCGGATATCGAAGCGGCCCCAGGGCCGTTCGGCGAGTGCGTCGGCGATCAACCGGTCGGCATTCTCCGGAAGTGTGGTGTCGGCATGCAAAAACAGGAGTGCGTCGCCGTTACCGAGCGCCGCGCCGGCATTCATCGGCGCGCCGCGGCCCTGCGGAGCCGCGATCACGTGATCGGCAAGGGGTTGCGCGAGTTGCACCGTGGCGTCGCGGCTGCCGCCATCGGCGACGATCACCTCGGCGCCGCGGGCGCGGAGCGGCCCGAGCGCCTGCAATGCACCGGCAATGATCGTGGCCTCGTTGAGGACCGGGATGACGATGGTGAGTCGCCGCATTGTGCGATGATGTTACAAGGTTGTGACGTTGCCGCAATGAAGTTGAAGTGTGTGTGATGAGCGATCCGGTTCTGGTCGAAGTGTTGCGCGGAATGCTGGTGGAAAGCCGGCATTGCGGCGCGGTTGCCGTCATCGACGCCGATAGCAACGCCGTGTTCGCGCTCGGTGACGTGACGGTGCCGGTCTTCCCGCGCTCCGCCGTAAAGGCGCTGCAAGCGCTGGTCCTGATCGAGACCGGCGCAGCGGACAAATTCGGTCTTGGCGATGAGGAGTTGGCGCTGGCCTGCTCCTCCCATAGCGGGGAGCCAGGTCACGTCGTCCGCGTCCAGGGCATGCTCGCGAAAGCCGGTCTCGACGTCTCGGCGCTGGCCTGCGGCACGCATTGGCCGGCGTCGGAGGCGGCCACTACCGCGCTGGCTCGCACTGGTGAGCCGTCCGCGCTGCACAACAATTGCTCCGGCAAGCATGCGGGCTTTTTGTGTAATGCCTGCGCTCTGGGTATCGATCACGTTGGCTATTGGAAGCCCGAACATCCGGTGCAGCGGCAGGTACGTGACACGCTTGCCGATGTGACGGGGGCGATGCTGAGTGACGAGCGCCGCGCCATCGACGGCTGTTCGGTGCCGACCTGGGCGATCCCGCTGCAACAGCTTGCGCACGGTTTTGCCAAATTCGCGACCGGTCACAAGCTTTCGCCTGAGCGCGCGCGTGGCGCCGTCCGGTTGCGGAACGCCTGTGCGCAGAAACCCTGGTACGTCGGCGGTACGGGCCGGTTCTGCACCGACATCATGCAGATCTTCGGATCGCGCGTGTTCGTCAAAACCGGTGCCGAAGGCGTCTATTGCGGAGCATTGCCTGAGCAGGGGTTCGGTATCGCTATCAAGTGCGATGACGGCGCCGGCAGGGCTGCCCAGGTGGTGGTGGCGGCGTTGATCGCACGCTTCTTGCCATTGTCCGACACGGAGCGCACCGCGCTCGTACGCTTCCTGCGGCCGACGTTGCGTAACTGGAACGGTTTTGAGGTTGGCGCACTGAGACCGACTGACGCCATCGGTACGGTCGTTTAAATTGCGCTATGAGTCTTGAAAGCCTGCGCTACTGCTTCTTCAAATTCGCGGCGCTAATGACCGACGCCCAGGTCTGGCTTTCAGTAGCCAGCTGCCTGGCGAATTCGTCTGCTGTTGAGCCAACCGACGTAAAGCCGAGTACGGCAATACGCTGCGCAACATCCGGCAAGGCGAGAACGGCGCGGGTTTGTTCGCTGAGCTGCGCAACGATCGGCTGTGGCGTTCCGGCGGGAACGAGAATGCCGACCCAGCCTTCGCCTTCGAGACCGGGATAACCACTTTCGGCGATGGTCGGTACGTCCGGCAAAGCGGGTGATCGTCTCTTGCTCATGGTTGCAAGCACACGCAGTGAGCCGCTTTTTGCCAGCGGCGCCGCAGCCGTGAGCGCCGCAAAGCACATCTGCGTATCGCCCGCCAGTACCGCCTCTGTTGCCGGGCCGCTGCCGCTGTACGGCACATGCACGAGGTCAAGGTTTAGCTTCTGTCTGAACTGCTCGCCGAGAAGGTGGGACGGCGTTCCTACGCCCGGCGATGCAAAGCTGAATTTGCCGGGGGTCGAGCGCACAAGCGCAACCAGTTCTTGGACGTCATGCGCTGCCACCGAATTATTGACGGAAAGCGCAGTAGGGAAACCGACCGCCAGCGATACCGGCGAAAAATTCTTGATCGGATCATAGGGCACCGTCTCGTAAAGCAATGGATTGACCACGTGATTATTGGCTGTGATGAGAAGCGTATAGCCGTCAGGCTCTGCTTTTGCCGCTTTTTCGGTGCCAATGTTGCCGCCAGCGCCAGCAAGATTCTCGATGAAGAATTGTTGGCCGAAATGGTCGGAAAATTTCTGCGCCATCAGCCGACCGAATACGTCCACGGGGCCGCCGGGCGCAAACGGAACGATCACTCGGACCGGGCGAGTGGGAAACGCGTCAGCTAGCGATGCGTGTGTAGCTGCCGAAAGAAAGAAGGCGCTCGTTCCGGCCAGAACAACCTGGCGACGAGAAAAACTCATTCGGAAATGCCTCAAGTTGCTCCCCCCAAGCTAGCAAATTTTCGGCCAACTGGGTCGCAGTCTTTACGCCCAGCGCGCCACGCCGCTGTCCGATTGCGGAACGGTTGTGCACAAAAGCTCTCTGTATGTCGGCGATACCAGGCGGTTCTTGCACGACATGCAGCTTTTCGGCGCACGCGTATTCGTCAAAACCGGCGGCAAGGCGTCTACTGCGCCGTGCTTCCGGAGCGGGCGTTCGGTATCGCCATCAAGTACGATGACGGAGTCGGACGGGCTGCTCAAGTGGTTATGGTGGCGCTAATCTATGCTTGACCGACGTTGCATAACTGGAACGGCTTTGAGGTTGGCGCGCTGCGCGCGACGGAAGCGCTTCGCCGCGTAGGGTCAATTGGCTGGATGAGAGCGGGAAAACCCAGATGAGCCGGATTTTGTGCGTTGCGTTCTTATTTGTGGCCGCTTGGACGAGCGCGGCCCTTTCGCAGTCCACGACTTCCGTCACGCCGGAAGTGCTCAAGGACCTCGCGCCCAGCGGCAGGCTGCTAGCGGCAATCAACGCCGGTAATGTCGTTCTGGTGCAGAAAGATGCCGCCGGCGGGGTATCCGGCATCACGGTCGACCTAGCCCATGAGCTTGCCCGGCGTTTGGGCGTGCCCGTCGATCTTGTTGTTTTTGAAGCCGCCGGGAAGGTAACCGATGCGGCGAAGGCGAGTGCGTGGGACGTCGCTTTCGTTGCGATCGAGCCGCGGCGTGCCGAGGTGATCGGGTTTACCGCGCCCTATGTCGTTATCGAGGGAACTTACATGGCCACGATGGACTCGCCGTTGAAAACAATCGCCGACGTCGATCGCGACGGCATCCGTATCGCGGTACCCCGCGGTTCCGCCTATGATCTTTTCCTGTCACGCACACTCCAGCATGCGACGCTGGTCCGTTATCCGAATCCGCCGCAGTCGCTGGAAGGATATGTCAGGGACAAGATCGACGTCGCGGCAGGCGTCAAGGAGCAGCTTGTGGCATTTGCGAAATCTCATCCGGGCTATCGCGTAATGGATGGCCATTTCCAGGAAATCAGGGAAGCGATGGGCCTTCCGCTCGGCCACGAGTTCGGTCTGCATTATCTGCGCGAATTTGTCGAAGAGATGAAAGAAAACGGCTTTGTGCGCAAATCGCTCGATCGCGCCGGGCAGACAGAAACCATCGTCGCGCCGCCGGCGCGGAACTGACTATCGCACCTGATTGCCAACGACCGAAAGTTGCGCGTAGTGCTCGGCGCCGCCGATGCTGAGGTCGCCAGTCACCGGCTTCTTCCATTCCATGCCGACAATGGCAGCAAGCCGAGCATCGGAGATCATATTGTCGGCGATCACCGCAGCGCCAGCGCCAGGCGCAACCGACACCGCGATACCGTAGCCCGCACCGCGCACGACATTGGCGTTGACGGTGACGTCCCGCAGATACTGGCCCCAGCCGGCGGCGATGCCGATATAGGGCGCATTCTCGATCACGTTGCCGCTGACGGTGGTGTCGGCCTCGACGCCGATACCAATGCCGGCACTATCGTTCGGGTCGGTGCCCGCGGGTCGGCGCTTGACGAGGTTTCGGATCAAGTTGCCTTGCACCACGGCGAGGCGGCCGCCTTCGTTGAAATTTGTCACCGAAACGCCGAGCGCCGCGCCATCGACGATGTTGTTGGCGATCATCGCGCCTTCAAAGCCGAATTCGGCATAGAGCGCGACTTCGCCGATCGCCGTGCAGGTATTTCCGACAATCTGTAGATTAGACGCGGCATTACCGCGGACCGCCGAGAACGCCGCCTTGCTAATACGGTTGCCGCGCACGATGACGTTATTGGCGCGAAATACGTTCACGGCGTTGCCGTACTGGCCCGAACCGCCGGATTTATTGGCGATATTGTCGATGCGATTGTCGGTGACCAGCGTGCCGTCGTCGCCCGGCGTGGTGCGCCAGACAAGAATGCCGCCATTGCCGGCGCCGCGTATCGTGTTGCCGCTGATGCGCAGGCCAAGCGCGTCGAGCGAGAAGACCGCGTTGTCGGCCGCGCTGATCGTGTTACCGGACACGTCGCCGTCGATGGCTTCAAGCGCGATACCGTTGCGGCCAGCGTTGACTATTTCGCAGTTTGAAATGCGCAACGCGCGTCCTTGCGTCAGGTGAACCAGGCCTCGGCGTTCGGGTAGCGGGATATTGGCGCCGTCGAAGATGAGCCCGCTGAGCGAGACGTGATCGCTGCCGGTGGACATCAGCATCGACGGACCGCCGAGCATGACGATGCGCGTTGCGCCGCCGACGCCCGCGATCGCGGCGTTCGTCGGCAACTGCAGGCCGCCGGCGAGATAGGTGCCGGCGCGCAATTGCAACACCGCGCCGTCACTGGCCGCGCGATCGATAGCGCGCTGCAGAGCTTTGGATTGGTCGTCAGCAGCGTTAGGCCTCAGTCCAAAAGCAGCGGCATCGATTCCGGAGCGTGGGGCGCGGTCGGTTTCGCCGCGGGCCAATGCTGGCGTCGTGACACCGGCAGTAGCGGCGCCAGCGAGAGCAGCGAACAGGCGGCGGCGGTCGAGGTTCATCGCTATCTTCGTAATGCTCGGATGCTTTTCAGATAGGAAATGACTAGACCGTTTCTCGACGGCCAACGCGGCGATTTCGCGTTAACGGTTAATTGCGGCTTGCGGCCAAGCTTGCGACCATAAGCGCGATCAGGATGGCTTCAGCACCGTTAACGAGTTGCGCCAGCGACAGCGCGTGCTGTTTTTTTCCGCCGCGCCGGCGCGCTTTATTGCTGACCGGCGGAATGTGAATAAATTGAACCAGTGGTCCGTCCTGCCGCAAATGCTCCAGCCCGCGCCAATAGAGATAATTGCAAAGATAGCGTCCGGCATCGCGCGAGAGCCGCGATGCTCTGATTCTCGTTCTGGCCGCGCCGAGAAGTCGCGCGAACGGCGCGTTGCCTGTAAGCGCCGGGGGCTTTCCGCGATTGATCGCGCTCTGTTGCGGGCGATAGGCGACGGCATCCGGGAATAGCACCGACAGAGCGTTTCGCGCTCGGGTCTCGACGCAAAGTTGTCGCCGGCGGCCGGCGACGCCAAACATCAGAACGATGTCCGGCTTCTGCGCCAACAGTTTCGGCAACTCACGATCAACCGAACCGTACGTCGTCGCGAAGATATGGACAGTACGATCGAGCGCGGCAAAAGCCGGCCGGCGCCGCCGCGCCAAGGTCTTAGCCAGTGTTACGCTCGGATTGAAGGGCGCGCCGGGGAAAGGACCGAAGCCGGTAATCAGCACGCGCACGATTTTAAAGTCCGAGCATTTCGGCGATCTTTTCGACCGCCGCTGCCGGCGCCAGGCGTCCGGCCGCGACGTCCGCTTCGATCTTGGGCAACGCGGCTTTGACGGCGCGGTCGGATTGCAGCGGTGCGTAGAGGCGTTCTTCCAGCATCGACCACGTCCACTTTACCTGTTGTGCGCCGCGCCGCGTCGCAAGCTCGCCGGAAGCGGTGAGCCGCTTGCGATGATCGAGGACGTGGTCCCACAATCCCTCGACGCCATCGTCCTTGAGCGCTGAGTAGGTGACGACAGGCGGCGACCAGTTAACGGACGCCGGCGCCAGGATATGCAGCGCCGCGCCGTACTCGGCCGCCGTGATCTTGGCGCGGGAAAGATTGTCACCATCGGCCTTGTTGATCGCGATCATGTCCGCAAGCTCGACAACGCCCTTTTTTAAGCCTTGCAGTTCGTCGCCGCCCCCTGGCAGCACCAGCACCAGAAAAAAATCGGTCATGTCGGCAACCGCAATCTCGGATTGGCCGACGCCGACGGTCTCCACGAGGATGGCGTCGTAGCCTGCGGCCTCGCACAGCAGCATGGTCTCCCGCGTTTTCGCCGCGACGCCGCCGAGCGTGCCGGAGGAGGGCGAAGGACGGATAAAGGCATTGGGATCGACGGCGAGCCGCGCCATGCGCGTCTTGTCGGCCAGGATCGAGCCGCCGGTCCGGCGCGACGACGGATCGACCGCCAGCACCGCGACCTTGTGGCCTTTCCGCGTCAGTATCGAGCCGAGCGAATCGACGGTGGTCGATTTGCCGACCCCCGGCGAGCCGGTGATGCCGACACGCACCGCATTGCCGGTCGATTTCACCAGCGCCTGCATTAGCGCGGCGGCCGCGGCGCGGTGATCGGCGCGCTTGCTCTCGATGAGCGTGATTGCGCGCGACAGCATGGTGCGGTCGCCATCGCGGATACCCTGGGCGAGACGCTCGACGTCAACGGATGCGTCAATGGAAGCCATTTGTTCTCATCGGCGAAAGCGACTTATCCTACACATCGGCCCGTGTTTTGGGTCAATGCTTTGGGCCATTTTTTGCAGCCGCAATTTAGGTACTTGCAACCACGCCAACGAGAAGAAAACGCCCTTGCACGAGAATAGCAGCTTTCTGAATTGACAGCTTCGGTTCGCCAGCAGCGCGCCACCATTGATCTTGGAATAACCCCGGTATTGCCGAACTACAGCCGCATCCTGTCGTTGACATTCCACCGTGATAAGCGGGGCGACTAACGTTGCATGTTCAAAATGGCACGGGAGACAAGAAATGAACTGGGATCAGATCGAAGGGAATTGGCTGCACTTTAAAGGCAAGCTGAAGCACAATTGGGTCAAGCTGACTGACGAAGACATCACCCGGATCAGTGGTCGGCGCGGCGAACTGATCGCCCGGTTACAGGAGCGCTACGGTTTCGCGCAATCGGAGGCGGAACGGGAGGTTGGCGCGTGGCTGCGTTCGCAGCGTCACGCGGCGTGATCGGCAACTCACGCGCCTAAGGCAAAATCGCAAATGCGCGGGCCGGGAAGCCAAGGCCTTTCTCCACTTTTGGCCAGGTCACCACAATGATTGCGCCGGTTTCCGGGACCTTATCCAGGTTCGCCATGACTTCGATCTGGTAGTGGCCGTGTTGAAGGATGTAGGTCTCGGAATCCATTTTGTCGGTGGTGTCGGTGTCCATGGCTTCATGCCCGGTCGCGGTCACGCCGCGCTGTTCGTAGAGATATTTGATTGTTTCGAATGCCCAGGCCGGAAACGGCTGGCGCTTGAAGCGCTCTGGATTGGTGTTCCAATCCTTATAAATGTCGGTCCGTAACGTCGCGAAGCTGCCTTTCGGCACGCGGCCATGCCGCGCTTCCCATGCTTTCAGGTCGGCAATAGAAAAGGCGTGGTTCGGATCCTTGGCGAGATAAGGCGTGTCGTTGAGCACGACGAGCGGCAGGATCATCTGCTTGAGCGGGATCTGATCCATGGTGGCGCCGTTTTGGTCGAAGTGCGCCGGCGGATCGACGTGCGTGCCGTATTGTCCGACCATCTCGTAATAGGTAGCGCGGAAGCCATCCTTCGGGATGGTGTAGGGCTCGTGCGTTTTCGGATCCGCGGCAGGCGAGAACTTGGCCTGACCGAAGCCAGCCCACACCGGCGTCTCCGGACCGAAACTGTGGGTGAGATCGACGAAGGTCTTGGACGCAATAGTGCGATAGGCGCGGGCGAGATCGGACTGGGCATGAGCTGGCGCGGCAAACATAGTCAGCGCGCCCCAGACTCCGAGGAGGACCGCGGCTCGGCAATAGGTCGGCATTATCTCCTCCCGTTAATCTGGCAGCGGAATGAACTCCGTCGTGTCACCGGGCACGATATCGAAGCGTCCGGCCTTCCAGTCAGCCTTGGCGGATTCGATCCTTTCCTTGCTTGAAGAGACGAAGTTCCACCAGATGTGGCGCGGACCATCCATCGGAGCACCGCCTACGAGTATAAAGTGCGCGTCGCTTGCCGCACGGATTGCGACGCGATCACCCGGCTTGAGGACAAGCAGCCGCTCCGGTCCATGGCGGTCGCCGCCGATTTCGATCTCGCCCGTGATCACATAGACCGCGCGCTCCTCGTGTTCGGCATCGAGCGGCATGGTCGCTCCGGCTTTCAGCCGCACATCGGCAAAAACCGTTTCCCAGGAGGTGGTGACTGGCGAACGCAAGCCGTGCAGCGAGCCGGCGACGAGGCGGAGAGTCATGTCGCCTTCGGTCAGCTCAGGGATGTCTGCCGCCGCGGTGTGTGCAAAGGCCGGTGTAGTTTCCTCGTCCTTCATCGGCAGCGCTACCCAAAGCTGCAGGCCGTGCAACGGTTCGCCACCATCACGCCGGTCTGCGGCGGTACGTTCGGAATGAACGATGCCGCGCCCCGCCGTCATCCAGTTCACTGCGCCGGGCCGGATCGGCATCGCGGTGCCGAGGCTGTCGCGATGGACGATTTCGCCGTCGAACAAATAGGTGACGGTGGCAAGGCCGATATGCGGATGCGGCCGAACGTCAACGCCGTCGCCGGACTTGAACACAGCCGGACCGAAGTGGTCGAAAAAGATGAACGGTCCGACCATGCGCGAGCGTGCCGACGGCAAGGCGCGGTGCACCTGAAAGCCGCCGAGGTCGACCGAGCGGGGTACCACCACTTGCTGAATGATGTCGCTTCCGCCCGTATCACCGGGAACAGGATCTTTGGCAGGGAAAAAGCTCATGCTCGCTTCCTCGCAGCGGTGTGTTCGGTCCGCGTGAACAGGCCGTAGAATACCTTAGTTTACATTCGGTCGGCTCAGCCGCTTCTTCACATTGTCGAGGAGCGTAGCGGAAGTCGATGACAGCTGTCAGAGGCGAAAATACGCCCAGCGCCGACCTCTTGGGCGGTGCCTATCCGCGTTTTTTTGCCTTCGCGACCAATTCC
This sequence comes from uncultured Alphaproteobacteria bacterium, assembly GCA_963742215.1. Lineage (GTDB taxonomy): Bacteria > Pseudomonadota > Alphaproteobacteria > Rhizobiales > Xanthobacteraceae > BOG-931. The sequence continues at coordinate 424,109 of CAVULJ010000007.1, forward strand.
GCAATGAAACGCGGTAGCGCGAAAGCCGCGACATGGACTTCCGGCGTCCAGTATTGGGTCTTGAAGGCGCCGGCCTTGCGATAGCGTTGCGCGATGGTCTTCGCCGGCAGTGTTCGCAGCCGTTTGTTGTCGGTCGCATAACCCATCGCCATGTGGCCGCCGATATAGACCGGGATCGCGGCGACGTAGCAGCTCGCGTCGGCGAACAGGCGCCGAAGCCGGGTCATGCTCGCGGTCAGTTCCTTTTTTTGGAAGAACGGAACGCCGTTCTGCGTCACCAGAACGCCGCCCTTGGTCATGCAGCGGTGGCAGGCCGCATAGAACTTTTCGCTGAACAGCACCTTGCCCGGTCCAATCGGATCGGTGGAATCGACAATGACAACGTCGAACCGCCGGTCCGTTTTTGCGACGTATTTGGCGCCGTCGCCGATGATGTTTTCAAATCGATTGTCGGCGAATACCGGTCTGGTGAACTCCGGGAAATGCTCCCTGGCGAATTCGATGACCTTCGGATCGATTTCGACCTGGGTCAGGTGCTTGATCGTTTTGTGCTTGAGCACTTCTTCGGCAATGCCACAGTCGCCGCCGCCGATGATCAGCACGTCACGAGCGTTGCCATGAGCAAATAGCGGAACGTGCGACATCATCTCCTGATAAATGAATTCATCGCGCTTGGAGATCTGGGTGGCGCCGTCGAGCATCAGCATCTTGCCGAAGAAGGGCTGCTCGAACAGCACGAGATGTTGATGCTCGGTCTGGAGCTCGTAGAGCACCCTGTCGGCCTGAAAGGTCATGCGGAAGCCGAGATCGTCAAACAGCGTCTCGGCGATCCAGCGCTTTTTGTCAGCCATAATAATTCCCGGGCCTGGAGCAAGAGGGGCCGAAATGAAAACGGCCGGGATAGGCCCGGCCGCGCAATTATAACAAATTGCCGGCTATCTCAGACGTCTTGACCGCGTAACAGCTCGTTGACGCCGACGCGCGTCGCCAAAAACGCCTCTTTGAGCACCGGTACGCATTTGTCCGGATCAGCGGAGCCGCACATGAAGACATCGAGCGCGGCGTAGCCGGCTTCCGGCCAAGTGTGGATCGAGATGTGGCTCTCCGCCAGCACTGCCACGCCAGATACGCCGCTCGGCTGAAAGTGGTGCAGGTGGATGTGGAGTAATGTCGCACTGGATGCGTCTACACAACGCCGCAGCGTAGCCTCGATATGGTCGATATCGTTGAGCCGCTTTGCACCGTGCAAGTCGATGATCAGGTGTGTGCCGGCGCAGCGGACGCCGTTGCGAACCGCGAAGTGATCGTGGCGCTCGTTCGCCGGCGGAGCCGCAACATTGAGCTTCGTTTTTTTGGCTTCCGTTCGGGCGGTACCTGGGACACCCAAGCCCTTCACCGATCGTAAGAGGGCATTTTGTGCCATGCTGCCTCTCCAACCAGAATAAGAACCCGAAATGCCGGCAAACCGGCGCCGCGGAATGCGAAAGCCGCCCGATCAGTTCGACGCAAACTGACCAACGCGGCCAAGTCCCCACATAAATGCAATAGGCGGGGAGTCAAGCGGATTCTGCAATAAAACCCTTAAGACTCGGTCACGTTCCATCGATCCCGATACTTTGCGTGAGCAACCGGCGCAAAGCGACGTTCGTGCGCTTGCCCAGCGTGTCGGCGTGGCTAGACTTGTGTCGAGCAAGCGAGACAAAAAGCGGGAATGGGATGAGCGCCGATACAACAGCACGATCGATGTTGCCGAAACCAGTATGGAATGGACGTTTTCGTGCATGCGCCTGCTGCACGCCGTCGTTTGATCCGCCGAATGATCCGCCAAGCAAAGCGCGCCGAAATTTTCTTGCAGGCGGGATTGCGGCGCTGGGTTTGGGTGCTTCGGCGACAAGGCGCGCCGCCGCTCAGCCGACTCCGGTCAAGGTACGTATCGACGTCCATCACCATTATCTGCCGCCGGTGCAAGCCCAGGCATTCGCCGACAGCCATGTCGGCGCGCCCAAGTGGTCGCCGCAAATGTCGCTTGAGGACATGGATAAGGCGGGCGTGCAAAAATCCGTACTCTCGCTGGTACAGCCAGGCGTATGGCTCGGCAATGTAGAAGCCGCGCGCAAGCTCGCCCGCGAATGCAACGACTACGGCGCGCAGCTTCGCAAGGATTATCCGGGCCGTTTCGGACTGTTTGCGGCAATCCCGCTGCCCGATGCCGAAGGCAGCCTGCGCGAGATCGAATATGCGCTCGACGTGCTCAAGGCTGACGGTATCGCCCTTTACACCAGCTATGCCGGCAAATATCTCGGCGATGCCGCCTTCGTCCCGGTGTTCGAGGAGCTGAACCGGCGCAAAGCGGTCGTCTATACGCACCCGGTTTCGCCGGCCTGCTGCGGTAATTTGATTACCGGTGTGCCGGACGCCAGCATCGAATACGCGACCGATACGACGCGCACCATCGCAAGCCTTATATTCAGCGACGGCGGTACCGCATTCAAATGCCCCGATATCCGGTTCATCTGGTCGCACAGCGGTGGCACGCTGCCATTCCTAATCGGCCGCTTTATCCGCCAGACGGTGGTCAAGAAAGACCCGCGCATGCCCGATGGCCCGCTGCCCGTCGTGCAGAAATTCTATTACGAAATCGCGCAGGGCAATCTGCCGGGTCAGTTTGCGGCGTTGCTGAAGCTCGTCCCGGTGTCGCAAATCATGTTCGGATCGGATTATCCGTACCGCGAGGCGATCGAGGCAGTGCAAGGCCTCAACGACTATCCGTTCAGCGACGCCGAGCGCTCGTCGATTAACCGCGAGACCGCGCTGCGTCTGATGCCTGGCCTTGCCGGCTAAGCGGCCCGCGGGCGGCCCCGGCGCGGAAGGGTCACAATTTTGTCGGCGAATGTTTTATGATGGCGCTGGTTTTGGCCGAACCGATTAGTACCGTGCGGCGACTAACGGACCACGGGCCGCCACGGCGGCAGGGAAAAGGAGAACGAACATGATGCGCACTTTGGGGGCAGTGGCGTTCTTGGCGCTTGCGGCGCTGATGCCGGCGCAACAGGCAGCGGCTCAAGATCCAGTCGGCGGCGCGATCGTCGGCGGTGCGTTGGGCGGGATTATCGGTGGTGCCGTTGGGCGCGGCGCGGGCGGCGTGATCGCCGGAGCGGCGATCGGCGCGGCGACAGGCGCCATCATTGCCAGCGAAGCCGAACGTCGCAACGGCGGCTACTACTGGTGGCACAGCGGCTGCTATTACCGCTATCCGAACGGCGCCTGGGTCCAGGTCGGGCTCAATTACTGCGGCTACTGAGGATCGCTCTCAGCCGTTGACGGCGACGGCCGGCGCGGGCTTCGGCTGCACTGGCTTCCTGGTGCGGGTACGGAAGAAGCTGAGCACGCGTTTTGCGGTGTCCGGCTGTAGCTTGTTGAAGCTGGTAAGCGCCTGATCGAGGTCCTCCGCCGACATGCCGCGATCGGCGGCGCGCAACAGCAGCACGGCTTTGGTCGTCGTCGGCGACAGGCCGGCAACCTTGCAAAGGATCAGGATGATCTCCGCGCCGGGATCGAGCAGCGCCCGCTCGACGACATCGATCGGCGTGTCGCACAGGATCGAGAGCGCGATCGCCAATTCCTCGAATTTGCGCTCCCTGGCGTATTGATAGATCTCAGCCTCGCCAATGCGGCGGATCCGGTTCTGCCGCTCAACCGCGACTTCCGCTGCGGCGAAGGCAGGCGACGCGTTTCGGATTTCGCTGCGAATACCGCCGACAACTTCGGCGACGACGCCTTCGATATCGGTTGAGGCTTGTGGATTTTCCGCGACAAGGCGCGCGCGCACTGCACTGGATGCCTTGTCGAGCAGCATCAGGAAGTGCGGGCGCGGAATATCGTTGCGCATGCCGACTTCGCTTGCCAGCACGTCGTCGCTGGACGAACGGTTGACCAGAATGCGGAAGCCCAGGTCGGAAAAACGCGCTCCGCGATTTTTCACCACCGAATGCACCACATCGCGATCGCCGCGCTCGACCAGAATGTCGGTGACGGCTTCGCTGAGCGAATTGCGCTGGGCTATGGCATGAAGGTGCCGTTGGCTCTTTGAATTTGCGGTGGCGAGCAAGGTGTCTTCATTGAGCCGCTCGGATCGGATCAGTATCGGGCGTGCAACCTCGATATCGTCATCGGACGCGAGCAGATGAATAACGTTGAGGGGTGCATTGGCAATCGGCGCCAGCCGGTCAGCGAGCCTCGCGCGCGCCTTGGCCTCGATCGTATTAACCAGGCGCGCCATGACATCGTCGAACACGCCGATCTGGTCTTCGGAAAAGCGCGGTGCGCCGTCGATGAACAGGTCGGTGATGCTGGTCAGGATTTGGTTGCGGCGGTCGAATGTGCCCGAGGATAGCGCGGCTTCGAGCTCTTCGATCAGAGGAAGGGATTGCATCATGCCGCAGAACGCCACGTCTTTGAATTTGCGCAGAGAATGCCGTGAAAGCGGTGAACAAACCGTTGTGAGAGGGTGCTTTTAACGATGTCGTTTATGGTTAACGAAAAGCTAAGGACGGCTATACGCGCGCGACAACTCACCGCGCTTCCTGCAAGTCATGCCGAATTCGCCGAATTAGACCTTATCGGGATGAAAAGCGCCCATCCGGTTATGCACCTCGGCGGGGACGCGGTAGTCGCGGAGCACGGGTTTCGAATCGCGCAGACCGATCGCCTCGCGCTGGACAATAAAGCACCACAGGGCGTGGCTCGCTTCGGCAACCAGCCGGGCGCGGGTCGCAGTCCCGCTCTCCGCCATTGTTGCGTTCATATTCGGCGAGCGCCGCCAGCGCCGCTTCGAGAGCGCGACCTTGCCGCCCGAATGCGGCGGCCTGTTCCTGGGCAATCTCATAATCGAGCGCCGCCGTGCGCGACATTCGCGAACTTGAACTGGGCGACGGGGGGCGTAAAGTCATGACGACACGATAATAAGCAAATTTGCAGCCGTCATCTGGGTGGAGGAACCATGCGAAGACTAATCATTGCCTTCCTTTCGATTTTTGCGCTGACAGGTGCGGTGCGCACTGCCTCCGCCGAGGACACGCTCAAAATTGCCGAACCGCAGAAAGGCGCTTGGGACGCCGGCGTTGCTGAGATTGGCCAGCGCGGGGGCATCTTCAAGAAGCACGGGCTCAATCTCGATATCCTCTATACGGCTGCCGGTCCTGAATCGATCCAGGCCATGATTGCCGGTTCAATCGACATTTCGGTGGCCTCCGGTATATCGGCCGCAGTTGGCACTTTCGCCAAGGGCGCGCCGATCCGCATCATTTCCAGCGAGATGACCGGCGCGCCCGACCTTTACTGGTTCGTGCCGGCGGATTCCCCAATCCACACGATCGAAGACATGAACGGCAAGACCGTGGCCTTTTCCGCGATCGGCTCATCAAGCCACGGCTCGCTGCTGGCGCTGATCGCGCAATATCATCTGACCGCCAAGCCAACGCCGACCGGCAATATCGCGTCGACCATTACGCAGACCATGACCAAGCAGGTCGATGTCGGTTTTGGCGCCGCGCCGTTCGGTCTCGATCTCGTCGAGAGCGGCAAGGCGCGGATCATCGCCACCGGCAACGACGTCGACGCGCTGAAAACGCGTGCGGTGCGCGTCAATCTCACCGGCGCCGAGCACCTTGCAGAACCGGCGCGACGTGCTTGTGCGCTTCATGCAGGGCTACAAGGAAACCGTGGACTGGATGTATTCAAGCCCTGAGGCGCTGAAGGTCTACGGCGAATATTCCGGGTTGCCGGACAATATCGTCCAGCACGTGCTCAAGCTTATTCCGAAGGAAGCGTTGCAGACCGATGAGGTAAAGGGCATCGACAGCGTCATGGCGGATGCGGTGTCGCAGAAATTCCTGTCGGCGCCACTGACGCCGGATCAGCTCAAGGAACTGATCCAGATTCAAAAGTAGCCTGTCTCCCGTCCTGGGCGGTGTTTCGGCTAACGCGCCCAGATTAGCGCGTCCACGTCACCTCGCTGACGCCGGCGGCGGGATCAAGCTCGCGCCGCGGGCCGGGTTTGAGTCCGTGCTGCATCAGCACGTCTTCCGGCGTCGCATGGGGCCCGACCGCGGCAAAGACAGGTCGGCCCCCCGGGATTTTTGCATGCGCCGCGTGCGACAGATGAAACGCGTCGTAACGCGGCAGGAACATGCTGAACACCCCGGTGCCGCCGATGATGGCAACGATGCCGTCGGTGACTCCGATGCTGAGCGAGCGCCTGCTCAAGCGTGGCGCCGGTCGGATTCCATAACAGCGCATTGGGGTAATCGGGGTCGGGCGCAATGGCGGCAATCTGCCTTGAGACCACCAGCCGCTTGCGCCGTGCGGCGCGCGGGCCGCCTTCGTGCGAATGGCGGCCATGGACCAGCGCCGCCGCGTGATCCAGCCCATCCTGGAAGAAATGCTGATCGGCGTCGTTTTGGATCGAAGCCGGCATTACGCCATTGGCATCAGCGATCATGCCGTCGGCAGAAACGATGACGTAGCCTTCGATGCGAAGCAAAGTGACGACGCGCTCCTAAAATACCGCAAGATAGCGCAGCAGCGAGAGAATGCCGATAATGATGACGATCACGCGCACGATCTGTTTGGCGCGGCCGTCGATCGGCAGCATGTTGACCAAATAGAGAACCAGAATGACGACGAGGAAAGTGATCAGAGCGCTGATAAGAAGACTCATATTATCCTCCCTGAATATGAAATATCAGAAAATAGCTTTGTCCCGTTAGCTTGGCATAGCGCCAATACCGGGAAAAGACGGCGCAGCGAATAACGCTTATTTGCCGGCTTTCGTTCCCGATTGATCGGAGGCTTGTGGTGCATAGCTCAGCCTGGCCGGAAGAAGCAGCACGATGACCAGCGTCGCAACCGCAAGCACGCCGGCCACGATGTAGACTTCGTGCAAGGCGCCGGCAATTGCGCTGCCCAGACGTGCAACCATATCGGCGCCAAGCTCGTCGCGCCGTCCGGGATCAAGCAAACGCTCCAGCGCGTCGCCGGCGCCGGGCACCTGACGCGCCACGCCGAAATTGAGCATGGCGCCGCCGATCGCGGCGCCGATGGTTTGGCCGATAGTACGCGCGAACAGGAACGAAGCTGTCGCGACGCCGCGCTGATTCCAGTGAACGCTGCCCTGCATCGACAGCAGAAATGTCTGATTGCAGAAACCCATGCCGAAGCCGACCAGCAGCGTGGCTGCGCCGAGCCGCATGAAAGCCGCGTCGCGATCGAGCGTAATGAGAAGCGCCGTGCCGCTTATCAGCATGGCCGAGCCGATAAGCCCGGCGGTTCTGTAGGAGGTCAGGCCCATCAGCCGCGCGGCGATGATAGCGCTGATGCTCCACGACACCGACTGAATAGCGAGCGCGGTGCCGCCGAACGTAACGCTTCGGCCCATCGCCGCCTGGACATAAGTCGGCAGGAAAGCAACCACGCACATCAAGAGCGCGCCGATGGTGAGGCCGCCCGCGCTGCACTCCGCCATGATACGCTGGCGCCAGAGCTGGAACGGCACGATCGGTTCTTTGGCGTGGCGCTCCTGCACAATCAGCAGCAACAGCGCGACGACGCCTACGCCGAATAGCGATGCCGCCAACGGCACGCTCAAGTTCTGCGCCTGTACGACAGTCATCAGGACGCCGCCGACGCCGACCATCAATAAAATCGATCCTACGACATCGACATGATGCGAACGAAGCTCGATTCGCTCATGGAGCGAGGACGCCATGATCAGGATCGCAGCGATGCCGATCGGCAGATTGATCCAGAACACGAAGGCCCAGTGCACGTGTTGCACGATGAAGGCGCCCAGCACCGGTCCTGCAAGCGCCGCAAGACCCCAGACGCCGGAAAGCCAGCCCTGGACCCGCGCGCGATCGGTGGGTGGATAGATGTCGCCGACAATCGTGGTTGCCATCGATTGCAGTGAGCCGGCGCCGAATCCCTGAATGGTGCGGAACAGCACAAGTGACGCCATGCCCCATTCGCCGAACGCCCAGGTGAATCCGCACGCAGTCGAAGCGAGCAGGAATATCGCGGAACCGCTGATAAACATTTGTTTGCGGCCATAGAGGTCGGCGAGCCGTCCGTAGATCGGCGTCGAAACCGCCTGCGCCAGCAGGTAGGCGGCGAAGACCCAGCTGAAGAGGTGGAACGCGCCAAGCTGCCCGACAATCGTGGGCATCGCGGTAGCCACAATGGTCGCCTCCACGGCGGACATGAATATAGCCATCATGCAGGCGAACGTGACCGCGCGCCGTCGCGTGAGAAGCTTTGCAGTATCGGATTGTAAGATGGCGGACATGATTCCCGGAACGCGCCGCCTTATACTGCTCCGGCGAGGGAGGCGACAATGAACGAACCCGCAAGCCTGATCATGCAGCAATTCTTGGCTTGGGTCGCCGACCGCCCGCGCACGCGCGAGCAAGCGGTCGAAGCCTGGCACAGTTGCCCGCACATTTCAGTGTGGGAGGACGCGATTGTAAACGGGCTGGTGCGCACCGAGAACAATGGCAAGCGCACCATCGCTCTGACGCCGCAGGGCGAGCAACTCCTCAAGAAATCAAGAGCTGAAGCACTCTGAGGATGAACGAATGTCGTGGCTCACCGGTCTCGTCTTCTGCGGTCTCGGAATGATAACTAATTGCTTAGTGGCCGCACGCCAGGCTGTGCCGGAATGTCGAACACGTTAAGCACAAGCCCGATCATCACGTAAGAGCCGACGAGCGTGACTAGCTCAATGACGCCGTCGACGCCGAAGGCGGCCTTGGCCCGCTCGAACATCGCGGCACTGACGGTTTTATTGGCAAGGAGCTCGGTGACAAATTCGTAGACCAGTTTTTCGTCATCGCGCTTGAAGTCCGGGCGCTTGCGATCGCGAATGGCATCGATCACGTCCTGGCTAAAACCTTGCTCCAGCCCTTGCGGTTCGTGCACCGACCATGCGTATTGCGCCGAAGCGCTGCGCACGACCAGCAAAATGACGAGCTCGACGAGCTTCCGTCCGATCTTGGCCTTTTGCCGGTAGTAGTTGACCAACTCGTCTGCGGGTTTGGCGATGTCGGGCGTGTGAATCAAAACCGAGAATGGTCCGGTGAGCTTGTTGCGCGGCCGTGACTTCAGAAAATCGTCATGAAGCTGCTGTTGCCGCGGCGAAAGTTTTTCTCTTGCTACTTCTTCGATCCGGGCCATTGGGGTTCCTTTGGGTTTCCTCTTATTGCAATTCCGCGGAGCCATCGCCGCGCACTGCGGCGACGTAACGGGCGATTGATCGTTTTACTACGTCTTTGCCGCCGCGCGGGATGGTGCGTTCGAACCATGCGCCGTGGATCGCGTCGTAATCGTATGGTTCAAGGAGCTTGCCGATCCGTTCGACCGAAGGCGCGGAAAGCGGAATCATATTCGGATAGCTGCGCATAAACGTCACAAATTTGCGGTCGGGGATGACCTGCACGATGTCGCCGGACAACAATGAACCGCGACCGCCGCCACCTTGCGCCCAGTGCAGCACGGTGCCGCCCGCGAAATGACCGCCGCAGCGGATCAATGTGGCGCCGCCGGCAATTTGCAGCGTGTCGCCGTCCCAGAACTTGATCGCTGGATCGGGCCGCATCACCCATTCCCCGTCCGCCGCATGAAGATGAATTGGCGCATCGAAGGTGTGCGCCCATTCCACCATCGACGAATAGTAGTGCGGATGCGAGATTGCGATGCCGATCAGGCCGCCGAGGCCTTTGACGATCTCGACGGTTGCCGGATCCAGCAGCGAGATACAGTCCCACAGCACGTTCCCGCTGTCGGTTTTCAGAAGCAGTGCGCGCTGGCCAATGGCAAAGGCCGGCACGGTGCCGATCCCGATCAGGCCGGGCTCTTCCTGGCGGAAGGTGTTGCTGTATCGCCGCGCCAACGCGTCATGGGTGGTCCAGGTCTGGCCCGAGGCCGGCACGAATTGCCGCTCTTCGTCGCAGATCGGGCACCGCTGCGGCGGCGTTTCGGAAACCGCGAATTGCGTACCACAGGTATTGCAGATGAATGCAGGCATGGGGACAGCAGACACGAAAAGCGCGGCGCTTTCCAGCGCCGCGCTTGACGACAACGAACTTGCCTTAGCTCAGTACGCCGTACTTCTTGAACCAGGCGGTCATCTTGGCCCAGGCATCCTCGGCCGCTTCCTTGCGATAGCTCCCGCGATAGTCGGCGACGAAGCCATGCGGAGCGCCCGGATATTCATGGAACTCCGCGGTTTTGTGGGCGGCCTTGAGCGCCTCTTCCATCTGCTTGACCTGATCCGGCGGGACGACCGTATCGGCTTCACCGTAAAGGCCGAGCACGGGCTCCTTCACTTCGGGAGCAAGCTCGATCGAGCTCTTCGGTGCCGCATCGTTCTTGTCGGACACGGTGCCATAGAATGCGACGCCGGCCTTCAAGTTCGGATTGTGCGTCGAGTAGTGCCATACCGCCCGGCCGCCACGGCAGAAGCCCATGATGCCAAGTTTGCTGGTGTCGCCGCCTTGTGACTTCGCCCAAGCCACCGTTGCATCGAGATCGGCGAACAATTCCGTATCGGTCTTGGCATTGACGATCGGGTATAGCTTGTTTGGATCGTCGATCTTGGTCAGGTCAACACCATTGGTTTCGGCACGGAAATAATAGTTTGGCGCGACCGCGAGGGCGCCGAGATGGCCGACGCGGCGGGTGATGTCCTTGACCCACTCGTGCAGGCCGAAAATTTCCATGCAGACGAGGATGACCGGCGGGTTCTGAACGTTTTCAGGCCGGGCGAAATAGACCGGCATGCTGCCGCCGGTAACCGCAACATTCGCCATACCGGCGTTGAGGCCCTTCGTGTCGGTCTGGATGGTGTCGGCGCGAACCGGGCCGGCAGCCAGCGTGTAGCCGGCGGCGGCTGCAGTGGAACTGCGTCATAAAGCCGCGCCGTGACAGCGGCGGCGGCGTCACTTTGAACATGCCTAAAATGTCAGATGGAATTTGCCGGATATTCATGATCTCTCCTCCCAATGGGTTTCGGGTTCGCCCCGCTTCGGCGGGCAGAATAGGGGGACGGACGATTGTCGTACAGGTGGCTGCGCGTTTGAGCGCGCATTGCCGCAGCCCGATAATAACAAATTGAATTTCGCGTTTATTCCGCCTATTTAGAATTCAAACGCAGGTTTGAAAAATGGAACCGGGAACTCTTGGATCATGACGCGGCCCTCCGAAATTACCCGCGAGCGGATTTTGAAAGCCGCCGAGCGGTTGTTCGCCGACCGTGGCTATGACGGTACCAGCATCCGGGCCATCGTCGCCAAGGCGAGGGTGAACCAGGCGGCTATAAACTATCACTTCGAAGGCAAAGACGGCCTCTATCGCGAAGTACTGCGGGCGGCGTTCCGGGCGATGACCGAGGACCAGCTCGCCCACGGCGACGAGATCAAAACCATGTCGCGGGAAGCTGCGCTCGGCGAGTTCGTCCGCCGGCAGTTGCGGCCGCTTACGGCGCGCGACGAGCTGAGCCGGCATTTGCGCATCTTCAACTGGGAGACGGTGCGGCCGACCGCGGTGTTCCGCAAGCTGATGAGCGAGGAGGCGACCCCATTTATGGGGCTTGCGGTGGACCTGATCCGCCGGTTTCTGCCGCAGGCCGACCAGCGTACCCTAATGGTGGCGGCGATCTGGCTCCTGGGCCAATGCAGCGTTTTCGTGCGTAATCGCGAGCAATTGGCCGGACCGCCAATCAGTCTCTCGCTCGATGCCGAGGCGGGGGAATGGCTGGCACGCATGATTACCGCCTGGACCGTTGGCGGGCTTGGGGCCTAGGCGCCCAGACACGCCTAAAATATCTGTGGTTGCCCCAAAAATTCCTTTTTGTCGGCTATTGGCTGCCCAAAACGCATGTTTGAAATTCAACCGGTCGTTTGAAAAATTCATCAGGATCATGGAGCCTGGTTATGGAGCATAACGGGATCGTCAAAGCCGGGGTTGCGATCGCACGCACGCATCCTTGCACCGCCGCTTCCTCAACAAGCTGGTGATCGACGTTTTTCCGGCTGCCTTGACCAGCGTGATCGGCGGCTTCCTGGTTACCCAATACCAGTTCAATCATTCGGCGATGCTGCATCCTGTGGCCGCACAGGCTGCACCGGCTTCAGCGGAGATGGTCCAACTGGTCCGCGATGAGCACGGCGCAATCATGGATTACCTCAAAGCGCAAATTGCCGCCGAGAAGGCCCATAACTCAGCGGCAGACTCCGCCGATGCCCGGGCTGTCGCGGACGCCAAGTTGGCGTCGGACAAGGCGGCGGCGGACAAGTTAGCCGCCGAGGTGTTGGCCGTGACGTCCGCCAAGTCCGCGCCTGCTGCCAATTCCATACCTGCGGTCGTCGTCACAGCGAAGGCTGCAACGCCTCGCAAGGCTATCGCGGTAGCCGCGGCAGCGCCGCTGGTAGTGGCGCAGGCCGCGCTGGACGTCGCGGCTGCGCCAATCGTGCAACCGGCACCGCCGCCTCAGCAGCCGAAATCGCTGCTGGCCAAGACGCTCGACATCAAGGATCACGTCGTCGCGGCGACAAGCCATGCGGCCTGGACTGCCGTGTCGACGATCGGCAGCCTTCCGTCATTGATCTCCTCGATGGGCGATCATGGCGGCGACACGAATACGGCGCCGAACTCCGGCGGGCGGTCGTTTGCGTCCTGACACGCGGGGCTCCGCCCTAAAGCGAAACGGGCGTGCCCATGAAATCGCGCTTGCCTACTTCGACGCCGCAGTGGCGAAGGATGTCGTAAGCGGTGGTGCAGTGGAAATAAAAATTCGGCAGCGAGTTTCCCAACAGCAGCGACTGTCCGGTGAAGTCGCGGGTCGCGCCGCTTGGAAAAGTGATCTTGATCGCCTTGTCCTCGGTGCCGTCGATCTGCGCGGCCTTGAAACTTTCACGAAGTCCACGGCCTTGCTGATCCGCTCGCGCAATTCGCTAAAGCTCGCTTCGTTGTTGTCGAACTTCAACGGTTCGGCACCGGCCAGTCTCGCCGCCGCATTGACCGCGTGATCGGTTGCCGCGCGCACCTGGCGCACCAGCGGAAACATGTCAGGAAACAGCCGCGCATTGAGCAGCGCCGCCGGTTCGATCTTCTTCGCCTCGCAATGCGCGGCAGCCTTCTCAAGGACAGCGGAAAGCGCGGTCAGGAATTGCACGAAGATCGGCACCGAGATTTTGAACATCGAAACGGACATGGCGGACCTTTTGTTTCAAAAGCGGGCAAATCTAACCGATTTCCGCGGTTACAATGAATGGGCTGGAAAGCGGGGTTGGCACGTGGCGAAGCTCGGTATCGCCGAATCGGGGACGCCCAGCTAACCCGGAAAAGCACGAGTTGTTCACTCTATGACAAGCCATTGATGCACAGCGGCAACAGGCCGTGCATTTCCTGTGCGTTGCGGCTTGCCGGGCGTAGAATTCGTGGCTAATCCAGTGACGTTCCGCTGCGGGGAGCTCTTGCATCGGCCACTACGTTGAGTTGTACGCAGGTGAATTTCAGTCGAGCGTTTGTGGCAATCACATCGTCCTGGAGGTTGTGAATGCGGTCTGGCGGGAATTTCAATCCCGAATGGGGCTATCTCGCCCCGGCGCCGAGCTTTATGCGCACTGCCCGGATCGTCGTCGTCGCGACCGCGATCGGCGCCACAGCCGGCGCGGGCGTAGTGCTGACGCTCGCCGGCTCCGGCAATAATCCCGGCCAGCAAGCCGCCGATACCGGAAAATCTCTCGTCGTCGTGCGGTCGCTGGTGCAGCCTGCCGAAGCCGCCACGGCGACAACGGAGCCGAGGGTTGCGCCCGTTGCTACCGCGGCTCCGGTTGCGACGCCGGTCGTAACGCCGCAACCAGTGCAAGCGAGCGCGCAACCGTCGCAAGCAAGTGCGCACCCAAAGGGCAGCCTCGCGCTGCCACCGCCCGCTGCCCAAATCTCGGCGCCGGCGTCGAGCGAGTCGCGCGCGGCATCGACATCCGCAGTGCCGGCGAGTGTCGCCGCGCTTGCGGAAATTCCGCCGGTGACCGATGCGTCGCCGGCGCCGTCAGCCAACCAGGCCTTATTCACGCCGGACCAGACCGGCGCGGCTAAATTGGGCGGTAAGCCCGCCGCCGGACCAATCTCGCAACCTCCGGCGGTTCAAACTCAAGGACCGCAAGCTCCAGTAGCGCAGACGCCGCAAACGGCGGCGCAGGCGGTCGCGTCGGCGAAGAAGAAGCCTGAGGAGCACGGGCTTGGCCCAATGCTGCGCCATCTGTTCAGCGCGCGCGCCGGAAATTCGTATTATCCGAACTAGGCCACGATCCGATTATATCGTGATCTAAACAAAACCGCCCGCCGGTGAGGGCGGGCGGCGGTCCGATCAACAAGTGTGCGTTGGCTTACTTGTACCAGCCTTTGCACCACTTGTGCGCCATCGCGTAGCTGCCTTTGCTCTGGGATGCGTCCCAATTGTTACCTTCACCCAGAGCACTTGTGTGGTTCCCCAAGACTTCGCCGTGTGGTCGTACCAGGCGCGGCAATAGCCGGTGTCCTTGAACTTGACCACGGCGAAGTCGGCGCGCGCCGGAACGGTAGCGGCGAAACCCAATGCCAATACACCCATTGCAAATGCAAGACGCTTCATCTGACAGCTCCCTCTTTATGCCCCCTAAAGGCACGGTTAGCCTCCGCCCATTCTGAGACAATCTCATTAAGGGCCGCGACCGCGGCGTCACTTGGTGACGCAGGGCCGGGCGTAGGTTCAACGAAGCGATTAGGTTCCTATTGGTTCTATCTGCAAGTCCCGGCCTGCACGGCCTGATCGAAGGCTGCGGCGGCCGTCGAATAGTCGGCAGCGGTGGCTATCTTTGCCCAACCGGCGCCCCAGGGCGTTGCGCTTGCTTCCCACCAGATCCGGCAATAGCCGTCGTCCCATCTGACCAGGGCGTAATCGGCCCGAGCGGGGGTGGTCGCTGCAAGACCGAGGGTCGCAATACCGACCGCAAATGCAAAACGCTTCATCGTCTGCTCCTGTTGTGCCCGCCCATGAACTTTCGGATATTACCAGCCTGGATAAACGTCGAACGGCCCGTCTTGTTCACGGCCATTAAGTCGTAAGCAGCCGGGCCTCTACAAAACATAAGGAGGCACTGATGCCGGAAGTCGTCGTCTACATTCTTGAGGGTCGCACGCTGGAACAGAAGCGCGGATTGGTAAAGGACATCACCGCCGCGGTGGTAAAGAACGCGAACACGACGCCCTGAACAGGTCACCGTGTCGTTGATCGAGACTGCCAAGAATTCGAAGGGCAAGGGCGGGGTGCTGTTCAGCGAGATGCCGCCGCGCCAATAAGGACGCTTAAAGCATTCAATTTAGAGGCTGACGGAAGCCGGCATGCAATTGCGCATGCCGGCTTCCGTCGTTTGGCTGGGCGACCCAAGTCACGGAAATATCCACAGAAATAGCCGTTAATGCACTGCACAAATTCCTTGCTGCATTGCGATAAATCCTGGATAATTGGGCTGAGTTAGCGCGCCCCGACAACTACGAACAAGGACTTAAGAATGAGCGATGTTTGGGACACGAAGGATGGCAGGCGCCGGGTCCGCCATGACCCGCCGACACTGGAAGAGGCTGTCTTAGCCGCACAGGGCATGACCGAAGAACTCGCCGAGCAAATCGAGATTGTGGTTTCGTTGATGGAAGTTTCCACCGACGAAGCGCGTAGCGCCGTGTTGCGCATGGGGCAACGAAAGGACGTCAGTCACCTGACTATTGTCGGCCGCGCTGGTGCGCCACGCGCTGTCGTTGTCGAGCGGCGCGTGACGCGACGCCCGCTCCACACGGCAACGATGGCGCGCTGACTCCCGTTAGTGGCGGTACACGGCGATGTTCAGCTTCGCTTGGCGGAATCTGGAATAATTCCCGCCGCGACCAGGCGGTGCCAGATGAACAACACCACGACCGCGCCGACCACCGAGGTGATGATGCCCGCGCCTTGGTCCGGGCCGTAGTGCCCAATTGCCTGCCCGATAAAGGTCGCCAGGAAGGCGCCAACGATGCCGATTAAGGTGGTCAGAATGAACCCCGACGGATTGTTCGGTCCGGGCGCCAGCCAGCGCGCGATTAGACCGGCGATAAACCCGATGATGATGGTCCAGATGAAACCCATGGCGTACCTCGTGCCTGCTTTGCCGAAATGACTCTGCGCCGGAGAAGCGTAGCCAATCCCAAATGTGTGACGGCATTATCGCGCAAAAGCCACAGGCTGGGATAGGGGCGGGCATTGCCGTATGATCCCGGCATCCGATGCCGGGCTGGACTAACGGGCCTGCGATGACGACAAAGACCGTCGAAAAGCCGCGCACCAAGGTCAAGCCGCAGACCAAGCGGCCGCCGCTCTACAAAGTTATCCTGCTCAACGACGATTACACGCCGCGTGAATTCGTCGTGCAGGTGCTCAAGGCGGTATTCCGCATGAACGAGAGTCAGGCCCATCGCGTGATGATGACCGCGCATCAGCGTGGCGCCTGTGTCATTGCGGTCTATACGCGCGATGTCGCCGAGACCAAGGCGAAGGAAGCTACCGAGCTGGGCAAGAGCAAAGGCTATCCACTGTTCTTCACCACCGAGCCCGAGGAGTAGGGCGCTCGCCGCGATTTCCCCAAGGCGAGCGGTAAAATCGTTTCAGCGCATCAGAATTTTGTGATGTGCGCGCGATGACGAATTTCGCTACACTGCGGGCGTGGGGCGCTGATTGGGAATTTTGAAGTCAATGGATCAGGTCACCACGACGCTGCCGTTTCGTTCCGTCGTTTCCTCGCACCCCACCACGCTCGAGCGGATTGAGCCCTACGCCCTGAGCATCCTGCGCATCCTGGTTGGACTTTTGTTTTGCGAGCACGGCACTGCGAAGTTGTTTGGCTTTCCACCCCACGGACCGATCCAGCACTTCCCGGATCTCGAATTTTTTGCGGGCTCCATCGAATGCTTCGGCGGCGCGCTGTTGGCGCTCGGTTTGTTCTCGCGTGTCGTCGCGTTCCTGATGTCGGGCGAGATGGCGATTGGCTATTTCATGATGCACGCGCCGAAGTCATTTTTCCCGCTGCTCAACGCCGGCGAAGCGGCCGTGCTGTTCTGCTTTATCTTTCTGTTCCTCGCGGTCGCCGGTCCAGGACCATTGTGCCTCGACGCGGTGCTATGGCGCAGACGCGCTTGAGCGAAAGTACGTTTGTTTGCACCTTTATTTGTCTTGGATCGACAGGCCGCCGGGGCCGACATTGATATGCAGGCCCTCGGGCTGGTGACGGTCCTGATAAAGCTGGTAGCCCATCACGGCGACCACGACCACCAGCGCGCCGATAACCAGATAAAACAGATTGTTGCGTGCCACGCAGCGAATTCCCCTCGTTTGATGCCTTATGTTCTAGCCGATAATGGCCGTAATGGCGCATGGAACTCGCGCTGCCGAAACTACCGTTCAATAGCCGGATAAGGAACACAGGCTCGCACGCGGCGTTGAAGGAGCAGGGCGGGGAGTTGGCGAAGGAACATTCGCTATGCAACCCGCGCGCCTGCCCGCCGGCTGGATTGGCCGAGTCGGTCCATTTTCCCGAAATCTTGTTGTTGTCTGCGCAGCGACCGTTGGCGGCATTGTCATCGGCGGCGTGAGCGTCCTCGGCGTCGCGATTGCGGTGATCCAGCCTCCTGCCCACGATGCCCCGGGCGGATCCGCCGTTTTTGATGGACAACCGCATGAGGTGCAGCAAGCGCCGACGGCATTGTCCTCGGCGCCACGGACTATATCCGCCGCATTACCTGCCACGTTGCAGGCGCATCCGGTGACGCCTGCGCAGCAACAGACGCCGGCGCAGGTTCTGGACAAGACCTGGCCTGAGGTGCCGACGGCGCGGTCGCCACGCGCGCCTGAATCCACCGCTGCGTCTTCGCCAAACCCGCCAGCGTCAAATATCGTCAGCAATGGCCAAACCATGACGACGCGAACTGTTACGCCGCCCAATTATTCGCAGACGCCGGTCGCACCAAATCCCGATACGACAAAGCGGCGCGTTGTTGCGGTCCCCGATGACACCCAACAACCGCGCGAGGATGATGCCGATGCAGCATCCGCAGCGGCGGCGTCACGGCCGCTGTTCGATTTCTTCGGCACCTTCGGCGATGAGCGTTTTGGCGACAATCGCAATGCGGTGAACGAGCCGCCACAGCCGCGACCTCAGCTTCGCGCCTCCAGAAATCCACGCGATCCGCAGCCTGTCATCCGTCATCGTCAGGACAGCGACGATGACAATCAGGAGGCGGTGAATTCCAGCCCGCCACAGCAATACGATAGCTGGAATAGTTTCTTCGGCTATAGCCGTAACGACAATTGGCACAATTAGATGGTTGAGGTGTAATGCGAAGCGGCGTTGCCAAGGCGCGCCGCCGCGCTACGTCTCGGTGTCGTGTGCTCGGTGCGGGAGTGGAAGTCATGCGATTGCTGGTAGTGGTCTTGACGCTGTTCTCGCTCGCATTCGCCGTGCAGCGGGCAGGGGCGGCGGCGATCGGTGACCCGTGCGGCGGCACCGATGGCACCGCGTGCGACACGGGCCTTTATTGTCAGCTCGATTCCGGCGGTTGCGGCAACGCTGTCGCCGCGGGTAAATGCATCCGTGCGCCGCGAGTTTGTGCCATGGTCTATTCGCCGGTATGCGCCTGTGGCGGCAAAACCTACGGCAACGATTGCGAACTGCACCGCGCCGGCGTCCAGAAGGCGCACAACGGCCGATGCGGTGTCAGTGGTTTCCGCGCTCAAAAGAGCGAGCCGGATGCCAGCAAGAACCAGTAGTGCGTTTGACGATGGCAGCGATGCCGTTCCGGCGTCGTGCTAGCCACGCGACGTGACGCTTGATACGGTCGTTCCGTCGCTCTCCGGGACTTGAAGGATTGAATAATGAGCCGGGCGTTTTGGCGCGCGGGGCTGGGCCTTGTCGTGGCTGTTTCCGTGATGTCACCGTTGGCGAGTTGGGCCAGCGATACGGTGAAGGTTCACCTGATCGGCACCGGCGGCCCGGAATTGACGCCGACCCGCGAAGGCATGTCCACGCTGATCGAGGCCAGTGGCCAAACGCTTTTGTTCGATGTCGGTCGTGGCGCGCTGCAAAACATCTACCTGTCGCGCATCGATCCGCGCAGCGTGACCAAGGTCTTTCTCACGCACCTGCACAGTGATCACATCGAGGGCCTGCCTGGGCTCTGGATGACGCCGTGGTTCATGTTCGCGCGTAAGCCGGGCCTTGAGATCTGGGGGCCGCCGGGCACCCAGCAGATGGTGGACGGCATGCGCGCGATGTATGGCCACGATGTCGAGCACCGCGCCAACCCGGTGTTCAAACGCGAATATCTCGACATTACGGTGCACGAGATCAGCCCCGGCGTGGCGTACGACGCGGGCGGCATCAAGGTGACGGCATTCCAGGTTGAGCACGACGACGGCAATCCGGCGTTCGGCTATCGCATCGACGCGGCCGGCCGCGTTATCCTGCTGTCGGGCGACACGACCTACAGCGATAACGTGGTCCAGAACGGCATGAACGCCGATCTTCTCGTTAGTAACGTGGTCGCGTTCAGTGACGCTATGGAAAAAGCCGGCGTGCTCAAGCCGGTGATCAACAAGCTCACCACGCCAGAGCAGGCGGCGGCGATTTTCCTGAAAACCAAGCCGCGGCTCGCTGTATTCTCTCACATCGTCAAAAAGGAACTGCCCGGCGATGCTGGCGACAATGTCATCATGGAGCGCACCCGCAAGGCCGGTTACGCCGGACCGCTGGTGATGGGGCAGGACCGCATGACGATCGAGGTCGGCGATCAGGTAACCGCCGTGCCGCCGCAATCGATCGGCGGCATTGTCGACTTCGACAAACCGGATTCCAAATTCTGAATTGAGTGGACTTACTTCACCCCGAGCAGTTCGACGTCGAACATCAGCGTGGCGTTCGGCGGAATGACACCGCCGGCGCCGCGCGCGCCGTAGCCGAGCGACGGCGGAATGATCAGCGTGCGCTTGCCGCCGACCTTCATGGTGGCGACGCCTTCATCCCAGCCCTTGATGACGTGACCAGCGCCGATCGGGAATTCGAACGGCTCGTTGCGATCCACCGAAGAATCGAACTTGCTGCCCTTGATGCCGTTCTCGTAGAGCCAACCGGTATAGTGCATGACGCAAGTCTGGCCGGTTTTCGGCGATGCGCCGGTGCCGACTTTGACGTCGATGATTTTCAATCCATCAGGCATGGTGACGACGTTCCCGGGCGTTTGAGCATGAAGCGGTGAAATAGCTGCGAAAGCGGCGGCTGTTGCAGCCACCGCCGTGAAAGTTTCTCGACGCGTGAACGCGCGCATGCGGGCTCCCTGGCAATTTCGCGGCGGACACTAACCCAAGCGTCCTTGCCAAGCCAATGCTGCAACGCATGCTTGCGAACAGCGCTGCCGGAATTTTTGCGCTACGGGTCGGTCTAGTTCCGTGTCACCGGAGCGCCGGCGTCAAGGAACGGCAAAGCCGGTCTGTCGGCTGCCTCGGTGTAATCCACAGCGTCCGAAAGCAAAAAGCGTTGCGGTGGAACGACTTGCCAATTCGTCGATTAAGCCAGCGTGAGGGTCGCTATCCGGGCATGACCATGGCAGTCCGCGCGGCGAAATTAGAAGGCGATGACCCGGTAACATTGCACCGGATCATGCAGAACATCGTCGGCGAGGGCCTCAAGGAGCGCTACGCGCCGCCGCAGAAATTGTCGCACGAGCTGTTCGTGCTGATGCTGCAGCTCAAGGAGCAGGAGCGGCGGAAGAAACTCGCAAAGCCGCCGCCTCAGGCTTGGTGACGCCTTCAGGCGCGGCGTCGTTCTCCGGATCGATACGCCATCCGTGCGTGACCAATGCAGTAGGCGAAACCCGCAACTGCCTCGTTGCCGCAAAACGCGAAGTCCGGCTTCACCGGATCCCCGAGCGGCCAGCGGCACTTGCGCTCCGCAAGTTCGACGAGTGAACACGGCTGCGCGCTGTCGACAGTTGTGCCGAACATGATCGCTTCGCCGCCATTCGGCGTCTGCGCGTAAGCAAGCCGGAGCAGCCGGTGCTGGGTCGGAGCCCGCGGGCGGCGGGCGCGCGGAGGGCAATCCTGCGCCTGCGCACCCGCGGGCCGCCCCGACGACAGCCCCAGCCGATGAATTTTGCCGATGACGGCGTTTCGGCTGACCCCGATCTCGGCAGCGATCGCGCTGCAGGTCAGTCCGGTGACGACGCAGTGGCGGAGCTGCTCGACGCGCTCCGCGGTCCAGGTAGCAATACTCATGATCAAGCCCCGTTTTTCGTACGGCCGGTACTGGGCCGCCAGCAGGGCGAAGGCCGCGCTCGCTCATTTTTCGAGCCAACCAGCCATGAGGCGCCGTTTCGGCGAATGACAGCGGACAAGCGCCATCATTCACCGAGCCGCATTCGCCCCTAAGGCATTGCCGGCTCGTTGCTTTTATCGCTGCTCCGGTGGCGGCAACACACTTGCCGCCTACCGAACCGCTTTAAGCATGTTCAAGCGAAAACCTTCGCCGGAGGGCAGATTTGCATGATTCGATTCGCCTGCCAACAGTTTTAACTATATTATAACCTAGTTATAATCTAAAGGCATTAAGTCCTATGGCGCGACCGGAAAACCGTTCGGAGGCGAGGGCGCTGAGCCTGACCCTGCCGATCGAGACCTTCAATTATCTCGCCCTCCTGGCATCGCTCGGAAAGCTCGGCCGGACCGAGAACGAAGTCGCGACCCATATTCTGGTGCGCGAGGCCTATGCGATGATCGAACGGCGTTTCCACGAAATGCGCATTCCAACACCGGCTGACGAAGGCTGAACCGGCGATTTCTTTGTTGGAGCATGATCTTCTCGGCAAACCGGAAGTCCACCCCGGATCAAGTCCGAGGGCAGGCTTTTTCCGGATCATGCTCAAGCAATTTGCAGGCGCGCGTTTGCTGGTGATATTCCGTCACACCGGTGTCGGCGGTCGCGGCGGCTAGTGGGTGAGGCAATGGCGCTCGTTTCAGATTCGGCATGGCAGGAGCGGGTGGCGGCGTTGCCGCTCGAAAGATTTGATACTGGTGCTGCGGTTTTTGCCGAAGGCACAAAGACCGGCCGGCTTCTGGTTCTCAAAAGCGGTGCTGTCAGCATCAGCAAGAATGGAACGGAGATCGCGCGCGTGGCCGAGCCCGGCGCGATGTTCGGCGAACTCTCGGCGCTGCTCGATCTGCCACACACGGCCGACGTGTACACGCTGGAGCCATCGGAGTTTCATGTCGCCGATGCCGCGCAATTGCTGACCGACCCGGCGGCCCTGTTGTTTGTAACCACAGTGCTGGCGCAACGTGTGGTCGGCGCCAATGCGGCACTGCTCGAACTGAAGCAGCAGATCGAAGCCGGCGCGCCGCCTGGCCTGCTCGACAAGACCGCCGACAGGATCGTCGGTCTCTTGAGCGCGATCGGCTCCGGCTACATCCGCGCCGGCGCCGGGCTGACGGGATCGGCGGCGTTTCAGCTAATTCTCGCTTCGTCATTGCCGAGGAGCGTAAGCGACGAAGCGATCCAGGCCGGCTTGCATTGACGCTGGAGTTGCTTCGCTTCGCTTCTGCAATGACGGCGACCGCCTGGTGCGGCGGCCGCCGAGCGGCTGCTTCCATTTCGTGTCCGAATTCCGCTTGAACGCGGAAGCATCGACGAGCCTGCGAAAGCAATATCGGACCGTGTTGTCGGGCAGGTCGACATAGATGTCCCAGGTGAACGTCGCGCCATCGAGCCAGTCGACATGTCCATGGCGATTTCGTCGAAGGTCATCGCCACCTGAAACGGAAAGTCGCGGTTGATATCGAAGATGATGCTCATGCCGGTGCCCGCCCGTGAGTGTGATTGAAAACGCAGCATGAGAACATTCAGGAGACACGGTCAAGACAACGAACCGGCTGGGGTGGTAGGGCGCGAGCAGCGCTACCAGATGTCGTCGTTCGGGCGAATTTTGCCTGTGACGTTAATCAGAGCGTTCCGGCGGCGTTCACGGTGGAACGAATCGGCGCCGGATTCGCAAGCGTAGTCAGCGGGTTAACAAAGGATGATGAATCCCGACCGGAATGCGGCGCGCGCGATTTCGTCAGCCCCGCGCCGATGGCAGCAGCAGGTCTTCCTCGTTGAGCAGCTCGCGAAGGTCGCCGATCGCCTCGATCGCGTCTTCCTCGGTGGCGACGGCGCGCAGCCGGTGCCACACCTCGCGCCACGGCTCCGGGCGGCCGATGCGCATCGCTTCGTCGACATAGTCGAGCGCTTCTTTCAGCGTCTTGAGGTGGCGGGGCTTGGGCTCGTCCTTGATGACGAGCGGCGGGGCGATCGGGAAGTTGTCCATGGCGGGAGTGTAGCGCGGATGACGCTTCGCCGTCACCCTCCGGCAAGTCTGCCATGGTCGCAGCGCGACCCAGTTCTCACGGCGCGATTTCGCGGCCGTATTTGTCGACCTTGCAGCCGCAGGCGGGGCAGGTCCAGCCGCCCCACAGTCCTTGCTGGACCGAGGAAGGTTTGCGGACGAACGGCAAGGGTGTCCCGCAGCGCGGGCATTTGTGCGCGGCCAGGGAAAGGCCCCAGCGGCCCTTTGCTTTCGTCTGTTGCCAGATAAATCCGGCGAGGCCGACCAGAATGATGAGGAGGATTATTGCGGATGTCATTTCGCCCTCAACGCGAACAAACGCAGTGTGGTTCCGGCACCGTCCAGCCTCTATGCCGAAGCGCTAGGTATGCCAAGTATGTCCACGCCGCCTATAGATGCCCGAGCAGGCACGCCACGTTGACCGCAAAAGCGGTCAAGAGACAGGCCACCAGCATCTTGGTCATCGCGGGCTCCGAAAATCGCCGGAAAAGAATCGCCCGCAAAGCATGAACGAGACTCAGGCCGGGAGTCCCAAAGTTTGTTTTTGCCGGGATTCATATCTCGTTTACGGAATCCGGCACGATTCTCCCCACAGCCGTCATGGCCGGACTTGTTCCGGCCATCCACGTCTTTGGCTGTGCAGGGAATTCAAAGACGTGGATGCCCGGCACGAGGCCGGGCATGACGCACTGGAATGATCGTCATCGCGAGAAGCGAAGCGACGACCCACCTTCGCTCGCTCTGCGAGCTTCGGAGGGTTCGAGTTCGCCGAAGCGCGGAGCGCGTAGGTGGAAGCAATCCAGGGGCGGCTTGCATGGTGCGCTGGATTGCTTCGCTGTCGCTCGCAATGACAAAGTACGACCTCGCTGAGGGAGGAAACAATGCCACAACGCGTCCTGATCACCGCCGGCGCCGCCGGCATCGGCCGCGAATTCGCCCGCGCGTTCGCCGCGGCCGGCGCCAAGGTGTTCGTCTGCGACATCGACACCGAGGCGCTCGACGCGCTTGCAAAGGAAATCCCCGGCGTGATCGCGCGGCGCTGCGACATGGCGCGCCGCGCCGAGATCGAGCGCATGGTGCCGGATGCGGTCGCGCATCTGGGCGGGCTCGACGTGCTGATCAACAATGCCGGCATCTCCGGGCATGACGCTGCCGGTCGCCGATTATCCGCCGGACGACTGGGACAAGGTGGTCGCGATCAATCTCACCGCCATGTTCGACGTCACCCGGCTCGCGATCCCGCATCTGAAACAATCCGAAGGCCGGCGTCATCATCAACATGTCGTCGGTCGCCGGCCGCTTCGGCTTCCAGAACCGCAGCCCCTACGCCGCCACCAAATGGGGCGTGATCGGCTTCACCAAGACGCTGGCGATGGAGCTCGGCGAATGGGGCATCCGCGCCAACGCGATCGCGCCGGGCGCGGTCGAGGGCGACCGCATCGAGCGCGTCTTCGCCGGCCGCGCCCAGATCAGCGGCAAGTCGATGACGGAGGTGCGCGGCGCCGCGATGGCCGAGCAGTCGATCAAGGCGATGATCGATCCGAAGGATATCGCGGCGCTCGCGGTGTTCCTCGCCTCGGACGCGGGGAAGTCGATCAGCGGCCAGGTGTTGCCGATCGATAACGACCGGCAGCGGGCGTGAGTCCCCCTCCATCCGTCATGGCCGGGCTTGTCCCGGCTATCCACGTCTTTTGTTTAGCTCGGCCTGAAGACACCGCCATGCTCGCGTGTCGTCGGGATTGCCGGGAACCCTTGTGCCCCACATCTCTTATGAGTGAGCGGCAGAACTCAGGGAGACTAGGATGACAGGGTTTAAGCGTCCGGCAGTGGCGTTCTTCGCGGCCGGGATGATCGTGGCTTTCGCCATCAGCCAGGCCGGAGCGCAGCCCGTCAATCCTGTTCCGACACCGCCGCCACCGACCTTTAATCCGTCAAGTCCGAGCATCGTGCCGCAAACGCCGGAAACGCCGGTTTCGCCGTCGGCTCCCGGCGGCCTGTCGGGCTCCAGCTCAGCGCCGGGTTCGGTGGTTGTTACGCCGCCGGTTTCCGTCAATCGTCAAACGACGGACACGTCCACAGAGCCCGGCCCGGTCTCGCGCGCATGGGCACCATCAGCAAGTGTTCGGGAGCCCTGGACCAGAGGCCACAGCCGATACCCCACTGTGCGCGTGGCAGGCCCTTCGTACTATCCGGGCCTGGGCGAGTTTTATCCGCCGTACGTCAATCCCTGCCATTTCAGGCCGTACTGGGGGTCTTACCCGGGATATTTGACCTACACCTGCTCGTGGTGAGTTCGGTCGATGTAGGGTGGGCAAAACGAAGCGTGCCCACGGGTTATCCGCCGTTTTTCAAATGAAGAGGTGAGCACGGCGCTCCGCGCCTTAGCCCACCCTGCGCTTGCTAAGAAAAGATGGCCTGATCGCCATCCTGATGATCGAAGACCTTTGTGCAATTCTGGCGCTGGAAGCCAGAATTCGTGGGAAGAATTTTCCTGGCACCGCAAATAGCGCACGCTTCCTGGCATGTATCTCACCGGAATTTGTTTTGCTGGCGCAGATTTTCGATCGGACAGAATGGCGATAGTCTCATCGGCCATTTGCCGTACTCGTTGGCCGCTTTCCTTTTTCTTTTGTCGTTTTGTTAGCTGCTCAAAGTAGATTTCGCCGACTGGCAGATAATTCCGAATGCAAGCGCTATTTCCTTCTGCGCCCGTAGAGCTGTTTCGGCAATTTGGTCATTTATGAGCAAGGCAGGCGCGAAGACTTTGGCCTGGTGCTCCGCCGATTGCAAGCGGGCAGACCCTCCGCCGATCTGTACGTGGATGGACGATCGTTTGGCGCGACGTATTTCCCCGCCGCACTTTGTCGTCGGGCCATCGGCGCGCCGGCGCGCATTTTAGCATGGCCTTGGACCGCGTGGCCCAATTCATGCGCTAGAGTTTGCCGAGGCCGAACTTGCCCTTGCTGTGCTCCATCCCAACGTAATGCCTAACTCGTATGGTAACGGCGCCAGCAGTGTAGGTCGTTACGGCGCTCCTCGTTTCCCATTTGCTCGTCCGGCTCGATCTCCAGGACGAGGCGTCTAACTCCATAAACCGTCCAGACATCGCCTTTCGTTAGGCATTCGCAGATGTCCAGGTATTTTCCGTGATCTCTTCACCTTGTCCAAACATGTACGCGCTTTCTTTGCCAAAGCGCGACATTCATCGTTTGATCTTTCTTTGACGAGGTAATCGTCCGCCAATTGAGGCCTCATTAACTCGTACAACTAGATGACCCCCATCCGCCGCGCTCTTGTCAGCTACGAACACCCCGTCGTTGACTCCGCACGTATCGCATTTCAAACACGTGCCGTTGCTCACCAGCGTGAAGTTCATGCACTCGCGAGCACATCTCGCCTTCGTAGCCTTTGGCCTTGGCTTCGGCGCGGCGTTCGGCGGCGACGGCTTTGGCGTTCGGCTTCGTCCATTGCATCTGCTCGAGCGCCTGGGCCGGCGAGAGTTTCTGCTCCGGCTCGACTTTGAGCGCGGTCGCGCCGGCGGCTTGCGGGGCGGAGGCGAGCGCGGTGACGTTGGACGCGCCGTCGTCGCTGTCGCTGACGCCGCCCTGCATCACCTTGAGCCGGTCGGTGCGCGAACGGGTCAGGCCCTTCGACACGTAGCGGCGTCTCCGGCGGCGGCCGGCCTTCGTCGACGCCCTTGCCGAGGGTGTCAAAGCCTTCGCCGGTCGGATCGACGTGGGCGAGATCGAAGCGCTCCATGTAGGAGACCGCGAGCTCGCGGAACACGTAGTCGAGGATCGAGGTGGCGAACTTGATCGAGTCGTTGCCCTGCACCGGGCCAGACGGCTCGAAGCGGGTGAAGGTGAAGGCGTCGACATATTCGTCAAGCGGCACGCCGTATTGCAGGCCGAGCGACACCGCGATGGCGAAGTTGTTGAGCAGCGAGCGGAGCGCCGCGCCTTCCTTGTGCATGTCGATGAAGATCTCGCCGAGCTTGCCGTTGTCGTATTCGCCGGTGCGCAGATAGATCTTGTGGCCGCCGACCACCGCCTTCTGGGTATAACCCTTGCGGCGATCAGGCATGCGCTCGCGCTCGCGCATCACCACGATGCGCTCGACGACTTTCTCGACGATCTTTTCCGAAAGCGCCGCGGCGCGGGCCGCTGCCGGCTTGTCGATGAAGGCCTCGATAACGTCGTCGTCCTCGTCCTCTTCGGCGATGAGCTGCGATTGCAGCGGCTGCGAGAGCTTCGAGCCGTCGCGATAGAGCGCGTTCGCCTTCAGGCCGAGCTTCCAGGACAGCAGGTAGGCCGCCTTGCAATCCTCGACCGTCGCGTCGTTCGGCATGTTGATGGTCTTGGAGATGGCGCCGGAGATGAACGGCTGCGCCGCCGACAGCATGCGGATGTGGCTGTCGACCGAGAGGAACCGCTTGCCGGTGCGGCCGCACGGATTGGCGCAGTCGAACACGGCATAGTGCTCGGGCTTCAAGTGCGGCGCGCCTTCGACCGTCATGGCGCCGCAGACGTGGATGTTGGCGGCCTCGATCTCGCGCTTGGTGAAGCCGACATGCGCGAGCAGGTCGAACGACGGCGCGGCGAGGTCTTCGGCGCTGACGCCGAGTTCCTTGCTCAGGAAGTCCGCGCCGAGCGTCCACTTGTTGAAGGCGAACTTGATGTCGAAAGCGGTCGGCAGCGCCTTTTCCACTTTCGCGATCGCTTCTTCGCTAAAGCCCTTGGCCTTGAGCGTGGTGTGGTTGATCGCCGGCGCCTGGCCGAGCGAGCCGTGGCCGACGGCGTAGACCTCGATCTCGGCGATCTGCGCTCCGCCGTAGCCGAGCACGCGCAGCGCTTCCGGCACCGCGCGGTTGATGATCTTGAAGTAGCCGCCGCCGGCGAGCTTCTTGAACTTCACCAGCGCGAAGTCGGGCTCGATGCCGGTGGTGTCGCAATCCATCACCAGGCCGATGGTGCCGGTCGGCGCCACCACGGAGGCCTGCGCGTTGCGATAGCCATGGGCCTGGCCGAGCAGCGAGCGCGCGGTCCCAGGCCTTTTTGGCATGCTCCGCGAGCGCCGCGTCCGGATTGGCCTTGTGATCGAGCGGCACCGGCGGGGTCGTCATCTGCTCATAGCCGGTGCGCTCGCCGTAAGCGGCGCGGCGGTGATTGCGCATCACGCGGAGCATGTGCTCGCGGTTTTCTTCGTAGCGCGGGAACGGCCCGAGCTCGGCCGCCATTTCAGCCGACGTCGCGTACGACACGCCGGTCATGATGGCGGAGAGCGAGCCGCAGATCGCGCGGCCGGCTTCGGAGTCGTAGGGGAAGCCGGACGACATCAACAGGCCGCCGACATTGGCATAGCCGAGGCCGAGCGTGCGGAATTCGTAGGAGCGCTGGGCGATTTCCTTCGACGGGAATTGCGCCATCAGCACCGAAATTTCCAGCACGATGGTCCACAGCCGCACCGCGTGCTCGTAGCCTTCGACGTCGTAAAGCTCGCTCTTGAGTTTTTCGCCGGTCGCCGCGGCAGGCAGCGCCTGGGTGTGGAAGGCGAGCAGATTGAGCGACGCGAGATTGCACGCGGTGTCGTCGAGGAACATGTATTCCGAGCACGGGTTCGACGCGACGATCGGACCCGAGGCAGCGCAGGTGTGCCAGTCATTGATGCTGGTGTGGAATTGCAGGCCGGGATCGGCTGAGGCCCAGGCGGCATAGCCGATCTTCTCCCACAGGTCGCGGGCTTTCAGCGTCTTCGCGACCTTGCCGCCCTTGGTGCGCCAGTAAAGATTCCAGTCGCTGTCGTCCTCGACGGCTTTGAGGAAGTCGTCGGTGACGCGCACGGTGTTGTTGGAGTTCTGGCCGGAGACGGTCAGATAGGCTTCCGAGTCCCAATCGGTGTCGTAGATCGGGAACGAGATATCGGTGTAGCCCTGCTTGGCGAACTGGATGACGCGGCGGATGTAATTGTCCGGCACATGGTTCTTGCGCGCCGCCTTGATCTCGCGGCGCAGCACCGGGTTCTTCTCCGGCGTGAAGCAATCGTCGCCCGAGCCTTCGCAGTTGATGCAGGCTTTCAGGATCGCGCGCAGGTGGCGCTGGTTGATCTTCGAGCCGGTGACGAGGTTTGCCACCTTCTGCTCTTCGAGCACCTTCCAGTCGATGAAGGCTTCAATATCCGGATGATCGGCGTCGAGGATCACCATCTTCGCCGCGCGCCGCGTGGTGCCGCCCGACTTGATCGCGCCCGCGGCGCGGTCGCCGATCTTCAGGAAGCTCATCAGGCCCGACGACTTGCCGCCGCCGGACAGCCGTTCGCCTTCGCCGCGCAGCCGCGAAAAATTCGAGCCGGTGCCGGAGCCGTATTTGAACAGGCGCGCCTCGCGCACCCACAGATCCATGATGCCGCCTTCGTTGACGAGGTCGTCGGCGATCGACTGGATGAAGCAGGCGTGCGGCTGCGGATGCTCGTAGGCGGTGGCCGACTGGGTCAGCTTGCCGGTCTTGTAATCGACGTAGAAGTGGCCCTGGCTCGGGCCGTCGATGCCATAGGCCCAGTGCAGGCCGGTGTTGAACCATTGCGGCGAGTTCGGCGCCACCATCTGCATCGCCAGCATGTAGCGGTGCTCGTCATAGAAGGCTTGCGCGTCGGCTTCCGAGGAGAAGTAGCCGCCCTTCCAGCCCCAGTAGGTCCAGGTGCCGGCGAGGCGATCGAAAACCTGCTTGCTGCTTTGCTCGCCGATGAAGCGCTCTTTCTCGGGCAGCAGCGCGAGCGCGGTTTCATCGGCAACGCCGCGCCACAGCCAGGACGGGACGGTCTCTTCCTCGACCTTCTTGATGCGGGCAGGGACGCCGGCTTTGCGGAAATACTTCTGCGCCAGAACGTCAGAGGCGACCTGCGACCATTGCTCCGGCACTTCCACGTTCTCGGCGTGGAAAACGACGGAGCCATCCGGATTGCGGATTTCGCTCGTGGTGAGACGGAAAGCGATGTCCGCGTACGGGGATTGTCCCTCTTTGGTGTAGCGCCGCTCGATCCGCATTTTCTGCCCCTTTCAATTTTCAAGTTTCTCACATCGGCGGGCTTGCGAAAGCCTTTGCGGAAGTCCCGCTTGATATAAGCCGCCGACAGGTTCCCCGCGACGCACCGGAGCGAACTCCGGGAAGCGTCGTCCCTCACCCCTGTTCTCTGTTTGCCACCACCCCGAACCGGCTTGAGCCGGGTACGCTTCTGGCACGTCCGAGCGTCCAAAAAGGGCAGACGATTCCACGCTCGCGCCATTGGCGGCGCGTGGTGACCTGCAATCCCTTTTGGGAGAGCCCGGCGGACTAATTACCCGCGCGCCGAACTTGTCAAAGCTAGGCCAAGCCGGCCGCGCCCGTCAAGCTCTAGTATGAAATCGTAAATATACCCCCAAGATGTGGGGATTGCGGGGACGAATCGGGAGGGGATGGGCAAGTATCGGAGATTCCCGTAGAATCTGGAAGCACGCGATGCTGAGGTGCTGCCTCAGGGTGTGAAAATCGGGGTCTGGGCGCTTAATTTTGGCCCGGCCGGGAGGCGCGCGGGCCGGCAATTTGGTCCGGCGTGGTGAGCGCATCGTCAACGGCCCGGTCACGGACCTGTCATAGAAATCCCAAGCGGCGGGGCTTTCCGCGCGATTCTGAGTGAGAGTTGCCCGGATCATCGGCGTTTCTTTTATTTGCTCGTCGACAGTGCACGCTAAGGCATTGAATCAACACTGAGACTCAGCCGGCGTCGAATTTGCGCGCCGAGCCGGAACGCCAAACCGGCTCGCGTGGCGGTATTCCGCTGCTGAAAACTGTGGAGGAACCAGGTTCCAATCCGGGTCCAAGATTAACCCTAATGAAGTGTTACCGGGCGCCTGAGAGGCCGTTTGCTTGACGGGTGAACAGGGGCGCGTCGATAACATTTCAATGTTCGGGTGTGGGTTCCAGCGTTTTGTTCGCGTGGGGCGTATCGTTGCGTGTGCCGCCCTGATCGCCGGCTGTGCCCAAGTCGGCAATAACAATCCTATCAATCTGCCGCTGACCGACGCCAAGGCCGCCGAGGCGCAGCCGGGGCGCGACGTCGAAACCTATTTCGACGACATGGTCGTCGCGCTGTCGTTCTCCGGCGGCGGCACGCGCGCGGCGGCTTTTTCCTATGGCGTGCTGCAAGGCTTTGACGAAACGCGGGTGCAGACCGCGGCGAGCACGATCTCGCTGCTCGACCACATCGACTTTGTCTCCGGCGTTTCCGGCGGTTCGATCCTCGCCGCCTACTATGGCTTGAAGAAGCGCGCAGCGATGGTCGACTTCAAGGAGCGCTTCCTGCTGCAGAACGCGCAAGCGAACCTGCAGATGGATCTGAACTTCTTCAACATCTCGAAAGGCCTCAACGGCGGCGTCAACGACCCGACGGCATTCCCGAAATGGCTCGACGCCAATCTCTACGGCGGCGCGACGTTCAAGAGCCTGTTGTTCGAGCGCCGGCCGACGGTCTGGATCAACGCCTCCGATATCTACAGCCGCACGCCGTTCGTGTTCGATCGCGGCACATTCAGTGCGCTGTGCAGCAATCTGGCGGATTATCCGATCTCGCAAGCGGTGGCGGCATCCGCCGCCGTGCCGGTGATCTTCGCGCCGGTCGTGATCCAGAATTTTCCGGGCGGCTGTCCGACGCCGCTGCCGGATTGGGTTGAGCGGGTGCGTAAAGATCCGGACGCCGCGCCGCTGATCAAGACTTACGCCGATGCGCTTGAGCGTTATCACAACGGCGATGTCAAATACGTCAAGCTGCTCGACGGCGGCATCGTCGATAATTACGGGCTCGCCGCCATTACGGTGCGTCGTCTCGCCTCGAATACGCCCTACGGGCCGCTCGAGCCCGAGGAGGCGGTCAAGCTGCGGCGCTTCCTGTTCCTCGTGGTCGATTCCGGCCGCGCGCCCTCTGGCGCCTGGGCGCAGACCATACCGGGGCCGTCAGGCGTCGACTTGATCACGGCGGCGTCCGATACCGCGACACAATCCGGCGCGGTCGGCACCTATTCCGCTTTCTCCGACGCCATGGACGACTGGCAAGACGATCTCGTGAAGTGGCGTTGCCATCTTTCCGAGGCGCAGCGCCGCCAATACGGCGCGACACCCGGCTGGAATTGCAAGGACGTGAAGTTCTTTGTCGGCCGCGTCGCGTTCGATCAATTGGGGCCGGAGCGCGCGGCGGCTCTCAATAACGTGCAGACCGCGCTGAAGCTTCCGCCCGATCAGATCGACGAGTTGATCTCCGCCGGCCGCGATGCGTTGAAGGTCAATCCGACGTTCCGGGATTTCCTCGGCTCGCTGTCACACGCGCCGCCGCACGGCAAGCCGGTGGCGGCTGTGATTCCTGAGGCCCATGAAGCGGATGCCGCAGCGTCGCGGTAGAGTCATTGCGAGCGATAGCGAAGCAATCCAGCGCTCAATGCAAGCGACCCCCGGATTGCTTCCACCTACGCGCTCCGCGCTTCGGCGGAACTCAAACCCTCCGAAGCTCGCAGAGCGAGCGAAGGTGGGTCGTCGCTTCGCTTCTCGCAATGACGAGTCCTGCGCAACCCGCTTGATTGCGTCTTCGTTTCAGCGTTGAATCTCGAACAGTTCTAACCGGCGCAATGACGCCGGAAGAGTTTCGGGAGGATACGCCATGAATGAGATGCAACGGCGCGCCTTTATGCAAGGCGCGGCGCTGGGCACGCTGGCCTTTACGGTCGGCGGTGTCGAGGTGATGCTGACGCCGCGCCAGGCTCACGCCCAAAATATTCCGCTCCGCACGCTCACTCCCGATCAGGGCGCAACGCTCGATGCGGTGGGAGAGACGCTGGTGCCGGGCGCAAAGGCGGCGGGCGTCACCAATTTTGTCGATCAGCAGATCTCGGTGCCGCCTGAGCAATCGCTTTTGCAGGCACGCATCCTCAGCATGCGGCCGCCCTACGCCAATTTCTATCGCGCGGCGCTCGGCGCGATCGATAACGCCAGCACCAGCACCAAGGGCAAGAAGTTCGCCGAGCTGACGCCCGGCGAGCAACACGACTTCATCAACCTGATGCGCCAGAACAAGATCGACGGCTGGCAGGGGCCGCCATCGCCGTTTGTCTTCAATGTGCTGCGCGGCGACGCGGTCGACGTCGTCTACGCCACCATGGACGGCTACGCCGCGCTCGGCGTGCCCTACATGCCTCACATCGCACCGACCAGGAAGTGGTAAGCACTATGGCAAACGAAAAAGTCGATGTCGTTATCGTTGGCGCCGGTGCTTCCGGCTCGGTCTATGCCAATGTGCTCACCAAGGCGGGCAAAAAGGTCGTGCTGTTCGATAACGGCCCGGACTGGCAGCTCACCGATCTGATCAGCTCGGACATCTGGGGCAGGCGCATCAAACCGGCGGGCCCGCCGGTACTGCTCGATGGCAAAAATCCGTTCGGTTATGTCAACCAGGCCGGTTGGGGCGTTGGCGGCGCTGCGCTGCATTACTTCGCGAATTTTCCGCGCTATCTGCCGACCGACTACAAGATGAAGAGCGAGCACAATCGCGGGCACGATTGGCCGATCTCATACGAAGACGTCGCGCCGTACTACGACAAGGTTGCGGCCGATGTCGGCGTCTCGGGCGATGCCAAGGCGGAAGAGCGCTGGCGGCCTGCGGGCAAGCCTTATCCGATGCCGCCGATGAAGACATTCCCGGCCGGCGAAGTGTGGCTTAAGGCCGCCGAAGCGAACGGCATCAATTTCGTGCCCAACGCTGTCGGCATGGCGTCGACGCCGTTCAAGGGCCGTGACGCCTGTATCTATGACGGCTGGTGTCATGTTGGCTGTCCGATCGGCGCGCTGGCCAACCCCGTCGTGACCTATCTCGGCGAAGCGCGGAAGGCTGGCGCGGAAGTGCGTGCGCTTTCCACCGTCACGCGTGTGCTGACCAATCAGGACGGCACCAAGGTCACCGGCGTCGAATACTACGACGCGCAAAAGAATAAGCAGGTGCAGGAAGCGAGCCTCGTCATTCTCGCTGCCTGGTCGGGGCAAAATCCGCGCATCCTGCTCAATTCGGCGACCGACAAGCATCCGAACGGCCTTGCCAACAAGAACCAGCTGGTCGGCAAGTTCATGATGACGCACAGCGTCGCCGGCACCTGGGCGCTGTTCGACGACGACATCACGCCTTACATGGGCACGATCGGCGCGCAGTTTATGTCGTACGACCGCTACGCCAAGACCAGCAATTCCGGCGCGTTCGGCAGTGCCTTCATCGTCGCTGGTGCGGCGATGAAGACTAACGACTTCGCGCAGGCCCGCGGCGATCTGTTTGGCAGCGATCTTGCCGCGTTCATGAAACGCGCGGCGCGCGGCATCACCCGCATCACCTTCTTCGGCGAAGGTTTGCCGCAGATGGAGAATCGCATCGAGGTCGTCAGCGACAAGGACGAATTCGGCATGCCGCTGGTCAAGCTCACTCACAGCTTTAGCGACGATGGCATTGCGCTTTGGAATGCGAACTTCGATCAGGGTATGAAGGTTGCCAAGGCGACGAACGCGAAAGAGACGTGGCCGGGCAAGGGGCCCGTGGTGCCGACCAGCCACCTTCACGGCGGCGCGATCATGGGCGCCGATGCGTCGAACTCTGTCACCAACAGCTACGGCCAGACCCACGAGATCGCGAATTTGTGGATGGCCGGGCCGTGCATCTTCCCGACCGAAGGCGCGTCGAACCCGACCTACACGATCTTCGCGGTGTCGCTGCGCGGCGCGGAGCAACTGGCGAAAACGTGGGGGAGTGTGGCGGGGTGATTACTCTGCCGCGGCCTTCTCGTGGCCAAGCCGCTTGTTGAGCGCGTGCAGCAGGCCCTCGGCGGCTTCGGCGATCACGGTGCCGGGCGGGAAGATCGCTTCGGCGCCGGCTTTCTTCAGGGCTTCGTAATCCTGCGGCGGCACTACGCCGCCGACGACGATCATGATGTCGCCGCGGCCTTGTTTGGTGAGTTCGTCCTTGAGCTGCGGCACCAGCGTGAGGTGCGCGGCCGCGAGCGACGAGATGCCGAGAATATGCACGTCGTTCTCGACCGCTTGCCGTGCGGCTTCGGCGGGTGTCGCAAACAGCGCGCCGATGTCGACGTCGAAACCGAGGTCGGCAAACGCGGTGGCGATCACCTTCTGGCCGCGGTCGTGACCGTCCTGGCCGATCTTGGCAACCAGAATGCGCGGGCGGCGGCCTTCGTTATCGTCGAACTCGGCGACGAGTTTCTGCACCCGCGCGACCGCATCCGTCATGCCGACCTCCCGCCTGTAGACGCCGGAGATAGTTTTGATCTCCGCCTTATGGCGGCCGAACACTTCTTCGAGCGCCAGTGAGATTTCGCCGACCGTGGCCTTGGCGCGCGCCGCGTCGATAGCGAGCGCCAGCAGATTGGCGTTGCCGCCTGAAGCGCCGCGCGTCAGCGACGCCAGCGCTTCGGCGACCGCTTTCGGATCGCGCTCACGTTTGAGCCGCGTAAGCTTGTCGATCTGCATTTGCCGGACCGCGACGTTATCGACCTTGAGCACGTCGATCGGCGCCTCGTTTTGCGGGCGGTATTTGTTGACGCCAATCACCGCTTGCGTGCCGTTATCGATCCTTGCCTGCGTCCGCGCGGCCGCTTCCTCGATGCGAAGCTTGGGCAAGCTGGCCTCGATGGCGCGCGTCATGCCGCCTAGCTGTTCGACTTCGCTGATATGCCCCATCGCCTTTTCGGCAAGATCATGGGTGAGCCGCTCGACATAGAACGAGCCGCCCCACGGATCGATCGCGCGCGTCGTGCCGCTCTCCCGTTGCAGCACGATCTGAGTGTTGCGGGCGATGCGTGCGGAAAAATCCGTCGGCAGCGCCAGCGCTTCGTCGAGCGCGTTGGTATGCAGCGACTGGGTCTGGCCTTGCACTGCCGCCATGGCTTCGATGCAGGTGCGCGTCACGTTATTGAAGACGTCCTGCGCCGCGAGCGACCAGCCCGATGTCTGACAATGGGTGCGCAGCGACAGCGAACGGGTGTCCTGCGGATTGAACTGCTTCATCAGCTTGGCCCACAGCACGCGCGCGGCGCGGAGCTTGGCGATCTCCATGAAGTAATTCATGCCAATGCCGAAGAAGAACGACAGCCGCGGCGCAAACCGATCGACGGCGAGACCCGCTCCCAAGCCGGCGCGCACATATTCGACACCGTCGGCGAGCGTATAGGCGAGCTCGAGGTCGGCGGTCGCTCCCGCTTCCTGGATGTGATAGCCGGAGATCGAAATCGAATTGAACTTCGGCATGTGCGCCGATGTGTAGGAGAAGATGTCGGAGATGATGCGCAGCGACGGTTTCGGCGGGTAGATGTAGGTGTTGCGCACCATGAATTCTTTGAGGATGTCGTTCTGGATGGTGCCGGACAGCTTCTCGTGCGGCACGCCTTGCTCCTCGGCGGCGACGATATAGAGCGCCAGCACCGGCAACACCGCGCCGTTCATCGTCATCGACACCGACATTTGGTCGAGCGGGATGCCGGCGAACAGTGTGCGCATGTCGTAGATCGAGTTGATCGCAACGCCCGCCATACCCACGTCGCCGGAAACGCGCGGATGATCACTGTCGTAGCCGCGATGTGTCGCCAGATCGAATGCAATGGAAAGGCCCTTTTGGCCGGCCGCAAGATTGCGCCGGTAAAAGGCATTGGAATCTTCGGCGGTGGAGAAGCCGGCGTATTGCCGGATCGTCCAAGGCTGGGTGACGTACATGGTCGGGTAGGGACCGCGCAGGTACGGCGCGATGCCCGGATAACCATCGACGTAAGACAACCCGTCGGTGTCGCTCGCGCCGTAGGAACCTTTGACGGCGATGCCTTCCGGGGTCTTCCATGGCGCCACGTTTGGCGCGCTTGTTGACGCTGCGTCAGCAAAATCGACTTTGGTAAAGTCCGGGATATGGCTCATCGGGTTACCCGTTCTTCTCCAGAATATCGTAGGCGGCGGTCAGTGTCGCTAGGGCGTCGCAACCGGCGTAAATGAAGCCTTGCACGCCCGCCGATTTCAACGCTGTTTCAAGCTCAGCCGGCCGGCCGGCAAGATAGATGTGCCTCGCGCCCGCAGCGTTCAACGCGGTTATCGCTGCAACGGCTCCCGTCTCGTAGGTTTTGTCTGCGCCGCACAAGCAGACCAGCGCGGCGCCTGAGGCCGTAAACGACGCGGCAGGAGAGCCAGGCTCTCCTTCGATTGTTTCAATGCCTCCGGCTTCGAAGAAATTCTTCGCGAAGTTGACGCGCGTGCTGAAGTCGGCAGGCTTGCCAAGCACTGCGAGAAAAATCTTGGGCCGTGCGCCAGTCTTGGCAAGGCTGACGTCTGACTTGTGGCGCAGCTTTTCGAACGGCTCGCCAAGCCGGATGCGCGGTAACGCCGCGGCGCTCGCCGGTTCGCTCTTCGCGGCAGGCGCGACATCGAGAACGGCGGGCGGGGCTTCGCAAATGTCGGGGTAGGCATTGGTACCAGTCAAAATGTCCTTGCCGCGCGCGACGGCCTTTTCGCGCTCGGCGCGGACCGCCGCGACGTTTTTCTGGACCAGTTCCGATTCAAGCGCCGCCCAGGGTCCGCCTGCTTTTTCGATCTCCTGAAACTGCGACCATGCGGCCGTACAGAGCTCTTCGGTGATCGCTTCAATCGCGCCGGAGCCCGCGACGGGGTCGGCAACACGCGCCAGGTTCGACTCTTCAAGAAGGACAAGCTGCGTGTTGCGCGCCGCGCGGCGTGCAAAGGCGTCGGGCAAACCGAGCGGCGCAGTATGCGGCAGCATGGTGATGGCGTTGGCGCCGCCGAGACCCGCGGCGGTGACCGCGATCGCGTTGCGCAGCATGTTCACGTAGGCATCGTGCTTCGTCAGCATGCGCCAGGCGGTTTCCGCCGTCACCAGAGCGGGCTTCGGTTGCAACCCGCAGGCTGCCTCGATGCGCGCCCACAGTTTTCGGAC
Organism: uncultured Alphaproteobacteria bacterium; assembly: GCA_963742215.1. Taxonomy (GTDB): domain Bacteria; phylum Pseudomonadota; class Alphaproteobacteria; order Rhizobiales; family Xanthobacteraceae; genus BOG-931. The sequence continues at coordinate 462,593 of CAVULJ010000007.1, forward strand.
GGCGCGAAATTTCGCCATGGTGAGAAACTGCTCGGCGTCCGCAGACAGCCGGAAATAGATCGCATCGCGTGCTTGCGCGATCGCCATGCCGCTGTCTTCGAGGACGCGCAGATAAGCGACGGCGCTGGCGAGCGCGAAGGCAAGCTCTTGCGCTTCCGAGCCGCCCGCATTGTGGATCACCCGTCCGTCGGCAACCGCGAAGGGACCGCGAAATCCGGCTGCAGTCAGTCCGCCGATCATGCTCGCGAACGCACTTGCAAGCTCTTTCCAGCTTTGCGGGCTCTTGCCGGCAGCGGCAAAGCCGCCGATCGGGTTGATCGAGAAACGCACATCAAGCTTTTCCGGCGCGGCGCCGCGTTGTTTCACATAGCCAGGAAACTCGCGCACGATATGGCGCGAGGTCGGACCGAGATTGAGATCGATGGGAATAGCGTCGAGATAGATGCCATCGAGTACACGGGCGAGCGTGTCCGCCGCCGGGACGAGGCCAAAGCCATTGGCGCTGATCGAGCCTGAGAAAATCAGGATCAGCCCGGTTGCGCCGTTTTCCAGATCGTCCAGTGCCTGCGTATGGGCCGCGGCCGGATCGGGATGATCGACTCGCTGCATGATGGTCCAGGCCGCGCCCGGGGCACGTCCGGCGATCGCGTGGGCGCCAGAAGCGGCCGGATAGAGCGGTTCGATTGGCAGGCCGTCATAAGTGCGGCTTTCGAGACGCGAGAACGGCGCACCTTTAAGGACGCCATCGACCAGCTTGCGCCAGGCTTCGTCCGTTGCCGGGGCAAAATCGACGGCAGGCGTCGGATTTTCGGGGCCGGTCATCGTCGCAAAATGCCACGCAGTGGAGCGGATTTGACATTCGCTCCCCCGTTGCCGCTCGCTCCTGAAGCAAATGTCAAATCCAAAGCTCCACTGCCACTTATACTTGCTAGTGGTTCTTTAATTCAAACATTCGCAAAGGGGCCTTCCAAAACGGGATGCGAATGTTTGAATTGAACCACTAGGCCATCCCGGCCAACCATTTAACCTGTGCAAGTGGCATGCCGTATGAACTAGCGCGGAGGAAGCTTTTCAACCCCTTCGGTATCGCTCCGGGCCAGAGCGTCGCGCACCTTTACTCCGCCGATGACGCGGTCGGACGCAATCTCGGCAAACGGCACCAGGACAAAGGCGCGCTCCAGCATGCGCGGGTGAGGGAGGGTCAGTATTTCGTCGTTAATGATGCGGTCATCGTAGAGGAGCAGATCGAGGTCGATCGTCCGCGGCCCCCAGTGCTGCTCTTGGGCACGATCGCGGCCTAACGCACGCTCGCAGTCCTGCATGCGCGACAGCAAGGCGTGCGGTTTAAGATCGGTCGAAACGCCGATTACGGCGTTGATGAAAGGCGGCTGGTCGGTGACGCCCCACGGCGGGGTTCGATAATCCCAGGAGCGGGTAGTGAGGCGCACGCTTTGGTCACGGCAAAGCATCGCGATTGCCTGCTCGAAGGTCGCCTGCACATCGCCCACATTGCCGCCAAGGGCGATAAACGCCTCAGCCATTTTTGCGGTCTTTGGGATCTCGCTTAGGACCTTGGGCACGGCTGCGCTCGATAACCACGCCGACGTCGTCGAAAGTGGCTGCGATCGGCGCATGCGGCTTGTGCACGGTGACGCGGATGCGGCGAACTTGCGGAAAACCGTCCAGGATCGCGGCGGCGGCCGCGCCGGCGGCAGCCTCGACCAGCTTATAGCGGCGGGCGCAGAAAGCCTCGGTCGCGGTCTTCACCACCGTATCATAAGAGACGGTGTTTTTGAGCTTGTCGGTGTGCGAGGCCTCCGCAAGCTCGATGTCGAGCAGGAGGTCGAGTTTGAAGGTTTGCCCGACCTTGGCCTCATGCTGCATCACGCCGTGATAGGCGTGCAGTGCCAGTCCATTGACGAAGATCGCGTCGCTCATTTGGCCCGCCTTATGGCATCGGCCACGGCGAACGCCTGGACGGTCGCCGCGACATCGTGGGTACGTATGATGGCGGCACCGTTCTCGACCGCGAGCAGATGCGCAGCCAGCGAGCCCGGCAACCGCTCGGCAGGCTCGGTTGGCACGACGGAATTGATGAAGCGCTTGCGCGATGCCCCGACCAGCAGCGGCAGATCGAAACCGCGCCAGGTCCGGAGATGCGCGATACAGGCAAGGCTTTGGTCCGGTGTCTTGCCAAAACCGATGCCCGGATCGAGCACGATCTGGTGGTGCGAGATGCCAGCCTCCCAGGCGATCTCGAGCGAGCGTGAGAAGAAATTCGTCACGTCGGCGATGATGTCGATCGACGGATCGGCGCTTTCGCGATTGTGCATGATGATAACGGGAACATTATGCTCGGCGACGACCCGGGCCATGTCGCGATCGCGCTGCAAGCCCCAAACATCGTTGACGATCGATGCTCCGGCTTCGAGCGCCCAGGCAGCGACGGCAGCCTTCATGGTGTCGATCGAGATCGGGATGCCGGTCGCGATGGCGGCCGGCAGGATCGGCTCAAGCCGGCTGCGCTCCTCGTCCAGGGAAACCGGCCGCGCGCCGCCATAAGGCCGGGTCGACTCCGCGCCGATATCGATTATGTCGGCACCCTCACCGGCGAGGTGTCGCGCATGTTCAATGGCCTTGGTTGGTTGCAGGAACTTGCCGCCGTCGGAAAAGGAGTCCGGTGTGACGTTCAGTACCCCCATGACCAGCGGGCGCTTTACCTGAAGCAAATCATGCAACACTTTGGTCAAAGAGGGAGAATTAGATACTGAGGCGGCGCGGGGATAGCGGCTTATGGCGGGTTCTTTAACCATCGCTTCAGTCGCCCTTTAAGGCCACCACTTAAACTACTTTCTCACGGCGAGGCTTTGCGTGGTTGCCCGAGGCTAGTCAAGCGGCGGGCCCGGCAGTCCAAGCCTGGTCTACCGGCTACGCCCCTTTAGTAGCCATCAATACTTGATAATGAGCGGCAGCTTTTTGGCGCTTTCGATCCAGCGCTGGACGGTATGTTCCTTGGGCATCAACCGGACCTGTTTCCGCTTATTGGCATCCCTCATCTGCTCGACCAGGTGCTGCGGATTGCGGAATTTGAGTTCGTTGACAGTCCGCACGCCGGCAGCGCGCAGGAGCTCGGCATATTCCCAGCCAATGCCCTTCACCCGCATACGATCGGCTGCGGTCACCCAATCGAGCAGTCGCTCCTTATTGGTCCCGACCTTTTCGGCAAGCTTCAGCCGCTGCTTGGGGGTCTTGGCAGAACGTAACAACCCGATAGTGGTCCTGATCCCCTCCGACTTCAGGATTTGGGCCGTATCCGGTCCGATCCCTCGAATGTCGGTGATGGGATAAGCCATCGCAGTTTCCCCTCCAGCGCGACGCATGGCGTCGCAACTGCCTCAAGCCAAGCTTAACGGACGCGTCCTGTCGGACTGTCCACTTTTGAACAGGAAGTCCCCAGTAACCCCAACACCGATCTGGAAGCTCTGCAGCCAAACCCGAAAACAACCGGGACTTGTCCGATCAGAACGCCCATTGCCCCTTCACAGCTCCCCGCACTGACGGCGGGTTGTTTCGATATTGGACAGTCGGCTGCGGCGTGACAAGGCGGGGTTGCTCAAAGATGCCTTTTTGACGCGCAATCTGGCACGAACTGTTGGCAAGCGTTGCAAAGCTGCAACATTATTGTCGCGAAGAACGGCAGTGGAAATCATGGGATGCCGATTATAAGGTTTCTAGCTGTGTCCGCGGGGCTCGCGGGGCGGTGTGATGGAAGGTAACGCTATGACGGCATCTGAAGTTCTGCCGAAAGTTCTCGACCGTGTTGACCGCGATCTCGATACCAGTCTCGGCAGGCTGTTCGATCTGCTGCGGATTCAATCGATCTCGACCGATCCGGCTTATGCAGGGCACTGCCGAACTGCCGCCGAGCATGTCGCGGCTGATCTGCGAACGCTTGGCTTCGATACCAGCGTGCGCCCGACCGAGGGCCATCCTGTCGTCATCGGAAAAAGCGGCAACGGCACAGCCATCGGCAATGGCAAAGCGCCGCGTGTCCTGTTTTATGGCCACTATGACGTGCAGCCAGTCGATCCGCTCGACTTGTGGCAGACACCGCCGTTCGAGCCGCGGATCGAGACGCTCGACGGTGGCCGCAAGATCATCATTGCCCGGGGCGCTTGCGACGACAAAGGGCAGGCGATGACCTTCATCGAGGCCTGCCGGGCGTTTAAGGCCGTCACCGGCAAGCTTCCGCTCGACATTACAATGATGATCGAGGGCGAGGAGGAATGCGGCTCAAAGCACCTGTTCGGGTTCGTCCGCGACAACGCCCCTGAACTGACCCGCGACCTGGCGCTGGTCTGCGATACCGGCATGTGGGACCCACAGACGCCCTCCATCACCACTTCGCTGCGGGGGCTGGTCTATGAGGAGATCAGGCTCACCTGCGCGGATCGCGACTTGCATTCTGGATTATTCGGCGGAGCGGCGCGCAATCCGATCCATGTGCTCGCCGACATTCTTTCCGCGATGCACAATGCCGACGGCGCGGTCACCATTCCTGGTTTCTACGACGGCGTTCACGACCTGCCGCCAGACATCAAGTCCGATCTCGAAGGGCTTGGGCTGACGGCGGAAAAATTTCTCGGCCCGATCGGGCTGAAAATTCCGGCCGGCGAAAAAGGCCGGCTGTTGCTCGAACAGATTTCGACCCGGCCGACGGCGGAAGTGAACGGCATCATCGGCGGCTATACCGGGGAAGGGGCCAAGACCGTGATCCCCGGCAAGGCCAGCGCCAAGGTGTCGTTCCGGCTGGTCGGTTCGCAGGACCCCGAGAAGATCCGCAATGCCTTCCGTGAATTCGTCCGCGCTCGTGTGCCGGCCGACTGTTCGGTCGAGTTCGGCAATTTCGGCTGCAACCCGGCGTTCGAAGTGGCGTTCGATAATCCGGCGCTCGGCAAGGCGCGCGCTGCGCTCGCCGAGGAGTGGGGCAAGAAGGCCGTGACTATCGGCGCCGGCGGCTCGATCCCGATCGTCGGCGATTTCAAGACCGTGCTCGGCATGGATACCCTGATGGTCGGCTTCGCGCTCGACGATGACCGGGTGCACTCGCCGAACGAGAAGTTCGATCTCAAGTGCTTCCACAAGGGCATCCGCTCCTGGGCGCGGATCCTGGCAGCGCTGGCGGACTAAAAGTCGGGTGCCCTTTCAGGCGTAATGACGCGCCACCGCAGCGAGTGAATTCTGCTATCCTCAAAGACGGGGAGGGAGGATCGCACATGAAAAAAATCACCCCTATTGCTGCAGCCGTTATGACTACGCTGTTTGGTGCAGCGCTGCTTAGTCCTGCACTTCACGCCCAAGATTTCCCGTCACGGCCGATCACCTTCAACAATCCGTTCGGTCCCGGCAGCGCCAGCGACACGCTGTGCCGCATCATCGGCGATCAACTCGGCGCGATGCTGAAACAACCGATTGTTGTCGAGGATCGCCCGGGCGCTGACGGCGCTGTGGCGGCGCAGTACGTCGCTCGTGCAACGCCCGACGGCTACAATCTTCTAATGGCGACCAATTCGCCGCTCTCGGCCGATCCGTTTCTGTACAAGGACATCACCTACGATGCCGTCAAGGATTTCGCGCCGGTAACGCGGGTCGGCAGCTTCACCTTGATGCTGGTGGTGAATCCAGGCTTGCCCGTGCATTCGGTCAAGGAACTGATCGCCTACGCCAAAGCCAATCCCGGCAAGCTTTCCATCGCCAGCGGCAATACCGCCGGCATTGTCGGTGCAAAAACGCTGGCCCATGACGCCAGCATCGACCTTCTCCATGTACCTTACAAAAGCTCGCCGCAAGCGATCGAGGATGTAATCGCCGGCCGGGTGTCGATGATGATCGTCGATTTCACCGTCGGCATGCCGCACGCCTCGGCGGGGCAGGTGCGCGCACTGGCGATGACGCGGTTGAAGCGCAGCGCGCTTTATCCCGACTTGCCGACCATGGATGAGGCTGGCATCGAAGGTTTTGGGCTCGACGCGTGGGCCGGACTGGTCGCGCCCGCCAACACGCCGCCCGAGGTCATCGCCAGGCTCAATGGCGCGTTGCGCAAGGTGATCGACAATCCCGACGTTCAGGCAAAGTTCAAGAACGTCGGTTTCGACGCTTTTTCGAGCACGCCGGAAGAGTTTGGTGCCTTCATCAAGGCTCAGCTCGGCATCTGGTCGAAAATGGTCAAGGACGCCAATATTCAAGCCGAGTGACGATACGGCCAACGTGCTCTGATCTTGCGGTCTGGCCTAATCCGCTGCGTTGCCAAGCAGTCGCGGCGTGATGAAGTGTTCGAGTCTGCCCGAGTGCGGATGCAGTTTTGTCCAGGCGTCGAAGGCAAAATCGATAATGACGAGGCCGGATGTCGGCAGCTTCTCCGCCAGGCGCTCGCGCATCGCGATGTCGCCGGAGGCGACTAAAAGCAGCGCCACCTCGTACAGCCCGGGGTTATGACCGATGATGAGAAGCGAATGTGCTCCTCGCGTCCCGCCGATCAGCGTCATTAAAGAGTCGGTGCTGGCGTTATAGATACGCTCTTCCTCGATGTGCCGCGGTGCTTTGCGAAAGCCGTTCGCGATGAGTTCCCAGGTTTCCTGGGTGCGGCGCGCCGGCGACACCAGTGCAAGGTCCGGGATCAGATCATGATGGACCATGTAGCCTGCGATCGTCTCCGCGTCGCTTCGGCCGCGTTTCACGAGCTTGCGATCGCGGTCGCGCTGGCCGGGTTCGGGGCGCTCGGTCTTGGCGTGGCGCAGCAGCATCAATCGGCGCATGACGGAAATGTTGCCTTTGGAACCGGTTTGGGGAGTTTATCGCGGGGGATTTGAAGTTCCTACCGCGCTACGGCAATGTCGGTCGGGATAGGGCCGCCGCACTAAAAGTCCGAAAGAACCGGGAATGAACGACGCCGATATCAAGGCTTATGGCCACAGCTGGTATGTCGCCACCTTGGTGGACGAGCCGCGGCGGCCGCGGCTTGCGGTCGATCTTGACGTCGATGTTTGCGTGATCGGCGGCGGGCTTGCCGGGCTCACCGCGGCGCGCGAAATCGCCCGATCCGGCTGGTCGGTCGTCGTCCTCGATGCCGGGCGCATTGCCTCGGGCGCGTCAGGCCGCAATACCGGCTTTGTGTTGCCGGGTTTTGCCGCTGACGCCGACCAGATTGTCGGCCGCGTCGGTTTCGATCGCGCTAAATCGTTATGGGCGCTGTCGCAAGCCGGGCTCGACTACGTCCGCAGCACAATCCAGTCCGACGGAATGGCGGGCATCGATTCCGAGGAAGGGTGGCTCTACGTTTCCACGATTGATAACGGCGACGAAATTGTTCGTTACGTCCGGCTGCTTAACGACCTGGGTTGCGAAATCGAGGGCTGGCCGACCGATCGCGTCCGTGCGGTGCTGCACAGCGAGCGTTATTTTCACGCGATCAATTATCTCAAAGCGTTCACGATCAATCCGCTCAATTATGCGCTGTGCCTTGCGGCCGCCGCGGAACACGATGGTGTCCGGATTTTCGAAAACACGCCGGCGCTCTCGATCGATCCGCAGGGCGTTCGGAAACGCATCGTGACGCCGGCGGCAAAGCTTCGCGCCAACCATGTCGTGCTCGCCGGCAATGTGCAGATCGGCGGCTTGATGCCGCGTATTGCTGCGACGCTCTTGCCGATCACGACTTACATTATCACAACGGCGCCGCTCGGGTCGCAGCTCGGCGAAGTCATCGGCTATCGTGGCGCGGTGACCGATACCGACAGGGCGGACAATCACTACCGCATCGTCGGTGGCGACCGTCTGATGCTGTCGGGCCGCACAACGACCTGGGCGCGCAATCCGCGCCGCTATGTTCGCACCCTGACCGCCGACATCAAAAGAACCTATCCGCAGTTGCGCGATATCAATGTCGATTACAGCTGGTGCGGCACGCTCGGGAACACCGTGCACCGGATGCCGCAGATCGGCGAATTGGGGCCCGGCGTGTGGCTCGCCTCCGGATTCGGCGGTCACGGGCTTAACACCACCGCGATGGCAGGCAATCTGATTGCGCGCGCCATCGTGTCGGGCGATCAGGCCTGGCGAGAATTCACACCGTTCGAACTGGTCTGGGCCGGCGGATTTCTCGCCCGCGCCGGCGTTCAGGTACGCAACTGGATCACACGCTACACCGATCGTATCGAGCAGCGCCGCGCCAAGGCGCGCGAGCTTGCGCACATTCGGGCGCGTGAGGCGGAAAAGGTACGGCAAGCCGAGGAAGCCGCGCGTCTTGCTGCAATTGCCGAAGCCGAGGAGGCAGAGCAGCGTGCCGCGGAAGCCGAACGGCAAGCAGCGGAAGAAGAAGCGCGCAGGGCCACAGAGGCGGAGGAGGCCGAGCGGCAAGCGGTTGAAGCGGGGCAGGCTGCACGGATGGCTGCCAATGCGGAGGAGGCCGAGCGGCTTGCGGCTGCCCCTGCAATCGAAGCGCCGTTGCAGAGTGAACCCCCGACCGATTTTGGACAGTCGCCACGAGGCGGGCCGCAGCAAGAACTTGAGCAGCCATCCGCTGCCGCGATGGAAGCGCGCGCCGGCGATCTTATCACGCCGACCGAGGTAACGCCTGAGCCGGAGCCGTCGGTCCGAATTGGCTCGCCAAAGCGCCGGTCGAGAAATCGAAGGCGACGCGAGCGTACGCCGCTCGAGCGAAGCTAAGGCGCCTGCCGGTGGATCCAGGCGCAATCACGCTCGGTAAATCCAAGAGGTCTTAGGTCGCGCCCGCCCCTTCGATGGGCGCCGTCGTGGCCAAAGCGATCGGTCTCGCTTTGCTGTCGCGGTCCTCGAGCAAGCGCATGAGTGCAAAGCAGGCGATCGCTCCGATGACGAACGGCAGGGTTGACCACAGATAAAGCTGCTCGACGGGGACGTGCGAGGCGATCAGGATTCCCCCAATAAGCGGGCCCATAATCGAACCGACACGACCGATGCCCTGCGCCCAGCCGCTGCCATTCGCGCGCAATGAGGTCGGGTAGATAAGCGCTGCCGTCACATTAAGGCTGATTTGAAGGCCGAGGACCCCGAAACCGGCACAAAACATGATGCCTAGCAGGACCGGGATCGAGTAGCCGCCGACAAATCCGATGCAACCGACAATCGGCCCGGTAACAGCAAAGAGAATGACAAGCGGGAGCATTCCCATTTTATCCATCGGGCGCGCCATACAAAGACTGCCGACGATCCCGCCGAGTTGAAACATCGAGGTCGCAATTGCTGCGTATGCTATAGAAACGCGCGCACTGGCGAGCAAAGTCGGCGTCCAAGAGAGGATGAAGAAATACCCCATCATGTTAAGGATGAATAAAAGCCACAGCAGAGGCGTTGCCAGCGCCATGCCGTCCATGAACAGATATTTCGGCGAGATGCCCGAATATTGTTTCTCGTCGGAAATCGTGAACCGAGCATCGGGCTCGACGACCAAGCCGGGTTGCAAGGTCTGCACGAGAGCCAGCGTTTCCGCCCGTCGGCCCGGTTTGAGCGCAAGATATTTGACCAATTCAGGCAGCCAAACTGCACTTATTACTGCGATCGCCAGAGAAACAGCGCCTCCAATTGAAAAGAGAATGGTCCATCCGTAGGTCGGCATCAGCCACGCGGAAATGGCACCGGGGACTGCCGCGCCGAGAGGAGTGCCGGTAAACATAATGACAACCAGCAACGCCCGAATACGCCGCGGCGCGTATTCAGCATTCAGTGCAATCGTATTCGGAAGCAGTCCGCCCATCCCCAAGCCGCTGAGGAAGCGGAGAAGCAAAAGTTGTTCGAGCGTGTTGCCATAGACCGAGGCCCAAGTGAAACCACCGCAAATAAGGCAGGAAACTACCGTTATCTTCTTGCGTCCAAAATAATCCCCGACCAGGCCGAACAGTGGCGAGCCGATCAGGATCCCGACAAGGCTGGCGCTAAAGACCGGGGCTAGCGCGGCCGGATTGGAGATCGCCCAAGCCTTTAGGATGCCCGGCGCCGCATAGCTGATGGCAGCAAAGTCGTAACCGTCGACTAAGCAGAGAAGGAACGAGACGACGATGAGCTGAACGTTGAACCTTCTGACCTTTTGTTCGTCAATAATGCGCGTAATATCTATTGATTGCATCGTATCAGCTCCTCGCTGACGATGTTGAATCTGCTGACTTACTGGCGACATCGCTCATCTTGGCGAATTTCGACATCAGATGATCGATCGCTACGATTGGCGGATATTTCGCGCCGCCTTGTTGGCGGCATGAGGGGATACATTCGATGACGGCGTCATAGTTCGGATGAAGGAAATACACGAGCGACTGCCGCCGCGTGCCGACACCGGCGTCACGGGGTGGATTGCTGACACGGTGAAGGTTGGAAACCCAGCAATCGTTGGTCCACAACTGCATCAGGTCGCCCAGGTTAACAACAAAGGTACCGGGAGTAATTGAAACCGCCTCCCAGGAGTCGCCGCCGGTCAAAACTTCGAGCCCACCAGGCCGGTCTTCGGATTTGAGAATTGTAAGCGCTCCGTAATCGGTGTGCGCTCCGCACCGCAACTGGCCAGGCTCCGGCTCCTTTGCTTGATCCGGATAATTGACGGCGACAAAGGTAGCGTTGTGCTTATCGAACTTGTTGGCAAACCAGTCTTCCGGCAGGTCGAGCGCTGTCGCGCATATGCGCAGCAGTGCCTTGGCCAAGCTGTCCATTGCGCCATAGTACTGCTTCCAGGTTTGCTCAAAGCTCTCAGGCTGATCCGGCCAGATGTTCGGCGCAAAAATGTGGCGCGCGCGATCCGTGTTGAAATAAGGATCGGTTAAATCGACGGTACGGCCGACCAAAAATCGTTCCGAGTAATCTGGCGGAGCAGCGCGGTCATCGCGGCTATAAGCCGCGCCGAAAGCCGCTAAGCCGAAATAACCACGATAGACCTTGGGATCCTTGCTTCGGCTTTTCTCTTTGATGTCAGCAGGCAAATCAAAGAAGGTGCGAGAGACGCTTTCCATCCGACTGATAAGATCCTGAGAACTCCGTGTCCTGCAATTGTCAGAAAGCCATGTGAGCGGCACGCTTGCTCAAGCTCTTGCGCTACCGATTTCGTGTCTGTCGCCGATCCGTTGAGATAAGGAGAAATGTCGATAACGGGAGAAGCGGACGACGACGTAGCGTCAGCCAAAGGGGCGTGAGCCATCGGTGTATTCCTTTTCAGATGGTTTTTCTTGTGAGGAGCTCCCGGAGACAGAGAGTATTTCACCTTTCAAACTGCCTCACAATGTTCGCTGCGGCAAAGCGGGGTCGTGCCTGTATCATCGCCGCTTACGAGGCGTTGAGCGGACGGTTGCGCAACAACTTTTCCGATACTCCGCGTCGTTTGTTGCCAACGTCCGGCAGGCGGTTCGGCGCTGTGGCTTAAGGTCTTCGGGTTTTTCCGCGCGCGTGAGCGCTGACCCAAGTTGTGCACGGTAGCGAATGACGCAATGTCCGAGTACGGACATAAGAAGGCGGTGTATTATTCCACCTGCATTGGCTACTAGTGGTGTTGACCGTCGAGCGTCAAATCAAAACCTCACGGATACGCGTTATAAAGATTTTGGCCCGCGGGCACGGCGCACGATTTTTTCACAGGGGGAGGCTGATATGCGGAGCAGATCGATTGGTCGCGGGCTCGCCGTACTAGGCGCTTTGATGTGGGCATCCGCCGCCCCGGCGCAGTCCGACTTCCCAAATCATACCATCAAGATCGTTGTTCCTACCCCGCCGGGTGCCAGTCTTGATACCTTACCGCGTCTGATTGCCAATCGTCTCAGCCAGCGCTGGAACGTCCCGGTCATCATCGAAAACATGCCGGGCGCGGCGCAAAATCTCGGATCGGAAGCCGTCGCGCGATCGGAGCCGGACGGTTACACAATCCTGGCATCGCCGCCGGGACCCCTGGTCATCAGCCAGTACATTTACACCAAACTCGGCTTTGACCCGGAAGCTCTTGTGCCGGTGTCGACCTTTGCCTCGCAACCCACAGTCCTCGTCGCAAGTACCGCTGCGCCCTTCTCGACGCTGCGGGAGATGATCGCCTACGCCAAAGCCAATCCGGGAAAAATCAACTACGCATCCCCGGGAGTCGGCAGCTCGTTGCAGATGGAAACCGCAATGCTTGCTGCCAATGCCAATCTCGATATCGTCCATGTTCCGTATAAGGGCATCGCCCCCGCCGAGGCTGACCTTCTTGCAGGTCATGTGGACATGATGATTGATCCGCTTGGCAACGTGTTTCAATACATCAAGGACGGCAAGTTCAGAGCTCTTGGCGTGACAAGCCAGTCATCCATCGCCGAATTGCCCGGCGTGCCGACTATCGCGCAGTTGTACCCTGATTTCGTTTTCACCGAGTTCTTTGCCTTCGCGGCGCCGCCGAAGACACCGAGCGCAATCGTCGACAAGCTGTCTGAAGGCATTCGCGAAACAGTGCGTCTGCCGGACGTTGCCCAACGCTTTCACGACCTCGCCATTACCCCGGTCGGATCGTCGCCCAGCGAGATGGCTGCCTTGCTGAAGCAAGAGCGCGCACGTTGGCAAAAGATTGCCACCCAGCTCGGCGATCAAAATGGACTAACGAAGGCTCGTTCAGATTTTCTCGAAGTGAATCTGCTCGGCGACGTCGGTCCACAGCGCGATATCGTTGACGAGATGATTGCGAAATTCGTCGGGTGTGGTCGGGAACGGCTCGTTGCCGAACGCGTGCATTCGCTCCCTGGTTCCGGGATCTTTGAGGATCCGCACGGTTTCGGCGTTGAGCCGGCGCAGGATCGGATCGGGCAATCCCGCCGGCGCGATCAGTCCCTGCCAGGCGCTGACGCTGAAATCCGGTACGGTTTCCGTGATGCTCGGCGTTTGCGGCAAAGCGAAATAGGGCTTGGCGCTGGAGACCGCGAGCGGATTGAGCTTGCCGCTGAGGACAAAGCTGATCAGGCTCGACGGCGGGTCAAACATGAAATCGAGCCGTCCGGCGACCAGTTCGGTCGCCGCCGGTTCGCTGCCTTTGAACGGAATATGCTGGAATTTCAGCTTGGTTTTCAGCCCGAACAGTTCGACCGCGAGATGCGGGCCGGAACCGACACCGGGAGTGCCGTAGAGCAGAGGCGTGGGCCGCGTCTTCGCTGCATTGATCAGCTCGGCCACTGATTTGATGCCGCTGTCGGCATTGGTCGCCATCAGATACGGGTAGTCCGAACAGATCGTGATGAAAGTAAAATCGTCGACCGGGCGGAACGGCAAGTGGGCAAAGGCTGCTGCGGCGGTGGCGTGGCCGGACGGAATGACGCCAAGCGTGTAGCCATCGGGCGTGGCGCGAGCGATTTGTGCTGCCGCCGTCGTGCCGGATGCGCCTGGCCGCGGTTCGACAATCACCGACTGGCCGAGCGCGCGCGACAGTCCGTCAGCGACAAGTCGGGCGACCACATCGGACGGCCCGCCTGCCGCGAAGCCGTGGATGATGGTGACGGTGCGCGTCGGCCAATCCGGTTCGGCATAAGCTTTTCCAGAGGCGAGGCCGGCAAGGCCGCCAACGACGGCGCGGCGAGTGAGTTTGGTCAAGTCAGCGTCCCTCGCGTCTTGCCATAAACGCCAAGCGCTCGAACAGATGCACGTCCTGCTCGTTCTTGATCAGTGCGCCGTGCAGCGGCGGGATCAGCCGCTTCGGATCGCGCTCACGCAGCGTCTCCGGCGAGATATCTTCCACCATCAAGAGTTTGAGCCAATCGAGCAGTTCGGACGTCGACGGCTTCTTCTTCATGCCGGGCACGTCGCGGATTTCATAAAACAGCTTCAATGCTTCGGCGACCAGGCGCTGCTTGATGCCGGGGAAGTGCACGTCGATGATCGCGCGCATGGTGTCGGAATCGGGGAAGCGGATGTAGTGGAAGAAGCAGCGGCGCAGAAATGCGTCGGGCAGCTCCTTCTCGTTATTGGACGTGATGACCACGATCGGGCGGCGGCGCGCCTGGATCGTCTCGCCGGTCTCGTAGACGAAGAACTCCATGCGATCGAGCTCTTGCAGCAGATCGTTCGGAAACTCGATGTCGGCCTTGTCGATCTCGTCGATCAGCAGCACCGGCCGCTCGTCGGCGACGAAGGCCTCCCACAATTTGCCGCGCTTGATGTAATTGCGGATGTCCTTGACGCGGGTGTCGCCGAGCTGGCTGTCGCGCAGGCGGGTCACCGCATCGTATTCATAAAGGCCCTGCATCGCCTTGGTGGTCGATTTGATGTGCCACTCGATCAGCGGCGCCGAAAGCGCCTTGGCGATTTCGATCGCCAGCACTGTCTTGCCGGTGCCGGGTTCGCCTTTGACCAGCAACGGGCGCTCCAGTGCGATCGCCGCATTGACGGCGACTTTCAAATCTTCGGTGGCGACGTAGGCGCTGGTGCCTTCAAAGCGCATGACATTCCTTGCGTGCTGCGGCGCGAACTTAAGCACGCCGAACTCGCCGCTAACAAGGCGCGGTGACGCCGCTCCAGCGCGGCGATTACGCGACAAGACGCCTCGTTCGACCCGGCAATATCTGCCGGGAGGTCGGCAATCCGTACTCCATCGGAATTGCGTCTTTTTATCTAAGTCATTGAAATCAAACAATTATTTCAATGGCACGGCTATTGCTGAGATGCGCATGGCGCTAGGGCCGTAGTGGCGGCCCAAAGTCCCCGAAGTTCGCGGCTCGAGTTTGAGAGGTAAAGTCATGGGTATCTTTGATGCGCTGACCACGGCGGTATCGGGTCTGCAGGCGCAATCGTTCGCGTTGCAAAACATTTCAGGAAACATCGCGAACTCGCAAACGGTCGGTTACAAAGAAACCGACACGCAGTTTCAGGATCTGGTGTACAATGCGGCGCTTGACCAGGAGACTGCGGGCGGCGTTTTCGCCAGCTCCACATCAAGCAACACCGTGCAAGGAACACTCACGGCCGCCTCGTCGCCGACCGACATGGCGGTTGATGGCGACGGCTACTTCGTTGTCACACAGCCTGACAACGCTTCAGGCTCGCGATCGACCTTCAGCGGCGTCGCAGGATTATACCCGCCGTGGCGACTTTACGCTCAACAACAACGGTTATCTGGTCAACGGCGCCGGTTATTACCTGATGGGCATTCCGCTCAATCCGGCAACCGGGCGCGGCCACAACCAGCTCACCAACCGTTTTGCAATTCAACAGCGGCTTCCTGCCGGCCCAGGCAACGACGTCGATCAATTATCAGGCTAATTTGCCATCGTCGCCGTCTTCCGGCATGCTCACTGGAACCGATTATCCCGGACAATCCGCTCACCACCGGCAACGGCGTTGTCGGCAGAGGATGGTAGCACATTCACGTCGCAATCGCTCGATGGCGGTTCCGTCACCGCCTACGATTCCGACGGCAATGCGGTCAACGTGCAGCTCCGCTGGACGCAAACCGCTACATCCCCCTCAACCTGGCAATTGTTTTACCAGACCGACAGCTCGGCGACCGGCACAACGGCCGCAATGGCAAAACGCCGGAACGCCTTTCGTTTTCAATTCCAGCGGCGCTTTGACTTCGCCGACTGGAAGCTCGATCGCGATCTCCAACCTGACCGTGAATGGCGACAATCTCGGCAACGTGACCCTGAATTACGGCCGCACAGACAGCGGCCTCACGCAATATGCCAACTCGACCGGTGACGACTCGGTCACCGGGCATTTCGCAAAACGGCTTTGCGGCGGGCCAGATTGAAATCGCTCTCGGTCGATACCCAAGGCCAGATTGAAGGATCGTTTTCGAACGGTCAGACTGTCGCGCTTGCCGAACGTGACGCTTGCGACATTCAACGGCGAGGATTCTCTGCAACAGCTCGACGGCGAGGCTTTCGCGGCGACGCCGGAATCCGGAAGTCCGCTTTATTCGGCGACCGGAAAGGTCGTCGGTAGCGAACTGGAATCCTCCAACGTCGATATCGCGACCCAGTTCAGCCAATTGATCGTGGCGCAGCAGGCCTATTCGGCCAACGCTAAAGTGATGACCACCGCCGATCAGATGATCCAGAGCCTGCTTACAGTCATTCAGTGAGGAGTTCCGAGGTCTTCGCTGATCCGGCGTAAGCTGCCCGAAGTGTAACAGCAATGAGCCTATCCCAGGCACTTTCCGCCGCATTAGCCGGCATAACCGTCACCCAGCAGGGTATGTCGGTTATTGCCGGCAATGTCGCGAACGCCAATACCACGGGCTATGTCGAAGAGACCGCCAGTCCGGTAGAAACAGCCGGCAGCGGTGATGGCGGCACCAGCGTCGACGTCGGCTCGATCAATCGCAATCTGAATACGTTGTTGCAGAGCCAGCTCTGGACCGAGAGCTCGGGCGGCTCTTATGCCGATACTGCATCCAGCCTTTATCAGCAGCTTCAACAAGTTTACGGCACGCCCGGATCGTCGACCTCGTTCGACGCGATCTCAACAATTTCACCAGCGCGTTACAGGGGCTTTCGACCAGCCCGAGCTCGTATTCCGCCCAAGCCGCCGTCGTCAGCGCCGCGCAATCGCTGGCGCAAAATCTCAACTCGATGACGAACAGCGTCCAGCAACTGCGCAGCCCAGGCGGAGGCCGGCATCGCAAGCGGCGTCCAGTCCGCCAATACGGCATTGCAGCAGATCGCCCAGATCAACCAGCAGCTCGAGGGCGCGCCGGCGGACGCTGCGACGGCAACGCTTGAAGACCAGCGCGACCAGGATGTCTCGCAGCTTACGCAGCTGATGAACGTCAACGTCGTGCAGGGCTCGAACAACCAGATATCGCTGTTCACCAGCACCGGGCAGCAACTGGTCAGCGGCACGCAAGCATCGACGTTGAGCTTCGACGATGTCGGCACGCTGACCGCAACCGATTTGTGAGCGCCAATCCGAGCCAGGACACGGCCG
>CAVULJ010000008.1:0-111052 GCA_963742215.1 uncultured Alphaproteobacteria bacterium
CAACGTCACCACCGGGCTGGTCAGCCAGTGGGAACGCGGCCAGAAGCATCCGCGCGGCGCCTCGCTCAAACTGCTTACACTGGTCGCCAAGAAGGGACTGCAGGCCGTTGCCTGAGCAGTGCGCAGTCGGAGCCGCACTCGTGCTAAATCCGATTTTCGTCCGCAGTGGGAAACCTGCTCGGCCGGCGAACAGCCTCGAGGCGAATTACAAAACGAAGCCAATTGTCGGGGCGGCCCGCAATGACCGTGTTCCGCCACGTAGAGGCTAACCGTCGATTTCGTTGTTCGAGGCAGCGCGGGCTTGATAACCAATTCTACCATATTAAATATAACTGGGGGGAATGTGACACGCTGAACATTCGATGATCTTCAGAAGAGAAAAACTTCCTCCCGCGCTCAAGCATGCGGCCTATTCCGCAACGAGTATTCTCCCCGGGAAAAGTCTGGCTGAGTTCGAAAAACTGCATCAGAGTCTGATAGCTGATATCAGCCCGGCAGGTCCACTCGAGGAGGATATTGTTGCGACCATGACGCGTCTGCTTTGGCGCAAGCAGCATTTCAATACTTTGCGAATTGCGGCCGTTGCCCGACGCCGGGGTAATGAAATCGATTCCAAAAGTACGGACAATCTTGTCGAAGCTAAATTTGGACATCTCGCCGAGATTAATCCTGCTGTCCGTAAAGCAGCAGTGCATGCAGCCCAAAGGCAAAAAGAGGAAGAGCTCGGAGAAGCCTACGCGCTGGTGCCGAGGTACACCATGCGGCCAATAACGAACGCAAACGCTCTAAAGGCTGTGGAAAAGTCATGCGTCAACGATGGCTGTATCCGACCCGATCAGACGACCGTTTCCATCCGGACAATCTTGGTACCTTGATCGTATACCGGTATTCGGTATGATTGACCGATGATCTTTTCTTTTGGCGACAAGTCGACCGAGGCGTTGTTCCGCGATGAGGTCGTGCGCCAGTTCCAGAGCTTCGCCCGGCCCGCGAAACGCAAGCTCGAAGCGATCAACGCCGCGAGCCGATTAGGGGACTTGCAAGTTCCGCCTGCAAACCGCCTGGAGAAGCTGAAGGGTCACCTGAAGGCTTATTACTCGATCCGCATCAACGATCAATGGCGGGTGATCTTCAGATGGGTTGACGGCGAGGCTCATGACGTTCGGATCGTGGATTACCACTGATAGGAGACAATGATGGCTGAAAATGCGTTTGCACCTATTACTCCAGGCGAAATGCTCAAGGATGAGTTCTTGGCCGAATATGGCTTGTCGCAAAACCGGCTCGCAAAGGCGATCGGGATCTCGCCAAATCGTATCGCCGAGATTGTCAACAACCGACGGCGTATTACGGCCGACACCGCACTCCGACTAAGCTTGTATTTCAACAATAGTCCGGAGTTCTGGTTAAACCTGCAGAGCCACTACGACCTCAAGATGGCGCGTCGAAATCTGAACCCGTCGGAGGCGAAACGCATCAAATCGCGGCGAGCCGCGTAAATCGTGCAAAGGCGGCGACCAGTTTGAAAGATCTCGCCGCCTTGCCCGGCAACAGGCTGGAAGCACTGAAGGGCAATCGGCAGGGCCAATATAGCATCCGTATCAATGACCAATGGCAGGTTTGCTTTGAGTGGCCCAACGGCGCATCCGGCCCGATCAACGTCGAAATTGTCGATTACCATTAGGAGGCACTATGGCTCGTACCCCAATTCACCCCGGTGAGCATCTTAGCGAAGAGTTGAAGGAACTCGGCATGTCCGCCGCCGAACTGGCGCGGCAGATTAGCGTGCCGGTGAACCGAGTCACGGGGATCATCAACGGTCAGCGCGCGATTACAGCCGATACGGCGCTGCGGCTTGGGCACTGGTTCGGCACTAGCCCGGAATTTTGGCTCAATCTGCAAAAGCTTTATGAGTTGCGCTTAGCGCGTGAGGAAGTTGGCGACCGTGTGGAAAGACTTCCTAAGCTCGCGCATCGTAAACGCAAGAAGGAAAATGCCGCTCAAGCAGGTTGAGGCCGCGCGGTTAATCGGGGCCAAACAACCTTATATTTCCAAAATGCTGCGCGGCGATTTTCGACAGTTCTCGGTCGAGCGGTTGCTGCGGTTCCTGGTGGCGCTGGGGCAGGACGTGGAGATCCTTGTCAGGCCGCACCGCGATGGCAGGCATAGAAACAAGTCTGTTCGAGATTGAGGCGGATCATTTAGGTGAGTTCGTGCAGGCCCGTGAAGTTCAACCGCACCCTTCTCGGGATATTAGCCAATCACCGGTGCGGATGTCCCGCAAGACCACGTTGTGCGTCCTGCCAACATAGGTATCAGACGATTTCAATCTCAGGGAACGGGAAGATCATCTTGCCGCCCGACGCCATAAATTCCTGCTCGCGCCGGAGTATCCCCTCCTTGAAATGCCAAGGCAGCACCAGAAAATAATCTGGGTTCATCTTCCGAGCTTCCTTTTCCGACACGATCGGAATGTGTGTTCCAGGAGTCACAGCGCCAAATTTGTCTGGATTGACATCGGCTATGGCCGCAACTTGCTGCGTTGTAATTCCGCAAAACTGCAGAAGGACGTTCCCCTTGGTTGAGGCGCCGTAGCCGAGCACTCGCTTTCCGTCGGCAGCCAGGGAAAAAAGCAGACGGCGCAGATCCTCGCGGTGGCGGAATACTCGCTCTTCGAAGTCCCGATACGGCCGAGGAGTTTGCAGTCCCATCCTATATTCTTGTTCGAGCAGCCACTCCAATATTGCGTCGTTCGCCTTGAGGGACGTAGAGTTTTTTTCGCCGCGGTGACAGCAAAGCTGCCACCGTTTACGGAATTCATAATGACGTCGATCATCTGGAGGTCGGCAGCATCAAGAATTCGCTTCACCGCGGCTAGCGAGTAAAACTCCAAGTGCTCGTGGCAAATCGTGTCGTAGGAGCCCAGACGTAACATCGAAGGCATGTAGCTTTGCTCGAAATGCCAAATGCCGTCAGGCGCCAGAATGCTCTCGACTTCCCGCGCGAACGAAATTGGATCATCGAGATCGTAGAACATCGCAACCGACGTTACTATTTTTGCTTTCGCGGACGAGCATTTGCGAAACGCCGCCGCGGAAAAAAAGTCTTCTACTAGTTTGATGTCTTCAGGGTAGAACGACTTGAACTTCGCCCCCGTTGGGTCCACGCCAATGCGATGTATTGCAGAAGTGCTGTATGCCTTAAGCGACGTGCAATCGTTTGAGCCAATATCGAGAACTGTGTCTCCGGGTTTCAAATCAGCGACCCGCTCAAGAATCTCGAATCTTGCGCGTAAGGTGATCGACCATCGATTGGTTAAGGCCGGATCGGTAACCGTAGTTCTCGCCGTACATCTCACTTGATGCATACGAATGGCCGAGCTGAAGCAGGCCGGACTCAGGACACCAGACCAACTCAAGGGGCCCGGATGTTAAGGTCTCGTCCGTCGAGCGAGGGAAAACACCCGTCAGCGTCTGACGGCCGAGATTAAGAACCGAAATGAGATTGTCCCCACCACCAATCCTGCAACGTTCTAGTTTTTTGTAACCGGACACTGAAATCTCCTGAGCGCTAGGGGTAGTAACAGCACAATTGCAACGATCCGCTGAATCAATTGCATATGAGTTTAATGATAGCGTTCCGGACTAAATAGCCCTGCCATGACCTACGAACATGCGAATTCCGCCTATTCCGGAAGGGACCGTTCGGTAGTGAGCGCTCCAAATTGATTATCAGCCGTGCGCCGTTATGGCCGGATCTAAACCGTTCTTACCCTCCGCGCGTATTCCGCTATGGGGTGAGGTCGGTCAGATCCTGATAGCGCTCGATACCCTGGACTGCCGCAAACCAAACGAGCGAAAGCGCTGTCACGCGCGGCAACTTTCGTTTGCTGGAGTGGAGGAGTGAACGCGGCGGACTTGACCCTGACGACGGCGACCACCATCGCTTGACGCGTCGTTGCCAATCCTGGTTGGCTTAGCGTATTGCGGAGAAACGATCCTGAAAGGTGATGCCATCGAGCGTGTGCACCACGCTGGCTAATGGCGGCGCATCGGACGGCGCGCCCCCAAACTGCTTTGCAACCTCGGTGTCGAACTGGGCCAGAGTTGCTACGGGGCTTTTGGCTTTGACCTGCACAATCCTGTAGCCCCCGTTCTTCAATTGCAAGAGGATCTCCGGAAGAGCGATCGACGTCGCATGCTGAAAGTCGTGCATGAGGATGATGCCTTTGCCATTCTTTTGCAGCTTCGTCATGACCGATGAAATGACCCTGGCCGGGTCGTGGATTTTGAAATCAAGAGAGTCAAAATCAGCAGAGAAGGTGCCGATGTTGCGCTGGCCGAGATACGCGATCTCATCAGAGGTGGAGCGCAGGCCGGGGAAACGAAAGAACGGAGCACCGGGTTCATGGAGCGCCGCGCGCACCGCACTGAAACCCTTTTCGATTTCTGCTTCCGCCGCGTTGGCGTCGAGTTTCGCGAGATTGGCATGCGACCAGGTATGCGATCCGATCGTATGCCCGGCCACGGCGACCTCCCGGAGCAGTTCAGGATGCCACAGAGTATGCTCACCGATCGGGAAGAACACGGCCTTGGTGCACTGGTCGCGAAGTGCCTTAAGGACAGCGGGCGTGTTGCCGGGCCACGGTCCATCATCGAAGGTCAGTACGACCTCGCCAGGCTGCAGGAAATCGTACGCCTTGAACTGTTCCGAGCCGAAGCCCGGCCCGCCGGTGGTGTCGATTTCAACGGTGCGCGAGACGCCAAGTGCATTCGCATTGCCTGAACAGGCGGCATTGAGATCGTCGGCCAAAGCCGGCACGGCGATGCCTGATATCGCCAGCACCAATGTGCAAAACTGCAACGCGCGCATCGATGTAACACTCTTGATGTCCGGGAAGTCGGATTGCGCCGCTCGGATGGTCGGCTAGACCCATCAAGCATGGTCGCTCTTAACGATTAATAAATCCTGATTGGACCGGCGTGGGTGTCAAGGATTATATCGACATCCATGCGCTGATGACCAAAGGTGGCGTCCGGCTAAACGCCGCCTATTTACGCCAGAGCGCCAAGACGCTTAGTCGGGAAGCGTCCTTCGACGTGGTTCGGTATTCTATGCTTCCAGGATACGAAGCCGATGATAGCCAGGGGCAGACGTCAGCCAAGTTAATGAAGGAGGGGTCTCCCCGCGTCCTCGACGCCTTGGCGAAGCTCGACGCACTAATTCTTCACTGGTGAAGGCTGCGCAGAGGATTTTTGTTGGTTGATCATGCCGCCGACAACACCAACGCCAAAGACATAAAGCCAGCCCTCGGCAAAATCGAAAAGGTGCGAATTAAACACAGACGAAATGATATTTTGAAGAACGATGACGAGACCTATCCATGCGATTAATCCGGAGCCACGAAACAGCATAAGGTGCGCCACCCACATTGCGACAAGAATCGCAGCGCCGACTAGTCCGTTCTGAATCGCAACACCAAAGATCTGATTGTGCGGGTTGACAAAAGTAAGGTCGGACACGGTAGTCTTATTGCCTACTGCATTTCGGAATTGCTCTCCAATTGACCCGGTACCGTGGCCGAAGATAGGCGCCTTCTCGACAATTATCAGCAATTCTCTCAAGAACTCGACGTGAGCTGCAGTTTCAGTCAGCGAGTTGCTGGTCAGATCCAAATTCAAGTTTTGCAAATCATTAGCGGTTCGCATTATCCGATCGTGAAAATAGGGCGATGAAAACCAAAGCCCCGCTGCGACAATTCCAACAAGAGTGCCGCCTCCGATAATTCCTTTCCAACCGAGGTGTCGCCAGCAGATGATGACGAGTAAGGCGGGGATGACGACAAGTTCGGTGCGGCCAGTTGCGACAAAAAAGATATTTGCTAAGAAAATTGAAGCCAAGAGGAGAAGCCAAAAGCCAATGGCCTGCCGCCCAGTCCGGATATCTTCAATCGCTGCTTCCAAAAGCACAAAAGCGCACAGCAAAAACTCGGTTGCTTGAATAATATAGTCTTTTACCGGAATACCGTTTCCTCTTCCCTGCCACGGCAGATTAGGAAACAATTTGAGGGTCCACGACACCAGCAACAGAATTGTGGTCGACGCAAAAAATCCATAAAGAAAGATCATCCCACGAGGCGATTGACCAAATCTCGCCAACAGCAAGGGGATGAATAGCAGCTTATTGAAGCCGCCTAAACCAGCAAGGCGTTCCTCCCAGGGCACATCAGCCCATAGCATGCCAACGGCGGCAAGAGCCCAGAGCAGGACTGGCAAGCCGCCAGCCGGTTTAGTGAGTTCGCGCCGCAGCGCTGCGACGTCCACCGCGCCAATCCGATTCAGGACCCAAATTGCGATAGTGTACGCTGTGATTGTCGTCGACCATGGAAGAAACACGCTAACGCCAACAATCAGCCCCCAGTCGCCGGCGACATCGAGAAATTTCTTTGCTGCTCCGCGCATGATCATAGGGTTTATCCTTGCATTGCTCCCCCCGTGGACCGCCGCTGTAAGCCTCCGGTGAAGTCCGCTGAGTTTGCGCTTAGTGGAGTCCGCAACACCTGTTGTATTTCTTTCCTGAGCCGCAGGGACAGGAATCATTACGGGCGATCTTTTGCGCCGAGGCGAAAGGCGACCGCGGCATGGCGACGGCGCTATTCATTGAGTGTGACGATAGAGCGCGATGTCGTCGGGGCCTGCGGCGGCGGTGCTTGATCCCACTATCCGCCGGCTACGAACGAGCCCTCGTTCAGCTCTTTGACCATAGCCGAATTCAACATCGCTTCCAGCCGCACTAGCGCGCGAGCGACGGTCGTGCCGTTCATGACGCGATGATCATAAATGATGCGCACGTTAACTTCACCACTCTTCGAGATAACGCCGTAGTTTAGCACAGTCGTCACCGGCGCCAAGGGATGCAATAATTCGGCACCAAGTGATGAATATACGGAGACGCCGAAAGTCCCGAAATAATTGCCCCGTTGTCGGCCCCAGTTTAGCCCGATCCACCATGCGATTCGCCGAAGTGAAGTGGGCAGTCGAGCGAACCAAATCCAGCGACGGAAATTTTTCAATTGTTCCACCGGCGCATGCCTAGCCTGCTCGATCTGACCGGTGATGTAGTGCAGGGACTCTCGTGCCGGATCTTTTATGGACACCGGCAGGACAGTCGGCTCGCCGTTGTAATCGCGCTCGACCATGATGAGCGCCCGGCTGGTCGGATACTCATAGAGCATGTGCCACGGAATTTTGATGTAAGTGCGGCGTAACTCCGGAAACTCTTGAGCGACCATTGCGTACGCTTTGGTAAATATCGCGACCCACGGCACCTTTTGTCGGCATTCCGCCCGTGCCGTCACCAGCGGCGCCAGCGACATCCGCATTTGCACGGGAACAGTGGGAATGCGCTTGGCGAAATAAAGCAGATCCAGCACCAAACGCCGCTGTACTGATATTGAAATCCTTCGTCCGCGCATTCTTGCGGTTCTTTGCTTATAAGAGCCACGGAATCAGGCGCTTGGTATGCGCCATGCAGTCGCGATAGTCATCGCCAAAGCGCTCCAGCATCATGCGCTCTTCCCGCCAAATCCGAAACGCGTACAAGAGGCCGACACCAACGAGCCCGGATCCGCCAGCAAACCAATTCGGCAGCAGCAACAGTTGTGCAAATGCCAACAGAAAAAAAGAAGAATACATCGGATGCCGGATAAACCGGTACACTCCCTTTGTTACAGAGTCGATGCTCACTGCGAATCTCAAGAGAAATCGACCAATTCCGACCGAGATCCGCGTGGCTGCGGTAAAACAGCGCGAGAGCGCCGCACAGCAGTCCGACTCCCAGATAGGCGATCGTCGGTACTAAAGGGCGATCAAGCTGTCGCGGGAATCCATTAAAAGCGTAAATAGCGGGGATAACCCACAAACCGGCGAAAGCAAAAACCAGCAGAGCATGCTCGCGCGGGCCGACGAATGATTTGACTGTCGCGACCCTTCTGGCCCTTCGCTCGAATGGGCGACGAATAATGTACCAAGCGACGAGGCCGGCGAACCAGACGGCTTCGCAACTCTTTAGGCCGGTCATGGTATTCGCCGATGAGCATGTTGCACAAGTGGGCCTTGAAATCTTCAGGATTCTAGCTGAAATTGACGCAAAGTAAAATTGGTGGCGAGGCTCGCGAATGAAATCAACAATGGCTCCGAACTCTGTCAGGTCTTTCTGCAGCGATTATCTCAAGTTTGATTTTACTGGCGCCTACGTCGTTGCAGGCCCGTCAGGTTGTCCACTTCGCAGGCTATTCGGCGGGAACCGTCGTGGTGAAAACTTCGGAGCGTCGCCTTTATTTCATGCTGGGCGACGACAGCGCAATCCAATATCCGGTGGGTGTCGGCAGGCGTGGCATGGCTTGGTCCGGGACGGCCGCAATCGATGGAAAGTATATCAAGCCGGCCTGGGCACCGCCGGACATGATCAAGCGGGAAAATCCGCGGATTCCGGACGTAATTCCAAGCGGCAGTCCGGCAAACCCGATGGGCGCTGCCGCGCTGACCCTAAGCGGCGGCAATGAGTATGCGATCCATGGAACCAACGCTCCCGGCTCGATCGGCGGATTCGTGTCACACGGATGCATCCGCATGTATAACGCCGATGTTCTTGACCTGTACGGCCGGGTTGGCGTCGGCACGACGGTTGTGGTCCTCCGTTAGCTGGCAGCGGCGCACATGAAGCGGTTCACGGTTGCCACGCTGGCGCTCGGAGCGGTTTTACTGCTCGGTGCCTCTGCCGCGCCCGCGGCTCGGTTGCAGGTCGTCGCCAACGGACCGGCCCCCCCAGTCTGGTGGCAGTTCGTCACTAATGGACCAAACGGGGAGCGGCAAGTTTCCCCACATTACGCCAGCGAAGAGGACTGCGAGCGGGCCTTAAAGATCGTCGAAGCCCTGCTCACCAAAAAATTTCCAGATCGTTACCCACTGGTCGGCAGTTGCAAATCTTATCGCTAACCCCTTGAGCTTAAAATGACATCTGCGCAACTCCTTGGCGATAGCCTTGGATCATGCGCTTTTGCTGACGCTGTGGCTTTTGTGCACTAGTTAACGGCGCTTGAATCTGGCTACGGTGTAGTCGTGCAGCCGATTAGATGGAGGGGATTCTCATGGCACGCATTATAACTACCGTTTGTATCGTCGTAGGGGCTGTGCTCGTCATGGGCAGCTTGAACCTCGTTGCCCCGCG
This sequence comes from uncultured Alphaproteobacteria bacterium, assembly GCA_963742215.1. GTDB lineage: Bacteria > Pseudomonadota > Alphaproteobacteria > Rhizobiales > Xanthobacteraceae > BOG-931. Next base: position 9,229 of record CAVULJ010000008.1, read on the forward strand.
CGACGGATTGGTCACGTTTGGCGGCAAGGCATTTGCAGCGGACATGGCCACAAAGGCGCCTGTAGTGGCGCCGGCGCCGGTCGGAAAGGGCAAGTCTCCCATTGGCAAGGGCAAGGGCAAAGCCCCCGTCATGACCAGGGGCTGATTACGCCAGGCTGCAGGCCTAGCTCGTTTCCAGGTACCGGAGATTCGGCGAGGCGTCCAAGCAAAGCTTGTGCGCTCTCTCTCTCTCTTCTTTAACCAGTCCATGCTGGCTGCGGATTGTATGAGGGAAGGCGGGTATGCGGTGCGATTTGCGAATTTCGGTTGCCGTGGCTGTCGGTTTGGGGCTGGGCGTTTCGGTCGCTCTGCAGGCGACTTCGGCGCATGCCCAGGATTATATGCCTGCGGCGTCCGTCAGTACGCCTGATCCCGGTCAGTCCAAACCCGCAAATGAATATTCGCCGAAGAATCATTTCTTCGTCGAATTTAGAGCCCGCAATGCGGCAAGCTACGGCCATATGTATGTGATGTATGGCGAGGCGAACGCGCGCCATGAAGTAATCAGGAGTCAGATTGCTGGTTTCATCCCTGCCGGGGACGCCCAAGATTGCGAAAATTGCAGCGTCTATTTCTGGACCATCGGCCATGTCTTGTTCGTGCCGTCGGAAATAGGTGCCAGCGACGGGGATCTCGAAGAGGCATACGTTCTCGCCCGGTATCGGGTATGGATAGACCAGGCTCAGTACGAAAGACTGGTCGCATATATAGAACACCGTAAAGCCAATAAGGGTCTTTGGAATGCCTTCTTAAACAACTGCGTCACATTTGGGCGCGACGTAGCTGTGTTTGTAGGTCTAAAAGTTCCACTGGCGTTCGCGATCGCGCCGAGCATCGTGTTGTACCCTAAGACTGTGGTGGAGATGCTGAGCGAGGCCAATGGCGGCGAGAAGGACCAAGGGCCCTTGAAGGACGCGCCTGGCGCGCTTCCGGCTGAAATAGCCGCCGGATTTGGCGCCCTGAACCCATCGTCTGCAAACAGAACAACCGCAAAAAAGTCCAAAGCCCACGTTGCGGCGGAGGAGAAGACATTTGTTTCCCCCGCATCGGTCAAGCATCGAACGGCCAACGCCGGGCCCCAAGATGACGGCATGTCCGGTTCAGTGCATTAGGTTCAGTGCGTTAGGTACCCAAAGCCTTGTTTGCGGCATTATCGGTTCTTCTCTAAAGATAAAAGCATTAACAACCGTCAATGGCGGGGGCGAAATTCCCTGACTTGCCTCTACCATCATGGAACGATGGGACGGGTGTTCGGATCGAGTTTGAGCCTCCTATCCGCCGCTTTGTTTTTTCTGCTGTTACTACAGGAAGCTGCGGCAATTGATGCTCGAGGTGAAGTCGACGAGATTGTCGATGCGTGCCTCGCGCACGCGGCCAGCCTAACGCTGGGTGCTTCTCTTAAATTCACAAGGACGAAGCTACTTACTCGCCAGCCGCTTACCGTCGTAGCACTGGGGTCATCCTCTACAACCGGGGTTGGGGCGTTTGGAAAAGGCACCGCATTCCCCGATGTAATGGAGCAGGAGCTTCTGCGATTGGAGCCCGGAGCCCAGATCAAGGTGATAAATAGTGGTCGGGCCATGGAAGACCTGACGGAGAACATTGGCCGCCTTGATAACGACGTGCTGCCTTATATGCCCGATCTCGTTATTTGGCAGATTGGAACCAATGACGTCTTGTGGCGGGGCATAGCGTCCAATTCAAAAGAAATGCTGGCCAACTCAATACGGCGAATTAAAGCGGCCAAGGCGGACGTAATTCTTCTGGATCTGCAATATGCGCCGGTGGTGCTATTGTCACCCCGCCATACCGAGATGGAAACAATTATTGCCGATGTGGCCCGCCAGCAGAACGTGGGGCTCTTCCCCCGGTTTTTATTGATGAAGCAAGCAATCGAGGCGGGCGTGACAGGTCTTGTATCGTGGGATGGTCTGCACAATTCGGCGAGCGGTTATGCCTGTGTAGGAATGGCTCTTGCGCGAATGATCGATGGTGCAGTTCGCCAGCCGGCAGAATAGAACGTCTGAGGACCACAATATTGCGGACCTTGGTCGTCGGCACATGGCTGAAAACATTGGGTAGAAATGTGCTATGCAGCGGTGCCTCGCGTAATAGCCGATCACTCGCAATCTCGTCAATCAACTTGCGCGATTGCCGCGGCAGGGGTAGTGTCCAAAATCTTTCGCACATTTGATCAGGCGACGGCTCCGGTTTGCATGACGTGCGGCTGATAGAGCGGCCGCATATTCATGTAGCGCTTGGTCGACCATGCCGTGCCGGTAATGTACCGCAGTCGTGCTGCTGCCAAGGTTGAGACATGACTGTCCATCTGGGAATGCCCCTACGACACGTGTCCGGCGCCGGATCTCTCGCATGATGCGCTCCAGCGGATTGTTGGTTCGGATCTTCTGCCAGTGGATGTCCGGAAAGGCGTAATAGGTCAGCGTCTCATAGACAGCCTGCTCGACGAGGTCGGCTGCCGTGCTCATCTTGCTGGCCCGAAGATCCTCGATGATCGCTTTCGCCTTCTGGTGTGCAGCTTCCCGGCTCTCCTGGGCGTGAATGGCTTTGAGCATGTGGCTCACGTCACGGACCTTGGTCGCCGGCACGTGGCTGAAAACATTCCGGTAGAAATGCACCATGCAGCGCTGCCAGCGTGCCTTGGGTAGATATTCTGCGATGCTCTCGATCAACCCGCGGCAGGCATCAGAAATGATCAGCTGAACACCCTTGAGGCCGCGATCGACCAGCTGCCGCAGGAACGCCGACCAGCCGGATTTGTCCTCCTTGGCACCCTCGCAGATGCCCAGTATCTCTCGAAATCCTTCCGAATTAACGGCGCTGGCAACCAGCAGAGATACATTGCGAACCTCGCCGGCCCAGCTTCGCTTCATCACGATGCCGTCGAGATACAGATACGGGTGCTCGCCTTCGATGCGCCGGTTCCGCCAGGCCTCGATCTTGGCGTAGATCTTCTTGTTGAGGTTGGACACCGTGCTCGGGCTCACCCGCGTGCCCCACAGCGCTTCGGTGATGTCCTCGACCCGCCGCACTGAAATGCCGGCCAGATACATCTCGATCAGCGCTTCCTCGACTGAGCTCTCACGCCGTCGATAGCGCTCGATAATCGCCGTCTCGAAGGTCTGGCGACGCAGCTTCGGTATCTTAAGGCTGACGTCGCCGGCCTTGGTATGCAGCGTCCGTTCGTAGCTGCCCGCTCGGGTATCCGCCCTAGCCTGACTGCGTTCATAACGCCCGGCGCCGCAAAGCTGGTCCGCCTCAGCATCCAGCATCGCATTGAGCGTCTCTTCCACCGTCCCGCGAACCAACTCGCCTAGATGATCCCGGATCCGAGCCTCATCTATCTGGATGACATCGCCCATCGTCTTCTCGTCACTCATCGCCTGCTCCTTCAGTCTATGAAGAAGCCGTCACTCCTGAAAGTGCGAAAGATTCTGTACGTTATCGGTAAGACGGCGATAATTAATGTGAGTAGGCGGGGCAAGCCTTTTTGGGCTTCCGTAGAATTGCAGACGAAGAACTGTCAGCCCTTACGACGAGGCTGATAATGAGTTCCGTCGACAAAACCCGGCACGCACGTGACCGGTTCGACTAAAGATTAGCAGCGAGCACTTTTGTAAAATACCATGGGCCTGAGGTCCCCACTTCGGAATTCCGTTTCGATCACGCCCCCCGAAGAGGGCGGATTTGGATTGGATTGCACCGATGGATTCGCTGGTGAGGGCTGGGGCAAAGTGGTCGGGGGAGCTTCGGGTGCGGGTGGCGGCGAACCTCCTGGGAGGTCGGCGGGTCGAGATTGTCCGTTGGGCCCAGGAGTGCCAGCGTGGTCACTTCCCCGCTTGGCGTGTTGTGTAGCGCATGCCGCTACAATCCGTGGATCAACTCCTGGCAGCGGTCGACTGGTCCGCGAGGGCGGAGCTGTACCTTCAATGATTGGACGGATGCAATCGACTTCAAGTCCGTTGCCAGACTTTGGCTCCGCCGGGCACAAAACCCGCATGCTCGCATGCCTCCTTAATCTCGCTGCATGCTCCGACGGCGGCCGAAGGCTGCGGCGGACGTGCGAGTGAGCGCTGCAGCGGAACAGGAGGACCCGATAGGTCAGGAGGAGGACCCGATAGATCAGGAGGCCCGGGCATATCGGGAGGAGACCGACGGCGGACCGGGAGGAGGCCCTGACGGAAAACCCGGAGGGGTACCCGATAGATTCAGGAGGAGGACCCGATGGATAGCCGGGAGGAGGACCGGAAGGCCCGGCACGACCTCGTCCAAGGCCGGGTCTACTGGCCCTGCACGCGGCGACGACGCTCGGGTGCAAATCGCGGCAGTGGCTGTCCGGCCCGGGCTGACCGGCCTTCGATGATCGGTTGAGCGCAATCGAACCAAAGCCCGTTACCGGCCTTGGCGCCGCCACGAACAAAGCCTGCGTGCTCGCATGCTGCTGTAATTGCGCTGCACTGCCCTACAACCTGCACCGGCTGGGCCCGCAACGGAACCGCAAACAATAAACCGATAATCGCTGCGGCTTTCACAATTGTTTGCGTCATTGTCTTGGCTCCCATTAGACCTCGGCGGTTTTGCGGCCCTTTGACGTCGCTGCCCTGGTTTCCCAATTCCTCGTCCGAACAAGCCGCAACCCAGTCTCCATGGCGAGATCATGATCGTGCCGGTCTCTATTGCAAAAATCTCTGTCTACTGTATGGGCCTTTGGTAGATGGATCGCATTATCCCGTCTTGGTTCCGTCAGGCGGCGCATGCTATGATTCTCTGCGCAAAATCAACGGAGCTTGGGGATGATTTTTCCAGAACCCTGGCGATTGGCGTGCAAATGATGGTACCGATCGCGGCTATTGCCGACAATTTTCCACAGCTCAACGTAGAGCAGGTCTGCGATGCCATCGCCCATCAGGGCGGATTTCGCGCGTGCCTTTTGATGAGGTAAAGAAGGATTGCCTCGAGAGCGAGGAGAAGGTTCGCGGTGAGCTGTTAAAACAATGGCCAGGCTTTTCCGTTGCCGATAAGACCCACTGTGTGAACGAAACGGTGATGGGCGGGAATTCGAGCTACACCGAGTTGATCACCTGTCTGGAAACGGCGCGCGATCTCAAGGCCCTACGCGACGAGGAGCGGGCCGCGGCGAGCGGTACAAGCAAGCCCATCGCGGGCGGTATAAAGCCGCCGCAATAACGACGCGTCATTGCAAAACAGCGATGCGCTTTCAAAGCTCAGGATTTCGACCATATGACCGCGACTGCGCCGTGCTCCCGCCCGTAAAAATCAATAAGCCTGTTCGGCGGCTGTGGCGGGTTAGGCCTCGCACAATCCTTATTGTGGTCTTCGCGGCAATCGTATTGGCGTTCGCTATCGATCGGACCTGGGTCAGAGGCAACGGCATCGTCGCCGGCGAACTGGTTGCGGTGTCCCCGATCGTGCAGGCGCGTTTGCAGCAACTCTTCGTGCGCTGTCTCAACCACGTGACCCGCGGCCAGAAGCTCGCCGAGTTCGATAACGAGGTAACGGTCGAGGCCGCCGCTCAGCAATTGCAGCAGCTCCAGCTCCAACTGACGCGGCCCACGCCGGGATCGAGATCGCTCAGCAGGAAGCCGAGGCAGCGAAAAAGCTGGTCGAGGCGCAGGACGCCCTGCGGAAACAGCAGATCGCTGTCCTCGACGCGGAGACCGAGCTGTTGACACATCATTATGTTGCGGACCTGGTCTGGCAACAGGCCAAAGCCGCCGTCGACCGCGCCGATGCTGAGACCCGCGCTGCCGGAATTCGTCTATGAAACCAAGATGGCGGACCAGAAAAGAGCGAGCTCGACGCCAGAAGTCCTGCAGAAGCGGATCGAGAGCTTCCAGGCCTCTCCGGAGCTCACCGGCCACTTCTATCTCACCGCGCCAAAGGATGGAGTGGTGACGGAGTGCACCGCTCGGCCAGGCGAGGTGATCGCCGCTCGGACGCCGATTTTCGGTATTTTCAATCCTGCCGACACTTACGCCGTCGTGTTCTTCGATCCAGGCGACATTGCGAAGGTGGGACCGGGCAATCCTTCAAGATCAAATTCAAGGCATCGACAAACCGGTGACCGGCACGGTGACGGGTTTCTATCCGGAGCAATCGGCGCTCCCGAGTTCGCTGACCCGCTATTTCTGGCAGAAGGAGAAGTGGTCGCAATACGTCCCCGTGCGGCTCGACTTTACCAATCTGGACAGGCAACGCAACGGAATAAGCTCTTTGCTTGCAGGCACAACTATCAGCTCTCGCGTTGGCAATGGTCTGGAACTCGGCGGACGGCGCTCGGATCGTGGCGGTGGGTATTAAATCAGCTCAACGGGGCATGGCAGTTCGTCTCTGCCAGCTTCGCACAACAGTCGATGGACCGATGAACGAAATCAGGACATCGGATAACCAAACCCACCGCTGCGACCGAACAGTCGCTCACGATGCCGGCCGACACGCTGAGGACGGTCGCCTCAACCTTTTGCGTCAGATTGCTCTGGCCGGCGGGGACGATTGCGCCGCGCGCCAAGACCCGCTCGCCAGGGACACGGCTATGCCGTACTCGCGTTACTCGGCGATGACGTCGAAAGGGACTTGACCGTTCTCGCGCCGCCACAACTATCTCGAAGAGCGCTTCTTTGACAGGGTAGCCTATGCCCCAAATGCGACAGCCATCACCTCAACGTGCGCGAGATCTGCCCCGGTTGCCGGCAGGCGCATCTCGAACGAGGGATTGCTGCATCACTTCCGCTGCGGCTACGTCCGGCATCCCGTCCGAGTTTTCGCCGGCCGATGATGGCAGCTATCTTTGTCCCAAATGCAACCGCAAGATGCATCACCTCGGCATCGAATTCGATCGCCTGGGCAAAGCGTTCGTCTGTCGGGGTGTGGAACTGATTTCGGAGAATCCCGCCCGTTGAGGCCGTCTGCTTCGCCTGCAGCGCGCGCAGTCCGGCCGAGGATCTGGTCAGTACCGGATGATCTTCAGCTACGTCCTGACCTCGCGCGGCGCGGCTGCGGTCCGCCGCCGCAGCACTGCGTTGATCCGACGTCGTTGCTGGACGGTGACGAGGAACTCGTCTCCATCGCCGATGCGCCGGTCTATCGACGGACAGGTGATCCTCGAATTCCTCGCTCACGAAGTGAAGCGCCTGCAGCACTTCGACAACGGATTTTCGGTGCTGTTGGCCAAATGCGTCCCGGCGACGATGGATCAGAGCGACAACGATTCCCCGGCACAATGGTTGACCCGTCTGCGCCGCTGCCTGCCTGACGTCGATTTGATCGGGCAATTGGCCGACGCGCTCTAATCGTCATCCTGCCGCAAACCAGACGGCGTGCGGCGGAAGCGTTACGGCAACGCATCGTGACCGAACTCGGCCCGCAATCGCCGCTCACGCTTGTCAACCGTGGAGATTACCGAGCCCGCGCGTCGGTTCTGGCACCGGTTCTTCCGGCCTCAATGCGCGAGGCGCAATCGTCGTGAACGGCTTCTTCCATTATTTTCTGTCCGCGCTTGACCCGATGGCGAACCTGGGATTTAGCCCGAGCCTTTCCCGAGCTGATGACGTTTCGGCAAACTCCGAGTGGTGGCTTTTCTTCGTCCTGCCATTCGTTATCGTGTCAACTTCCCTCGATCGTTATGCTGGCTCGTCTATCTGGTGAACCCAGACGCAATACGCCCGCCGCTGCCGGCCAGGCAAGCCGAACCTCTCGTTTCGGTGGTGATCGCCGGACGCAACGAGTCGGCAACGATCGGGCAGTGCATCACGTGGGGCACTGCTGTGCGGCTATGCGAATCTCGAGGTCATATTCGTCGATGATAACTCGGACGATAATAGCGTGGCCATTGCGCGGCGCGCTGCACTCACTGCCACGCGCAAGAGCGGGTACGGTAACCGGGTACGGATCTTTCCCGTCGCCACGGCGCAACGGCAAGCCCAGTTCACTCAATATCGGCATCCGCATGGCGCGTGGCGAATTCATCGCGATCACCGACGCCAATTCGGTGATCCAATATGGGTCCATGCAGCACTGGCTGCTGCCGTTTGACGATCCGCGTGTCGGTGCGGTGTCCGCCAATGTCCGGGTGCTGAACATGACAGCACGGAAGCTTGCTCACGCGTTTTCAGGAGATCGAATATGCCCTGAAGTTTACCCTGGGCCGGTTCACCGATGGCGCGCCTGAATCTGTTGAATATCATGTCGGGCATGGGCGGGCTGTTCCGGGCGGAGATCTTGCGTCGGCCTCGGCGGTTTCGATACCGGCCTCGGCGACGATACGGACATGACCACGCATATTCGCAAGCAACGCTGGAAACTGGGCTTCTCGTTCGATGCGGTGGTTTGGACGACCGTTCCGGTAACGCGATACCATCTGTGGCGGCAGCGCATGCGCTGGCGCCGCAACATGATCAAGATCCGGATCAGCAAGCATCGCGACCAGTTTGTACCGGGCCGATACGGCTTCGCCAACGGAGTCCTTGCGACACAACTGATACTCGGTCGGCTGTTGTTGCCGCTGGTGGTGATGGTCGGACTATTCGTGGAGACCTCCGAAAATGGACCGCTTGGACGCGCCCAGATCCTCGTCACTTTCTATTGGATGTCGGTGGTCTATCTACTGATCAGAATGTTGATTGCGCGGGATATTCCCCGATACACCGCAGCCGGAGAATTTCTGGCTGGTGCTTTTTGTATCCGTTCTACTTCCTTTGGATGATGGGCCCGGTGCTGTATGCCGAAATCTGCGAGCTGTTCCGGATCGGCGCCAAACACCCCTATGTGCCGGACCATGTCTGGCAGGAAATCACGTGGTGGTAAGGGTCGCGGTCACAACGGAACAGAAGGCGCGCAGTTGCTATCGGTGGCTGGTCCGCGCTGCTGTTCTCTTGGGTATCGCGATTCTGCCCTGTCCTACGTGGTGGGCTACGCCTTACCCCCAAATCTGGTCCGGCCGGATCGCAATTCCCTTACCGGCATCGCTGCCGATCGACCGGGTCGCAGCGGAGTCGGGCCTAAACGGGTGACGCCAGGCTCGACCCTGCGGCCGTACGATTGTCCTATCGGCGTTCGGCGCAATGCGTAAGATCGCTCCGTCGGCTTTCGGCAATTCCGTCTCGCCGATCGGATTACCCAATCCGGCAATGTCGTTGGCTTTTGGCGGAGCCAGCGATGGGACCATGCCGTCACGGAGGGTTCCGAGTCCGCGGCAGGCGCTGCGATCAGTGAGACCATATCGGCCGACGCTCCGGTTTAACTCGGCGCGGGCGGTGGCGGCCAGATCGACTGGGACTGGCACGAAGATGCCCCGGGAGTGGGATCCTCTCGATTTGCCAGGACAATGAGCAGCGATGCGGTTGCAGGCTGGCGGGGAGTTTTTTACCGCCCCCGCAGCTAATCCCGCGCCAGTGCAATTTCCCCCGGGCGTGTTCACCGGAATGCGCTCGGGGCGGCCGATTTTCTCTCCGATCCGATGCTGGACCCGGGCGGCATGGCCGCCGATACCCCAAACAATTCAATAATTCCCTAGCGATCCCGACGTGGGGTGGCCGACCGGTGATCGGGCCAATCTGCCCCGCCAGGCCCGGCCGGGGCGTGGTGCCTTCCCGGCCCGGCACCGTTTTCCGAAAGCAGCCCACTTGAGAGTCGCGCATTATGGATCCTGTTCGGCGTCATTGTGTTTCGGAATACCGTGTTCTTGTTGAGCCGAGGTGTGAATTCCCCTCGATGCTTTCGGATCGATCGTCCCCTGCTTGCTGACAAGAAGCAAATATGGCGGCGATGACGGGTTTGGCGGGAAGATAGTCCGAGAATCTTTGCTCTGCATAGATTTGCATCGTAGCGACGGGAAACCCCGCAATATTTCTCCCCGACGGGTAAAATATACGAATTATCAGTCACTTAGAATTGGGATGCGCTTTGCGTTGGAAAAACAGCTGGGCTGAATTTGACGGGAAGTGAAGCTATTAGACTTCCAACGAAGCGGCTGATGAAGCCAGCCGACAGTGGCCCGAATCTCATAAAGGGGTTTCGACGAGAGAAGAAATATAGAAATCCGAGGAATGAGGAATGAAGCTTGATTCTAAAGACGTGACGGCAGCGTCAGAAGGGCTGCAGAGGCGAGATACTGAGGAAATGTGTTGGCCCCGTCACATGCGGTACCCCAGGAGAAGGAGTACTGGGTCCGCACTGGGGGTGTCCCAGCGATATGTTCGCGAACAGTGGCTTAATAACTTACGAAAGCTTGAGTTATAGAGATAACCGAAATCTTCAGACGAGCTGCGACACAAGAGGAGCTGGGTTGGTATGCAGTGACGCGCGTGGCTAAACTAACGTCAATCGCCGGCTACAAAAGAGCAGAGACCTTACGTGACAAATCTTGCAATTATTCCGGAATTTTCTGTCGTCCGCGGCGCCGCACGGCCAACTCTCCTCCGTAAGCGGCTCGAGGAGATCGAATACTAGCCTCGGTTGGAAAAGATCGGATATCATATGTATTATGGCGGGGGCGGCGGTTACTTGTATCAGCCGATACCAAAAAGCGCGTGCACCACGATCAAGACTCTCCTCCTCAAGGTGGAAGGTTTGCCGGTCGACGAAAACGTCTGGCGCCGTCATCAAAAGGAATACAATGGGTTTCCCGGCACCCGTCATCTGGCGATCGAGCAGCAACTCGATATCTTCGAGGGCCGCACGACACTTTCAAGTTTGTAATTGTCAGGAACCCCTACGCCAGATTGGCCAGCGCTTACTGCGACAAGATCTTAGAATCCGGCCGCGTATATGATCAGGAAAATCAAAAAATCGGCGGCCGAGCACGGTATCGAGCTATCCGATCCGATCACGTTCCAGCAATTCGTCAGCGTCGTTTGTCGGCAAAGTCTCGAAGAAATGAACGCGCATTGTCGCCCGCAGTATTACGAAGGCCGTTTTGGCGTCGTCAAATATGACTTCATCGGTCGGGTGGAGACGCTGCCTGGCGATCTGGTTTATGCATTCGAACGCATCGGCAGCTCCCGAATCGATCATTGCGCGGGTGAATGAACGGCACAACGTGGCTGGATCCAGTTGGAAGTCTGGGAGACCGTCTCTCCCGAAGTGCACCGGCGGTTTCTCGCGACCTTTGAGATCGACTTCGACATTCTGCAATATCCTCGGCGGCTGCCGCGGCGCCTGAGCGCTGAATACGCGTGAGGTTGGCGCATGCGCACTGTGTTGAACGAGCCATCCCAGGAATTTGGTGCGACGATTGGCGATGTCGGCGTCGCGGTCGTCGCTGTGTTGGGACCGATGTTGTCATATCGATCAATCGCGCGCACGCCGCGGTGCGTAAACCGATCGATGGCTGCTCAACGGGCCGGGCGTTGCGGCGATTGCGTGCAGATGCCGCGGCGTCGCATATGCTCGACAACACTGGGCCCTTCGTCATGATGGGCCGCTCGGTCCCTGCATCCCGCCGGATTGGAACGCGGTACCGTTTCGCTCCTTTACCCAATTCGCTGCAATCAGGAATGCGCTGGCATCGGGCGATCTCGGCCCGACAGGTGCACGGCATAATGTACGATTACGAAAGGTGGCGGTTCACGCCGGAAGCGGAGCAGCGCAATCCAGCCGGTTACGTAAAACAGGCCGCTGAACTCGCGCATGCCCAGGGGCTTGCTGTTACTCACGGCGCCTGCTGTCAATCTCGTTACGGTGATGGCGCCGGACGACGGAGGTAGGCGCTATGACGCCTATCTGCGGCTGGGGATTGCCGCCGACGCCGCGCGCTACGCCGACGTCTTCGATATTCAGGCGCAAGGCTCGGAGCGCAATATCGAGCTTTATGCGAATTTCGTCCGTCAGGCGGCGGTGCAAGCCCGACAGGCAAATCCGAAGGTGGTGGTGCTCGCCGGGATCAGCACGCAGCCAGGCGGCCAACAAGTGACCGCCGATGATATTCTCCACGCCGTCGCTGCGACGCGCGACTTTGTCGATGGCTATTGGTTCAATATTCCACAGCCGTCGGAATATTGCCGCGGCTGTACCGACTTCCGCCCGGACATTCGCAATCGAAGTGCTCCGTCGTCTTGCCGCGATTTTAGGACGATCGGTACAGGGTGCCACTAGTATGCAATATTAAATCGACATTCCTACGTCGAAAGCGCGATCTATCTTCGCTCCAAGATACATCATCACGCACCCGACAAAAGAAACGGCAAACCACAATGGTATCCCCAAAAACATTGCCAATATCGATTTCGGCTCCGGCGTTGAATTCCATAACATCTGCAGATCAATCGACGGCCAAACTCCATCGTTTCAATGCAACCAAGAACTGCGCGGAAAAAATGAGCGGCCCAGCAAGCGTAAGCGATGCTCGCCATGGTAGTGTCCAAGATCTTTCGCACATTTGATCAGGCGACGGCTCCGGTTTGCATGAGGTGCGGCTGATAGAGCGGCCGCATATTCATGTAGCGCTTGGTCCACCATGCCGTGCCGGTAATGTACCGCAGTCTGCTGCTGCAAGGTTGAGACATGACTGTCCATCTGGGAATGCCCCTACGACACGTGTCCGGCGCCGGATCTCTCGCATGATGCGCTCCAGCGGATTGTTGGTTCGGATCTTCTGCCAGTGGATGTCCGGAAAGGCGTAATAGGTCAGCGTCTCATGGACAGCCTGCTCGACGAGGTCGGCTGCCGTGCTCATCTTGCTGGCCCGAAGATCCTCGATGATCGCTTTCGCCTTCTGGTGTGCAGCTTCCCGGCTCTCCTGGGCGTGAATGGCTTTGAGCATGTGGCTCACGTCACGGACCTTGGTCGCCGGCACATGGCTGAAAACATTCCGGTAGAAATGCACCATGCAGCGCTGCCAGCGTGCCTCGGGTAGATATTCTGCGATGCTCTCGATCAACCCGCGGCAGGCATCAGAAATGATCAGCTGAACACCCTTGAGGCCGCGATCGACCAGCTGCCGCAGGAACGCCGACCAGCCGGATTTGTCCTCCTTGGCACCCTCGCAGATGCCCAGTATCTCTCGAAATCCTTCCGAATTAACGGCGCTGGCAACCAGCAGCGATACATTGCGAACCTCGCCGGCCCAGCTTCGCTTCATCACGATGCCGTCGAGATACAGATACGGGTGCTCGCCTTCGATGCGCCGGTTCCGCCAGGCCTCGATCTTGGCGTAGATCTTCTTGTTGAGGTTGGACACCGTGCTCGGGCTCACCCGCGTGCCCCACAGCGCTTCGGTGATGTCCTCGACCCGCCGCACTGAAATGCCGGCCAGATACATCTCGATCAGCGCTTCCTCGACTGAGCTCTCACGCCGTCGATAGCGCTCGATAATCGCCGTCTCGAAGGTCTGGCGACGCAGCTTTGGTATCTTAAGGCTGACGTCGCCGGCCTTGGTATGCAGCGTCCGTTCGTAGCTGCCCGCTCGGGTATCCGCCCTAGCCTGACTGCGTTCATAACGCCCGGCGCCGCAAAGCTGGTCTGCCTCAGCATCCAGCAGCGCATTGAGCGTCTCTTCCACCGTCCCGCGAACCAACTCGCCTAGATGATCCCGGATCCGAGCCTCATCTATCTGGATGACATCGCCCATCGTCTTCTCGTCACTCATCGCCTGCTCCTTCACTCTATGAAGAAGCCGTCAGTCCTGAAAGTGCGAAAGATTCTGTACATTATCTCCGCCATTCGTTAAAATCCAAACAATCCTGGGTCCGATCATTCTAAAGGTCACTGCGCCGCCATCCGCATGCAGGTTTCCGAGCTCTGCCAAGCATTTTCGGGTGCGTACAAGAAGCGGACCTTACTAGCGAATTTCTACTAGAGGGCGCGCCCTAGCCCATTTGCTAATAGCTGAGGTAGGCTTCGATCACGTCCCATGTAAACACGTCGCCTCGCAACAAAAAGTCATGGTCGGCCGCGAGCGCGTCAAGCGAATCCTTAAGCCGGCCCAGGGTGGACGGACGCTTGGTATGCTGTTGTTGCGGCCGCTGGACTTGAAATTTCTCAATCGGTTCATCCGGGTCAATGTTGTATAGACGATTATGGAAGCCATCGATTCCCGCCATCAGCATCGCCGCGAACACCAAATAGGGATTGGATGATGGATCGGGATTACGGAACTCAACGCGCTTTGCACTTCGATTCGGCGAGTAAATCGGGATGTCGGCCGAATTGCGATCCGCGTGGCCGAGATTGACTCGTGCCTTCAGATCCTCCGTCGGGCGACGATGCGAGTAAGCCGTCGGCGTGCAGATCGCTAGCAATGCCGGCGCGTGTTCAATCAGCCCGGCAATGTAATGGCGCATCAAGGCGCTGGTGCCGGCATAGCCGTCGCCCGCGAAAAGCGGCTGTTCGCCCTGCCAGATGCTCTGGTGGATGCGCATGCCTACGCCGTTCTCGCCAATCAGCTCCTGTGGCATGAAAGTTGCGGTCATGCCATTTCGGCTGGCGACATTCTCCACCACATATTTGAAGATCATCACATTGTCGGCCATGCGTGTTAGGGTTTTAAAGTGCATGTCAATCGTGCCCCGACCGTCGGGGGCGATGTCTTGACGCCGGGCCGCGACCTTGATGCCGAGCTTGTCGAAGGTAGCGATCATCTCCGCGCGGACTATTCTGGTGCGCCTTCATCGGCGGGATTGGGAGATGAGCTTCGTTCCTGCGCAGCTTGGCGCCCCGGCTTGCGCGGGACCGGCGCTCCGCCGCTGTCCGATTCATCTCGACCAGGAGGAACTCGGCCAAATGCGCTTTGCGCGCTCCCTCGAAGAGGAAGTATTCGAGTTCCAGTGCCGAAATTCGCGGTGTCGCCGATCTGCGTGGTCTGCAGATAGGCCTCCGCCTTCTGCGCGATATAGCGCGGATCGTGGGAGTGGCTGTGGCCGGACATTACATCGTGGATGTTGCAGATCAGCACTAGGGTCGGCATCTCGGCAAAGGGATCGAGGAACGCCGATGCCGGCACCGGGATCGCCCGAATTTCGCGTGCCTCGATCTTTTGGAACCCCCAAGACCGGTGCTTTGTCGAGGCCAACTCCGTGCTTGAAGCTGTCAGGTTTGAAGGTGCTCGGCGACAGCGAAAAACTTTGCCAATGCCCGGAAAGATCGGTGAACCGCAGATCGATTTTTTCGATCTTGTCATCCTTGATCGCACGAAGGACGTCCTCGGGCGTCTTTAGGATGCACGACATATGTTCCTCCCCTTCCGACAACCTTAAATCGGCGCCTAATTTCTCCCCCACCGAATAAGCGCCCAGATCCGTTCATGAAAGTAATACAGGGCTACTTTGGTTATCAATTCGGTCCCGGCAATTGACCCAGCCAACACAAGTCGGCCTGTTATGATAAAGCTAATTACGAAAGTATCAATGGATCCGGTCATGCGCCAAGTAAACGCCTTCACTAAGGATCGACGATGGGCTTCGAAGCCGTGGATCCAATTCATTGTGCCCTCCACGAAAAACGACTAAAATTGTAGTTGTCGACGCGCTGTCACCGCGCCGATAACTCAGTGCACCGAAACGCCTAGGGGCGTTTGTGACTTCGCTGTTGTAACGCGTACTTGAATATGTGGAAGCCTCCATGGAAAAAACGTTCTCTGATTGCCTTTCATACACCGAATGGTACGGTCGCTCGCGATTTCCGACCACGTCGGCAAATCGTCATGGTCTTGTCTAAAGGAGGTACTGGATGACTAAGTTACTCTTCTTGGGCATCGCATTGGCCTTTGGTTTTGCAACCACCGCCAGCGCTGCGGTAAAGCTAGCGCCTGTCGGCAATGCCAATAGCGTGGTGCTTAAGGTTGCGGAGGGATGTGGTCCGGGGTATTGGCGCGGTCCGGGCGGCGCATGCCATCCTATGTACAACGGCAGAGCTTGTCCGGCCGGATATCACCTTGGGCCGGATGGCAAGCGCTGCTGGCCCAACTAATACATCGAACGCAAATCGGCCGGACCTTAGTGGTCCGGCCGATTAATTATACGGCGTGAGCGAAATTACAGGTCGCTTGAGTTGACGTATGCGCGCTCCGGCAGGCCTAGTCGGCAGCACCATGTCGACTAGTCTGCCGCGGCAGACCAACTCCTGCGATTGTGCAGCTGCGTTTTCTACCGGGTGGCATCGCCGCATGTTTTGGCCGCCCGTCAAATCAGAGCCAATAGACTTGGCTAAGCTTCTAGGCGTAAGTATCTGCCAGATGATTCTGCGGAGACTACATTGAACCGTCTAGCTGCGCTTGAGGCCAATTCCGTTTTCATACTTCGTGAGGCGTTCAACCGCGTCAAGCCGCTGGGCATGTTGTGGTCGCTCGGCAAGGATTCAAATGTGCTGTTGTGGCTCGTCCGCAAAGCGTTCTTTGGTAACGTCCCTTTTCCAGTGGTGTTACTCGACACCGGCAACGAGCTCGATGAGGTCTATGCTTTTCGGGACCGATACGTGAAGGAATGGAACCTCAGCTACATCAACGCGGAATGTCCACCTATCGAAGAGACTGACCCATCGCTGGCGCCGATGTCGCGGGCCGCCGCTCGCAAGACGCTAGGGCTTGAGCGACTGATCGAGCAGCATAGCCTACGCGGTATACTACTCGGCATCCGCCGCGACGAACAGGCAATCCGCAGCAAGGAGCGTATTTTCAGCCCGCGCGACGCCAACGGAAAATGGGACTTCCGCAACCAGCCGCCCGAATTGTGGGACCAATTCAAGTCCGAAGTTCCCAACGACGCCCATATCCGCATCCATCCGCTGCTCGCATGGACCGAGCTTGATATATGGCGGTATATCGAACAAGAGGGCATACCCGTGGTATCGCTTTATTTCGCAGAAACGGCAAGCGTTACCGCTCGCTCGGCGAGAAAGACATCACATTCCCAATCGCCTCAAACGCGAGCACAATTAAAGAAATCATTGCCGAGCTCGAAACAACGCGCGAGCCGGAGCGCGCCGGCCGCGGAATGGACCATGAGCGCGAGGATGCGTTCGAAGCTCTGCGTTCTTCAGGCTACATGTAAATCAAGATCATTCATTTATGACCGCTCCCATTTTATCTGCGACTCCGCTCAAGATCGTTGTTGCGGGTCACGTCGATCATGGAAAATCGACGATGATCGGCCGCTTGCTGTACGAAACCGGCGCTCTTAACGAGAAACAGGTCGACCGGCTCAAGGTATCGAGCGAGCGGCGCGGCATGCCGATCGAATGGTCATTTGCGCTCGACGCTTTTCAGGCGGAGCGCGACCAGGCCATCACCATCGAAACTACGCAGATCAGGCTGCAGACCAAGACGCGCCAGGTGATCGTGGTCGACGCGCCAGGGCATCGCGAATTTCTAAGAAACATGATCAGCGGAGCCGCCTCAGCAGAGGCGGCTCTCCTCGTCGTCGATGCGCTTGAAGGCGTACAAGATCAGACTCGTCGTCACGCCTATTTGCTGCACCTGCTCGGTATCGATCAGGTCGCAGTCGTCGTCAATAAAATGGATTTGGCGAAGTTCAGCGAACTGCACTTCCGCGACCTGTCGGCACAGATAATCAGTTATCTGAAAGAGATTGATATTTCTCCGGCGTTCATCATTCCGATCTCTGCGCGAAACGGTGATAATGTTGCAACAGCCGGCAACCGGACATCATGGTACGACGGTCCGACCGTATTAGAGGTGCTCGACAGGTTTGCCGCCAAACCGCCGCCGGTCAATCAGCCGCTGCGTTTTCCGGTTCAGGATGTCTACAAATTCGATGAACGACGCATTATCGCCGGCCGATCAAATCGGCATTATTCGCGTCGGTGACCGGCTGCTCTTTTCGCCTAGCAACAAAAGCGTCGAGTGCGTTCCATCGAGACCTGGAACACGGCCGACACGGTAGTCGCGCGGGCCGGGCAATCGATCGGCGTCACTCTCGACGAGCAGATTTTTGTCGAACGCGGAAGCCTGGCGAGCAGCGAGCATGATGCACCGGCCTTGACCAGCGTGTTCGGCGCAACCGTCTTCTGGCTCGGAGCGCGACCGCTTGCGGTCGGACGTACCTATCGCATGAAGCTCGCCACGCGGGACGCCAATGTCGTCGTGCAGAAAATCAATCGTGTTATCGATACCGCGACTTTGTCGAATACAGCCCGGCGATTTGCTCGAGCGCGACAATGTAGGCGAGATCGTGCTGCGCAGTACCGAGCTGCTGGCCGTTGACGACAGGCGGTTTGGCGGTCCGATCAGCCGCTTCGTCCTGGTTGACGGTTTCGACACTGTCGGGGGTGGGCTAGTCTCGATGGCGGGTTATCCGGACGAGCGCCAAGCTCTCCTGGCCCGTTTCAGCAATCTCTCGGTCACCGAACATGAGGTGGCGCGCGAGAACCGCGCCATCCGCAATCGGCATTATGGCGGGGTGTTGCTGGCTAACCGGACTTTCGGGCGCCGGTAAATCGACGCTCGCGATCAGTGTCGAACGGGAGTTGTTCAAGCTCGGCTACGACGTGTACGCGCTCGATGGTGATAATGTGCGACGGGGCTCAATGCCAATCTCGGTTTTTCGCCGGACGACCGCACAGAAAACATTCGCCGTGTGGGCGAGGTTGCGGCGTTGTTCGCGGATGCTGGATTACTGTGTGTCACGTCGTTCATCTCGCCCTATCAGACAGACCGCGACCGCGCTCGCGCCGCTGCTGACCAGCACTTTCATGAGATATATGTCAAAGCTGATCTCTCAGTCTGCGAACAGCGCGACCCTAAGGGCCTTTATCGCCGCGCTCGCAGCGGCGAAATCGCCAACTTCACGGGTATCTCATCGCCCTACGAGCCGCCAGTAGCGCCTGAACTAACTATTGAAACAACTCAGATGGACGTTGCCACGTGTGTGGCTAAGATCGTCGACTATGTGGAACGTCACTTTCGCCTGCCCCACCACACTCCGATCTAGCGGCCGATATCTCACCTAAAGTGCTATGATCACTGCGTATCAGTGCAGCCGGACAAGTGCTCACTCTGGCTAACGCGCGTGCTTTCAGTACAAAGGGATCGCCTGTTCTTTCCTAAAATCCGGTGCCGTCCAATTGCAGGCCAAAGGCCCTAATTCGGTCAAACTAATTGGATATTGCGCGCTTGGTTGGGTGCATGGGGGATATGTGCATGCGGATTGGCATCGCGCATTTTATTGCTGTGCTTATTGCTGGCGTGACACTTAGCGCATGCGCCAGCCGTCCGTACCCAGCATGTCCACCTGGATATCATTTGGGTCCCTATGGACGGCAATGCTGGCCGGATAGGGGACCATATTATGCTCCCCCGCCAGGCTATGCTGCCCCGCCGGGCTACGCTGTCCCGCCTGGTGGTCCGCCTCCAGAAGGTAACCCGCCGCCGGGCTCACCGCCTGCCAAGCCGTTGCCTCAGTAGAGGGCCTGTGCTCTGAGCCCGCAAAGGTGGTTCGCCTTTGATTAGAGTTTTCCCGAAGTGATTCCCTGGCTGGTGGGAGCGAGGAACGAAGAAGGCTTCGAAGACTTCAAGATGCCTAGAAAGCATTCATGCTCGGGGCGCTGACAGCACTCCGGCAGCAGCCATTTTCCCGCAAAGCTGCTCAGCTAGTCGATCCTGAATATATCCGATGGGATCAGGCCGTTGCGAGAGCAAGAAGCGCAACTTGGGAGAGGATCGGTAGATCTCCTGCAATTTTCGCGGCCGATAACTCTTCTCGGGTCAACTGCAGAATTTCGGTTTCTTCCAGATCTCCGGCGTTGGGCTCGGCAACTTGCCGGCATCCAAGGGCGCGAAAGTAGTGCATTAGCTGGCCGCGTTGGTTGGTTTGGGTTACGTAGGCGCCCAGCGGTTGCCACTCAGCAGCTTCGAAACCGGTCTCCTCAAAGAGCTCGCGTTGCGCCGCTGACAAAGCCGCCTCACCCGGTGAGATCATGCCGCCCGGAAAGCAGAGGCAGACCCGGCGCGGTCCATGCCGATATCCGCGCTGCACCAGCACATGACCCTCTACGGTTTGCGCGAATACTCCGACGACGTCGGGCAAGGTGATTTGGTTATAGTCTTCTATCACCCGACCGTCGGGCAACTTCACCCGCTGCACGCTAACCTTCAGAAAAGGCGGCCGCGAAAGCAGTTCTTGCTCGCCCAGGATAGTCCAGGGTTGCAGCACACGCCCGTTCATGTCGCCCTCTCTTTACCCCTTTTAGGAGTGTCTCCTTGGTTCGCGATGCTATGGGCTGCCATCTAGGCCGCCTCACAACTTCCCAATTTCGTTGCCTCATATTCATGTACCGGACTTTATATGAGGCTCGGTGTCGGAAACGTCTAACAGGAGTTACAATGCTCAAATCAATGCTGTTTGCTTCAGCGGCCGCGACGCTGACATTCGCGGCATCGGCAGTTCACGCAATGCCGCTGTCTACTGACGTTAGCGGTATGTCGTCACCGCCCGTTGTTTTAGTCGCCGGCGGTTGCGGTCCGGGCTTTCATCGCGGCCCTTATGGCGGCTGTCAACCGAATGGGGGCCCTGTCGTGGGCCCGGGTCCGGTTGCGCCCTATTGGCAGGGTCCTGGATGGCGGTTTTACAACGGATGCTGGCGCGGTCCATACGGCCGGGTCCATTGCGGATAGTAGAACTGCGAGGCCGCCTCATTGGCGGCCTCTTTCATTTGAGGACCATTCCTAGCGGTTGGCACTCTTGCGTGGGCGTCGCTGCGTTTGAGCGGCGGGCCAGCGAACTTTGATCTGCGTGATCAGGCGTATTGGCAATCGAGATGGCGCCCAGCCAACAGCCGCACCAAGCCCCGCACGTATTCTGCGGGGCACTTTGGTCGAGATGGAACGGTCGTGCTCAGTAGCAGGCGCGCACCCAGTTATAGCCATTCCATACCCGCCGACAGCCCGGTCCGTAGTAAGGATATCCGTATGGACGGTAGTAGTAAGGAGCAGCCACCGCACCGGCGACTGCGCCGCCGACAATCGCTCCGGCGACAAAGGGGCCAGGACCCCAACCCCAACGAGGGCCCCACCAGGCATCCGCCGAACTGGAGGTTCCCACCGCAGCCACGCCAAGGGCTAAAGCGGCGACAAAAGCAGTAAGTATCTTCCTCATGACATCGCTCCTTTCGATCAGCGAATTCTAAGGACAGCAGACTACAGTTTAAAATACCTTACGGGACCACGGCCACGGCGGCGTGATCGCAGTCACTGATTTTTGCTTTTGCTAGTCCCATCGAACGAAAGCGTGCGGTACCTCTTTAGGCCGGTTCGCAAAGGGCCGATACATCGAGTTCGAACGCTTCCCGTCGTGTTCGCGTGTGGTGCCTCGCCGCGGTGGCACCAACGTTCGAGGGTCCCCGCTTTTTTTGGGTAGCTCCAAAACCAAGGAGGGCGCTTGCCACAGCGAACAGCACGCCGAGGAACGTCCAAAAGGATCAATGACTCCGCGCTGGTTGGCGACGCGGCCCTGTAAACCTTCGGTTAAGCCTATAACGCGAAACCGCATCGCGTCCTTTTAGGAAAATCGCGATGGAGTTCAATTTTAAGCTATTGGCTCTCCTGGAAAATCTGCTCAACGATCGCTTATGCTGAACACGATTTTGCCGCCTTCTTTGCGGACCGTGTGGCCCGAAGGTTACAGTTTTGGCGAGACAAATTCGCTATCTCAGTGCGCAATCCGCCCAGAATGGGCCCGGAGGAGAAAGCCTCATGAACCGCGTAATATTTTCAGTTGTTTTTTGGGTCTTTCTGCAAGCTCTGCTGCTCTAGCGGCCGATCTCCCCGCTCCTATGGCGTCGCCGCCGCGAGCGCCTGCGGCTTACGTTCCTGTGCCGGTGCCGTACTTTAGCTGGACCGGCATCTATATCGGTCTGAATGCCGGCTATGGCTTCGGCAACAGCCAGTGGTCAGCTTTCGGCGTCAATACAGGTAATTTCAATACAAGCGGCTTTGTCGGCGGCGGTACGCTGGGCGGAAATTACCAATTCGGTTCGTTCGTTGTTGGTCTTGAAGCCGATGGCGATTATAACGGGTTAAACGGCACCACGAGCAATGCGAACTGCTTTTTCATTGCTACGGGAACGAGCTGTCAAACCAGCAGTACTTGGCTGGCAACGGTTCGCGGCCGCGCTGGCTTCGCTTTAGATCGTGTGTTGTTCTACGGCACGGCTGGCGGCGCTTTCGGCAACATCATAGCGCAATCCGGCGGCCTTACCGACCGCAATACCAAGTCCGGCTGGACTGCTGGCGGCGGCATTGAATACGCCTTCCTGCCGAACTGGACCGCGAAGGCCGAGTACCTCTACGTCAGCCTCGGAAATGGTGCATGCTCGTTGACGTGCCTCGGCGGCCCCGGCACTGTCTCGCTCAACGAGAACATCGTTCGCACCGGTATCAACTACAAGTTTTGGTGAGTTAGCGAAAGTAAGCCGGCCGAAGGCTTCCGCCCGCGCTGCGTAGGTCGGCCAGCGATGTCCGTCCGATATGCCGCGGTCGTCGTCGCCGACCAGAAACGGAAAAATCCTCGGCCGCGATCAGCGCTGCCATTACAAACTCCGGAAGGGACGAAAGACGCTCACGTCGAACGGATGTGGTAAACAGATAAGCGTATTGGAATCGCACGCGGAGAAGCTCGCTGCTGCGGTGAAAGTCAGATCGATTTTTCTGACTTGGCATCGTTGATCGGTCGGTTTGCTTGCTCCTCATCGGTTGCGCGTGTCCTTGGCAATTGAGTCTCAATGTTCGCTGGCTCCAAAAGCGACAACACTTCTCCGCAGCATCAGATGATTCTAAGGGCCATAAAGGCCTTCGGAGAGAGCCGGTCCCGGAAATCTGCACAGGACGATAAGTGGAGTTTCTGCCTGACGAGGGGCACGCTGTGCCATGCGTATCAGGAGCGACGAGCGGCTGTGGCGCAGCGTCAAATATGAGGGTGTATCTGAAGGCCTACGACAGCGTCAGCGAGGCCCGCGGTTCGATCGGCCGATACCTGGACTTCTACAACGGCCGGCGACCGCATTCAAGCCTTGACGGCACCACACCCGATCAAGCCTACTTCAACGAACTGCCATTCCGCTTGGCAGCCTAACCCCGGCAGACACTCCACTTATCGAAGCGGAAAATCTGTTCAGACAACCGGGACCACCTCTGTGGACAATCGGCAATTTAATCTTAGGTCACATGTGTTCAGCGGCTTTGAGCGGCAATCAAAGTGACGTCCAGCGCAGTGATCCAGGTGAAGCCAGGCATCGGCGACGTCATGTGGCACCTGCCGTTCATCCGCGCCATCGCCGCGAACTCGTCGGGCGGCA
This sequence comes from uncultured Alphaproteobacteria bacterium, assembly GCA_963742215.1. Lineage (GTDB taxonomy): Bacteria > Pseudomonadota > Alphaproteobacteria > Rhizobiales > Xanthobacteraceae > BOG-931. The sequence continues at coordinate 32,548 of CAVULJ010000008.1, forward strand.
CAGTAACGTTTTTGGCGCCGCCGTCGAGCGGAGCAAAGGAACTGCTTGTGTCGGAGCCGAGCGTTGCCGAAACGATTTATTTCGAGCACGCCGGCTCAGAACTTAGGCGCGGGATCAATCTGATACGGCTGGTAGCACTGCTGCGCCGAAACCGTTTCCGCAAGCTATGGATTCTCGACCGCACCGTGCGCCCGGCGCTAGCCGCGATGCTCGCCGGTATACCGGAGCGCATCGGCCTCGGTTTCGGCGCGCAACGGCCGTACATCACCAATCCTGGCGTCGACCCCGGCCATTTCCATGACTCTCCAATCGACTGTCTCATCGCACTCATGGCAGCGACGAAGGTGCCGCTACCGACGACCGAACCGGACCTGCACCCGCCAGGCGCAACTCTCGTGTCAATCGGCGAAAAATATAAGCAGCATAGGCGACCCTGGATTGTGCTCGGTATGGGCGGCTCCATCCGGACAAGGATTGGTCGGATTTTCAGTGGTTAGAATTTCTCTCTTGCCTGCGTCGCAGTTGCGGCGGCACGATCTTTTTGATCGGCGGCCGGCAAAACGAGGGGCGTGCCAAAGACCTGATCGAACAAACCGTCGGCACGACCGCCATTAATGCATGCAGCCTCTCGCTCATTGAGGTGGTTGCGCTGCTTCGCCTCGCCGATCTCTTCGTTGGTACGGATTGGGCCCCATGAACCTCGCCGTTGCCGCCGCGACTGATGCGTTTGCGCTGTTCGGCGCGACGCCGGTGCTAAAATATTCGAAATTCATCCATGCGATAGTGCCGGAGGGCGGACCTTGCTCTGGCGGCATGCGGCGGATTTCACCGGCTATGGTGCTTGAGCGCGTCGAGTCCTACTTTTCGGTTTGCAAAGAACGCGGATAAAATGCAACTCGAACTTGGGGAGTCATCTTACCCGCCGCTATATGACTTCTCTTCGATTATGTCCGACCCGTATACTTGGCTGATTTTATGTTTTAGGCGTGCCCGCCGGTCATTTGTCAGATAAACCTTGCGAGCCAGCATGACGAAACGCTCGCCAAAATCCTGCTGCGCTTCAAGCTCGCGAATCTCATTCTCGATGTCCCACAATTCGGTGTTGATCGATTTAAGTTCTTCGGCGAAAGACTCCATGTCGGGCTGATCCAGGCGAGCAGCAGACTTGATCTCTTTGAGAAGCGCTAACTCAACCTCGACATTGCGCAACTTAGAACCCTCGACAATTCGCTCGGCCTTTATCTCCAGTATTGAGATCTTATCAATCAGCTCACCAATCGATATTGGAACTCTGATACTGCATAGTGGTGCTTGCGAATATTGCATCAATAAAACCCCGGCCAGTGCCGACTACGCGTTCCCTACTCGACGGCCCTCAATCGTGCGCAACGGTGTGCCAACGTGCTGCGGGCCCGCGCTGCGGGCCGACGCACCGACCCCCAAAGCTTCATCGACCGCCGCCAGTACCTGCGCAGGAGACAATTCGTCTAAACAACGGCTATGACTCTCGATATGGCGCTCACAACCTTCGAAGGTACACGGCAGACACGGCATCGGATTCTGCACAATCCAAACATTTCCCTGATGTTGAATTTTTTTGCTCGCTAGCCATTGCTTATCCAAACCGCCAACAGGCCAAGGACCCCAAACGCGGGGGTCCATCGGTCCAAACAGAGCCACGGTTGGGCATCCAGTCGCGGCGGCCAAATGGCTCACCGCGGTATCTGGACCAATGTAAACTCGCGCCCTCGAAAGTAGCCGGACTGTTTCGGGCCAAGTAGCCTGATGAACCGTGGTAACGCCCTGCCAAATACTATCCAAATATTTTCGTTCTTCGTCACCGGGTCCCCCGATGGCAACCACCGTGAGCTTGCGCTGCGCAAGGCCAGCAGCTAGCGCCCGCCACCCGTCGGCCGTCCATCGCTTGTAACGAAACATCGGCGCTGCATGGATTACTGCGTAACTATCGGTCGAAACGATATTGTCCAACGGAGCGGCGGCCGGACAGACCACCTGCGCAACACGCGGTATGCCTAGCGTATCTGCGATCCGTAATATCTGCTCGACGCGATGGACATCTTCGACGGTCGGCGTGGTGTGATGCAGCGCTAACCGTTTCAGAACGCCGCCGAGCCCGGATCCGCTAGCGGCTACGACGCCGACATGGGTTCGTCCGGCCGCAAGGGCGAATAGGGTCGGACGATCGCCGCTCTGGGTTGATATGGCTAGATCGTATCGTTTCCAAAGTCGGCAAACCAACTTCAGTGTCGCACCCGGTGTGGGCCGCGCCGGCATGGTGATGATATGATCTATATCCGGGTTACCTTCGAAGATACCGGCCGTACTGGCAAATACCAACACATCGATCTTCGCATCGGGCCATGCCCGACGCAGACTGCGGACGAGGGGTGTTGTCAAAAGGGCGTCGCCGACGCGGCGCAGCGTAATAATAAGAATGCGCGAATATTTACGCTCTACCATTGTAAGCCCTACGCTGGACGTTGGGATGGTAAACTCACCCTAGCAAAATCCGTCTATTTGCAAAATGGCCAACCTGGTTCGTCACGCATCGGAGCGAGGCGGTTCTTGGCGGCGCGCGGGGCTCCAACGGCAAATGGGATTGGAGTCATGAGTCAACGCAAATGAACGCCTTCTCCCCGCGGCATCATACCGCCAACAACACCAACGCCGAAGACGTACAGCCAACCGTCGATGAAGTCGAACAGCTGCGAAAGCGCGGAAAGCCGTTCTGCGCTGAACCCGTAGGCGAGCATCATTTCTTGTCGAACCTTATGGAGCGCGGTTACCCGGCTAACTCGACAGCAGGGTGATCGCCGCGACAGGCGCCTGCCGGACAATTGGCTGGGTCGCAATCGGACTACGTCGGATCGTTACCGTGCGCCTCATCGATGATGAGGGCCTTGATGTTATGCACTGGGGCATGCGAATGAGACTGCATCCGCGCCGTAACGGCTGTGAAAAGGTAGCGCTATTTACGCCGCAAATGTATGAGATTCCAGAGCGGACAGAACTGTTCGACAGGCATAGCTCATCGCAGCGATGAGGGCATATACAGTGCGCTAAGTGCAGAGTTGGTTGCGCCGCTAGCGGACAACGTGGAAGGCATCTAATGCATCGCGAGTACGCTTGTGCGATCCTCGTTGACGTATTTGGTCGTCTGCTGCTTCAGCAGCGTGACGACATTCCGGGCATCTTGCAGCCTGGCAAGATTGCACTCTTTGGGGGCCACCGTGAGCACGACGAGACGTACCTCCAATGTGTTGTCAGGGAGGTCTACGAAGAGACCAGTTACTTTTTGCCGCCCGAGAGGTTTGAGCCACTCGCGAGTCACGACGGTCGGGACGTTGATGTTGAGGGCGGCACTGCCCACGGCGAGTTTTTTGTTGCTCGCGACGTGCCGAGAGAGAAGCTGGTAATTACAGAAGGAACCCTCCTGGTCGCGACGCCCGCGCAGGTGGCGTCCCTAGAAAGCCGACTCTCCCCTTCTGGCAAGGTTGGAATAAAGGCATTGCTGGAAAGCGGCAGGCTGCTAGCGGATTAATGGCCAAGCCGTGCTGCGAGCCGAGCGCGTGCGGTCAGTATGTAAAAGGCAAATCGAATTGCAATCGGGTGTCGTGCTGTTAAGCGTGGTCAGTGAAAGCCTACCGTTAGGTCAGTCCCCTCCAGAGCCACGGAAACTACGAAGCGCTCTCGGTTAGATAGCTTCTGCATCAGGAAGCGCTTATCGCCGCCCGCCTGCTCCAGGGCGCCGATGTAGAACTGATGCCTATGAGGTCTTTATTTGAAGCCGCGACCCGAATGTCGATCGAGATCGACCATCCTGCTTATGATTGCCTGTATCTAGCACTGGCTATCGAGAAAGGATGCTCATTCGTTACCGCCGACGAACGCTTTCTCCGGAAGCTGCATCAGGCCCGACAACCCAAGCTTCTTGGCAAAGCGATTTCCTTGATCGAGGCGGTGAACTCTTCATAGACATCTTGGTGGTGATGGAAGCTTCGAAGTTTTGACTGGGTCCCTCCCATCCCTTCCTTCCCCCTCCGCACGACAGACGCGGTCGAAAGCAGCCCACGCGTGCCGGAAGAGCGCCAATCTGGGACGCAAACACATCGAAAACTGAAGACAAATTCATTATTTCCCTACACCGAAGCCCAAACTGCCGAAAACCGGAGCCGACCTGAGCTCGACCGCGTTCGCGAAAATCCGGCCTGCGGGCTTAAGCCTTCCCCTAGCTTCGACATTTCAAAGGTGAGGTTCACCAGGCACTGTGTTTGCGTCTGATCGTGCGGCGCCGCAACCCAGAACTGCCCCTGGTTGACCGAACCGATCCGCGCCCCAAAGGGAATTCCGAACCCTAAGGGCAACAATGCATTGGAGGAACCGGCTCGCCATCCCGTTTCCCGAACCGTTTCCCGAACCTGTTTCCCGAAAATCATCTCCCTGTTTCACTCTGTTATTTAATGCTGAGAAAATCAGCTAAACCCCTCATTGTGCGCGATATTTGTCGATTTTTGTGAAAATTGACTGCCCTGTTTTTCTAGAATTTCTCCCTGTTTCGACTTTTTTTGCAATGAACTGAATCCAAACGTGTTTGAGTTGCCCCGCCGCTTGGGTCGCCAACTCGGCTCTGACCGTGCTAGGTGGAAGGCTGGGGTCGAGGCTGAGCGTAGGGGTTCTTTCGGAAACATGGGTGAGGCAGTCAAAGTGGCCGCAGACGGCAACTTGCGAATAGGCGTTATCGGCGTTGGCGTCATGGGCTCTAACCATGCGCGGGTGTTGTCGGAACTGCCGGGCGTCAAACTGGTCGGCGTGGTCGATCCCGACAGCAAGCAGCGTAATCGTGTAGCCCATACGCTTGGGTGCGCCGCCTTTGCCGATCTGGAAGGCCTGGTCGGGCAAGGCGTCGATGCGGTGACCATCGCGGCGCCAACTCATCTGCATCGCGAGATCGCGCTGGAATGCGCCAAGCGCGGCATCCACATGATGGTCGAAAAGCCGGTGGCCTCGACCATTGAGGAAGGCCATGCGATCGTCGCCGCTGCCCACCGCGCCGGCATCACGCTGATGGCCGGCCATGTCGAACGCTTCAATCCCGCGGTGCAGTCACTCAAGAAGGCGATCAAGAACGAAAATATTCTTTCGATCGCCATCACCCGCGTCGGGCCGTTTCCGCCGCGTATGTCCAACGTCGGCGTCGTTATCGATCTCGCGGTGCACGACATCGATCTGATCCGCTGGTTCACCGATTCCGAAATCGTGGAAATCCAGCCGCAGACGTCGAGCGCCGTTGCCGAGCGCGAAGACATTGCGCTGTTGCAGTTCCGTACCGCTTCAGGCGTGCTCGCCCACATCAACACCAACTGGCTGACGCCGTTCAAAGCCCGCAACATCCATATCGCCACTCGTGAGAAGTATTTGATTGCGGATCTGCTGACGCTTCAGGTTACCGAATGCTTTGGTTTTCAGCCTGACGGTTCCTATTCGATGCGCCATTTGTCTGTCGGCTACGCCGAACCGCTGCGCGCCGAACTCGCCGCTTTTATCAATGCGGTGCGTACCGGTGATACACCCGCCGTGACTGGCGAAGAGGGCGTTGCCAGTCTCGAAATCGCCATCCGCTGCCTCAGCTCGCGCAATGCCCAATCAAGTGCGCCGCAGCGCAAGGGTCCGCGGCGCGTCGTCGGCTAGGCTTCTTCAAGCGTGAATCAAACAATGAATCAGCACGTGCGCGTCGACGAGAAGCCAATTCCGTTTATCGACGTTGCCGCCCAGCGGCGACGTCTTGGCAGCGCGATTGACGACGCTATCGGCCGCGTGCTCGCGCATTGCCAGTTCATCCAGGGTCCCGAGGTGCGCGCGCTCGAAGCCGATCTCGCGGCGTTTTGCGGCGCCAAGCACGTGATCGGATGCGCCAGCGGCACCGACGCGCTGCTGCTTGTGTTGCTGGCCTGGGAGATCGGCCCCGGCGATGCCGTGATCTGTCCGGCCTTCACGTTCCATGCGACCGCGGAACAGGTCGCGCTTCTTGGTGCGACGCCGGTGTTCGCCGATGTCGAGGCGGACACCTTCAACATCGATCCGGCGAGCCTGGAACGTGCCGTCGCGACGGCGAAGGCGCGGGGATTGAAACCGCGTGCGGTCATCCCGGTCGATCTGTTCGGCCTGCCGGCTGATCACGACGCCATTGCTGCAATTGCCGAAAAGCACGGGTTGCTCGTGCTTGACGATGCGGCCCAGTCATTCGGCGCGCTCTATCGCGGCCGCAAGCTTGGCAAGCTGGCGACGGCGACAGCAACAAGCTTCTTTCCGGCAAAGCCGCTTGGCTGTTACGGCGACGGCGGTGCCGTATTTACCGACGACGATGCGTTAGCGGCGCGCGTGAAAAGCCTCCGCGTCCATGGCGAAAGCCCGACCGACAAATACGATGCGCAGCGCATAGGTGTGACCGGCCGGCTCGATACCATTCAGGCCGCGGTGCTGATCGAAAAGCTGAAAATCTTCCCCGAAGAGATTATCGCGCGGCAAGCTGTCGCGGCTCGTTACGCGAAAGGCCTCGCAGATGTTGCGATCACCCCGCGCACCGGCAACGAATCGACCTCGGTTTGGGCGCAATACACCATCCGCCTGGGGCCCGGGCGGCGTGACGCTTTGGGTGCGGCGTTGAAGGCGGAGGGCATTCCGACCGCGATCTACTATGCCAAGCCGCTGCATCGTCAGGCCGCGTACCGTGATTTTCCGGTGGTGGATGGCGGGCTTCCGGTCTGCGAGCAGCTTGCCGAAGAGGTTATCAGCTTGCCGATGCACGCTTATCTGGAGCCGGCGGTTCAGGACCGTGTCATTGAGGCGGTCCGGCGGGCGCTCGCACGCTAAGGCGAACTCGCGTAATATCCGCCCATCGCATGGGCGCGGCTACGGGCAGCAATGATCGGTCGGATTCTCACCGTCGGCGGCTACACGCTTGTCTCGCGCCTGACCGGCTTTCTGCGTGACGTCATGCTGGCCGCGATCATCGGCGCCGGGCCTGTTGCTGACGCTTTCTTTGTCGCGTTCCGGCTGCCGAACCATTTCCGCGCGATATTTGCCGAAGGCGCATTCAACGCCGCCTTCATTCCAGCCTACGCGCGCGTCCGTACCCAGGGCGGGCCTCAGGCGGCCAAGTTGTTCAGCGACCGTATTTTTACCCTGCTGCTGGCGACGCAAATCGTTCTGCTCGCGCTGGCGCTGATCTTCACGCCGCAGGCCATCGATCTGCTCGCGCCCGGGTTTTCAAAGGAGCCACAACAGTTCACGCTCGCGGTCAGCCTGACACGGATCACATTCCCTTATCTGCTGCTGATTACGCTGGTGACATTGTGGAGCGGCATTCTCAACGCGCTCAATCGTTTCTCTGCCGCGGCGGCGGCGCCGATCCTGCTCAACGTCGCGATGATGGCGACCCTGGCGCTGACGGCATTTTTTCCAAGCGCCGGTCATGCCGCGGCATGGGGCGTTTTGATCTCGGGCGTGCTGCAAGCGGTACTCGTCGGCGCCGATACCTGGCGGGCCCGCGTGATGACGTCGTTTCGTGCGCTGGCGTGGGATGAGGATGTCCGCCGCTTCTTTAAGGCGCTGGTGCCAGCCACCATCGGTTCGGCGGGAACGCAGCTCGCACTTTTCGCCGATACGATCATTGCAAGTTTCCTGACCGCCGGCGCGCTGTCGGCCTTGTACTACGCAGATCGCATCGATCAGCTGCCCATCGGTGTCATCGGTATCGCAGTCGGCACGGTGCTGGTGCCGGAGATGACGAAGCGGGTGTCGTCCGGCGATCACGAGGGCGCTCGCTCGGCGCAAAATCGCGCCATCGAATTTGCCCTCCTGTTGGCTGTCCCTTGTGTGATTGCCTTTCTGGTCGTGCCCGACTTGATCATGAAGGCCTTGTTCATGCGAGGTGCGTTCACCGCCGAGGATGCACATGCTTCGGCTTTGACACTGGTCGCCTACACGATCGGGCTGGTGCCGTTCGTGCTGATCCGCAGCGTGGTTGCGCCTTTTCTGGCGCGCGGCGACACATTGACGCCGGTCAAGGCAGCCCTGACCGGAACCGCCGTCAATATCGTCTGCAAGATCGCGCTGATGGGCTCGCTGTCACAGGTCGGTCTGGCGCTCGCTACCTCGATCGGCGCCTGGATCAATTTCGTCATGGTGCTTTGGCTCGCAGCGCGCGCAGGACTCATTGCATCGGACGCTACTTTGAAATCATCATTGATCAAACTCGGCATCGCCGGTGTCGTGTTTCTGATTTTCCTTGTGATCGCGTCGCCTGCGGTCACATATCTGTTATCGTCGTTGTCCAGGTTCCGCTACGAGTCGGAACTGCTGGTGTTGGTGGTTCTTGGCGGTGCGGTCTACGGCGCGCTGATTGCCGGATTGTTCGGGCGGCGCTGGCTTTCGTTGATGCGTGATCGGGCGCAAAACGCGCCGGCAGCGCCGTTGGTCGCCTTTGAAGGCACGTCCGCTCCGGCTGCCGGACCGGACGAGATTTGATCGGAGTTTTTGATGCGGGTGGCGATGATAGGCGCAGGTTATGTGGGGCTCGTCTCTGGAGCCTGCTTTGCCGATTTCGGCCATGACGTCATCTGCATCGATAAGGATGCGAAGAAAGTCGCGGCGCTCAATAGCGGTGAAATTCCGATCTTCGAGCCCGGTCTTGCCGATCTGGTTGAAGCCAATGTCGGGCAGAAACGGCTTCACTTCGCCACCGATACAGCCGCTGTTGGCGAGTCTGACGCGGTGTTTATTGCGGTCGGAACGCCGTCACGCCGCGGTGACGGCCATGCCGACCTGAGCTTTGTTTACGAGGCAATTCGCGAGATCGCGCCACTGTTGTCTCCCGCTGCCGTGGTGATCACCAAGTCGACCGTGCCAGTCGGCACCGGCGACGAGATTGAACGCATCTTGCGGGAGAAGCGCCGGGACGCGGAAATCCAGGTCGTTTCCAACCCGGAGTTTTTACGCGAAGGCGCGGCGATCCAGGACTTCAAACATCCCGACCGCATCGTGGTCGGCACCGACGATCCGCGAGCACGCACCGTTCTGGCTGAAATTTATCGGCCGCTGTATCTGAATGCGCCGCCGATCATGTATGCCAGCCGCCGCACCGCGGAGCTGATCAAATATGCCGCCAACGCGTTTCTCGCGACCAAGATCACCTTCATCAATGAAGTCGCCGATCTGTGCGAGCAGGTCGGCGCCGACGTTAACGAGGTGGCGCGGGGCATCGGACTGGATAATCGTATCGGCGGGAAATTCCTGCATGCCGGCCCTGGCTTCGGTGGGTCGTGCTTTCCGAAGGATACCTCGGCGCTGTTAAAGACGGCGCAGGACTTTGGCGTTGCCATGCGCATCGTCGAGACGGTTGCCGCGGTCAATGACCAGCGCAAGCGCGGTATGGCGCGAAAAGTGGTGGCGGCGCTCGATGGCTCGGTGCGTGGCAAGACAGTGGCGGTGCTCGGTCTTACCTTCAAGCCGAATACCGACGATACCCGTGACTCGCCGGCAATCGCGTTGATCACCGCGCTGCGGGATCTCGGGGCCACAGTGCGTGCCTATGATCCGGCAGGCATGGAGCAGGCCAAACCGCTGCTGCCGGATATCCACTATTCTAGCAGCGCTTATGAGGCCGCCGAGGGCGCCCATGCGGTAGTGATAGCCACCGAATGGGAGCAGTTCCGGGCGCTCGACCTGGCGCGGCTGAAGGGCGTGATGGCGCAGGCCGTTATCGTCGATCTGCGCAACATTTACCGCACCGACGAGATGAAACGGGCGAAATTCCGCTATGTCGGCATCGGACGGGCCGGGGTGGATTGATTTTGGTACGGCGCTCATTCCACACTGCGCCTTAACATGAATGAGCTCTCGCAAAAGCCCTTTATTGGCCGCTCCATTGTGCGGCGGGAAGATCAGCGGTTGCTGACCGGCCGCGGCCAGTACATTGCCGATTTTGAGCTTCCGCACATGCTGCATGCCGTTTTCGTGCGCAGCCCTGCCGCGCATGCGCGAATCAAGAACGTCGACATGTCGCGTGCCGCCGCCGCGCCCGGCGTTGTCTATGCGCTGACCGGCCCCGAGCTTGTCAAAGTGGTGCCGCCCGTGCCGGATACCCAGCTTGCGCTGCCGAGCAAATGGACCGCGCTGGTGCAGCACAAATTTATCAACCCGCAGCAGCCGTTGCTGGCCCATGACAAGGTTCGCCACGTCGGCGAGGCGGTCGCTGTTATTGTTGCGGAGAGCCGGTACGCGGCCGAAGATGCCGCGCAGCTCGTCGAGCTCGATCTCGAGTCTCTGCCGGTGGTGCTCGATCCGGAGCAGTCGCTCGCTGCCGGCGCGACTATCGTACACGACAAATTTTCGACCAATCTGATCGGCGGCTTTACCGTCGGCAAAGGCGATGTCGAGCGCGCGCTCGCAACAGCACCGCACCGCTTGCAACGGCGCTTTTATCATCACCGTTACGCCGCCATGCCCATGGAATGCCGCGGCGTTATCGCCGTGCACGAGCCGCGCAGCGATGCAGTGACAATCTGGTCGTCGACACAAGTCGTGCATTGGGTGCGGCGCGAGGCCGCAACGATCCTCCGGATGCCCGAGGCGCGCATTCGCTGTGTGGCGCTCGACGTCGGCGGAGGTTTTGGGGTCAAGGGCCATGTCTATCCGGAAGATTTGCTGATCCCGTATCTGGCGCGGCAGATCGGACGGCCGGTGAAATGGATCGAGGACCGCCGTGAACATCTGATCTGTTCGTGCCACTCACGCGACCAGATCCACGACGTCGAGTTCGGCTTCGATAACGAAGGCCGCATCCTGGCGCTGCGCGACCGGTTCATCGTCGATTGCGGCGCATGGAATCCGATCGGCGCCGGTGTGGTCTACAACACCGCTGTCCACGTGCCGGGTCCGTACAAGATCGACGCCATGGCTTTCGAAGCGCGGATCGCGGCAACCAACAAAGTGCCGAATGCGCCCTATCGCGGCGCCGGCCGGCCGGAAGCGGCGTTCGCCATGGAGCGCACCGTGGATATCGTCGCTGCCGAGCTTGGGCTCGAGCCATCCGAAGTGCGGCTGCGCAACATGATCCGGGCCGACGAAATGCCTTATGCGATGGGTTTGCCGTACCGCGACGGTCAGCCCATCGTATACGACGGCGGCGATTATCCGTCGGCGCTGCAAAAGGCGGTAGCGGCGATCGGCGGCGTCGATGCGTTTCGTGTGCGGCAACGCGGGGCGAAGGCGCAAGGCCGTTATCTTGGTCTGGGTCTTGGCTGCTACGTTGAGGGTACCGGTGTCGGCCCTTCGAGAGCGCGCTGTTGCGCATCGAGCCGTCCGGCAAGATTTTCGTCGCTTCCGGCGGCTGCCCGCAAGGGCAGGGTATGGAGACCATTTTTTCGCAGATCACAGCCGACGCCTGGAATGTGAAGCCGGACGATGTGGTCATTACGCTGGCTGATACCGGCGCGATTGCTATCGGTTTCGGCACGCTGGCGAGCCGTACCACTGTTACATTGTCGGCGGCGATCCACGGTGCGACGGAGAAGCTGCGGGCAAAAGTATTCTTGATCGCCGCCAATATGCTGGAATGTTCGGCGACCGATCTCGAATTGCGCAACGGGCATGTCGGCATTGTCGGCGTGCCCGGCGCCGAGATATCACTCGGCAAGATCGCGCACGCGGCGCGCCCGGGCTGGGACAGCGGGCGGCCGCCTGGCGTCGATGCCGGGCTCGAGGAGACGTTCTATTTCGAGCCGCCGACCGTGACGTGGTCTTATGCCGCGCATGCCGCCATTGTCGAGGTGGATGTCGAAGTCGGACGCGTACATATCGAGAACTACGCCATCGCCCATGATTGCGGCGTGGTGGTCAATCCGATGCTGGTCGAAGGCCAGATCGTCGGCGGCGCGGTGCAGGGCATCGGCGGCGCGATGTATGAGAGCATCGCCTATGATGCCTCGGGCCAGCCGCAGAATACGACTCTCGCCGATTACATGTTGCCGAACGCCTGCGACTTGCCGCCGATGGTGTTGATCCATCAGCATTCGCCGTCGCCGCGCAATCCATTCGGCGTCAAAGGTGTCGGCGAGGGCGGCCCGATAGCGCCGCCTGCCGTGATCGCAAATGCCGTCTCGGATGCGCTGCGCGATTTCAAGGCCGAATTCAATCGGACGCCGATCACGCCGCAACAGATCGACGCTGTTGTTCGCGCCGCTCCGCGCGCCTGACTGACCGTCAGGCTTTGAAATTTTTCGCGGAAAGAATTGAAGGCGCATCATGCAAGTCAAATTTGTCACCGTGGACGTGTTCACCAACCGGCAGTTTGGCGGCAATCCTCTGGCGGTGGTTGCCGATGCCACGGGCCTCTCGACGCAGCAGATGCAATCGATCGCGGCCGAGTTCAATCTCGCCGAGACGACTTTCGTGTTGCAGCCGGAGAATGCCGAACACACCGCGAAGGTTCGGATCTTCACGCCGCGCGCCGAGCTTCCGTTCGCCGGACACCCCAATGTCGGTACGGCCTTTGTGCTGGCGCGCAACGGCGAAAGTCACGGCCGGCCGATCAAAGGCGACGTGCTGGTATTCGACGAAATTGCCGGTCTGGTCGGCATCGCGTTGTTGAAGGACGCATCCACCATCATAGGCGCGCGGCTGACGGCGCCGCAGCCACTTACGATCGGTGACGAGATCGCGTGTGGCATCATTGCCGACGCCTGCGGGCTCTCTCCTGCGGACATCAAAACCGATAACCATCAGCCCTGCATCGCGAGCTGCGGTATGCCGCTTGTCATGGTCGAATTGAAAGACTTGCGAGCGCTTGCCGCAGCGCAGCCCCGCGCCGATGTCTTCGCGCAACATCTCCCGATGAAGCGGGCGACCGGAATTCACCTTTACGTTCCCGCTGGCCGCGACGGAGTCGACATTCAATCGCGGATGTTCGCGCCGCTGGCTGGCGTGCCGGAAGATCCGGCCACGGGCAGCGCAAACGTGGCGCTGATCGGTTTGCTTGCGCAGCTCCGGCCAGAGCCTGACTTGCGCCTGCAAAAGACGATTGCGCAAGGTATCGAGATGGGACGGCCGAGCCGGCTGGAGGCTTTGGCCGAAAAGACCGCCGGCAAGGTGGTGCGGACCCATATCGGAGGCACGTGTGTGCCGATGATGCAGGGCGTGATCGACCTCGTGTGAAACCTCTGCGCTAAGACAGCAACTTTCCGATCGCCGACGACCACGCCGCAAGCTTGCGTGTGCGCAGTGGCTCGTCCATGCGTGGCGTGAATCGGCGCTCCAGCTGCCAGCGCTCGGCGAAGCGATTCGGCTCCGGATAAAAGCCGGTGTGGAGGCCCGCGAGATAAGCGGCGCCGAGCGCGGTGGTCTCGCGGATTTGTGGGCGATCGACGGTGCAACCCACGAGGTCGGCAAGACGCTGCATCGTCCAATCGGAATTCACCATGCCGCCATCGACCCGCAGTACCTTGAGTGCGCTTTCGCCGTCGGGCCAGTCCGCTTTCATCGCGTCAAGCAGATCGTGGGTCTGGAAACAAACGCTTTCCAGCGCGGCTTGGGCCAATTCGCGAGGGCCTGTGGCCCGCGTCAGGCCGAACAGCGCGCCGCGCGCATCGGGCCGCCAATGCGGTGCACCGAGGCCGACGAAGGCGGGCACCAGGATCACGTCCTGCGTCGGATCGGCGGCTTCCGCCAGCGTGCCGGTAGCCTCCGCGCTCGCCACGACATGCAGGCCGTCGCGAAGCCACTGCACTGCCGCGCCGGCGACGAAGATCGAACCTTCCAGCGCGTAAGCGCGTTTGCCGCCGAGTTGATAGGCGACCGTGGTCAGAAGCTTGTTCCTGGAGGCAACCGGCGTGTCGCCGGTGTGCAGAAGCGCGAAACACCCGGTGCCGTAGGTCGATTTGACCATTCCCGGTGCAAAGCAGGCTTGGCCGATCAGGGCCGCTTGTTGGTCCCCGGCAATGCCGCAGATCGGGATTGGTGCGCCAAACAGGTTCGGATCGGTCATGCCGAACGCGGCGGAAGAATCCATGACCTGCGGCAGCACGGCTTTTGGCACGCCAAGCAGCACCAGCAGTTCGTCATCCCAGCAGCCGTTGTGAATGTTGAACAGCAGCGTTCGCGAAGCGTTCGTCGCGTCGGTGGCGTGTACCTTGCCGCCGGTGAGCCGCCAAAGCAGGTAGGTGTCAACTGTACCGAAAGCGAGCTCGCCGCGCACCGCGCGCTCGGCGATATCGGGAGCGCAGTTCAACAGCCAGGCGAGTTTGGTGCCGGAAAAATAAGGGTCGAGCAGCAACCCGGTCTTTGCTGCAAATGTTGCTTCGTGACCGTCCGACTTCAGCCGCGCGCAATGATCGGCGGTACGGCGGTCCTGCCAGACGATGGCCCGATACACGGGCCGGCCGGTTGCGCGGTCCCACAACAGCGTGGTCTCGCGCTGATTGGTAATGCCGATGGCGGAAATGTCGCGTGCCGAAGCACCGGCGGTTCGCATCGCGTCGTGGCAGGTCGCGACGGTTGTCCTCCAGAGATCTTCCGGTTCATGCTCGACCTGGCCGTCGGCGGGGAAGTGCTGCGGAAATTCCTGCTGCGCGACGGCCGCAATCGAGGTATCGGCGCGAAATAGAATAGCCCGCGTCGAGGTCGTGCCTTGGTCGATGGCGAGCACGTAAGACGTCACGCGTTTTCCCCTTGCCGCGGCGTTGCGCGGGCCGCTATGGCTTTCTGTCATCCATTATCGGATGCCGGGAGCGGACAGGTCCAGCGATGAACGGGATATCGGTTGCACGCAGCTTGCTCCTCGCCGCCGGCATTTTCCTTGCCGTATTCCCGTGTGCGGCCGCAGAATTTCACCAGGAAGAATTCCATATCCCGTTCGCGTCCGGATCGGGCAGCTATGAGGCTTTGCTGGTTCGGCCGGATGAGCCGGGCCAGTATCCGCTGGCGCTGATCAATCACGGCTCGCCGCGTTCGGCTGCGGACCGGCCGAACATGACGCCGCTTTCGATGCTTCCGGAAGCGCTTGAGTTCGCGCGGCGGGGCTGGGCGGCCGTCGTTGTCATGCGGCGTGGCTATGGCGGCTCGAACGGCGGTTGGGCGGAAAGCTACGGCACCTGTAATAATCCGGACTATCTCGCGGCTGCAAAGGCCGCCGCCTCCGACCTGAAAATGGCCACCGATTATCTGGTGAAGCAGCGGGACATCGATGGCTCGCGCATCATCAGCGTCGGCGTCTCGGCTGGTGGATTTGCAACTGTCGCGCTCACTGCCGATCCGCCGCCGGGTTTAGTCGCGGCCATTAGTTTTGCCGGTGGGCGTGGCTCGCTGGAAGCCGACCATGATTGCAGCGCCGATCGCCTGATCGATGCCTATCGCGCAATGGGTAAAACGTCGCGAGTCCCAATGCTGTGGGTCTATGCCGAGAATGACCATTTCTTTGGTCCGCAGCTTGCGCAGCAATTGCGTCAGGCTTTCACCGGTAGTGGCGGCAATGTCGAATTCATCCGGGCGCCTGCATTCAAGGATGAGGGACATTATTTATTCTCGCAAAGCGGCGTTCCAGTGTGGAGCGGGTACGTCGATAATTTTCTGAAAGAGCGCAATCTCGTTCTGCGCACTGCGCTATTGCCGCCGCCTGCACCGCCCGACCTCCATGGGCCGTCGGAGTTGGGCAAGAATGGTCTGACCGCTTTTCAGTCTTATTTGACCAGTCCGCCTCATAAGGCATTTGCCGTTGCACATGATGGGTCGTTCGGCTGGGTCTCCGGCGAAAGAACGCCGCAGGAGGCGAGGGATAACGCCCTCGAATATTGCCAGCAGCACAGCAAAAGCTGCGATGTCAGATTTATCGACGACGCGCCGGCCCATTGATCGGCCGGCGCAACACGGGCTTCACAATACAATGATTTATCGTCATCGTGACCGCCGCAGCGCGGCCGCTCAATGGCGCGCCGACCGGTTGGGGCGGGAAACGGTGTCGCAAATCTCGGTGCAAAACGTCAGCAAATTGTGGGGTGCGACCAAGGCGGTCAATGGCGCAAGCTTTGAGGCCGTGGCCGGCTCCATGCTGGTTCTGCTGGGACCGTCCGGTTGCGGCAAATCGACCACGCTGCGTCTGATTGCGGGACTTGAGCAGGTCACGAGCGGCCGCATTTTGATCGGCGGCAACGACGTTACCGAACTGCCCCCGGCCAAGCGCAAGATCGCGATGGTGTTTCAATCCTATGCGCTTTTCCCGCATCTCACCGTGGCGGAGAATATTCTGTTCGGTTTGCGGGTGCGCAAAGGCCCGCGGCAGAACGCGCGCGGCGGCTGACACGGGTGGCGGTGCTGCTCGGTCTCGACGGGCTGCTGTCGCGGAAGCCGTCTCAGCTTTCCGGAGGCCAGCAACAGCGCGTAGCGCTCGGCCGCGCCATCATCGCCGAGACGCCGGTGTGCCTGATGGACGAGCCGCTGTCGAATCTCGACGCCAAATTGCGCGCCGAGATGCGCCGCGAAATCCGCGCGCTGCAGAAGAAGCTCGGTATCACCATGGTCTATGTCACCCACGACCAGACCGAGGCGATGAGCATGGCCGATCAGGTGATCCTGATGCGTGAAGGTCACATCGAGCAGGCGGCAGCACCCGACGAAATCTACGCCCGTCCGGCAACAACATTCGCGGCGAAGTTCATCGGCACGCCGCCGATGAATATCCTGCCGTATGATCCGCATTCAGGCAGGGACGGTGTTTTGCTCGGCATCCGGCCGGAGGATGTGATCGTCGGCGATGTGGGCCTGCCGGCGCGAGTCCAGAGCGCGGAATATCTCGGCGCTGATACGGTGGTGACATGTGCTTGCGGTAATCAGACGCTGACCGCCCGCGTACCCGGCAAAGCGACTTTTGCTCCCGGCACCACGATCTACGCTGGCTGGCGGCCGCAGAATTTGCATTTCTTTGATGCCGCAACCGGCATGCGGTGCGAGGACTCGGCCACGCCAGACATGAGCAGTGCGACCGAAGTTGTCCGCAATTTTAGCTAGGAGGGAGGGAACGATGCATCTTTTGATGAAGTGGCTGCTTCCTGCGATTGGCACGGCAATGCTGGCTTTGCCGTCAGTTGCAATGGCGGCCGATGTCCAATTGTCGTTCTACTATCCAGTCGCCGTCGGCGGCCCGATCCCGAAAATCATCGACGGCTACGTTGCCGACTTCGAGAAAGAGAATCCAGGCATCAAGGTCAACGCCATCTACGCCGGCACTTATCAGGACACGCTGGTGAAAGCGCTCACTGCGCTCAAGAGCGGCGAGCCGCCGAATATCGCCGTGCTGCTGTCGACGGACATGTTCACGCTGATTGACGAAGATGCGATCACGCCCTTCGACGACCCGCTGAAAGACCCCGCCGATAAATTGTGGGTGCAGTCATTTTATCCGGCGTTCACGGAGAACAGCCAAACCGGCGGCAGGACCTGGGGCATCCCGTTCCAGCGATCAACCATCGTGATGTATTGGAACAAGGATGCCTTCAAGGCGGCCGGCATTGATCCGGAAAAGGCGCCGGATTCGTGGGCTGAACTGGTCGCAGCCGGAAAGAAGCTCATCCAGCGCGATGGCTCCGGCAACGTCACCCAATGGGGCGTCGAGATTCCCTCGACCGCCTTCACCTATTGGCTGTTTCAGGGCCTGACCACAGCGAACCAGGCGCTGCTGATGAACTCGGCGGGGACGCAAACCTATTTCGACAAGCCGAACGTAATCGAAGCACTTCAGTTTTGGGTCGATCTCAGCGGCAAGGAAAAGATCCAGCCTCCCGGCACGATCGAATGGGGGACCACGCCGAAGGATTTCTTCGAGCGCAAGACAGCGATTATGTGGACCACGACCGGCAATCTCACCAACGTGCGCAAGAATGCACCATTTCCGTTCGGGGTTGGCATGCTGCCCGCGCACAATGGACGCGGCTCGCCGACCGGCGGCGGCAATTTCTATATCTTCAACAAGATGTCACCCGAGCAGCGCGACGCGGCGGTGAAATTCATCAAGTGGATGACCACGCCTGAGCGCGCGGCGGATTGGGGCATCCAGACCGGCTATGTCGCTGTCCGTCCGGACGCCTGGGATACCGACGCCATGAAAAAATACGTCGCCGACTTCCCGGCGGCGGCCGTGGCGCGCGATCAGCTCAAATATGCCGTCGCCGAATTTTCAACCCATGACAATCAGCGGGTCACCAAAGCGCTCAATGACGGTATCCAGGCGGCGCTGACCGGAACAAAAACGCCCGAACAGGCGATGAAGGATGCGCAGGCCGAGGCCGTACGTATCTTGAAGTCTTATCAGTGATGCGGGCACTGTCGCCACGCTTCGCGCCGCATATCCAGGGCTGGCTACTTTTGCTGCCGGCCGCGGCGCTGCTGGCGATATTCACGCACTATCCGGCTGTCGCCACCTTCGTCGACAGTTTTTACTCGACGCCGAAAGGCCGCCGCGCCGCGGTCTTCGTCGGGATGGACAACTATCAAACGATGCTTGCCGATCCGGTATTCTGGCGCGCGCTGTCGAACAACATCGCTTATGCCGCGAGCGTCATCCCGCTAACCATCGTGCTGTCGCTTTCTATGGCGCTGTGGGTCAACGGCAGGATCGCAGGGCGTCCGTTCCTGCGGCTTTCGTTCTTTGCGCCCACCGTACTGCCGATGATCGCGGTCGCCAATATCTGGCTGTTTTTCTACGCGCCGGGCTACGGCCTGCTCGACCAGATCCTCGGCTTGTTCGGCATTCCAGCGCACAACTGGCTCGGCGATCAGCACACCGCGTTGATCTGCTTGATCGCCGTTGCGGTGTGGAAGGACGCCGGCTTCTTCATGATCTTTTATCTCGCGGCGCTCCAGCAAATATCGCCGCAACTCGGCGAAGCCGCCTCGATCGAAGGCGCCGGCCGTTGGTATTTCTTTCGCCGTGTCACCTTTCCTTTGCTGATGCCGACGACACTGTTTGTGTTGATCAACGCCATCGTCAACTCGTTCCGGCTGATCGATCATATCGTGGTGATGACCCAGGGCGGACCCGACAACAGCACGGCGCTGTTGCTGTTCTATATTTACGAAGTCGGCTTCAAGTATTGGGACACCGCTTACGCTGCGACGCTGACTGCGGTGCTATTGGCGTCGCTGGCGTTCCTCGCACTCGGGCAGTTTTTATTCTTTGACCGGCGGATTCACTATCAATGAGCGCGTTGCAGACGACAAGCCGCGGCAGCCGCGCTGTGGAAGCGTTGGGCGCGTGGCTACTGGCGCTGATCTGGATTCTTCCGCTCGCCTATGCGCTGTGGGCGGCAATTCATCCGAGCGCCTATTCGGCACACTTCTCGCTCGCCGCGCCGCTGACCTTCGATAATTTCGTTCGGGCATGGAATGCCGCGCCCTTTGCACGCTATTTCCTCAATACCTTTATTCTCGTCACCATGGTCCTCGCCGCGCAACTCGTGCTGTGCACGCTCGCGGCTTATGCCTTCGCGCGGTTCGCCTTCATAGGTCGCAATCTCGCGTTCATTCTGGTGCTGTTGCAGCTCATGATCATGCCCGATGTGTTGATCGTCGAAAATTACCACACCATGAGCGTGCTCGGTCTGGTCGATACCATTCCGGCGATTGGGCTGCCCTATATGGCGTCGGCGTTCGGTATCTTCCTGCTGCGCCAAACCTTCAAAGCGGTGCCGCGCGAGCTCGACGAGGCGGCGCGTGTCGAAGGCGCGGGCCCACTCCAGGTGCTGCTGAGGGTTTACGTGCCGCTGGCGAAGCCGGTCTATATCGCCTACGGGCTGGTTTCCGTCAGCTATCACTGGAATAACTTTCTGTGGCCGCTGATCGTGACCAACTCGGTGAATACGCGGCCGCTGACAGTGGGTTTGCAGATCTTCGCGTCGACCGATCAGGGTATCGACTGGTCGGTGATTACGGCGGCGACGCTGATGACCTCGGCGCCGCTTCTGGTCGCATTCCTATTGTTTCAGCGCCAGTTCGTGCAGAGCTTTATACGCGCGGGAATTCGTTAGAGCGTGTGCTAGCAGCGCGTGCGCCGGAAAGAGCGTTCAAAGTGATGACGCGTCAAAGTTGTTGCCCTTCACTCAGCGGTATGTCCCGCATGGTGGCCGGGGCAAATAGCTCTTCCAGCTTTACGCGGCGGTCAGTCAGGCCCTGTTCGTGAGTGTATTGCAGCAGCGCTTCGATCGTCTCGCGGTTCTGCGCAATGCCGTAGGGATACCAATCCTCTCCGATGACGCGCTTTTCTTCCTCGATCAGCGGCTGGAGCCAGGCAAATGACGCCTTGGGCGCGCCAGTCTCAAGAAGAAGCTGGTAGCAGCGCTCCTTGGCTTTGCAGAGCGCCTGATAGAGGTTCACTGCCACCCACGGATTCCGGTCATAAATCTCTCGCTTGATCACCACCGTATGCATGATCGGATAGATCCTGGTGCGCTTGTAGTAATCCTTCTCGATCTCGGCGTAGTTCGGGAATAGCCGCGCCACGTTCTTCGCGCCCCGGCGGAATGAGAGCGGATTGTTCGCTGTCATCATGAAATCGATCTCGCCCCGCTCCAGCATGTCACCCAATTCCGCACCCGTGGGCGCCTGGGTCAGCTTGATGTCGGACGGCAGCTTGCGGCCGAGACGGTCGTGGCGGCCCTGCACCCACTCGACATCGGACGGTTTTACGCCGAATTCGTGCTGCATCAGGCCGCGCATGTAGACCGCTGCGGTCATCGAATATTCCGGCACGCCGCCGCGCTTGCCTTTTAGGTCGGCGCCTGTCGTGATGCCCTTGGTGGTGTTGATGAAGAAGTAGCCGTGACGGAATACGCGCGATGGGAATACAGGGATTGCGATAAACGGCGACTTTCCCGAAGAGACCAGCGAAGCGTAGTTCGACAGCGACATCTCGGACGCGTCGAACTCCTGAAACTGCAACTGCCGCCAGAAAATCTCGGCGGGCTGCATCGTCAGGTAAGTGAGGTCGACGCCGTCGACACGAATGGAGCCGTCGCGAAGAGCCTGTGTGCGATCATAGGGGCCGCAGGCAAAACTTAAGCGCAGGGTATTCATGAAGGTACTCTCATTTTGATCGCTGCTCCTGGCACAAAGCAGATAGGGGCAGTGTCCGAGTAGAAGTCGGCTTCTAGCCTATAGACCACGCCGGCGCTTTTTCTTTGCGGCCTTGCGCGCCGCGTCGCGCTCGGCCTGCTTTTGCGCTGAATCGGCCCCATCCATGGCGGTGTCTTTGCCGCCGGTATCTTGCGAGGGCGCTACCTTTCCCGTTCTGGCGCGGTCGAGCACAAACCGCGCGTAATCATCCATATCGCCCTTGAACGCCTTGATGTGTCCATCGGCCGTGAGCCATAGCCGGTCGGCGACCAGATCGATCAAGGACCGGTCGTGGGTGATCAACACGACTGCGCCCTCATAATCATTGAGCGCGTCGAGCAGCGCGCGGCGGCTGTCGATATCGAGATGATTGGTCGGCTCGTCGAGGATTAGCAGGTGAGGCGCGCTCATGGCGACGAGATTGAGCAGGAGACGCGCGCGCTCGCCGCCGGAGAGGTTGGCGACCTTGTTGTCCTGCTTATCGAACGACAGGCCGAATTGCGCCAGCCGCGAGCGGCGCGATGATTCGCTATCATCCGGCAGCTCACGCCGGATGATATCCAGGGGCGTATCTTCCGGATCGAGTGCCTCGATCTGATGCTGATGAAACCAGCCGACCTTGATACGGCTCTCCCGGTTCATCTGGCCGGCCTGAAGTGGGAGCGCCCCGGCGAGGAGCTTGGCGAAAGTCGATTTGCCGGCGCCGTTGACGCCAAGAAGGCCGATACGGTCGTCGACATCGAGCCGCAGATTGAGATCGCGCAGCACTGGGTTCTGATCATAACCGACGGTGGCGCCGTCAAGCTGAAGCAGCGGCGGCGCCAATGGCCGTTTTGGCGACGGCAGAGTGAACGGCGCCACGCGTTCCTCGACCACCTCGGCGATCGGTTCAAGCTTGGCCAGCCGTTTGATGCGCGACTGCGCCTGGGTCGCCTTGCTGGCTTTGGCGCGGAAGCGATCGATGAATTTCTGCAGGTGCGCGCGCTCAGCTTCCTGCTTCACCCGGGTCGCTGCCTGCAGCCGCGTCTTTTCGGCCCGCCGCCGTTCGAAATCGTCGTAGCCGCCAGTATAAAGATCGAGTTCGGCCTTCGGTCAGATGTAGGATGGCGCCGACCGAATTGTTCAGAAGCTCGCGATCGTGGCTGATGATGAGGGCTGTCTGCGGGTAGACCTTGAGCCGGGCTTCGAGCCACAGCGCGCCTTCGAGATCGAGATAGTTGGTCGGTTCGTCGAGCAGCAAAAGATCGGGCTCGCCGAACAGTGCAGCCGCCAGCGCCACGCGCATGCGCCAGCCGCCGGAAAATTCCGCCATCGGGCGATCGAGATCGCTGTTGGAAAAGCCGAGTCCGCTCAGGATTTCGGCCGCACGTGCCGGCGCGCGATCGGCGTCGATCGCATTCAGGCGCTGGTAAATTTCGGCAAGCTGTTCTGGCTCGGCGGTTTCCAGTTGTGCATTCAACTCCTCGCGCTCGGTATCGGCGGCAAGCACGGTATCGAGCAGCGTCACCGGCGTAGCCGGGTGCTCCTGGTCGACCGAGCCGATGCGCGCGGTCTTCGGCAACACGATGTCGCCCTCCTGCGGGGCGAGCTCGCCGGTGATCAGTTTGAACAGAGTCGATTTGCCGACGCCATTGCGGCCGACCAGCCCGACTTTGGTGCCGGCCGGAATCATGACGCTGGCACGGTCGAAAAACCGGCGTCCCCACGCGTCGAAAGTGAGATTGTCGATCTGAAGCATTGGGTGAGTTTCAACAGCGAAGCAGAAAGGACCCGCTTCTTAATGCGGGCCGCTTCAGATAGCCAGAGAAGACGTTGAGATAGGGTCGCTCGCCGCCAAAGCAAGGCGCCGATTGGCTTCAGCCTAGAATATGGAGTGCGATCGCTACGGCGCGCTGAAGAAAATCGCTGGTGGCGGCTGCCTGGTCGGTAGCCGCAAGAATTCGATGTGCCGGCAATATCGCTGCCGTAAATTCGTGCCTGTGCCAATGTCCCGAAGCCGGCAATGCCGGTAACGCCTCCGGTTGGGGCTCGGGATATACCGATACGTAAAAATAGGGCTCGTTGTAATATTCGTCGCCGGGCGAGAGGCCCGCGCCGACAAAGCCGTCCATGCCGGGTTCCTGCATTGGCACCATCGCCAACGTCGCAAGATCGAAGTGATGTGGCCAGCAGCACACCTGGGACGCCGACAGCTTTCGTTCAATCATTTGCCGTCGGACGTCATCCAGCAAAATTTCGGCATTGGCGAAACAAGCCGCGATCATTGCCAGCGCGTCCGCAGAACCGGTCGCGTCGTAGCGCGCGCCTCCCGCTATCGTGTGCGGAGGCATCTCATAGGGCGACGGCGCATCCAGAGCCCGCATATCGTGTCCGCGCCCGCTGATATGTTCGCCCAACCATCGCCGGACTTCCAAGTCGGTGCTGCCGTCCAGCGAAAAGGGCTGTTCAGCTGCGGAGCTATTGCCGCCGTGCAGCTTCAACGTGAGGTTTGTCAGCTGCAAGCATAGACGGCTGTGATCCGGTAAGGCGCGTGTCGTGAAGCCGTCAAGATCGTGATCCCAGCGCAAGCTAGTGTGGCTGTCGTCCGGCTGCGGCGGGATGTAGGCACGTGCCGCGCGTGCGAGCCATTGTACGGCGTAGTGGGCTTGCAGACGGCCCTCATTCAGCCGGCGCGTCTCGATCTCGCGCAACGCCATCCATGCGATGTGATCCATGGCCATTCCGTTCTTCGCCGCCGTTCGTTCTTGCCGCCGCTAATACGGCACCAAGCTTGCACGGTTACAATGTTGGTGGTCTGGTGCCCGATGAAAGTATTGCGGGCAAAGTAGGCTTGCCCGCCGGCTAAAACAATCGGGGCGGTGACGGTCATGCCAAACGATGAAGACTGGATCGACATCGGCCACACGGCAGAATTTTCCGGGACGCCGCTCAAGCGCGTCACGGTACTCAATCAGGACATCGCGGTCTCCTTCAAGAATGGAGAATTCGGAGCGGTATCGAACGTGTGCAACCACGTTGGTGGTCCGCTCGGTGAAGGCCGCCTTGATGGCGATTACATCATTTGCCCTTGGCACAATTGGAAATTTCACCGCCGCAGCGGCGCAGGCGAACCCGGTTTCGAAGAGGACTGCGTTCCGGCCTATCCAGTCAAAGTCGAGGACGGCCGTGTTTTCGTAAACCTGGAGGTTGGCAGCAGGCGTCAAAGAAAGCCACACGAACCTCATCCGCTGGCGCGCGACGTCGAACGCGCGCCAGGGCCGTTGCGCTTTGCCGGCATTTCAACGACGGCAATGGACGGCGCGAACCCGCGCTTTTCCGGTTCGGATCATCTGCTCGGTCATGCCTTGAAAGCCGCCGCGGACCTCGGTGCGCAAACGCGCCTGATCAAGCTGAACGATCTCAAGTTTCGCGTCTGCGAAGGCTACTACTCGAAATCCGCGCTGGCCTGTACCTGGCCGTGCTCGATCACACAGATGGATTCCGGCGACCAAATGGATCAAGTCTACGAGGCTTTGGTGCACTGGGCTGATGCGATCATCGTTTCATCGCCAATCCGATGGGGCGCCGCTTCGTCGCTCTATTTCAAAATGGCGGAACGACTGAATTGCGTGCAGAACGCAGTCACCATTCGCAATCGCGTCCTCATTCGCAACAAGGTAGCCGGATTTATCGTTGTCGGCGGCCAAGACAACATCCAGGCGGTTGCCGGTCAAATGCTCGGCTTCTTCGCCGAACTAGGCTTCATCTTCCCGCAATTTCCGTACATCGCCCATTCGCGCGGCTGGTCGCACGAAGATATGGAATGCAATGTCGAGATCGTGCGCGCCTCCAAAGAGCTGGCTGAAGGCGCAGCCATGCTGAGCAAGCGCTGTCTGGATCTCGCGGAACATCTGATCTCCCGAGACGAAGCGCCAGCCTCGATTGAGCGCGGCGGCCGCAAGGCGCACGCCATGCATACCTGAATCAGGCGTGCGGGATGGGATAAACCCATCCCATGTCTTTACGCCGAGCGCTTGCGTTCCTGCGGCGTGAGCTTGACGGTAAGGCGCTCGCCACCCCGCAACAGATCAAACGCAACCTCGCGGTTGATCGTATCGCTGGTGAGCACGCGCACCAGATCGTCGGCCCCGGTTAGGGGTGCGCCATCCAGGCTGAGCAGGATGTCGCCGACCTTCATTCCGGCAAGGGCCGCCGGGGAAACCGGTTCGATGGTCGTGACCATTACCGCGCTGTCCTGCGCTAAGCCCGAGAAGTGACGTCGGCGCCGTGAAATCGCGGCGTGCTGCGCGGCGATGCCGATATAGCCGCGCCGCACGCGGCCGTGCCGCACTAGCTCGCCGAGCACGAAGCTTGCCGTGTTTGCGGCGACCGCGAAGCAGATGCCTTGCGCGCCCATGATCACGGCGGTGTTCACGCCGACCACTTCGCCGCGGGACGATACCAGCGGGCCGCCCGAGTTGCCCGGGTTCAAAGCGGCGTCGGTCTGGATCACGTCGTCGATCAGCCGCCCGTTACGCGAGCGCAGCGAGCGCCCGAGCGCCGACACCACGCCCGACGTCACCGTCGAACTCGAAGCCGAGCGGATTGCCGATGGCGATCACCAATTGGCCGCGCTTGAGCTTCTTGGAATCGCCCAGCGGCGCCGCAGGCAGCGTTACCGGCTCGACAATACGGATCAGGGCGAGATCGGTATCGGGGTCGTCACCGACCAGCCGTGCCGTCAGGTGCTGTCCTTCCGGCGTTGTTACCTCGATACGCGAGGCTGCGGCGGCGGTGCCACCTGCGCCGGCAACGTGGCTATTGGTCAGGATCAGCCCGTCAGGCGCCACGATGACCCCGGAGCCCGTGCCGCCGCGCGGGCGGCCGTTGACCTCCCCGGCGTGGATCGTGAGGCCGACCACGGCCGGGCCGACGCGATCGACCACGTCGATGACGGCACGCGAATAGGCGTCCAGAAGCTCCTGGTCCTCGATTGGGACTTCTGGGGTCAGGTTTGCGGCAGTGCCGCTGCCGTCTAAGACGGCATCGTGTAAGGGTA
This sequence comes from uncultured Alphaproteobacteria bacterium, assembly GCA_963742215.1. Taxonomy (GTDB): domain Bacteria; phylum Pseudomonadota; class Alphaproteobacteria; order Rhizobiales; family Xanthobacteraceae; genus BOG-931. Next base: position 58,760 of record CAVULJ010000008.1, read on the forward strand.
CAATTTTCATGGTCTGTGAAGCCGTTAGCCCAGCGTCCGCTGGGGACCGGCGAACACGCCGGCCGGATCGTTATATGGGAACATGGTTCAAGTGAGGGAAGGGCAGCTAAAGGCGGCTTCCCACGGCCTCACGATCCCGTGCCCCGTGCATCGAGTAACGCCTGCAATCGGCGCATTACGGGCGGGCGGCTGATCGGTACTCAAGAACTCGGGGACGGTCATGCGCCGCACCAGGCGAAGATGCGGCTTGCCAGACGTCAGCGCGTCGAGCCTGACGTGTTCCTGCACGACAAACTCCTGCCCATTCTCCGCGTCCCGCTCCACGGTCCACTGATCGCATTCATTGCGCTGGTCGGGGCGGCCTCTCAAGATCAGCGTCTCCATGCGGTACTCCGCTGCTGGTGTGACCGCCCCGCTTCGTATTGGTATTGGAATAATGCCATACTGGGGGTGTTGGTCGCGTCACGGCTCAACACTATTCAAGTGCCACTGCGCTTATTCCAAGGGAGATATTTATGATCCGTACCGTGCTTGCGATTGTCGTTGGTCTCGGTGTCACTGCCGCCGTTGCCCAGGAAGATCCTATCAAGGCGCGCAAGGCGCTGATGAAGACCAATGGCCAACAAGCCAAGGTTATCGGCGACATGGCCAAGGGCGACACGCCGTTCGATTTGGCCGCAGCGCAAAAGGCTTTCGCATCGTTCCAGGATGCGGCGTCGAAAATGCCGAATCTCTATCCGGATAGCTCCAAGGGCGGCGATCCTTCCGACGATTTCAACGCCGGCCCCAAGGTCTGGGAAGATATGGCCGACTTCAAAGCCCGCTTCGTCAAATTCGGTGAAGATGCCAAAGAGGCCGCTGCGAGCGTGAAGGATTTGGATACGCTAAAGGCAGCAGTCGGAAACATCGGCAAGAACGATTGCGGCGGCTGTCATCAAATTTACCGCCTCAAGAAGGGCTAATCGCAGTCAGCAAAACGTCGAGGGCGGGCGTCCGGGCGGACGTCCCGCACTTTAGTTTCTATTCGCGATTCGGCCATCCTGATTAGCGTGTGAAGGTGGTTAGCCCGCGATCGACGAGGTGCGCAGATATGAGAAGGCATCTGACGCTGCGCAAGCTTGCCGCGGTCGTCGTCGTCGCTGCTGTGATCGGCTTTGCCGTGTTCTGGGTCGTGACTATTCCAGCGACGGTGCCGGCGTCCGCACTGCCGCAATACACGCCGAACCTCGACAACGGCAAAACCATGTTCAACGTCGGGGGCTGCAGCTCGTGCCACGCGGTGCCCGACAAGGATCCGCAGAAGGTCGATCGCCTGCGTCTCGGCGGTGGACTCGAACTGCCGTGCCCGTTCGGCACCTTCGTCGTGCCGAACATTTCGCCCGATCCCGCTGATGGGATCGGCAATTGGAGCGAAGCGGATTTCGTTACCGCGTTATGGGACGGTACTGAGCCGGGCGGAACGCACCTCTATCCGGCGTTTCCATACAGCTCCTATCGCCATATGGAGCTGAACGATGTGCGCGATCTGTTTGCCTATCTGAAAACCTTGCCGCCGGTGAAAGGCAAAGCGGCGGGACACGATCTGGCATTTCCATTCGATATTCGCCGCCTGCTCGGTGGCTGGAAGCTGCTTTACCTGACCGGCGGTCCCTATGTGCCGGAGCCGGCGAAATCCGCACAATGGAACAGAGGCGCTTATCTGGTGAGCGGTCCCGGGCACTGCGCCGAATGTCATTCTCCGCGAAACTTTATGGGCGGCATCATCGAGAGCGAGCGCTTCGCCGGCGGTCCAACCCCGGATGGCAAAAGTTGGGTGCCGAACATCACGCCAGCCGGCCTTGGCCATTGGGGCAGTGACAAGATCGCTTGGTCGGAAAAAGATATCGCCGGTTTTCTCAGCGATGGCATGAATCCGGGGGGCGACTATGCCGGCGGTTCGATGGCCGACGTCATCCAGAATACGTCCCTGCTGAGTAGCGATGACCGCGCAGCGATCGCGAATTACATTGCTTCGCTGCCGCCGGTTCAGGGTCCGATTCCGCCGCCGAAGAAATAGATCGCGTGAACACCGGGAAGGGAATTATCCTCAAGCTGGTTTCGGCGGTGTTTTTCGCCGTCATGTCGGCGCTCATCCGCTATCTCGGCGCGCGCTATCCAATCGGTGAGGTGGTGTTCTACCGTTCGGCGTTTGCGCTCGTGCCGGTGGTGCTGATCTACGCCGTCCGCGGCGAGCTAGTGGCTGCGGTGCGAACGGGTAATCCGCTCGGTCAGGCAAGCCGGGGGGCGCTCAGCATCGTCGGCATGTTCTGCAATTTCGGCGCATTGGCGCGGCTGCCGCTGATCGAAGCGAACGCGATCTCATTCACATCACCGTTGATCAGCGTGGCGCTTGCAGCGTTTTTTCTCAAGGAGCGCGTGCGGATTTATCGCTGGTCGGCGGTGATCATCGGTTTCGTCGGTGTGCTGGTGGTATTGGCACCGCATCTGACGGGCGATGAACTGACGATTGCGATGGCGAGCGCCACCAGTCTCGCCGGGATGATCTATGCAGTTGCCGGTTCAGTCACCAACGCCGGCACCGTGATCCAGACGCGTCATCTGACCAAGAGCGAGACAACGTCGTCGATTGTGTTCTATTTTTCGCTGATCTGCGCGCTGTCGGGCCTGGTGACCTTGCCGTTCGGATGGCTGACGCCGACCGGCAGTGAGCTGGCAGTCCTTGCCACCATCGGTTTTCTCGGTGGCATGGGGCATATTTTTTTGACTGAAAGCTATCGTTACGCCGCGGCTTCCGTCGTGGCGCCGTTCGACTACACCTCGATGGTGTGGGCTCTGCTGCTCGGCTACTTGATATTCGGAGAGAAACCGACACCCATGATCATTCTCGGCTCCGCGATCATCGCCGCCGCCGGGTTATTCGTGATCTGGCGCGAGCGGCAGTTGGCGCTGCCGCGGCAAAGGGCAGTCGAGGGAACGACTACGAGCCTCCAAACGCCTTGAACGTGATGATAGTGTGGGTGTCGGCGACGCCCGGAATGGTCTGTACCTTCTCGGCAATGAAGTGGCCGATATCGATTGAAGGATCGACGTAAAATTTCACTAAAAGATCGAAATTACCCGCAGTCGAATAGATTTCCGAGGCAATCTCGGCGTCCGCCAGCTTGTTGGCGACCTGATAGGACTTGCCGAGCTGGCATTTGATCTGCACGAAAAAAGGGATCATGGGCGGCTCCGGCCGGCAGAATAGCATATATGACGAGCCTGCAAGAGCATTCGGAGACGTAGTATCTTCGCGGGCACATGGACCAGCAAATGCATGCACCGGTAGAGTTTGCCGACCTCGCCGCCGACGTAGTGGCCCGCATCAAGAGCCGCGCGCCGAGGGTGCATTGCATCACCAATTACGTGGCCCAGAACTACACGGCGAACGTTCTGCTCGCGGCTGGCGCAATTCCGTCGATGACGATATCGTCCGGGGAGATCGCGGCGTTTGTTGCTTCCGCCGACGCGCTTCTGGTCAATCTCGGCACTTTTGACGCCGAACGCCGGGCCGCGGTCGACGCGGCGCTGGACGCCGCAGAGCAGGGCCGAAAGCCCTGGGTGCTCGATCCAGTCTTTATTGAGAGATCGCCGGCGCGGGCGGAGTTTGCGCGCAAATTGGTCATTCGGCGACCGACGGTCGTGCGCCTTAATCAACGCGAATTCGCGGCGCTTACCGGCAATACCGCTGAAAAACCTCAGGACTTTGCGCAAGTGCACGAGATCGTCGTCGCGGTTACCGGCGGGCACGATATGGTGACGGACGGCAGGCGATCGGTCACGGTGAGCAACGGCGATCCGCTAATGAGCGTCGTGACCGCGATGGGGTGTGCCGGCTCGGCACTGGTGGCTGCCGCGCTTGCGGTCGAAGCCGATCCGTGGCTTGCCACCAATGCTGCGCTGATTGCGCTTGGTGTAGCCGGGGAGGTTGCCGCGAAAAGCGCCCCGGCGCCGGGCCGCTTCGCGAGCTGGATCATCGATGCGCTCTACACTCTCGATCGCGCGACGCTTCGCGCCCGCGCCAAGGTCTCATAATGCAGGTTGATCTTCGCCTTAACGCCATCGTCGATCCCGAGCGCTCGGGTGGCCACGATCTCGCCGACCTTGCGCGGCATTGCGCGGAAGGCGGTGCGACACTGGTGCAATTGCGCGACAAGCTGAGCGATACACGAACCATGGTGGCGACCGCACGCGCGATCAAGCAAGCGCTGGCGCCGTTTCGGGTGCCGTTCGTTGTTAACGATCGGATCGACGTTGCCCTCGCTTCTGGCGCAGATGGGGTCCATGTCGGGCAGGACGATATGGCGGTCGAGGATGCGCGCAAACTTCTGGGCCCAGATGCCATCATCGGGTTATCGATCAAGTCTGTTGCTGAGGCCGATGCTGCACCGGTCGATTTGCTCGACTATGTAGGCTCCGGCGGCGTCTACGTGACGCTGTCAAAGAAGCAAAAAAATACGCCCATCGGGCCGGAAGGGCTGGCACGCGTGATTGGCGCCCTGCATCGGCGGGCGCCGAAGCTGCCGGTGTGTGGCATTGCTGGCATCGATGCCAGCAACGCGGCGGCCGTTATTGCTGCCGGCGCCGACGGTGTTGCCGTCATCTCGGCATTGTCGCTCTCGCCGGATCCCGCTGGTGCGTCCCGTGCCTTGCGCAAAGTCGTTGACGAAGCGCTGGCGGAACGAGGCGCATGATGGCGGTTCCTGTCGCTCTCACCATAGCCGGTTCGGATTCGGGCGGTGGTGCGGGCATCCAGGCTGATTTGAAGACTTTCTCGGCGCTCGGCGTTTACGCCGCGACCGTCATCACAGCGCTGACAGCGCAGAACACGAAGGGGATTGCCGGCGTTCACGAAGTGCCGCCGGATTTTGTCGGCGCTCAAATGGACGCCGTATTCTCCGACCTCGATATTGATGCGGTGAAGATCGGCATGCTTGGCAACACGGCGATCACCGAAGCCGTGGCCGCAGGATTGGAACGTCACAAAGCGCGCAACATTGTGCTGGATCCGGTGCTGGTGGCGAGCACGGGCGCCGACCTGCTGCGCGCCGACGCGATGGATGCGCTCAAGAAGCTTATTGGCCGTGCCAGCGTAGTGACGCCTAATTTATTCGAAGCCGCCGCCCTGCTCGATGCTCCGCTCGCACGGGACGAAGCCGAAATGCAGTCGCAAGGGTTGGCGCTGCTTGCGCTCGGCGCGGGCGCGGTGATGATGAAGGGCGGCCATGGCGGCGGTCCGGAAAGCGTGGATCTGCTGATTGAGGCAACCGGCTGTTCGCGGTTTACCGCGCCCCGTATCGCGACAAAAAATACTCACGGAACAGGATGCACTTTCGCTTCTGCGATTGCCGCGGGCCTCGCCAAAGGGCTCATGCTCGGCGAGGCCGTACGCCAGGCCAAGACTTACGTCACTGCCGCTATTGCGGCGGCAGACCGGCTGAACGCCGGGGCCGGACACGGCCCGCTGCATCATTTTCCTGACAAGTGGTAGCCGGCTGGGCTTCCGAGGGTCGCAAAAAGCCGATACGTTTTCGCGAATGAAGGGTGAGGAGAGAATCACAATGCGGAAGCTTGTTCTCGGATTGGCGGCAGTGGTCACATTTGCCGTTGCCGCCTCGGCACAAACCTCACCGCCGCCTGCCGCGCCCGCTCCAACTGCTCCTGCCCCAACTCCGGCTGCGCCGGCCGCTGCTCCTGCACCGGCCGCTGCGGCGCCGGCGGCTGCTGCCGCTACGCCCGTCTCGGACACCGCGCCGCATTATGTCAACATCGTCGATCTTCAAATCAACCCGTCGTCCATGACCAAGTTCTCGGCGGATCTTTCCGATGACGTTAAAGGGACGCTGACTGAGGCGGGCGTTCGCGAAATCGACAGCAATGTCGGACAAAAAGACCCCAACCACGTTTTTATCTTCGAGGTCTACGAAAATTCCGCCGCCTGGGATTCGCATCAAAAAACCACGACCTACGTAAAATTCGTCGGTCTGACGATGATGATGATCAAGAATTACAATATCCGTCCGTTCACGTCGCTCGCCATCAATTCGAGCGGCGCGACGCCGGCGAGTGACCCGCTTTACGTCAACGTCGAGGAATTCGATCTCGCGGCCGACCAGTACAATAATTTTGTGGTTGCGGCCAAGGTCGAGGCCACTGGAGCGGTGCAGGACCCCGGTGTTCGCGAGTTCAATATCGCGACCTCGACCAGCACGCCGTATCACATCCTGTTTTTTGAAGTTTATGACAATGCCGCGGCGCATGACGCGGAAATGGCGACCGATCGCTACAAGACCTACGAGTTGACCACCAAGAGCATGATCAAAAAGAGCACGGCAACGCCGTACTCGTCGGTGTCGCTCAACGCCAAGCCGTAAGCATTCAGGTTGACGCCGGCGCTCCCGGCTGCTTGAGTGGGTGAGCACGTGCGAAAGCATCAATCTGCGACAGTGCGGTTGCGATCCGTGTGAACGTCGGAAACTGCCCGGTGTCGACATTGAAGAACTTGGCGCCGGCAGCCTGGCTTGCGATGCAGATATCGGCGAGCGTGATCGTGTCGCCGTGGCTGTAGAGGCCGGTAGCGTTGTCCTTCAGGTGGGCTTCGAGCGCGGTGAGGGCCGCGACATGCCAGTGCTGGCACCACTTGGTACGTGTCGGTTCGTCGATCTTCAGTTCATGCTCGAGATATTCGCGTACCCGCGGCACGATCAGCGGATGGGAGTCGCAGGCGACGATCTGGGCGAGGCCGCGCACCCGCGCCCGCCCTTTGGGATCGCGCGGCAGTAGCGGCGGGTTTGGATGGGTTTCGTCGAGATATTCGATGATCGCCAGCGATTCAAACAAAGCAGGGCCTTCGCCATCGACCAGCGCAGGCAGCGCCATCATCGGATTGACGGCGCGGTACGCAGCCTCGCGCTGCGCGCCCTTCATCAGATTCACATCGATAACTTCATCGGGCGCAACACCCTTAAGGTTGAGCGCGATGCGGACGCGGTAGGTCGCAAGCGACCGCCAGAACGAGAACAGCTTCATGAGTGCCTCCTAGTCCGCGCCCGGATCGGCCTTGAGGCCGGCCGCTTCGATGCCGGCGATGGCGCACATTTCGTCCTTATCGGAGGTGTCGCCGGAAATGCCGCAGGCGCCGACAATGTTACCGCCGGCATCCTTGATCAGCACGCCGCCGGGATTGGTTACCATGCGTCCAGCGCTTGCTGCGGCCAGCATGGTGAAGAATTGCGGGGTTTTCGCCGCGCGGCTCGCCAGCGTGCGCGAGCCAAAGCCCATACCGAGTGCGCCCCAGGCTTTGCCGTAAGCGATGTCGAACCGCAAAATTCCCGACTTGTCTTCACGCTTGAAGGCGACGAGATGACCGCCGGCATCGAGCACCGCGACGGTCAGCGGCGCGAGATTGCTGTCGTGGGCTTTCTTTAACGCGACATCGACAATCGTGGACGCTTGCTCGAGAGTGATGGACATGTCCGCTCCAATGTTGCCCGATTAAAAAATCGATCCTGTATGGCCTTCAATGCTTCGGCGCGCAGACTATGCGATCGGAGCGGCGTGAGAAAGCCGCTTGCGCCTCAGCTGGTCAATGCCATAGCGTCGCGGCCCAATAGAGTTGCAACGAGGAAACGCGGGCTTTGGGAAACATGGCTTTGGGAAAAATGGCTTCGGGAAAAAAGGGTGTCGCTGGAGTCATTGGTCTCGGCATTATGGGAGGCTCATTTGCGACGAACCTCGTTGCCGCGGGTTGGCGCGTCGTCGGTTATGACATCGCGCCCGATCGGCGACGGGCAATGGCGCGCGCCGGCGTTGAGCTCGCCGCTGATGCCGCGGACGTAGCGCGCAAAGCGAAGATCATCATCACCAGCCTGCCCAGTCCGAAAGCGCTTACCGCGACGGTTGCCGCCATTATCAAGGCCAAGGTGCCTCGCCGCGTCATCGTTGAGGCGTCGACTTTCACGCTCGAGGACAAGTCTCGCGCGGAAGCGGCGTTGCGCAAGGCCGGTCACGTTATGCTCGACTGCCCGATGAGCGGCACCGGCGCCCAAGCCAAGGTCAGGGACCTGGTGGTGTATGCTTCTGGTGGCTCCGCCGAGATCAAGAAACTCAAGCCGGTGTTTGCGGGCTTTACCCGCGCCGTGCACGACGTCGGTGCATTCGGCAACGGCAGCCGGATGAAATACGTCGCCAATCTCCTCGTTGCCATCCACAACGTGGCGAGCGCCGAAGCCATGGTGCTCGGGATGAAATCCGGCTTACCCCCGCAGCTCATATTCGATCTGATCAAAACCGGGGCTGGCAACTCGCGGGTCTTCGAGCTGCGGGCTCCGATGATGGTCAAGAATAACTACGACGAAGCCACCATGAAGATGTCGGTCTGGCAAAAGGACATGGACGTGATTGGCGGCTTTGCCCGCGAAATCGGTGTGCCGACGCCGATGTTCGACGCTTCAAGCTGCATCTACACCAAGGCGCGCCGGAGCGGTCATGACGACCACGACACCGCGGCAGTCTGTGCCGTGCTCGAAAAGTTGGCAGGCGTTAAACGCGGCAAATCAAAAGCCCGGTGATGGAGTATCTTCGGTCAGGGTCGTGCGGACGGTTCCAGCGGTGTCGCCGGTCTGCATTCCGGCGACCCGTCCCCACTGGCTACCTGAAATGCCGGCAAAATTGGCGATAGCCGCGACAATACCCTCCTTTACAGAGTGTGACGGCGTAAGCCAAAGTCCCGGCCGAACTGCCGGTGCGGAGGGGCGTGCCGGCAAGCAATAGCGCCGCAAAAACAAAGGGCGCCCAGGGGAGGGACTATGTCTCGTAAAGTCAGCCGCCGCGCGGTTTTGGCCGGTACTGCCGCCGCAGCCGCGATCAGCCGGTTTCCATCGCCCGCGGTCGCGCAGGCGGAGCCGTTCAAGCTTGGCCTGCTTACGGTAAAGACCGGCCCGTTGGCGCAGGGCGGTATCCAGATGGAACAAGGCGTGCTGACGTTCCTGAAGGAGCGCAACTACACGATGGGCGGCCGCAAGGTCGATTTCATCTCCGCCGACACTGGCGGCAATCCGGCCGGCACCAAGACCAAGGCGCAGGAACTGGTCGAGCGCGACAAGGTCGATGTGATCCTCGGGCCGCTCGCCGCCTTCGAGCTCTATGCCATCAGCGACTATGTCAAAGAACAGAAGATGCCGACGCTAAGCCTCGCGGCGGCGGACAATCTGACCCAGCGCCAGCCGAACCCGTTCCTGCTGCGCGCGTCGGCGACTTCCTCGCAGGCGATGCATCCGATGGGGCACTACGCGGCGACCGAGCTGAAGCTCAAGCGCATTGCCTGCATCTCCGAAGATTTCGCGTTCGGCTATGAGCAGATGGGCGGATTTCAGGCTGCCTTCCAGCAAGACGGCGGTTGCGTCGTCAGCAAACTGTGGCCGCCGTTGGTCACTCCCGATTACACACCGTACGTTGCGCAAATCGCCGACTGCGATGGCGTTTGCCAGGGATTTGCCGGTTCAAATCCCATTCGGTTCATGAAGCAATATTCCGCCGCGGGTCTGAAATATCCGGTGGTGGCCGGTGAAACGGGCGGCGATGATGCGTTGCTCAAGAGCTATGGCGAAGAGGCGATCGGCCTGGTCAGTTGCTGCCCCTATACGCTCGACCTGCCGATCGATGCCAATCAGCGGTTTGTCGACTCCATGGTGAAGAATTACGACACCGTGCCGGGCCAATACGCGGCGTTGCTTTACGTCAACTGTCAGGTTGTGGATGCGGCACTCAAGACGCTCAACGGCGATGCCAGCGACAAGGACAAGCTGATGACCGCGCTGCGCAGCGTGAGCCTGACCGAAACGCCGCGCGGGCCGCTCAAGTTCGATCATTTCGGCAACGTTGTCGGAACATTCTATATCCGGCGTATCGGGACCGAGGGAGCCAAATACGGGCTCAAGCTCTGGAACAAGACCATCAAGACCTATGACAACGTCAGTCAGTTCTGGACCTGGCCCGAGCAGGAATTCCTCGCACACCCGGTTTATTCGCGCGATTATCCGCCGCTGACTAAATGCTGAGCTGAAAGCGGCAGACGCTCCGCGGAGCGTCTGAGAGGCTTCTTCCGGGAATTGCAAGGGCGCCGCCTATGACGTTCTGGGTTTTGCTGACCGTCAATAGCGTGACGTTCGGCGGCCTGTTGTTCCTGCTGTCCGCCGGCTTTTCTTTGATCTTCGGGCTGATGCGCATTCCGAATTTGACGCATGGCTCGATGTTTATGCTCGGCGCCTATCTCGGCACCACCTTCTTTTCCGGTGCTCTCGGCTTCACGGTCAATTTTTGGGTTGGCGCCGTCCTCACCGGGCTCGAAGTTGCGATACTCGGCGCGCTGATGGAGCGCCTGCTGCTGCGTCGTCTTGCCGGCCAACAATTGGCGCAGGTGCTGGTCACCCTCGGCGTTTCTTTCATGGTCGCCGATTTTTGTCTGATGGGGTGGGGCGGCGATCCGATTTCGGTCGCAACGCCTGCGGGCCTCGGCGGCTTCGTGCGGGTCGGCGCCGCGGCCGCGCCGCTCTATCGTCTCGCCATCATCGTCATTGCGGTGATCTTTGCTATTGCGCTCTGGTTGATGCTGGAGCGTACCCGGCTCGGTGCCATGATCCGTGCCGGGGTGGACGATCCGCAAATGGCGCGGGTTGTCGGTATCCGCGTGTCGCAGCTTTTCACCGTCGTGTTCGGACTGGGGGCGGCGCTCGCTGGTTTCGCCGGCGTGATCGGCAGTCCGATCCTTTCGGTCTATCCTGGGCTGGACCAGGACATGCTGCCGCTGGCGCTGGTCGTTGTGATTTTGGGGGGTACTGGAAGCCTGCTTGGCTCATTCGTCGGCAGCATCATCGTCGGCTTCATCTATAATTTCGGCCAAGCGCTGGTGCCGGAACTTGCCTACTTCATTCTGTTCCTGCCGATGGTGCTGGTGCTGGTACTGCGGCCGCAGGGCTTGTTCGGGGGGCAGGTGCTGTGATTGGCCGCAACCTCGCTATCGCCGCTGCGATTATTGCGCTCGCCGCCGTGCCCTATGCAATCCGGGAGCCGTATTACGTCAATGTTGCGAGCCAAATCCTGCTCTACGCGATCTTCGCGCTCGGTCTGAACATCCTGGTCGGTTACGCCGGGTTGGTTTCACTCGGCCACGCCGGATTGTTCGGTGTGGCAAGCTACGCGGTTGCTTCACTGCTTGCCGCCGGCTTCGGGCACACGATCGCGATCGTTGGCGCGCTTGTGGTCGGTCTTACCTTCACCGCGGGCTTTGCCGCGCTGGCGCTGCGCGCTACCGGCATCAGCTTCATCATGATCACGCTCGCGCTTGGCGAAATTCTATGGGGCCTGGCGTATCGCTGGATCAGCCTGACCAACGGTGACAACGGCATTAATGTATCGGGACGCCCAAAGCCATTCGGCATCGCACTGACATCGGCAAATGCATTCTACGACGCGACACTCATCATTTTTCTTGTCGCGGTGGCTGCGGTAGCGATCTTCGTCCGCTCGCCATTCGGCGCAACGCTCTGCGGCACGCGCGACCAGCCGCGGCGGATGAATGCGCTCGGCTATCACGTCTGGATGATCCGTTTTGGCGCTTTCATGTTTTCAGGTCTGCTGACATCGGTCGCAGGCATCCTCTTCGTCTATTACAACGAATTCATCAGCCCACAGACTTTGGCGCTGACGGCTTCAGCGGAAGCGTTGCTTATGGTGATCTCGGGCGGCGCTGGAACGCTACTCGGTCCGATCGTCGGCGCGGCGCTCGTGGTGATTATGAAGAACGTCGTCAGCGCTTATGTGGTGCGCTGGAATTTCATGCTCGGCGCGATTTTCGTCGCCATCGTGATCTTCATGCCCGAAGGCTTGGTGCCGGGGGCGGCGCGGCTGTTCCGTTCGGCGGTACGGATGATGAGCCGGAGCAAGCCGGCGCCAGTCGTGGAGCGGATGTCATGACCGCACTCGCCGTCCGCGATTTGAGCAAATCGTTCGGCGGCTTGCGCGTGACCACCAACGTCAATCTTGCGGTTGAACCTGGCGAACGCCGGCTGATCATTGGGCCAAATGGCGCCGGAAAAACGACGCTATTCAATCTCATCACCGGCGAACTACGTCCTGACTCCGGTTCGATCCAGCTGTTCGGACAGGACATCACAGGCGCCGCGACCCGAAAGCGCGCGCACCTCGGTATGGCGCGCACCTACCAGATCATTACCCTGTTTCCGCGCGACACCATTCTGCGCAACGCCATGCTGGCGCTGCTCGGCCTTTCCCCGATGCGCTGGAATCCGTGGTTGCCGCTGCACCGCCAGCAACATTTGCTGGACGAGGCTCGCGCTGCGCTTGAACGAGTTCGGCCTTGATCGCATCGCCGAGCGGCCGCTTGCGGAAACGTCCTATGGCGAGAAGCGTCGGGTCGAGATCGCCATGGCGCTGGCGCAAAATCCCAAAGTGTTGCTGCTCGACGAGCCGTTTGCGGGCTTGTCGATCGACGAGCGCCGCGATGTGAGCCGGCTTCTCGCGGCGATCCCGCGCGAGGTCACCATCGTGATGATCGAGCACGATATGGACACGGCGCTCGACTTTGCCGACCGCATTACGCTGCTTCACTTTGGCGAAGTGATCGTCGAAGGCACCCGCGCCGAAGTCGTCGCCAATCCACGCACCCGCGAGGTCTATCTTGGCGAGTAGCGCGCTTAGCCTCACCGGCATCGAGGCATATTACGGCGACAGCCATGTGTTGCAGCAGGTATCGTTTGCGCTCGGGGAGGGCCGGCTGCTCGGCTTGCTCGGCCGCAACGGCGCCGGCAAATCGACCTGTATGAATGTCAGTGTCGGGTTGTTGCCGCCGCGCGGCGGCAGCGTCGAAGTGTTTGGCACCCCGGTAACCCGGCTGCCGCCGGAGAGGATTGCTGCGTGCGGCGTCGCTTTGGTGCCGCAGGGGCGGCGCATTTTCAAAAGTCTGACGGTCCGCGAAAATCTCATGGTCGCCGCGCGCACCGAACACGCCGGCCGCCGCCATGCGCCGTGGACGATACAAACAGTATTCGCCATGTTCCCGCGGCTCGCCGAGCGGCACAGCCAGCTTGCGGGTTATCTTTCCGGCGGCGAACAGCAGATGCTCGCCATAGGCCGGGCGCTGATGGCTAATCCGCGCGTGCTGCTGATGGATGAACCGTCGGAGGGGCTGGCGCCGCAGATCGTCGCCGAGGTCATGGCGACGATCCGGAAGCTGAAGGAAAGTGGACTTTCCATCGTGTTGGTGGAGCAAAGCCCGAAATTGGCGATCGATGTTGCCGACGATATTGTGATCCTCAACAGCGGCCGCGTTGCCGTCGTATCGACTGCTGCCGAGCTGAAACAAAGCGGCGCCGATCTGCGCCAGCATCTCGGTGTGTTTTAGCGCGTAGCCGCCGCGAAACGACGTTTTCATTCGAGCGTCACAGTGCGGCATCAACGATAACTTTGCTATACTTTGCCTGACGCAATTATTTATGCTGTCGGCTCGATTTTCACGGAGCGGCAACGTACCATCGCGCCGGGAACGATTTCAGAGGGTCAGTACGTGATTACCGTCCCGGAATTAGCATCGGAAGCTCTAGGTAATTTTCTTGCCGAGCATATGAGCCGGAGATTCGGCGCTACGCACGCGGAATTGAGCGAACTTATTCCTTCGGTCGCGCGGCTGGCGCTGGAATGTATCGGCAACAGCGATGCGCTTTACCACAATGTCGAGCATACAATGCTGGTGACGCTCGCCGGTTACGACATCATGAAGGGCCGCGCGCTGCTCACGCCGACCCAACCCGGCGACTTTGCCCACCTCGTCGTTGCCTGCCTAATGCACGACATCGGTTATGTGCGCGGCCTCCTCGAGGGCGACAGTCCCGATGGCTACGTGATCGACGCCAACGGCGGCAAAACGAAATTGCCGCGCGGCTCATCCGATGCGGCGCTTACTGCGTACCATGTGGATAGGTCGAAGCTGTTCGTGATGGAGCGCATCTCGCAGATGGAGCTGCTTGACGCCAACAGGATTGCCCGCGCGATTGAATACACGCGATTTCCCGCCACGCACGAGCCGGAAGATCCGCCAAGCGAAGAGGGCTTGCTGCTCCGCGCCGCCGATCTGATCGGACAGCTGGGCGATCCCCATTACCTCCGCAAGGCCAACGCGCTGTACCAGGAGTTCGAGGAAATCGGGCTGAACCGTCAGTTGGGCTACACGTCGCCGGCCGATGTCACGGACCTTTATCCGCAGTTCTATTGGAAGAGCATCTCGCCGCACATCCAGACCGCGATCCGGTATCTCAACGTCACCTCGAGCGGGCGGCAATGGATCGCGAGCCTTTACGCCAATGTATTCCGTGCCGAGCGCGATCTCAGCCTGTCCGGCCCGCAGCATTAGGCTAGGCACTGGATGCCTGCCGAATTCGCTGACGCTCGCAGCCAAAGAAAAGTAGACTCCGGGAATGCCCAAGCGTTCGACGTGCGTCACCAGGCGGAACTTTTTTAACGGTATCCCGCTCGCCATCGGCGGCACTGTCGCGAGCCAATTACTCCCTGAATATATCGCGGCGGCCTTTGCCGCCGACCAGGCGTCTCAAGATACCTCCGGTTATTATCCTCCTGCGCTCACCGGGCTCCGCGGCAGCCACCCTGGCGCGTTTGAATCGGCACACCGCCTGCGCGACGGCCGTTTCCCGCTCCAAGCAAGCAATATCAATTCGACCGGCGAACATTACGATTTGATCGTCGTTGGCGGTGGCATCAGCGGCCTGGCGGCCGCGCATTTCTATCGCGCCAAACACCGTGATGCCCGCATCCTCATTCTCGAAAACCACGACGATTTTGGCGGTCACGCCAAGCGCAACGAGTTTTCGCTGCATGGGCATCTGGAATTGATGAACGGCGGCACGTTGATGATCGATAGTCCACGGCCCTACAGCGCTGTGGCCGACGGCCTGTTGAAGACACTCGGTATCGATCCGGGGGCTCTTTCGCAAAAATGCGACCATAGCGACTTCTATTCGTCGCTTGGGCTCCGGCGCGGCATCTTTCTCGACAAGGAAACGTTTGGCACCGACAAGCTGATCGTGCGCGCCGATGGTGTCCCGTGGGAACGGCTTTTGGAAAAGACGCCATTGTCGCCGCAGGTACGCCGCGATATCGCGCGCATCGAAGAAGCCAAAATCGATTATCTTCCGGGCCTGTCGTCCGACGGGAAAAAGACGATTCTCGCCAATACGAGCTATCAGGATTTTCTGCTGCATATCGTCAAAGCCGACCCTGGCGTCATCCCGTTTTATCGGGCCCGCACCCACGGCGAATGGGGTCTCGGCATCGATGCGGTGTCGGCGCTCGACGTGTGGGCGTTCAAGTTTCCGGGCTTTCAGGGCCTCGATTTGCAGCCGGGCTCGGCGCCGCACACCGGCTACACCGCGGCTGGCTATGCCGAGGACGGCGGCTCCTACACGTTTCATTTCCCTGACGGCAACGCATCGATTGCGCGGCTTCTGGTGCGCGATCTCATTCCCGACAGCATACCGGGCAACAGCGCGGAAGACGTTGTCACGGCGAGGGTCGACTATTCCCGCCTTGACCGATTGGAATCGCTGGTGCGCATCCGTCTCAGCAGCACGGTCGTCCGCGTGCGCAATCTCGGCGATACCGGTTCGTTCGACAAAGTGGAGGTCGCCTATAGCCGAGGCGGGCAAGTCTATTCGGTGCGCGCCGGTTCCTGTGTGCTGGCCTGCTGGAACATGATGATCCCGTATCTCTGTCCGGATCTACCGGAAAAACAGAAGGAGGCGCTGCGCTATCTGGTCAAGACGCCGCTTATTTATACGAGCGTAGCTTTGCGCAACTGGAATGCGTTCAAGGCGCTTGGCATTTCATCGGTGTACGCGCCCGGTTCGTATTTCTCGAGCCTGTCCCTTAATCAGGTTGTCGATATCGGCGGCTACCGCAGCATTCGCTCGCCGGACGAACCGATATTGATCCGGATGGTGCGAACGCCATGCCAGCCGGGATTGTCGGCGCGTGATCAGAACCGGGCAGGACAGCTCGACATCTTCAACACCACATTCGAGATGTTCGAGCACAATATCCGCGACCAACTTAGGCGAACCTTGGGCCCCGGCGGCTTCGATGCGGATAAGGATATAACCGCGATAACGGTCAATCGCTGGCCGCACGGCTACGCCTACGAATACAACCAGCTGTTCGATCCGGAGTGGCCCGACGGCGAGCAGCCAAACGTGATAGGTAGGGCGCCATTTGGGCGCATCACCATCGCCAATTCTGACTCTGGCGCCGCGGCCTACACCGACTCCGCGATCGATCAGGCTTACCGCGCGGTGCAAGAGCTTTCATGACGGCAAAGCCGGGACTGCTGTTTGCGTTCGCGCTTGCCGCCATTTCGTTTGTCGGGCCGCTCGCGGTGCATTTGTTTCTGCCGGTGATACCGGCGGTGAAGGCTGCGCTTCATCTGTCGTCGTCGCTGGCCCAGCTTACCTTCAGCATCGCCTTGTTCGGCATGGCGTTCTCGACGCTGTTTTACGGCTCGCTGTCTGACCGCTACGGCCGGCGGCCGGTGCTGCTTTCCGGCCTCGCGTTATTTCTGGTCGGCAGCGCAGTTTCCGCATTCGCGGTTTCAGTGAGCACGCTGGTTCTCGGCCGGCTGGTGCAAGCAATCGGGGCGGGCTGCGGCATCACGCTGGGCCGTGCCATTGCGCAGGACGTCTATGGCCCGCAGCATCTTGTTAAAGTGATCGCCTATCTGACGATGGCCTACACTATTGGACCGATGATCTCGCCGATGGTTGGCGGCATTTTGATCGACGCGTTCGGCTGGCGCAGCGTCTTTGGCTTTGCGCTTGTATTTGGCGCCGTCATCGCTGTCTGCGCCTACTTCGCGATATTCGAGACCCGTTCGCCGTCGCCGAACAACCGAGTCCGCGTCAATTTTCTACGCAGCTATGGCGAGTTGTTCGGCCATGTCCGCTTCACCGCGTTCGTCCTGCAAAGCGGATTCATGACCGGTGCGTTTCTCGCTACTGCCACGGCGGCATCAAATCTGATGAAGGACATGTTGCAACGGCCATCAACCGAGTTCGGCATCTACTTCCTGCTATTTCCGTTCGGCTATCTGTTTGGCAATTTTATCACCAGCCGCATCGGCAATCGGGCTGTCAACGAGACCATGGTGCTTATTGGATCGCTGTTCCTGATCTTCACTATCGCAACTCAATCGGCGCTCCTGCTCAGTGGCTATGTGACACCGCTCTCCCTGTTCGTGCCGGGGTTCTTCATCACCATGTCGCAAGGCCTGTCGCTGTCCTACGCACAGGCTGGCGCTATGGCGACCAACCCCAAGCTCGCCGGCACCGCCGCCGGTATTGGCGTATTCATGCAGAATTTCCTTGGCGCGGCATTCGCGCAGCTTTACGGCTTTCTTGCCGACGGCACCGTCACGCCGCTGACCGAGGTGACATCGATTTGCGCGATTTGCGGTGTTTGTGCCGCTTTTGTGCCGTTCTGGATGGTCCGTAAGCTTTGGGCCGCCAAATTGTGAGCTATTCAGACCTGTTGAACCGGTGCCGTGGCCCGGCGTTCTATCGGTGGTGGCCCTTATTCTCGCCGCCGGATCAGGTGGGAGATTTTCATTGAGCGCGGCGGCTGAAGCCGGGCAGGAGCCCGTTAAAGGGCAGGCGAAGCCCGAAGCGGTGGCACGGCTCAAGCCGCTCGCGATCCTGACCGCGCTCGGCATCGTCTATGGCGATATCGGCACCAGCCCACTTTATGTCTATCCCGCGATCTCGGCGGCGCTTGGCGGGCGTTTCGATGAGCGCAGTGCGCTTGGCAGTCTGTCGCTGATTTTCTGGACGCTGATTATTATCGTGTCGATCAAATACTCTCTGATTGTCATGCGGGCCGATAACCGCGGCGAAGGCGGCATCCTGGCACTGATGTCGTTGACCCGGGCGAGCTGGCGCGGACGTAATCGCTATCTCATTGTCTGCGGATTGGTGGGTGCGGCGCTACTCTACGGCGACGGCACGATCACGCCGGCAATCTCGGTTTTGAGTGCAGCAGAAGGCCTTGAGATCGCAAGTCATGATTTTGCGCCCTACACGATGCCGATTGCGGCGGTGATTCTGCTGTTGCTTTTTATGGTGCAGCGATACGGCACCTCGGCCGTCGGCAGGTGGTTTGGCCCGGTGATGCTGGTGTGGTTCGTTTTCATCGCGATTGTCGGCATCATCGGGATTGTCGGTGAACCCCACGTTATCGCCGCGGTCGATCCGCGCTTCGCGATCGAGTTTTTGTTTCATAACGGCTTTGCGAGCTTCGGCATTCTCGGAGCAGTGTTCCTCTGCGTCACGGGCGCGGAGGCGATGTATGCCGACATGGGGCATCTTGGCCGCGAGCCGATCCGTATCGCCTGGACTGTGATTGTGTTGCCGGCCGTGCTGCTGAATTACGCCGGGCAAACGGCAGTCCTGCTGCACCATGCCGGCGGCAATGTACCCTTTTTCGCGCTTATCCCTGGCTGGATGCTCTATCCGGCCGTCGTGCTTTCAGTCGTTGCAACAGTGATTGCCAGCCAGGCGATCATCACCGGGGCGTTTTCGCTGACCCGGCAGGCGATGCAGCTCGGCTGGCTTCCGGGAATGCATATCAGCCAAACTTCGTCCGAGGCGTATGGCCAGATTTACGTGCCGTTCGTGAACTGGCTGATGATGCTCGGCACGCTGGCGCTGACGATCGGTTTTGCGCATTCCGACCGGCTCGCCGGCGCCTATGGTGCCGCTGTCTCGACCACCATGCTGATGACGACCGCGATCCTTTATCGCGTCATGGTTTCGATATGGCGTTGGCGCAAGGTATACGCGCTGGCGATTTTCTCGCTGTTCCTGACGGTCGATATCGTCTTCTTTGGTGCGAACCTTCTCAAGATCGCCGAAGGCGGCTGGATTCCCATGCTGATCGGCGGTGCGATTTTCGTCATCATGACGACGTGGCATAGCGGCTTGGAGGCCATGCATCGTGCACGGGAGCGCGATGCACTCACCGTCGAACAGTTCGTCAAGCAGCTTCGCGATCACAAAATTCCGCGCGTACCGGGCACCGCGATCTTCATCACCCGGCAGCGCGACAATATTCCGCCGCTCATTGCCGATCATGTTCGGCAGATGGGATCGCTGTATGAGAAGGCGATTGCGCTGACGGTGGATTTTTCCGGCAAGCCGCGCGTCAACCCCGATAACCGGATCAGGTTCGAGCAACTCGGCGAGGGATTTTGGCACGTCGTCATCCGCTTCGGCTTCATCGAGGTGCCCGACATCGCGAAAGCACTCCATTTCGACAAAGCCCAATGCCCAGTGGACCTCGACAACGCGATCTATTTCAGCGAGCGCGACTACGTGGTGCAGCGCAGCGGCAGGCCGCGGATGCCGGTGTGGCGGCGCCTGCTTTTCTCATTCCTCTCTCGCAACTCGATCCATCTGGCGGATCGCTTCAATATTCCGGCGCAAAACTTCGTGCAGATCAGCCGCGAAATCGAGGTTTGAGTTTTCCGGGAATGCGGTAGTCTGCCCCGCCTTAGAGCATGATCCGGAAAAGTGGATTTCCGGTTTTCCGAAAAGATCATGCTCCAACCAGAAATCTGGACATTGATCCGATTCAATTTGATCGGATCAATGTCTAGGGGAAAGCTGCGTTCAAGGAAGCGATATGCCTGAGCAATGGAATAAGTATGGCCCGACTGCGGCCCGCAAGCACGGCAAGCCGGGACGGGAAGTGCGGCCCAAGAGCGTCACTTTCGATATTCATTCCCACGTTGCGGTGCCGGAAGCGGCGAAATTCGTCGAACCGCATCTCGATCTGAAGACCATTCCGCTCGCACACTTTTCCAATGCGGAAACCCGGGCGCTCAACCAGAAGCAGGAAGCGGACATTCGCTTGACTGCCGGCGCCGATCAGCGGCTGGCCGATCTCGATGCCATGGGCGTCGACATGCAGATGATCGCGCCGCCGCCGCCGCAGTGTTACTACACGGTGCCGCTCGATATCGCGGTCAAAGCCGCGCAGATGGTCAATGACGGCATTGCCGCGTTCTGCGCCAAAAGGCCGGACCGCTTCAAGGGTTTTGGCACGGTGCCGATGCCGGACGGCAACGAGGCGGCGAAAGAGCTCGAACGTTGTGTCAAGCAACTCGGCTTCAAAGGCGTGCAGGTCATCACCAACGTTGCCGGCAAGGAATTGTCGGATCCGGCCTTCGCGCCATTCTGGAAGAAAGCCGAAGAGCTCGGCGTGCTGGTGATGCTCCACCCCAATGGCTTCACCGACGCCAAGCGCTTTGAGCGATTCTATTTCAACAATATCATCGGCAATCCGCTGGAGACGACGATCGCGCTGCATTACCTGATCTTCGACGGCGTGCTGGAGCGGCATTCGAAGCTGAAGATTCTGGCCGTGCACGGCGGCGGCTATTTGGGCGCGTATTCCGGCCGTATCGACCATGCCTGGGGCGCGCGCTCGGACAGCCACGGCGCACTTCCACAGCCGCCGACGACTTATCTCAAGCGCGTCTATGTCGATACCGTCGTTTTCACGCCCAATCAGCTTGCCGAGTTGGTGCGTGTGTTCGGCGCCGATCACGTCGTCATGGGGACCGATTATCCATACGACATGGCCGATTTCGATCCGGTCGGTCACATCGCGGGTGTCGAGACGTTCGATGCGACGACCATCGCTGCGCTCGCCGGTGGCAATGCCAAACGGTTGTTGGGCTTGTAGGAGGCGCGGAGGTCGTTGCCATGCTACCGGGAAAGATCGTCGATATTTCGCTTGAACTCGATGCCAGGAACTTCGGCATGCGCACACCTTCTGGGTTCAAGAAAGACATGCAATTCGCAATCGAGGTGCTCAAGGAGCACGACGCGCCGGGTGGCGCCGGGCAGATCGTCCGCGGCGTGCACATGCGGCTCCATGCCGGCAGCCACGTCGACGCGCCTGAGCACAATGTGCGTGGTGGCACGCAAATTCACCAGCTTCCGCTGGACCATTTCGTCGGCGAGGCGATCATCGCCGATCTGCGCGACAAGATGCCCGGAAAGCCGATTGCCGCATCCGATCTCGAAAGCGCGATCGGGACCAAGATCAGGCGCGGTGATCGCGTGCTGCTGCGCACCGATCACAACAATTCCTATGACGGCGGCACCGACGCGTGGATGAAGGCATCGCCTTATCTCACCATCGGCGCCACCGAATGGCTGATCGGCAACGGTGTCATCATCGTCGGCTACGATTTCTATCACGGCAACGATGAGTCGAATTCACCGCGCGTGTTTCACAACTCGCGAACCTTGAGCGAGCACGGCATCATCACCATGCCGTATCTTAAAAACCTTGACCGCATCGGCAAGGAACGGTTCACGCTGATCGCGCTGCCGCTCAATATTATCGGTGCGGAGGCTTCCCGGTTCGCGCCGTCGCTCTAGTCTGAACGCGGGGAGGAGACGACAATGCGGCTGGCCCGGTGCGGCGCCCTTGCGCTCGCGTGTTTCGTCGGGGCGAGCGACATTGGGCGTGCGCAAGAGCGTTATCCGACACGGCCAATCACAGTTGTGGTGCCGCTGACGCCGGCGACCGCAATCGACATCCAGGCACGGCTTTACGCTGACGCCCTCACAAGGCGCTACGGCTATCAGGTCGTTGTCGTCAACCGCGCCGGCGCCGGCACTTTGATCGGGGCCGAGACTGTCGCCCATGCGGACCCCGACGGTTACACGCTGCTGCTCACCAATTCGGCGCACGCAATCCTCAAAGTCATGAACCGCAGCATCACGTTCGATCCGGTGGTCGATTTTGCCGGGATTGATCTGATTGCTACCGCGCCGACCGTGATCGCGGTGCCGCCGTCGCTCGGTGTCCATAACTTGCAGGAATTCATCGCACTGGCGAAGGCAAAGCCCAACACCCTGAACTACGGCTCCGCCGGTATCGGCACCGCGACGCATCTTGCCGGCGCCTATTTTGCGGCACAGACCGGCACACAACTCGTGCACGTGCCGTACACGGTCAGCAATACGATCCTGACCGACATGCTTGCGGGCCACGTCCATGCGACCTTCGCGCCGGAGTCATTTCTGCTGCCCCTGCTGCAGGACGGCAAATTGCTCGCGCTCGCCGTTGCCGACAAAGAGCCGGTCACTGATCCGATCAAGGTTCCAACCGCCATCTCGCAGGGTGTCGATTATATCAATGCCACCTGGTACGGCTTTCTGGCCCCGGCGAAGACGCCGCGAGCGGTACTGCAGACGCTGCATGATGCGATTGTGGAGGTCGGCAAAGACCCGGCGCTGCAGGCCAAGATACGCCAACAGGGCTTTACTCCGGCCGATGTCGGGCTTGCCAACTTCGACGCTTATATTGGCAACGATATGAGACGGCTTGGGCCGCTGTTGGCGGATATCGGAAAGTCGAATTGAAGGCGATTGAAGATTCTTTCCTGAGTGAGTGACCAACCCATGACAAATTCGAACTTGGCCGGAGCGCATCTGGTCGGCAGTATCGGCCTCGATACGGTGGAGGAAGTCTTCGCAACCATCGGTGAATTGCTCGGTCCACATCTGCGGCGGGTACCTGATGGCGAAGTTGGCGGCCGGCGGCTTTGGATTAGCTGGCAGTACGCATTGCTGCGCTCGAATGCGTTCCTGCGTCCCGATCCATCCGGCGCGATCCGTCCGACCAATCGCTTTCCGCTTCTGGTCCTTGCCGAAGGCGCCAAGCCTTCGGACGTGCGGTTCGGCGAGCTTGGCTATGCGCGCGAGGCGAGGGCGTCTTATCTCGATTTTGTAATGGCGCGCGACAAGGGTGAGCTGGCAAAAGGCGCCCGCTTTCAGGTCTGTCTGCCGACACCGTTCGCGGTGGTTGGCTCGATCGTGCTGAATGAGGATTTGCCGGCGATCGAGGCGGCTTATGAACGCGCCATGATCGCGGAAGTGGCGGCGCTCTGCCGCCATATCCCGCATCGCGATCTGTGCATCCAGTGGGACGTCTGCAACGAGATGTGCATCTGGGACGGCCAGAAGACGGACGCGGTCCCCCACGGCGACGAGCCGCGGGATAAAATCATGGCGCGGATGGTGCGCTTGTGTGCGGCTGTGCCGCCGGATGTCGAGCTCGGCGTGCATCTTTGCTACGGCGATTTTGGCGCCAGACATTTCGTCGAGCCGAAGGACGCGACGAAACTGGTCGAGTTTGCCAACGCGCTGAGTGAAGCTGTCGAGCATCCGTTGGCGTACATCCACATGCCGGTGCCGCTCGCCCGTAACGACGATGAATTCCATCGCCCGTTGCAAAATCTCAAGCTAAAAGATGGCACCGAGCTTTATCTCGGTGTCGTGCATGCGGCCGACGGCGTTGACGGCGCGAAGGCGCGCATCGCGACGGCACGGCGTTATGCGCCGCAATTCGGCATCGCCACCGAATGCGGCATGGCGCGCGCCCGTTCGGTCGATACGGTACGAAAACTTCTCAAAATCCACGCCGACGTGTTGGCGGGCTGAGCATTCCGATGTCGCGCAACGTTTATCTTGTCGGCAGTGTACCGCTTGCGAACGAGAAGGAAGTTTTTGAGACCGTGAGCGCGGCGCTTGGGCCGCACCTGTTGACGCTGCCGGATGGCGAGACCGGCGAACGGCTGGACTGGATCACCTGGCTCGAGCCGGTATTTGCGGGCAATCCTTCGCTCGCGTTGAGCGACGAAGTCTTTCAGCTTCATCCCGGTGTTCCCGGCAGGCGGCGGTACGGGCTTAAGCCCGGCGTCGCGATGGGCAATGTGAAGTTCGATAATCTGTTCTACGCCGACATCGCCCGGCGTTCCTACGCGACATTTGCCGAATTGAAGCGACAAGGCAAAATTCCCGCGCAGGTCAAATTCCAGGTCGATCTGGTGCCGGCGCATTCGGTGATCTGGCTGTTCGTCCGGGAAAATCTGCAAAGCGCTGTCGATCCCATCTACAACGACGCGGTGTTGCGCGAGATCGACAAGATCGCGGCCTCCATTCCGCATGATGAGCTCGCCATTCAGTTCGATATTGCCTCCGCGGTCTTTGCGCGGCTCGAACGCAACCAGCCGGGCCCGTATGGCGCCACGAAAGAGGAAATGCAGGAGAATTTCTCCGCCATCGTGGTGCGGCTGGCGGAGCGGGTTCCTGCGGACGTCGATCTCCTGTTCCACTTCTGTTACGGCGATGCCGGCCACCGGCATGTCGTCGAGCCAACCGACATGGGCGACATGGTGGATTACGCGAACCGGCTTGGCGGCGCGGCTCAAGCGGCCGATAACCCAGATCCATATGCCGGTGCCGCGCAACCGCGCCGACGACGCCTATTTCAAGCCGTTATCGCGTTTGAAACTCGATCCGGGCACCCGGCTTTGCCTCGGCTTGGTTCACTACACCGACGGCGTCGAAGGGACGCGGCGGCGCATCTCGGCGGCTGAAAAGTACGTGCAGGACTTCGGCATCGGCACCGAATGCGGCTTCGGACGGCGCGATCCGAAGACAATCGCCGAGTTGCTGCGCATCCACGCAGAGGTTGCGCCGTAAGCTTAGGTCGAGAGGCGCCGCCGCATGCCGAGCAGGCCGCGCGGGAAAAACAGCACGACCAGAATAAAGATTGTGCCGATGAACGACATCCAGTTCACGGTCATCGATGAAATGTAGTCCTGTAACACCACGAACACGGCGGCCCCGACCAGCGGCCCCCAGAAGGTACGCATACCGCCGATGACGGTCATCACCACGAAATAGCCCGACAGGGAGTAGTGCAGGCTGAGCGGATCGGCGAAGTTGTTGAGCAGGGCGTAAAGCGTTCCGGCAAGCGCGGTGAAAAAGGTCGAGATCGAGAACGACATCCAGATGTGCCGCTCGACCGGAATGCCGAGGAAGCGCGCGCGGCGTTCATTCTCCCTGATTGCCAGCAGCGTTCGGCCGAACGGCGATCGCAACAGCAATCCCATCAGACCCGCGGCGATGCCGAAGATTGCCAGCGTGAAGAAGTAGAACCTGGTTTCGCTCTGGGTAATGTCGAAGGTAAGCGGACCGAAGCCGATCGGCGCGCGGTGGAAATCACGCAGGCCGTCGAAGCCGCCGGTAAAGTCATTCCAGCTATAGGCGATGTAATACCAGATCTGCCCGAACGCGATCGTGCACATGGCGAAATAGACGCCGCGGCGTCGCACAATGAGCGCACCGAACAGGGTGCCGGCGAGGCCGCCGAACAGTACGCCGGCCAGCATGGCAAGCGGCGTCGAGTGCACGAGGTAGCGCAGCGTCAGGCCGGCGCCGTAGGCGCCAAGGCCGAAATAGGCGGCATGGCCGAAGCTCAACACGCCGGTAAAGCCGAGCAGCATGTTGAGGCCCATGGCGGCAAGCCCAAACACCAGCACCTTGCTGGCCAGTGCCGTGTAGCCGCCGAGGAACGGCAGCCAGAATGGCGCGGTTACAAGCAGCGCGAGATGCCGAGCAGCGTATAGAGGTCCCGGCCCTTCCGGAAGGCGCGTTTTGAGGGCGGCGAGCGCGTTGCTCACGAGAACATTCCTTCCTCGCCCATCAGCCCACGCGGCCGGATCAGCAGCACCAGCATCAATATGCCGTAGATCACGGCTTCACTTGCTGCCGGATAGAATACGGTCGTGATCGCTGCCGCCATGCCGATCAAAAGGCCGCCGAACAGCGTGCCGATCAGACTGCCGACGCCACCGACGATGATGGCGATGAAGCTCGTCATCAGCAGGTCGTCGCCCATGTTCGGATTGATGCCGAGCTGGCCCGCGGCGAGCACGCCGCTCAAGCCCGCCAGCATGCAGCCTACGGCAAAATTGAAGGTGCGGAGATTGCGCACATTGACGCCGAGCGTCGCCACGGTTTCGAGATCGAAGGTGCCGGCACGGATGCGCAATCCGATACGGGAATAGCGCAGGAAGGAAAACAGCCCGATGATGGTAACGATCACGATCGTCACCATGAAGATGCGATACCAGGTGATGAAAAACAGTGTCGGCGTCAGCGGCTGCGACAGCATTGCCGGCAGGCCCATCGGCAGGCCGTTGGGGCCCCAGACATAGCGGCATAGGTCCTGGATTACGAAGGCCAGCCCGAACGTCAGCAGCAGGCTGTAAACCGGATCGCGATTGTAGATGCGCCGGATCATCAACCGTTCGACCAGGACGCCGATCAGCGCCGTGAGCAGCGGCGAGACCAGAAGCGCGCCCCAGTACCCCAGCACCGGTTCCAGCGTGTAGGCAAGATAGGCGCCGAGCGCGAGGAAATTGCCGTGGGCGAAGTTGATGACATTGGAGAGATTGAGGATGAGCGACAGACCGAGCGCCATCAGCACGTAGAACGCGCCAATGATCAGCCCGTTGGTGACGTTGAACAGTACAACCTGCCACATCTGCCGCTCTTGCTCCCTTAAGCAGTGAGCTTCAGATCAGGCCGGTTGCTCCATCTTGCATCCGGTGTCCGCGACCGAACCGGCGGCTTGCTCACCAGGTACCAAAGCGGCAATGGTGAATACGTCGTCGGGGCTGGTTTTCGGCGGGTGCACCTCACCGACAAAGATATTCGGCATCAGTTCATGGTCGCCGGCGCGATAGCGCACCGGGCCGGGCTGCAGCGCCACCTCGGGCGGCAGCTCCATGTCCTCCATGGCCTTCGCCAGCGCCGGCCCTTCGAGCGATTTCGCCTTGGCTGCCGCTAGGCGCACGGAGTGCATCGACACGTGGCCGAACCAGTCGCGGGCCGACGGCGTTTTCTTGGTCGCGGCGCGGTAGTCGGCGACGAACTTGACGACTTCGGGCACGTTGGGCTGGTTCCACCACCACTCCATGTCCCACCAACCGGTCTGCGCGTCGGGCGGGCAGCCCTTGATGCTCTCCAGCTCGAACAGCGCGCCGCCGAGCGCCATTTCCTTTTCCATGCCGAACTGGGTGAACTGTTTCATGCAGTTGATCTGGGTAAGGCCGCCCATGTTGTTGAGCAGCACGTTCGGCTTGTAACCCTTGGCCTTGATCAGCGTGGCGGAAAAATCGGTGTTGTTGATCGGCAGATAATCGCCGTCATAAGTGCCGCCGGCCTTGGTCAATGCCTTGATGAAAGCGTCCTGCAAGGTATGGCCATAAGCATAGTCGGGCGTGATGAAGAACCACTTTTTGCCGAACCGTTTGACCAGTTCCGGCGTCACTGCGTTGGCATCCATCGTGGTGGTGTTGCAGATGCGGAATACGTTCCATTTGCAGTTGGTGCCGGTGATTGGATCGGTATGGCCTCCGGGCACGATGTGAAACACTTTCTTCTCATTGGTGACCTGCGACATCGCATAGGCGATGCCGGAATTCACGTCACCCAGGATCACCGCGACCTGATCGCGGTCGATAAGTTTGCGGGTCTTTTGCACGCCGGTGCCGACGTCGTTCGCCGAATCCTCGACCAGAAGCTGGACCGGGCGGCCGAGGATGCCGCCGTTTTTGTTGATCTCCGCTTCGGCGTATCTGGCGCCGTCGACTTCGCTTTGCGCAAGCGCCGAAAGCACGCCGGTCAGCGGATTGACCATGCCGATCTTCACTGGCTCGTCGCCGAGCGCGTTGATGATGAACGGCGCGCCGATGACCTGGCTGGCGCCGAGCGCCACGCCGGCTTTAAGCAATGTGCGGCGCGGAATGAGAGTCCGGACGTTTGACATTGTGATGCTCCCTCGTGGCGGTATTTGGTTTTATTTGTATGCCGGGCTCAGGCCCCACGCCCGGTTGCAAATATCTTCTGCTTCGCCATTGGTTCGGTCAAGGCTACGCAGCGCGGCCTGTGTCAAGTTGAAGCACGGTACGCAATAAGACTGCGCTACGGACCTAAAACAGCCGCTGCGAGGCGAGCCGTGCGCCGTCGCGCAGGTTCGCGAGCTTTGCCCAGACGACATCCTCGGCGACCCGGCCCCAGCCGGCTGACGTGTCGAAGCCGCAATCGGTGCCGGCCATGACCCGCGATGGATCGCCAATTACGTCTGCGACGCGCTCGATGCGGTCCGCGACCACTTCCGGGTGCTCGACGAAATTGGTCAAGCTGTCGATAACGCCGGCAATGAGAATTTGATCGCCTTGCAGCGGCCGTTTCTCGAAGCAGCGAAATTCATGAGCGTGCCGTGGATTGGCGAACGGCAGGAAAAAGGCTCCGACTTTCGCCTGCTGCAATGCCGGCAGGATATCCTTGAGCGGCACATCGCAATCGTGCGGTGATTCAGAATTACCCCAGCATACGTGGAGGCGGACGCGGTCGCGCGGGATATTGACCAGCGCGCGGTTGATGGTGGCGACGACCTGCTCGACAAAATCGACGAAAGTGGAGACCGAATTGTCTTTGTAGGTGATGTGACGCTCAAGTGCGAGGTCGGGCGCGTCGATCTGCAATACAAAGCCTGCTTTAACGATCGCCTCGTATTCGACTTGCAGCGCGCGCCCAAGCGCAGCGAGGTAGGAAGGTAGCGACTCGTAGTGCTCATTCTTCACAGCAGTAGCGAGGATGCCCGGCGACGGCGCATTCATGAACGGCTCTACAAAAACGGCGGGATTTTCCGTCAGCACTTCGTTGAAGAAATTGCACTCGTCTTTGATGGCGTGATCGTCGAGATATCGCACCTCGCCCACCGCCTTCGGCAGTCCGCCGAGATTGGAAACCTGAGTACGGCTGGCATGTTGCTCGATCCACATGCGCTTGAATTCCGGGTAGCGTTCGATGTCGGCGCGCGACGGCCGCTCCCAGCTGCCGCCCAGGCCGGACAGCCGGGATTTCAAATAGAGAAAGAACGAGTCACGCTGCTGCTCGCCGTTATTGCCGACATCGATGCCAACATCATGCTGTTTGCGGACAATCGCGCGCACGGCGTCGCGTCCGGCGCGATCGATCTCAGCGGTGTTTGTTGTTTCGCCTTGTGCGCGCAGGGCATAAAGACGTGTCAGGTCGCGCGGGCGGGGCAAGCTGCCGGTATGGGTAGTTAAAATCCGCGACGTGCTGCGCTGCATGATCTCATCGTCCCGCATGATAGGGAAGCCAAAGTGCTAGCTCCGGCCACAGGATCACCGCCGCCAGGACCACGAACATGGTGAGATGGAACGGAATTGTGCCAAGGATGACTTCGCTGAGCTTGCCGTCCCAAATGCTTTGAATAACGAACAGGTTGATCCCGATCGGCGGCGAGATTTGCCCGAGCTCAACGAACAGCACCAGCACGACGCCGAACAGCAGCGGATCAATCCCGTAGCTCGGCAATACCGGAAAGATCAGCGGCACCGTGATCACGATCATGCCCAGGCTTTCGATCAGGCAGCCGAGAACCGTGTAGAGCACGAGCAGGGCAACGAAGAACTCCAGCCGGCTTAGATGCAAGCCAACGATGAAGGCCGTCACCTTTTCGCCCACGCCGGCAAAGCTGATGGCATAGGAGAATACGTAGGCCGTGAAGATGATGAACAGGATGTTCCCGGAAAATCTGATCGTCGAATACATCGCATCGACAATGCCGCGCAGCGTGAGATTGCCGAAGATCGCGCCAAGCAGGATGGCAAGGATGCATCCGATGGTCGCGCCTTCCGTCGTTGTCACCAGTCCGGCGTAGATGCCGCCGAGCGTGCCGGCGATCAGAAGCGCGAACGGCAGCACATCGACCAGCGCCGCAAGAAACTCGTGGATCGAGCGCGGGCCGGCCTCGCGCGGTGCAACGGCGGGAATGAGCAGGGCGTGGGCGCCGATATAGGTCATGAAAGCCGCGGTCATGATCAGCCCGGGTACGACGCCGGCCATGAACAATTTCGGCACCGAGGTCTCGGTGAATGTGCCGTACACGATCATGCCGAAAGCTCGGCGGTAGCAGAATACCGAGCGTGCCGCCCGCGGCGAGCGAGCCGGCAGCCAATGGCCGGTCATAATTGCGGCGCAGGAGCTGCGGCAGCGCTACGCCACCGATCGAAGCCGCGGTAGCGATGCTTGATCCGCTGACCGAGGCGAAAATGGCGCAGCCGGCAATGTTGGTTTGCAGCAGCCCGCCGGGAAGTTTTGCGACCAGCTTCGCGAGCCCGCCATAGATACGGCTCGACAGCCCGCTGACGCGCAGGATTTCCGCCATCAGCATGAACAGCGGTACGCAAGTCAGCACGAAACTGTTCATGCTGCCCCAGCTGACGAGGCCGAGGCTGTTCAGGCTCGGCAAGCCGCCCTGCAGCAGCAGATAGAACACGGCCGGCACGGCGATCGCGAAAGGCACCGCCATCCCGGCGGTCAGCAACACCAGGAACAGCGCAAAGGTGGCGATGATCTGGACTTCAGGGCTCACCGGCGATCCCCGTGCTGCGCAGCTTTGCGATGTCGGCGGTGAGCGTACGCACGATGGAAAAGCATAAGGCTGCGGCGCCGAGCATCATGACGACCTGCGGAATCCAGAGCGGAGTGTTCAGATAGGTCGGTGCCCGGTTTGCGAAGCGATACGAGGACATCTCGAAGCGGGTCAATTGCCACAGCAGCAGGGCGCCAAAGCTCAGCGACAGGACGTCGAAGATAATGCGGCTGACGGCACGTCCGCGCGGCGAGAAACGCGACTGCACCAGCTCGACGTGATGAAAGCTGTCGTTGATCTGGCATACCGGAAGGCTGATGAACGTGATCAGCACCAGCATGTAGCCGCCAAGCTCGTCGGAGATTTCGAACGAGAAATTGAAGACCGAGCGCGTCAGGATATCGGTGCCGATCACCAGCAGCATCGTCACCAGCGCGGCGACGCAGGCGTATTTGCACGCGCGCTCGACGATACTTTCGGGAAGTTTCTGCGCAGAGGGACGGGAAGGCCCGCTGTCCTGCTCGGGCTGCGTCATTACCGGCCCCGGAGAATCATCGCCCAAGTGCAGTGCGGACTTTTCGCCAGCGCTTCGACCACGTCTGGACCGCGCGAGGAGGCCCATTCGTCCCAATAGGGCTTCATCGCGTTAACGGCACGCGTTGTGTCGTCTGGCGTTCCCTTGGTGAAGGTGTAGCCCATCGCGGTCAATGTCTGGACCGACTCGGCTTCCTCTTTCTGCATCGTCTCCTGATCCCAGCGTGCGGAATCCTGGGCCACCTGACGCACCTTGGCCTGCAGTTCGGGCGACAGCTTGTTGAAGGCTTCGGTATTGGCGATGAAATAGGAATTGTTGACGTTGATGATGAGCGGTAGCCGTATTTGAGCAGGTCCTTCCACAATACCGCGCCGACGCCGGCGGTAAAAATGCCGTCGACCACGCCGCGGTCGAGCGCGGAAGGCACTTCCGGCGCGCTCATGGTGATCGACGTGCCGCCGAAACGGCGTACGAACTCGCCTTGTTCTGGTTGAGCGACACGCATCTTCAAGCCTTTGAGATCGTCGAGCGCTTCGATTTTCTTGCGGCCCCACATGAACTGCAGCGGATAGGTATAGGAGGCGAGCAGCGTCACGCCTTTTTGCCCGAAGCCTTTTCCAGATACGGCTTGAGCGCCGCGTCGGCCTTGGTGAAATCGTCATAGGACTGGACCAGCATCGGCAGCCGCGGGATGCCGGCGACCGGTATGTTGCCGGAATTGAACAGATCGTCGCCGACCTGCACGACGTTCTCGCCGACCGCCTGGGTGATATTGCTGGCATTGATCTGGAGCGTGCCGGCCAGATGCAGATGCACCTTGAGCTCGCCGTTGGTAGCCTTTGTCGATCTCTTCGGTGAAGCGCTGGGCACCGCGCGACGTCGCGAAATTCGGCGCCGATTGATGCATATAGAAATTCCATTCCTCGGCGCGCGCAGTTCCACCGAACGAAAGCGCAAGCGGCAAAGCAAGGCTTGCCGCCGCGGCCAACCAAATGGATTGTCTGATCGTTTGTCCGGTCATGGCGCCCCTCCCTTCGGTGTCACCGCCGAGGCGGCTCCGAAGCGCGTGATTTTTGTAAAAACAGTTGTTTTGATAAGCCTATGAACCGCCCTAATGGCTGTCAACGAAGCCGACAGGCTTCGCCCATTGCCTGCCCACTTTCGGGCGGATAAACGAGGTGTGTCCCTTTTCAAAGTGCTCGTGCGACTACGCCGCTGCTCGACGAGACGGACTTGAGCGCGCTAAAGCAGACGGACCGCGTATCAAATAGCGGCAACGCGGCAAAAACGGGCGACGATGGCGCGACATCGACTCATTGATGAACCGGTTTCGCGGCTTGCGGTCTGGGCGCGCCGCATCGCGATGTTCTCGTTCGCAGCGACGGTGATTTCGGTCATCGTCGTGCGCTCGGGAGCGCTTGAAATCGTGCCGGCGCTGTCGACCTTCGCCGGCGCCCTGATGCTGGCGGTGGTTGCGATCCTGCTTGCGCTATGCGCGCTGGTCGTCATCTGGTTCGAGGGCGTCGCCGGCGCCAAGCAAGCGATAGCGGCGCTGTTCATTGGCCTCGCGCTGATTGCCTATCCGGCTTACCTCGGCATCAAGGCTTATCGGCTGCCGGCGATTTACGACATCACAACCGATCCGATCGATCCGCCGCGGTTCGACGCCATCGCCCGATTGCGCCCCCGTGACGCCAACCCGATCACCTATGCAGGTCTCTACGCCGCAGAGCAGCAACATACCGCTTATTCAGACATCGAACCTGACCTGACCGATTCCACGGCGCAGGAGTCGTATGATGCGGCGATGAAGGTGATCACCAAACGCAAGTGGCGGATTGTCGATGCTCGGCAGCCGCAAGGCGGCCAGCCCGTCGCCAATGCGCGCGCGCCGCAGCCGGCCATACGAGACGGCATCATCGAAGCGATTGCCCGCACGCCAATCATGGGCTTCCGCGACGACGTCGTGGTGCGGATCCGCGCGACCAGCGACGGGGCGCGGATCGATGTGCGCTCCGCCTCGCGCTACGGCCGCCACGATTTCGGCACCAATGCATCGCGGGTGCGCAATCTGATCAGCGACATCGACGACGTACTGGCGCTGCCGCAGAAGCCCGCACCGGCTCCCGCTCCCGTTAAACCGCAGCCGGGCGCCAAGGGACCTCAGGCCAAGCGGTAAGTGCCCTCAATCGATGGCTGGCCGTCCGTTATAACGGCACCGCGTGCGACCAACTCTTCGAGATGCGCAAGCGTTGACAATCCGGCGGCACCGGTCAGGCGCGGGTCGAGGCCGATATAGACCGCTTTGACCATGGTGGGGATGTCGGCCGCGCCCTTGCCGAGCCGATGCAGGATCGAGGCTTCGCGGCCTAGCCGGTGTTCGATCAGATGCTGCACGAAACGCGGCGCGTTGCGCACAGGGTTGCCGTGGCCGGGCAGGTAAAGCGGCTCGGTTCGTTTCGCCAGCTTGTGCAGCGACGCCATGTAATCGCTCATCGCGCCATCGGGTGGCGCGACAATGGTGGTGGACCAGCCCATGACATGATCGCCGGAAAACAGCAGGTTCGACTCCGGCAGCGCGAAGGCCATGTGGTTGCCGGTATGGCCGGGCGTGAAAACGGCCTCCATGGTCCAGCCATCGCCTCGCACTGTCTCGCCGTCGGGCAATGCGATGTCCGGGCGGAAATCCATGTCGGCCGAGGCATCAAGCCGCCGGGTATCGCCGACATGGAGTGGGCGGGCCAGACGATGCGGACCTTGCGCATAAACCGTGGCGCCAGTCGCTGCTTTCACTTTGGGCACTGCCGGTGAGTGATCGCGATGGGTATGGGTGACGAAGATGTGGGTCACCGTCTCACCGCGCACCGCATCGAGCAGTGCAGCGACATGAGCGTCGTCGTCAGGTCCAGGATCGAGGATCGCAACCTTGCCGTGGCCGATGATGTAGCTGACCGTGCCCTTGAAGGTGAACGGACTTCGGGTTATTGGCCGCTACGGCGCGTACAAGAGGCGCCACTTCCTTCGGCTGGTCAGGCGTCAGATCGAAAGTCTTGTCGAACGGAACGTCGCTACTCATGCGGCACCGGCCACCATTGCTTGCTCAAAGGCGCGGCAATGATGTGCACGGCAGCCTCGGGCAGCGCAAGCAAGCGGAAATGGTGCAGAAAAGCGGGAGGGGTACCCAGAAAATAATGGAGCCCCCAGTGCCGGGATCTCCGGGGGCTCCAGCAACCTCATTCAACACGACGAGTGA
Source organism: uncultured Alphaproteobacteria bacterium (assembly GCA_963742215.1). Taxonomy (GTDB): domain Bacteria; phylum Pseudomonadota; class Alphaproteobacteria; order Rhizobiales; family Xanthobacteraceae; genus BOG-931. The sequence goes on from CAVULJ010000008.1 coordinate 92,998, forward strand.
GACCGAGATCGCGCCTACAGCTATGCAAAGGGTGGGCCAAGTCCGCCGAGGGGCGGAAGTGGATGAATCATGCTGATTTTATGGGGCCTTTGCACAGCGGCGGCCGGCGTGGTCGCTGAGCGGGCGGTCGCTGACTAAATCGCAGGCACCAACCGGGTTCAAAACGGTGTACGGCTGCGGATTGCGGCAGCGATCGTTCCTTCGTCGAGATAATCGAGCTCGCCACCCACCGGAACGCCGTGAGCCAGCCGTGTCACTTTGACCTCGGCGTCGTTTAGAAGATCGGTGATGTAGTGGGCTGTGCTTTGGCCATCGACCGTGGCGTTTAACGCCAGGATGATTTCTTTTACGACTGGGTCGTGAGCGCGTTTGATCAGCGCGTCGATAGTGAGGTCATCCGGACCGATGCCATCGAGCGGTGAAAGCGTGCCGCCAAGAATATGGTACCGCGCATTGATGGCGCGGGCGCGCTCCAGCGCCCAGAGGTCGGCGACATCGCCTACCACCACGATTGCGGACTGGTCTCGCCGCGGATCGGTACAAACCGCGCACGGGTTCTGGGTATCGATATTGCCGCAGGTGCGGCAGATTTCGATTTTCTCCATCGCCGTTTGCAGCGCAGTCGCTAACGGCGCCATTATCAGTTCGCGCTTCTTGATGAGGAACAGGGCCGCGCGACGTGCCGAGCGCGGTCCAAGCCCGGGCAGGCGGGCCAGGAGCTGGATCAGTCGTTCGATCTCGGGGCCGGCGGAGATCGCAGGCATCAGAACAATTTGAGCCCGGGCGGCAGCGGCAGGCCGCCGGTCATCGCCTGCATCTTGTCTTGCAGCAGAGTCTCAAGCTTGCGCCGTGCATCGGCGTGGGCAGCGACCATCAGGTCTTCAATAATTTCCTTTTGGTCCGGCTTAAGCAGGGATTCGTCGACCTTGACGTGGCGCAGATCGCCTTTGCCTGACAGCGTGACCATAAGCATGCCGCCGCCGGCAATTCCCTCGACCTCCATGCGGTCAAGCTCGGCCTGCATATTTTCCATCTTGGATTTGAGCTCTGCGGCCTGTTTCATCAAGCCGAGAAAATCAGGCATCGGAGTCACTCTCATTATCTGGCGGCATATCGTCCGGATTGGGGACGGGCGCGCTGGCTGGCGGACGCACCTCGACGATCTCCGCGCCGGGGAAGCGGCTCAGCACAGCCTGCACCAGCGGGTCGCTGCGTACGTCGTTTTTCAATTCGGCTTTACGGGCTTCAGCCTGGGCTCGCAGCGGCGGCTCGCCGGCTTCGGCCGATACCGCCACCATCCAGCGCCGGCCGGTCCAGTCAGCCAGTTTTTTTGATAGGTCGTTGACCAGGGATTTGGCAGCGCTTATCTCGAGTGCGACTTCGAGCGTGCCGTCTTCAAAGTGAACGAGCCGAATGTCGCGTTCCAGTGCGCTCTTCATCGACACGTCGCGTTTTTCGCCGGCGAGTGCGACGAGGTCCGCAAAAGTCTTGAGTGCCCGAACAGGCGATGCGGCCTCGGCGCTACGCGCGACAGGCTCACTCCTCGGCGCGGCCGAAGCGAGCGGCCCTCGCGTCATGCCGCCACGCGGCGGCTCTGAGCGCGACGGCATTTCCGGACGCGGTGCCAGTCCCGATGGTGTAGGACCCGAACCGTTGCCGCGCGTGCCGTCGAGCGAGCGCACCACCTCGTCAGGCGTGGGTAGGTCGGCGGCATAGGCAATGCGAACCAGAATCATTTCAGCCGCCGCAATTGGACGTCCGGCAGCTTCGACTTCGGCGATGCCCTTGAGCAGCATCTGCCAGGTTCGCGCCAGCACGCGCATCGAAAGCTTTGCGGCAAACGCGCGGCCGCGCGTACGCTCGGTTTCGGTGAGCGAGACGTCGTCCGCCACGGCAGGGACGATCTTTACTCGTGTGACGAAGTGGGTGAATTCGGCAAGATCGCCAAGCACCATCGCTGGATCGGCGCCGGTATCGTACTGATCGCGCAACTCCTGCAAGGCGCGCGCGATATCGGCACGCATCAACGCTTCGAACAGATCAATGACTCTCGTGCGATCGGCGAGGCCGAGCATGCCACGCACGTCTTCGGCCCGCACCGGGCCGGCCAAAGTTGTTGTTGAAGTGCCGGCGCCGGAGGCGCCGGAATGGGCGATCGCCTGATCGAACAGCGAAAGCGAATCCCGCACCGAACCTTCAGCGGCGCGTGCAATGAGCGCCAGCGCTTCTGGTTCGACGTCGATCGATTCCCTGGTCGCAATGTTTTGCAGATGTTTGACCAGCACCGCGCCATCGACCCGGCGAAGGTCGAAACGCTGGCAGCGCGACAGCACCGTGATCGGCACTTTGCGGATTTCGGTTGTGGCGAAAATAAATTTGGCGTGCGCCGGCGGCTCTTCCAGCGTTTTCAGCAACGCATTAAATGCGGCGCCGGACAGCATGTGCACTTCGTCGAGGATATAGACCTTGTAGCGGGCGGATACGGGCGCGTAGCGCACCGCATCATTGATCTGCCGTACGTCATCAACGCCATTGTGCGATGCCGCGTCCATCTCGATCACGTCGAGATGGCGGCTTTCCATGATAGCCTGGTCGTGCACGCCCAGGACCGGCATTTTTACAGTCGGGCCAGCGATGGATCCGTTCGGCAACTCGTAATTGAGGGCGCGGGCGAGAATACGTGCGGTGGTGGTTTTGCCGACCCCGCGCACGCCGGTCAGAATCCAGGCTTGCGGAATCCGGCCGCTCTCGAACGCATTCGAGATCGTACGCACCATGGCGTCCTGGCCGATGAGGTCGTCAAAGGTCGACGGCCTGTACTTGCGGGCCAGCACACGATAGGAGCCGGATGTGGTGGTGGCGTCGTTCATCGCTGCATTGTTGAGGTGGGAGGCTGACGAGCGACCCAAACCGCGCTCGTTAGGGCTGCTTCCTTCCGGACCTGACCCGGTTGGCGAGTGGCTTGTCCACCGCCAACCTCCCGGCCTTTATATCGGCCGGGGCCGGGGAGAAAGCAAGCCAAGCCGGCCACCGCTGTGATAACTCTCGCGGTGCCATTGCGAGAGGCGGAAAATGTCCGAAACCGGGTGGTTGCTGCACCCTCAATTAGGCAAAGACACGGTGATGGCGTGCGATCTCGCATTGTCGCGCGTTTTGGCGATGAATGATGCGGAGTTCCCGTGGCTGATCTTGGTGCCGCGGCGGACCGGTGTCGGCGATATCATCGATCTTGGCGATGAGCAGGCGATATTGATGGAAGAGCTCTCGCTGATCTCCCACGTGCTGAAAGAAGAGACAAAGTGCGACAAGCTCAACGTCGCGGCGATCGGTAACGTAGTGCCGCAACTTCACATCCACGTCGTCGCGCGCCGCAAGGACGATCCGCTTTGGCCCAAACCGATCTGGGGCATCGCGCCGCGGCGGACCCTTGAGGCGGCGGCGATGAAGCGCTTCGTCAGCGCGATCCGAGATCGGGTCCGCGGGCAGTTATCACTGTAGCTCGTGCCCAACGTCGTAGCCGTAAAGCCAGCCGACCTGGAAGGCGGTGTTGTCCTTTCCGCCGAAGCGCTCACGCAGCGCAAATCCGATATCGCGCCGCAGCCGCGCCCATGGCGAAGCGAGATGGTTCTCTTTCGCTCGCGCCCTTGCGCCGAGCACGCAAGCCTTGGTCCGCGGCACGCGCAATTGTTCGTAAGCGACGAGGGCCGCACTGAGGTCGTTACTCTCACGCCCCACCGCTGCGCCAAGCACGACCGCATCTTCGATGGCCATGCCGGCGCCGGTGCCGAGATAAGGCAGCATTGCGTGTGCGCTGTCGCCGAGCAGTGTGGCGCGGCCTTTGGTCCAATGCTCCAGCGGATCACGATCGTACAGCGCCCATTTGTACCAGCGCTCGCTCGACGGAAAGACGCGCGTAAGCGCGGAATTCCATTCGGCATAGGCTTCGATCACTTCGGACACGTCGCATTGCCGCGTCCACGATTCCTCGGTCCAGGCGTCGCTATCGATATGGGCCACGATGTTGAGAAGCTCGCCGCGGCGCACGGGATAGTGCACGACATGGCCGTGCGGCCCCATCCACATCGTGCCGTCCTGGGTATTGATGTCGTTCGGCACGGCATCGACCGGCGCCATGCCGCGCCAGCAGATACAGCCGGTGAAATGCGGCGTGTCCGCACCGAATAGTGCGCTGCGTACGACAGAATGAATGCCGTCAGCGCCGACCACAATGTCGGCTTCGATCGAGCTACCGTCGGCAAAGCGCGCTACGGCAGAACTGTCGTTGCCTTCAACTGCAACACAGCGTGCGCCGAACCGGATCTGGGTGGTCTTGAGCGCTGCCGCCAAAACATCGAGCAGGTCGGCACGATGCACCGACAGATTAGGCGCGTCGAATTTCTGCCGGAAATCACCACGTTTGGTGCGCGAAATATATCGCCCGCTCTTCCAGCTTCGAATATTCAGGAAATTTGTCTCCGCGGCGATCGCCTGAGTTTCTTTCTCGAAGATCGAGCGCACGCAACGCTTTCACTGCGTTCGGTGTGAGATTGAGGCCGGCGCCGATCTCGCTCAAAGTGCTCGATTGCTCGCACACTATGGTTTCGGCGCCGCGCCGCTCGAGTGCCAGCGCAGCGGAAAGGCCGCCGATTCCGCCACCGATGATGGCGATGCGAGGCGTACGTGGCATGATGTTACTCTCCCGGGCGTTTTTTCATGCGGCTCAACACATATTTACGCGAAAAAGGCGTCGCCAAAACAAGCACCAATTGGGAGCATACACAGTGCCGATGGTTTGATAACCTGACGACGAATCTATTGAAGAAACGAACAGAAGAGAGGTGCCGGATGCTACGTGCGATTACCGTTGCCGCTATATTGGCGTTGGCGTTGCCGACTTTGGCCATGGCCCAGGAACATGATGAGCATGGCCGTCCCGCGGCACGGCCGGGTCCGCCTCCTGGCAGGCCCGCAGGCCGGCCTCCAGGACCGCCAGCCCGTTCCCGCTCCGCACGGACCTGTTCCTGGTACGCATCCCGGCCCGATGAGTAGGACCACATCCGGGGCCGATGGGGCCGCATGGACGAGAGGCCGCATCCTGGCATGGGCGGTCCGCATCCGCAGTTCGGCTACCACGGGCACTTCTTCAATCCGATCCGTATTTCGCCCTTCATTTATCCGCCGGGCTGGGCGTATCGGCCGTGGGCCGTCGGCGCGGTATTGCCGCCGATCTTCCTCGCGCCGCAGTACTACTACCCCGATTGGGCGACACTTGGTCTCGATCCGCCGCCGCCCGGTGCGCAGTGGGTGCGCTACGGGCCTGATCTGTTGCTGGTCGATATTGGTACCGGCAACGTCATCGAAACGGTGCCGGGCGCTTTCTACGAGTGACGTCCGCGTCACCGGGCATTCGGTGAAAAGTGCAAGCTGTTACATCCTCCGCCTGAAAACGGCGGAGGATGCTTGTCTTGACCTCGTTTGCAGCGCCGGCTTCAATCCAACGCAATAAAAAGCGACAGGAGCGAACCATGACTTTCCGCCTCGCCATTGTGCAACCGATGTCGCACTGTCCCGGCGAGCGGCGGAGTGAACGCGGCGCCGATTTGACGTGTCCGATCATCCCGAACTCGCCCGCGTCCGCACCTCGGCTACACGGCGAGCCTGATCGATCGCGCTGCCGATCGCCGCAGTGACGCTGCTCTGCTGGCGAAGTTTGAAAAAGATTCGCGCGCCGGCGCCTACGTGATCGGCGGCGAAATGGTGGTGATGAGACAGCGCGGGTGAAGGTGCGGACCCGCTGTTCTCTATTGCCGATGCAAACGGCCTTGGCGCTGCGCGTGAAAAGATTTTTCTCGGCCTGATGGATGAAGCGCCGCGTTTCGGCTTTGGGCTCGATGCCGCGGCAATCGAGCCGCTCAAATCGCGTAACGATCTCAAAATCACCGATTTGCGCTCGATTGCCGTTCAGGGGCTGGTCGATGCCAAGCACCTGCCCCCGCTCGCTGAAGCCAAGGCGATGATCGGTTGGCACGCGAAGCATCGCTTTTGCCCTAATTGCGGCACGCCGACGCGAACAGTCCAGGCCGGCTGGCGGCGTGATTGTCCGTCCTGTCATGTCGAGCATTTCCCCCGGACCGATCCGGTGGTGATCATGCTGGTGATTGCCGGCGAACGTTGCGTGCTTGGCCGGTCGCCCCGCTTCGCCGCCACCATGTGGTCTTGCCTGGCCGGATTTTGTGAACCGGGCGAGACCATCGAGGAAGCGGTGCGGCGCGAAGTGCTGGAGGAAGTCGGCATCGCCGCCGGCCGCGTGCACTACTTCGCCTCGCAGCCGTGGCCGTTTCCGATGTCGCTGATGATCGGCTGCCATGCCGAAGCAAAATCAGACAAGATCGTGATTGATCGGAGCGAGATCGAGGACGCGCGCTGGTTCGAACGCGAGGAGCTGGCCCAGATGCTGGCGCAGCGTCATCCCGGCGGATTGACCACGCCGCCGCCCATCGCGATCGCGCATCATATCATTCGCGATTATGTCGAGAATGGAAGCAATGTCTTCCGTTAAGCCCGCAGTCCGGATTCTCTGCGCCGGGATCATCGTGCTCGACGAAGTGTTTCGCGTTACCGAGTTTCCTCCGCCGGACGGGAAGGTTCAGGCAACGGGATTTTTCGTCGTTAATGGCGGCTGTGCCGCAAACGCTGCCGTTGCGATCGCCCGGCTCGGAGCTCGCGTGTCGCTCGCCTGCCCGATGGGCGGTCCGGCGGGCGAGGACTCCAACGGCGATCGGGTTTTGGCGGCCCTTGCGCGAGAAAATATCGACTGCGGCTATTGTCGCCGCATTCCGGGTCTGTCGACAGCGCTCTCGGCAATTTTCATGAATGCGCGCGGCGAGCGCACCATCGTCACCTATCGCGATGAGCGCATTGCGGCCGCTACGCCGTCAGATCCCGCTGCCGCTGTCGCTGCCGTGGACGCCGTACTCGCGGATAACCGCTATCCGGATTTTGTGCAGCCGATTTGCGAGGCGGCAAGGCAGCGCAATATTCCCGTCGTGCTCGACGCCGATCGGCCTACGGTCGAGAACGATCCGCTGTTTCGCATCGCCTCGCACGTGATCTTTTCCTCGGAATGTCTGCGCGCCACGACCGGCGTCAGCCGATCTCGCCGCCGGGCTGCAGCGCATGGCGCGCCAAACGAAAGCGTTTCTCGCCGTCAGCAATGGCCCAAACGATATTGTCTATCTTGAGGATGGCGTCATTCGCCTGTTGCCGGTGTTCTCGATCAAGGCGGTCGATACGCTCGGCGCCGGCGACGCGTTTCACGGCGGCTTTGCGCTTGCCGTTGCGGAAGGACGCGACGTGGTCGAGGCCATGCGTTTCGGCGCGGCTGTTGCGGGGATCAAGTGCACCCGGCTGGGCGGGCCTACCGGCTCGCCGACGCGGGCCGAAGTAGAGGCTTTTTTGACTGAGCGGCTGCCGGTTACCGGCTCATTCTTCCTCTTGATTTAGAATATTATTCTCTATATAGACGATGATACTATATGTATACGGAAGAATATTCCTATGGATGCCATAGACCGAAAAATCCTTGCCGTTTTGCAAGAGGACGCCGCCCTGTCAGTTGCGGAAATAGGCTCGCGGGTGGGCCTGTCGTCAACGCCATGCTGGAAACGTATTCAGCGGCTCGAGGCCGACGGCGTGATCCAGCGGCGCGTAGCGCTGGTCGATCAGGATCGTATCGGGCTCGGCGTGACCGTATTTGTCTCGATCGAGACGGGCGACCATTCCCAGGACTGGCTCGACCACTTTGCCAAGACGGTCGGCGCCATGCCGGAGGTGATGGAATTCTACCGCATGGCCGGCGATGTCGACTACATGCTGCGCGTCGTCGTCACCGATATTGCCGGCTATGACACGTTCTACAAAAAGCTGATTTCTGCGGTGCCGTTGAAAAACGTCACGTCGCGTTTTGCGATGGAGAAGATCAAGTCGACGACGTCATTGCCAATCCCGCGCAGCGCCCTGATTGGCGTTTCAATCGTTGCGCGTCACCGAATTTGACTGGCGCGGCCGCATATAGATCTGGTCGCTCAGCGCCAGCGTGCCGGTCACTACATAACCATAGGTCGGCTTGTAGTTGTAAGCCGTCTCGCCAAGCAACAGGTAAGTATTCGGAACCGCGAGATTGCTCGGAATGGTCACGGTTGATCCCACCGTGCGCGCCGTGCCGTTGAGCGTATCGCTCCAAACCACAGTAGCTTGACCCTGCGCGTTGATCGAAAGCTCCGATACGACCGCTTGAAGATTGGCCGACGGATAAGGATAGATGATGTCGGTCGCGGCATTGAGAATGTTCGTCATGTCCGAGTCGGCGATCGTCGTGAACTGGCTGGACAGGTCCGCGATGGTGTGCGCGGCAATCGTCACCTTGCGATGATGGCGACGCCGGTCGAGAGTCTCGACGCTGCCGACATAAAGCGTCATCATCATCGGCAACAGCATGGCGAATTCGAGCGCCGCCAGTCCGCGCTGCTCTTTCGCGAACAGTGTCAGACAACCGGAAAGCTTGCGAGCGAGACCCTTCATGGCGTGTCTCCTCAGGACGATGCGTAGGGTTCGTTTTTGAAGATTGCGGTGGCGGCCAGAAGGTTGAAGCCGCCATTGAGATCGCTCAGGCTGAAGCCGAGCAAATTCATGTAGACCGGATACTGGTAGTACAGGCGCACCACGACGATATCGCCCGCTCCGCCAGGATTGTAATTCATGGCGGAGGTATTGAGGTTGCCGTTCGTTACCGGTGAGCTGAGATTGGCGTCGGCGAACGACGCATAGTTCTCGACGTCGATGTAAACGCCGTTCTGACAATTGAAGAGGCCGGTAATGTTGGCGCAGACCTGCTGCTTGAACTGTGCCGCGCTCCAGCCTTGGGTCTGCGCCTGCCCGGTCAGGATCAGGCGCGCCGATGTCGCGGCAGCGGTTTCAAGGGCCTGGCCCGCGAAAAAGATGATCGCGGTCTGCAGTGTCGCAAACGACAATGCCACGAACGGCGCCGCGAGAAGCCCGAATTCGACGCTGGTCGTTGCTCGACGGTGACGAATAAAACGGCGCAACAGCGCCGATTGCTTTTGATCGGACATGCCCAACCTCACCCAGCAAACGCCGCGATACGGCGCGAAGCCGGCGTCAAGCATTACCCGTCAGCAGTTGGCGATGTATTGTCGGGACCGCTGCGAACCGGGGGTTGGTTTTAATGGCCCGTCAACCCTGGGACGTCCGCGTTATTTTGCCGACCGCCAGCGTCCCAGTCCTGCCGCCATGGACTGTGTATTCCGGGTGGTGATCTCACCGATCGTTTCGGTGAAGTATTTGAGCTCATCACCCGAGTCAGCCGCGGCGGGCAGAGCGGTGTGCAGCTGTAGGTTTCACGATCGATGCCGCGATAGACGACGACGGTCGGATCGGACGGGCCCACGAACCTCGAATTTTGTTCGTTCAGGATCGCGCCGCTTTTGTCCAAAACCAGGAGTTGGTGTCGCCGAAGGATTTGCCGGTAACGACGGCAAGGCCGCCAGGCTGGATGGCAACGTCGGCAATAAGCGGATTACCGATGACAATCGTCGTCGCGCGATCCGGCATCTTGATGACCTTCGCCTGGTCAAACCGACGAAAATCGGCTTCGGTCAGCGCCATTGCGCGCGAGACGAAGGCGGCGACCGAGAGGATTATCGCGAGCCAGTAAAGCGGACGAAGCGCCGCCAGGCCCCGGACATACAACGCCGTCATCGATACTCTCCGAAACGCTACGCGGATTCGACGACAAAGGAAGCCGCACTTACATCGGCTCAATTGACTGCAAATTGATGAATGAAGTGCAAATCGCGGCATTTGGAAAACGGCCGCGGGACGGTGATTTTCGCTTAACGATGACCGCCGAAATCATGCTGTCGACGGCGACGGCGGTTTATTGCGTGAACGGATGCGCGAGCTGGCCGGTAAAGCTCGTCGGAAAGGTCCGATCGGCGATGCCGTAGTTATCGGGCAGTTCGCCTTCCGGCATGTAGAAGGTGCCGAAAATGACGTCGAGGATCGGGAAGGTTGCCGCGAAGTTCTTTTCCCCGCCCCGGTCGGCCGCGGTGTGATGCCAGCGGTGAAATACCGGCCCGGCGATGACGTATTTGAACGGCCCAAGCGTCCAGTCGAGATTGGCATGCACGAACGCGGAATGCGCGATCGTGAGCGGGCCGAGCACCACGAACACATTTGGCGATATGCCGGCAACCAGCAGAACAACGTCGGCGAATACCGTGCCGAGAAACAGATTAATCGGGTGAAAGCGGGCGGCCGAAATCCATTCCAGCTCTTCGGATGAATGGTGGACTGCGTGGTACTTCCACATCTTTTCGCCGTGGAACAGGCGGTGGGTCCAGTACAGGATGATGTCCTCGCCGACGAGGAATACCAGCATCTGGGCGACAAGTGGCAGTGCCGCCAAGGGCCCATGGCCGTTTTCATAGAACGCCACCAAGCCGTCCGCCGTGGTGATGCGAAACAGCAACGCAGCGCCGACAATCAGCATGCCGATGCGCAAAAAGCGGGTGATAACCGGAATGAAGAACCAGTAGCAGAGGTCGGTAACGAGGTCGCGCTTTTGCCACCAGGCCTGTCCGGGATTGCACGCCCAGAACCAGGTCAGGATCGTGAAAACAGCCGCCACCGCGATCGTGATCGGCACGCCTTTAATCAAGGCTGTGACTGACATCCTGAACAAAGGCGAGACAGTTCCTGACCCATGATTGGCTTCGCATGCAAACGATGATCTTACTCAGTGATATCGGCTATCCAATTAAGGGGGCGTGAAGGTTGTCAATTGCGGTGCCGCGGAATGCGCATATCGGCAATGAGTAGAGATTTGAGACAATTTGAACGATCCGGAATTACGCCGCTGCAATGCTTTGATGCTATGAGCGGGATCGCGGCGACCGTGTCGTCAGAGACTTTTATGGCCGACGGTTCTGAGAGGATCATTACCGTATAAGCCGCTTCCGTGTCGGCTCATTCGCCGTGTGTTCTGAAACTCGCCATTAACTAAATATCGGAACAGCACTCGACTCAAGTGTTTCTTTGATCGGCTTAACTGCATTGAAATTTCTGCTTGATAGCTTCGCGACGATCCAAACGACCGGCGCATAAGCGGCCGTTGGATCACGCTCAGACAGCCACGTGGATCTAATCTTAGGAGCCAACTATGAAGACCATTTTTGCGCGTTTTGTGAAGGACGAGTTGGGCGCTACGGCCATTGAATACGGTCTGATCGCTGCCGGCATCTCGGTTGCGATTATCGCCGTTGTTCAGGGCCTCGGCAGCAAGCTGAACGTCACGTTCACCAGCGTTTCCAGCGCCCTCAAGTAAGCTTCGTTCTTCCTTCTGCTACAAGAGGGCTCCGGTCTGCGACCGGAGCCTTTTCTTTTTTTGGCTGTTGGATGGGTCGTAAACCTGCTCTCAACCAGGACACGCCTAAATCGCACGTCATGTTGATAGAAACGATCAGGTTGACGTTATTTCCGGTCATGCTGGCGTTCGCCGCCTTTAGCGATCTGTTTACGATGACGATCGCGAACCGGGTATCATTGATCCTGGTCGGCGGTTTCTTTGGCTTGGCGTTGGTCACCGGAATGGGCGCACACGACATGCTCAGTCACGCCGGCGCCGGTGCCGCGGTGCTGGTTGTCGCTTTTATCTGTTTTACCCAAGGCTGGATCGGCGGCGGCGACGCCAAGCTCGCAGCGGTTACCGTGCTCTGGCTCGGCCTCGGCCATATCGCCGATTACCTGATCTATGCTTCACTGCTCGGCGGGGCGCTGACAATTGCGCTGATCCAGTATCGGACACTGCCGATGCCGCAAATGCTGATGGGCCGGGAATGGGCGGAGCGCCTGCACCGCCAGGATGCCGGCGTTCCTTACGGCATCGCGCTCGCGATCGCAGCGCTTGTCGTCTATCCGCAAACCGAGTGGATGACCGCTTTGGGCAGCTAGTTTTTTGCGCCGCGGCAAGCCCAAAGCAACACTGGATTAACTCGGTTTAGATACGCCTCATTAACCATGCCTTGACGTTTAGCTGGTCAAATCCCGCGATGACGGCGCCGCTCCCGCCGTGTTGTCATGTGGGAAGTGACGCGTAATGAAAGCCGCACGTCTTGTCGTTCTCGGTGTCGCCCTCGCTGCTGCGGGGGTGCGGCATTGCTTGCGGGCGGTCATCACGAGGCGCCACCGCCTGCTTGCGCCGCCGCCGCCGCCGCTTGCAACAGTCGATATACTTGTCGCGAAGAACGATCTGTCGCGCGGACAGGTGATCGCCGAAGGTGACGTCGATTGGCAAACGTGGCCCGCCGCGTCGGCCAATGCGAACTTCATCAAGCGCACGGATCGGCCGGACGCCATTCATCAATTTATTGGCGCGATCGTTCGTGAATTTTGGTCGGGCGGCGAACCGATCAGCGATCCGTCTGTCGTTTTTGCAAAGGGATCCGGTTTTATGGCCGCGATCCTGCCTAAGGGCATGCGCGCGGTTTCGATGGAAGTGTCAGCCGGAAACTGCCGCTGGCGGTTTTATTCTTCCGGACGATCATGTCGACGTCGTGCTGACGCGGCACGACAAGGCGCAAACGGCCGGAGGAGGCATCGACAAGATCGTCAGCGAGTTGATCCTGCGCAATGTGCGGGTGCTGGCGATCGATCAGGCCGTCGAGGAAAAGGCCGGACAGAAAGTCGTAGTCGGCAAAACCGCGACGCTCGAATTGACTCCTGATCAAGCCGAGACGCTGCAAATGGCAAAGCAGCAAGGCACGCTGTCGCTCACGCTGCGAAGCCTCATCGATTCTCGATCCGAAAGCCCGGAAGACGAGGACGATAGCACGAACAAAAAGCCCGCGCCCATCAATACAGTGCGTTACGGCGTAAGTACGGTGTCATCGCCGCGATGATGCACGGAGGGAATCTAAAAATGACAATAACGACACCGATCCGCGCAACTGCGCTTGTGGGCGTGATGGCCGCGGCATTGTTGTTCCCGTGGCAGGCCAGCGTGGCCGGAGATGGCTCATCCGGGGAGCCGTCGTTGCAGGCGGTTCAGATCAGCTCGACCGAAATTGGTACGCGCTCCATCGCGCTCGGTGTCAGCAAATCCATGGTGGTGGATTTCCCGCGCGACATAAAAGACGTTCTGATCGCGGATCCAAAGATTGCAAACGCTATCGTCCGTTCTGCCCGCCGCGCCTACATCATCGGCATCAAGCAGGGCCAGACCAATATTTTCTTTTTCGATGCTCAGGGCAGACAACTGGCGGGCTTTGACCTTGCGGTGACGCGCAATCTCAATGGCATTCGCACTGCGCTGAAGCAAGTGTTGCCGGACGCCGATATCCGAGTTGAAGGTATCGGCGACGGCATCATACTTTCCGGTACGGTCGTCGAATCAGGCCGAAGCACAGCAAGCCTATGATATCGCCACGCGGCTTGTGGACAGCGGCGGCGATGCCGGCGGTGCAGCAGGCGGCGGCGGCGCAGCTGGCGGCGGAAACGACAAGATCGTCAACGACATCATCGTTCGCGGCCGCGATCAGATCATGCTCAAGGTCACCGTCGCCGAGGTTGAGCGCGACGTGGTCAAGCAGCTCGGCATCAATTTTTCCGGCTCACTCGGTTACGGCTCCAATGTCGTCAGTTTCAATAATACCAACCCGTTCTCGTCGTACGGCCAGTCGCTGAGCGGTTCAAGCATTACCGGCTCGATTAAGTCTGTCAGCGCCACATTGCAGGCGATGGAGCAGGCCAACGTCATTCATACGCTTGCCGAGCCGAGTTTGACGGCGATTTCCGGCGAGACCGCGACATTCATGGCGGGCGGCGAATTTCCGGTGCTCAACGGTTTCTCCTGTTCGACTGTGGCGGGTGGAGGTCCCTCAACCTGTCAGCCGTCGATCGACTTCAAGAAATTCGGCGTCAGCCTGAACTTCACGCCGGTCGTGCTCAGTGAAGGCCGTATCAGCCTGAAGGTCGTAACCGAGGTGTCGGACCTTTCGAGCGAAAATTCGCTGACGATCGCGGAGCCCGGCATCGAACATCACGGCGGTGATCCCGTCGATCCGCACCCGTCGCGCGGATACCACAGTTGAAATTCCGTCCGGTGGTTCGCTGGCCATGGCAGGGATGATCCAGGATCAGACCAAGCACAGCATCAACGGTCTACCCGGATTGGCGGAAGCTCCCCGTTCTGGGGCCGTTGTTCAAGAGCAACGACTTCGTCAATCAGCGCAGCGAACTGATGATCCTGGTGACGCCCTATGTGGTGCGGGCAGTGGCGAACCAAGGACTTGGCGCGGCCTGACGACGGTTTCGCCGATCCGAGCGATCCGTCGCAGGTGCTGCTCGGCAAGCTCAATCGCATCTACGGCGCCGGCGGGCCGGCAACGCCGCCGCCGGACAGTTACAACGGCAAGCTCGGATTCATTCTCGATTGAGATGGCGCCAGGAGACGATCGATGAATTCCATTCGTAGCCTGATCAACTCCCGCCGCGGCAACGCGGCGATGGCGTTGCGGGCCGCAATCGTTGTCGGATACGGCCTTCTGGTTTGTGGGTGCCAGACCGATCAGCAGCAGATCGCCGGTGTGCCGGATGCTCCGTTTGACTATCGTCAGCGGCATCCGATTACGGTGACCGAGGCGGATCACACCTTACAGCTCTTCATCGGCGCCAACCGTGCGTCGCTGACACCGTCGCAGCGCGCCGAGGTGCTGGCGTTCGGGCAGACCTGGAAAACTGAAGCAACCGGCGGCGTGCTGATTGATCTGCCGACCGCAACGGTCAACGAGCAGGCGTCGGCGGGCGCGTTGCACGAAATCCAGTCGATCCTTGCAGCGACGGGTGTGCCGCCGGGAAGTGTCATGGTGCGTACTTATCAGGCCGGCCCGCGCAGCTTCGCGACAGTTCGCATCACCTATCCGAAAGTCACCGCACAGGCCGGCCCGTGCGGAATGTGGCCAAAGGATATCGGGCCGACGGTGGACTGCCGAATACTACGAAAACAAGGATTATTGGAACTACGGCTGCTGGCCCAGCAGCACAATCTGGCCGCCATGGTCGAGAATCCCGAGGATCTGGTGCAGCCGCGTAGTGAAACGCCGGCATACACGATGCGGCGGACCCAGGTCGTCGAGAAGTACCGTGAAGGTCAACCAACGGCGACGACTTACACCAATTCCAATGCAGGAAAAATTAGCGACTTTGGTCAGTAACATCGGCCGTGATGAAAGCTAGCAAGGCATGAGCGAAGGTTACGCAGGAGCGGAAGTCGGTGGCGGCGATGATCACATCGCGCCGGCGCCGCGCGTTTCCGTTCAGGCGTTTTGCGAGACGGTCGAAACCGCCGCGTCGATTCAGGCAGCCGGAGAAGACCGGCGGATGGCCAAGGCGCATCTGCGTATTCAGATGGGCGGCTTGACGGCCGCGGTCGAAGCCTATCAAAGCTCGCCGACACCGAACGTCATCATTCTGGAGTCCGAGCATGGCGACGAGGAAATCCTCGAAGGGCTCGATCAGCTTGCGAATTATTGCGATGCCGGCACGCGGGTCATCGTGATCGGCCGGATGAACGACGTCTCGCTTTACCGCGGGTTGGTGAAGCGAGGCGTCAGCGACTCATCCGATCGCGCCAGTCGACACGTTGCAGGTCGTTCGCACAGTGTGCGGACTATTCTCGGCGCCTGATGCCAAGCCGGTGGGACGCATCATCGCCGTGGCGGGTGCAAAAGGCGGCGTCGGCGCATCCACGATCGCGCACAACATCGCGTTTTCCATTTCGCACGACATTGCACTCGACACGGTCGTGGCCGATCTCGACCTTGCCTTCGGCACCGCCGGTCTCGATTTCAATCAGGACCCGCCGCAAGGTATCGCCGAAGCGGTGTTTTCTCCGGATCGTATCGATACCGCTCTTTGTCGACCGCTTGCTCGCGAAGTGCACCGACCATCTGAGCTTGCTGGCAGCGCCGGCCACGCTCGACCGGGTCTATGATTTCGGCGCCGACGCTTTCGATTCCATCTTCGATTCACTCCGCGCCACCGTGCCGTGCGTGGTGCTCGATGTGCCGCATCAATGGACCGGCTGGAGCAAGCAGGCGCTGATCGGTGCCGACGAAATCCTCATCGTCGCCGCGCCGGATCTTGCGAACCTTCGCAACGCCAAAAATTTGTACGATTTTCTGAAAGCGGCGCGGCCCAACGATCAGTTGCCGCCGGTACTGTCTCAATCAGGTCGGAGTGCCGAAGCGTCCGGAAATCAAAGCCGCCGACTTCGCCAAGGCTCTTGAAGAGAAGCCGGTCGCGGTCATTCCCTTCGAACCGCAGATATTCGGCGCCGCCGCAAATAACGGGCAGATGATCGCCGAGATTTCGTCGGGTCATCGCGCTGCCGAGATTTTCCGGCGGCTTGGCCCATCAATTGGCTGGCCGTAACGAGACCAAAAAGCAGCGTTCCAGTTTGTTGTCGCCACTGCTCGATCGGTTGCGACGACAAGCGTAAAGAGTGTCGGAGTAGAGTAAAGCGTTTGGCAAGCGTCCCACCGGTGAAAATGCCGGCGCGATAGTACAAGGAGCGGCCCGCGAGCGGCTGCACCCGCCGGCCTCCCGGCGCCTATGCCGCCCCGCGGCGGCTTCGCCGTCACTGGTGCCGCAGCCAACAGCCAAGCGAAGCGATGTCGGGCTTACGCCGTTTCCCTCCGCGGGCCTCGGCGCGCCGATCATCGGAGCGCCGACCGGCAAGCCGAATGTCGGTGGCCCGCCCAAACCGCCGCCGGTGGTGCCGACTGCGGTCGAATTCGCGCCGCTCGGAATCCTATTACGAGACCAAGAGGCACGATCTTCGGTGCGCTGATCGAGGCGATCGACCTTGCGCAATTGGCCAAGCTCGACGCTGGAATTTCGCGCGCGAAGAAATCCGCGACATCGTCAACGAAATCATCGCGATCAAGAATATCGTGATGTCGATCTCCGAGCAGGAGGACCTGCTCGACGACATCTGCAACGACGTGCTCGGTTACGGTCCGCTCGAACCGTTGCTCGCCCGCGACGACATCGCGGATATAATGGTCAACGGACCGGCACGGTCTACATCGAAGTCGCGGGCAAGATTCAACTCACAGGAGTGCGTTTCCGTGACGACCGCAGCTCTTGAACATCTGCCAGCGCATCGTCAGCCAGGTCGGTCGCCGGGTCGACGAATCGTCTCCGATCTGCGATGCGCGCTTGCCCGACGGCTCCCGCGTCAACGCCATCGTCGCCGCCGCTGGCGATCGACGGCGCTGCGCTGACCATCCGCAAATTCAAGAAGGACAAGCTCACTCTCGATCAGCTGGTCCGGTTCGGCTCGATTTCGCCGCAGGCGCCGAAATCCTCAAAATGATCGGCCGCTGCCGCATCAATGTCGCTGATCTCCGGCGGTACGGGTTCGGGCAAGACCACGCTTTTGAATTGCCTTACCCACTATATCGACGACGACGAGCGCATGATTACCTGCGAAGACGCAGCCGAACTGCAGTTGCAGCAGCCGCACGTGGTGCGGCTTGGAAACCCGGCCGCCGAACCTCGAAGGCGCGGGCGCAGGTGACGATGCGCGACCTGGTGCAAAACTGCCTGCGTATGCGGCCCGAACGGATCATCGTCGGCGAGGTGCGCGGGCCGGAGGCGTTTGACCTGCTGCAGGCGATGAACACGGGCCACGACGGCTCGATGGGGACGCTGCACGCGAACTACGCCGCGCGAGGCGCTTTCGCGTCTGGAAGCCATGATCACCATGGGCGGCTATCGCGCTGCCCTTCGCGCACCATCCGCGAAATGTTGTGCCGCGGTCGACGTCATCGTCCAGGCGACCCGTTTGCGCGACGGTTCCCGCCGAATCACCCATATCACCGAAGTGATGGGCATGGAAGGCGACGTCATCATCACCCAGGACATTTTCACCTACGAAATCATGGGCGAAGACGCCAACGGCAATCTTATCGGC